>QQVE01000044.1 GCA_003389325.1 Planctomycetota bacterium
GCTGGCGTGAGCATGGCGCCCCGGGCGCGCTGACACCAGGAGCGGTGACACCCAGGCGCGAATTCGATTTCGTATGTCGAAGTACCATGCCGCGCGCAGCACGAGACCGACCCGAACGCGTCTTCCTAACCTCCGGTCCCTAGCTCTGTTGACATGCGCGGGCGGTCGCCGCTACTCTTTCGCGACTCACGTCGTGGCGAAGTTCTTCGCAATCGTCAAATCTCTCGGATGCTCGCAATGCACGCGGTCCTGCGCGCCTGGTGGTGTCTGGCCTGTTTGGCCGCCGCTTTGGGCTGCGCCGCCGTGGTCGAGCCGCAGTCGACGACCAAGTCGCCGCTGGCGCCGCTCGAGGTGTCGCCCGACTCGATCAGCCTGGAAGTGTTCTCCGCACCGGCCCCGCCCAGCGATCCGCAACTCGACGAGCTGTGGAAGCTGGTCGACGAGCAATCGCTGCCGGCCGACTTGCGCCGCCGCCTGGCCGAAAACGGCATGCGGGCGGGCATCATCGGGCCCAACGTGCCTAGCGCCCTGTCGGAAACGCTCAAGATCACCGACAAGCGCGTCGACGAGGAACAGCTTCAGAACTTCAACCTCGACCCCGACGGCTCGGTCAAGATGCGCGTGCTGCACGCCAAGGCCGGCAAGCGCGTCGAGTTGGCCATCGGCCTGCCGCACAACGAGCTGACGCTGCTGGAATGCACCGACGGCCAGGTGCACGGCAAAACCTTTCAAAAGGCCGAGTGCCGCATGGCACTGCGGGCCTATCCCGAGTCCGATGGGGAAGTGCGGTTGGAGCTCATCCCCGAGCTGCACCACGGCGAGTATCGCAGCAACATCCGCGGCAGCGGCCAGGAAGCAAGCTTTCTCTGGACGCAGGAACGCCCCAAACGCATCTTCAGACATCTCGCGCTCGAACCCGTGCTCGCGCCCGGGCAAATGCTGCTGATCTGCGGACGCACCGATCGCACGTTGAGCGCCGGGCAGCACTTCTTCACCGACCCGGGCACCGGCGGCAAGCCCGTGCACATGCTCTGGGTCTTGCGTGCCGCCCGCGCGGCCCCCGACGGCGCCTTCGACGAAAAGCGCCAGGCCGAGACCCTCGGTCCGGTGACCAACGACGACCTCAGGTAGCCTTGGCGCTCGGGCACATCACGCTGCGGCCGGCATGCCTCAGGCGGGCTGACCCGTGACCGAGGCCCGCACTTCTTCCAGTTGCCCTGCGGAGCCGAGCATCTGGTTCTTGTGCGTGATGTACTCGGCGTAGGCGGCCATGAACGGCTTGCCCGGCGTGCGAGGATCGAAATCGCCCGGCTTGTCGCGGAAGGTCTCGCGGTAGACGGCACACCAGACCAGGCGCCCGTCGGTGTCGATGTTCACCTTGGTCACGCCGAGCTTGGCCGCGGGCAGATAGTCTTTCTCGGGCACGCCGCTGGCGTCGCCCAGTTGCCCGCCGGCCTGGTTGATGCGATCGACCCACTCGCGCGGCACGCTGGACGAGCCGTGCATCACCAGCGGAAAGCCGGGCATCAGCTTCTGGATCGCTTCGATGCGGTCGAAGTGCAGGCCCTGCGAGCCGGCAAACTTGTAGGCCCCGTGCGAGGTGCCGATCGCCACGGCCAGCGAATCGCAGCCGCTTCGCTCGACGAACTCGACGGCCTGGTCCGGATCGGTCAGGCAGGCATTCTCGGCATCGACTTCGATGTCTTCCTCGACGCCGCCCAGCATGCCCAACTCGGCCTCGACCGAAATCCCCTTGTCGTGCGCCCGCTCGACCACACGGCGGGTGATGGCGATGTTCTCGTCGAACGTCTCGTGCGAGGCGTCGATCATCACCGACGAGTAGAAGCCGCTGTCGATGCAGTCGTAGCACACCTCTTCGGTGCCGTGATCGAGATGCACGGCGAAGATCGCCTTGTCGAACACCTCTTCGGCGGCGCGGATCATCGCTTCCAGAAACCGCTTGTCGGTGTAAGCTCTTGCTCCCCGCGAAAGCTGAATGATAAACGGCGCGCTTTTGGCCGGGTCGACCGCGTCGTCGTTCGAGCCGACGAGCCCCAGGTTGCCGCGAAACAAACCGACGGTCTGCTCCAGGTTGTTGATGTTGTACGCGCCGACCGCGTACTTGCCGTAGGCGGTCGCAAACAGTTCGCTGGTGGTCACGATCATCGCAAAATCTCTCTCGGGGGCCGGGTGCGGGAGTGCTAGCGGCCGGCACTGCGCCGCGGCGGCCACGCAAAAAACGAATGCTTACTCGGTAAGCTGGGCGATTATACGCCATCGGGTGCAGGGCGGCCAGGAGCCGCTCCCGGCAAGCGCCGAGGCACACGCAGCGAGGCCAGCAGCGGCTATCCCGCGTTGTCCGATCCCCGCCACGCCGCTACAATCCGCCGTCCCCGTCCGCCCGCGAACGTGCCCCCCACAATGAGAGTCGCCATGCCAGCCCCACGGCGTGCCAGCAAGGTTCCCACCGGCAGCAAGGAACAACTCCGCTACGCGCGCGAGATCATCAGCCTGGAGAGCCGCGCGCTTGAGAACGTGGCCCGGCGGCTCGACGGCCAGTTCTGCCGCGCGGTCGAAGCCTGTTACACCTGCGGCGGCAGCGTCATCACCTCGGGCATGGGCAAGGCGGGCGTGATCGCTCAAAAGATCGCCGCCACGCTGGCCTCGACCGGCACGCGCAGCCACTTTCTGCACCCGGCCGAAGCCGTGCACGGCGACCTGGGCCGCATTCGCGCCGACGACGTGCTGCTGGTGTTTTCGCAAAGCGGCGAGACCGAAGAAGTCGTGCGGCTGCTGCCTTCGCTGGCCGAGTTCGGCGTGCGGTTGATCGCCGTCACGGCCCGCCGCACCAGCACGCTGGGCCGCGCGGCCCACGCCGCCATCGAACTTGGCCCGCTGCAGGAAGCCTGCGAGCTGGGGCTCGCGCCCAGCACCAGCACTACCGCCATGCTAGCCTTGGGCGACGCGCTGGCGCTCGTGACCAGCCGTTTGCGCGAATTCGGCCGCGAGGACTTTGCCCGCTTCCATCCGGCGGGGGCCTTGGGGCGCAAGCTGAGCAAGGTCGACGAGTTCATGCGGCCGCTGGCCGAGTGCCGCGTGGCGCCGCAGTCCGAAACCGTGCGGCAGGTGTTCGTCGAGCACGGCCGCGCCGGCCGCCGCACCGGCGCGATCATGCTGGTGGACAAAGCGGGCAAGCTGGCCGGCCTGTTCACCGACAGCGACCTGGCACGGCTGCTGGAAAGCAAGCGCGACGCGGCCATCGATCGACCGATACGCGATGTGATGACCGTAGGCCCCTCGACCGCGCCGCACGGCTCGATGATGCTCGACGCGGTGGCTATCATGGCGGAAAGAAAGATCAGCGAGCTGCCGGTGGTCGATCGCCGCGGCCGCCCGTTGGGAATGCTCGACGTGACCGACGTCGTGGCGTTGTTTCCCGAAGCGAGCGCCTCGGGGCTGGCGTCGCTCGGCGGCGGGGGCGATCGCGCCGTCGTGCCGTTCCCGGCCGCCAAGACCAAGCGCCGCAAGGCCTCGCCTCAGACCCGTTCGCGGGATTGCGCATGAAACTCGAAAACCGCTGCCAAGGGGTCGAGTTGATTCTGGCCGACGTCGACGGTGTGCTCACCGCCGGCCAGATCATCTTCGACAACCAGGGCATCGAAACCAAGCAGTTCCACATTCGCGACGGCCTGGGCATCCGCCTCTGGCAGCGGGCCGGGTATCGCTTCGGCGTGATTACCGGCCGCAGCTCGCACGTGGTGAAAGTACGTACCGCGGAGTTGGGCATCGAAATCGTACGCCAAACGGCCGAAGACAAGCTGCCGGTGGCCCAGGAGATTCTGGCGCAACTGAATCTCGCGCCCGAGCAGGCCTGCTACATCGGCGACGATCTGCCCGACGTGCCGGTCATCCGTTACGTGGGGCTGGGCGTGGCCGTGGCCGACGCCTGCGCCGAAGTTCGGGCCGCGGCCCATCACGTCACCGAACGCAACGGCGGCATGGGCGCCGTGCGCGAGACGATCGAGATGGTGCTCAAGGCGCAGCGCCGCTGGGACGACCTGATCCAGAAATACACGAGCTGATGGCCGTCGTCGCGGAACCCAAACAGCGCGTCATCTACAAGCGGCCCTCGCGGCTGGCGCTCGCGCGGCAAGCGCTGGTGAGCCTGGCAGCCGTGCTCTGCTGCTACTGGCTGTATTGGTTCCTGGCCGTGCCGATGGTCGAGCCGGGCGTCGAAGAGCGCACCGCGCAGAAGAAGGCCACCGACGAGCAGATCGAGCAGGCTCGCACCGACGTCACCCAGCGGCAGCGCGAGGTGGCCGGGTACTTCGACGAAGGCGACTGGGAGCGCAACAATCCCATGCTCTGGCAGCGCGGTCCCGTGCGGCTGCTGTTCCAAGAGATCGAGCCGCAGGACGATGGCTCGGTGCTGCTCAAGCCGTGCACGCTGATGATCTTTCGCGATACCGGCGGCGCCGATCCGGCCCGGCCGATCATCATGCGCGCCGTCGAAGGGGCCAACATCCGCTTCGACCAGAAGATCGTCTTTAAGACGGTCGACCTGCAGCAGCGCAAGTTCGTCGGCGGCGTGCTCAACGGGCCGATCCGGATCTATCAGCAGGAAAGCGCCCCTGGCGCCGGCGACGACCTGGAAATCACCACCCGCGACGTGCAGATGACCAACGAGCGGGTCTACACGCCGCACCCCGTGCGGTTTCGGCTGGGTCGCAGCCACGGCAGCGGGCGCGACATGGAGATCCACCTGGTCAATCGCGACGGCGAAGCGGCCACCAACATCATGCGCGGCGCGGCGCTGCGCAGCCTGGAGCTGAAGCGCGAAGTGCGGATGCGGCTCGAGCTGGGCAGCGGACCCCTGGCGGGCGAAACGCCGCCGGGCCAGAAGCCCCCCGAACAGAAAGACACCAGCTCGCCGATCGAGATCACCTGCACCGGGCCGCTGCGTTTCGACATGGCCGACTACGCGGCCTCGTTTCACGACAAGGTGAACGTCTTTCGGCTGCGTCCCGAACAGGAGGGCGACCAGCTCAACTGCGAATTGCTGACGGTCTATTTCGCGCGTCCCGGCGAAGCGTCTGCCGACCCGGCGCAAGAAGCCGGCGGCGGGGCCGCCTCGCAGATCCGCCTGATCGAGGCCCGCGGCAACCCCGTCACGCTGCGTTCGCCGGCCCAAGGCATGTACGCCCGCTGCAGCGGCGCCGACTTTCTACCCGGTCCGCCCGGCAGCCCCGGCGAGCTCGTGGCGTTCGGCCCGGGCGTGATCCGCGGCAACATTCCCGATTCTATCGCGGGCACCTACGTGGCCCAGTGGGCCCGCGAGTTGCGATTCGAACCCGACGGGGAGCTGCAGAAAGCCGTGTTGCGCGGCGCCACGGTGATCGAATTTGGCGCGATGGGCCGCATCACGGCCGACGAAGTGTTCGCCTGGATGCGTCAGAAGAAACTGCCTCCCGGCGTGCCCAAGCCCCGCACCGCCGACGGCGGCATGGCGGCCGACGCCTGGGATCTCGACCGCGTGCTGGCCCAGAAGTATCAAGACCCCAAAGCCGTCAGCCAGGGCAACGTGGTGATCCACGGTCCCCAACTCCACGCCGAGGCCGACAAGCTGGAAGTCACCGTCACCGGCGGTCCCGCTCCCGGCGGACCGCCAGCCGGCGCCGCGCCGCCTCCGCGGCGGCTGCAGGACGATCGACAGCGGCCCGCAGCCCTCGGCCAGCGCTTCGACGTGGCCGGCCGCGCCGTGCGGATCGAACTGGTGCCCCAGGGCGAGAACTTCGCCGTCGCTAACGCCACGATCGACCAGGCCGCCAAGCTCGAGCAGTTCGCTCCCGGCACCGGCGGCCAGGTCCGCGCGCTGCTGGTCAAGGGAGATCGCCTGCACGTGCGCGACGCCCACACCGACGCCACGCGCGTCACCATCAGCGGCCAACCCGGCTACGTCGAGGCCAGCGGCATGTCGCTGTGGGGCCAGGCCATCGAGTTGGAACGCCGCAGCAACCACTTGTGGATCGACGGCTCGGGCCGCCTGGCCCTGCCGCTCACGCAGGATCTCGAGGGCAAACCGCTCGAGCGGCCGCAAACGATGACCGTCGACTGGAAGAAGCGGATGGATTTTCAGTCCGACACGGCCACGTTCCAGGGCACGGTCGTCGCCCGCAGCTCGCAGCAGGTCGTGCACACCGAACGGCTCGAGGCGGTGCTCACCCAGCCGGTCGATTTCGGCAATCCGCGCAGCGCCGCTCCCGGCGGGCAGCCCGACCTGGCCGCCGTGCGCTCGGTCGGCAAGACGCTGCTCGAGGGCCGGCAATTTGACGAACAAGGCCAGCAGCAATCGCACAGCGTGATGGAAGTGTTCGACCTGTCGATCGATCGCACCAGCGGCGATATCGCGGCCGTAGGCCCCGGCACGGTCACGCACGTCACCCGCGGCAGCGCCCCCGGTTTGCCGGCGCCGCCGGGGGTCGCACCAGCCCGTCCGGCCGCGATCGCCAATGCCGATGACGACGGCATGACCTACTTGAACGTCCGCTTTCGCAAGGGCATCCGCGGCAACATCGATCGCCGCGAGGTCACGTTCTTCGACCACACGAAAACGATCTACGGTCCGATCGAGGAGTGGAACGAGCGGCTGGAAGCCAACAAGCCCGAACAGCTTGGCCCCAGCGGCATGATGCTCGACGCCGGCGAGCTGACGGTGCGCCAGATGGAGGGGATCGGCGACACTCCCGGCTGGTTCGAGCTCGAGGCCGGCGGCAGCGTGTATGCCGAAGGTCAGCAGTTTACCGCCATTGGCGAGCGGCTGACCTATACCGCCAAGAACGAGTTGCTCATCCTCCACGGCAACCCGGCCGAGATGTACATGGACGACGAGCGCGGCGGCCAGCGGCGGGAATCGCGCGCCGAACTGGTGAAGTATTGGTTCCGCGAAGGCCGCGGCGAAGTCAACGGCGCCCGCTTCTTCAACCTGGCGGTGCCGGGCGACGTGCAGCGTGGCGGCCAGAAAAAGGACCAGGGCAAGCGTTTGCCTCCCGCGGCTCGGCGCTGACGCGGCCGGCTCGCTCGTTTCACTTGGCCGCCAGCAGCGTTTCGACCGCCTCGCGTCCGGTCATGCCCGTCTTCACGCCCAGCGCTTCGGCGGCGTTGCTCACTTCCAGAATCTTGGCGTCAAACAAATCTTCCGGCTCGCGCAGCGGCTTGGCCGGCGTGCCCCGGGCGATGGCCACGGCCAGGCTGAACTCATTGGCCGAGCGGATGTCGTAGATGCCGCACCCCACCAGCCCGTTGGCGGTGTGGATCGCGCAGTACTGGCCGCCGGGCCATTGATGCGTCGTGCCGATGGCCTGGCCGCCATCGAATTCCAGCGTGCGGTTCTCAGAGTGCGGCAGCGCCATGATCGGGCTCCTCCTGGATAGTTGACGTCTTCGCGAGCAATCCTCCTTTATTCTACCGCGTCGCCCCCGGGCCTCCATGCCCCAGACACCCGCGGCCCGGCAAGCGCCGGCTGGCATTTCGCGCCCGCCGCCTAGCCCGGAGCCAACGGCGACGGCGCGTCGCCCCATGGTGCGTCTTGCACGCTCCCCGGCCGTCACGCCGCGGATTCAACTTTCGCGGACCGGCTCCGGCGGCGCAGCGTCAACAGCAGCCCCGATACGCCCATCGCACCGAGAACCAGCGTCGAGGGCTCGGGCACCTCGACCGGCGACTGCCGAATCGTGAACGACGAAATGCCATCGGGCACGTCGACGTGGAACAGAAAATAGCCGGCAAAGCTGAAGTCGGGCATCACGCCGCCGCTGGCGATGATGTCGTCTTCGGTGACCGACACGGTCGGAAAGAAGCCCGGTAGGGGATCGAAGAAGAAATCGGAGTTGAAATCGGGGGCGTCGAAGTCGAGCCCATCGCCCGAGGTGGACTTGACGAAGCCAGCTCCCTCGCCGAATCCCAGCTCGATGTGATAGGAACCCCAATCCAGCCCCGTGTTGTTCTGCACGCCTTCGGTCACCAGGTATTCGGTGGTGCCGCCGGTGTCGGTCACGTCGAACACCAGGTCGACCGGTCCGATGGCGGTGTAGTCTTTCTGGGTCACGAAGATGCCGTTGGGCGAGGTGCCGGCCACGTCGTCGTTGTTCGGAGCCGACGGCGGTGAGAAGGACGTGCCCGCCACCGAAGCAACGCCTGAAAACCAGGTGAAGCCCGTGATCTGGCCGGCCCGCAGCGTGTTGGCGGTCAGCATGGTCAAAGCGAGCACGGCGATCGTGGTGAGTTGTCGAGTCGTGATGGTCATTAGCGTCACCTCCAGTAATCGGGGAGTTGCTCTGCGCAGCGTAGGAAGATCCGCCCCACGTGGATCAAAGCACAGAGAAATGAGTGCGGATTGCAACCACACAATCCGGACCGCAGTATGGGGGGTACAGCCGTGCGGTTCAACCGGCTTTCCCCCCGCGCGCCGCGAAAACATGCTCAGCCGACCCAGATCGGGCTCGACCAGGCCATGTGGCCGTTGTGCTGCGTGGCCCGCACGTAGTACCAGTCGGGCGCATCGGACTTGCCGCGGGACTTGTCGTGCCAGCGAATCGTGGCCGAAAACTCGCTCGGTCCCACCAGCGGACCGAGAATGAAGCTCTCGGTCGTGAACCCGCCGGTGAAGTCGACCAGGTTATCGCCCACCAGCGCCGAGAGCGGCGTCGACACCGTCTTGGCAGCTGGCTCACGCAGCTCGAGCGAGAGCACGGCATCGGGCTGGCCTTCCAGCTCGCACACGATTGCCTTGGTGGGGTCTTCGGCGTAGCACTGCTCGCGCGTGGTAAAGGATCGCACCTGCACCTCGCTCTCCGACACGGCCCGCAAGCGGTCGCGCAGATCCTCGCCGAACGGCGCGCATTGAAAGCACCCCAGCACGCGGTGAAACTTGCCGCCGCGGATCCGTAGCGTCATGTCCCAGGGACCAACGCGGCCCAGATCGAGCGCCGCCCAGGGACCCCAGCCGAATTGCACGCGGCACTTGGCGCGGCCCGGCAGCTTGACCGGTCCGGTGACGTGATCCTCGGGGAAGTGGCGCTGGATGACGCGGCCGTTTTTCACGAGCTCGACCATCTGTAGCGCGTCCTGGCCCTCGACGCGCACGTCGATCTGACGATCGGCCACGTGCGGCACATCGGCGCCCATCGGCTGGTCGTTAAGCGACACTTCCAGCACGATGCGATCGCCGGTCAACGCGTAGGTGCGCCGCGCCCGCAGCGCCGCGACGAGATCTCCCGCGGAGAGCGAGTCGGCCCAGATGCCGCAAATGCCTTCGCCGTAGGCGCCGGGATAGCCCAGGTGGTCATCGCTCGACGCGACGAATCCGAACCGCAAGCCCTTTTCCAACTGGCGGCGGATCGTGTTGTGCGTCGAGCGGCCGCCCAGGCTGTGGCGCAGCATGGGGTAGGGGGCCCGTTCGCTTTCGGTGCAGCCGTGCTCGGAGAAGATCTCCACCACCGGCGAGACCGACGGCCGAAAGTGCGCGAAGTTCGCCCCGCGCCATCCTTGCTTGTAGCCCACGTGGTGCGGAATGGCCATCGCCCGCTTGGCGTCGGCGAAGTCGAGCAGCTTCTCCACGTGATCCGGCAGGAACAAGTCGGGCTGGTCCTCCGGAAACAGCAGACAGTAGTCGCCAAACCCGCTGGAATGCCACTCGTAGCCCAACAGCGCCGTGAACCGCTCGTCGTTGGCCTCGCGAATCAGCTGGCGCGTCCTGGGCCAATGATCCGCGTGGACCTTGAACCCGTTGACCCACAGCATGTGGCGATCCTCGGGCATGTGGGGCATGTCGTGCCACGAGGCGTGCCCGGTGAACGCGAAGAAATCGAGATGCTCGCGGGCCAGGTCGATCGAACGCTCGAGCGAGCCCTTGGCGTAGCCGACGGCGTTGTGATTGTGCAGATCGCCGAAGTAGAGCTTGTGGGCCGAGCTGTCGTCGGCCGCCTCGGCTTGGCCGAGCATGCTGGAGATGGCCGCCCAACTGAACAGCGAAGCGGAGAGCGCCTCGCGATGGAACTGGCGTCGAGTGCTGGGCATCGTCCGATTCTCCTGAGCGCGCCCATCAACGTGGCGGCTACTTCTTGGATTCTTCGGCGGCGTCGGGTTCCTTGGGCGGCGCGACGGTCAGCCACACGTCGGGCGTGCGCTCGGTGAGATTGGGAATGGCCGCCGTGGCCGTCCGCTCAAGCTTGCTTTCGCCGGTCGCCCGGGCCTCGAAGCGGACCGGACCGGAGAACGCTCCGCCGCTGGAAGTGAGCTTGAGCTTCACGCTCTTCGCCGAGTCGCCCGACGCGGCGGAAACGGCCGGCTCGGCCGCGACGAACTCGGGCAAGCCCGTGGCCGTGATTTGAATCTCTTCGGCAAAGCCGTGCCGCCGGTCGATGGCCATCGTGATTTCGACTGGCTTGTCGGCCGCGAGCGTGTAGGCGTGCGCGTCGGCCGTGACCTGATAGTCGGGCTCGGCGGGCGTGGCCCGCAGGCGATAGACGTGCCGCGAACTGCCCTGGTAGTTCAAGTCGCTGACCTGCACGCGAAACGTGCCGTCGGCCGGGGCCTTGAAGGTCGCCACGGGATCGCGCTCGCCGCCGGCATCATCGACCCGGCTCAGCGACTTGCCCTCGGCGTCGGTCAGCTCGAGCACGCCATCGAGCGGATAGCCCAGCGAGCGGCTCTCGAGCGTGAACACGATCGTCTCGTCCTTCTTGGCGTCGAACGCGAACGCGTCGACGTCGCCGGGCTGTTCGATCCGGCCGCTGAGCGTCGAGGGCAGGGCGATGGTCTGCGGAGTCTCGGGCGCGTTGGGCTCCGACTCGATAGGAGCGGTGTGCGGCTCGACGGCGATGTCGACCACATTTCCCAATTGCGGATCGGTGATCTCATAGCGATCGCCTTCGGCGGTGACGGTCGTCGTGGCGAGGGCGTCGGGCACGTTCCAGCCATGCAACTCGACGGGGGTCTCGCTGCCGCGGGTCACGGCCAGCGGCCAGGCATAGTCGACAAACGGCCCGGTCGTGAGCGTCAGGCGATAGACATAGTCAGGGCTGCCGGAGAAGCGGATCGAGCTGTTCGGGGCCGAGGGGAACGCGAACACCCGCACGCCGTACAGGCCGTCGGAGGGCGCCGTGAAGGTGATCTCCGGATCGAGTCCGCGGGAATCGTGGTTGTAGGCCAGTTGGAACCCGCCTGCGGAGACGACGTGCAGCACGGCATCCATCGGCGAGCCGAGCGTCTCGTGCCCGGCCAGCGACGCCACGAGCGTCTGCCCGCGCGAGAGCGGCACCATGAACACGTCGACGTCGCCGCTTTTTTCGAGCCGCCCGTTAACGACCGTCGTCGAAGAACCGATCTCCTGCGCCTCGTGCGGGGCATCGTTGGGCTCTTTCTCGCCCACCTCGGCCAGCGTGCCGACCACGAAGGGGAGGGGGGCCGAACTGCCCTCGCCGTCGTACAGGCGAATCCACCGCAGCCCCGGCGCCGCGTCGGCAGCGATGGCCACCGACAACTTGTTCTTCTCTTCGCCTGCGGTGATCGTGAGCCCCGGAGAATCGACCCAGGCCTGCACGGGCCACTTGGCCGTCTTGAACGAGACGTCCACCTCGACGGTCGTGCCGCGTTGTCCGCCGGCCGGCAGCAGCGCCCGCACGTCGGGCCCGGCGGCGAGAGCCGTCGCATGGACGGTAGCGGTCACGAGTGCCAACAGGAAGAGCGCGAGCAGGACGCGTTGGGACTGCCACAGCATGCTCACGCCAGCGTGAGCATGGCACGCGCGCTGATTTCGATCGCGCCACACCAGCCCGAAGCGCGAGCGAGGGTTCTTCGTCGCGTCCACCGGCGCGCTCCCTCGCTGGCGCTTCGGGCTGGTGTGACGCGCGCTCCCTCGCTGGCGCTTCGGGCTAGTAGGAAGAGGAGGAAGCATTGCGCTGGCTTATCCCATCAACTCGGCGATGGGTTCGGGGTTGGTGACCAGGTGCACGGGGCGGCCCTGCGGCGTCTGGTAGATTTTGCCGGGGTCGATGCCCATCTTGCGGTACACCGTGGAGACGAAGTTCTCCGGCGCGAGAATCCGCTCGCAGGCCGAGTGGCCGTTGCGATCCGTGGCGCCCACGACCTGGCCGCCGGGCGTGCCCGCTCCAGCGAACATGATCGACATGGCATTGGCCCAGTGATCGCGGCCCGGCGTCTTGCGCCCGGCCAGTTGCGAGATCTTGGGCGTGCGGCCGAACTCACCCAGGGCCACGACCAGCGTCGTGTCGAGCATGCCGCGCTCTTCCAAGTCTTCGATCAGCGTGGCGATCGCGTTCTCGAACGGCGGCAGCTTCTTGGGCAGGCCGGTAAAGATCTCCGAGTGATGGTCCCAGCCGCCGTCGTACAGCGTCACGAACGGCACGCCGGCCTCGACCAGGCGGCGGGCCAGCAGCGCCCGCTGGCCGAACCCGTTGCGGCCGTAGCGATCGCGCACCGTGTCAGGCTCGCTGTGAATGTCGAACGCCTTCTGGGCCGCGGGGCTGGTCATCAGGTTGTAGCCCTGGCGATAGTACTCGTCCATCGCGGGAACCGGGTCGGCCGCCTGCTCGTCGGTGATCCGCTCGAAGCGGTCGACCAGTTGCCGCAGGTCGCGGCGCTTGTGAAAGCGGTCGTCGGTCAGGCCGGCTGGCAGCGCCACGTCGCGCACGCGGAAGTTGTCGCGGCTCGGATCGTCCGACACGACGAACGGCGCGTACTTGGCACCCAAAAAGTTCGGCCCGCCGGAACGCGACATTTGCGGCAGCGAGAAGTAGGCCGGTAGTCCCTCCGGCGCCCCGCGCTCGTAGGCCGCCACCGATCCCATGCTGGGATGAAAGCTCACGAACGCGCCGCAGCCGACGGGAATCCGCGTGGGCGTGCCGGTCATCATGTAGTGGTTGCCCGCGCCGTGGTTACCCTGGTTGTGGCACACCGAGCGGACGATGGCCAGCTTGTCGGCGATGCCTGCCAGCCGGGTCATGTGCTGCGAAAAGTGAATGCCGGGAATCTTGGTGCGGATCGGCGTGAATTCGCCGCGGATCTCGGCCGGAGCGTCGGGCTTCGGGTCGAACGTCTCGAAGTGCGTCGGCCCGCCGTCCATCCAGATCAGGATGCACCGCGCGGGCGTCTTGGCAGGCGTGCTGACTTCGGCCGCGATGCCTTGCAGCCGCAGCAGATTGACGAAGCTGCCGCCGGCCAAAAAGCTCACGCCCAACTGCAGGCAGTCGCGGCGGGTCATCCCTTCGCAGTTCTTATGATAGGCCATCGTTCACCTAATCCTTGAACATGAACTCGGGCGTATTGAGCAACGCCCACATCAAGTCTTCGGTCGCCTGCCGCCGGTCGGGGGTGGCGGCAAACGCTTCGCCCACCAACTGCCGCTCCTCGTCGTCGGGAAAGCGGCTGTAGATGAGCAGGTACAATTCGTCGATGATCTCCTGCGGCGGCTTGTCGCTGGCCGCGAGCTTTGCGGCGCGACCCTCGTCGTGCGAAATCTTCTTGTGCAGTTCCGAGGCGTTCATCAGGTGCAAGGCCTGCACGATCGTCGAGTCGGGCAGCCGCTCGTAGGGCGGGTCCTGGTTCGCATCGGGCCGGCCGAACGCATCCAAGAACAGCGACTCCACCCGGTGCGTCCAGATCTCCATGCTGCGCGTGCCCTCGGGCATCGCGTTGAAATCCTCGGGCACGCCGGTCACGTCGCACACCGCGTCCAGCAGCACCTCGGCCCGCAAACGCGAGCGATAATGCCGCGAGTAGTTGCGTGTGTCGGACACGTTGCGCTCGTTCGGCACGCTCGACAGCCCGTAGGCGTGCGAGGTCATGATCCGGCGGATCAGCTTCTTAAGGTCGTAGCCCTGCTGGCGGAAATCGTCGGCCAGCGCCTCCAGCAGCGGCGCGTTGCTGGGCGGGTTCGTGGCCCGCAGGTCGTCGACCGGGTCGACGATGCCGCGTCCCATCAACTCGGCCCAGACGCGGTTCACGGCCACCTTGGCAAAGTACGGGTTGTCGTCCGAGGCGATCCAATCGGCCAGCGCCCGGCGCGGGTCTTCGCCCGCTTCGATGTCGCGTGCCGTGCCAAACAGCGGCTTCGGCTCGACCACCGCGCCGGTAATCGGATGCTTCACCGAGCCGGAATCTTTCACGAGCACCACTTCCTCGCCGCCGGAGATCGGGGGCGAGATGCCTTGCCCCTTGTGACCCACCCGCGAAAAGTACGCGGCCAGCCCGAAAAAGTCGTCCTGCCCCCACACCTCGAACGGATGATGGTGGCACTTGGCGCACTCCAGCCGAATGCCCAGGAACAACTGGCTTACCACCGGCGTGATCTCGTCCGGCGTGCGCCGATCGCGAAACCACGTGGCCGCGCCGTTGCGCCACGCGCTGCCCTGGGCCGTGATCAACTCGCGGGCGAACTCGTCGTAGGGCTGGTTCTTGCGAAACGCCTGGCGAATCCAGGCGTCGAACGCCATCGTCGGCTTGATGCCCACGCGATAAGGGTTCGGCCGCAACAGGTCGGCCCACTTGTTGGCCCAATAATCGGCATACTCCGGCCGGTCCAGCAGCGCGTCGATCAACTCTTCGCGCTTGCTGGGGGCGCCGCTGGCGAGAAACGCGCGGGCCTCGTCCGGCGTCGGCAGGCGTCCGATCACGTCGAGATAGGCCCGCCGCAGAAACGTGTGATCCGGCGCGGGCTTGCTCGGCACCACGCCCACGGTTTGCAGCTTGTCCCACACCAGCGGATCGATGAAGTTATCGCGCGGCAGGGCGTCGTACACCTGTGCCTCGACCGATCCCTCAATAGGAATGGCCGTGTTCCAGGCAGCGATGTTGTTCATGTAGCGGATCATCAAGGTCGCCTCGCCGGGCAACTGGCCGGCCGTGACCAATCCGCCCTCGACGCTCACCACGCCGGAATCGTTCGATTGAAAATCCGCCAGCCGCGTCACGTCGCGCGTCGACCCGTCGGAATAGTGGGCCAGCACCTTGAGCTGCTCGCTCGAGCCGGCCGGCATCACGTGCTCCGAGGGTTCGATCGTAATGTGATCGAGCGACGGTGCGTCGGCTCCCGCGCGCTTCATGCCCGAGGCGATCCAGCGGCGCACGACTTCATACTCTTGGCTGCCGGGCTTGAGGCGCTCGCCGCCGCCGTGGGGCATGGCCAGCGAGGCCTTGCGCAACAGCAGGCTATTGTCAGGCGCCGCGGGAAACACCCGGCGGCCGTGCGCTTCCTCGGCGATCGCCGAATAATCGAAGCCGGGATCGTAGCCCAACAGCGACAGGGCGAAGCCATTTTGCCCGCGAGCCTTGCCGTGGCAGGCTCCCGAGTTGCAGCCGGCCGCGGTCAGCACCGGCAGCACGTCCAGCTCGAAGTTCACCTCGCCGCTAACGATCGCCGGCGCCGCGGGCGATTCCGCGGTCGCTTCCTCAGGCGCAGCAGGAGCCGCAGCGCGTGACGTCGAACTGATCAACGCCAGGGCGAGGGCAGCAGCGAGCGCTCGATGGAGCAGGGCGCAGGGCATGAGGCGGGCCGGGGCGGGAGGGATGAATCGGAGGGATCCGCTTTCAGCCCTTCAATTTAGGCGATCGGGCGTTAGAAATCAACGCTTTCCGATCGATCCTAATTGCCGATTTGGCCGTGCCTTAGGCCGCCTGTGCCGTCTCAGAAACCAAGACAGGTCACGCAGATGGCAATGCCCGCGCCTACGGCTACTTCACCACCGTCACTTCCGGCAAAGCTTCCTTCAGCTTGGCAATGCCCTCGTCGCTGACCTGCGTCTGCCAGACGTAGAGCTTGCGCAGGTTCTTGAGCCCCTTCAGGTGCTCGAGTCCCGCATCGGTCACGGCGGTGCCGTAGAGGTTGAGATACTCGAGATTCGCGAGGCCGCCCAGGTGCTCGAGGCCCGCATCCGTCACTTGGGTCTTCTCGAGGTGCAGCTTGTTGAGCGTTGCCAGCCCGGCCAGGTGCGCCAGGCCCGCATCGGTGATTTGCGTATCCTTCAAGTTCAACTGCACGACCTTAGGCAGCTTGGCCACTTGGGCCAGTCCGTCGTCGCCCAGCGAGGTGCCGCCCAGGTGAAAGTCGACCACCAGCGAATCGTCGTTCTGGGCCAACTGCATCACGGTGCCGCCGGTCTGCTCGACCGCGGCGATGGCCGTGTCGGCTTCGCCCGAGGGCTGCGACTCGGCCGCCGGAGCGGGCGAGTCGGGCATGGGGGTCGGTTCCGGTTCCGGCTTGGGAGCGTCGGCCACCTTGGGCGGCTCGAAGTCGCCGGGCAGCTTGAAGGCCACGATCAATTCGCCGAACGTGGGCGAGTCGTCGCCGGCCGTCTTCTTGGCTGCCACCTCCTCAAACGCCGCCACGATCTCGGCGCTGGCCTTCTCCGGCTCGGCCTTGAGGCGATCGCCCTTGAAGTTGTCTTTCTTGAGCAGCTTGGCCAGCTCGGAGCCGTAGGCGTTGCGCTCCTTCTTGCTCTTGCCCTTCACGTGGCAGACGTTGCACTTGGTCGTCTCGTTAACGAGCTTGGCAAATTCCTGGTCCTTGGGATCCTCGGACTCGGGCTTGGTGTACTTACCCTGAAACTCCTTCAAGAATGGCGGAATCGCTTGCGCTGACTGCAGTCCGCAACTCGCCGCCATCGCGAAACCCACCGCCACCAGTACCACGCTGCGCAAGCTCATCAGAAGGCTCTCCAGGAATCGAGTACGCCGATTTCTCTCCGCTCGAAAAGCCTATTATGAATCGGGCCCGCCGGGGGAGTCAAATCACGGCGTGCCCAGTCGTGTTCACTCTGAGAACGGTAGCCGAAAACCCGCTCACCTGCTCACCTGATCTCCTGATCTGAGGCGTCTCGCGACGTCACGGCCGGAACAGGAGAGTCGGTAATCAGGAGACACCTCGCAATTACCATGCTGGATGTTGACCCACGAAACGCCGGCAAGAACCTAGAATTGTCTGCCGCGCCCGCATCCGCTACGCTCGACGCGAGTTCGGCCCGCGACTGTCGTCTACCCTCTTTTTCCCGTCGAAATCGTCCATGGCTACCGCCCGTAAACGTGTCGTGGTCGTCGGCGGCGGCATCACCGGGCTGGCGGCGGCCCATCGCCTCACCGAGCTCGCCAGCGACGCGGAAATCGTGCTGCTCGAGGCTGGTCCGCGGTTGGGTGGCGTGATCGAAACGGACAAGCGCGACGGCTTTCTGATCGAACGCAGCGCCGACAACTTCATTACCAACGTTCCATGGGGCGTCGACTTCTGCCGTCGCATCGGCCTGGGCGAGGAATTGATCTCCACCAGCCGCGAGCGGCCGCGAGCGCTGGTCGTATACCGGGGCCGACTCGTGCCCGTGCCGGCCGGGTTCATGCTGATGGCGCCGGCGCGCGTCGGGCCGCTGCTGTCGACGCCGCTGTTGAGCCTCCGCGGTAAGCTGCGGCTGATGTGGGAATACTTCGCGCCCCGGCGTCGCGACACGACCGACGAGAGCCTCGCCTCGTTTGCCCGCCGTCGGCTGGGGCGCGAAGCGTTCGAACGCATCGTGCAGCCCCTGGTGGGCGGCATCTACACGGCCGATCCCGAAAAGCTCAGCCTCGCGGCCACTATGCCCCGGTTCGTCGAGATGGAACGCCGCCACGGCAGCCTGATTCGCGCCGCGCGGGCCGGTGCGGGGGCAGGCTCCGCCGGTGAAAGCGGGGCCCGCTATGGCATGTTCGTCACGCCGCGCGACGGCCTGTCGAGCATGATCGACGCCGCGGCGGCTCGGTTGCCGGAGGGCTGCGTGCGGCTGAACCATCCGGTCGAGCGCATCACGCGCGACACCGAGGGCTGGAAGCTGAGCCTCGCCGGTGGCGAGCGCAGCGCCATGTCGGCCGATGCCGTGATCGTCGCCGTGGGCACGCCGCACGCCTCGGCCATGCTGGCCGAGTTCGATCCGCGCCTGTCGGCCGATTTGGCGAGGATCGAACACGCCGGCTCGGCGATCGTCTCGCTGGGATATGCCCGCGACCAGATCGAGCACCCGCTCGACGGCTTCGGCTTCGTGGTGCCCGCAGTCGAGGGGCGACGCATCCTGGCCGGCAGTTTTTCGAGCCTCAAGTTCGCCGGCCGCGCGCCCGAGGGGAAGGTGCTGGTGCGCGTGTTCCTGGGCGGAGCGTGCCAGAGCGAGATGGCCGAATTGCCCGACGACGAGCTGGTGCGCGTGGCCACCGAAGAGCTGGCGGCCCTGCTGGGCGCGCGCGGCGAGCCGGTGCTGGTCGACATCGCCCGCTGGCCCCGTTCGATGCCGCAGTATCACTTGGGGCACGAGCAGCGCGTCGCCGACATCGAACGCCAGGTCGACGCATGGCCAACGCTCGCGCTGGCGGGCAATGCCTACCACGGCGTGGGCATTCCCAATTGCATCCACAGCGGCGAAACCGCCGCCGAAAGAATCGCCTCGCAACTCAGCGGCGCTCCAAACTAGGCGCGAAGCGCGAGCGAGGGTCTTCACGCGTTCGATGCCAAGAAAGTGCCGCGACCCTCGCTCGCGCTTCGAGCTCGTGTCAGTAGTCGGCTTGCGAGACAGAACCGAGACCGGCAGCTTAGCTCTTAAGCGCTCGCCGGCGGCGATGCGCAAGTGCCGCCAGAGCCGCCAGCCCGCAGGCGGCCAGCGCAAACGAACTGGGTTCGGGCACGACGCCGCCCAGGTCGAGTCCCAGAATGCCGTTGGGTTCGTCGAAAGTGACCCAATTGAACGGCGACGCCGCTTCCTCGATGTTCAGTCCGTCGACCGACACGCTGTCGAGCAGAAAGTTCATGCCCAGGATGCCGTCGAGAATCAGCTCCTCGCCGGTGTCAGCCTCCAGGTAGATGTCGTTGACCAGAAACGGCGCGCCTAGGAAGCGCAGGTTGTCGGGATCGTGGAGATCGGGGCCGCCCTCGAGCGTTTGCAGCACCATCTCGTCGAGATAGAAACCGGCAATCGGAATGACCGCACCATCGACGCCTTGCAGCGCGAGCGAGAACTGGTTCTCGATCAGCGTGCCGGGCAACTGGGGATTGTCGGGATCGAACATCTCGAGCTGCGGGTTCTCGAAGTCGAACGGATCGACCAGCCGCACGCCGAGTTCAGCGGCCAGCGGCGTCGAAATGAAAGACGCTCCGCCAGCGGTGTCCAGCAGCAAACTGCCGCTGGTCTCCCGGCCCCCGAACGTAAACCGCACCGGCGGCGCGTCGTCGGTCACTTCCTCGTCGAACAGGCCTGCCGTGGGATTGGGCCCGATGAAAGGATTGTGAGCGAGCACCGGCGGCTCGGCGTCGCTGGGCGTCAGGCGCGTAAACCGATCGAACTCGCCGTAGCTCAATTGCACGTGGTGACTCGTGGTCGGAATGCCGGGGTTCGTGTTTTGCGTGGCCGGGTTGAAGGGCGTTCCCGGCTCGTAGATGTAGGCCGGAGCGCTGAGCAGCAGCACCTCGTCGCTCTGCTTGGGATCGAGCACGACGTGCTTGCCCAGCATCGTCGGCATGCCGTAGATGTCGTAGATGCTGTCGTTCGGGCCCACTTGCGCCCGCAGCGGTCCGTACGACTTGTCGTACACCGACTCGTAGGTGTCGATGTTGTTGATATCGGGATGGTTCGTGGAGTTGATGCGGACGTTGATCGGCACCGACACGTCGAAGTCCGTCGTTCCGCCCGCGGCGACGTCCTCGAAGTTGACGCCCGGCTCGGTGGGCAACGCGAGCAATTCGCGGGTGAGATCGCTGATCACGATGCCGCTGGAGCCCGTGTCGAGGTAGCCCACGACGTTAAACGCACCGATGAAAATGTCGGACGTGTAGGGATCGCCGCCGCCGGCCGGCTGCAACAGGCCGTGGACCTGCGGTTGCGCCAGGCTGCCGGGCAGCACGCCTTCGATATCGACGGCCCACGCCACGCGGCCGCCGAGCACCAGCAAGGCGATCGCCGCGAGAATGCCGCTCGATTTGTAGAACGTGGTTCGTTGCACAGGATGAATCAACAGTCGATGAATTGCTTGAAACGAGAAACGCGTATCGCCGGCCGTGCACGCGCTCGCGCCCAACGAAGAGGGCGCAAAGCGACACCAGCGGCGGAAGCTTGTGAAACAAGAAGAGCGGGCGGAAGAAGTGCCTCGGACGCCGCGCTAGCGCGCGATTGGCCCGGGCAGGGCGCGCTCAGTTGAAGATCATTAGGCCGATCGAGTTCTACAAACTTAGGGTGCTTGGAACACCCATCAAATTAGAGCGATTCGTCGGCAACGTCAAGTCTTTTTCGTTCGATTCTGCCCAAAGGTGCAATCCCTGCGCGCGTGCAAGTTTCGCCGCACCAGCGACTTTGGCTGGTCGCAATCGTGCGGCCGCTGGGGTACCATGGTCGCTTTCCGCCACCGCGGCGGACGACCTTCCACCCCATCTGTGCCCCGGCTCACGATCCTGCATGGCAAGCGACGCTCCTGGCGAAGGCCCCACCGAACCCCGCGGCTACTGGTTCTCGCAGTTGACCCGCTACCACTGGTTCGTGCTCACCGTGGCCGCCCTGGGCTGGCTGTTCGACACGATGGACCAGCAGCTCTTCACGCTGGCCCGGGCGCCGGCGATGGCCGAGTTGCTGGCCACTGAAGAGGGTCCGGCGTCGCCCGAGGACACGAGCTTCTACGGCGGGCTGGCCACGGCCATCTTCCTGATCGGTTGGGCGACCGGCGGATTGGGCTTCGGCGTGCTGGGCGATCGCATCGGCCGGGCCCGCACGATGATCTGGACGATCCTGATCTACTCGGCCTGCACCGGCTTAAGCGCGCTGTCGGTCGGCTTTTGGGATTTCGCGTTCTATCGCTTTCTGACCGGGCTGGGCGTGGGGGGCGAATTCGCCGTCGGCGTGGCCCTGGTGGCCGAAGTGATGCCCGATCGCGCGCGGCCCTACGCCCTCGGCTTGCTGCAAGCCCTGTCGGCCGTGGGCAACGTCAGCGCCGCGTTGATCAACATGGGACTGGGCGTGATGGAAAGCGGCGGCGGACTCGAATCGTTGCAGGTCGGCGACCAACCGGTGCAGGCCTGGCGGTTGATGTTCGTCGTGGGTACCGTGCCGGCGCTATTGGCGTTGATCATTCGCCGCAAGCTCAAGGAGCCCGAGCGCTGGCAGGCCACGCACGACACCAGCAAGCGGCTCGGTTCGTATGCCGATTTGTTCAGCGATCCGCAATTGCGGCGTAACGCGATCGTCGGCCTGATCATGGCGTTTTCGGGCGTGGTCGGCCTGTGGGGCATCGGCTTTTTCAGCTACGACGTGTTCCGCAAGGTGTTCACCGCGCAGTTCGAAGAGGCCGGCCTCTCGCCCGACGAAGTGGCCGAGAGCGTCGCCATCTGGATCAGCATGACGTCCATCCTTCAAAACATCGGCGGGTTCTTCGGCATCCTGGCTTTCAGTTGGATCACCCCCTTCATCGGCCGCCGCAAAGCCTTTGCCTTCGCTTTCGTGGCGGCCATGCTCAGCACCATCATGGTCTTCGGCCTGATGGACGACCGTTACCAGATCTTCTGGATGATCCCGCTGATGGGCTTCTGCCAGTTGGCGCTGTTCGGTGGTTACGCGATCTATTTTCCCGAGCTGTTCCCCACGCGGCTCCGCAGCACCGGCACCTCGTTCTGTTACAACGTGGGCCGATTCGTGGCGGCCGTCGGGCCGTTCACGTTCGGGTATCTCTCCGGCGTGGTCTTTGCCGACATGGGCGAAACGCCCGATTCACCGATGCGCTATGCCGGCGTGACCATGTGTGCCATCTTCCTGCTCGGCCTGGCCGTGCTGCCGTTCGCGCCGGAGACGAAAGACCAGCCGCTGCCCGAGTAGGCTGAATGTAGCCGACTCACTCCGTGAGTCGTAGCAGCGCCTCGCTGGAGAATCCACCGCCGCCTAAATCAATCGCACCGAGCGACTCTCGCTCGGGCGAAGCCGGAGTAGGTCATGCACTCCGTGCATGACATTCCGCAGCCCGGTTTGCCGCTGAAATACGATTGTCATGCACGGAGTGCATGACCTACACGGTAGCAGTGCCCGCAGCGCTTCTGCGACGGCTCACGGAGTGAGCCTGCTACTTGGCGCCGTAGAACGGCTCGGCCGGTAGGGCGGTGCGGCTGCGCACTCGCTCGACGATTGCGTCGACGTCCTCATCCGACAGCGACGCGACGTAGTCCTCGGCCGGACGCCGGGCCACGGTGTAGACCTGCACCAGCTTGATCCGCCCGCCGGCGGACGTGATTTCGTTGAGGCGATCGCAAAACGCCTCGAGCTCGTCGGCCGACGGCCCTTCGCCGTGGACTTTCATGAACAGCGATTGAATCACCAGCGGCCGCTTTCGAGCCGCGGCGGCGATGTTGTCGAGCACTTGCCGGAAGGGAATCGGCGTCCGCTCGATGAGCTGATAGTAGGCGTCGGTGCCGGCGTCGAGCTTGGCCCAGATCTCGCCGTTGTGCGCGTCGAGCAATGCCAGGCCGCGCTCGACCGGCTCGCGGTGGAACATGCTCGCGTTGGTGATCAACACCATCTTCACCTCCGCCAGGCCGTAACGGTCCTTCACCGCGGCACACGCGGCGATGATCTCGTCGAAGTTGCGATACGTCGTCGGCTCGCCGTCGCCGCTGAAGGCAATGTCGTTCAGCCGCCGCAGCGCCTCGGGCGTGCCGGCAAACTTCGCCGTCTGGTACAGCTCGCCGGTCGTGACCAGCCGCAGCATCTCGTCGAGCTCGCGCAGCAGGGCGTCCATCTCGACGAACCGCGTTTCGCTCTGCCGCGTGCGGTCGACCTGGCAGTAGATGCAATCGAAGTTGCAGATCTTGTCCGGGTTGAGGTTCACCCCGACCGAAATCCCCTTCGACCGCCGGCTCAGCACCGGATAGACGAACCGGTTGCCCTCGAACGACCGCCCGTGGGCAGCATACAGCGGCGTGATTTCCGGTTTAGACGACATAGGCAACCTCACGCTGCATTATACGCCCGGCGGCCAGACCCCGTCGTAGTAGGCTCACTCCGTGAGCTGTAACAGCACCGGCCACAGGAGAATTTCAGCTCGCGGGCGCCATGCTCACGCTTGCGTGAGTGTGCGATTCTTGGCGAACTTCATACCAGGTCGAAGCGCCGGCGAGGGTTCTTCGTCTTGAGGCGAGAGTCGACAGAACCCTCGCTGGCGCTTCGGGCTGGTGTCGGAGGTCCGCGGCGCGGCTGCGACGGCTCACGGAGTGAGCCTGCTACTTAGGCGCGGCGCAGCTCAGTGAACTCGTCCATGGTGATGGTGGTCAGCTCGCCGTCGTACGGCTTCAGCACGATCATGTCGGCAAACACCTTGTCGTCGGTGTTGCGGCGAAAGTGCAGGCCCTGACGGCGGCGCTCGGTGTGCATCACCGTGCCGACGGTCTTGGTCGTCCAGGTCTTCGACGAGCCGACCTTCACCTCGTGCTCGATCTCGATGCGATCGCCCGACTTGAGCTCCGTGAACAGTTGGCGTGAGGCGGCATTGGTCGTCATCGCTTACACTTTCAAAAAAGGTGTCAGGAACCTTATTTGAAAAAGGTTCCTGACACCTTTTTCGCACGCTGGCACCTTGTCATCGGTTAGACTTCCTTGGAATCGATCCATGACATCAGGCGGCGCAGCTTGCGGCCCACTTCCTCGATGCCGTGCTCGCGCTCGCGGCGGCGGGTGGCCTTGAAGCCGGGGGCGTTGGCCTTGTTCTCCAGGATCCATTCCCGGGCGAATTGCCCGCTTTGGATCTCTTCCAGAATCTTCTTCATCTCCTGCTTCGTCTCGTCGGTGACGATCCGCGGGCCGCGGGTGTAGTCGCCGTACTCGGCGGTGTTCGAGACGCTATACCGCATGTAATTCAAGCCGCCCTGGTAGAACAAATCGACGATCAGCTTCAGCTCGTGCATGCACTCGAAGAACGCCATCTCGGGCTGGTAGCCGGCTTCGACCAGCGTGTCGTACCCGGCCTTGACCAGGGCGCTCACGCCGCCGCACAACACGACCTGCTCGCCGAACAGGTCCGTTTCGGTCTCTTCGGCAAAGGTGGTTTCGATCACGCCGGCCCGGGCGCCGCCGATGCCCTTGGCATAGGCCAACCCCAGGGCCCGCGATTCTTCGCTCGCGCCGGGATTGAGCGCGATCAGGCAGGGCACGCCGCCACCCTTTTCGAACTCGCTGCGCACCAGATGCCCCGGGCCCTTGGGGGCCACCAGCACGCTGTCGACGCCCTCGGGCGCTTCGACCTGGCCGAAGTGCACGTTGAAGCCGTGCGAGCACATCAGGATGTTGCCGGGCTTCAGGTGCGGGCGGATGTATTGCCTATAGATGTCGCCCTGCACTTCGTCGGGGAGCAGAATGTTGACCAGGTCGCCTTTCTTGGTGGCGTCTTCGATCGACATCGGCTCGAACTTGTGCTTCTTGGCCAGGTCGTAGTTGGCGCTGCCGGGCCGCTGGCCGACGATGACGTTGCAGCCGCTGTCGCGCAGGTTCTGAGCGTGCGCGTGGCCTTGCGAGCCGTAGCCCAGGATGGCGATGGTCTTGTCTTTCAGCAGCGCCAGGTCGGCGTCTTTTTCGTAGTACATCGTGGTCATCTTGCTTAAACTCCGGGTGATGGCGTGTTTCGCGCGCCGCCGATTTTGGCAGGCGGCCGCAGACTCGTCGGGCGGCGATTCCTCGGGATGCCGTCAGGGCGAAAAGAGGCGCGCTCGCGAGACGGGTGTTTTGAGCGGTTACTTCTTGGCGTCCTCGTCGACTTCGCTGGGCGGCTTGCCGCGAACCATGGCGATGCGTCCGGTGCGAACCAGTTCCTGAATGCCGAAGGGCCGCATCAGATCGATGAACGATTCGATCTTGCGCTCCTGGCCGGAGATCTCGACGATCACTTCCTCGCCGGCCACGTCGACAATGCGGCCGCGAAAGATCTCGGCCAGCTCCTTGATCTCGCTGCGCCGCCCTAGCGGTGCGCGGACCTTGATCAGCATCAAGTCGCGCTCGACGAAGTCCTTGGCGCTGATGTCGACCACCTTGACGACGGTCACGACCTTTTCGAGCTGCTTGCGCACCTGCTCGAGCACGGCGGCATCGCCCACGACGACGAACGTCATCCGCGACAGGCCGGGGTTTTCGGTCTCGCCGACCGCCAGGCTATCGATGTTGTAGCCCCGCGAGGCGAGCATGCCCGAGATATGAGCTAGCACCCCCGGAACGTTCTGCACCACCGCCGACAACACGTGCCGCATCGCACTCACTCCCAAGCCGCACACAAAATCGGCGGAATCAACAAGAACACCCAAGGTCGGGGCAAGTTAAACCAGTGATGATAGCCCGCTTTCCGGGGGCTCACAAGGGACCGCCCCCAAGCCGGATCATCCGTATAACCCCGCTCGGACCAGAATCGCCAAAGCATCTGACCGTCACAATTTAAACCTCAGGGTCGCTGGCAACCGATAGAGTTTAACAGTCGGCCTGCCGAGCCGGCTCTCAGATCGCATTTCCACGGAAGCAGGTACCACCCAGAGCAGGCCATTGTGATGGTTGTCGCCCTGAGTTTGCCCCCGACCGATTCGCCGGATCCGCCCCGCGACGCCCGGCCCGAGCCCACGAGCCCCGCGACGGCCATCAACGACGCCCGGGCCCTGGTTTCCGACCTGTTTACGCCTCGGCCCTGGATCTACTGGACCGACCTGCTGGGGACCGTCGCGGTCGGCTATTCGGCCGCGGCCGTCTATCTGCGGGCTCCGGCTTTCACGATGCTCCAAGGGATCGCTTTCGTGGTCTGCGGGTTCGCGCTGTTTCGGGCCGGAAGCTTCGTCCACGAGATTACGCACATGCGCAGCGGCAAGATGCTGCCGTTTCGCGTCACGTGGAACCTGCTGTGCGGCATTCCGATGGTGATGCCCTCGCACTTCTACGAGAACCACATCGACCACCACAACAGCCACCACTACGGCACCCAGCGCGACGGCGAGTACCTGCCGCTGGGCGCGGGCCCCTTGCGCGACATTTTCTACTTCTTCGCCCAGGTGCCGTTTCTGCCGGGCTACATCGCCGTGCGGCTGTTGCTCGCGCCGCTGACGTTCGTGCACCCGCGGGTGCGCACGTTCGCGCTCGAGCGGATGTCGAGCTACGTGATCAACTTCCGCCACCGCTTGTCGGTCGCCGCGGGCGCCCCGCGCAAGGCCTGGGCCGCGCTGGAGATCGCCTGCTCGCTGCGCGTGGCGCTGATGTTGGGCGTCGTGCTGGTGGGCGTTTATCCGGCCAGCCGCCTCGTGCAGCTCTATGCCCTGGCCGTGTTCACGATGCTGCTCAACTACATTCGCAACCTCGTGGCCCATCGCTATCAGAACACCGGCGAGCAGATGTCGCACGCCGAGCAACTGGCCGATTCGATCAACATCACCGGCCACTGGTTCTGGACCGAATTGTTCTTTCCGCTGGGACTGCGCTACCACGCGCTGCACCATCTATTCCCGGGCATTCCGTACCACAACCTGGGCATCGCCCACCGGCGGCTGATGAAGCACCTGCCGGCCAATTCTCCCTATCGCGCAACCGTGTTCTCCAGCTACTGGGCCGCCGCCCGCACCCTGTGGCACAACGCCCGCACCGCCTCGGCCCAGACGTAGCGTTTCCGCCGAAGCGCAACCAATCGTCGTCGACCAGCCCATACCAGCCCGAAGCGCGAGCGAGGGTTCTTTGGCGGACCACGAGGGCCGCAAGAGCAAGAGCAGAACGAAGAACCCTCGCTTGCGCTTCGGGCTGGTGTGGCGAGAAAAGAACGAGCGCCAGGGGGCCGGCCGCGCGGCAAGAACTCAACCGATGGCCGAATCGGCGGGGTTGTGCGGATCGCCGGAATCGGCGGGCGCGTCGGCGTTGTCTTTGGCGTCGGTGTCGATGTCGGCCCGCGTGTCGCCCGACTGGCGTTTGCGCAGGTAGAGCTTGATCGGCACCTCGGCAAACGGCATGTGCTCGCGCAAGGCACCCAGCAGGTAGCGGCGATACGGCTCGGCGAACGACTTGGGTTCGTTGGCGAACATCACGATCGTCGGCGGCTCGCCTCCCACCTGCGTGGCGTAGTAGATCTTGGGGCGGCGATTATGAACCAGCGGCGGCGGGTTCGCGTCGAGCGCGTCGCGCACCACCTTGTTGAGCTGCGCCGTCGTGACGCGCTCGCGGGCCTGCTTGAACAGCATCTGGGC
Organism: Planctomycetota bacterium; assembly: GCA_003389325.1. Classification (GTDB taxonomy): domain Bacteria; phylum Planctomycetota; class Planctomycetia; order Pirellulales; family PALSA-1355; genus LB-PLM-3. The sequence goes on from QQVE01000044.1 coordinate 27,242, forward strand.
GTGGTTCAGCAGGGCCTTGACGTTCTTACCCGTCTGCCCCGTGATGAAGGCGATTGGCACGTACCACATCGTGCGAAACGAGTCGTGCAGGTAGGTGACCCATTTCTCGGTCGGCATGTGCTGGACCATCAGATCCCACTTGTTCACCACGAAGATGCACGGCTTGTAGTTCTCGGCGATATACTCGCAGAGTTGCTTGTCGACCTTGCTGATTCGCTGCGACGGGTCGAAGAACATCAACACCACGTCGGCCCGGCGAATGCTCCGTTGGGCGCGGTGCGTGCTGTAGAAATCGACGTCGGTCGAAATGCTCTTGGTGCGCCGCAGCCCCGGCGTGTCGATGGCCACAAACGGCTTGCCGTCGAGTTCGAACCGCACGTCGACGCTGTCGCGGGTGGTGCCGGCCACTTCGCTGGTGATCATCCGCTCGGCGTGGGCCAGCGTGTTCACGAACGTGCTCTTGCCCACATTGCGGCGGCCCACGATGGCCACGTTCATCACCGGCTCGCGCACCTGGGCCTTGCGCTCTTCGTCCTCGGGCGTGGGCAACCGCTCGGCGATCATGTCCAGCAGTTGCTGGCGGCCCCGGTTCTGCTGCGTGCTCACGCAAATCAGCTTGCCGCGTCCCAGCTTGTAGAACTCGCCCGCCTGAGGATCGAGCGCCGGATCGTCAGCCTTGTTGGCCACGCAAATCACCGGCGCCTCGGCGTAACGCAATTGCCGGGCCACCTCCTGGTCCATCGGCGTCAGCCCGGCCCGGGTATCGACCACGAACAGCAGCACGTCGGCCGCCTCGATGGCCACGCGAATCTGCTCGTCGATCTTGGCGGTGAGGTTATCCGGATCGTCGAAGCCGATGCCGCCAGTATCGACCAGCTCGAAGTACCGGTCGCGCTCGTACATCAAGTACGTCACCAGGTCGCGCGTCACGCCCGCGGTGTCGTCGACGATGGCCAGCCGCTTGCGGGCCAGCCAATTCAAAATGCTTGACTTGCCGACGTTGGGACGTCCAACGATGGCAACCTGCGGAATGCCCATGGCGAGAAAGGAAGCGCGCTGGCGGACGACTGGTCAATTGCCCCACGACGAGTACGCCCTCAATCATAGCCCCTTTGGCACACCGGTCCAATCGACCACTCCCTGCGTGCTTGTTTCGCGCGAAGCGTTTGACCCGTATACTGTGCGCATCGTGCTGGTATTCCGGCGGGAAACCTGAAGCGAATCCAATCCAACCAGGGACGTGCATGAGCAATCAAGGACGAAAAGGGGGCGGACGGGCCGTGCGAGCCGCCATCCAGACGCTCGACAGCCTGCAGCAGGCCGGCGTCAAACAACTGCCGCGCCGGAGAAGCCCTGCGAAGCAGAGCCCAGACCCCGCGAGCCAGGTGCAGCCCGAGCCGCCACCGGCCGCCACTGCCGCGTCGAGCGCCCCACCGCATGCGCAGCCCGGGGCGCTACCGCTCGGGTCGCTCGAGGCCACGCCCGGCGACACGCTCGAAGTCATTCAGTCGGAAGTGGCCGGCTGCACGCTGTGCGACGAGTTGGCCAGCACGCGCACCCAAACCGTCTTCGGCGTCGGCAATCCCAACGCCCGGCTGTGCTTCCTGGGCGAAGCGCCCGGCGCCGACGAGGACAAGCAGGGCGAGCCGTTCGTGGGCCGGGCCGGGCAACTGCTCACCAAGATCATCGAAGCCTGCACGCTCTCGCGCTCGGAGGTGTATATCCTCAACGTGCTCAAATGCCGCCCGCCGGGCAACCGCAACCCCGCGCCGCAAGAGGCGGCCAATTGCCGCGAATACCTCGATCGGCAACTGGCCGTCATCCGGCCCGAGTTCATCTGCTGCCTGGGGTCGGTCGCCGCCCAGAACCTGCTCGACACCGACCAGTCGATCGGCCGCATGCGAGGCAAGTTCTTCGACTACCAGGGCATCGCCGTGATGTGCACCTATCACCCGGCCTACTTGCTGCGCAACCCCGCGGCCAAGAAGGACGTGTGGGAAGACATGAAGATGCTGCTGCGCAAGATGGGCATCAAGCTCAAGCAGTAGGGGCCCGGCGCGACGCGGCCTAGTCGGCGGCCTGTTCCTTTTCGACCGGCGGCACGAGTTTGGCCAGCACTTCGCGGAACTGGCGCAGCTTGATCGGCATCGCCAGCGACACCCGGCGACTGCCGAGCTTGGCGTGCTTCTTCCAGCCCTTGTGATGCTCGCCCAACAGCAGCACGGCCGGGATTTTCGCCGTGTGCTCCGATTCGGCAAACTTGTTGAAGGCCTCGAGCGCCGATTGGCCCAGCTCGCCGGTGCTGAAGATCACGCAGTCGGCCGCCGCGTTGCCGTCGGCAAACCGGCTCAGGGCCCGCTGCGGATCGGCGGTCACCAGCACGCGATAGCCGTTGTTCTTGAGCCGCGTGCGAATCACGTCCTGCAACTGGACGTTCGACTCCACGAACATCAGCGTCCGCCGCGGTGGCTCCGGCGCCGCAGCAGGCGCGGGAGCCGAAGACTCCTCGCCCTCGGGCGCCTCCTCGTAGGGCTCGTCCAGACGCTGCATCACCTGCTTCAGGTCCTGCAGCATCTGGCCGGGCGTTTGATAGCGTTCGTCGACGTCGAGCTGCATGGCCTTGGTCACCACGTTGGCCACGGGCCGCGGCAGTTCGGGGTCGGCCTTGAGAATGGGGACCACTTCGGTAAAGCGGCTGCGGCTGAGCCGCTGGATGCGGTCCTTGGTCTCGTACACCGGCGGCGTGCCGGTCAGCATGTGATAGTAGATGCAACCCAGAAAGTAGATGTCGCTGCGCTGATCGTCCTTGCGCACGCCGGTGGCCCGTTCCAACCCGGCGTAGTCGATCGTGCGGGGATTGGGCGAATCGGTCACGTCGTCTTCGCCGGCGGCGAGGCCAAAGTCGAGCAGCATGCCCTGGCCCTTGCTGGACACCAGCACGTTGGACATCTTCAGGTCGCGATGGCAGACGCCGCGCAAGAAGGCGTAGTTCAAGCCGGCGGCAATGTCCGCGGTCAGCCGCGTGGCCTGCGCAACGTCGAACTTCTTGCGAATCTTGATGAACTCGCGAAGGTTGCGGCCCTCGATGAACTCCATCACCAGGAAGTGCACGTCGCGGTGCGACACGACTTCCATGATCGGCACGATGTTCGGGTGCTGTAGCGAAGCCCCCAGTTTGCCCTCGCGGTAGAAGCGGTCGGCCTGCTCCGGATCGTCGGCATAGCGGCGGCGCAGCACCTTGAGAGCCACGATCTCGCCGGTGTCCTTGTGGCAGGCCCGGTAGACTCGGGCGAAGGTTCCCGAACCGATCAGGTAGAGGACCTTGTAGTCGCCGTAGAAGAAGCCGGCGCGCTCGCCGCGCAGCAAGCGCTCGGTCTGATAGTTGGTCAGAAACTCCCGCCGCAGCAAAAGCTGCTGGAACTCCTGGACGGACAACTGGTTGGTGCCAATCTGTCCCCAGACCTCATGAAGCTGTCGCTCGTCGATGAGGTTCAGGTCGAAGGCGCGCTGAGCAAATTGTTCAGCAGACAGCTCGACCATGGCGAGCCAATCTCCATCATTCTCGTTCCACCCAGGCTTTCCCTGGACTCCTTCGTTGAGGGAAAGTGCAGAATGTTGTTCGTGTATTATGCCGTATCCTATTCCGGAAGGCCACTGGCGCGGTGCCGATCCCAAAAGGGAACGGCTCGGCCTGCCTTCCGCGGCATCGTCGAATGGCGCTACTGGGCCTCCTCGAGCTTGCGGCGATAGTCATCGCGCTCGCGACGCGTGGCTTCCAGGTCGAACATCAAGTATTTCATGTCCAGCCGCAATTGGGCCAACGCATCCTGCACCAGGCCGAGAATGCGTCGCCGCCGCTTCGTGCTCTCGACCACTCGGGCGAACAAGGGCTCGATCCGGCCGCGATGCTCCGCAGGCAACAACTCCAGGGCGCTGCCCAGTTCCTGGATATCGGCGGGAATTTCTTCTGCGTGGTTGCTGCCGCTTCGCGATGCTTGATTCATGGTGTGGATCTGGTCCCTCGGGAGGATGACTTGGGTGGAACAGTTGCTCTGTGAAGCAGACTGCGTGCCAGAGCCCCGGCGAGGGATCTCGCTGCGTTCCTAAGCCTTTTCAGTATAACAAGTTGAGGCCCCACTCCGCCAGCGGCCCGCTCTGCCGCCGCGGTGCGAAAACACCACAGCTGCTCTGGATGCCACTCGCAAATGCTGATACAAGCCCGACTTACAAGAACAACGCTCGCCCCCCGCGGGCGATGCCTTTTCGCACGCCGGACGATTCGCACGCCCCGGGACCAGCGCCCCCTAGGCGTCACCCTTGCCATGTTCGCACGTACCGCCTTGATCTTGACGGTGCTCTGCCTGCCCGGGGCGGTGCGGGCCGAGGGAGTGGTGCGCGACGGCTTCGACGGGCCCGAAACCCGGCTGCTCCCCGCCGGAGGGGATGCCCGGCATACGGTCGAATTGCACGACTGCACCGACGCGGGCGTGCACTCGGCGCCCCGCTGCGAGCAGTTGCGTATCAGCGGAGGCGGCGGCACGGCTGTCTACTACAGCTACCCCATTCAACCGGCCCGCGTCATTAGCGAGCTCACCGCCAGCGTCTGGGTGCGCTCCGATCGGCCGGGCCCGCAGATCATCGTCCGCATCGTTTTTCCCCGCAGCAAGCACCCTCGCACGGGCGAACCGCTCACGACGCTGGTGCGCGGGTCGTCCTACAACGACGTCGGCTCCTGGCAAATGCTGCGCATCGAGGGCTTGCCCGCCGCGCTGGCCAACCAAACGCGGGTGCTGCGCTCGCAGTTCGGTCCGCAGGTCGATCCCCGCGAAGCGTACATCGACCTGGTGCTGCTGAACGTCTACGGCGGGCCCGGCACCACGAACCTCTGGGTGGACGATCTCGAAATCACCGGCGGGGTCTCGCCCGGCAGCGTCTCGGCCTCGAACGTCGCCTTCGCCTCGCAAGCCACCGACCCGGTGAGCAGCTCGTCGCCCCCGGCCAGCGTGATGCCCGAGGTCGAACTGCGGGGCCGGCTCTCTGTCGGCGGCGAGCCGTTCTTTCCGCGGATCATCGAGCACCGCGGCGAATCCCTGGCACATTTGCAGTCGCTGGGCTTCAACTGCGTTTACACCAGCGCGCCGCCGACTCCGGCCATGCTCAACGACGCAGCCCGGCTGCGGCTGTGGCTCATCGCGCCCCCGCCTCCGGCGTCCGAGCTGCGGGCCCGCGACGGCCAACAGCGCGGCACCGAGATTGGGCCCGAGTACGATCCCGTGCTGGCCTGGGACCTGGGCCGGGGGCTTTCCGAACGCGAGCTGCCCGCGGTGCGGCAGCGGGCCGAACAAGTGCGCTGGGCCGATCCCCGCGACCGGCCGATCGTCGTCTCGGCCGACGCCGACCTCGACGGCTACAGCCGTCCGCCGTTTTCGGTGCTGCTCGACCGCCGCACGGTGCTGGGCACGTCGCTCGAGCTCTCGCAGTATGCCGACTGGCTCAGCCAGCGCGGGCAAATGGCCCGCGCCGGCGCCACGCTCTGGGCCACGATCCCCACCCAGGTCGAAAGCGATCTGCTCGAGCAAATGCGGCTGCTCTCCGGCCGGGCGCTGCCGCCGCCCAGTTGGCAGGAAGCTCAACTGCGGGCCGTCGCCCGAGCCGCGCTCTCGGCGCGAGCCCGGGGGTTGTTTTTTACTTCGCAAACGCGTCTCGACGCTCCCGACCCCGCCACGCAAGCCCGCGCCGCGATGCTGGGGCTCTTGAACCTCGAGTTGCAACTGATCGACCGCTGGCCGTCGGCCGGCAACTTCTCGATGTCGGCCGACACCAGCAACCGGCCCACGGCCGGCGCGGTGATGGAAACCGAGCTGAGCCGCCTGCTGCTGCCGATCTATGCTCCCGGCGGCGGACAGTTCGTGCTGGGCACGCAGGCAGCCCCACGCACCAGCTACGTCGTGGCCGGCGTGCCCGAGGGCAACCGGGCCTTCGAGCTGACGCTCACCGGATTGCATCCCATCCGCGGCACGCGCGTCACCGGCGGCACGCGCGTCGTGCTCGACGATCAATCGCGCGACTCGATGGTCGTCTTCACCCAAGACCCGCACGTCACCAAGAAGCTGAAAGAGGGCGTCGAAGCCACGCGTGGGCCGGCGTTACAACTCATCGGCGCTCTGGCGGCGGCCGAAAAAGCGCGCATCGACAGCACCGTGGCGCGGCTCGGCCAGTTCGGCCGCGACGTCCGCGTCGTTCCCGAGGCCCGGGCCACGGTGGAGCAGGACCTGCAAAAGTTTGCCGCGCAACAACGCACCAGCCCCGACAAGGCCTACCGCTGGGCCCGGCATGCGCTGGAGCTGCTGCGCCAAATCGAACGCGTTTATTGGGAGCAGGCCCAGGGCGGGCTGGCCGAGCCGCTATCGGCCACCTTCGACACGCTGCCGGCACACTACGAGTTCATCAACCGCATCGCCGCCGCTCCGCGTTCCGGCAATCGTCTTCCCCAGGGAGAGTGCGAGAACCTGACGGCCATGCTCTCCGCCGGCTGGAGGCACTACCTGCACGAGCAGCACGGCGTGCGCACCGGCGTCGAGCTGACGCCGGGGGCCGCTCACACCGGCGCCGCGGGCCTGCTGCTCCACGCCGTGGCCGCCGACGAAAAACGGAAGCCCGGCGTCATCGAAACCCCGCCCGTGTGGATCACCACCGCGGGCATCGCGGTCGAGTCGGGCGACCTGGTGCAAATCGACGCCTGGGTGCGGATCGATGCGCCCATTACCGGCAGCGTCGACGGGCTGGTGATCCTCGACACCGTCACCGGCGCCCCCTTGGCGCTTCGCCTCACGGCCACCAAAGGCTGGCAGCAGGTCACGATGTATCGCGCCGCCACCCGCTCCGGCACGATGGCGGTGACGTTTGCCATGGGCGGTTTGGGCATGGCCGCCATCGACGACGTCTCGATGCAGATCGTCGAGCGCAGTGCCGCGCAACAGGCCCGCCGCTAGGACAGTGCACAGCCAGGCCGCGGTCCCCCCTTTACTCCACCACCTGCCAAAGGCTGCCGTAGTCGTCGGTCCAGACCAGCGGACCCGACTCCGGCAGCGCCGATTCCGACGCTTCGCTCACCACGGCATCGTTTAAGAACTCCCAGTTGTCCGTCAGCAAGACCCACCGGCCGCCGTTGTACCCTCGGCTCGGGTCCCCTTCGGACGCAACCAGAACGCAGGGCCGGCCAAGCGCTTGTGCGATGCCCAGCACGACGCCCCGGAGATCGAGAAACCGGTTGGAAATGTGGATGCACAGAATCCCGTCGGGCTTGAGATGCTGCAAGTACAACTCGACCGACTCCTTGGTCAGCAAGTGCATCGGAATCGAGTCGCTCGAGAACGCGTCGACCACCAGCACGTCGAATTCCTGGCTGCCCCGAGTCGCCAGTTCGCGCTCCAGCGAAACCCGCCCGTCGCCCGGCACGAGGTCGATCTCCGCCGACGAGTCGTCGATGTACGTGAAGTATTGCTTGGCAAACTGAATCACGCCGGGGTTGATCTCATAGTACCGAATGTGGTCTCCCTCGCGCCCGTAGGCCGCCAGCGTGCCGCACCCGAGTCCAATGATTCCGATTCGCAGCGGCCCCTTGTCCGCGCGGGGGTGCCGCGTGATGGCCATCGCTGCTCCGCTCGCCGGGCCAAAGTAGCCGGTCGCCTCGCGGCGTCCCTTCTCGTCCAGGTGCTGATATCCGTGCTGGATCCGGCCGTGATACAGTTCGTTGACGGGTGGAATGCCGGCGAGCTCGCTCTCGCGGTGATCGACGCGCAGCACGCCGTAAAAGTTGCGTGTCGAATCTAACGTAGTGCGGATGGAATTGCCGCCGCGCAAGACCATCCCTACGATGGCGAGCACGGCCAGCGCGACCCCGCCAATAACGAACCACGCCGAGCGGGGAACGGTGATTTTCTGCTCGGAGCGCTTCAGCGTGGCCAGAAACGCCAGGCCGATCGTAGCCACCAGCCCCAGCGGATATTCCCAATAGCCGTTGAACACCAGCGGCGCGACCACCGCCACCAGCACCCCGCCCAGCGCTCCGCCGGCCGAGACCATCAAATAGAACAACGTCGCATAGCGCGGCGCCGGCTTGGTCAGCACCAACTCACCGTGGCACACCATGCAGCACACGAACAGCGTCGACGAGTAGATCGCCAGTTGCACGTAGATGCCCAGCGCTACGCCTTCGAGCAGCGCGTAGCAGGCCAGGCCAACCGCCACGGCCAACAGCACCAGGAACGTGCTGCGGTGGTACCACCGCTCGTGGTCGAAGCAGATGATGAACGTGAACAGGTACAACGACAGCGGCAGCACCCACAGGAACGGCACCGACGTCACTTCCTGGCACAACTGGTTCGTCATGGCCAGCAGCATCAACGATCCGCAGGCCGCTAGCGCCAGCCACAACAGAATCCGGCTCGCCGCCGGACGCTCTGCGTCGGGCTCAGCCAAGTCCGGCTCCGGCGTGTACGCCGGTTGCCAGAACCGCAGCCAGGCCAAGGCACTCCACAGGCTCAGGGCCACGAATAGGGCGTAACCGCTCGACCACGCCAGCCGCTGCACGCGCAACGTCAACTGCGGCTCGAACACGAACGGGTACGTCAGCAGGGCCAGCAGCGAGCCGATGTTCGACAGCGCATACAGCCGGTACGGCGTGCGGCCCGTCTCGCGATGGAAGCTCGCCTGCAGCAACGGACCGGTCGTCGAGAGCAGGAAGTACGGCAGGCCAATCGTGGCCAGCAGCAGCCCCAGAATCTGCAACAGCGGGATCTCTTCGCCGCTGGGCTTCCAGCCCTCTCCCAGTTGCACCGGCAGGAAGACCAACGAAGCCAGCAGCAGCAAGCCGTGCAGCGCTGCCAAGGGTCGGGCAGGGAGGCGGCTCGTCACCAGGTGCGCATAGCTATAGCCGCCCAGCAGCAGGATCTGAAAGAACAGCATGCAGGCGGTCCACACTGCCGGCGTGCCGCCGAACCACGGCAAGATCAGCTTGCCGATCAGCGGCTGCACCTGAAACAGCAAAAACGCGCTGAGAAAGATCGTCAGGGGATAGCGTATCATGTAGGGCCTCCTCACTCCATCCGCCGCTAGTTCCGCATCACTTGCCACAGGCTGCCGTAGTCGTCGGTCCAGACGACCGGGCCCGACTCCGGCAGCGCCGATTCCGACGCTTCGCTCACCACGGCATCGTTCAAGAACTCCCAATTGTTGGTCAGCAAGACCCACTCGGCGTCGCTGTAGCCCCGGCTGAGGTCTTCCTCATTCTTGACCACGATGCAAGCGCGGCCCAGTTGCTGCGCGATGCCCAGTACGACGCCCCGAAGGTCGAGAAACCGGTTGGAAGTATGAATGCACAGAATCCCGTCGGGCTTGAGATGCTTGAGATACAGCTCCACCGACTCTTTGGTCAGCAGATGCATCGGAATCGAGTCGCTCGAGAACGCATCGACCGCCAGCACGTCGAACTGCTGCCCCTGCCCAAGGGCCAGCTCGCTCTCGAGCGTGATCCGCGCATCGCCCAGCACGACGTCGACTTCGGCCGGCGAGTCCTTTCGATAAGTGAAGTACTGGTCCGACAGCCGGATCACGTCGGGATTGATCTCGTAAAAGCGAATGACGTCCCCCTCGCGTCCGTACACCGCGAGCGTGCCGCAGCCGAGCCCGATGACGCCGATGCGCAGCGGCCCTTCTCCGGCCCGCGGATGGTGCTCGATGGCCAGCCCCACGCCGCTGGTTGGGCCGTAGTACGTGGTCGGCCAATCCCGCTTGTCGTCGGCGAGAAACTGCAACCCGTGGCGAATGGTGCCGTGGAGCATCTCGTTGCGAGGCCCGAGATCGGAAAACTCGCGCGACTTGTGATTCACGCGCAGCACGCCGTAGAAGTTGCGGCTCGAGGCCAGCGTCGTCTCGATCTTGCCGCCGCGGCCCAGCACCAACGCCACGCTCAGCGCCACCAGCAGCACCGTGCCCCCGCCCACGATCCACACCGAACTGGGAATACGGATCTTCTTCTCGGACGTCGCGTAGCTGGCGACGAACGCCAAAGCCACGGTGGCCACCAGACCCAGCGGGTACTCCCAATAACCATTGAACACCAGCGGCGCAACCACCGCCACCAGCACGCCACCCAACGCTCCGCCGGCCGAGACCATCAAATAGAACAACGTCGCATAGCGCGGCGCGGGCTTCGTTTGCACCAGCTCGCCGTGGCACACCATGCAGCACACGAACAGCGTCGACGAATAGATCGCCAGTTGCTGGTAGATGCCCAGCCCCATGCTCTGCATCATCGCGTAGCCAGCCAGCAGCACGCCCACTCCCAACAGCACGAGGAACGTGCCGCGGTGGTACCACCGCTCGTGGTCGAAGCAGATGATGAACGTGAACAGGTACAACGACAGCGGCAGCACCCACAGGAACGGCACCGACGTCACTTCCTGGCACAACTGGTTCGTCGTGGCCAACAGCATCAACGATCCGCAGGCCGCCAGCGCGAGCCACAAGAGAATCTGGCTCGCCGCCGGACGCTCTGCGTCGGGTTCGGCCAGGTCCGGCTCCGGCGTGTATGCCGGTTGCCAGAACCGCAGCCAGGCCACGGCACTCCACAGGCTCAAGGCCACGAACAGTGCGTAACCGCCCGACCACGCCAGCCGCTGCACGCGCAACGTCAACTGCGGCTCGAACACGAACGGGTACGTCAGCAAGGCCAGCAGCGAGCCGATGTTCGAGAGCGCATACAGCCGGTACGGCGTGCGGCCCGTCTCGCGGTGGAAGCTCGCCTGCAATAGCGGGCCGGTCGTCGAGAGCAGGAAGTAGGGCAGGCCAATCGTGGCCAGCAGCAGCCCCAGAATCTGCAACAGGGGGATCTCTTCGCCGCTGGGCTTCCAGCCCTCTCCCAGTTGCACCGGCAAGAAGACCAACGAAGCCAGCAGCAGCAAGCCGTGGACGGCCGCCAGCGGTCGCGCCGGCAGGCGGCTCGTCACTAGGTGCGCATAGCTATAGCCGCCCAGCAGCAGGACCTGGAAGAACAGCATGCAGGCCGTCCACACCGCCGGCGTGCCGCCGAACCACGGCAAGATCAGCTTGCCAATCAGCGGCTGTACTTGAAACAGCAAAAAGGCGCTGAGAAAGATCGTCAGGGGATAGCGTATCATGCCGTGCCTTCGTCGCTCGCCTACCTCGATCCGCCGCTACCGCATCACTTGCCACAGGCTGCCGTAGTCGTCGGTCCACACGATCGGGCCCGTCTTGGGCAGCGTCGATCTCGACGCTTGGCTCACCACCGGATCGCCCAGAAACTCCCAGTTGCGCGTGACCAGCACCCAGGTGGCGCCGTTGGTGCCCCGGCTCTCCACGCCGCTGGTGTCGATCGTCACACAGGCCCAGCCGAGCTCGCGTACGATGCCCAACACGACGCTTTCCAACTCCAGGTAGTGATTCGAGACGTGGATGCACAGAATCCCGTCGGGCTTGAGATGCTCGAGATACAGCGCGACCGCCTCCTTGGTCAGCAAGTGCATCGGAATCGAGTCGCTCGAGAACGCGTCGATCACCAGCACGTCGAACTGCTGCCCCTGTCCATCGGCCAACTCGTTTTCGAGCGTGATCCGCGCGTCGCCCAGCGCGACGTCGATTTCGGCCGGCGAATCTTTGCGATACGTAAAGTACTCGTCCGAGATCCGGATTACTTCGGGGTTGATCTCGTAGAAGCGAATCGTGTCTCCCTCGCGCCCGTAGGCCGCCAGCGTGCCGCAGCCGAGCCCGATGACGCCGATCCGCAGCGGCCCCTCCGCGGCCCGCGGATGGTGCTCGATCGCCAGTCCCACGCCGCTGTCGTGCCCGTAGTACGTGGTGGGCCAATCGCGCTTGTCGTCGTCGAGGAATTGCGTGCCATGCTCGATGGTGCCGTTGAGCAATCGGTCGCGCGGCTCGAGCCGGTCGTAGCCGCTGTTACGATGCACGCGGAGCACGCCGTAGAAGTTGCGGCTGGCAGCCAGCGTCGATTCAATCTGGGCGGTGCGGCCCAACACGAGCCCAACGCTGAGCGACACGAGCAGGACCACGCCGCCAGCCACGACCCACGCCGAGCGGGGAATGATGATTTTCTTTTCGGAGTGCTTCAGCGTGGCCAGAAACGCCAGGCCGATCGTAGCCACCAGCCCCAGCGGATATTCCCAATAGCCGTTGAATACTAGCGGCGCCACCACCGCCACCAACACGCCACCCAGCGCTCCGCCGGCCGAAACCATCAAATAGAACAACGTCGCGTACCGCGGCGCCGGCTTGGTCAGCACCAACTCACCGTGGCACACCATGCAGCACACGAACAGCGTCAACGAATAGATCGCCAGTTGCTGGTAAATGCCCATACCCGCGCCTTCGACCAGCGCGTAGGCGGCCAGGGCCACCGCCACGGCCAAGAGCACCAGGAACGTGCTGCGGTGGTACCACCGCTCGTGGTCGAAGCAGATGATGAACGTGAACAGGTACAGCGACAGCGGCAGCACCCACAGGAACGGCACCGACGTCACTTCCTGGCACAACTGGTTCGTCGTGGCCAGCAGCATCAACGATCCGCAGGCCGCCAGCGCTAACCACAACAGAATCCGGCTGGCCGCGGGACGCTCCGCGTCGGGCTCGGCCAGATCCGGCTCCGGCGTGTGCGCCGGTTGCCAGAACCGCAGCAAGGCCACGGCACTCCAGAGGCCCAGGGCCACGAATAGCGCATAGCCGCCCGACCACGCCAGCCGCTGCACGCGCAACGTCAACTGCGGCTCGAAAACGAACGGGTACGTCAGCAGGGCCAGCAGCGAGCCGATGTTCGAGAGCGCATACAGCCGATAGGGCGTGTGGCCTGTCTCACGATGAAAGCTTGCCTGGAGCAGGGGGCCCGTCGTCGAGAGCAGGAAGTACGGCAAGCCAATCGTGGCCAGCAGCAGCCCCAGAATCTGCAGCAGCGGAATCTCTTCGCCCGTGGGCTTCCAGCCCTCGCCCAGTTGTACCGGCAGGAAGACCAGCGAAGCCAGCAGCAGCACGCCATGGACGGCCGCCAGCGGTCGCGCCGGCAGGCGGCTCGTCACTAGGTGCGCATAGCTATAGCCGCCCAGCAGCAGGATCTGAAAGAACAGCATGCAGGCGGTCCACACTGCCGGCGTGCCGCCGAACCACGGCAGGATCAGCTTGCCAATCAGCGGCTGCACCTGAAACAGCAAAAACGCGCTGAGAAAGATCGTTACGGGATAGCGTATCATGTAGGGCTCGGCCCGAGAGTGCCTGGCCACCTCCGCCAAGGTGGAAACCTTTAGCGTACCATACGCTCGCGCGGCGTCGCCAGCTTCGCGCCGGCACCACACTGTACTGAACGAACCGCCACCCTCCAATCAACCAACACCTTGAACCGCTCGTCCGAACAACGAAGAAACGACGCCCGGGCCATCTGGCAAGCGGGCGTCGACGCCGTGCGTTCCGACGCGCTGGTTCGCCGCAACGTTCGCCGCGAAGGGGATCGGCTGGTCATCGCCGGCGAGTCCTTTGACCTGACCAAGGTCGGCCGCATCGTCGCCATCGGAGCAGGGAAGGCCGGCGCCGGCATGGCCCACGGTTTGGAACAGGCGCTCGGCGAAACGCTCGCCCGCGACAAGCAGTTGACCGGCTGGGTCAACGTGCCCGCCGATTGCGTGCGGCAGCTCAAGCACATCCACCTGCACGCCGCCCGGCCCGCGGGCGTCAACGAGCCGACCGACGCAGGCGCCCACGGCGCGGGCGAGATTCTCCAACTCGTGCAATCGCTCGGCGAGAACGATCTGTGCATCGCGCTTGTCTCCGGCGGCGGCAGCGCGCTATTGCCCCTGCCGGCCGAAGGCATCACGCTGGCCGATAAGCTGGCGGTGACCCGCTTTCTAAGCGGTGCCGGCGCCCCGATCGACGAGCTCAACACGGTGCGCAAGCAACTCAGCCGGATCAAAGGGGGCGGCCTGGCCCGCGCGTGCCGCGCCGGACGGCTAACGGCGCTAGTGATTTCCGACGTGCTGGGCGATCCGCTCGACGTGATCGCCTCGGGGCTCACGGTTGAAGACACGTCAACGCCCGCCGACGCCGTGGCGATTCTCGAACACTACCACGCCCGCCAGCACGGCATCGACTCACGGGTGTTCGACGCGCTCGAGCTCCGGGCGCAAGAACCACCCGAGCCGATTCGCTGCCGAGTGACGAACCACGTGATCGGCAACAACGCCGTGGCGGTCGACGCTGCCGCCGCCGAGGCGAAGCGCTTGGGCTATGCCGTGCAGTCGCACTCGGAAGTGAAGTCGGAAGGTGCTGCCGAAGACGTCGGGCGCGAGCTGGCTCAAGCGGCGCTCGAGATGCGCTCGGGCGGCGAATACACCTGTTTGATCAGCGGCGGCGAGCCGACCGTCAAGCTGGTCGAATCCTCGCGCCGCGGAAAGGGAGGCCGCAATCAGCAACTCGTCCTGGCCGCCGTCGAAGCGTTAGCCGATGACCCGGCGGGCATCCTGATCCTGTCCGGCGGCACCGACGGCGAAGACGGCCCCACCGACGCCGCAGGCGCTTTTGCCGACGCCGAGATCATCGCCGCCGCCCAAGAAGAGAACCTCGCCCCAGCCGACTACCTGGCCCGCAACGACGCCTACCACTGGTTCGAGCCGCTAGGTGCCCTGCTCAAAACCGGCCCCACCCACACCAACGTCTGCGACGTCCGCGTAGTACTCGCGGAACGGGAAGGCGGCGGCTAAGCGGCAAGCCCTGCCGATAGCGGCTAGCGGCCCAAACACTAACCACTGACCACTGACCCCTGACCACTACTCAATCCCACCACCAGCGGTCGGCCGGCAGATCCTTCAGGTCGACGCTTTGCCGCACGGTCGAGATCTTGCCGTCCTCGTCGGCCAGCACGTTGCCGGCTTGGAGCGCCTCGCGGGGGTGAATCGTCACGCCGCCGCCGACCGGAGTGAACAGCCGGCCGCCTTTCCAGACCGCCGTGCAAACGGTCTCGACCTGCTTGGGCGTGTTCTCGGTCTCCACGGCCAGACGCGACTCGTCGTGGAACAGGTCGGCCTGCCAGCCCGACTCGGCATAGAAGTTCTGCTGGCTGATGAACGCGGCGGCGATCGCCAGGTCGATCATGTTTCGCATCTCGGCGAACACGGGCAGCTTGGCCGACAGCTCCGCGTACTTCTTGGTGAAGGTCGTGGTGAACAGTTCGCTGGCGCGGTTGCTCTTGCCCGAGACGGCCCGCGAGCCGTCGCCGGCCACGACCTGATTCTCGGAGACCAGCTTCACGGTGTCGCCCACCAGCTCCAGGCCGAGTTGATCGGCGGCCACGCGGGCACACTGGTAATCGGGAATGAAGTACCAGCGTTCCAGGGCGTTGTTGGCGCTGGCCGTGGCGCGATCGACGTAGCTGGCCATCCGCACCGGCGGCTTTTCCATGCCCAGGCCGATCAGCTTCATGCGGTAGTCGCACTCCAGCAGCACTTGGGCAAAGTGCGTGTTGGGCGCCACCCCGTCGATGCGAATGTTCTGCATGCCGAGATTCGTGCGCAGGCCGTTGACGATCATCTGCGCGTCGCTGGGCCGCAGGTTACCGCGAATCCGCCGCAAAAAGTCCTGCATCTTGGCCAGGCCCTCGGGCGTCGGATCGATCGACACGAGAATCGCCGGCGTCTGGCGTCCCTGGGGCGGATAGGCCCGCAGGGCCACGATCAGGTCCTGCAGCTGGATCACCGGCAGGCCGCTTTGAATGCCGCACATGTGATTGGCCGCGTCGAGCGCCCAACCCTCGGCCGGCCCGGCCACGACGATGTCTTTAGTCTCTGGGTAGTAAAACACGTACTGGATCCGCGTCAGCCCGGCCAGGAACTGCATTTCCTCGGTGGGCGCCTGGCCGTCGGCCAGTTGCTTGGCGATGGCCGCTTCCAGCCGATTGAGCGACACCTTGCGCAGCGCGCTCGGCCTGGCCACGTCGGGGTTCAGGTTCGCCCGCGCTTGGGCGACGCGTTTCTTGGCCAGCCGGCCGCCGGGGTCGGGATAGTGCTGCAAGCGCAGCACGCCCTCGGCGTCGATGATCACACCGTTGGCGCCGCTGATGTCTTGGTCGTTGTCTTGAGCCAGGCTGGGACTGGACCACGCGGCGAGCCCCAGCAAAGCAACCGAGAAGATACAAGCAGTAAGCAAGCGAAGACGCATGTCCAGCGCTCTCCCGACGTAAGAAGAAGTGTTCCGGAGACGCTTCCACCTCCGCGTGAACCCGGGGGCTAACGCGAGAGGTGGAAGCGGCTTAGTGGACCGATACGGCGGCGTCCATCGCGCTCTATCGATACTAATTCGCGCTCGGCGGAAAAACAACCAAACGCCGGCCGGACGCAGACCCGCGAAACGGACTACGGGCGTGTAAACCCGCGGGAAACCCGGCAGAAAACGCCGTCAGAACGACGCATTGGCCCGGGCGCGTCCGCCCCGCCGCTGCCCGTTCGAGCTGCCGCCCCGCGGCGGCGAGGCAATCAGCCGCAGGTTGCCGGGCCCCAGCAACGCGTCGACCCGGCTGCGCATTTCGGCATTCAGGTCGACCCGAAACCGATCGCACTTCATGAACCCCCGGCTGCCGTCGTCGAGGCAAAGCATCAGTTGCAGCTCACAACTGCCGGGATACCCGCGCAGGATTTCGAACAGCTCCTGCAAGCCCTGCTCGCCGTGCTGCTGCTGGCACACCCGCACGGCAATGCCCTTGGTGAATCGCCCGGCCAACTCTTCCAGCGGAATCAACTCGTTGACGATCAGGTTCGTCTCTTCGCTGCCCGGGCGTCGATCGATGGCCCCCCGCACGACCAGCGTGGCGTCGGCCTCGACCAGGTGGCCGTGATTCTCGAAGTCGTCGGGCCACAGGATGCAGCGCACCACGCCCTGCATGTCCTCCAGATCGAACATCGCGTACCGGGCCCGCGTGTTCTTGGTCTGCGAGAACTTGATCGCGGCGAGCATGCCGCCCAGCACCACGTCGCTGCGGTGCGGCAGCCGGGCCAGATCGGTCGTGTGGTGCGAGCAGTACGTGGCCAGGGTCTTCTCGTGTTCCGCCAGCGGATGGCTCGACAGGTAGAAGCCGAGCACTTCCTTCTCGCAGCTCAACTGTTCGCGCTGCTCCCACTCGGGCACGTCGGGCAGCGTGGCCGCGGCGTCGTCGTCGGCCGCGTCATCGTCGAGCCCGTCGAACATGTTCTTTTGGCCGCTCTTGCGATCGGCGTGCAGCGCGGCTCCGCCCTGAATGGCCCGCTCGACCACGGCCATCAGTTGCGCCCGGTGTGCGCCGGTCGAATCGAACGCCCCGGCCTTGATGAGCGTTTCGATCGTGGTCCGCGACACCTGCGAGGGATCGATCCGCTCGCAAAAGTCGAACACGTCGCGAAACGGCCCGTCCTTCTCCCGCGCGGCCACCAGTGCGGCCATCGCCGCATCGCCGCAGCCCTTGATCGCGCACAACCCGAACACGATCTTGCCGTCCTGTACGGCGAAGTCGGCTTCCGAGCGATTCACGTCCGGCGGCACGACGTCGATGTTCATCCGCCGGCAGTCTTCGAGGTGCTCGACCAGCGAATCCTTCTTCTTGAAGTTCCGCCCCGCGATGTCGCCCGAGAGCAGGGCCGCCATGAACTCGACGGAGTAGTGGGCCTTGAGATAGGCCGTCATGTAAGCGATCAACGCGTAGGCGGTCGAGTGGCTCTTGTTGAAGCCGTAGCCGGCGAACTTCTCGATCATCTCGAACAGCTCGGCCGCCTTCTTGGCTGCCAGCCCCTGCGAGGTGGCCCCCTCGATAAACTCCTCGCGATAGCGGGCGATCAACGGCAGCTTCTTCTTGCTGATCGCCTTGATGCACGTATACGCGTTGGGCAGCGCGATGCCTCCCAGGCGATTCAGAATCCGCATCACCTGTTCCTGGTAGACCATCACGCCGTGCGTCTCTTCCAGCACGTCCTTCATCACCGGATGCGGATACGTGGCCTCCTTGCGCCCGTGCTTCACCTGCACGTAGTCCTCGACCATGCCGCCTTCGAGCGGTCCCGGGCGATACAGGGCGTTGGTGGCGATGATGTCGCGGAAGTGGTCCGGCTTCATCTTCTGCAGCAGGTCGCGGATGCCGCCGCTTTCGAGCTGGAAAATGCCCTTGGTCTCGCCGCGGCACAGCAGGGCGAACGTCTCGGCGTCGTCGAGCGGAAACTTGTGCGGATCGACCCGCTGGCCGGTCGTGGCCTCGATCTTTTCAACGGCTTTGGACAGGATCGTCAGGTTGCGCAAGCCCAGGAAGTCCATCTTCAACAGGCCGGCCGCCTCGACGTCGCCCATGGCCCATTGCGTAATCACTTCGTCCTTGCCCTGCACGCGTCCCAGCGGCACGTACTCGTCCAGCGGCTGGTCGGCGATCACCACCGCCGCGGCGTGCGTGCCCACGTTGCGCGCCAGGCCCTCGATCTTGCGGGCCAGGTCCAGCAGCTCGCGCACCTCGGCGTCGTTGTCGTACAGCTTTTTCAGCTCGCTGCTGGTCTCGATCGCCTTGTCCAGCGAAATGCCCAGCTCGTCGGGCACCGTGGCCACGACCTGGTCGACTCGCGGAATGGGCATACCCAGCGCCCGGCCCACGTCGCGAATGGCCGCCCGGGCCGCCAGCGTGCCGAACGTGCCGATCTGGGCCACGTTGGCCGCGCCGTACTTCTGCTTCACGTAGTTGATCACCTCGCCGCGGCGATCCTTGCAGAAGTCGATGTCGATATCGGGCGCTTCCTTGCGGCTCTCGTCCAAAAATCGCTCGAACAGCAGGTCGTACTCCAGCGGGCAGACGTGGCTCAAATACAACGCGTACGACACCAGCGAGCCCACGCCGCTGCCGCGGGCCGTGGCCGGAATGTCGCGCTCGCGCGAGTAGCGCACAAAGTCCCACACGATCAGAAAGTAATTCGGAAAGCCCAGCTTGCCGATCACCGACAGCTCGAAGTCGAGCCGCTCCATCACCGCTTCGGTCAACTCGCCGCCGGGGCAGCGCTTGGCGTCGTCGGCATAGCGCTCCTTGAGCCCCGTGATGCACAGCTCGCGCAGATAATCCTGCGCCGTCTTCCCCTCGGGCAACTGGTAGGTGGGAAAGTGCCGTTTGCCCAAGTCGAGCTGGATGTCGACCGAGTCGGCAATTCTTTGGCTTTGGGCCAGCGCCTCGGCATGCTCCTGGCCCAGGGCAGCGTACATCTCCTCGGGGCTGCGCAGAAAAAACTGGTCGCCCTCCATCCGCATCCGCTGCTTGTCGGTGCGGAACTTGCCCGTGTTGATGCACAGTAGCACGTCCTGCGCCTCGGCGTCCTCGCGCTTCACGTAGTGGGCGTCGCTGGTGGCCACTACCGGCAGGCCCATCCGCCGGGCCACGTCCACCGCGCCCTGCATGGCAATCTGCTGGATCTCAAGCCCGTTGTTCTGAATCTCGATGAAGTAGCGGTCGCCGAACACCTTGTGAAACCAGCCGGCCACCTCCATCGCCTCGGCCAAGTCGCTCACGTCGCCATGCTGCTTGAGGATCGAACGGCTGAACTCGCCCGAGACGCAGCCGCTCAAGCAGATGATGCCCTCGTTGTGCGCTTCGAGCAGCTCGCGGTCGATGCGGGGCTTGAAGTAGAAGCCCTCGAGAAAGGCCCGGCTGGCCAGCTTGATCAGGTTTTTGAAGCCGACCTTGTTCTGCGCGAGCAGCGTGAGATGGTAGCTGGCCTCCTTCGTGCTGCCGGCCCCATCCTTCTGAAACCGGCTGCCCGGGGCGATGTAGGCCTCGTAGCCGATGATCGGATTGATGCCCCCGTCGCGCGCCTTCTTATAGAAATCGAGCGCCCCGTACAGGTTGCCATGATCCGTGAGCGCCAGCCCATTCATCCCCAATTCTTTGGCCCGATCGACCAACCCCTGAATCGGGCTGGCCCCGTCCAGCAAGCTGAAGTGGCTATGGCAGTGCAGATGGACAAACGGCGGCGCGCTCATCGGGCAATCCCTCGCTCGTTCGGCTGAATCCTGTGGCGATTTTCCTGCCCCGCATTCTAACGCGCCGACAGCGAGAACCCAGTGGTTGACAACTTGCGTGAAAAGCGCCCGCGAATGCCCCCAGGGCCGGAGGCCCGTGAAGAGGCCGCGCACGCCGCCCCTCCGCTATACTAACGCCCATGGGCGAAGACCGACCGGATTGGATGACGAGAGAAGCCTCGACCGCGAAGCCCGCGATCTATCTGCGCGTATTCTGGGGATCGCTACGAGCCCTTTCGCTACTTCTGTGCTGCGTCGGGTTCCTGTTATTTGGCTTCGGAGTTCTCAAGCTACTCGATATCATCACGGACCCATTCATACAAATCATCGCCAACGGACGCGAGTATCCCGACTACCGCCGAGAGGAAGCAATCCTACTGCTGCTGCTGATGGCTTTTGCCTGGGGGCTGAGCGCCACGATGTTTTGGCTCTGGCGGTCCATCGGCCGCAAGCAGGTCGGCGCGGCACCCGTGGAAATCTGCCCCCATTGCGGAGAGCCCCTGTAGGGAGGAACCTTCCACGGGGGTACGTGATCGAGGAAATCGCGTCATGAAGCAGGCAATGTACGTTCGATGGGTCGCGCTCCTGGCCGCGCTCTTCGCCTGCGGCTGCCCGCTCGGCTCGCCGAACGATCATAGCCGGCCGATCGGACACACCGACACGACGATGGACGTGGCTCCCTCGGGGGAATCCCTTGTGTTCAATGCCCAGGGCCTCGGCGGGCGCGATCTCTATCTGCTGCGGCTCGACGATCTCTCCGTCAAGCGCGTGGCGAAGACCGTCGCCTACGAGACCGATCCCAGCTTCTCGGCCGATGGCACGCAACTGGTCTATTCGGCCGACGTCCAAGGCGATCGGGCCGACCACGTGTTCACGCGCCCCGTGTCCGGAGGGCGCGCGCGGCAACTGACGCACGCCGACGCCAATGACACCGCGCCGCGGTTCTCGCCCGATGGCACCCGGGTCGTCTTCATTCGGGACAAGACGTACCGGTGGGGTGGGCTGGCCGCCAACTGGTCCGGCGTAGGCGTCGTGTGCATCGTCGGAAGCGACGGTACGCACGAGCGCCAACTCACTCCGGATGACACGACCGCCTGGGACGCGCGGTTCTCCCCGGACGGACAATCGGTGATCTACGCCACGCGCAGCGGACTTCGCACCGTTTCCATCGACGGGTCCGAAGAACCCAAACGCTGCCCGGGCAAGAGCCGCGCCGATGCGAGTCCCGACGGTGAGCTGATCGCCTACACCAAGGGAGAGTTTGGACCGGACATGAGAGTCTACGTCGCCAGCCCCGACGGTTCGTCCGAGCGATGCTTGACCCCAGACCTGGGCGGATGCGCGAAACCGATGTTTGCACCCCAAGGCGACCGCATCTACTTCTTCCGCACCGAATGGCCCAATGGCCCAACCGGCGTGCCCAAGTCCAGCCTGTGGCAGGTCGACGTCGACCCCGCCGGACAGCCGCGCAAGCTGGCAGACTACGGCCTGTTCGATGCGCCGCTTGCATGGCAACCGAAGCGCTAGTCGCGTGGCTCAGGCCGGGTTTCCACTCACACCGGACCCCAGGGCAACCGGGCTGCTCAAACAATCCAGCTATCATCTCCGGGACGTAGCAGGTGCGTCGGCAATTCCTCGATGCGCGACGCGATCAATTCCTGACGATCGCGGAGCGATTCGCTTACCGGCAGCACACGAGCGTACTCAGGTTCATCGCGAAGCCGCTCAACAGCAGCATCGACCTTGGCGCCGACGAAATCGACCGTCAGCACGCTCTTCAAGTACTCGACGTTTTCTGGCAACCAACCTGCCTCGCCGATTTGCGTGTCGTCCCTCCAAAGGCACCGCCCGCCTCCGCCTTCGTCGGGAGTCCACGGCCCGAAGAACGGGTTCTCGCCGTCAAAATACATCAGCCCCGAAACGTACTGCAACGCGGCGACTGCCTGCCCGGGCGACTCGAGCGACCACCAGGCATCCCACAGCAAGGCAATCTGAGGCACGATCGTCGCCGCCGAGTTGAACCGCGCCATCCAACCATAAGCGGGCGTTTGCGCCGCTCGATATTCCAGGCCGCGTTCCCGATCCAGTCGATCGAGGAAGCTGTCTCGCAAGAACTCGTAAACCTGCTGACGCTGTTTCGGCGTCAACATCCGCTCAAAGACCTTGCCCTCACGGACGCCGTAGTGGAAGTCCGCGTCTCCGTGGTAACACGATTGGTTGTTCTGCAGGGTCACATGCCAGTCCATCAGGCAAATCGGAAACAGGTACCTGAATAGGTCCCCTTGCAGCTCGACGTACGCCAGATCGTGGTAGTAGTACATCAAGTCCTGGAACTTGAACTTCTCCCAAGGTGTGTTGGCAATGCGCTCGAGTTCGTCTTGTTGGTGATCGAACTGCATTTCCCACACCTCGCCGGGCGGCATGGGAAAATTGAAAATCGCCCGTGCTCGTTTCCAAGTGATGCGCATCGTTCGGGTAACCGTGAAGGCAGATGGCTGGGCAACGACGATGACAGCCTAGCCTAGTAGTCGACCAACTAATTTAGGCTCAGTTGTCGGGTACAAGAACTGTGCGGTCGTGGGTGCCATGCTCACGCTCGCGTGAGCATGCTTGCAGGTCGCAAGCATGTCCACCCTGACAGAGGCTGACGTGATCCTCGGCCTGCCAATCGATTGAGTTTGCACTTGCCACGTTCTCGCCGGCCACGGAGTCATGATGCGGTTCTAGTCGCACGCGTCACGCTTGATTGAGCTGGCGAGTCAGGCCTTGGCCTGACCTAATAGACCAACTACGTCAATTTGGGGCGCGGTGAAGTGTTTGGTCGAGGAGGTCCGTTGGAGCTTCACGATTCGTGTCGCACGCGCTGCCTGGGACGATGCCGGCGTTACCCCTGGCTTAAGCAGCTTTAGCCGTTGGCCCTAAGAAAAAGTCCGCCGCTTCGCGGCCTCATGGCTCTTCCGCCTCCCACACCTGCCCCGTGTCCACGTCCATCGCCGTCAGCTTGCCGTCATAGGGGCAGCCGGTGTCGAGGCACACCAGGTGGCCCAGATCGAGCACTTCGAAATGCGGCGTGTGCCCCACGATGGCGGTCTTGCCCGAGACGTGCGGCCCGGGAACGTAATCGCGCAGCGACACCCAGCGCAGGGCCTCCTCCTCCTGCTCGGCCAGCGGAAACCGCGGGTCGTAGTTGGCGTGCACGTAGAAGTGCGTCTCGGTCTCGTACCAGGGCCGACAGTGCTCGAGAAACGTAAAGTGCAGCTCAGGAATCAGGCTCACGTCGGCCTCTCGGCCGTACGACTCGAGCGCCGACAGGCCGCCCTTGTCGATCCAGCGCTTCAACCCCGCGCGGCTGTCGCGAGCCCGCAGCATCATCTCGTCGTGATTGCCCAGCAGCGGCACGACCGTGCAGCGGCGCATCAGGTCGATGACCAGGTCGAGCGTGCCGGCCGAATCGAACCCCTTGTCGACGTAATCTCCCAGCAGCACGAGCGTGTCGCTCTTGCGCGGCCGAATCTTCCCCAACAGCCGGCGGAGCGCCACCGAGCAGCCGTGAATGTCCCCAATGGCGATCGTCCGTCCCATGCAACCCATCATCGCCTGCCGAGGAGGATGATGGAAGGCACGCCTATCCCGCCAGCCGCCCGCACGACGGACACAACGCATACCGCGTTTGCGGGCGGGTGTCGGTGCCCACAAGCGCCGGCTGCCGGGCGGCATCTTCCATGGCCAGCCAGCCGACCGGTTCGATCAGCACGCGCTTGCAGCAACTGCACATCGTGATAGCGCTCTCGGAAGTGGGCAGCTCGGCGTCGAGCAGCGTCTGCCGCGGGCAGGGTTCCACGCGCTCCAGGATGCTCTTCAGGCCGATGCCGCAGGGGGGCAGATGCCGCACTTCCATCCGCATGAAGCGGCGCAAAGTCGGCGAGTCGCAGCGAAACGGCACGACGACCGGTCGGTCGGTCGCCCGCACCTGCTCGAACACCCGCTGGTAGAACGAGCGCGTCGGCTCGTCGGCAATGTAGTCGAACACGCTGTTGCCGAGCACGGCGTCGCCGTCCAGCTCCGGAGCCCCGTTCTCGCGGGCAAACGCCCGCCACGGGTCGCCCACCGTTGCGATCCGGTCGCCGCGGTCGAGGCTGTATTCGAACGATTGCAGCCGAAAGCTAACCATCGAAGCGCTCCTTCGTGCCGGGGGGCAGCCTTGCAGAGCACACGACAATCCTAGCATTGAAGAGAAATGCGCCGATGCCCCCAAAGTAGGTGAGGCCAAGGCGGCGAACCTCTTGAGAAAAGGAAACCAGCAGCTCTCCTGCTCACCTGTTCTCCTGATCTGGGGCGTCTCCTGCATCGGAGGTCAGAACAGGAGAGCAGGTGATCAGGAGAACCTTGCTCACCGGCAAGCACCCGATGTCCCCACAGTCCGGCGGCGAACCTCTTAAGAAAAGGAAACCAGCAGCTCTACTGCTCACCTGTTCTCCTGATCTGAGGCGTCTCCTGCGTCGGAGGTCAGAACAGTAGAGCAGGTGATCAGGAGAAGCTTGCTCACCGGCCGCCACCCGATGCCCCCACAGTCGGTCAGGCCTTGGCGGCAAACCCACCTGAGAAGAGCAAACCTACCACACTCTCCTGCTCACCTGTTCTCCTGATCTGAGGCGTCTCGCGCGGCTACGGTCAGAACCGAACAGCAGGCGATCAGTAGAAGCTTGCTCACCGGCCGGCACACGCTCGAGTCCGCCTGGCTGCCTTCTAAACCGATGGATCGCAAGGCGTGGGCCCGAGTACCCAGCGGAACCGCAACGGTCGCAAACGTTGAATCCCCTCCGCGACCATGCCACAATCGAACCCGCATCACTCCCCAGGGTGGCAGCGCCGAGAAACGAGGTCATGTCGGACACCGAGGAAATTGCCTTCCTGCTCGTCTTCCTGCTCGCGACCGGGCTGTTGGCCGCTTTCATCTATTGGCTCGTCCGGCAGACGACCCACGGCAATCGCAAGCTGCTGTCGGAACTGGCCGACGCGTTGGCCGGCAAGTTCGCAGACGACCTGCCCGCGGAATTGCAAGCCGACCTGGCCGACAGCTACTTGATGCAGATCACCCGTTGCCGGCGGCACGCGGTCGCCTTCGACGACGCCGGACTACGGTTCACCCTGTTCGAGGCCGAAATGCAGACGGCGCCCGAGGCGCTGCCGGTCGTGATGACCGCGTTGTGCACGAGCGGTTTCGAGCAGGCGCTTCCCGATTTTCTCTGGCGGCCCGGCAAGCCGAACGATACGTCGCGCTGGGCCCAGTTCCTGGGCAAGCCCCCGCCGCCGGCCGGCTTGCAGCCGATTCCGCTCGAGTCGGCGCCCTCGGTGCAGCTATTTGGCAACGACGTACCGGCGCTCGGCAAGCTGCTCGGCGGCAGCGTCCGCCGCCGGCTCGTCGAAGACAAGGCCATTCTCGAATCGCGCGGGCAGCATCTCTTGTATTACCGTCCCCAGGAACAACTCACCCCGACCACGGCCAACGTCGCCGCGCGGATGGCCGAGCTGCGGGCGCTGCTCAACGAAATGGGCCTGCAGGCACCGGCCGCGGCCCGCGGTTATCCGTTGTCGTCCCATTCCTCGAAGGAAACGCCATGAGAATCCTACTGAGTGTCTTCGCCATCGCCCTGCTTGGTTCCACCGCGCCGCTGCTGGCGGACGAAGTCGACGTGGACCACGGCGGCCTCCAGGTGACGCTGCCGGAAAAACCGATGCAGGACACACAAGAACTCGACGGCGACGGCCAGGGCAAGCCGGCGCTGCAGCATCGCCTGATCATCAACAAGCCCAACGGCAGCATCATCGTCTGGTACCAGGACGCCCCCAACGTCAAGGATCCCCAGCCCGCGCTCAAGCGTGCCCGCGACTCGGTCGTGCGTCTGGCCGGCGGCGAAGTCAGCGACGAGAAGCCGCTCGACCTGCAGGGCCACCCGGGCGTGTACTTCGTGGCCGAGATCCCCGGCAAGGGCGAGTTCCGCGTGGCCTACTACCACTCCGGCTCCCGCTTCTACCAGGTGATGGCCGTCGGCACCCCGGAGTTCACCCACTCGGCAGTCATCAACAAGATGTTCGAGTCGGTGAAGTTTGCGGAGAAGGCGCCGAAAGAGTGATACGCACGTCGCCGAGTGTATATTCGGGTTTAGCGCGAGGAGTGAGAAGTAGTTTGGATCAGTCGTCTAGCGGGTCGAACATCGGCAGCACCGCCGAATCGGTTATGGAACATGGAAACGCAGCCTACTACGCGACGTCGCTGGTTCCAGTTCCGCCTTGCCAGCGTGTTGATCGCTGTCGGAATCACTGCGTTCGGGACGCATTGGTTCGTGTGCCACCGGCGTGCCGCCACCGCGCGAGCACACGCGCGCAGCGTCATCGACCAATACGAATCGGCGCTAGTCCTGGAGTCCGACGTCGTGCTGGCGTTGTATCAATTGCTGGACGCCGAACTGGCAGTGCCGTCATCAGACCGGCGCGCGGCGCACGAGGCCCACATGCGGCGTCTCGGCGAGCTCCGCCTGCGGGCAGAGAATATGTTTCCTGGCTCAGGCGTGACGCGTCCCATCGTCGTGTTCACCAGCCACTACGAACTGGCAAAGCAACGATTGGCCCATGCAGCCGGGGAAGCGTACGCCGACTCGGTCGACCGCGAGTTTGATTTTCCCTATCGCGATCAATTCAATGGGCACCCGGCCGCAGAGCGCGGGATGTAAGCGATCAGCTTTGTACCCAATGATCGAATGGATGCCCCGTCGCGAGAGAACTAAAGGGGGACGAAGGACGGGTGTCATTCGTCGTCGACCTAAGCAGTGTAAGTATAATGCGGCCATGAGCGACGATGACCACGATTGGGATGATTTGCTCCGTCGGTTGGACGATGCGCTTGGGCCTCCGGCCCTCCACGCACGCCGCGCTGTGAACAGAGGATTTCGTTGTGCAGGAAGCGTTTCGCGGCGAAGAAAGCGGAAGTTCCTGCGTGAAGGCGCCCCCAATTAGGCCTATAATGACGGTTCCAATGTTCCAAGAAAGTCGGACACCAAGGCGGGCCAGCGGAGGCGGAGTGACATGGGCAAAGCGATCGTGCTGCTGTGCGGGCTCCTGGCGGCCATCGCTCAGGGAGCTCGCGCGGAACCGCTGGTTCCCTTCGACGTCGCACCCAGCGCCAGCGACCCGCTGCGTTTCGACGTGTTCAACCCACACGAGCCCGGCGCGCCGGTCGAGTTTTTTACCGTCGAGCCCTCGTACGCCGGCGGCGTCGGCCAACCCGACTACCCCGTTCATGCCGTGCTCGACACGGCGGTCGATCCGTCGGGCCAGCAGATCGGCCTAATTGACTTGTATTTCGACGGACCTGCGGATGGCTTGCCGGCCAGCCTCCTGGTCAAGGTCCTCGGTCGCATGACCACCGAGACGCTCGTGCCCGCACAAAGCGTCGTCGCCGGGCCGACAACCGGAACGAGCAGCGAAATCCACGGCTCCTTCGAGGCCACCTATCCGGCCGCGCCTAGCTTCGTGTTGCACGAGTTCACGTCGCGACCGGGCGACGCCTCAGACGCCCTGTCGTTCGTCTCGTTAACCGGCGCGCCGCAAGGGCCGGGCGAACGGTATGTGATCTACGAGTTGGACCTCGGCGGCGTTCCGCTCGATACGACGAAACCGCTGATTCGCGTGGAAATGCGCGTCTCGGGCGTTCCCGAACCGGGCAGCCTGGCACTTCTTTCCATCGGCGCGATCGGATGGATTGTCTGCGTCACACGACGCAGGCGTTGGCCCGGCGATCTCTGGAGATAAGCACGCCCTGACCCAGACCGGCGGAGCGTCGAAACCCCTCCCGTCGAGAACTCGGTGGAACCGCATGATACGCACCACGGCGATCCTGTTTGCCTGCACCGTCTGGGCGGC
The DNA here is from genome assembly GCA_003389325.1 of Planctomycetota bacterium. GTDB lineage: Bacteria > Planctomycetota > Planctomycetia > Pirellulales > PALSA-1355 > LB-PLM-3. The sequence goes on from QQVE01000044.1 coordinate 55,244, forward strand.
GTCGATCTGCTCGGCGGCGCAGACAACCCTGGTGATGGTGCCCGACGGCCATTCGTTGCCGACGTACTTCCCGAGCGACCTGGCAACTCCGCTGTTTGAACCGACCTTTGCCGAGTCGCTGGACACCTCCTTGCCGTTTGCCGACCAGATTCCAGGGACAACCACCGTCGGTTCGCCGACGGACCCGACGCCGGGCGAAGTGGCCTACCTGGACATCTATTGCGACACGACCATTCCAAAAAATGGGACGCTGGGCATTCGGATGACCCAGTCAAACGCATTCGGGCTGGGCGAAATACAATTCCTGGGCGATGGACTGGACGGGCTTCTAAAGGAATGGTTTTCGATCGAAACCGACTACGGCTTGATGAACGTTCAGCTCGAAGCGCAGGCCGAGATCATGCAGCCGGGGTTCACACTAGGCTCAGCGCTTCCCATTCCGCCCTACACCACCACCGACTTGCTCTTCCTGCTTGCGGTAGGCAATCCGTCCGGCCTCGACGTCGACCCCAGCCAGCCGCTCGCACGGGTGACGATCACCAGCGTCACCACCGACGTGCCCGAACCCTCGAGCATCGCGCTGGCGGCCCTCGGGCTGCTTAGCCTTGGGCTGTTTGCCCGGTACCGATGAAGTGGCCGGCCGAGCGGCATCCCGCACATCCCGACGCTGTATAATCGCCCGCAGGGGATTCAAGCGTCGACTTCCGCCCGGTCGTTGATCTGATGCCAGCTATGACTCATCCGCTGCTAAGGGCAATCGCCTGCGGGATCGTGCTGGGGCTGTTGGCCGCCGAGCTCTCGACGTGGCCGCGATTGACGCTGCGCAGGCTCTGTGCGGCCACCGCGCTGGTGGCCTGTCTCTGCGGACTCGTCTGGTTCGCGATGCAAGGCTCTACCTACGCCGCGGCCCAGGCCGCCTACGGCGGGCAGCGCTACACGCGAGCCGAAGCCGAAGCAATCCGCGGCGCGAACCTCGACTCCCTGCCCGACTCCGAGTTCCGCTAGGCAGCCAAGCAGGCCAGGCTTCGGCCCGATAAGCCAGTCACTGCAAGCGTGGCGCACGCGACCGACACCTGTCAGGCCCCCCTGATCTACCACCGGGCCACCGGCCGCTGCTACAATGACTGCGGAATTCCCGATCCCCACCTCGATAGCTGCCATGCAACGGGCTACATCTTTCTTGATGTTGCTTTCCGTCTCGACGGTCGCTCTCGCCCAGCCCGCAGCGGATCCGAGGTATTCGGCCGAAGCCGAGAAAGCAGCCGAGTCGAGACGAATGGCCATTGAGGCCGAATTGACGAATCTTGGCGACCACGCATGGGCCGGCAGTTACTACTATGGCGACGGGCTTGGCGTCAACGTCAGCCTGATCCTTTCGCCCGAATCGGGCTACGTCTTCGAGTGGCACGGTTGTTTGGGTTTGTATGATCGCAACTACGGCGATGTAACACGCGACGGCGACCGCGTCCGACTTCAGTTCGAGTTCGAGAACGACCAACAGGGGTTCAGTGGCATTTCGCCAGAGCTCTTGCCCATCCGCTGGGGCGACAGGCACTACTTGATTCCGCCAGGCGACGTTGTCGCTTTCTGCAACGCCGTCAACGACGGCCGTGAGCCGCGCGATGCGGGCTGGGGAGGCTTTCTGCTGCGCGTTGGCGATGAAGCAAAACCCGTGAAGGGGTTCCCGCGCGTCCCCGCGCGTTACGCCGCGTATCTCTTGGCTAAGCCGGTCAGAGCCGAAATCGTGGCCATCGGCAAGTCCACCCCAGCCCAGGACGCCTTCAGTGGCAGGGCAACGCAGGTCACGATCAACAAAGGAACGAACGCCGGATTGCGTGTCGGCATGACGCTCCACGTGACCGAGCCCGACACTGTGGACCGTGTGGAGATCGTCAAATCAGAACCCGAGCAGAGCCAAGCGGTGATAACGCAATGGCCCGAAGACGGTCCCGAACCCAAGGTCGGCTGGAAACTATCGACCCGACGGTCGTGGCGGTGAAGCCGAGCAGGGTGGGCGTTCGCCCGCATTTCGAACCCACGCGCAGCGCATACGGGCATGGCAGACTTGACACGCAACGCAAAGCGACGCCGGCTTCGCTGTTCATCGCGTGCGGTACTTGCCGTAGTGGCCACGATCGCACTCGTGCTCTTCTCCATCCACGCCGTCACGCGATGGCGCCAGGCGAGTGTGCACGTGGAGCTTGCCGATGCAGCAAGAGACGACTACTACTTTCGGCGACCGATTCAAGAGCTTAAGCGACTGGGCGAGGCAGAGAATCGCCGAAGAGTCCAGGCGTACCGTGCCATCGGACGCTGGCACCGGGCGAGGGCCGAAGCCCACCGGGCATCGATATGGCGCCCTTGGATGAGTGTTGAACCTAATGCGCCCTGCCCGCCGGACCCCGAACCGCACGCGCCCCCGCGTTCCCGGCGGTCGCCATGAACCGGGCAATGGAGCAACCAGCCCATGCTCTCCGATGATCGAGCACGGACCGCAAAACGAACAGTGGAATCAGCCTTCGCCGACGCAAGTTATCCCGGCGACGAGCTGCTAGCCTCGCCGCGTTCACGAGACGCCCGATGGGAACTCCGCGATCTGTTCGGACGATTTGCTCGGGTGCCTTGCACGCAAGTGCCGCCGGCAGTCATCGAGTACCACTACGATTCCCTACCATTCTTGAGCCCTCTGGCATACAAGTGTTTTCTGCCGGCGTATATCACCTACGCAATCGACCATGCTCACGATTCCGCCAGCAACGTGCCGTCGTTCCTGACATACAATCTGATTCTTCCAACCGACCTGGAAGGATCTCCCGAGCTCTTCCGCGACCATAAAGAGCCGCTTTCCCGCGAGCAATCCCGGGCCGTGCTCCTGTTTCTGGAAGCCATGCGGGAGGTCGTGGATCTACGCGGCGATGCGGAGGAAGCGATCGAGGCATACTGGAAGCAACTCCGACCTGCCCAATGAGTGGGCGGACCACTATCCACAAAGGGAATCCGTAGCCGAGTCGGTCAGACGTTGGCAGTCAACTCTTGACCTGACCTGCACCGAAAGGGCCTTACAGCGTTGCCGCAATCGACATCAGATACAACGCGATGCTTTCGACGACGGTGAATGCTACGACAAGCCATACGCTGACCGATCGTCGTCCCAACGCAAATGCGGCGAACACAAACGGTAGCCAGGTCGGGCTGAAGTACATCAGCATCAGAAAAAACTCACGACGAAGGCTCGGTGACTCTTGCAGATTCAGCAGCGTGCCGCAGCACCACACCGCGACAAACGCCGTGGCGAGCATGAGGGATCGAGTGCTCCAGCGAGTCCCAGGCTTCATGGCCCCGGCCCATCACAGCCCGCCGGGGGCGAATTCGCCGAGGCGTTTCTGGCCGAGCAGGTAGGTGTAAACGCGCACGCGATCCAGTTCGTTGCTGACCACTTCGAGCTGCCACTGCACCTTCTCCTGCGGCGAGGCATTGGCCAGGGCGCGGCCGCGCTGAAGCTGCAATTCGGCGATGATCGCCATCTGCCGCATCCGCTCGACGTCTTCCTTCGTGACGACCTGCGGAGACTGTTCGTACGTCGCGAGTGCCCGCTTGGCTCGCTCCTCGGCCATCTGCAAGGCCAGCGCCAAGCGTTCCATCGTGACCTGATAGGAGTCTCCTCGCCCCGTCGTCTTGGCAACCTTCAATTCGAACTGGGCCCGCTCCACGTCGTTGCTGAAGTTCTGGACCATGCCGGTGATGAACGTGCCGGGCACCTTCTTGTTGATCGCCTGAATGCGGGCCAGATTCATCTCGGCCAGCTTCAACTCGGCCTGGGCCAGTCTCACCGAGAGCGATTGCTCCGAGTCCGAGGCCTTGTCGTCCTGGGCCGCCGAGCCGGTCGCTCGCCCCCAGGCGGCCGCCAGAATCACGAGCAAGGCCATCGCCGCCAGTCGTCGCACGTTCATCGCATCACCTCCTCGATCACGATTATCGTCGTCGGTCGCCCGGCCAGACGGTGCGGTAACTCCGGGGCCTGAAGAGGATGCGATTATAGCGGGACCGCGCGCAGCAGCCTATGCGTTTCGCACGGGCGCTCGCAGCGCCGCGAGGAGAGGGCGTATGCGAGATTAAGGCAGAGCGGGGCGGGGCCCTATCGGCGACGCCAACGCCAGGTGCCCAGCACCACCGCGGCCAGGCCGGCCAGCACGAAGCTCGACGGCTCGGGCACCGGTACCACGGGCGGCAGGTAGCCGCTGTAGGTGAACCGGCGAATCTCGGCGTTCTGGTTGCTCAGCGAGTGCACGGCCACCGTGCCGTTCATGCCGCCGCCAAGGACCTGCAGGTCGGCCTCCGGAGCGAGCATGGCGCCGTTGAACGAGTTGTTCACCGTCACGCTGGTGGCGTCGTACAGGTTCCACAGGATGCGCGAGGAGTTGCTCTGGCTGAAGCCGCCGATCATGTTCGGCGGGGCCACGAAGCTGATGCTGCCGCTGGGAGCGCCGGAGACGTTCAGGATCACCGTGTCGGCCGAACCGAAGTTGAGGTTCAACTGCCCCAGGCCGCTGAAGCTTGCAGCGTTCAGGTCGTAGATCGCCACTAGCTGGCCGTCGAGCAGGGTGGGCGTGGCGTTCAGGTTGCCGGCGCCGTCGAGCGTGCCGTTGGGCGTGAGGGAGGCCAGCGTCGAGGAAAGCGAGTCGAGATACAGGAAGTCGGCGGTCACTTGGACGGCCAGGCCCGGCTCGGCGGTCGTAGTGCCGCCGCCGTTGAACAGCACCGAGCCCGAGTTGGTGCCGCCTAGCAGCAGGTTGCCGCCGTTGTTGATTTGCAGGTTGCCCGTGATGTTGCCGCCGACCGCCAGTCCGGCGCCGCCGGGATCGGTGACGCCGTGCATCGAGAACACGCCGGCGCTGGCCGACAGATTGCCGCCGACCTTGGCGCTGCCGTCGACGTGCGACGACGTGGCCATGTCGGTCTCGACCAAAAGGTTCCAGTCGGAGAGCAGTTCGGCGCGGGCAGAGGCCGCCGTGGCGACCATCAGGAAACTACAGGCCACGGCCACCAAGGCGCGGCGAGAAAGGGCCAGCAGGCCCGAGAATGCGGGGGTGGAGGGTTCCTTCACGAGCTGCTCCGGAGGACGTCGTGGGTGTCAATCGAGGGTGGGATGCATCAAGCGTCGCTAATCCTTGCACGATAGTCACACGTCCGCGGACTGTCACGCGGGCGGCCGGGCGATTTGCGCGAAAATGCTATACTACATCGTCAATCGCCCGATTTCCCGGCCGGCACACGGCCCAGAAAGGCAACCAGCTCAATGCGGTTTGCAGCACTTCTCCTGGCGAGCTTCGCGGCCCAGCAGGCCCTGGCCGCGGGACCGCCGGTGGACTTCGAGATCCTCACCGATCCCGGCCTGCCGGTCACGGCCTCGCAGGAGTGGTACCAGGCGCTGACGAAGCTGGGCGTGACGGGCTTGCGGATTCGCTCCGGCGGCGGCGAGCCGGGCATCGACAACCGCGGCACGGCCGAGAAGCCTTCCTACAAGGTGACCGGCGTGCTCACGGCCGACAACACGCTGCACGTCCCCGGCGGCAAGTTCGGACCGCGCGACTCTGGCAAGCTACGCAAGTGGCTCGACAAGCTCGGCGACCGCGGCGCCGAAGGCGTCACCCAGCGGCCGGTGGCCTTTGGCCTGACGCCCAGCGAACTGCAACGCGTGAGCGAGGACCTGATGCAGCCGGTCGGCAGCTCGACCCGCGGCCGCGGCGCGCTTGCCGTGGCGGGGGCCATCGCCCAACGGCTGCAGATCCCCTTCGTGCTGGAAGACGGCGCCAAGCGGGCGCTGGCCGACGTGAAGGTGGTCGAGGAGATGAAGGAGCTGTCGTGCGGCACGGCGCTGGCCGCGGTGCTGCGGCCGGCGGGGTTGGTGCTCGTGCCCGAGCATCCGCGTGGCGGCGAGTTGACCTACTACGTCGGACGCCCGCGCCCGGGGCGCGAGGTCTGGCCGGTCGGCTGGAAGCCCGAGGGCCGCGCCGCCGATCGTTTGCCGGCGCTGTTCGACATGCTCAACGTCGAGATCCGCGAGACGCCGGTGGCCGACGCCGCGGTGGCCATCTCGGGCCGCTTGGAGGTGCCGATTCTGTACGACTACAACGCCATGGCCCTGCACGGCGTCGATCCCACCACCACCGAGGCCGAAGTGCCGGCCAAGCGGATGTCGTACAGCCGCGTGCTCGCACGCGTGCTGCACCAGGCCGGCCTCGAGTATCAACTGCGCGTGGACGAAGCCGACAAGCCGTTCCTCTGGATCACCACGCTCAAGCCGGCCCCCTAGCCGCGTTCCGCGGGTGGCTTTTTTGCGGAACGTTGTGAGCGGCCGTTTTGGCTGGAAAGCGGTTTGCGTTTCTCGGCCGTCAATGCGTTTGAGGGCGAAGAACCCGCCGGCCGGCCGCAAGAGACCAAACGCCAACCAGTTGCGACCGACGCCCGCCGCGCCACGGCATCGCCTGCAAAAAGAACAACTCCGCGCGACGTCTGCAAAGCCTGCCGCCTAGCATCCTCGCGATTCGATTCGCTCCAGCAAGAGCGGTTTTCGGCCGGGGATGGGGGGGGGAGTAGTGGTCAGTTGCTAAGTGGCCAGTGGTCAGACGACGTGAAGCGACTGTCGGACGACGTTGCCACGGTTGGCCACTCTTCACTGACCACTGACCACTGACCACTGACCACTGACCACTGACCACTGACCACTGACCACTGACCACTAGCCACTAGCCACCGACCACTAGCCACTCTTCGCCGCCATCCGCTCCCACAGCAGCCGGTAATACTTCATCACGCGGATCGGGTCGCTGGTGCTGTTGCCTTCTTCGAGCAGGGTCCAGCCGGTGAAGTTGGCGTCGTTGAGCAGGCCGAACAGTTCGACCCAGGGATAGCTGCTGATCAGGTCGTGGATGTGCACGGTGGCGACGCGGTCCTGCACGCTCTTGAAGTTGGCGGCCAGGCCGGCGCCGTCGAGATCGGCGGCGTTGCAGTTCCAGCAGAGCTTCGAGTTGGCATGCTGCGAGACGTCCATGATCTTCTTGATCACGGGAATCTCCGAGGTGCCGCGGCCGTGCACTTCGCAGCGAATCTCCACGCCCTAGCCTTCGCCGTACTCGGCCACTTCATCCAGCGCCTGGCCGATCTGCTCGATCGTCTTGGCCTGCGGCACGCCGGCGGGCAGTCCGTTGGGCCGCACCTTGATGCCCGACCCGCCCACGTCGTGGCAGAGATGGATGAAGGCCTTGGTCTCCTCGATGTTCTTCTTCAACTCGGCCGGGTCGGGCGAGTGATATTCGCAGGCCGTTCCCAGCCCCACCAGCGCCACCTCGCTATCGGCGAACCGCTGGGCCACTTCCTTGCGCTGCCCGGCCGACAGCGACGGCTCGACGCCATGCTTGTGCGTGCTGCGCAGCTCCACGCCGGCAAAGCCCGTCTCTTCGCAGTTCTTGATGACCGTGGGCAAGTCCCAATCCTTACCCCATTGATACGTGACGAGTCCGAGTTGCATGGCGTGAGTCCGGGTTGGTTGAGTGGAAGCAAGAGTGCCAGCGGCGGATCGGCCGTGAGCCTTCGGTCATGCTAAACGCAGGGCCGGCGGCTGACAATAAGGCGGCCGGAGGAGTGGCAAGTAGGCGCGACAATAGCCCGTTTTGACGCCCGCTTCCCCCAGTGGTACTTTGAGTACGAGGAGGTCATTCGCTATGGCTGATCAGTTCCCACCGGACGTCGAAGAGCGCATCAAGGCGCAGTTGGCCACGGGGCAATACGCATCCGAAGCCGACGTCATTCGCGATGCCCTGCAAGCGCTCGAAGACTATCGCCGCTACCAGCGCGAATTGAGCGATCTCAAGGCCAAGTTGCGTCAGGCCGAAGAGGAGAGCCGGCAAGGGCAGTCCGCCCCCTTCGATGCCGAGGCAACCAAACGAGCGGTTCGCCAGCGCCTGGCCCAGCAAGGCATCACGGATTAGCCATGCCTCGCGTTCTCCGCACGCCGGCGGCCGAAGCGGACCTGACCGATATCGCCTACTACATCGCGATCGAGGCAGGCCGGCCGCTCTCTGCGGATGCCAATATCGACGAGTTGCTGGCCAAGTGTGCCGTATATGCACGCGAACCATTGTTGGGATCGGCCGCTCCGGAGCTCGGCACGGAGTATCGCATCTTCGGTTTCAAGCGATGGATCGTGATCTATCGGCCTATCGACGACGGCATCGAAGTCATGCGAATCGTCGATGGCAGCAGAGACTATCCCACGCTCTTGCAGAACTAGTCGATTGAGCGAAGGCGGTGCAGATGATAGCTTCTCGCCGTGGCATCTCATTTCGGAAATCTGCGGATCACAAGTCCTCGACAATGAGGCCGTATTAATTCATCGCTAAGGAGGGCACTTGTATGCAACGCCTGTATTTGCTTCTGCTGTTGTTGTTGCTGATCGCGGGATGCGGTCTGACGCCTGAGTCGAAACTGGTGGGGCGTTGGGAGGGCAAGCCGACGGCGCTGGCCGAGCAGGCAGCGCAGGACTCGAAGTTGCCGAAGCTGGGGGCAGGACTCGTGAAGGCGCTGGCCGATCAGCTCGTGTTCTACGTCGACTTTCGCCGCGACGGCACCTACCAGGCCGACTTCGGCAACAACGAAGTCACCGGCAAATGGGAAGTCGTCAAAGCCGAAGGGAACACGATCGTGGTTGCCATGTCCGTGGCCGGCAACGCCAGCGAACGAACCTTTACGATCGATTCGCCCGACCAGATGACCCTGGACGGCGCGGTGACGTTGACGCGAGCGCGTCCGTAGGGAGCGGACAGGCGGCGCGAGGCTCGATTTCGTCCAGGCGAGTTGACACGTGCACGCGCGGCAAGGGCCGGAGGCCCGTCAGGTCTTAGCCTGGGGTGCCGGCGATGCCCCTGGCTTCGACAGGTTGGGCCGTTGGCCCAGCGGGCATGCTAGAATGCGACGCCGTTGAGAACTCACCGCGTGTCGCAAATCGGACCAAACCATCGAGAGTGGCCCTCCATGCTCTTAGTCATGTTCAACAAGCACGAACTGCTGCAAATGCTGCCCAAGGGAGGGCGGTGGGTGGAGATCGGCGTGTTCCAGGGGGACTTCTCGGAGCGCATTCTCCAGGAGTGCCAGCCGGAGACGTTACACCTGGTCGATCCCTGGCACTTTGAGCTCGACTTCGATTGGTTCGCGCCGCCGGAATACTCGCCCAAGTACGGCGATGCCCGTAAGTTTGTCGAGCAGGTGGCCAAGTGGACCGGCGTGCCCGAGGGCGTGCACTTAAACGACCACTTCGAAGCGCTGCACAACCAGGTGCAGGCCCGCTTTGCCGGCGACGCGCGGGTGACGATTCACCGGCAGACCGCCCACGACGCGGCGCCGCAGTTTGCCGACGGGTCATTCGACTGCGTGTACGTGGACGGCGCGCACGACTACGAGAACGTGCTGCTCGATCTGACGACGTACGAGCGGAAGCTGAAGCCCGAGGGGGTGCTGCTGGGGGACGACTATTGCGAGCACGGCGTGTACGCCAACGCGGTGTACGGCGTGGTGGGGGCGGTGACGCACTTTCGCAAGATCAGCACGCCGCGCGAGCTGGTGCTGAACATCGAGTCGTTCACCACGTTCGCGCTGTTTCGCCCGGGCAGCCCGGCGTGGCAGGTGTTCATGGACCACCTGGTGCGTTCCGGCCACGGCGTGATCGAGTTGCCCGACGCACTTGCGCCCAACTACTGGCACCGCCCGATCTTCGCCTCCGACGGCAAGGGGCGGTTGATTCAGAGCTTTGCGTAAGGGAGGCGCCCGCGCTCTGTAGTCGACTACGTAAGTCAGTTTGTCAGGTCGACATGCTTGCGCCCTGCAAGCATGCTCACGCGAGCGTGAGCATGGCACCCACGATCGCACGGTTCTTGTACCCGACAACTAAGCGCAGTTGGTCTACTACAACAGCTCATCCAGCTCGATCACAAGTTGCTCGAAGTAATCAAGCGCCGTATCCACGGCGTGCGGCTTGCGCATGTCGACGCCGGCGTCGCACAACAGGTCGAGGGGGTACTTGGAGCAGCCGCCTTTGAGGAAGCTGAGGTAGTCGTTCAGCTCTTGGGGGCCGCCGCCGGTGACGCGCTCGACCAGGGCGATGGCGGCCGACAACCCGGTGGCGTACTTGTAGACGTAGAACGCGCGGTAAAAGTGCGGGATGCGCAGGCACTCGAGCGACAGCTCGTCGTCCAGCGCGAAGTCGGGACCGAAGTAGAGCTCTAAGAGCTTGCGGTATTCGCTCTTGAAGGCTTCGAGCGTCAACGGCTCGCCCGACTCGGCCAGCTCGTGGGTGATGCGCTCGAACTCGGCGAACATCGTCTGCCGCAGGATCGTGCCGCGAATGGCGTCGATCTCGCGGTTGATCAGAAACGCCCGCTCCTTGTCGCTGGTGGCCCGGGCCATCATGTAGCGGGCCAGCAACTGCTCGTTGAACGTGCTGGCCACCTCGGCCACGAAGATCACGTAGTCGTAGTACTGAAACGGCTGGTTGCGGGCCGAGTAGTAGGTGTGCATCGAGTGCCCGGCTTCGTGGGCCAGCGTGAACACGTGGTCGAGCACGTCGGGCTGGTAGTTCATCAGGATGTAGGGATAGCCGTCGAACGAGCCGCAACTGAAGGCGCCGCTCTGCTTGCCGCGGTTGGGATAGCGGTCGCACCAACCGCCCTGCAAACCCTCTTCGAGCGCGCCGCAGTACTCGCTGCCCAAGGGCTCGATGGCCTTGATCACGAGCTTGACCGCCTGGTTCCAGGTGTGCCGCTTGCGCAAGTCGCTCAAGATCGGCACGTAGGTGTCGTAGTGGTGAATGTCGGGCAGTTTCATCTTCCGCCGCCGCAGATCGTAGTAGCGGTACAAGGCCGGCAGATGGCGATGCACCGCCTCGGTGAGGTTGTCGACCACCGAGACCGGCACGTTGTCGTGAAACAGCGAGGCTTCCAGAGCGCTGGGATAGTTGCGGGCCCGGGCGTAGTAGATGTCGCGCTGCACCGAGCCGGAGAGCGTGGCGGCCAGCGTGTTGGCGTGCGCGTCGAACTGCGTGTAATACTCGTGAAAGGCCTTCTTGCGCACGCGGCGGTCGTGCGACTGCAGAAACATCGAGAAGGTGGCGTTGGAAAGCTCGACCATTTCGCCGCGTTCGTTCTTGATCGAGCCCCACTTCATGTCGGCGTCGGTCAATTGGCGAAAGATCTGGTTCGAGGCGTCGGCCATTTCGGCCTGCATGGCCAGCAGCTTCTCTTCGTGCTTGGTGAGCGTGTGCGGCTTATAGCGCAGCAACTGCTCGAGCGCCAGGCGATAGGGGGCGAGCTGTTTGGCGTCCAGAAACTTCTTCATCTTGGCCGCGGGAATGGCCATGATTTCGGGACGGATGTAGCTGGCCGCCTGGCCGGCGCGGCTGGCCACGTTGCGATAGCGGCCCATCATCCGCTGGTACTCGCCGGCCGCCGTGTCCTCGGTGGTCTTCAGAAAGGCATACGTGCCCAGCTTCTCGCCTTCCCGATCGAAGTCGGTGTCGAAGCGGAGGCAGGCCGCCAGCGTTTTGGCGTCGTCGCCCAACGTGCCGCGAAAGTCCTCGTAGCGGCCGATGCGGGCTTCCCACTTCTTGAACGCCTTTTCCCAGGCGGCGTCATCGGCGAACAGGCTCGTCAGGTCCCACTGGTCGGCAGGCTTCACTTTGCTGCGCGGCGGCAGCGTCTTGACTTTGGCAATCATCGTTGGCGGGGCTTCCTGAAGTACGCGTGTGGCTAGTCCATGGAAATACTAGCCCGAAGCGCGAGCGAGGGTAGTTGAGAATCGAATGGGCGTTTTCAACTTGACGTCGATAGGGACTCAAGAGGTGCTTTCTCCCTCGCTGGCGCTTCGGGCTGGTGTGGGGCAAGAAAAAACGGTGAGCTACCGCGGTTCGTGGGGGATTTCGACCCAGCGGCGATTGTGGTAGGAGTCGATGGCGGCGCCGGCAATCACCTGCGCCGACAGGCCGTCGTAGAAGTCGGGCACGGCAGGGCGCTTGTCGGTGATGGCCGAGACGAACTCCCACACCAGGTCGTAGCGAAACACCGTGGCCGGTTCGCCCTGGCTGGGATCGCGCGGGCTGTCGGCCGGCTTGAGGAACTCGGCGGGCACGTCGACCGGCGCCAGGTCCTGGCCGGTTTTGCCAAGCAGGACCGTGTTGGGCTCGTGCAACTGGTACACGGCCGACCCTTCGGCGCCGTTGATCTCGGCCCATTCGTGCCCGAAGCCGCCGCGGCCGTAACCCTTGGCCAGCGTGGTGCCTTCCCACACGCCGGTCGCGCCGCAGGCGAACTCGCCGAGGATGCTCGACCAGTCGTCGACGTCCGAGGGCTCGCACGCCTGGCCGTCCTTCGTTTCCGTGCGGGGGGCGAAGCGGGCCAGGGCGCCGGTCACTCGGGCGATTCTTCCGAGCAGGTCCTGGGCGAAGTCGATGCGGTGGATCGTCATGTCGAACAGGTCGCCCGCGCCGGCCAGGTGTTGATACTGCCGCCAGCCCCAACTGGTCTCGGGCCAATCGAGAAACCGCTGGCTGCGAAAGTGCCGCGGCTCGCCCAACTGGCCGGCGGCGACCAGGTGCTTCAGATAGCGCATCGAGGGGGCGAAGCGGTAGGTGAAGGCCGTCATGTGCACCACGCCGGCATCGCGGGCCGCGTGGTACATCTCGCGCACTTCGGCGGGGTTCAGCCCCAGCGGCTTTTCGCACATCACGTGCTTGCCGGCCCGCACGGCTGCCAGGGCGATGGGGCGATGCGTGAAGTTGGGCGTGGCGATGATCACGGCGTCGACGTCGTCGCGAGCGCAGATCGCCTCGGGGTCGGTGCTGACCACCTCGACGCCCCAGTCGCGCTGGCGCTGTTGGAGCAGCTTCTCGTTCGCGTCGCAAGCGGCGACCAACTCGGCGCGCGGATCGAGCCGGATGGCCGGCACATGGTGATAGTCGCTGACAGCGCCAGCGCCGATGATAGCAATGCGGAGCATGGGGGGCGGACTTGGGCACGGGGGCTACTTTGGATCGAGCCCCCAGGGTACGGCTTTCCCGACCGCTTCTCAAGGCGTGGGGTGCTCGGTTCATGCTAAGCCGCCAGCGTGACCCGTGCGCTTGCGGCTTAGCAGAGACTCGCGGATTTACGCGCGCACCGTATCCCTTTGCACGCCCGGGGCAATTCGCCACAATGGGAGCATCACCAGTTGCTTGTAGGGAAGGAACCGCCATGGGACGCCCCGTCACGTTGTTCACCGGGCAGTGGGCCGATTTGACGCTCGAAGACGTGGCCAAGAAGGCCAGCCAGTTCGGCTACGACGGCCTGGAGCTGGCCTGCTGGGGCGATCACTTCGAGGTGGACAAGGCCCTGTCCGACTCGAGCTACTGTGCCGGCCGCCGCGATCTGCTGGAGCGGTACGACTTGCAGGTGTATGCGATCAGCGCGCACCTGGTGGGGCAGGCGGTGCTCGACCACGTCGATGCCCGGCACCAGGCGATGCTGCCGGCGCACGTGTGGGGCGACGGCGACCCGATCGGCGTCAGCGCCCGGGCGGCCGAAGAGCTGAAGAACACGGCCCGCGCGGCCCAGCGGCTGGGCGTGGGTGTGGTCAACGGCTTCACCGGCTCGAGCATCTGGCACCTGCTGTACGGGTTTCCGCCCACGCCGGACGAGATGATCGACGACGGCTACAAGCTGTTTGCCGAGCGGTTCGATCCGATCCTGGACGTGTTCGGCGAGTGCGGCGTGCAGTTCGCCCTGGAAGTGCATCCCACCGAGATCGCCTTTGACGTGTGGAGCGCCCAGCGGGCGCTCGAGGCGATCGACCGCCGCGAGGAGTTCGGGTTCAACTTCGATCCCAGCCATCTGCACTGGCAGGGGGTCGACTCGGTGGAGTTTCTGCGTTCGTTCCCCGATCGCATCTACCACGTGCACGTGAAGGACGCGTCGGTGCGCTTGAACGGCAAGTCGGGCATCCTGGGCAGCCACCTGCCGTTCGGCGATCCGCGCCGCGGCTGGGACTTTCGCTCGCCGGGACGCGGCAGCGTCGACTTCGAGGAGATCATTCGGGCTTTGAACCACTTGAAGTACACCGGCCCGCTGTCGGTCGAGTGGGAAGACCCCGAAATGGACCGCGAGGCCGGGGCTGCCGAGGCCGTGCAGTTCGTCAAGAATCTCGACTTCACCCCCGCCACCGCCGCCTTCGACGCCGCGTTCACCGAGGCGTAGGGGCACCACGCGGTCATACCAGCCCGAAGCGCGAGCGAGGGTTTTCACGCGTCCGATGCCAGCGGGTGCCGCGACCCTCGCTCGCGCTTCGGGCTGGTGTCGGGGGCATATCGCTAGGAATTCGACGGCGATCCGATGGCCGGCGCTGGCTGGGCGGGGCGCCGTGTTAGACTAGAATTATGGTTCGCCCGTCTGTTGCCGTTCTGGTGGTGCTCTCGCTTGCGATGCTCGCGGCGACGCTGCGCGCTGGGGTGATTCAGGAGCGGGATGAACTCTATGCGGCCTACGCGGCCAAGCTTGACACGCTGGCCGAAACGTACGAGCGCGACGGCGACATGGAGGCGGCCGAAACGCTGCGCGGGTGGCTGCCCGAGCGGCGGGCCGACCAGTTGACGCTATTTGTCGTGCCGTCAGCGCTGGCGGATGCGGATTCTGACGACAAGCCGGCGGCGTGGCAGGAGCGTTGGCAGCAACTGCGCAACCAGCAGGCCGAAGCGCTAGTGGCGCTCGCGCAACAGGCGGTCGACGAGCGGCCGTCGCTGGCGTACCAACTGGTGGTCGAGGCGGTGCGCGAGAATCCTGAGCACCAGCTGGCCCGGCGGGCGCTGGGTTACGTGCAGTATCGCGACCTGTGGCTCACACCGTTTGAAATCCGTCAGCTCAAGGCGGGCAGAACCTGGCACGAGCGGTTCGGCTGGCTGCCGCGCGCGCACGTCGAGCGTTACGAGCAGGGGCAGCGGTTCGCGCTGGGCCGCTGGATGAGCGCCGACGAAGAGGCCGAGCTGCGGGGCGATCTGCGGCGCGGCTGGAGCGTCGAAACCGAACACTACAAGATCACCACCAACCACAGCCTCGAAGAAGGCGTGGCCCTGGCCCGGCGGTTGGAGACGCTGTACGACCTCTGGCAGCAGGTTTTTATCACCTACCTGATGAGCGAAACCGAGCTGAAGCGGCAACTCTCGGGCCGGGCCCGACCGCGGATCGCGCGGCAGCACGAGGTGGTGTATTATCGCACCCGCGACGAATACAACGCGGCCCTGCGTTCGGCCCAGCCGCAGATCGACATCACGCTGGGCATCTACTTCGACCAGACCCGCTCGGCTTACTTCTTTGCCGGCGAGGAGCAGGCGCCCGGCACGTTGTACCACGAAGCCACGCACCAGTTGTTCGGCGAGACGCGGCGCACGGCCCCCCGGGTGGCGCGCGACGACAACTTCTGGATCGTCGAGGGCATCGCCTGCTACATGGAATCGCTGGCCGAGCACGACGGCTATTACACGTTGGGCGGGGCGAATGCCGGGCGCGTGCCGGCGGCTCGGCATCGGCTGCTGGTCGACGAGTCTTACGTGCCGCTTTCGGAGCTGGTCGGCTTCGGGATGGAGGACCTGCAGCACGACCAGCGGATCGCCATGCTCTACAGCCAGTCGGCCGGCCTGGCCGATTTTCTGATGCACGCCGACGACGGCCGCTATCGGGATGCGCTGGCGGGGTACCTGGCGGCGATCTATGGCGGCAGAGCTTCGGAAGGGACGCTCGCCGAGCTGACGGGCAAGGAGTACGAGGCGCTCGATTGTGCGTACCGGCAGTATATGGAAGCCGGTGAGTAGCGCTCGCACGCGCTAAGCCCGCAGGCCCTGGCACGCGGGGCGGCATTGGGTATCATCAGGCGCTGCACTCTTTCGCCGCATCCCGCCTGGAGTTCCCATCGTGCGACCTTGGATTTTGGCTGAGACGAACTACGCCTACCTCAAAGAGCATCCCGTGGAAGTGGCGGTGCTTCCGTGCGGGGCGACCGAGCCGCACAATTTGCATCTGCCGTACGGCACGGACATGTACGAGGGCACGGTCGTCGGCGAGAAGATCTGCGAGGCGGCCTTCCAGCAGGGGGCCAAGGTCACGCTGCTGCCGACGATTCCTTACGGCACGGAAACCAACCAGATGGCGTTTCCGCTGGCGATGAACGTCAATCCCTCGACGCTGTTCGCCTTCATCACCGACCTAGTCCAGTCGCTCGAGCATCACGGCGTGCGCAAGTTCGTGCTGCTCAACAGCCACGGCGGCAACGAGTTCAAGGCGCTGGTGCGCGAGCTGTACGGCAAGACCAGCGTGCACGTGTTTCTGTGCAGTTGGTATAGCGCCATCCGCGAGGCGTCGGAAAAAATCTTCGATTACCCGGAAGATCACGCCGGTGAGATGGAAACCTCGTTCGGCCTGGCGTACTTTCCCGAGCTGGTCGGCCGCAACGAAGACGGCACGCTGATCGCCGACGACGGCGCCACGGCCAAGACGCGGTTCGAGGCGGTGAACGAAGGCTGGGTCGGCATCACCCGGCCCTGGCACCTGCTGACCACCAACAGCGGCGCCGGCTATCCGCACGCCGCCTCCGCCGAGAAGGGCGAGCGGATGATGAACCTGGTCGTCGAGCGGCTGGCGCCGTTCCTGGTGGAATTGTCGAACGCGAAGCTCGACGAGAAGTTCCCGTTTTAGAGCGACGCGTGCCGTGCGTCACACCAGCCCGAAGCGCAAGCGAGGGTTCTTCGTTGCGTCACACGGACCCTCGCTTGCGCTTCGGGCTAGGTGGGTCAGGGATTCGCATCCCTTACCGCGTCGACTCGGCCGGCGTGGTCTCTGGGGATGCGCTGTCGGGGGCGCTGGGCGCGGGCGGGGCGTCGTCGTGAGGGGAATCGCGCCCGTCGAGGCGGCCGTAGCGGCGTAGCCTGGGATTGCGCAAGGCCACAAACAGCACGACGACCAGCGTGCCGATCCCGCCGAACACGACGGCGAACACCGGCGAAGTGAGCCGCGCGAGCGTGCCCGACTCGAACTCGCCCATCTCGTTCGACGTGCTGACGAACATGCCGCTGATCGCCGACACGCGGCCCCGCATGCGGTCGGGCGTGAGCATCTGCACCAGCGTGTGGCGGATCACCACGCTAATGCAGTCGAACGCTCCGGTGCAGAACAGGGCGACAAACGAGAGCATGAACGAGCGGGAGATGCCGAACACGAAGATCGCCACGCCGTAGGCGGCCACCGACAGCAACAGCGAGCGGCCCGCCTTGGCGATCGGCGGACGGTGCATCAGCGCCAACGACATGGAGAGCGCGCCCAGGGCCTCCGCGGCGTACAGCCAGCCGTACCAGGCGGGGCCCACGCCCAGGATCTCGGTGGCGAACACGGGCAGCAGCGCCTTGGCTCCACCCAACAGCACGGCAAACATGTCGAGCGAGATTGCGCCCAGGATGATCGGATGGTTCCAGACGAACGACACGCCTTCGCCGAGGCTCCGGAGCGTCGGGGCGGCGGCGACGTCGGTCTTCTTGCTGCGCGGCTTGACGCCCAGCAACAACAGCAGGAACACGGCGGCCGCGGCGACGTTCACGAGGTACACGCCCCAGGCATGGCCAAAGGCGGCCAGCGCCCAACCGCCCAGAGCCGGTCCGGCGACCGAGGCGAGTTGAAACCCGCCCAGGTTCCAGGTCACGGCGTTGGAGAAGATCGAGCGCGGCACCAACTGCGGCACGAGCGAGTTCTTGGCCGGCTGCAGGAACGCGCGCGACACGCCCAGCAGAGCCAGGCTGGCGTACGTGCCGGCGATGTGCCACTGGTAGAAGGAAACGGCGGCCAGCCCCAGCGACGAGACGATCGACAGCACCATGGCGGCGGCCACGACCAGCTTGCGGTTGACGCGATCGGCCACGTGCCCGCCCACCAGGGCCAACGACAGCACGGGGATGACCTGCACCAGGCCGACCAGCCCGACGTCGAACGTGTTGCCGGTGCGGCTGTAGACCTCCCACACGACGGTGACCGTCTGCATCTGGCGGCCGAGAATCGACAGCACGTTGCCGGTCCAGTAGCGGCGATAGCTCGGAATCCGGATGGCAGCGTACGCATCGTGAACCGGATAGTCGGCGGCGTCGCTGCTGTCGTCGGAGTCGTTGTGCATCTGCGGTTTGGAAGGCAGGAGGGCGATCCACGCAAGGGGACAGCCCGGCGCGGCGTCAGGTTCAGATGGCGCCCTCGCTTACCGTTATTATGACACGCTGCGGACGAGGGAATAAGACCACTTGCCCACGCACTGCCCCGCGCGTCTCGACGGCGGGGTCGAAACGATGCGTTTGTCACAGCGGGACGGTTCCCTTTTTTCCCGACGGAGTGCGATCTCCGCACGATTCGGCGAAAAAGAGCACCCGGCGTTCTCCCGCTGCGCAGTCGTGCGATGCCCGTAGGGGCGCGGCTGGTGAAAAAACATCCCGGCGGTGTTGAACTGTGGACGCGCGCGAACGATGATGGGCCCTGTCACGTCTACGCGGATCGCGTCTTGCGGAACAAGAGAACTCCGTCGTGCTCTCTCGAACGATGCTCCTGACGGCAATCTGGTTGGTCGGCGCTGCTGCGCCGGCCGGCGCCATCGAGCCGGGCTTCACGTCGCTGTTCAACGGCCGCGATCTGTCCGGCTGGCAGGGCGTGACCAGCGACGCGAGCAAGTCGTGGAAGGTCGAAGACGGCCTGCTGGTGTGTACCGGCGAAAAGGGCACCTGGCTGCGCAGCGCGCGGCGCTACGGCAACTTCAATCTGCGGTTCGAATACAAACTGAAGCCCGGCGGCAACTCGGGCATCTATCTGCGCGTGCCCGAAGACGGCGCGCACCGCGAAGGGGGTGGATGCGAGGTGCAGTTGCTCGACGACTCGGCCGAGCGCTATCGCGACCTCAAGCCCACCCAATTCTGCGGCAGCATCTACCTGGTCGCCCCGGCCGAGCATCACGTCTCGCGGCCGCCGGGCGAGTGGAACACGATGGAAATCAATTGCTGCGGCACGTCGTACCGCGTCGTTCACAACGGCGTGGTGATCGTCGATGCCAATGCCTGCGATACGCCCGAGCTGGGGCGTCGGTTTACCGAAGGCTTTCTAGGACTACAAAACCACAGCGAAGAGATTTGGTTCAGAGACTTGCGGATTGGGCCGCCGCAATCGGGGCAGTACTCGAGTGAATGCTTCACTCAATTTCGGACGAGGCACCACAGATGCAGGGAACGAAGATTCTTTCGACACTAGGCTTTCAACGCCGCGCCACCGCGCGCGGAACACTCCACAAATTCTTCTCCAAACTGTTTGCTCCCACCAGGACGCGCCTGCCGCGGCCGGCGCATCGGCTCGCGCCGTGCCTGGTCGCCGAGCCGCTCGAGCGCCGCACGCTGCTTAGCGCCACGGCCGAGTTCGCCGTCGTCAACGACTGGGGCAACGGCTTCCAGGGCGAAATCGATCTGACCAACGCCGACACGGCCGTCTCGAGCTGGCGGCTCGAGTTCGACTTCAACCACCAGATCACGCAAATCTGGAACGCCCGGATCGAAAGCCAGACCGGCTCGCACTACGTGGTGACCAACGCCCCCTGGAACGGTTCGCTGGGCGCGGGCGCAAGCGTCACGTTCGGCTTTCTGGGCACGCCCGGCAACGTGACCACCGAGCCGACCGGCTACACGCTCAACGGCGTGCCGCTGGGCGAAGAGGTAGACCTGCCCGAGCTCACCATTGCCGATGCGGCCTTGGCCGAGGGCAACTCGGGCAGCGCCAACATGTTGTTCACCGTCACGCTCTCCGAGGCGGCGGCCAGCAGCGTCACCGTGGCCTACGCCACGAGCAACGGCACCGCGCAGGCCGGCTCAGACTACACGGCCACCAGCGGCGTGCTCACGTTCGCGCCCGGCCAGAACAGCCGCACGATTCCCGTGGCCGTGCGCGGCGACTTGCTCGACGAGGCGATTGAGGATCTGTTTCTCACGCTCTCGAGCCCGGCCGGTGCCACGCTGGCCGACGGCTCGGCACGGGGGCGGATTCTCGACGACGACGCGGCCCCGGCGATTTCGATCGGCGACGTTTCGGTGGCCGAGCCCGACTCGGGCACCTCGGTGGCCGACGGCTACTTCTCCACCCAGGGCAGCCAGATCCTCGACGCCGCGGGACAACCGGTGCGGATCGCCGGCGTCAACTGGTTTGGCATGGAGTCCGACACGTTCGCCCCGCACGGTCTGTGGACGCGCAACTACATGAGCATGATGGACCAGATGGTCGACGAGGGCTTCAACACCATTCGCCTGCCATTCTCGAACCAGTTGTTCGACGCGGGCAGCACGCCCAACGGCATCGACTTCTTCCAAAACCCCGACCTGCAGGGGCTGTCGCCCTTGGGCATCCTCGACAAGATCGTCGACTATGCCGGCGAAGTGGGGCTGCGGATCATCTTCGATCACCACCGCTCGAACGCCGGCGCGGGCGCCGAAGGTTCGGGGTTGTGGTACACGGGCGCTTATCCCGAGTCGCGCTGGATCAGCGATTGGGTGATGCTGGCCGAGCGCTATGCCGGCAATCCGACCGTGATCGGCGCCGACCTGCACAACGAGCCGCACGGCCCGGCCACCTGGGGCGGCGGCGGCACGAACGACTGGCGGCTGGCGGCCGAACGGGCCGGCAACGCCATTCTGGCAGTGAATTCCGATTGGCTGATCGTCGTCGAAGGCGTCGAAGTGGGCAGCTCGGGCTACTACTGGTGGGGCGGCAACCTGTCGAACGCGGGCGACCATCCCGTGCGGTTGAACGTCGACGGGCGGCTGGTCTACTCGCCGCACGATTACCCGGCCAGCGTCTTCCCGCAGCCGTGGTTCAGCGAGCCCGATTATCCGAGCAACCTCACCGAGGTGTGGGACGCCAACTGGGGTTACCTGTTCCAGCAGGACATCGCGCCGATCATGCTCGGCGAGTTCGGCAGCCGCCTGGCGACCGAGTCGGACCGGATCTGGCTGGAGGAAATCGTCGACTACCTGGGCGGCGACTTCGACGGCGACGGCACGTCGGATCTGGCCCCCGGCGAGTTGGGCCCCAGTTGGACCTACTGGTCGTGGAACCCCAACTCGAGCGACACCGGCGGCATCCTGCAGGACGACTGGGACAACGTGCACCGCGACAAGGTCGACGCCCTGGAGGAAGTGCAGTTTGCCTTCCCGGCCGGCGAAGCGGCCGGACGCGCCAATGCCACGCTGACCGTCTCGCTGTCGGCGGCCAGCGGGCAGACGGTGACCGTGGCCTACACCACCGCCAACGGCACGGCCACCGCCGGCAGCGACTACACCGCCACCAGCGGCACGCTCACCTTTGCGCCGGGTCAGACCCAGCGGACGATTGACGTGCCGATCCTGGCCGATAGCGCGGGCGAAGCCAGCGAGACGCTGCTGGTGAGGCTGTCAAGTGCGAGCCTGGCAACGATCGCCGACGGCGAGGCCGTGGTGACGATCACCGATAGCACCAGCGAGCCCGAGCTGCCGGCGCTGTCGGTGGGCGACGTGGCGGTGACCGAAGGCAACGCCGGCACCAGCAACGCGGTGTTCACCGTTTCGCTGTCGGCCGCGGCGGACGCGCCGGTAACGGTGGCCTATTCCACGACCGGAGTCTCGGCCACCGCGGGCAGCGACTTCGTGGCCACCAGCGGCGTGCTCACGTTCGCGCCCGGCGTCACGGCGCTGCCGGTCACCGTGCCGATCGTGGGCGACACGAACCCCGAGTCGAGCGAGACGTTCCGGCTGACGCTCGCCAGCCCCAGCGGCGCGACGCTCGGCCGCGCGTTTGGCATCGGCACGATCGCCGACAACGATGCCCCCACCTCGGGGCTGGCGTTTGCCTTCAACGTCAGCGACGACTGGGGGTCGGGCTTCGTGGCCGGTGTCACCATCACCAACCACGGCTCGACCGCCGTCAACGGTTGGACGCTGGAGTTCGATTTCGATCGCGACATCACCAACATCTGGAACGCCGAAATCGTAAGCCGCGTCGGCAACCGCTACGTGATCCAGGCCGCGAGTTGGAATCGCGTGATTCCCGCCGGCGGCAGCATCTCGTTCGGCTTCCAGGGCGCAAGCGGCAACGTGGATGAGGGCCCGACGAACCTCGTGCTCAACGGGGTCGCGCTCTGATCGCCGGTGTTCTGGTGATTCCTTCTTAACGCAAAGACGCAGAGGCGCAAAGACGCAAAGAAAGGGAGTAAAGGACAGGCTTGGCGGCCGCGCTGGCACTCTTTTGCTCTTTCGCATTCTTTGCGGCTTTGCGTCTTGGCGGCTTTGCGTTTTCTTCCTCGTCCGCTCCGTTCTGGTGATTCTTTAGAAACGCAAAGACGCAGAGGCGCAAAGACGCAAAGAAACGAGAGAAGTTAGAGGCGGGGCTGGCCGCCGTCGCTGGCACTCCTTTGCTCTTTCGTATCCTTTGCGGCTTTGCGTCTTGGCGGCTTTGCGTTTCCTTCCTCGTCTATCTTCCCCATGCCCGCCGGATCGTGACGTATGGTTGCAACAGCCGCGGCAAGCGGCCATCATGACGGCGCAACCGTCATCCCTCTGGCTCTCGACGAGGCGCATTCGATGAACGAGACGATCAAGCTCGCGCTGGCCGCCGGCACGCTCTGTTGGCTTTCGACCGCCTGCACCACGCCAGCCGCGGCGGCCGAGCAGGGCAACCAACCGAACATCGTGCTGATCGTGGCCGACGATCTGGGCTACGGCGAAATCGTGTGCGGCGGCAAGCAGCCGATTCCCACGCCGCACATCCACTCGATCGCCCGAGCCGGTCTCTGCTTCACCGACGCCTACGTCAGTTGCCCGGTGTGCAGCCCCACCCGGGCCGGTTTGATCACCGGGCGCTATCAACAGCGCTTCGGCCACGAGTTCAACACCGGACCCGCCGCGCGCGCCGGCGAGAAAGTCGGACTGCCGCTCGAGGAAGTGACGCTGGCCGATCGCTTGAAGAAGCTGGGCTACGCCACCGGCGCGGTCGGCAAGTGGCACCTGGGTTACGCCGCCAAGTTTCATCCGCACGAGCGCGGCTTCGACGAGTTTTTCGGCTTCCTGGGCGGAGCCCACTCGTATCTCGACAGCGAGGCCGATCCCAAGAACCCCATCCGCCGCAGCACCGATCCGGTCAAGGAGCCCGAGTACCTGACTGACGCTCTCGGGCGCGAGGCGGCGGAGTTCATCGAACGTCACAAGGCCGAGCCGTTCTTCCTGTACCTGCCGTTCAACGCCACGCACGGACCGCTCGAAGCGCCGCCGAAGTATCTGAAGCGTTTTGCCGACATCGAGAATAAGAAACGCCGCACGTTTGCCGCGATGCTGGCGGCCATGGACGATGCCGTGGGCACCGTGCTCGACGCGCTTAAGAAAAATCAGCTCGAGGAGAACACGCTGGTGTTCTTCATCGGCGACAACGGCGGGCCGACCAGGCAGATCACGTCGCGAAACGATCCCTTGCGCGGCTTCAAGGGGCAGGTGTGGGAGGGGGGCATTCGCGTGCCGTTCATGATGCAATGGCCCGGCCACCTGCCTGCGGGCAAGGTCGTGCATACGCCGGTAATCGCGCTCGACATTCTGCCCACGGCCGTGGCCGCGGCCGGCGGAAGCGTGTCGGGCGGCAAGCCGATCGACGGCGTGGACCTGCTGCCGTATCTCACCGGCGAAAAGACCGGCCAGCCGCACGACGCCCTCTACTGGCGGTTCGGGCCGCAGTGGGCCATTCGCCGCGGCGACTACAAGCTGCTCCAGACTCGCGAGCCGGGGCTGAAGCTCTACAACCTGGCGGGCGACATCTCCGAGCAGCAGGACCTGGCCGGCGAGCATCCCGACATCGTCGCCAAACTCAAGAAGCACTACGACGCCTGGAACGAGCAGCTCGAAGACCCCCGCTGGCAGCCGCCCGTGCGACGCCGCACCCGGGCCAACCGCCGCCAAGCGGTCGAGCCGTAACGGCAATTCACTTCTGATACGCTTCGTCGAGAAACCGCCGCGTGCTTTCGGTGCGGGGCGAATCGAACACTTGCTCGGTCGGGCCGCTTTCGACGATGCGGCTGGCGTCGAAGATGTGCAGCGTGCCGGCGGTGCGGCGGGCCAGGCGGAGCGAGTGGGTGACCACGACCATCGTCTGGCCGGTGGCGGCCACCTCGGCGATCACCGCTTCCACCTCGGCGGCCATTCGCGGGTCGAGCGCGCTGGTGGGCTCGTCGAACAGCAGCACCTCGGGCTGCATGGCCAGGGCGCGGGCAATGGCCACGCGCTGCTGCTGGCCGCCGGAAAGCATGTCAGGCATGTGGTCGAACTTGTCGGCCAGGCCCACCCGGGCAAGCAGTGCTTCAGCCTGTTCGATCGCCGCGGCGCGCGGCGTGCCCAGCACGTGCACGGGGGCCTCGATCACGTTGTCGAGCGCCGAGCGATGCGGAAACAGATTGAATTGTTGAAAGACCATGCCCACGCGGCGGCGGACGCGGAGCAGTTGGCGCTCGCGCTCGCCGGCGGGCGTGCCGGGGCGGAGGGTTTCGCCGGCCACGAGGATCTCGCCCGCTTGAAAGTTCTCCAGGCCGTTTAGGCAGCGGAGAAAAGTCGTCTTGCCGCCACCCGAGGGCCCGAGAATGCCGCACACTTCACCGCGGGAAACGTCGAGCGACACGTCGTCGAGAATCACGTGCTCGCCGAACCGCTTCTCGAGCGCGCGGACTTGAATCACGGGAGTGGCGCCAGCGTCGCTCATGCGGCCGGGCCTCGCGGTTTGGGGGTGAGCCGCTTTTCGAGATACGAGGCCAGCCGGGCCAGCGGAATGCTCATTGCCAGGTAGAGCAGGGCGGTCAGCGCTGCCAGTTCAAGCGTAGCGCCGGTGTTGTTCTGCTGCACGGTGTATTGCTTCGTCAACTCCATCACGGTGATCACCGAGCAGATGCTGGTGTCTTTGAACATGTTGATGAAGTCGTTGGTCACCGGCGGCACGACGATTCGCACGGCCTGCGGAATGATGACGCGCCGCAAGGCCAGCGCGTGCGACATGCCCAAGGCCAGCGCGGCTTCCATCTGCCCGCGGGGCACGGCCTGCAGGCCGGCGCGGTAGATCTCGGCTTCGTAGGCCGAGTAGTTGATGGCCAGCCCGGCCACAGCGGCATAGAAGGCCGGGATGCGAATGCCCACCTCGGGCAGCAAAAAGAACACCGTGTAAAGCTGCAACAACAGCGGCGTGCCGCGCAGCAGTTCGATGTAGCCGATCGCCAGCCAGCGCAGCGGCCAGGGGCCGAACATCCGGGCCAGGGCCACGCCCAATCCCAGCAGCATCGCCAGCGGCATCGACAGGCAGGCCAGCACGATCGTCACGCCGGCCGCTTCGACCAGCAGCCCGCCACGGCTGCGGATCACGGCCCAGCCGCCCAGCTTTTCGGCCCGGATGCCCAGCTCTTCGTCGGTCGCGCCCAGGTTCACCAACTCGAGCTGGGCTTCATTCCACAGTCCGTAGCGCTGGTAGATCGCCTCCAGCTTGCCGTCGGCCAGCAGGCGGTCGATGGCTTCGTTGAGCGCGTCGCGCAGCGTCTCGTCGCCTTGCCGCATCAGGATCACGTAATAGCCGCGAGCCACGGGCCGGCCGACCTGGTGCAGGGCGGCGAAGCGATCGCGATAGAACACGGCGGCCGGCTGGTCGGTGAGCGTGGCATCGAGCTTGCCGGTTTCGACCTCGCGCATCGAGTCGGTGGTGCCTTCGTAGACGACGACTTCGACGGTGTCGGCGAAGCGCTCTTCGAGATAGAACTGGGCCGCCGAGGCTTGCAGCACGCCGATCTTGAACTTGCGATCCCCGGGCGCCGGTTGGTCGAGATCGTCCCAGGCGGTCAACGCGTCGTTGTCGCGACGGGCCAGCAGAGCCAGCTCGTAGACGTAGTAGGGCCGGGTGTGCTCCATCCGCGCGGCGCGCGACGGGGTCAACTCGTAGCCGTTGAGCACGATGTCGATCTGGCCCGTGGCGAGCACGGCCGGCAGGTTGTGCCAGGGTCCCTGAAAGAACTCGGCCCGGACGCCCAATTCGCCGGCCAGTGCGTCGGCCAATTCGGCCTCGAAGCCGATCATCGAGCGCGGCTGCTCCGGATCGGGATAGACGTAGGGGCCGCCCCCTTCGGCATCGGCTCCCCAGATGAGCGTGCCGCGCGCTTGGATGTCGGCCAGGGTGTCGCCGCGCGCAAGCGTGGCGCTTAGAGCACACACAACGAACACGGATAGCCAGCGTGAGTTCCGCATCGGGACTCAAGTGTATCCAAGCCGCGTGGGACGGCTAGAGCGGCACATGAATGTGCCGGCTAAATGCAAGAATGCGTTCTCGTGTCGACGTCAGCCGGCACATTCATGTGCCGCGCGTTAGCTGGCGTCGGCGTCGGCGGTGCCGTTTTCGTCGATGCGGTACAAGTGCGTATCGGTGCGCAGAAAAATCGAGCCATCCACGATCGCCGGCGAGGCCTGGGCGGCGCCGTCGAGCTCGTTGACGGCCAGCTCCTCGTACTTCGTGCCGGGGGCCATCACGATCGTCTTGCCCTCGGCGTTGACGCAGTAGATGCGGCCGTCGGCCAGCACGGGCGATGCCCAGAACTTGCCGCCGAGGCGCTTGAGCCAGTGCGTCTTGCCGGTGGCCACGTCGTAGCAGACGGCGATGCCTGCGTCGCTGATCGTGTAGAGCTCGTCGCCCACCACCAGCGGCGAGACGTCGAGTGGCACCACGCTCCCCTTGGCGTCCTTCCACACCAGGGCCGTTTCGGTGATGTCGCCGCTGCCGCCGGCCTTGAAGGCGTAGAGCACCGGATTGCCGAAGCCGGACGACACGAACAGCATGCCCTGGGCATAGACCGGCCGGGCCACGTTCGAGTAGCCGCTATAGGCAAACCACCAGATCTCTTCGCCGGTCGACGGTTCGTGGGCCACGATCGCGTCGCTGCCGAGCGAGACCAGTTGCGTCTGCCCGTCGACTTCGATCAACAGCGGCGTGCAGTAGGCCATCGGCACCGGCAGCTCGCCGTCCTTGCGCTGTTGGCTGATGTGTTGGCGCTCGTGCTTCCAGCGGATCCGGCCGGTGTGCTTGTCCAGGGCCACGACGTACTGCACGTCGCTGCCGTCGCAGTTGAGGAACACCAGGTCCTTCCACACCACGGGCGACCCGCCGGGACCGTGGCGGTGGTTGTACTTGAGCTCTTGCGTCTTCCACAGCACTTCTCCGTCGCTGGCGAGGCAGGCGGTGCCGTGGGCGCCGAAGTGCACGAAGATGCGATCGCCGTCGATAAAGGGCGTGGGTGAGGCGTGGCTGTTGTTGGCGTGGATCGAACCGGGATCGTCGAGCTGGAAGACTTCGACGTCGTGCAGGATGGCGCCGCTGGTGCGATCCACGGCGATCGCCCGCAGCGAGCGGCCGTCGTCGACGGCGGTGGTGAGCCAGATCTGGTTGCCGCGAATGGCTGGCGACGACCAGCCGCGGCCGGGCACGGCGGTCTTCCAGGTGATGTTTTCCGTTTCGCTCCAGGTGAGCGGCACGTTCTGGGCCGACGAGTGACCCTGGCCGTCGGGTCCGCGAAACTGCGTCCAATCGCTGGCGGCCGCGAGCGGGGACGTGCAGACCAACAGCGCGATCAAGGCGGGAAGGCGGGGCATGGATCGTTCCTTTGCGGGCGGGACTCGTCGGCGCCTATCGTAGATCATCGTGGTCGAGAATTGCGGCCGTTTCAACTGCAATTGCCGCGGCACCGCACGGCCGGCGGGAAGCCGGTTTTCTCCTCCGCCCAAGAACGAAAACCTATAATCGAACAGATACTGAATGCCAATCTTTCCGCTTTGCGCCGTGGAGATTCGCCGATGGGAATTGGTTCGCTGATCGGCTGGGCCGTGTTTGGGTTGATCGTGGGGGCCCTGGCCAAGCTCATCTGGCCGGGGCGCCAGCCGGGCGGTTGCCTGACGACGATCCTGTTGGGCGTGGCCGGCTCGCTGGTGGGCGGCATGATCACCTATGCCCTGACCGGCGGACCCGAGCGCGAATTCCATCCGGCCCGCTGGGTGATGTCGATCATCGGGGCGATCGTCGTGTTGTGGATCTACGGCGCCACGACGTCGCGGCCGAAGGAGTAGAGGGCGCCCGGGTAGGCGCCCCGGTGCTCCCAGCGGCTCTACGGGACGAGAAAACCCCGCGAACCGCGACGCGACGCGGCAATTCCACCGTCCGACCGGTCGAAAACTCTTGCCTTTGCGGGGTCGGCGCGCGAAAATCGATGGTTAGCGACGCGCCGTCGGTTTTCGCCTGGGGGCAACCCCCTGCGGAGGCTCGCCGGCTTGGAACAGAGATCCCTTCGCCAAAAGACAACCGGTATGACGTTGCCTCGCGAATCCGTCGAGGAGGAACCCGTTTCGCAAACGGTTTCCAACATGCTGCCCTCGTGGTTGGCGTCGCTGGTGGTGCACCTAGCGCTGGTGCTGCTGCTGGCGGTGTTCACCGTGGTGGGCGAAGCCGGCTGGCAGGCGCACACCGTCGAATTGGACTTCGAGTCGCTTGGAGTCGAAAGTCCCGAAGACGACGCGATGATGGCCGCGGCCATCGAAATTCCCAGCGAGCTCGACCAGGACGACGCGCTCGAAGAGCTGACGCCCGAGCCGCTCGATCCGGTGGAGCCGCTCGACGTGTTCTCGAAGATCGAGCTGGTCGAAACCGGCGGCACCACGTCGACCGCCGAAGTGATCGGCGAGGCGATTTCTCCCTCGGGCGTGAACCCGATTAAGACGTCCGTGTTCGGCCAGGTGGGTGAAGGCAGCGAGTTCGTGTACGTCTTCGACCGCTCCGACAGCATGAACTCCACCTTCTCGTTCACTTCCGAAGGCGAAACGGTCTTCAGCGTCACGCCGCTGGCGGCCTCGAAGGCCGAGCTGATGCGGAGCCTCAAGGACTTGAGCGACAATCACCTGTTCCACATCCTGTTCTACAATCACGAAGTGTGGAAGTTCGACGCCCCGGGGTTGCGCGACGACCGGCTGGTCTTGGCCACCTCGCGCAACAAGCGCCGCGCCTCGAAGTTCGTGGCCAGCGTCTACGGCACGGGCCGCACCAAGCACATTCCGCCGCTGGAAGCCGCGCTGCGAATGCATCCCGACGTGATCTTTCTGCTGACCGACGGCGAGGAGAAAGACGACCCGACCGAGTCGGAGCTGCGCCGCCTGCGAAAGCTGAACGACGGCCGCACGAAGATCAACGTCATTCAATTCTGCTACAAGCCGCGCACCAACGGCACGCTAGTAAAGCTGGCCGAGGAAACCGGCGGGCAGCACACGTTCATGGACATGGCCCGCCTGGGCGCCGAGTTGGCCGAAAAGCAACTGGGCCCGCGAGGCATGCCGCCCAAGGACGACATGCCGGCCGACGACCAGACCGTGGCCGGCGATCCACCCGCGGTGGGACCGTAGGCGCGCACCCCGTGTAACGGGCAGCCCCGCAAAGCAGCAAGACACACGCCGTCTCCGGCGGGTTCGCGCTGGCTCGCGGCGCGTCTTCTTTCATTGCAAGCCGCCGGGCTTTGGGATATATCTGGCGGTCTGCCTTTTCCCTCGATGCGTTCGACAGAAAGTCTCCGACCATGGCGCTTAACAAGTACAGTTCGCGAATCACGCAGCCCAAGTCGCAAGGCGCGAGCCAGGCCATGCTCTACGGCACCGGCATGTCGCGCGAAGACATGGACAAGCCGCAGGTCGGCATCGCCAGCATGTGGTACGAGGGCAACACCTGCAACATGCACCTCAATGACCTGGCGGCCAAAGTGAAGGAAGGCGTGGTGGCCGCCGGCATGGTCGGCATGCGGTTCAACACCATCGGCGTGAGCGACGGCATCTCGATGGGCACCGTGGGCATGTGCTACTCGCTGCAATCGCGCGACCTGATCGCCGACTCGATCGAAACCGTGATGTGCGCCCAGTGGTACGACGCCAACATTTCAATTCCCGGGTGCGACAAGAACATGCCCGGCTGCCTGATCGCCATGGGCCGGCTCAATCGCCCCTCGCTGATGGTCTACGGCGGCACGATCAAGCCGGGCCACCGCCAGCACGACGGCCAGGACGAAAAGCTCGACGTGGTGTCGGCCTTCCAGTGCTACGGCGAGTACCTGGCCGGCACGCTCGACGAAAAGGGCCGGGAAGAAGTCGTCGCCAAGGCCTGTCCCGGCGCCGGGGCCTGCGGCGGCATGTATACGGCCAACACCATGGCCTCGGCCATCGAGGCGATGGGCATGGCCCTGCCGTACAGCTCGTCCACCCCGGCGGTCGATCCGCTCAAGCTCGACGAATGCTTTCGCGCGGGTGCCGCGATTCGCGTCTGTCTGGAAAAAGACATCAAGCCCCGCGACGTGATGACCCGCCGGGCGTTCGAAAACGCCATGGTCGTGGTGATGGCCGTGGGCGGCTCGACCAACGCCGTGCTGCACCTGATCGCCATGGCCCGGGCCGTGGGCGTGGATCTCACAGTCGACGACTTTCAGAAAGTGAGCGATCGGATTCCGTACCTGGCCGACTTGAAGCCCAGCGGGAAGTACGTGCAGGAAGACCTGCACAACGTCGGCGGCACGCCGGCGGTGATGAAGTACTTGCTCGAAAAAGGACTGCTCGACGGCGACTGCCTGACCATCACCGGCAAGACCCTGGGCGAAAACCTCGAGGATCTGCCCGGATTGAAGGAAGGCCAGGACGTCGTCCATCCTCTGGAAGAACCGATCAAGCCGACCGGCCACATCCAGATCCTGCGCGGCAATCTCGCGCCCGAGGGAGCGGTGGCCAAGATCACGGGCAAAGAAGGCCTGCGGTTCTCGGGGCCGGCCAAGGTATACGACGGCGAAGAGGACATGCTGCACGCGCTGGAGCGCAAGGAGATCACCAAGGGCGACGTGGTGATCATCCGCTTCGAAGGACCCAAGGGCGGACCGGGCATGCCGGAGATGCTTACGCCCACCTCGGCCATCATGGGCGCGGGGCTGGGACAGGACGTGGCGCTGATCACCGACGGGCGCTTCTCCGGCGGATCGCACGGCTTTATCGTAGGGCACGTCACGCCCGAGGCCCAGGAGGGCGGGCCGATCGGGCTGGTGCAAACCGGCGACCGCGTGACGCTCGATGCCGAGAACCGCACGATCTCGGTCGACCTGTCGGATGCCGAGTTGACGGCCCGCCGCGAGAAGTGGAAAGCCCCGGCGTACAAGTTCACCCGAGGCACGCTGCACAAGTACATCAAGAACGTGAAGAGCGCCTCGGAGGGCTGCGTCACGGACGAGTAACACTCCGCGGGTCGATGGCCGATGGACGACGCTCCCGACGCTGCACGTGCCGATTCTGAAGAAGCCGCTGCGGCACGGCCCGAATTCTCCGACGCGGAGCTGCTGGCCCCGTACGACCGGCGACCGCGCACGCTGGGCATGGTGTCTTGCACGCTGGTCGAATGGGTCGTGTTGCTCGTGCTGATCTTCGCGTACGATCAGCGCTTCGGCGGTCCCGGGGCGCCCCGCGGCTGGGCCGGGCTGGGCCAGTTCGTGGTCCTGTTTCTGACGATGATGGGCTTTCTCGCGGCGGCACTGTTTCCGCTGCACGTCCTGTTTCGCTACGTGCTCGAGCGCCGGGCCGGGAACCTTTCGGTCGCGCCGGTTGCATGGCTGCTGCGCGTCATCGGCTACACGCTCGCCTCGGTCGTGCTCTCGCTTTTCATCTACGGGTTTTTCTATGGGCTGATCTGGACCATCGGCGCCTGGTGGTGGCTGGTGCCGCCGGGCGCCGCGCTGATCTGGATATTGTTCATGGCCTTGGCCGTGCCCGACAACCTGATGAAGAGGGCCATGAAGATCGAGCGGCGCGATTTGCTCGAGCGACTCGCGCGGCTGGCGGCCCCGTTTCGACTGCCGATTCGCGGGATCTACGAACTGCGGGGTGACGGCTACATGGACGCGATGCGCCTGCTGCTCGTCGCGACGGGACGCGACGGACGCGACGTGCTGCTCTCGGGCAAGGCGCTCGACGACAGCACGCCGGAGGAAATCGACGTCCTGTTCTCGTACGAACTGGTTAACGCCGTTCACTATTACCTGGCGCGAAGGGCGTCGATCCAAACGCTGCTGGCCGTGGCGCGCTACGCCGCGGCGGCCTGGCTGCTGGGAATCGCAGCGCGGCATCTCTATGGTCCGATGGCCTACGCGGACATGCCGCCGGCCTCGGTGCCCCTGCTAACGCTGCTGATCGCCTTGTGCAAGGTGCCCACGGAGTTTGTCTCGTACCTCTGGCAACTGCGTTGGCAGCGGAAGTGCGATCGCTTTGCGCTGGCGCGCAGCGGGACGCGGCGAACGTTCTTGACCGTGTTGCGAAAGTCGACGGCGGCGCGGCAGCCGGAGTATTCGCTCTGGCAAAGGGTATTCGTCGACCCCAGCCCCGCCGAGCGGCTGGCCGCGGCCGAAGCGGGGCTGACCCGCTCGCGGCCGCAAGGCGCGGCGCCGGCTTGAATCCTGCCAGGAACGCCATCGCCAGAGCTCGCCGTCGTCGGCAGATCGCCCGACGGGTCGCAGCGGGGGGTGCCTCGGGCTATACTTGTCAGGGGCAGCGCGGGCGGCACGCGATGCGGCATTCCTTTCCTCTCTCTCCCGTCAGGGCCTGCCCGTGAGCAACCCCCTGCAGACGCCTTCCGAGGCGGACAGCGGCGAAACCTACGTTCGAACCGACGACGCCCTCACGCCGGAGCAGCTTGCCGAGGCCAGGGAGTACGGTCGGCTCGAACTGCGCTGCAGCCTGGCCGACAAGATGTTGGACGTGGCGTTTCTGGCCGTGATGGCCTTCGCGTTCGCCGTGCCGCTCGACCGCTGGCTGGCGGGCTTCTTCGAGTCGGCCACGCTGCGCGTGGCGGCGCTGTACGGCGTGACGACGCTGGTGCACATGGCCATTTCGTTCCCGCTGTCGTACTACTCGGGGTTCGCGCTGGAACATCGTTACGAGATGAGCCGCGAAACGTTCGGCCACTGGCTGTGGCGATACTGCAAACGCAACGGCCTGGCGCTGGCCTTCGGGCTGGTGCTCGTTCTGGCCCTGTACTGGATCATCTGGCTCACGGGTTCCTGGTGGTGGGTCGCCGCGGCCGCAGGCTTTTTTGTGGTCACCGTGGTGCTGGGGCAGCTCGCGCCGGTGCTGATCGTGCCGCTGTTCTACAAGGTCGAGCGGCTCGACAACCCTGAGCTGTCGGAGCGAATGGCCCGGCTGGCCGAAGGGACCGGGCTGTCGATTCAGGGCGTGTACCGCCTGGGCCTGAGCGAAGAAACGACCAAGGCCAACGCCATGCTGGCCGGAATCGGCGGCACGCGCCGCGTGTTGATGGGCGACACGCTGCTGGATCGCTTTACGCCCGATGAGATCGAAGTGATTTTCGCGCACGAGATCGGCCATCACGTGCACCATCACATCCGCAAGATGATTCTGGCCGGTTTGATCTACAGTGCCGCGGGCTTCTGGCTGTGCAGCGTGATTCTGCTCTCGTGGGCCCAAAGCCACTTCGGCCCGTTGTCGGCCCACGACATGCCGCCGGCCACGCTGCCGCTGTTGATGCTGGTGCTCACCGTGTTTTCGCTGCTGCTCGAGCCGCTGCAAAACGTGATCAGCCGCCGGTACGAACGGCAGTGCGACCGATATGCTCTGGATCGCACGGGGTTGCGCGACGCGTACGTCTCGGCGTTTCAAAAGCTCGCGCGGTTGAACAAGGACGACCCCGACCCGCACCCGCTGGAAGTCTTTCTGTTTCACAGCCACCCGCCGATTCGCGAGCGGTTGGCGATGGCGGACGAGTAGGAAACGGACAGACGAGGAAGAACGCAAAGACGCCAAGGGGCCAAGGCGCCAAGGACGGACAGGGCTTCTTCTTTAATAGCCCGAAGCGCGAGCGAGGGTGGTACTCCGTCGATGCATCGAACGACAAGACCCTCGCTCGCGCTTCGGGCTAGTGAGTGAGAGCGAGAGTGGAGCGGGCAACTCGGCGGACACGCCGTCGCCGGTGGCTCCGGGCTAAACGGCGCGCGTGAGCTCTACGTCTCGAGCAGGACGGGGGTGAAGCAGAGCACGGGGATGGCGAGGGACAGGAAGCCGAACGTCCAGCGGCTCCAGCCGAGCTTGACGTGGTCGTCGCGGGTGGGCGGGTGATCGACGCCCAACAGGATCACCAGCACCAGCATCAACGTCCAGTTGTACTTCTCCCAGAACACGACGTAGAGGATGGCCACGATCATAAACGCCCGGGCCACCCAGCGGCTGCTGCGGCCGAACAGCCCGTAGATCACGTGGCCGCCGTCGAGCTGGCTGATCGGCAGCATGTTGAGCCCCGTGATCAGCATGCCCACCCAGCCGGCCATCAGCAGCGGGTTGTTCTTGTTGAGCACGGCGTCGGGTCCCCACTCCGGCTGCAGGTAGTGGGTCATCAGCTTGAAGATCAGCGGATCGCCCAGCACGATGCCGCCGGCGGGCTTCATGGGCTCGTCGGCCATCTGAATGCCGAACCAGGCAACCGGCAGCGCCACCAGCAGCCCGGCCCAGGGTCCGGAGATGCCGATATCGAACAGTTGCTTGCGATCGGCGCGCGAGCCCTCCATGCCGATCACGGCGCCCATCGTGCCGGTGAGCAAGAACGGCACGGGAATAAAAAACGGCAGGCTGGCCGGCACGTGATAGCGCAGCGTCTGCACGAAGTG
The DNA here is from genome assembly GCA_003389325.1 of Planctomycetota bacterium. Classification (GTDB taxonomy): domain Bacteria; phylum Planctomycetota; class Planctomycetia; order Pirellulales; family PALSA-1355; genus LB-PLM-3. The sequence continues at coordinate 90,077 of QQVE01000044.1, forward strand.
GCCCATCTCGTGCGTGAGCAGAATACCGATCACGGCGCCGGCGTAGATCAGCCCTTGCTGCCAGTTCTGGGCGATGGTGCGGCCCAGCATGTCGCTGGCGATGTAGCGGCCCGGGTCCCAGTTGAGCGCGCCGGCGATGAACGTCGAAAAGCACGCGGCCACGAACAGGAACACGGGCAAGAAGATTCGCCGCCCGCGACGCCGGTTGACGAGGTCGGCCGCGGTGAGCTCGCGGGGCACGGTCGCCTCGGGCGGAAGGTCCCAATCGCCCTCGCCGGCCTTCGCGGCGTGCGGATCGGCCGGCGGCGAGGTGCCAGCGTCCTGCGGCGGTGGCCCGCTTTGCGTCTCGTCCTGGCGCTCGGAATCTTTCATGCCCCCAAGCATAGCAGGCCGGCGCGCGAGTCCGGAAGGGCGGACGTGCGCCGGCGTGCCTGTGCGCGGCGTGGCAGCTACAATGTGCGTCATGAATCGACGCTTGCTGTTTACCGCCGTGCTGGGAATCATCGTGACGCTCGCGGCCGGGGCGTGCAGCCCGCTGAGCGCTCGCGCGGGCTGGAAAGCCGGCATCGCTCGGCGGGTCATCACGCCGGAGAAGGGCGTGTGGCTGGCCGGGTACGGATCGAAGCGGGCGCCCGAGGGCAAGCTGCACGACTTGTGGATGAAGGCGCTGGCGCTGGAAGACGAGCAGGACCGCCGCGTGGTGTTGATCACCAGCGACTTTCAGGGCGTGCCCAAGAGCATGAGCGACCGGGTGTTCCCCCGGCTGAACAAACGGTTCGGCCTCGAGCGTGCGGCGGTGCTGTTCACCTTCTCCCACAACCACTGCGGGCCGCGGCTGGGCGACGACCTGGTCGATTACTATCCGGTGGATGAAGCCCAAGTCGCGCTGGTGGCCGAGTACACCGACCGCATGGTGGAACGCACGGTCGAGCTGGTGGGAGCCGCGCTTGCGGATCTTGAGCCCGCGATGCTGGCGCAGGGCAGCGGCCGGGCGACGTTTGCCGTCAATCGACGCAACAACGTGGAGGCCGAAGTGCCGGCGCTGCTGGCCGCCGGCACACCGCTGGCCGGGCCGGTCGATCACGACGTGCCGGTGCTGCGAGTGGCGCGCGACGACGGCAAAATCGTGGCCATTCTGTTCGGCTACGCCTGCCATCCCACCACGCTCAGCTTTACGATGTGGTGCGGCGACTATCCGGGCTTTGCGCAACTCGAGCTCGAAAAGAAGTATCCCGGTGCCACGGCGATGTTCGTCAACACCTGCGGGGGCGATCAGAACCCGTTGCCGCGGCGGAGCGTGGAGCTGTGTCAAAGCTATGGCCACCGGCTGGCCGCGGCGGTGGACGAAGCGCTCGAGCAGCCGCTGGCCGAAGTTTCGCCCGGCGTGCGCGCGGCGTTTGCCTACGTCGAGCTGCCGTACCTGAACACGATCTCGCGCGGCGAGCTGCTCACGGCTGCCGACGGCGACAACGCGATTCAACAGCGTTGGGCCCGACGGCTGCTCGAAAAGCTGGCCGCCGGCGAAACGTTCGAGGCGTCGTATCCGTATCCGATCCACGCCTGGCAACTGGGCGACCAGATGCTGGTGATCGGCATGGGCGCCGAGACCGTGGTTGACTACGCCCTGCGTTTCAAGCGCGAGTACGGGCCGGGCACCTGGGTGTGCGGCTATGCCGACGACATGATCGCGTACATTCCGTCGCGCCGCGTGTGGGAAGAAGGCGGCTACGAAGGCGGCTGGCGACTCTACGAGTACGGCCGGCCCGCCTTGCGTTGGAGCGGCGAAGTCGAAGACCGCATCGCGGCCACCGTCGATAAGCTCGTCGAGCAGGTGCGGGCCGAGTGAACGCACTCACTCGCCGTCGACTTCCTCAACCGCCAGGCGCTTGTACTCGCCGGCGTGCCAGCGAGGGATGTCGCTCTTGTAGTAGCCCGACACGATGCTTTCGCTGGGGCCGCCGGGCAGGTTGGTCCAGGCTTCGTCGGTGCCCATGTCGGTGACGAAGTGATATGACGGGGCGAACGAGGCCTCGCGCCGCGCGGCCCGCAGCAGGTGGCCTTGAAATGGCGTGGCGTAGCAGCCGGGCAGGGCCATGTCGCCGGTGTGGAATCCGAAGGCCCGGCCCACGAAGCGGCTTTCGACGAAGCGGTTGACGAACTGAAAGCTGTTGATGACCGACCAGGGCTGTTCCTTCTCGCCCTCCAAACGCTCGGCGGCGCGGCGTACCAACTCGCCCTTGTCGCGGCCGTGCCACCAGAGCGACTCGTCGCGCAACAGCAGCTTGTCGATGGCCGTGAGCACCATGGTGGAGAAGCCGGCCCGGCTGCAGAGATAGAGCATCCGCCGCCAGCCGATGCCCTCCTCGTGGCCGAACACCTCCAACAGCACGTTGCGGTAGAGGTGCGAAAACAGCGTGGCCTCGTAGCTGTCGGCGGTGTAGCTGCAGTCCCAGGCCGCCAGGCGTTCCTTGATCCGCCCCTCGGGCAGGTGCGGCAGAAACACCTGCAACAGGTCGCGGGCCTGCACGCTCACCACGTCGTATTGCAGTGCCTGCATGTCGGCCAGCGATATCTTGGGCAGCTCGGCCAGCCGCTCGTCGATCCGCCGCTTGCGATACTCGGGCACCGGCTGCGTGATCAGCATCGGACCCTCGGGCGGCGTGACGTCTTCGTTGGCCGTGGCCACCACGCCCTCAGGCGGATCGTAGACGCGCGGCAGCAGGCGGCTGGAGACCATGCCTTGCCAGTGGTTCGCCTCGTCCCAGGCGGGAATGGGTAAGAGGCCGTTGTGGTTTTCGGCCCGGTTGGGAAACCAGCCGTTGGCCTGCATGCCGATGTGGCCCTCGCGATCGGCGAATACCCAGCAAAGCGTGGGCAGCGGGCACTCGCGGACGATATCCATGGCCGCGGCGGCATCGGGCGCATCGATCAAGTCGAGCCAGGTGGCAATCGAGCGGCCCGCGCCGTGCAGGTCTCCGACCCAGGAACTGGAGAGGTAGTAGCCCGGCTCGTTGGCGTCGGGCGAGGTTTCGAGCGTGGCCAGTTCGTTGTAGTAGATCGGCAGGTGTTCCGAGGGGGCACCTTTGCGGCCGATCACCTCATGGCGGATTTCGAAGTCGATCCAATCCTCGCCGCGGCGATATTGCCACACGCCGTCGACGTTGGTGCGGCAGTCTTCGATGAAGTGGTCGGTCGTATCGCCCTTGAGATAAGTGACGCCCCACGACACGTCGCGCGTGCGGGCCACGGCAAACAGCGGGCAGCCGGGGAGCGTGGCGCCAAACACGTATTCTTCGCCCCAGTGCAGTTCGGCCTCGTACCAAATGGCGGGCAGGCGATTGATTTCCAGGTGCGGGTCCGAGGCCAACAGCGCCGAGCCGGTGGTGCTGCGCCGCGGGCTGACGGCCCAGGCGTTGCTGCCGGCCAGGCGGGGCAGGTCGGTGATCAGCTCGAGGGCGTCGTCGGAGAGCCGGCTGGAGATCTTCACCTGCCGCAGCAGATCGAAGTCGGCATCTTCCAGCAGGGGATGGAACAGCTCGCGCAGCTTGTCGTCGGCCACGCCGGCGTGAATCAAGTCGAGCAGAATCCGTTCGTTCTGTTGCTGCCCCACGACCAACCCCCCGTAGCTGAGCAGGTTGCCCAACAGCAGCACGCTCATCTGGTTCCAGGGCTGGGGCACGAAGCCCGTGGCCCACATGGGCAGCGAGCGGCCCGAGTCCTTCATGCCGTCGTTGACCCCCTCGCAGTAGGCGGTCAATTGGTCGAAGGTGTCGTCGTCGAGGGCGGCCACTTCCTTTTCGAGGCTCAGGTGCAACCCGGCCCGGCGGAAGAAGCGGTCCATTTCCAACAGCTCGGGCTTGTCGGCAATCTGCTCGGCCGATTGCCCGCTGGCCACGGCCCGGGCGAACAGCAATTGCGTGGGGCGATCGACGCCGTGCATGTAGCCCAGTCCGTACAGCGCGGCACGCCACGAAGCGGCCGAGATGTGCGGCACGCCGTTGGAGTCGCGGGCGACGGTGAAACGCCGGCGGGCATGTTTGGTGGGAAGCGTTTTCATGCACTGCCAATCGAGACGGGCATCCCCTAAGTCTAGCACGCCGGGCAGTTTTGGCAGAGACGACTCGTAGCGGTCAACCGCTGCGCCCTTGCCAGGCACGCTTGTGCTCCGAAAGGGCACACGCCGTCGCGCCGTCTTGCCAAGGACTGTCGGCGGTTACAATGCTTTCGCACTCCAATGATCCGTACCGCAAAGCCCGGGCCGCAACCAACGAGCGTGAACATATCTTCTCCAACTCGCAGGCGCGGTAAAGAGCTGCTGACGGTACTGCCGTTCATCGCGCCGTGGCTGCTGGGCTTCTTGACGCTGGTGGTCTACCCGTTCGTGGCATCGCTGGTGTGGAGCTTCGACCGCTACGACATGCTTTCGCCGCCGGAGTACGTGGGCACGGCCAACTACGAGCGGCTGGCCGACGAGCTGGTCACCGGGCAGCGCTTCGGCCAGGCCGTGTGGAACACCGCGTACTTCGCGCTATTGAGCGTGCCGCTGTCGATCGTGCTGGGTGTGGGGCTGGCCGTGATGCTCTCCTGGCAAGTGCGCGGGCAAGCCGTGTATCGCACGATTTTGTTTCTGCCGTCGGTGGTGCCGATCGTGGCCAGTTCGATCCTCTGGCTGTGGCTGTTGGATCCGCAAGCCGGGCTGGTCAACTACCTGCTGTCGCTGGTGGGGCTGCCCACGCCGGGCTGGTTCAACAGCACGGCCGAAGCGGCCTGGCCGCCGGGCTGGTTCAGCGGGCAGTGGGGCTTCGGCTCGAAAGACGCCCTGGTGCTGATGAGCCTGTGGGGCGTGGGCAACTTCATGATCATCTACCTGGCCGCCATCGGCGACATTCCACTATCGCTGTACGAAGCCGCCGAGCTGGACGGCGCCGGCCCGCTGCGGCGGTTCTGGCACGTGACGCTGCCGATGCTCTCGCCGGTGATCTTCTTCAACCTGGTGATGGGCCTGATCCACGCCATCCAGGCGTTCACGCAGGTGTACATCGTCAGCGAAGGGCAGGGGGCCCCGGCCGGCTCGACGCTGATGCTCTCGTTGTACGTGTTTCTCTCGGCATTCAAGTACCTGCAGATGGGCTACGCCTCGGCGATCGCCTGGACGATGTTTTTGCTGGTCGTGGCCGCCACCTGGGCCCTGTTTCGCACCTCGCGCCGCTGGGTGTACTACCAGACCGGCAGAGGGATCGGCGTTAGGGGTTAGGGGTTGGGGAATAGGGATTAGAAACAGAGACGCGCGTTTTCCGCTCTGGCGCTTAGCCGGCACATTCATGTGCCGAGCGCGACAACGAAAACCATGAACACACGCAACTTCAAACGCATCGCCGGCGTCGCCCTGCTGGCCGGCGTCATCGCGCTGGCATTCTGGGAGAGCGGCCGGCGGCGTTTCGAAGTGCCGCAATCGCGCAGCGAGGTCGTCTTCTGGCACTTCTGGGGCGGCAAGGATCGGCCGGTGGTCGAGGAGATCTGCCGGCGATTCAACGAGAGCCAGCAGGAATACTTCGTGCGGCCCGTGGCCATGCCGGGCAACAACCTGGACCTGAAGTTCTTCCTGAGCGTGGCCGGCGGCGATCCGCCCGACGTGCTCAACCAGGACGATCCGATCGTGGCCGATTGGGCCCACCGCGAGGCGCTGCTTCCGCTGGATGCGATGGCTTCGCCGGAGGAGATCGCCGAACTCGAAGGGTGGCTCTTTCCCGCGGCCCGGCAAATCGGCAGCTACCAGGACCGGCTCTACGCGCTGTGCAACGGGCTCGACATTCGGGCCCTGTATTACAACGGCGACCTGCTGGCCGAACACGGCCTCGCGCCACCGCAAACGCTTGCCGAACTCGACGCCGCGGCGCTGGCCATCGCGCCGCCGGGAGAACCGCACGATCGCTACGGCTACCTGCCCGACCCGCGGCGGCTATGGTCGTGGGGCATCGTGTTCGGGGGGCGGTTCTACGATCCGCGCACTGGCGTTGCCACGGCCGACAGCGAGCCGATCGTCGCGGCACTCGATTGGATGGCCTCGTACAGCCGGCGCTACGGGCCCGACCAGGTGGCTCGCTTTCGCAAGGGCGACCAGGCGCTGCCCGGGGCGGCGTTTCCGCTGCTCGAGGGGCGCTATGCGATGATCATGGACGGGCAATGGCGCGTGGCCGAGATTGCCGCCGTGGCCGCGGCGGCCGCAAAGCGCGGCGAGCAGGTGCCGCACTACGGCGTGGTGCCGCTGCCGCCTCCGCCAAGCGGCGTGCCGAAGGCCGGCTGGGTCAACGGCAACTTCTTCGTCGTGCCGCGCGGCGCCAGGAACCCGCAAGGGGCCTGGGCGTTCATGAAGTTCTGGAGCGGCTTCGACGGGCACGAAGGCGAAGCGGCCCGGGCCTGCGCCGGCGGCGGATGGATCCCCGCGTCTCAAGCGGTCGTCGATCATCCGACGTTTCAGGACTACCTGCGGCGCTATCCGTTGTTCGGCACGTTTGTGGAGTTGGCTTCCAGCCCCGAGCAAGTGCCCACGCCGGGCGTGCCGGGGGCGCAATTCTTTCAAGATGAAGTGATTCGCGCCGCCGAGGACGCGATGTACAAGCTGGTGCCGCCGCGGGCGGCGCTAGAAAACGCTAATCGCCGCGTGCAGGCGCGGCTGGAGGCAGCGCGTGCGAAGGAATAGCCCGCCGACGTGGATCGCCCACGCGCTCTTGTTGATCGCGGCGGCCGTGTTCGCCGTGCCGCTGGTGTGGATGCTGCTCACCTCATTCAAGCCGGCCGAGCAGATCGCGGCCGATCCGCATCGGGTGCTGCCGGTCGAGTGGCGGGCGAGCAATTACGTCGAGGCCGTGACCACGATGCCCTACTTCCGCTACCTGCGCAACTCGCTCGTGCTGTGTGCGGGCAGCGTGTTGGGAACGCTGTGGAGCTGTTCGCTGGCGGCTTATGCCTTTGCCCGGCTGCGGTGGCCGCTGCGGAATCAACTGTTCGGCGTGATGATCGCCACGATGTTGTTGCCCTGGCACGTGACGATGATCCCGCGGTTTCTGCTGATCAGCGAACTGGGAATGTACAACTCGCTGGCGGCGCTGATCGTGCCGACGTTCCTGGGCGACGCCTTTTCGATCTTTCTGCTGCGGCAGTTCTTCCTGACGATACCCGAAGAGCTCAGCGAGGCAGCCCGGCTCGACGGCTGCAGCGAGTGGGGCATTTTCTGGCGAATCGTGCTGCCGCTGTCGCGTCCGGCGCTGGCAACCGTGGCGCTCTTCCAGTTCGTGGCCGCCTGGAACGACTTCAACGGGCCGCTGTTGTATTTGAACGATCCGTCGCGATTCACGCTGGCTTACGGGCTGGAGCAGTTCACCAGTGCGTACTCGAGCCAGACGAATCTGCTGATGGCCGCGGCGGTGCTGTTCACGCTGCCGATCGTGATTCTGTTCTTCTTCGCGCAGCGGACGTTTATCCGCGGCATCGCCACGTCGGGACTGAAGGGCTGAAAGCGGCCGCGCACGGCACTCGGGCGCCCGCGGCAGAAAGACTGGCGTATCGATGCGCGATGCGGCGCTGGTCGGCGGGGTTCTAGCCCTTGCGGTGGCGGATCTTGGAGCGCATGCGGCGCTTCTTGCGACCCTGCTTCCGCCGACCCTTGCCCGTTCGTTTCGTACCCACACGCAACTCCGTGGATTTCGCTTAAAGCCTGAAGTGCCAGCCCAGCGCGGGCGACACGACCCGTAGAGCCCCAGGGCATGAACGCTCGCCACCGGGGAAGTACGCATCTTAACACTCACGCGCGGCGCGGAGCAAGGGTTGACGCGGCGTATTGCCGGCGGATTGCGATGCGGTGAGACGATTTTGCGGGGCCCTCAGGCGGAAAACTCTGCCGGGGCCCCGCATTTTCGGGCTCTGTCGCGCGTCTTCTCCGCTCGCGATCGCGAATGCGCGGCTCATGGGCCGAGCGCGACGAGACGCTTCGAGATCGACCGATTGCGCGTTGGCGCGCGGGGTCGATCGAGAATTGCAGCGAGGCTTACGTCAGCGAGACTTCAAGCTCGTGCTTGCTTCCCGCTTCGTACCAGCTGGGCAACTCGCCGCGCAGGATGTGGACGTCGGAGGGTGCCTCGATGCCGAGTTTGACCACGCCGCCACGGATGCCGAGCACCGTGACCTTGATATCCTGGCCGATGTGAATCTCTTGCTTTTGCTTGCGACTGAGTACGAGCATTGCGGTTTCCCTCCGAAGTTTGAAGGTCCCTGAGGCCGCCAGCCTCATTCGATCCGTGGTGGATGCCCGTGGGAAATTGCAAATGGAGTGCCAAGGGGCAGCCGCTTGGGCCCGGATGGCGCAAGTCGTTGCGGGGGCGACTTGGCCCCGCGATGTCACGTCAATGCCGCGATAGGAATGCTGGCGGCCAAAATGGCCCGCGGCTGTGTCCGGCGAAACCAATCTGGCAGCCGGACCCTCATCGCCCGGCAACCAGCGGGCCAGCTAGCAGCGGTTTGCCACGGCCGGGAATCTGTACGTATGATGGCGGTTTACCCGTTCCCGCCGATGTGCCGGCCGAGAGTCCAGACCCGCCGAGGATGCCTGCATGAAACCGCTTTTCGCCCGTGTGATGTTGTGTGCCCTGCTGACGCTGCTAGCCGCGCTGCCGGCCGCCGCCCAAACCGTGTTTCCCGGCGACCAGTGGACGGTCGACACGCCCGAGTCGCAATCGATGTCGCCCGAGATCGTGGCCCAGGTCGGCCAGTGGCTCGAAGACAACGGCAGCAAGACCGGCATGATCGTGCGGCACGGGCGGATCGTCGGCGAGTGGTACTTCGACGACGCCACGCCCGATTCGAAGTACCTGGTCTATTCCACCACCAAGTCGTTTGCCAGCACGGCCGCGGCGCTGGCGATCGCCGAAGGCAAGCTCACGCTCGATAGCAAGGTCGGCGAGTTCTTTCCCGAAGCCGCTCCGCCCGAGAAGCGCGAGATCACGGTGGGCCAGTTGCTGTCGATGACCAGTGGCGCCAAGAGCGACAACGGCGTGCTGGGTCGCGACGACCTGTTCGACTACGTGCTCAACGAGCTGCCGATGGTCGCCGAGCCGGGCACGAAGTGGCAATACAACAACTCCGGCCTGTCGCTGTTGAGCCCCGTGGTGCACCAGGCCACGGGCAAGAACATCGACGAGCTGCTCGACGAGCACGTGTTTCAGAAGATCGGCATCTCGAGCGACACCTGGAGCTGGGAAGAGCGCGACGGCATGCCCACGCCCTATTCCGGGCTGCACATCACGGCCCGCAGCCTGGCGCGGTTCGGGATGGTGTTTCTCAACAACGGCATGTGGAACAAGCAGAAGATCATCAGCGCCGACTGGGTCGCCAAGGCCACTTCGCCGTCGCAGGACCTCAACGCGCAGTACGGCTACTTGTGGTGGAACAACGAACCCGACAAGTGGTCGGACGTGCCGGCCGACGCCTATGCGGCCCTGGGTCGGTTCAGCAACGACATGCTGGTGGTGCCGAGCCTCGATTTGATCGTGATTCGCCAGGTCGGGGACGACTCGGGATCGAATCGCCAGGTGAATATCGCCGAGCTGTTCGCGTTGGCCTGTTCGGCCGTCAAAGACAAGAGCCCTTCGCTCGACGTGGCCGACACGCCGATCGACGTCGAGGTGGAGAAGGTGTTTACCAACTTTCGCATCGATCGCCCGATTCTGGTCACCCACGCCGGCGACGGCTCGGACCGGCTGTTCGTGCCCTCGCAGATGGGCACCGTGTACGTGTTTCCCAATGACCAGGAAGTCGAAGAGCCGGAAGTGTTTCTCGACATCTCCTCGCGGGTGGTGTACGTCGACCGCGAGAACGAGAAGGGCTTTCTCGGCATGGCCTTTCATCCCAACTACCAGGAGAACGGCGAGTTCTTCGTCTACTACACGCCGACCGACACGCCCAAGCCGAACACGATCGTCGTGTCGCGGTTCCACGTGTCGAAAGACGACCCGAACAAGGCCGATCCCGATTCCGAGGAGCGGCTGTTGGCCGTGGAACATCCGTTCTGGAACCACAAGGGCGGCACGATCGTCTTCGGGCCCGACGGCTACCTGTACATCGCCATCGGCGACGGCGGGCTGAGCGACGATCCGTTCAAGAACGGCCAGAACCTGAAGACGCACCTGGCCAAGATCCTGCGGATCGACGTCGATCACAAGTCGGACGGCAAGCCGTACGCCATTCCCGCCGACAACCCGTTTGTCGACGATCCCGACGCGATGCCCGAGATCTACGCTTACGGGCTGCGCAATCCGTGGCGGATCGCCTTCGACAAAAAGACCGGCACGCTGTGGTGCGGCGACGTGGGCCAGGACCTGTGGGAAGAGATCGACCTGATCACCAAGGGCGGCAACTACGGCTGGAACCTGCGCGAGGGCGTGCACAAGTTTAAGGAGAACGGCTCCGGGCCGCGGCCCGAGTTGATCGAGCCCATCTGGGACTATCACCACAGCACGGGCAAGTCGATCACCGGCGGACACGTGTACCGCGGGAAGAAGCTGCCGCAACTCGAGGGCTGCTACTTGTACGCCGACTACGTGGCGGGCAAGATCTGGGCCCTGAAGTACGACGAAGACAAACAAGAGGTCGTGGCCAACTACGTGATCGAAGGCAACGTCAGCCCGATCATGTCGTTCGGCGAGGACGAACAGGGCGAAGCCTACTACACGACCGACGGCGGCCTGATTTACACTTTCCGTCAGGCGGACAAGTAGCATCTCCTGGCGGGAAGGGTGACGCGGAGGCGGCACCGCCCTCGCGCCGCCCGACGCGGCGCGGCCGAGGGGATTCGCGCCGCGCAGGCAGGAGCCGGACGATGACAAGCATCCACGACTTTGCCGCGATCGAACAGTGGCGCCACGGCCACCGGCTCGAAGCGCAGCACGTGCGCTCGCTGCGAACCGCCTTCTACAAGAAGTACGCCGGCCCGCGCGAGGCGCTGGCGGCACTGCCCAAGGCGGTGCGCGACGATTTCGCGGCCCGGTTCGAGTTCCATGCCCTGGAGCTGAGCGAACGCTTCGACTCGGCCCGCGACGGCGCGACGAAGTTGCTGTTTCGCACGGCCGAACATCTGCTGCTGGAATCGGTCGTGCTGCGGCCGGCCTCGGGACGCACGGCCTTGTGCGTGTCGACGCAAGTGGGCTGCGCCGCACGGTGCCAGTTTTGCGCCACGGGCAAGATGGGTCTGGCACGCAATCTCTCGGCGGCCGAGATCCTGGACCAGATCGTGCAGTCCGGTGAGCTCGCCGCCCGCGAAGGCCGCAACGTGCGCAGCATCGTGTTCATGGGCATGGGCGAGCCGTTTCACAACGAGGAAGCCCTGCACGCGGCCCTGGCGCGGTTGGTCGACCCGCGGGCGTTTCACTTCCATCCCCGCCGGCTGCTGGTTTCCACCGTGGGCATTCCCCGCGCGATGGTCCGCTGCGCGCGGGCGTGGCCCCAGGTGCGGCAGGCGGTGAGCCTGCACAGCGCTCGCGACGACGTCCGCCGGCATTTGATGCCCGTGGCCGCGCGGCACGATCTGACCGAGTTGCGCGAGGCCTTGGCCGAAGTGGCCGCGCTGGGACAGTACGACGTGATGATCGAATACCTGCTGCTGGACGGGCTGACCGACACGGACGACGACGTCGCCGCGCTGATCGAATACCTGCGCGGGTTGCGGGTGCACGTGAACCTGATTCCCTTCAATCCCATTGCCGAAGCACCCCCGTTGCGCCGCTCGACCCCCTCGAGGCACGCAGTGGTTTCCGAGTCGCTTAAAGCCGCGGGCTTTCCGGTGACGACGCGCTACTCGCTGGGCGCCGACATCGCGGCGGCCTGCGGACAATTGGTTCGCGACGCTCAGCCGGGAGCCGCCGTCGCGCCATGAAACTCTCGCGGGCTGTTGTCATCGTGAGCACGTGCTGCCTGCTGGCCGCCGCGGCACGCGCCGACGAGGCTCCGCTCGAAGGCCAGGTGCTGGTGCTGTCGGCCGCCAGCACGACCGACGCGGTCGACGCGTTGCGGGCCGCGTTCGTCAAAACGCACCCGCAGGTGACCGTCGACGCCGGCTTCGCCGCCAGTTCGGCATTGGCCCAGCAAATTGCCGCGGGCGCGCCGGCCGACGTCTATCTCTCGGCCAACGAGCGCTGGGCCGACTTCCTCGATGAGAAAGGGCTCGTGGCCCGGCGGCGCGACCTGTTGAGCAATCGGCTGGTGGTGGTCGTGGCCGACGACTCGAAGCTGGAAGTGAAGCGTCCGGCCGATCTTGAGCAGCAGGGCATCGACCATGTGGCGCTGGCCGATCCGACCTCGGTGCCGGCGGGCATTTACGCCCGTCAGGCGCTCGCAGAGTTGGGCCTGTGGCAGGATCTCGAAGCCAAGGTGGTTTCGGCGGCCGACGTGCGGCAGGCCATGCAGTTGGTCGTCAGCGGCGCGGCCGAGGCGGCGATCGTGTACGCCAGCGACGCGGCCACCAGCGATCGCGTGCGCGTGGCGGTCGAGCTCGACGAGTCGCTCTCCGAGCCGATTCGCTATCCCGTGGTACTGTTGAACAGGGGCGCGGAGCGTCCAGCCGCCGTGGCCTTCTACGACTACTTGCTTTCGGCCGAGGCGGCCGATGTTTTTCGCCGCTACGGCTTCCTGGTGATGGCCGACGATCACCCGGCAGCCGATGCCGTGCCGGTCGCGGCGGCACAGCGGTGGTGGGGGCTTTCGCGCGACGAATGGCTCGCCCTGCGGCTCAGCTTTCAGGTCGGGCTGTGTGCCGTGGTGGCCAGCCTGCCGGTGGCCATCGCCGCCGGCTACGTGCTCGCGCGGTGGCAGTCGCGGGCCAAGTGGGTGTTGGAGTTGGTCGTGAACTTGCCGCTGGTGCTGCCGCCGGTGGTGACGGGCTTGTTGCTGCTGTTCGTGTTTTCGCCCAAGGGCCCCATCGGCGGAGCGCTGGCCGGCACCCTGGGCATCGAAATCGTGTTCACCTGGCTGGGTGCGGCGATTGCCTCGGCCGTGGTGAGCTTTCCGTTGATGGTGCGGGCCATTCGCCTGGCGTTTCAGGCGGTTGACCCGCGGCTCGAAATGGTCGCCCGCAGCCTGGGCGCGGGGCGGGCCGACGCGTTCTTTAGCGTCACGCTGCCCTTGGCCCGCAGCGGCGTGTTGGCCGGCTGCGTGCTGGCGTTTGCCCGCAGCCTGGGCGAGTTCGGCGCCACGATCATGGTGGCCGGCAACATCGTGGGCGAGACGCAAACGATTCCGCTGGCGATCTTCAGCGCCGGGAACCGTCCCGGCTTCGAGGCCGAGGTGTGGCGGCTGGCGTCGATCTCGATCGTGTTGGCGGCCCTGGCGCTGGTGGCCAGCGAATGGCTGGAACGGAGGCACGCGACGCGTGAATCGACTTAGCTTTCGCTGTGCCCACCGATTCGCCGGCGGCTTCGCGCTCGATGCGGCCTTCGAAACCGATGCGCAAGTGACCGCGCTGTTCGGTCCCTCGGGCAGCGGCAAGACGAGCATTTTGTACATGATCGCGGGGCTGCTGCGTCCGCGCGAGGGGGCGATCGCCCTGGGCAAGCAGATCTGGCTCGACACGCGGCGCGGCATCGACACCCGGCCCGAACGGCGGCGCGTAGGTTTCGTGTTGCAGGATCATCTGCTGTTTCCCCACTTGAGCGTCGAGCGCAACCTGACCTACGGTCTGCGTCGGCGGCGCGGCGAAAACTCGGCCATCGAGGCCTCGCGCGTGATCGAGGTGCTCGAGCTGGGTGATTTGCTGGCCCGCTATCCGCGCAATCTTTCCGGCGGCGAAAAGCAGCGAGTGGCCCTGGGACGCTCGCTGCTGAGCGGACCGCAGTTACTGCTGATGGACGAACCTTTGGCCGCGCTCGATGCGCCGCTGAAGGACCGGGTGCTCTCGTATCTGGAGCGCGTGGTCGAGGAGTGGCACGTGCCGACGATCTACGTGAGCCACAACGCCTCGGAAGTGCGGCGGCTGGCCGAGCGCGTGATCATGCTGGAACGCGGACGCGTGGTGCACAGCGGCTCGGCCGACGAACTACTGCTGGAAGGCTACTCGCCCTCGGGCGACTGGGAAGCCTGATCGCCTTCGCCGGCGCCCTCCTTTGCACCGTCGGCATCTTCGTCGCCGGCAGTCGCGGCCCCGCTCGGCTCGGCCTTCTCGGGCGTCGGCGATCCAGGCGGGGGTGCCTCGGCGCTTGCGGCTTCGGGCGGGCCGATCAGGCCCTTTTCCACGTACTCGTCAACGCCGAGCAACGTCGGATCCGACGAGTTCTTGCCGGTGATCACCGGCATCGAGCGCTCGCTGAACCACTCGTCGTACGGCAGCTTGTCGTCGCGCGCCGGCGGTTCGAAGGCGTTGTTGCCGAACGAATCCATCCACAGGTCGCTCTCGGGAGTAAGCTTGCCGTCGACGATCGTCAATGCATACTCGACGCCATAGTGCGGCGTGCCGTCCAGCATCCCGTCGCGAATCTGGCCGGCGTAGATGTAGATAGTGCCGTCCAGCACGTCGCCGCCGCTGCTGCCGACTTCCACGGGCACGTAGGCCACCCAGTGCCAATCGGGCTTCAGGGTCTCGAGCCGTGTGACCTCTTCGGTGAGCTTGGTATTGGGAGCTTCGTAGAAGTTCTTGACGAGCATGACCGACGACATCAATGCCTCGGAGAACAACTTCTCGGTGGTGCCCGGAGCACGCTCGATCTCGATGCGGACGAAGATGCCGTCTGCGGGGACCGCGTCGCCGATTTCCAGCGGCTGCCGCTGGGCATCGCAGAGGCTGACACGAAACGTGGCGGTGAGATAGTCGCCGCGATTGAATAGTTCGTCGTTGCGCTCGCAGTTGCCCCGATAGTAGGTGCGCGAGACGGCTTTGGGAACTTTCTGCCGTATGGGGCGCGGCGGAAAGCCGTAGACCGTCGAACTCCACATGTTCTGGTAGTGCGGCAGCTGCTCGTTGACCGCGGCCAGCTCGCCACGCAGCTTGAGGATGTGCCCCCGCGCCGCGGCAATCGCCACGCACGCCACGCACAGGATCGTCACCAGCGCAACCTCACGCGAGCCGATGCCGTCGCTAAAGCGGCCCAGGCGAGCCAGCCTGCCGGTGGCCCAGGGGCGTCCCTTGCGGTAGGCCGCGCGAACGCGGAAGACGACCAGCAGCACCAGCTGCACCACCAGCACGCCAATGAAGTAGGGATACGCATAGTCGTACTCGAACTCGTAGCGGTCGAGCCAGACGCTAATCTTCAGCAGCCAGCGATCGTAGAACGGTAACCCTTGCGGCTGTCGCTCGTGCGTGGGGCGGGGCCAGGGGGTGCCGGACTCGACCCACCGGCGCAGCGTCTCGATTGCTTCGGCCGAGAGCGGGTCGGCGTTCTTGGGCATGCGATACGTCCGGTCGCTGGACGACACGCGGGCATACAGCTCGTTTTCCTCCAGTGGCGCATCGAGCACTGCTTGGCCCGAGTCGCCGCCGCGCGCGGCCCCTTCGTACGTGTCGAGCCGCAACCCTCCGCTGCGCTCCTCGGGCCCGTGGCACTCGACGCAGTGGCGGGCAAAGATCGGCTGCACGTCGGCATAGCCGACCGCCGGCTCGGAGGAATCGGCATCCTGGGGCTCGGCCGGCTCTGCTTCGTCCACCGGTTCCGCCGTACCGGGGTCCGTCTGCTCGGGGGCCGTCTGCTCGGGGGCGGGCGGCTCGTCGGCGCGCAGGGGCGAGCCCGCCGCGAGAAGCGATGCCGCCACCAACGCCCATGTTCCGATCGAAAGCCGCATAGTTCAAATATACGCACGGCGTTTCGGCTTGTCGCCGATCGATTGGCAAGCCGCAGGGGTCCGTCTTATACTGGGCCGCACGACCGAAATCGCCCCCGGAGCGAATACGCCATGGAACATGCCTTTGTTTTGCTGCTGCTGCCCGCCGCGCTGCTGTTGGCCGGCTGCAGCGCCCCGGCCGAGCAGGCGGCCAACGACCCACAGGAACCGGCCGAACCGCAATCCGATCTGGAAATGCTGCAGGGCAAGTGGAAGCCCGTGTCGATGAAGCAGGACGGCGAGTTCCTGGCGAAGGAGCGGATCGACAAGACGCGGCTGACGATCGAAGGCGAGAACTTCACGTTCGAAACGGCCAACGACTCGCACGGTGGCCTGTATAAGATCGCCCCGGAGAAGGATCCCAAGGAGCTCGATATCGTCATCACCCGCGGCGACGAGGAGGGCAAGGTCTACCTGGTGATCTACAAGTTCGAAGACGGCCAGATGGTGCAGTGCATGGAAGTCTCGAACGAAAACCGCCCCAGCGAGTTCACCGGCGAAAAGGGCAGCGGCAACCTGCTGGAGTATTGGGAGCGGGTCGAATAGCCGCAACGTCGGTGCGGCTATCGGCGGCCGGCCGACGCGAGCCGAACGGGGGCGCGAAGGATGCCAGAGCCCACGGCGATGCCGCCAGACTCGCCATCGCCGCCCGAGCGCCTGCCGCGCAACGTACGCCTGCTGGGGTGGGTGAGCCTGATCAACGACGTCGCCGGCGAGATGATCTTTCCGCTGGTGCCGGCCTTTCTGACCGAGGTGCTCCGCGCGGGACCCAGTGCCCTGGGCGCGGTGGAAGGCGTGGCCGATTCCACCTCGAGCCTGCTCAAGCTCTGGTCGGGTGCCTGGTCCGATCGGCTCGGCAAGCGCAAGCTGTTCGTCGTCGTGGGCTATGCCACCGGCGCGCTGTGCCGTCCGCTGATCGGCGTGGCCTTCGCGGCCTGGCAGGTGCTGTTGGTGCGGTTTGCCGACCGCTTCGGCAAGGGCATTCGCTCGGCGCCGCGCGACGCGATGATCGCCGACTGCACGGCGCCGGAGCTACGGGGGCGGGCGTTCGGCTTCAACCGGGCGATGGACCACCTGGGCGCCGCGATCGGGCCGGCCGTGGCCTTTGTGTTTCTCACCGCCTGGCCGGGACGGATGCGGGCCCTGTTCCTGCTGGCCATCGTGCCGGGAATCGTCGTCACGCTGCTGGTGCTGGTGGGCCTGCGCGAGCGGCCCTCGACCACCCGCGCGGCCAAGGAGTTCCATCTGACGCTGCGTCCCTTTGGGCGAAGATTTCGCATCTACCTCGTGGCACTGTTGATCTTCACGCTAGGCAACTCGAGCGACGCGTTCCTGCTGTTGCGGCTGGGCGATCTGGGCGTACCGGTCAACGTGATTCCGCTGGTGTGGGGCGTGTTTCACCTGGTGAAGAGCGCCGGCAGCCTGCTGGCCGGCGCGGCGGTCGATCGGCTCGGTCCGCGGCCGCTGATTTTTCTCGGCTGGCTGATCTATGCGGCGATCTACGCGGCCTTCGCCTGGGTGACCGGCATGCTGGCGGCCTGGTCGTTCTTCATGTTGTACGGCGTGTTCTACGCGTTGACCGAACCGGCCGAGCGGACGCTGGTGGCCAATCTGGTCGGCGCCGAGCATCAGGGGCTGGCGTTCGGCTGGTACAACTTCGTGATCGGCATCGCGGCCTTGCCGGCGAGTCTGGTGTTTGGCGGCGTGTACCAGGCGTACGGAGCGCCGGCGGCGTTCTTGTTCAGCGCCGGCATGGCGCTGGCGGCAGTGATCGTGCTGTTTTTTGCCGGTCGTCCCCCCCGACAGCCCGAGCCGTGAATGTGCACGGTGTAAGTAGATTGTGTACCTCGAACGTGCATTTCAGGCGTGCGCAGACGTATGAAATTTACGCACTCGGTCCGAGCAAAGCGTTTCGCGAGGGTAGCTTGCGACAACCGCCCGTGCGTCGCCCCCCGGCGTGTGCAAAAATGAATATAGAGACGTTGATCCGTTGGCCGATCATTACCAGCGTCATGTTCGCTGTGACCTCATGGTGGGAAGGATCTCACGACCCACGTCACCACGAATTGCACCTTTGAAGTAACACCACCGACGAAACGTGGTTAACGATACGTGGAGCGCTTCGGCGCCCATGAGCCGCACAGCGTTGCTGCCCCGCGCCTGTGCGGTTCTTTTATGCGCGGATGGTTTTTTTTCGCGGGCGGTGTTTCTCGCCCGGCGCGGCCCCGAGACGCGCGGCGGCCGCCTCTCCCCGGAAGCGAAGCCGCGCCGGCAAGCGCCGTTGGGCCTTCGAGTTAGGTTCTCACCGCTGCCGCGGTTCGCGCGCCGCCGCCGGGGGTGCCAGCAGCCGTCTGCCGCGCAAGCGGCCAATCTGCTAGCCTAGGGAGCACCGGCGCCCCGAGTGAGGCCCCCAGGCCTGCCGCGCGGCGGCCGTCCGACTCCATCGCACTTCGCACGTACGGATACCGATGCCCGCTATCTACGAGCACGCGCGGGTCGTGCAGCCTGCAGAAATCGACCGACTGGGCCACGTCAACAACCTGGTGTACCTGCGCTGGATGCTCGACGCCGCGGTGGCCCACTCGGCCGTGCAGGGGTGGACGGCCGAACGCTACGAGCAACTGGGCGGCGGCTGGGTCGTGCGCTCGCACGAGATCAAATACGTCGAGCCGGCCTACGATGGACAGAAGGTCGTCGTGCATACCTGGGTGGCCGACATGACCAAGGTCTCGTCCACGCGGCGCTACCGAATCGTTCGCGCCGACGATGAGCGCGTGCTGGCCAAGGCGGCCACGCGCTGGGCGTTTGTCGACTTTGCCAGCGGCACGCTGCGGCGCATTCCCGACGAAGTGGTCGAGTCGTTCGAGCTGGTGGCCCCTTAGCGACGCCCGCGCGGAGCAAGCGATGCACGACTTTGAAAAGCTGGGGGCCTTCTACCTGGGGGCCGAATACGATCTGGCGGGCCGCACGCGCGGGGCCGATCCGTTGCTGTACGACTCGAAGGACCTGACCACGCACGCCGTCTGCGTGGGCATGACCGGCAGCGGCAAGACGGGCCTGTGCCTGGCCCTGTTGGAAGAAGCCGCGATCGACGGCGTGCCCGCCATCGCCATCGATCCCAAGGGCGATCTGGGCAACCTGCTGCTGGCGTTTCCGAAGCTCGAGCCGGCCGACTTTCGTCCCTGGATCGACGAGAGCACCGCGGCGCGCAACAACCTTTCGCCCGACGAGCTGGCCGCGCAAACGGCCGAGTTGTGGCGCAACGGGCTGGCCGAATGGGGCGAAGACGGCGAGCGGATCGAGAAGTATCGCTCGACGGTCGACTGCGCGATCTACACGCCTGGCTCCAGCGCCGGATTGCCGCTGAGCGTGCTGCGTTCGTTCGACGCCCCGCCCGAGGCGATCCGCGACGATGCCGACCTGCTGCGCGATCGCATCAGCGCCGACGCCTCGGGACTGCTGGCCCTGGTGGGCATCGACGCCGATCCGATCACCAGCCGCGAGCACATTCTGATTTCGCAACTGCTCGAAGCCGCCTGGAGCAAGGGACAAAGCCTGGACCTGGCGGCGCTAGTGCACCAGGTGCAGGATCCGCCGCTCACCCGAGTGGGCTCACTCGACCTGGAGACGTTCTATCCCGAGAAGCAGCGGACCGAACTGGCGATGCGGCTCAACAACCTGCTGGCCTCGCCGGGCTTTGCCGGCTGGCTCGAGGGCGAACCGCTCGACGTGGCCGGGCTGCTGTACACGCCCGAGGGCAAGCCGCGGCTGTCGATCCTGTCGATCGCGCACCTGTCGGAAGCCGAGCGGATGTTCTTCGTCACCATCCTGCTCAACGAGGTGCTGGCCTGGGTCCGCACGCAAAGCGGCACCTCGAGCCTGCGGGCGATTCTGTACATGGACGAAGTGTTCGGATACTTCCCGCCGGTGGCCAACCCGCCGTCGAAGAAGCCGATGCTCACGCTGCTCAAGCAGGCCCGGGCCTACGGCCTGGGCGTCGTGCTGGCCACGCAGAACCCGGTCGATCTCGACTACAAGGGGCTGTCGAACACCGGCACCTGGTTTCTGGGTCGGCTGCAGACCGAGCGCGACAAGGCCCGCGTGCTGGAAGGGCTGGAAGGCGCTTCGGCCGAAGCCGGCAGCACGTTCAACCGCGCCGAAATGGAAGCCACGCTGGCGGGATTGGGCAGCCGCAAGTTCCTGCTCAACAACGTGCACGAAGACCGGCCGGTGGTGTTTGAAACGCGGTGGTGCCTGTCGTACTTGCGGGGTCCGATGTCGCGCAGCCAGATTCAGATGCTGATGGCCGAGCGCAAGCCGCCGCCGGCCGAGGAGGTTGCCGAGTTCACGCACGAAGTCGCGGCAGGAGAGCAACCGGTCGAGACGACCTCCGAAGTGCGGAACCTGGCGCCGGCGATCGAGCAGGTGTACGTGACGCACACGGCCGGAGAAGACGCGGGGCCCGAGGTGTATCGCCCGGCGCTGTTTGGCATGGCGCAGTTGCACTTTGTCGATGCGCGGCGTGGCGTGGATTGCTGGCGAGGCGTCGGCGTGTTGGTGCCCGGGGAAAGCGCGGCCCGCAACGGCTGGGACGCGGCCGAGGTGCTGTCGCCCAGCGAGGTGGAAGTCGAGGAAAAGCCGCGCGAGGGCGTCGACTTTGCCCCGTTGCCGTCGGAGCTTGAGGACGCGAAGCACTACACGGCCTGGCGCAAAAGCCTGGACGACTATCTCTACCAGCACCATCGCCTGACGCTGTGGCGGGCTCCGGCCTTGAAGGAGTACTCGACCCCGGACGAAACCGAAGCCGACTTTCGCATTCGCATCACGCAGCGGGCTCGCGAGCTGCGCGACGAGGCGGTGGAGAAGCTGCGGCGCAAGTACGCGGCCAAGGGGGCCACGCTCGACGAGCGGATTCAAAAGGCCCGTGAGCGTGTGGCCCGCGAGCGCTCGGAGGCCCAGACCGAGACGGTGGAAACGGCCGTGTCGTTTGGCGAGTCGATCCTGCGGGCGCTGTTCGGCCGCAAGCTGGCCAGCGTCACCAACGTGCGCCGCGCCTCGACCACCGCCCGGCGAGCGTCGCGCGCCATGAAGCAGCGCGGCGACGTGGCCCGGGCGCAAAAGGCGCTCGACAAGCTGATGGACCAACGGGCCGACCTGGAGCACAAGTTCGAGGACGAGGTCGACCAGTTCGACGCCGACTACCGCGAGCCGAAGATCGAGCCGTACCCGATCCGGCCAAGAAAGCGCGAGATCGAGGTGCAGAAGGTGGCGCTGGCGTGGGTGGTGGTGGCGTCTGGTGAACCACCGGCGGAGGCCCCGGCGGTATAGTGCCGCGCGTCGTGCCTACTGTCTTGCGGATTTCGTCGCCTTGCGCCGCCTCCTGAGAAGCAACGCTCGCTGCACGCGGCCCCGGAAGCTCAGGCTGCGGTAGTGGTCACGCCATTGAGCCAACCGATGTCGTTGATGGGCGGTACCACGTACGTCATAGGCATGAGCGTGCCGTTCCGGATAGATGGCGAAATAGAGGACTGACAAGGGCCCCAGAATCGGTAAGGCGACTACTGCGAGGATCAAGAGTAGGTAGAGCAAAGGAAGCAACGGCCACCAGTACCAGGGCCACGCAGATTGCTCGCTGTCAGCCATCACCCCATTATAGTGGTCCTCGGAGGCGAAGGCCTTCTCCGCGACCTTGCTCAAGGATTTGCAACCCACCCCGGCCTGAGTCACAATGGGGGCTCGGCTCAATTCCTTGGACCATTCTGCGGCGAGTTCCTCGCCGAAAATCGATAGACGGACGCCGGACGTGCCTTCCCCCAGCAGGCCAGCGGCGTTTTCGACGGAGGGCGCACCGTTGAGGACGTTTCGAAGTTGTGGGGGCGGGTTGCTCGCGATGGCGCTGGCGTGCGTGCTGGCGCCGGTTGCTCAAGCCCAATATGGGGCAGCCGAAGGCCAGTGGCATCACTACGGCGGCGACCGCGGCCACGCGCGTTACGCGGCGCTCGACCAGATCAACAAGGCGAACGTCGAGAAGCTCCAAGTTGCCTGGCGGTGGGAATCGGTCGACGAGCCGCTCGCTAAGGAAAACCGGAGGCTGCTGCCGGGGCAGTTCAAGGTCACGCCTTTGATGGTCGACGGCGTGCTGTACGTCAGCACCAGCCTGAGCCAGGTGGCCGCCATCGACGCCGGCACCGGCAGCACGATCTGGGTGTACGATCCCAAGAGCTACGAGAAGGGCCGGCCCACGAACACGGGGTTTCAGCATCGCGGCGTCGAATACTGGACCGACGGCGAAGCGCGGCGGATCATCATCGCCACCGGCGGGCGGCAGCTCATTTCCATCGACGCCGAGACCGGCCGGCCCGATCCCAAGTTTGGCGACGGCGGGCAAGTGGACCTGGCCCAGGGCCTGGGACGCAAGATCAACGAGCGGATGTACGGCTTCAACTCGCCGCCGGTGGTGTGCCGCGACACGATCGTCGTCGGCTCGATCGTGTTCGATGCGCCCACGCAACCCAACATGCCGCCGGGCCACGTGCGCGGCTACGACGTGCGGACCGGCGAGCAGAAGTGGATCTTTCATACGATTCCGCAGGAAGGCGAGTACGGCGTTGAGACCTGGGAAGACGACTCCTGGAAAGAAGCCGGCAACACCAACGTCTGGACCACGCTCAGCGCCGACGAAGAACTGGGCTACGTCTACTTGCCCCTGAGCACGCCGACCAACGACTGGTACGGCGGCCATCGCCCGGGCGATAACTTGTTCGCCGAGTCGCTGGTGTGCCTCGATGCCAATACGGGCCAACGCGTGTGGCACTTTCAAGCGGTGCACCACGGGCTGTGGGATTACGATTTTCCCTGCGGGCCCAACCTGGTCGACCTGAACGTCGACGGGCGCCAGATCAAGGCCGTGGCCCAGGTGAGCAAGCAGGGTTTCTGTTACGTGTTCGACCGCGCCACGGGCGAGCCGGTGTGGCCGATTGAAGAGCGCGAGGTGCCGCAGTCGACCGTCGAGGGCGAGGAGACGTCGCCCACGCAGCCGTTTCCGACCAGGCCGCCGGCGTTCGAGCGGCAGGGCGTGACCGAAGACGACCTGATCGACTTCACGCCTGAATTGCGAGCCGAGGCGATCGAGATCTTGAAGAAGTACGAATCCGGCCCGATGTTCACCCCGCCCATCGAGATCGGCGACGGCGGACGCCTGGGCACGTTGCAGCTTCCCGGCCCGGCTGGCGGCGCCAACTGGGGCGGAGCGGCCTTCGATCCCGAGACGGGCGTGTTGTATGTCCCCTCGATGACGCAGCCCTTTGTGATCGGGCTCCGCCAGCCGGACCAAAATCGCTCGCGGTTCAAGTACATCCGCACCGGCGGGTTCACGATCGAGGGGCCGCAGGGTCTGCCGATGTTCAAGCCGCCCTACGGTCGCATCACGGCCATCGATCTGAACCGCGGCGAGATCCTGTGGCAGGTGCCGCACGGCGACGGTCCGCGCGATCATCCGGCGATCAAGCATTTGAATCTCGGCCCCTTGGGCGCGGCGGCCAACGGCGTGTTTTCCAACGGCGGCGGCGTGCTGACCAAGGAGTTGTTCTTCGTCATTCAGGCCGAGGAAGACCCCCAGAACCTCGCGCTGCGGATGGGCAAGACCGGCTACCTGCGAGCGTTCGACAAGAAGACGGGCAAGCTGGTGCTCGAGCGCACGCTCGAGTCGACGCCGCACGGCACGCCCATGACTTACATGGTCGACGGCAAGCAGTACATCGTGCTGGCCGTGGGCGGGTTGGGACAGAAGTCGGAGTTGCTGGCGTTTGGATTGCCCTGAGGATCAAACGATACAAACACCAGCCCGAAGCGCAAGCGAGGGACAAGACGAACACGAGCCCGAAGCGCAAGCGAGGGACAAGACGAACACGAGCCCGAAGCGCAAGCGAGGGTAACAGCGGGCAATACACGAGTGCGAACGACCCTCGCTTGCGCTTCGGGCTCGTAGGGACACGAAGAGAAGAGTTGTGATGCGAAGCCCGAAGGGAAAAGAGAATCGAACGATGTGGATCAAGACAACCGTGGTCTTCGCGGCGGTGGGGGCTTTGCTGTTCGCAGCGCAACCGGCCCGGGCCCAATCGGCTTCGGGGCGGGTGGTGGAAGATGCCAAGTACACGTCGCCGTACGACGCGTTCATGAAGATGAACCGCTTTCGCGAGCAGTTCGTCGGCGACGAAGATGCCGGCGATTACTGGGGCTTCATGGAATCGCGGCTGGGGAACCAGGCCGGGCGGATTCTTATCAAGCGGCCCGCCGAGGGGTTTAGCGACGATGCCTTTCGCGGCTGGATGATGTTCATCCGGGCCTACGGCGACGCCACGGGCATCGGCAACTGCACGGCCTGCCACACGCTGCCCGACTTTACCGACGGCCAGAAGCATCACATCGGCACGGCGGACGAGCCGGTCGATACGCCCTCGCTGCGCAACCTGGCCAAGAAGAAGGCTTTCTTCCACAACGGCAGCGCCGCCACGCTGGAAGAAGCCATCCAGCGGCACGTCGACAACGGCCGTATCGCTCGGCAGGACAAACGTGCCGGGGTGGAGATCGAGGTGGGCAAGATCGCGCTGACCGAGAAACAAGTCCGCGAAGTGGCGGCGTTTCTCCGCTCGCTCGAGCCGGTCGAGCGGAGCCAGTTTCGCGACTATTTGATCAACGTGGTGATTCAACCGGTGGAACTTGATTTCGCAAAATAGCGGCACGATAATCGACTGTTCAAACGACCATCCGTCGCGCGGCACGCACTTCGCACCCGCGCGCTTCAAGGGGAGGATTGAGCGATGCAAAACATGTGGCGGGTACAAATCGCACTGCTGACGGCGGTCACGATGACGGCGGCGGCCTTCGCCGCGGACACCGGTTCGGTCAAGGGCACCGTGGTCGACAGCTCGGGCAAGGGCTTGCGGGGGGCGCTGGTTTCGGCCGTCGACGAAGATGCCGAAAAGAGCATCACCGTGCTCACCGATCCCGAGGGCCGCTTCATTCTCGACCAGTTGCCGCCCAGCCTGTACCGCATTCGCGCCCGGCTGGTGGGTTTCGAGGACACCTACAGCGACGAGCTGGAAATCGAATCGGGCGAAGGCAACGAGGACGTCAAGCTGGCTATGGAGCCGACCGACGACCTGCTCTCGCAGCGCACCGGCGCGAGCCTGTTCGGCGAGCTCGAGTTCGACAACGAAGAACACCGCATGGCCTTCAAGATGTCGTGCACCTATTGCCACCAGGTCGGTTCGGCCGGCTTCCGCACGCCGGAAGAGCCGGTCGACTGGCAGGTGATGATCACGCGGATGGACGGCTTCGGCGCCTTGCCCAAGGACTTGCAGAAGACGATCGTCAAGAAGCTGGTCGATACCTACGCCGAAGACGCTCCCAAGAAATGGGACGCGTGGACGCCGCCCGAGCCGCCCAAGGGTAAGGCCCTGGCGATGCGCGCGGTGGAGTGGGACATGGGCAGCCGGCGGCCCTCGATGACCCACGACCTGGAGCTGGGCAAAAACGGCCTGGTCTACGCCGTGGACATGGCCAACGACGCGCTGGTGAGCCTCGACCCCGAGACCAACGAGCGCAGGGTCTACAAGATGCCCGGCGGCAAGGAGCCATTTTCGGACGACCCGATGGTGCTGGGCCCGCATTCGCTGGAGTGCGATGCCGAGGGCGACATCTGGATCACCTGCGCCATCGGCGGCAAGATGGCCAAGTTCGACGTCGACACCGAAGAGTGGACGATCGTCTCGTCGGCGCCCGACCCGGCCCGCCGCGGCATCTATCCGCACACGCTGCGGGTGGATCAAAAGGGTGTGGTCTGGTACACCGACGCCGGCACGGGCGTCTACAGCCTCGACCCCAACGACGGCAACAAGCGGAAGTTCTACCGGCTGCCGTCGGCCGACCAGGCCGTGGGCCGGGGCATCGGCGAGTCGCGCGGTCGCACGCCGTACGGCATCGACGTGGCGCCCAACGGGCACATCTGGTACACGAAGCTCAACGGCAACCGCGTGGGCCGCATCGACCCCTCGGTGCCCGATGGGGACATCAAGGAATGGAACCCGCCGTTCCGCGGACCGCGCCGCCTGCACGTCGCTCCCGACGGCATGGTGTGGGTGCCTGGTTGCGGCTCGGGCGTGTTTGCCAAGTTCAACCCCGAGACCGAAGAGTGGAAGGTCTACGACCTGCCCGACAAGGAAAACCAGTTCCCTTACGCTTTGAACATTCACCCCCAAACCGGCGACGTCTGGATCTGCGGCACGACCAACGATTCGATGTTCCGGTTCATTCCCGAGACCGAAGAGCTGATCGAGTACCCGATGCCGTCGCGCGTGACCTATACGCGTGAAGTGGAATTCGGCGACGACGGCAGCATCTGGGTCTGTAACTCGAACTGGCCCAACCGCCACATCGAACGTCGGCGGGGCTCGATCATTCGCATCTCGCTCGACGGCACCGTCGACGAGAAGACCGACGAGTCGCGGGCCGTGGCATCGGCAAACTCCGGAGACTAGGGGCGCAGGTCCCTTTGCACCATGATTGACCTTGCTCTTCGCCCAGCGCGGCTGTGCGCGCTTGCGGCGCTCGTGATTCTTGTCGCGTCGCTCGACGCCCGGGCCGAATCGAAGGACGCCTCCTCGGGCGCGAAGCTCACGGGGAAGGTCGTGCTCGAGGGCCCGCCGCCGGAGCCGCGCGTAATCAACATGTCGAAGGACCCCAAGTGCATCGAGCTGCACGACGGCAAGGAAGTGCTCGACGAGGCGGTGCTGATCGGAAAGGACGGCGGCGTGAAGAACGCCTTCGTCTACGTGCGCCGCGGCGCGCCGAAGCAGGACTACCCGATGCCCGACGAGCCGGCCGTGCTCGATCAAACGCACTGCGCCTATCGGCCGCGGGTGATGGGCATGCGGGTGGGGCAACAGTTGCTGGTGAAGAACAGCGACCCGGTGACGCACAACGTGCGATCGTTTCCGATCTTCAACCGGCCCTTCAACTACGGCCAGCCGGCCGATTCCGAGCCGCGCGACCGCGTGTTCGACCGCGCCGAGCGCGAGATCGAGGTGCAGTGCGACATCCACCCCTGGATGCACGCCTTCATCTTCGTGATGGATCACCCGTTCTACTGCGTGACCCAGGAAGACGGCACGTACGAGATCGACGGTCTGCCGCCGGGCGAGTACACCCTGGCCCTGTGGCACGAAAAGCTGGGCAAGCAGCAGCAGAAGATCGTGATCGGCGAGAAGCCCGCCGAGTTGAACTTCACGTACTAAGGGGGGCCGCCGCCTCGGTGCGCGTACGGCTCGACACATGAATGTGCCGGCTAGAGTACACATCGGCCGTGCACGGCTTAGCCGATACATTTTGTGTCGCTCGCATGCCGCCGCAGCGTCGCTCTACCTACCGCTGCCGGGCGTCGCCGCGTCGGCATAATCCTCGCCGTTGAGGCTCCGCACGACCGACTCGAGCCAGGTCTCAAGCGCCGCGCGCATCGTTTCCACGCGCTGCGGCTCGTCGTCGGCCAGGTCGATTTCCTCGGCGGGGTCGTCGGCCAGGTTGTAGAGCTGCCAGACGACGTCGCCCTGCGGGCGCTCGATGCGGTGCAGCTTCCAATCGCCGTCGGTCCAGGCCGAGTGGCCGGGGAACGAATCCAGGGGGTAGGCCGGTTCGGGCAGTTCGGCCGCGCGGCGGCTGGCCTCGTAGGGCTCGAGATCGCCGCCGGCCTGCTGAGCTTCGAGCAGCTCGCCCATCCACGCGGCCGAGGGCGTGCGGATGCCGCCGATGCGATAGTCCCAAAAGCCCATCGGCCGCGGCCGCTGCTGCGGCTTGCCCTCGATGACCGGCACCAGGCTCACGCCATCGAGCGGCGGTTGGTTGTCCACTTGGACGCCGGCAATCTCGAGCAACGTGGGATAGATATCGCAGGTGTTCGCGCGGACGGCGGTCGCGCGCGGCTTTCGGATCTTTTCGGGCCATTCGAGAATCGAGGGTACCAGCAGCCCGCCTTCGTACACGTTGCCCTTGTGGCCGCGGTGCCCGCCGGTGGAGCCGACCTTGGGCAGGGCCCCGTTGTCGCTGCAGTACCAGAGGATGGTGTTGTCGCGAATGCCCATGGTGGTCAAGGCGTCGCGGAGCTTGCCGAACGCCCGGTCCATGCCGGTGATTTCGCCGTAGAAATTCTGGTGCTGCTTCGACTCGCCGTCATACAGGGCGCGGTCGCGCTCGATGGCCCGATGCGGATTGTGCGGCGAGCCGAACCACACCACCGCCAGAAACGGCTCGCCCTCGGTCGCCCGGGCCGAGATCCAATCCAGCGCCGCGTCGACCGTGACCATCGAGCTTTCGCCCTGGGTCTGCACGGCGCGGCCGCGATGCGAGAGGATGGGATCGTTGTCGAAAAAGTTGGGAGCGCTGAGCCATTCGTCGAAACCGTTCTTGCCGGGGTGCACGGGGCTCGCATTGCGCACCGAGCCGAGATGCCACTTGCCGAAATGCCCCGTGGCGTAGCCCGCCTCACCGAGCGCCTTGGCCAGCGTCGTTTCCTGGGGGCGAATCGGGTAACCCCACTTGAACACGCCCATCCGGTTCGGGTGCCGGCCGGTCATCACGCTGGCCCGGGTGGGCGAGCAAACCGGCGCGGCGGCGTAGAACCGATCGAACCACAGCCCGTCGGCAGCCGCCTGGTCGAAGTTGGGCGTCTTGAGCTTGGGATGCCCGTTGTAGGCCATGTCGCCCCAGCCCTGATCGTCGGCCATCACAAGAATGATGTTCGGGCGCTCGGCGGCGGCGGCGCTGGCGGCAACGACGAACAAGGCGGCAAGGATCGCGAGGATGCTCTTCATCTCTTAAGCCCTTGAAGCTGGCAGGGGTGGCGTATCGAGTGACTTGCACGGCATTATGGCCAAGCCTGCGGCATTTTCAGCGATCGCCTCGATCGTTTTGGAAAAGGTTTGATACCAGCGTGCTGCGCCCTCGGTCGACCGCTCGGCAATCCAGGCGTAAATCACATGGACGTTGCGTCCCGCCTCGTCCGCGAGGATGATGCGCCGTCTAGGCATCGTCGGACAAGTCGTGCTTGGCCCGGAAGTCGGTATCGAAGTCGTCGAAGGACCGGCTGCGACCGGCGGCTGCGTCCGACAGTCCGCGGCGAATCCCCTCCACGACCGCGGTGTCCTCTTCGATCACCACGTTGTTGCGCGCGTCGAGCGTCTTGAGCGCTTCACGCAGCAAGTCGTCTTCAGACGAGAAACTTCCCTTGGCCATTTGCTCTCGAACGAGCTTCTCGACATCCGGCGGAAACTGGTAGTGCATGACCGTTGCTCCCTATGAAGCTTGACCGACAATTCTATTCTAGCGCAGGCGGCCCCCCGACTCCATCGGTCGCTTTCGCGTCTAAAACCCCTAGCAGTTTATCGGCCCACATCACCATCATCACTTGCGGCGGCCGGGGCGCTGGGCTTTCTCGAGCTGATGCAGCAGTTCCTCGTCGCGGCCCAGGCGTTCCTCCAGAGCCCGCTGCACCGTCACGCTGAGCACGGTGAACAGCACGCCGGTGGTAAGCCCGAACATCATTACGCCGTTGACCGCCTCCAGGCCGCCCAGCAGGCGGCGGTCCTCGCTCATGACGATGTCGCCGTAGCCGAGCGTGGAGAAGTTGACCACCGAGTGATAGAAGGCCACGCGAAACTCCTCGAACTGGCCGCAGGCCACAAACAGCCACGCCCAGATCGACATCTGCACGAAGTTGCCCACCACCATCGCCAGCATCGAAACGATCAGCACGCTCGAGGCGGCAAAGATCGAGGGCTTCAGTTGGCGCTTGCGGCGCAGCTTCACCAGCACCTTGACCAGCAGGGTCACGACCACGCACTGAATCGACAGGCAGACCGCCATCGCCGTGCAGCCCAGGATGAGATTCTCGACCAGCATCGCCTGCTCCGGAGGATGGCATTTCCACCAGGATTGCCCTGGTGAACGGATGCGGCCAGCCTTGCAACATGTGAACTGCCATGCCCGCTGTCAGGCCACGGCCACTTTCACGCAGTTGATCGGTGGCAGCGACTCGAACAGGCATTCCCACTTTTCGCCGCCGTCGCGGCCGATCCAGAGTTGGCCGGTGGTGGTGCCCATGTACAACGCGGGCGACTTGAGCTCGTCGATGTCCAGGGCGTCGCGCAGCACGGTGAAGTAGCTTTCCTTCTTGGGAAACCCGGTGGTGAGCTTCTTCCACTTGCCGCCGCCGCTGGTGCTGCGCCAGACGGCCGGCTTGCCTTCGGGGCAGGTGCGCGTCATCGGCTCGAGCGGTACGACGTAGA
This sequence comes from Planctomycetota bacterium, assembly GCA_003389325.1. GTDB lineage: Bacteria > Planctomycetota > Planctomycetia > Pirellulales > PALSA-1355 > LB-PLM-3. Next base: position 120,265 of record QQVE01000044.1, read on the forward strand.
CCGTGTCGGGGTCGTGCGGATGCACCACGATCGGAAAGCCGAAGTCGCTGGGCAAACCGTCGGCGATCGAGTACCAGGTGTGCCCGTGGTCGTCGCTGCGCAAGACGCCGATGCCCGGCCGATCGGGCCAGCCGCCGTGATTTTGGATGTAGAAGCGGCCCGGTGCGTCGGGATGGCCGACAATCTTGTGCACACACTGCCCGAACTCGGGATAGGGGTCCGGCACGAAGCCCGCGCCGATGCCGTTGTTGGCGGCCTGGAACGTCTGGCCACCGTCTTCGCTGATGTAGTGGCCGCCGGTCGAGATGCCCAGGTGCAGGCGCTTGCCGTCGTTGAGAATGGTGTGCATGCACAGTCCGCCTGCGCCGGGCTGCCACTCTTTGGCGTGCTTGTGGTTGCTGATGCCGGGGACCATCTCCCACGAGTTGCCGCCGTCGGTGCTGCGAAACAGCGAGGCCGGCTCGACGCCGCACCACAGGTCCTTGCTGTCGCTGCCGGGCGTGAGCGACCAGATGTTGAGCACGGCCCGGCCGTCCTTCTTGGGAAAGGCGGGCGCGCTCTTGGTCTCTTTGAACTTCTTGCCCAGGTCGGTCGACACCAGCACCTTCATGCCGAAGAACGCGTTGCAGCTCGAAGCGTAAATGCGCGGCGAGCGGCGGCGATCAACCAGCGCGGAGTAAACGGCCACGCCCGGACCGAACGGTCCGCGCAGCTCGAAGCGTCCGCGCGACTTGGCGGCCTCGGCGACGAACAGCCCCTTCTTGGTTCCCAGACAAAGCACGATGCGGTCCGCCATCGATCAACCTCCCGATACTGCCGGCATGATGGTCAATACGTCGCCCGGCTCGAGCTTCTGCCCGAGCCCGCCTCGCCGATCCAAACAAACGTCGTTCACAAACACGTTGACGTGCCGGCGCACCGCACCGGTGTCGTCGCACACGCTGCGGTACAGCGCCGGGTGCGTCTCTTCCAACTGGTCGAGCGCCTTGCGCACCGTCGCGGCCGAGGTGGGCAGCTCGGAGACGCCGCCGCACTCGGCCCGCAACGCGGAGGGGATTTGAATCATGATCGCCATGATGGTTGGTCCTTGCGCCAGGGCGCGCTCGTGCTTGCCGCACCCGCTAGCCGGGGGCGCCCTGTTCGTGGGGCGCGTCGAAGGCGGCCTGCATGCCCTCAACGATCTCCTCGTGCGTCAGATCGCGGTTGTGGGTGGCAACCGACCAGCAGTGTCCAAACGGATCGATCACCGAGCCGTAGCGGTCTCCCCAGAACATGTCCTGCACGGGCATCATCGGCGTGGCGCCCGCTTCGACAGCCTGCTTGATCGTGGCGTCGCAGTCCTCGACGTAGCGATGGATCGTCACCGGCGTGCCGCCGAGCGCCTGGGGCGTTTGCGACTTGCCGCCACAGTACTCGGGAAAGTCGTCGACCAGAAACACCATCAGGCCGTCGATCTCGATCTCGGCGTGCATGATCCGGCCGTCGGGCGACGGCATGCGGCCGACCTCCTTGGCGCCGAACGCTTGCTTGTAAAACTCGATGGCCTTCTCGCACGAGCCGCATACCAGGTGCGGAATCAGTCCTTCGCGCCCGGGCGGAATCGGTGTTGTCATGCTCGGTCCTTTCGTTCACTAAAGGGGCTTCGTCGGCTGCCGGCAGTGCAGGACCCGCCCACGAGTGCCGACAGCATATCCTTCCAACTGCCTGTTGGTCGAACGGCCAGTCAAAAAATCGACAGCCCGTCCGGGATTTTGTGCCGTGGCTGCCCTAACTGCCGAGAAGAGCCCGCTTCGCGGCTCGCCAGCCGGCCGCCACGACGTCACTCAACCACCGGCTGCGAGACGCTTTAGATCGAATCGCGGTTGCACGCCGCCGCCGGGCCGGGCACACTCGAGTCAGGGGAACCGTCCAACGCGAGCGGTGGCACATGAAGCGTATGCATTTTTCTCGGCAGATGGTTTGCGCGGCCTTGGCCGTGCTGCTTCTCTGGACTTCGGCGGTGATGCTGAATGCCCAGGAGTCGCCGACCTCACGCCCCGCGACCCTCGAGCGTGTGCGGATCGCGCCCGACCGACCGCGGTTCGAACTGGCCGAGTCGGGAAAGACCTTCGTGCCCTGGGGGTTCAACTTCGTCGGCCGGTTCGGCCGGATCGTCGAGGAGTATTGGCAGGACGATTGGCCGAGTCTTGAAGAAGACTTCCGCCGCATGCGAGCACTGGGCGCGAACGTGGTGCGCCTGCACCTTCAAGTGGGTACCTACATGAAGTCGGCCGGCGAAGTCGACCCGGACGCTTTGAAGTTGCTCGCGCGCACGCTCGATCTGGCACAGCAGTGCGGCCTGTATCTGGATCTTACCGGGCTGGGCTGCTCCCCCCTGGATGCCGTGCCGGCGTGGTACGACGAACTTCCCGAAGCCGAGCGCTGGGCCGTGCAGGCCCGATTCTGGGAGGCGATCGCCAAGACCGGCGCCGGCCATCCGGCCGTGTTCTGCTACGACCTGATGAACGAGCCGATCATTGGCCAGGCCAAAGCAGGCGAACACCCCTGGCTGACCGGTGAGTTGGGCGGGCAGTACTTCGTGCAGCGGATTGCCAATCAGCCGGGCGAGCGCGATCGACGCGAGATCGCCGAGGCCTGGGTCGCAAAGATGGTGCAGGCCATTCGCAAGCACGATCAGGATGCCCTGGTTACGGTGGGCGTGATTCCCTGGGCCCACGTCTGGCCCAACGCGCAGCCGATCTTCTACGCACCCGAGGTGGCCCGGCATCTCGACTTTGTCAGCGTCCACTTCTACCCGAAGAAGGGCGAAGTCGAGAAGACGCTCGCGGCGTTGGCGGTCTACGACATCGGCAAGCCGCTGGTCGTCGAGGAGACGTTTCCCTTGAACTGCTCGCTCGAGGAACTCGACGCGTTTGTCGACGGCGCAGGGCCGCGCGTCGACGGCTGGATCAGCCACTACTTCGGCCACTCGATCGAGGAACACGCCAAGGGCGCCCAGCCGGGCGGGAAGCTCACCGCCGGATTTCTCGAGTACTGGAAGGACAAGGGGGCCGAGGCCGTCGCCGGGCAGTGAAGCGTACGGCTCACTTGAGTTCCACGGTGCCGAACGCGGCCAAGGCTCGCGTTGAACAAGGTCACCCGCGAGACCAGGACTCGCCACGTCGTGCGTATCCCGGCCGGCGTTGCTGCTCTTGATCGGGCTGCAGGCCCGCAGTAACTTTCGTGGCAAGTCGGCCCCTTCCAAAGGAGCAAGGCAGGATGCGTCAATTGACTCTTTGCCGCCGCGCCTTCACGCTGATCGAGTTGCTGGTCGTGCTGGGGATCGTCGCCCTGGTGCTAGCCTTGCTACTTCCTGCAGTTCAGGCGGCGCGCGAGTCGGCACGACGTGCGGGTTGTGCTAGCAACCTGCGGCAGATTGGCGTTGCGCTCCAACTCTATGACGGAGCCAATCGATCCTTTCCATCGGGCTACCTCTCCCAAACAGCTTCCGACGGGTCCGACGTCGGACCAGGCTGGGGTTGGGGCACGCTGCTGCTTGACTGCCTGGAAGAGAATCCTCTCCGAGGGCTGGTCCAGGTGAATCTGCCGATCGCAGCCGCGGTCAATTCGGAGAGTCGATTGAGGCAGGTCTCGTCGTATCGTTGCCCGTCCGACGCTGCGGATCCAGCCTGGTCGGCCTTTAGTGCCTGGGGGGACGTGGGTCCATCGCCGGCATCGAAAATTTGCGACATCGCTTCCGCTAACTATGTCGCAATGTTCGGCAACCGCGAACTCGGATCGCTTGGCACGGGGATGTTCTTCCGCAATAGTCACGTCCGGACTCGCGATATCCGTGACGGCACAACCACCACGATCGCGATCGGGGAACGCTCGCATTCGCTCGGCAAGAGTACTTGGGTTGGAGCCGTTCCCGGAGCCATGCTGGGCCTGGTCACCGTTGAAGGCTGTGTCGCTATTGAGGACGGCTCAGGAATGGTCCTTGGCCACGCAAAGCCGGGCGGACGGCACGGCGACTCCACCAATGAGCTTGCGATGTTCTCCAGCGAACACACTGCCGGGGTCCATTTCTTGTTTGCGGATAATCACGTTGCCATGTTGAGCCGAGAAATCGATGGCAACATTCTCGAGTCGCTGTCGACTCGCGCAGGCAACGAACTTGTCGTGGTACCACGATAACGCGATTGCAGTGCTGAGAATTCTTGCCGAGGAGACTTCGATTCGAGTTGCCAGCTACTCGAGCTCCACGGTGCCGAACACGGCCATGTGATCGGAGATCGTCTCGCCGGCCGGGTCGACGATGGTCGAGGCGGCTTGGACGTCGCCAAAGGTTAGCAGGTAGTCGATCCGCTTGTCGGGCTGCTTCTCGTTGCGGGTCGTGGTGGTCAGCGGACCGAGTTCCTTCTCGTAGCTGTCGCGGGCATCGGTGAGGCAGGAAAAGATGGCGCCGTAGGCCTCCGGCTCGTTGGAGCGAATGTTGAAATCACCGGCCATCACGGCGATCGCCTCGGGGTCGCCGTCGACGAATTCGCGAATGAACGCATCGCACTCGCGGAGTTGATGCGGCTTGACCGACGGATCGCGCTTGCCGCCGGCCTGCAAGTGCGTGTTGAACACGGCGACCTGCTTGCCCCCGACCGTGAGCTTGACGCCGACGATGCCCTTTCGGGCTTGCTTGTCGATGCCGATACCCCGGGTGAATTCTTTGAAGGCGTAATCGTCGAGCGGATACTTGCTGAACAACATCAAGCCGGACGCCAGAATCTCCGTCGTTCCATCGCCGATGGCCGGCGGATGCTTGACGTGAGGATACTCACCGGCCATCTCCTTGATCAGCCGATCGCGCGCCGGGAGCGACCAGATCTCCTGTAGCAACACGACGTCGGGATCGCCGTCGAACTCCATCAACGCCTTGGCCAATAGCGCCGCCCGCTGCTCCTCGTCGGCGATGATGTGTTTCTTTTTCTCCCGCACGTTTGCCGGATACTGCTCGACAACCGCCGCCGGGAAGATACCGACGTTGTTGGAGAGCAGTTTGAGCGACTTGCCGGCCTCGACGCTCGGCGGTTCACCTCCGGCGGCGTGCGTCGAGACCAGTAGAAGGGCACCGGCTATGAACCATCGCATTGCGACACTCCTGGAGGAAATCGTCGAACTCGCCGGCTACAAGTATAACTAGCAGAAGTCACCGGGGCGTCGAGATCTCGTGGCCATTGACACGCAATGAAGCCGACCCAAAACGGGCATCGATCTGCACGTCCGTCACCGTCGCGTCAAGCGAACCGACAGGAGCACCATCCATCGAAATCGTAGTCGGCGAAAACGTGAACACGTGCCCTCCAGCCTCGATCTCGGTGATGCCAGCGCGCTCGGAGCAAGTAAAGGGGCCCTTGATCCTGGCCGTGGCGCCGCCCGGCAGCGATGCCGTGCCCGAGATGCTTGCTCGTGCCGATGCGAGCAGACCTATTGCGAGAACGATGCCTACCAGCGCTAGGCCGACGGCCACGGCGGTGAAGATTGCGGGGCGTTTCGTCGCGCTGTCCATGAGAACCCTCCTTAAAGCCGCAACGAAGCGATCGCGACCAAGTGCGAGTCGGTTGCTCCGGGCCTAGCGGTCGTTCAGGCCTTTGCCGGCGAGAATCTTGGGGACGCATTTCTCGATCCGCGCGGTGCGCGTCTGCGACTGCTTTGCGCCGGTGAAGTGAAGGACGTAGGCCCGTCGCCGCCCGGGCGTGCTTCAAACGCCTTGGCCAGCCGGCGGTCCCGCTCGAGGATTGAGGTTAACTCCTCGGGAAGCTCCAGTTCGTGCTTCGCCTTGAAGTCGACCTTGTGCCCGGCCTGCTCCACCGCGACGGCCTGCTTCACGTAGCTCCTTACCACGGCCGGCTTGATCTGACCCGGGCTGGTAAACTCCAACCGCATCGCGGCCTGCGTATTCTTGCCTTGGCTGCGGAGCAGCCCGTGCGTGTCTTCCAGCAGGGCGCCTTTGAAGAACATCAGCGAGCAGTGCTGCTTGAAGGGCTGAAGAATCGCGACGTTCTTCCCGTCGACCATGAAGCAAGGCTTGCCCCACTTCAGGTCTTCCTGAAGCCGGCAATCGAGGAGAATGCCCCTCAGCTTCCGCATCTCGCCTCGCCACCGCCCGGCCCGGCTCAGAAACGCCTCGACCTTGGAACTTGATGCGCTAGCCGTCGCCTTCCTACCCGATCGCACCACCGCAAGCCCCACCCCGCACTCGTCTGAGAGAGAAGCACGCCCGGTAGGATTCGAACCTACAACCCTCGGTTCCGAAGACCGATGCGCTATCCAATTGCGCCACGGGCGCGCGTGCTTGTTGTTAGAGCATTGGCAGTCAGGTGCTGTGCGCTGAGGTAATGAAGGCTACGCCCAGGCCTCAGGCTGCTGGATTGGGCCGGACCGCGGCGTGCGTGGCCTTACCTCGAACGTTCAGTAAATGGCAGAGCACCCGACCGGCTGATTCTACCAACCGCCGGGGCCGCGGCAAATCGGCACGCCCGAAGAAGCCACGGCATGCGTTTTTCGGCGCTACAAAATGCAGGGTGTTGGCCCGCGCCATGCGCAGCGTGCTGGGCCCGTGGGCTCGCCGGTATCTTCGCCAAACATTCCTGCGGTAGGATCACCGTAGTCGCCGTAGCATGGTCCGTCGCTCGGGAATTCTTCAGGAGGATACTTGACTTGGTCGATGTTAGTGTCACAATTACACTAACAAACTGGGAGCCCGCCGAATGGACGGCACGCCTTCGCTAGCACTGCTCACCGACCTGTACCAGCTCACGATGGCTTCCGGGTACTGGAAGCTCGGTCGCGGCGAGCAGGAGGCGGTTTTTCACCTGTTCTTTCGCAAGCCACCGTTCGCCGGCGGATACGCCGTCGCCGCCGGGCTGAGGCCTGCGATCGACTATCTCAAGAACTTTCGCTTTGACGAGTCGGATGTCGACTATCTGGCATCGCTCGCCGGCAACGACGGGCAGCCGCTCTTCGATGCGGGCTTCCTCGAGCACCTGCGTGAACTCCGGCTGAAGTGCGATATCGACGCGATGCTTGAAGGGACCGTCGCCTTCGCACAGCAGCCGCTGGTGAGAGTTCGCGGTCCCATCCTGCACTGCCAGATTCTGGAGACGGCGCTGCTGAACATCGTTAACTTTCAGACATTGATCGCGACGAAGGCGGCTCGCATCAGCGGAGCGACCGGAGGCGATCCGGTGCTGGAGTTCGGCTTGAGGCGAGCTCAGGGCGTCGACGGCGGGCTCGCAGCAAGTCGAGCCGCGTACATCGGTGGTTGTGCGGCAACATCCAATGTCTTGGCCGGCAAGCAATACGGCATCCCTGTCAAAGGAACGCACGCCCACAGTTGGGTCATGTCGTTCGACGACGAGACCGAGGCGTTCGATAGCTACGCCGAGGCGATGCCCAACAACTGCGTCTTCCTCGTGGATACTTACGATACGCTCGAGGGCGTCCGCAAAGCGATCGAGGCCGGCAAGCGGCTCCGGGAACGCGGCCACGAGATGGTCGGCATCCGGCTCGATTCGGGCGACCTGGCTTACCTTAGCATCGAGGCCCGCAAGCTGCTCGACAACGGCGGCTTCCCGGATGCCACGATCGTCGCGTCCAACGACCTCGACGAGAACGTGATCGAGAGCCTCAAGGGGCAAGGGGCCAAGGTCGCGGTGTGGGGTGTCGGCACGAAGCTGGCGACCGCGTACGATCAGCCCGCCCTGGGCGGCGTCTACAAGCTTGGCGCCATCAAAGACAGTGACGGTGAGTGGCAACCGAAGCTCAAACTATCGGAGCAATCGGCGAAGACCACGATCCCGGGCGTGCTGCAGGTGCGGCGATTCGAGAACGAAACGGGACTGGTCGGCGACATGATCTACGATGAGACCCACGGAATCGACCAGCGTGGCATCATCGTCGACGTCAAAGACAGCAACCGCAGAAAGCGAATTCCGACGGGAGCGGCCGGAAGTGATCTGCTCGTGCCGGTGATGCGGGGCGGCGAGTTCGTGCTCGAGCAGGAAAACATCGGCGACGCTCGCGATCGGGCGCAGCGCGAGCTCGGCCGGCTGCATCCGACCGTCAGACGCCTGCTGCACCCCCACGAGCATCCGGTCGGCCTCGATATCGGGCTGCACGAGCTTCGTGAGCAGATGATCCGCGAGGTGCGATGGGATTTTGGCAAGTAAACGATGTGTCGGCGAGAACCCATGAAACTTGTTCGCGTTGCCGCCGCCGCTTTGAATCAGACGCCCCTCGACTGGGATGGCAACGCTCGCCACATTCGGCAGGCCATCGCCGAGGCACGCGAAGCGAACGCCCAACTGCTGTGTCTACCCGAGCTTTGTATCACCGGATACGGATGCGAGGATGCGTTCTATTCCCGCGGGGTGACCCGCATGGCGGAACGCGTGCTGGCGGAGCTTCTTCCCGACACGAAGCGAATCGCCGTATCCGTCGGACTGCCGGTCGTTCACGCCGGAGCTTTGTTCAATGCGTTGGCGTTCATCGTCGATGGCACTCTGGTCGGGCTCGTGGCCAAGCAGAATCTCGCCGGGGACGGCCTTCATTACGAGCCCCGGTGGTTCAAGCCTTGGCCCGACAACGCGATCGCCACCATCAGACTGGCCGGTTGCGAGGCTCCGATCGGCGACCTGCTGTTCGACATCGATGGGCTCCGAGTCGGGTTCGAGATTTGCGAAGATGCCTGGGTCGCCAATCGACCCGGACTCGACCACGCGAAGCTCTCCGCCGATATCCTTTTCAATCCCAGCGCGAGCCACTTTGCCTTTGGCAAGGCCGTCGCGCGACGGCGCCTGGTGGAGGAGGCTTCGCGTAGCCTTGCGGTTACCTACGTCTATAGCAACCTGGTCGGCAACGAGGCGGGCCGGGTGATCTACGATGGACAGACCATCATCGCCACGCGGGGAGAAATGGTCGCTTGTGGGCCACGGCTCGGTTTGGCCCCGGTCGCGGTGACGACGGTGACCGTCGACGTTGACGCGACAAGGATGCGTCGGGCTCAATCGGCAAGCTACGAACCCGAGGTCGCCATCGCTGGCGATCGGGTCGTTTCGGTTGCGATGGACCTGCCCTCGATTCAGCCCACGAACGAGAAGGCGACGATCGCTTCATGGGAAAGATCGGAATACGTTGCGGAGGAGGAGTTCGCTCGGGCGGTCACACTGGGGCTCTACGACTATGCTCGAAAGAGCCGCTCCCGCGGATTCGTCGTGTCGTTGAGCGGCGGGGCCGATTCGGCGGCGGTTGCGTGTCTCGCGTTCCTCATGGTGCAACGCGGACTGAGCGAGTTGGGAGCCGTTGAGTTCTGCGAGGCGATGGGTTTGACGCCCTTCGACGCAAAACCCGACGACGATCCAGGGGCGCTGGCCAGGTCGCTTTTGACCACGGTCTACCAGTCGACACGCAACAGCTCGCCCACGACCCGCGCAGCCGCTTGCATCGTGGCGAAAGCAATCCATGCCACGCACATCGAATTGGACGTGGATGACATCTGCGCCAGCTACACCGAGAAGATCGCGCTGGCCCTCGGCCGCGAGCTAAGCTGGGAAACGGACGATATTGCCCTGCAAAACATTCAGGCACGTTCCCGAGCCCCTTCCGTCTGGATGCTTGCCAATCTCAAGAATGCCCTGTTGCTGGCGACGAGCAACCGCAGCGAAGCCGCGGTCGGGTACGCCACGATGGACGGCGACACCTGCGGGGGGCTAAGCCCGATCGCCGGTATCGACAAGGCCTTCCTGCTCAGGTGGCTCCGGTGGCTCGAGGCTCACGGGCCAGACGGCCTGGGGCCGATCCCGGAGTTGGAGGCGGTGAATCGGCAACAGCCCACGGCCGAGTTGCGACCGCAAGACGCGGGTCAGACCGACGAGGACGACCTGATGCCGTACGACCTGCTGGACGCGATTGAGGATCATGCGATCGGAGAGAAGCGTTCGCCGCAGGAAACGCTGGCGTCGGTTTCGGCGGAGTTCACGCAGTATGATGCGGGCCGCCTCACGGAGTGGGTGCGCCACTTCTTCGAGTTGTGGAGTCGCAACCAGTGGAAGCGGGAACGATACGCGCCCTCGTTCCACGTCGACGACAAGAATCTCGATCCCAAGAGCTGGTGCCGCTTCCCCATCCTGTCGGGCGGCTTCCGTCGTGAGCTGGCCGAGCTGGGCACTCCCGGCCGGGCAGACGCCCGCGAGAGCTAGCCGGCCTCGCTACGAGCAATTCCTGGGTTTTTCGCTTCAAGCTTGACTTAGTGTCTATACGACACTATTATAGTGTAGCAGCAACACTAAGGGATGGTTCGATGGGTCACACGTACGAATTCGCTCGTCCCGCCTTGGCGGTCGACGTCGTGGTCTTTGGACTCGACGAAGAAGATCTGCAGGTCATGCTCATCCAGCGCGATCTGCCCCCGTTCGACGGCCAGTGGGCCTTGCCCGGGGGCTTCGTGCGGGTGGAGGAGACGCTGGACGACGCCGCCCGCCGGGAACTTGTCGAAGAGACCGGCCTGAGGGACATCTACCTCGAGCAGTTATACACCTTCGGGGCGGTCGAGCGCGATCCGCGAGAACGCGTCGTCACGGTCGCCTACTACGCGCTGGTGAACTTGGAGGGACACGACGTCCGGGCGAGCACCGACGCCCGCAACGCGGCCTGGTTTCCCCTCAGCGACTTGCCGGAGTTGGCCTTCGATCACCAGGAGATTCTGGAAGTCGCTTACGAGCGGCTGCGGGGAAAAGTGCGTTACCAGCCGATCGGATTCGAGCTCTTGCCCGACCGCTTCACGCTGCGGCAGCTCCAGCACCTGTACGAAGTGATCCTCGACCGCGAACTGGACAAGCGCAATTTTCGCAAGAAGGTGCTCGCCATGGAGATCGTTCGAGAGACCAAGGACATCGAGAAGGACGTCGCCCACCGCGCCGCCCGGCTCTACCGCTTCGACAAGCGAACCTACGACCGCCTGACCAGGCAGGGCTTCAACTTCGAGATCTAGCCATGAGCGCCGGCCACGAAGTGGCGGTTTCGACGAGCACGAATCCTTGCGTCTCATCGAGGATGAACTCGACCGACAGCAGGTCGAGATCGACATCGTGCTGGTACGCTACCGTGGGAGAACCACATGAAGGCGCTGATCCTCGTCGACATCCAGAACGACTTCTTGCCCGGTGGGGCCCTGGCTGTGCCCAACGGCGACGCCGTAGTTGCGGTGGCCAACCGACGGATGCCCGCGTACGAGCTCGTCGTGGCCACGCAAGACTGGCATCCGGCCGACCATCAATCGTTCGCGAGCCAACACGCCGGGCGTTCGGTAGGCGAGGTGATCACCGTCGATGGTCTGGAACAGATCCTTTGGCCGGACCACTGCGTCCAAGGATCACCGGGGGCCGAGCTCGCCGCGGAATTGCATGCCGAAGGCATCGACCACGTCATCCGCAAGGGAACCGACAAGTGGATCGACAGCTACAGCGGCTTTTTCGACAACGACCACCGCAAAGCGACCGGCCTGTACGATTACCTCAAGCAGCGACGAGTCTCCGCGGTCGACGTGATGGGCCTTGCCTTGGACTACTGCGTCAAGTTCACCGCGTTGGATGCGGTTGAACTGGGCTTCGAAGTAGGCCTGCTCGCTGAAGGAGCGCGTGGCGTCGAGCGCTCGCCGGGCGACTGCGATGCCGCGATCCGCCGGATGAAGGAAGCAGGCGTACAAATCGTGGAGGGACCGTCGTGAACCGCAGCAATCGAGCAAGCCTCGCGAAGGAAACCATCGAAATCGTCGACCGCGGTAGGTACGAGGTCCACGCCGTGGGTCGCGTCGACGGCGGGCTCGGGCCGCAATGGCACTTGCACGACAATAAGCGATGAGGAGTCGGCAATGAGCGATAGCGAGGCTTCGCTGGTGTACGAGGGCCGGCACCTTTCGATGGTCAATCGCCGTGGCTGGGAGTACGCCACGCGGAAGACCTCTCGCCCTGCCGTGGGCATCGTGGCCATCACGGACGCCGGCAAGGTCGTCCTCGTCGAGCAATACCGACCGCCGGTCGGCCGCAACGTTGTCGAGCTGCCGGCCGGACTCAGCGGGGATATCGCCGGCCAGGAAGACGAGGCGTTGATAGAAGCGGCGAAGCGGGAACTGCTCGAAGAGACCGGCTACTCGGCGAAGCGTTGGACCGAGCTGCTTGACGGCTACTCGTCGCCCGGCTTGACCGATGAATCGATCACACTGTTCTTGGCAGAGGGCTTAAGGCAAACAGGCCCCGGAGGGGGCGGTCGCGGCGAGGACATCACCGTCCACGAGGTACCGCTTGGCGACGTGCTTGCCTGGCTCAACGAGCGAGGAGCGGCTGCCGACCTCAAGCTGCTGGCCGGTTTGTTTGCCGCCACCGATACCATGAGCCGACGTGAAAGAGACGCCTGAGTTCCGCGGCCCGTCGAGATTTGGCCGACCCACCCGACGAAAAAGCGACCGATACGTTCCACGACCTTTGTGATGCCTTGGCCTCGTTCCACCAGATTCCGTGTGGGAAATGCGGCGATGTAGGAACAACCCATGGATGCGAAAGCACTAAAGAAAATCAGCCAGCGGCTTAGCTTTGTCCTCAGGCACCGCCCCGACTCGATCGGGCTCGAGTTGCAGGACGGAGGATGGATCGACGTGGATGCCTTGCTCGCAGCGTTAGCGAGAGACGGAAAGCCCGTTGCGCCGGAGACGCTGCAACTCGTCGTAGCGGAAAACGACAAGCAGCGTTTCGAGTTCTCTGAAGACGAACTTCGCATACGGGCCCGGCAGGGTCACTCGACGAAGGTCGATCTGAAATATGAGCCTGCATCGCCACCCGACTTGCTCTACCACGGCACCGCAACACGTCATTTGGACTCGATCTTTGAACAAGGTTTGCTGAAGGGCAACCGCCACCACGTACACATGTCGACCAACAAGGGAACGATGATCCAGGTGGCCATGCGCCACGGGAAGCCGGTGCTCTTATCGATTGATGCGAGGCAGATGTTTGCCGACGGTCATGAGTTCTTCGTAACCGGCAACAAGGTGTGGCTCACCGAGCACGTTCCGCCCAAGTACCTGACGGTCGACGACTCCTAGCCTCACTAAAGCGCTACGGAATAGACGCCGCCCGCGCGCGCCGCATGCGCGCGGCAGGCACGCTCGGGGGGATCGGCCCGACCGCTGCGAGGCTGCCGACGGCGTCAAAGCCGATCTCGCCGGCGCCTACCCATTTAGCCCGGAGCCGGCGGCGTAAACGGCCGTTGTTTTCGCGGTCCAAGCGGGTTCGTGCCGCCGCCAAAATCAAGCTTACAGAGAAGTAACCCAATACCATCTGTGGCGCTTCGCCCGCTCGACCTATACTTGGACGATAGATACCCACCGGCGAGTGAGAGACTGACTCCACGCGGTTGAACATTCGCGCGACGCTGTAGACACCCCCAGCGGGCATCGACAGGTCACTTCGCCTCGCCCTGGCGGGAGCAGAGGCTACCAGGAGTGAATCGCGATCGCGCTGCGCGCCTAACAAATGAGCTAAGGAGTCGTTGCGGATGTTGGCCGATTTTCTCGACAACTTTATCCACAATCTGTTCAAGCCGCTGTTGCTCTTCTTTTACATGGGGTTTCTCATCCCCATTCTGCGCGTGCCGTTCGAGTTTCCGCACGTGCTATACCAGGGCCTGACGATGTACCTGCTGATTTCGATCGGCTGGCACGGCGGCGAGGAGCTGGCCACGCTCGATGCCGCGGCCGCGCAGCAGGCGCTGGGCTACATGGCGATCGGCTTCTTCACGAACTTTGCCATCGGCTGCCTGGCCTATTTCATCCTCCGCAACGTGACGCGATTGCGCAACGTCGACGCCGCGACCGTGGCCGGCTACTACGGCTCGGACTCGGCCGGTACGTTCGTCACCTGCCTGGGCGTGCTGACCGCGGCCAACATGGCCTACGCCGCGTACATGCCGGTGATGCTGGCCATCATGGAGATCCCGGGTTGCCTGGTCGCGCTGTTTCTGGTGTCGCGGTTGCGCGAGCACGGCATGGATCGGCTGGGCAACATGCCCGATGAGCCCGACTACAACCCCAACGGCAGCGACGAAGGCGAAGAGGGCGAGCACGCCAATGGCCACGCCGTGGTACGCCGCACCGACCGTCCGCGCCGCCCGATCATCAGTCCCGAGCTGCTGCACGAGGTGTTTCTCAATCCGGGCCTGTACCTGCTGTTCGGCGGCATCCTGATCGGCTTCGTCAGCCGTTTGCAGGGCCACAAGGTGACCGACGCCGACGACCTGCTGTTCGTCAGCCTGTTCCCACCGATGCTCTGCCTGTTCCTGCTCGAGATGGGCATCACGGCCTGCAAGCGGCTGCGCGACCTGCGCGTGGCCGGGTGGCGATTCATTGCCTTCGCGGTCCTGGCGCCCAACGTGTTTGCCACGATCGGTATCCTGATCACGCACCTGTACAGCATGTTTCTGGGCACGCCGTTCGACATCGGCACGTATGCCCTGTTCGCCGTGTTGTGCGGGGCGGCCTCGTACATCGCGGTGCCCGCCGTGCAGCGGTTGGCAATCCCCGAGGCCAGTCCCACGCTGCCGTTAGCGGCGTCGCTGGGGCTGACCTTCACCTACAACGTGACGATCGGAATTCCGGTCTACATCTTGATCGCCACGACCGTCTCCGAGGCGTTTCCCGTGGGCATCGCCACCTGAGGCGCGCCCGAACAAACGGCAATCGACTCGCAATCGGGCCGATTTTCGACGCCGAGCGGGCCTCTGCCCGCGAGATGCGTGCAGGCTGCGCGCATGCGACTTGAGCCTTCGCCGATTCGATGCTATAAGCGCTAGTGTCGTCGTGGTGTGGCCGCGGCCGGCGTATTCCCTTCTGCGAGCAAGGCATCCATGGCGCAGATCACACTTCGCGTCCTCGACGGCGCCGATCGCGGGAAGGTGTACGAAGACTTGCCGACCCCCGTGACCATCGGCCGCGAGGAAGGCAACTCGCTGCAGCTAAACGACGAGCGCGTGAGCCGCTTTCACGTCAAGATCCAGGAAGACCAGGACAAGGTCGTCATCACGGATCTGGAGAGCACCAACGGCACCAAGGTCAACGGCGAGGACATCCAACTGAGGATCCTTCGCTACGGCGACGTGATCAGCCTGGGCCGCTCGGTGCTGTTGTTCGGCTCGCGGGAGCAGATCGCCCAGCGGCTGGCCGCCCTGCGGGACGAAGCCGCCAGCACCGGCACGGTCGAGTCCGGGGCGGGGCTGTCGGGCCCCTCGCTCGAATTCGAGCTCAACTGGAGCGCCGACCCCGACGTGCAGAGCACGCTGCACACGCTTTTGCCCCCCGAGCTGCCCGAGCGGATGAGCCCCGGCCAGGCGGCCCAGTTGTGCGAGCTGATCGAGTACCTGCACATTCGCATTCGCGAGCTGCTGAACACCGTTAAGGTGCAGCCCGACGACGAGCACGTGACGCTGGACGTGCGGCAGTGGCAGAACCTGATCGATTTGCAATCGCGCCTGGCCGGCTACCTGCGCGCCATCGGCCAGCCGCCGGAAGAGGACTGACGGCCGCGGCCCGCACGAGCGCTTCTCGCACCCTCCGCACATGGATTTGCAAACCCCCGCCGCGCTTGGATACCGTCTGCCGGCCGAGTGGGAGCCGCACGCCGCCACCTGGCTGGCCTGGCCGCACAAGCTGGAGACCTGGCCGGGCAAGTTCGAGCCCATCCCCGCCGTGTGGCAAAAGCTGGTGCGCACGCTGGCCGAGTTCGAACCGGTACACATTTGCGCCGGCGGCGAGAGCGTGATGGCCCAGGCCCGCGAACTGGTCGGCGATACACCGGGCGTCACGCTGCACGACATTCCCACCAACGACGTCTGGGCCCGCGATCACGGGCCGATGTTCCTGGCCGGGCGGCCGGGCCTCGAGCCGGCGCTGGTGAATTGGGAATACAACGCCTGGGGCGGCAAGTATCCACCCTACGATCTCGACAACGCCGTGCCCGAACAAGTGGCGGCGCTCACGGGCCGCCGCGTGTTCACGCCGGGCATTGTGATGGAAGGCGGGGCACTCGAGAACAACGGCGAAGGGACAATCCTGACGACCGAGCCCTGCCTGTTGAATCCGAATCGCAATCCGACACTCACGAAGGAAGACGTCGAGCGCTACCTGGTCGACTATGCCTGCGCGAAGAAGGTGCTGTGGATCGGCGGCGGCATCGAAGGGGACGACACCGACGGCCACATCGACGAGTTGGCCCGGTTCGTCTCGCCGACCACTGTAGTGGCCGCCCTGGAGGACGATCCGCAGGACGCGAACCACGAGCCGCTGGCCGAGAACTTTCGCCGCCTGCAAACGCTGCGCGACGCCGCGGGCCGGCCGCTGGAGGTCGTGCCGATCCCGATGCCGAAAGCCCGCTACTTCGACGACACCCGGCTGCCGGCCTGCTACATGAACTTCTACATCGCCAACGGGGTGGTGATCGTGCCCACGTTCGACGATCCGGCCGACGCGGTGGCACTTGCGACGCTCGGGCGGCTGTTCCCCGGCCGGCAGATTCGCGGCATCGAAGCGATCGACCTGGTGTGGGGGCTGGGGGCGTTTCACTGCATCACGCAGCAGCAGCCAGCCGAGTAGCGCGCACCTCTGGCGCGAGCGTTGCTAAGTGGATACCCTTTCGGGCTCGCCGGAGGCCGCTTCGGCCTGTGCGGCTTCGTGCATCCAGGCGTGCAGCCGGTCGACGTCCTTCTTGACCGTCGAGGCTCCGGCGAACAGGCTCACGGCCAGGGCGGCGCAAATGATCGGCAAGGCGTACATGGCTCTGCCGATGCCCACCGCGCGGTAGGGCTCGAGGGCCTCGGCCCTCGCGTCGTCCGAGAGGCCTTCGAACTCGACGCCCGCGGAGACTGCCGCCCGCTGCGCGAAGTAGTCGCTCAGCAGGCCGGTTCCGATCGGACCCAGTGCACCGCCAAGGGCGTACATGGCACAAAAGTAAAGCGCCATGGCCGTGGCTCGCAACGACGGTTCGATCACGTCCTGGATCGTGGCGTAGACCGTGCCGTAGTACATGTACAGCAGCATGCAGCCGAAGCCGAACATCAGCCCGAAGGCGAAGCGGTCGGACTGCCCGAGGGCAAAGTAAAACGACGGCACGGCGATGCTGATGGCCACCGCGGCCAGCAACATACGACCGCTGCGCCAGCGGCGGATGACGAAGTCGCCCAGCATGCCTCCCAGGATCATGCCCGGAATGCCGGCCAGTCCGTAGACGGCCATCGACATGTAGCCGGCCGTCTCGACGGTCGTCTCGTGCACGCGCATCGTGTACGGCGAAAGGAAGCCGCCGATGGTGTACATGTTGTAGTTGTGCAGCGCGCCGGAAATGATGATCCACAGCATGGTCGGCGTGGAGAGCACCAGCCAGTAGGGGTTGCCCGGCCGCCGCCGGCTTCCGATCTTCGTCGTTTCGGTCGCACCGCGCTCGGGCTCCTTGATCATCCAAGCGCCCATCGCGCACAGCAGCCCCGGCACCAGCGCTACATAAAACGCCGAACGCCAGCCGTAGTGATAGGCCAGGTAACCGCTGACCAAAAAACATAGCGCGTTGCCGATCGGCAAACCGAGCATGAACACCGAAAGGGCCCGGGCCCGGGTGCGCGCGGGAAACAGGTCGCCGATGAGCGAGTTGGACGCCGGCGCACAGGTGGCTTCGCCCACGCCCACGGCCATCCGCAGCGCGCCCATCTGCAAGATGTTCTGCGAAAGGCCCGAGGCGGCGGTGAGCACGCTCCACACGGTGACGCCGCCGGTGAGAATGCGCGAGCGGTTCCCGCGATCGGCCCAACGTCCCAAGGGAACGCCGATGGCCGCGTAAAGCAGAATGAACGCGGTGCCCAGCACGCCGAGCTGCCAGTCGTCGAGCTTCCACTCTTCGCGAATCTTTTCGCCCACGGCGCCGAGGATCAGCCGATCGTAGAAGTTCAGCATGTTGATCGCAAACAACACGCCCAGCGCGAACCAAATCTTACCTTTGCCCATCGCCACCGCCCTTTGAGCGCGGGAGAACCCGCGTGCCTGAGAAGAGATCCGCCACCGCAAGAGCCCTGATTGTTGGCTGCGCCAAACCAAATCGCAAGTCATTTGCCGACAATCTTCCGGGCGCGCGACAGAGGCGCTGAAAAAGCGTGCCGGTTGCGGCGAGTAGTGGAGAGATGCGTGACAGAGACGCATCTAGCCCAAGCGCAGGCGCTGCCACTTCTGTTGGAAGCCCGGGTGGTCGAGCACGTCGGCGTCGACCACGCCGCGCGGGCGGCGGCCCAGGGCCAGTTCGACCGCGGCCGTGCAGATCGTTTCGCCAATGTCGCGAAACATCTCGTCGGTCCAGGCGATGGAGTGCGGAGCCAAGAGCACGTTGTCGAACTCGGCGAAGCGGGGCGGCGCCAAGAGCGGCTCGCCCACGAAGCAATCGAGCGCCGCCCCGGCAATGCGTTTCTCGGAGAGCACTTCGGCAAGGGCGTCCTCGTCGATGATGCCGCCCCGGGCCGTGTTGATCAGGTAGGCCTCGGGCCGCATCAGCCCCAACTCGCGGCGGCCGAGCAGCCCGCGCGTGGTTTCGTTCAGCGGGCAATGCACGGATACGAAGTCGGCGCTTGCGAGCAACTCGTCGAGCGGCACCAGGCGTACGCCCATCTCGGCGGCCACGGCCGGATCGAGGTAGGGATCGAAGGCCAACGGCTGCCGCATGCCAAAACCGGCCAGCAGCTTGACCACGGCGCGTCCGATGCCGCCCATGCCCACGATGCCCAACGTGCGCTCGCGCAGCTCGCGTCCCATGAACTGGCTGCGCTCGTTCCAGCGACCTTCGCGCACCAGCAGGTCCTTGGTGCGGATGTGATGCGTCAGGGCGAGCATCCAGCCCACCGTGGCTTCGGCCACCGACCGATCGACCGCGCCCACGGCCGTGATCAGTGCCACGTCGGCCGCCGTGCAGGCCGGCACGTCGACCGAATCGTAGCCCACGCCGAAGCGGCAGATCGCCAGCAGGTTTTCGCTCTGCGACAGGCTGTGGGTCGTCACCCGCGGCGAGAGCACGACGACGGCCTGGGCACCGCCGATCTGGTCGGGATCGATCTCGCGGCGGTGTTCGGCGAATGCTGCGTATTCGATGCCCGGCTGCTCGTCGAGCACGCGGGTGCCGATGTCGTTGTACAGCGGCGAGCCGTCCCGTCTAAAGAAGTCGCCGGTCAACGCCACTCGAAACACGTGAGCCTGGGCCTGCATCATTACTCCTCGAACCAGCGGGCGGTGATTGCCAGGCATCGAGTGTAGCGGAGTTTTCACGGCAAGCCAGGGGCGGGCGCTCCGCGGCTGGAACCACTTGCCCCATACAAGCCCGAAGCGCAAGCGAGGATATTTCGGCGCGGCATCCACATAGACGCTCGATCCAAAAACCCTCGCTCGCGCTTCGGGCTAGTGATTCTGGGGACGCTTCGTTTCGAGCGTTGAGCGAAGCATTGCGGCTATGTCGGCGAACACACCCGGCCAGTCGCCCAGATGTTTCTGGCGAAACAGTCGCATGCTGCGGTACCAGGGACTGTCTGTGCGACAGTACATCCACCGCCAATCGGGCACCAGCGTCAGGGCCAGCCACACAGGGGCACCCAGCGCACCGGCCAGGTGGGCGATGGCCGTATCGGAAGTGACCACGAGGTCGAGGTTCTTGATCACGGCCGCGGTGTCCATGAAAGCCCCGTGCTCCTCGTCGAACGAGGCGCCCAACTCGCGCACGGTAAACTTCCCGTCGAGCGCCGCCACCTGCTCGTTGCCGGGTCCCTTCTGCAGGCTGACCAACTCGACGCCTTCGAATGCCAAGGGCGCGAACGCTGCCAGAGGAATCGAGCGAAAACGATCGGAGGCATGCGTGGGGCTGCCTTGCCAGGCGATGCCGATCTTGAAAGCATCGCGTTCGCCCAGCGCGGCGCGCCAGTGTTCGGCGAGCTTTGCATCAGCCCGCAGGTAGCCCTCGGCCGCGGGAATCGTCTCGAGCGTCGTGCCGAACACGCCAGGCAAACTTAACAACGGCAGATAGACGTCGAACTCGGGCAGCGCCTCTCCCTTGGCAACCAGTTGTACCGAGCGATCGATCCCCGCGGTGCGCAGCAGCGGCACCAGCGGCGGTTGCACTTCGAGCACGACGTTGTCGCCGCGCTCAGCCAAGAGCGGCAGGTAGCGCACGAATTGCAGCGTGTCGCCCAACCCTTGCTCGGCGTGGACCAACAGCGTGCGGCCGGCCAGCGGCTCGCCGGTCCAGCGCGGGCGGTCGAACGAGCGCTTGGGGAACTCGGGACACCCGCAACGGGCCTCGTAGTCCTCCCAACCGGCGGCCAGCTCGCCTTCGGCCAGCCGCATCAGTCCGCGGTTGTAGCGGGCCTGGGCGAACTGAGGAGCGAAACGCAGACACTGCTCGTAGCAGATCAGCGCCTCGTCCAAGCGCCCTTCGATCTTGAGCACGTTGCCCAGGTTGTTCAGCGCCTCGGCGAAGTTGGGGCGGAACTCGAGCGCCTTGTCGTAGCACTGCCGGGCGGAATCGAGCTCGCCGCGCGACTTGTGAAGCGTGCCCAGGTTGCTGTACGCCTCGGCATAGTCGGGCCGGCAGCGCACCGCCTGCCGATAGCATGCGATGGCGGCCTCGGCATCGCCCCGTTTCTGCAGCAGCACGCCGAGGTTGAAGTGCGCCTCGGCCAGCGCCGGGTTGCAATCCAGCGCGCGGCGATAGCACGCGACGGCCTCATCGAGCCGCTGTTGCGCATGCAGCATTCCGCCCAGCGTGTAGTGGACCGCCGCCATTTGCGGATGCTCACTTGCGGCCCGGCGCGCGGTTTCGATCGCCTCGGCCGCTTCTCCCCGATCGAGCAGAATCCGCGCCAGCTCGAGCTGCGTCGTGGCTAGCGCTGAATCCAACGCGAGCGCCTGCCGGCAGGCGTCGGCTGCCTCGTCGAGTTGCCCCAGGCCGTGCAGCGCGATGCCCAGGTTCGCATGCGCGAGCGGAAAGCCGGGCTGCAGCTCGACCGCGCGGCGAAAACATTCGGCCGCCTCGGCAAAGCGGCGATCCTGGTTGTAGACCACGCCCAGCGTGTTGTGGGCCAGCACGAACCGATCGTTCAATTGCAGCGCCCGCCGGCAACTGGCTTCAGCCTGCACGGTGTCGCCTAGCGCCCGATAGACCTCGGCCAAGTGGTTGTGGTAGCTCGGCTGCCCGCCGTCGAGCGCGATCGCCCGGCCGATCTGCTCCCGCGCCGCCGTCTGGTCGCCGCGGGCGTGTGCGATCAGTCCCAGCAGGTGCCAGGCGTCGGCGTGCCGGGCGTCGGCTTCGAGCACCTGGCGGTAGCAGCGCTCGGCCTGGTCGAGCGCACCTTGCTTGTGCAGTTGCAGACCCTGGTTGAGCACTTCGTGGATGGCAGGCATCGGCGTTCAAGCGGTGGAGCGCGAAAGGCGGCTGGCTACTACTAGCCTAGCGGAAACGTCGTCACGCCGCTTCGGAGCATCGGTGCACGCTGGCGCTACCGGTCAAGCGACGCGAGCGCCGCGGCGATGTCGGCAAATACGTCGCTCCAGGCGCCGAAGTGGCGCTGGCGAAACAAGCGCATCGTTGGATACCAGGGGCAATCGGCACGCTCGAGCAGCCACCGCCAGTTGGGCGAGTACTGCAGCGCCAACCAAACCGGCACGCCGAGCGCTCCGGCCACATGCGCGATCGCCGTATCGGAGGTCACGACCAGGTCGAGGCTCCGCATCACCGCCGCGGTGTCGACGAACGCATGGCCGTCGTTGTCGAGCCGCGGCGCCAAATCGACGATATGCAGGCGCTGGGCCAGCGGCGGCAACTGCTCGCTGCCGGGTCCCTTCTGCAGACTGAAGAGTTTTGCACCGGGCACGCGCGCTAGCGGTTCGAACTCCGACAGCGGCACCGAGCGGTAGGCGTCGCCGGCAAAGTCCCGATTGCCTTGCCAGGCGATGCC
Organism: Planctomycetota bacterium; assembly: GCA_003389325.1. Taxonomy (GTDB): domain Bacteria; phylum Planctomycetota; class Planctomycetia; order Pirellulales; family PALSA-1355; genus LB-PLM-3. Next base: position 142,315 of record QQVE01000044.1, read on the forward strand.
GATCTTGAGCGCTTGCTCGGCCGCCAGCTCTGGGCGCCAGGTGGCCGCGCGCTGTTCCTCGGCCGCCAGGTACGGCACGCCGCCGGGAAGGGTCTCCAACGTCGTGCCCAGGATCGTCGGCAGGCTGAACATCGGGACGTAGGCGTCGAACGGCTCGCCGTCGCCGCGGGCCACCAGCTTGTCGATGCCCGGGGCGCCGGTCAGCAACGCGTGCAGCGTGGGAGGACACTCGAGGTGTACCCGGGCGTCGTACTCGGCCAGCAGCGGGGCATAGCGCACCATTTGGATCACGTCGCCCAGGCCCTGCTCGGCACAGATTCGCAGCGTCTTGCCGGCCAGCGGCTCGCCTTGCCACTCGGGCTGTGCGTACTGCGTGCCGCCGTAGCCGGGCAGGCGTTTGCGCCATTCGTATTCCGGCCAGCCGGCGGCGAAGTCGCCCAGCAGCAGCTTCAGCAGGGCCCGATTGCGGTGGGCCTCGGCGGCTTGGGGATTGCAACCCAGCGCGGCATCGAACTGGGCGAGCGCCTCGCCGTGCCGACCCCAAAGCTTCAACAGGTTGCCAAGGTTGTTGTGCGCTTGCCAGTCGCGCGGCGCCAACTCGATCGCGCGGCGAAACGATCGCTCAGCCTCGTCGAGCCGGCCGGCTTCGACCAGCGTATTGGCCAGGTTGTAGTGGGCGTCGGCATACCCGGGCTGCAAGGCCAGCGCGCGGTCAAAGCTCTGCTCGGCCTCGGCCCAGGCGCCGGTTTCTTTCAGGGCCACGCCAAGGTTGTTGTGCAACTGGGGCAAGTGCGGCGCCAACTCGATCGCTCGGCGGCAACAAGCGATGGCTTCGGCCGGGCGGCCCAACTGCCGCAGCGCCAGATTCAAGTTGTTGTGCAGAGCGGGATCGTCGGGGTGGGAAGCCAGCGCTTGCCGCAGCAGGTTTTCGGCCTCGGCAAAGTTTCCGGCTTGGCAAGCCATGAGCCCCAGTCCGTGCAAAGCGCCTCCTTCGCCGGGAACTGCCGCGAGAATCTGCTGATAGATCGAAGCCGCCTGGGCCCGGTCGCCGGCCGCAAGGGCTTGTTGCGCAAGCGCCAAGGCTTCAGGGAGAGTCGGCAACGCGGTTCCCACAGCTAGGGGTGTGCAGTTGAATCTTGCTGACAAGCACGACAATAGATGATTATAATGTCGTGAGCGGCGCCGCGGTCCCCCGATCGCCTTGCCGTCCCACCGTCGACGTTCCCGCCCCACGACGCCCCGCCTCGTTACGCATGCCCAATCGCACGCTACATCGCTGCTGCACGCTGCTGGCGCTCGCGCTGGTCGCACTCTTGCTTTGTCTGCGCACGGCTTTGGCCGAGCCGAACGCCCCGGCGGTAGGCGAACCCTCGCCCGAGGGCATCGAGTTTTTCGAGAAGCACATCCGGCCGATGTTCGCGACCCACTGCCTGGAGTGTCACGGCGAAGACGCCAGCGGCGGCCTGCGGCTCGACTCGCGCAACGCCATGCTGGCCGGTAGCGCCAGCGGCACGGCGATCACGCCGGGCGATCCGGACGCCAGCCTGGTCGTGCAGGCCGTGCGCTATCTCGAAGATCCGAAGATGCCGCCCGAGGGCAAGCTCTCTGACGATGCCATCGCGCGGCTCGAAACGTGGGTCGAGATGGGCGCGCCCTGGCCAGGCGACGACAAGCCGATTCCCACCGTCGACGAAACGGCCGGGGCCGCCGAGACGCACTGGGCCTTCCAGCCCGTGACGATGCCGGCGCTGCCGCAGGTGGTGCATACCGAATGGCCGCAGTCGCCGATCGACTATTTCATTCTGGCGCGGTTGGAGGCCGAAGGGCTCGAGCCCTCGCCGCCGGCCGAGCGCCGCACGATCTTGCGCCGCGCGAGCTACGACGTCGTGGGCCTGCCGCCGACGATCGACGAGGTGCGCTCACTGGCAGGGGACAATGATTCGCACGCCGTCGATCGGGCGCTCGATCGCCTGTTGGCATCGCCGCACTTCGGCGAGCGCTGGGCCCGCCACTGGCTCGACGTGGCCCGCTATGCCGACAGCAAGGGCTACGTGTTCACGGCCGACCGCAACTATCCCAACGCGTACAAGTATCGCGACTGGGTCGTGCAGGCCTTCAACGAAGATCTGCCGTACGATCAGTTCCTGATTCAGCAGATCGCGGCCGATCGTCTGGCGCTGGGAGAAGAGCGCGGGCCGCTGGCGGCGATGGGCTTCTTGACCGTGGGTCGCCGCTTTCTGAACAACCAGCACGACATCATCGACGATCGGATCGACGTGCTGTCGCGCGGCACGATGGCGCTGACCGTCACTTGCGCCCGCTGCCACGACCACAAGTACGATCCGATCCCCACCGCCGATTACTATTCGTTGTACGGCGTGTTCGCCAGTTCGGTCGAACCGGCCGAGCCGGCCGACCTGATGACGCTGGCCGACGCCGAGCAGCCGGTCACGCCGCACGTGTTTGTACGCGGCAACTCAGGCAACCAGGGCCAAGAAGTGCCGCGGCAGTTTCTCTCGCTGCTGGAGGGCGAGGATCGTCAGCCCTTTGCCGACGGCAGCGGCCGGCTGGAACTCGCCCAGGCCATCGCCAGCGCCGACAACCCGCTCACGGCCCGGGTGATCGTCAACCGCATCTGGCTGTACTACTTCGGCCAGCCACTGGTGGACACGCCCAGCGACTTCGGCTTGCGCAGCGACCCGCCTACCCATCCCGAGCTGCTCGACTTTCTGGCCGCGTCGCTGGTCGAGAACGACTGGTCGCTCAAGAGCATCCACCGCTTGATTCTCACTTCGGCCACGTACCAGCAATCGAGCGCTGATCGGCCCGCGTGTAGCGAGAAGGACCCGGAAAACCGGTTGTTGTGGCGGATGAATCGCAAGCGGCTCGACTTTGAGGGATTGCGCGACGCGATGCTGGCCGTCTCGGGCGAGTTGGACCGCTCGCTGGGCGGGCCGGCGGTGGAGATCACCAAGCAGCCGTGGCCCGCGCGGCGGACGCTGTACGGGCGCATTGACCGGCAGAACCTGCCGAACCTGTTTCGCACGTTCGATTTTGCCAGCCCCGACACACACAGCCCGCGCCGCTACACCACGACGGTGCCCCAGCAGGCGCTGTACATGATGAACAGCCCATTCGTGCGCGACATGGTGGCGGCGTTGGCCGCTCGCCGCGAGTTTGCCGAGGCGGAACCGCCGGCCCGGGTCGAGCAGTTGTACCAGATCGTGCTGTCGCGCGAACCGACGGCCGAAGAGCTCGAGCTGGGCGTGGCGTTCTTGGTCGGCGAGCAGGCCCAGGCCGCGTCGGCCGGCGAGGAAGCGGAGAGCGAACAAAGCCTGTCGGCCTGGGAACGGCTGGTGCAGGTGGTGCTCTTGTCGAACGAGTTTGTGTTTGTGGACTAGAGAGGAAGAACCATGCAGCCTGGTGATCGCACGACGATGCTTTCGCGCCGCGAGTTGCTCCGCAGGACCGGACTGGGATTCGGATCGCTGGCGCTTGCGCAGTTGATGGCCGGCGAGCAGTTGCTTTCGACGTCCGAGGCCGCCACGCCGCTCAATCCGCTCGCCCCCAAGCTGCCGCATTTCACGCCGCGGGCGAAGCACGTGATTCACCTGTTCATGAACGGTGGACCGTCGCACGTCGACACGTTCGACCCCAAGCCCGAGTTGACCAAGCGGCACGGCCAGGAGCTGCCGTTCAACCTGCGCACCGAGCGAAAGACCGGCGCGGCGTTTCGCTCGCCGTACAAGTTCACCAAGCACGGCCAGAGCGGCATCGAGGTCAGCGAGATCTTTCCGCACGTGGCCGAGTGCATCGACGACATCGCCGTAATCCGCTCGATGCACGGCGATTCGCCTAATCACGAGCCGTCGCTGCTGTTGACCAATTGCGGCGAGCCGCGGCTGATCCGCCCCAGCATGGGCTCGTGGCTCACCTACGGACTGGGCACCGAGAATCAGAACCTGCCGGGTTTCATCTCGATGTGTCCCGGCGGCTATCCGATTCAAGAATCGCAGAACTGGCAGGCCGGCTTTCTGCCCGGCGTGTACCAGGGCACCTATATCGACACCAAGCACAAGGAAGTCGAGCGGCTGATCGAGAACATTGACAACAAGTATGTCTCGCTCGAACAGCAGCGGCGCCAGCTCGACCTGCTGGCGCAATTGAACGAAGCGCACCGCGCCGAGCGATCGGGCGACGTGCAGCTCGAGTCGCGGATTCAATCGTTCGAGCTGGCCTACCGCATGCAGATGGAGGCGGCCGACGCGTTCGACGTCAGCCGTGAGCCGAAGCACATTCTCGACATGTACGGCGAGGGAACGCAGGCCCGGCAGATTCTGATCGCCCGCCGGCTGGTGGAGCGGGGCGTGCGGTTCGTGCAGGTCTGGCACGGCCAGGGCCAGCCGTGGGACAATCACGACGACATCGAGCAGAACCACCGCAAGCTGGCCGGCCAGTGCGACCAGGCCATCGGCGCCTTGCTGAAGGACCTGAAGGCCCGGGGCATGCTGGAGGATACGCTGGTGATTTGGGGCGGTGAGTTCGGACGCACGCCCACGGTGGAGCTGCCGAAGGAAGGCTCGAACGCCGGCAAGATCAACGGCCGCGACCACAATCATCACGGCTACACGATGTGGATGGCCGGCGGCGGCGTGCGGGGCGGCTACGTGCACGGAGCCACCGACGAGTTCGGCTTCGCCGCGGTCGAGAATCGAGTCCACGTCCACGACCTGCACGCCACGATCCTGCACCTGATGGGCTTCGACCACGAGCAGTTCACCTACCGCTACGCCGGCCGCGACTTCCGCCTGACCGACGTCCACGGACGCGTGGTGCACGACTTGATCGCGTAGGCCCCCTCGGCCGAGTTTGCCCCCGGCCGTGAAAACCCGTTACACTACGGTCACGCGACCACGCGCGGCCGCACGCTCGGCCGCCGGACGCGAATCTCAGGAGGAGGGCGATGCGCGGATCGACCTGTTTGATTGCGGTGCTCTGGGTCGCCGGAGTTTCTGTGGCGGCGGCGCAGAACGTCACGATTCAGCTCCCCAACTTCAGCACCTTCGGCGTGAACACGACCGTGCTGGTGCCCGACAGCGGGCGATCGCCACTCGCGGCCGAGCGGCAGGCGTTCTACAGCCGTTACTCTTCGCTGGGCTTCAACCGCCGCACGGCGTACGGCGCGCAGCGTCGGGCAGCGCTGTCCTCGGCCACGGCCACGATTCACGACCCGGCCCAGGCCGACCGCGACGTGTTGCGGCGTGCCCGGGCGCGTCGCACCAACTGGAAGCGGGGCACGACCCGAAGCGTGCTGCCCGAGCAAGCCGAGGCCGTCGATCCGGGCCTGCAAAGCGTGGCGGAACTCCAACGCCGCCGGGCCGACGCCGAAGCGACCCAGCGCAGCGAAGCCCGCGAACTGTTCCAGAAAGCACGCCGGGCTCGCGATGCGGGCAAACCGGCCGTGGCGGCTGTCTACTACGGCATGGCAGCCCGGCGCGTCGACGGCCCGACGCGGCAGCGGATCGAACAGGAAGCCCGCGCCGTCGAGAACGCCCGATGAGCGGCTGGCGCAAGCCGATGCTTGCCCGCCCGGCTAGCTCGACTTGGGGCCTACGGCGAAGTCGCGCACGCGCCAAGGGCTCAGGTCTGCATCCTGGGTGGGCTTGCGTTCCATCAGCAGCGTGAAGATCAGCGTCTTCTTGCGGCCGTCGGTGTCGGTAAACGTCACCGCGAACCAGCAATCGGCCTGTCCCGTGCGTCCGTCGTAGTCCGCGGCTCGGGTATACAGAAACCGCACGCGGGCCTTGTCGCCCAACGCCAGGAGCATCCGCACGCCCGGATTGGCGACAAATTTCTGCAGTTCGGTCCGGGCTTCGATGTCGTTGCGGAAGAAGACCCACAGGTCCGAGTCCACCGGCCGGCGATAGTCGGGCGGCAGGTGCAGCAACAGCGCCTCTTCGGGGTGCTGCGCTTGCAGCAGTTCCAGGAAACGTTGGGCCACCGGACGAGCCTGTCGGGCCAGCATGGCCTCGGTCGACATCGTGCGACTGACGCTGCCAGCGATGCAGAACAGCGAGAGTGACAGCCCGGCGAGCGCCAGCAACCGGCCGGGCTTTCCTGGCTCGCGAGCGATGCGCAGCAGGGCCACGCCGGAGGCGAACACGCCCAGGATCGGCACCAGCAGCAGGACGTGCACGATAAACGCCGAGACCGAAGCCAGACCCAGGATCAACGCCGCGATCGGCCATGGCTCCATGGGCCGATACTCGAGATACTCCTCGTCGGCGGAGTCGACCGGTTCGCTGTGTGCCGTGTCAGCCATGTGCTGCGCCGAGAAAACCGCCGCGCTACGCGCGAAATAAAGGGAGCCTCTCCCAGCGATGCTAGCCGGGCCGGTGATGGCGATCAAGGGTCTCGCGATTCGCTCCCGTCGAGCGGTATCTCGTTGCTCGGCCGCAACCAGTAGCTGAACTCAGGCGCGGCAAAAGCTTCGCGCGCCGCGGGATGCCGGCTGTTGAGGATCATGCCCTGTCGCACTCCGGGAAGGAACTGCACTTCGAACAGTTCATGGCAACCCGAAGTGAACTCGAACGTGCCGACCGTGCCACCGGTGCGAAGATCGACCACGGCCACGCCGCAAAGCAGCCGCTCGAAGCGCTGGCCGATCGGCAGTCCGCCGAAGATGTGCTCTTCGCGGATCTGGCACATGCCCACCACGGCGTACGGTCCGACGAAACACAGCCCGCGCAAGTAGCCCGGCAGCGTGCAGACGACCTCGAGCGTGCCGGGGGCCGGATCGACGCGGACGAGTTGGCCCTCTCCGCTGTTGAGGACCCAGAGTTTGCCGTCGTGCCAACGGGGTGAATGGGGCATGGCCAGGCCGCGGGCGACGATCTGGCCGTCGGGCACGCTGACGATCACGCCGCCCGTGGCCTTGTCGGCCCGCCATCCGCCGGGCGTGTCGGTTGTGCCAAGACACGTGACGTAGCGCGGCTGGCCGTCGACGATTGCCAGACCGTTCAAGTGGCAGCGATCTTCGGGCACGATCTCGGAGACGAAGGGGGGCTTCCAACGCGGCGCGAAGCTGAACTCGTCGCTAGGTGCCGAGAGGCAGCAGAACCGCGTGTTGACAAGCCATAGGCCATCGTCGCCGAAGCCCACGTCGTGAACGTGGAGATCGCCCGTCTGATAGGCCACGCGGGGCAGGTACAAGGCGTCGTAGCGGCCCGGCTGCTGCTCGAACAGCTCGGGAGCCAACAGCGGTGCGTCGGCCAGCAGCAATACTTCGTGGTGCGTGGCCAGGGCCATCTGCCGGTCGCGCACCGCCATGCCCATCGGCTTGGGAAAGTCGCGCAACAGCAGCGAAACTTGCTGCCCATTCCAACCCACCAGGGCCACCTTGCCGGCTTGATACGTGGAGATCGCCAACGTGCCGCCGGCCGAGGCAAGCCACTCGGCAAACGACTCGGAGATCGAGCAGGCCACGATCGCACCGGAGTTGTCGGTCGGGTTGGCAGCCATCGCGCGACGTGCGTTCTTGCGGAGGAAGGTTAGTGGCCGCGCTCGGCGTCGCCGGGCTGCGGCTTGTCGGCCTCGGGCGCATTGGCGTCGGGCGTCGCTTCCTTTTCCTGGCGGTACCAGTGGCCCTCGGGTGCCGTATAGGCCAGCCGCATGCCCGGGTGATCGTGGTTGAGAATCGCCGGTTGCTGCACGCCGGGAAGAAAATCGACGTCGAACACTTCCTGGCAACCGGACGTGAACAGAAACATGCCGATCGTGTTTCCGTTGCGCAGGTCAACAACAGCTACGCCGCACAGCAATTGTGGAAACTTCGACGAGATAGGCAGGCCGCCGAAGATATGCCTCTCACGAATTTGGCACATGCCCACGATGGCATAGGGCCCCTGAAAACACAGGCCGCGCAGATAACCCGGCAACGTGGCAACGACCTGCAAGGCGCCGGATTGAGGATCGACGTAGGCCAGTTGGCCGTGGCCGGAGTTGAGCACCCAGAGCCGTCGGTCGTACCAGCGCGGCGAGTGGGGCATGCACAGTCCGCTGGCGACGATCCGCCCGTCGGGCACGCTCATGATCACGCCGCCGGTGACTTTGTCCTTGCGCCATGCACCGGGCACGTTGGTCGTGCCCAGGCTGGTGACGAACCGCGGTTGTCCGTCGACCACGGCCATGCCGTTCAAGTGGCAATAGTCCTCCGGCGCCAGATCCGAAATGAAGGGGGGCTTCCAACGCGGCACGAAGTTGAAGTCGGGCGAGAGCGTCGAGAGACAACTGAAGCGCGTGTTGACGAACCACAGCTCGTCGCCCGCGAAGGCCAGCCCGTGCACGGCCACTTCGCCGGTGCGATAGGACGTCTGCGGCAGGTAGAGGGCGTCGTAGCGCGTCGGCTGGTCGGCGAACACGTCGTCGGCAAGCTGCGGCGCGTTGCGAAAGACGATGATCTCTTCCAGCGCGCCGATGGCCAGCCGTTGCCCGTCGATGGCCAGCCCCATGGGCCGCGGGAAGTCGCGCAAGTGGACCGAGACCGTCTTGCCGTTCCAGCCGAGCAGGGCGATCTTGCCGGCCTGGTAGCAGGAGACGACCAGCGACCCGCCGAGCGATCCCAGCCAGGGGCCAAACGAGTCCGAAGCGGCCGACACGACCACCGATTCGTTCGGTTCAGCAGGTGGTGTCGGGCTCGACATGCGGGCAATCCGGACACGGGGACGGAACGGGAAGACGCATCGCCGATCTTAGTCGGCCGCGGCGGGGAATCGCAACTGGAATTAGGCGTGAGGCTTGAGACGTGAGGCGTGAAGGAAGGGCGGGGAGGGCAGCCGGGGCGGCCAAAACCGAAAACGCGCGCTTCCGGGTTGGTCCCGAGGGGCCGACCTTGGTGGAAGCGCGCGTTGGTTGAATCCGTGCCGTTGGTTTAGTCGCGTCCGCCGCTGGCGCGCATCAGGAAGTAGAGCAGCACCATGACCGATTGCAGTGTGGCAGCCACGTAGGTCCACGCGGCGGCGTTGAGCACGCTGTTGACGTAGCCCATTTCTTCCTGCGGCACGATGCCCAGTTGCACCAACTGCGCCTTGGCCCGGCTGCTGGCGTTGAACTCGACCGGCAGGTTCACCAGTTGGAAGAACACGACACAGGCAAACAGGCCCATGCCGATCCAGACCAGCGCGCCAATGCTGAAGATCATGCCGCCGATGATCATCCACATGCCGGCGCCGCTGCCGAAACTGGCGGCCGGCACAGCGGCATTGCGCACGGTGAGCGGAGCGTAGTCGTGAGCATGCTGCAGGGCATGGCCTGCTTCGTGGGCGGCGATGCCGACCGAGGCCAGCGTGCGGCCCTGGTACACTTCGGGGCTCAAGCGCAACACGCGATCGCGTGGATCGTAGTGATCGGACAACTGGCCGGGGATCTGTTCGATCTGAACGTCGGTCAGCCCGTCGCTATCGAGAATATGCCGCGCCGCGGCCGCCCCGCTCAACGGCGCCGGCTGCTGGCGGGCCGTGGCGTACGTCGACTTGACGCGAAACTGGGCCCACAGCGCCAGGAGCAACGCCGGGGATATGTACAGCAGGTACCAGGGATCAAAAAAGTACATCGCTTGCCTTTTTCCTTTCTCACCTCGAACGATCGTCTCAACCGTCGCGTAACTCTACGCAATCGCGCTGTCGACGGCTATGCGATCCTCGGCTCTTATTTTCTACGCAACCCGGGGCCCCGGGTTCTCAAAGAATGGACGCCGCAGGTCCGGCGGACAGTCACAAAGCACCGGCAAAGTGCATCGGTCGGGGAGCACGCAGCCGGGCGGTTCGCGGCGGGACTCGGGCGGCGTTGCGGAGTGCCGCCCGACATGGCTAACCGAATTACTTCCCGCATCTTCCGTAATCCCCGTTTTTTATCCAAATCATTGCCAATAAATGCCGAAAAGCGTAAAACACGACGGCTGGGCGTCTCTGCCGCGGGGCCGCCCGCGGCGGAATACCCGGCAAAATCACCCCCACCGGGCGCCTGACACGCTCTGCCAGTCGCCCCACAAGAGTTCTTCGCAGGAGATGGAAGGTTATGGGTTCTGGCCGCTTTGCCTTGGTGGGAATCGCGCTTTTTGCCGGTCTGGGCCTGGTAACGATCGCCGGCTGCAGCAAGCCGCAGCCGCAAGTGGCCGAGACGCCGCTGCCCGACGACGAGCAGCTCAAAGAGCGGCTCGATCGGGCGATCGCCTTCACCCGCGACAACCGTCACCTGAACACCAAGGACCAGGCCGCCTGGCAGATCGTGCACGGGGCGCTGGCCTACGGACGCGATTTCGAGATCTATCACGATGGACAGCTCGTGCCGGCCATCGACTACCTGCTCGGCGGCGGCGCGCTTCGCGGCTGGCAACTGCGCAAGGGCGACCACGGCCTGGAAGCCGTGCTCGACGCCGGCTCAAAGACCGGCCAGGGACACGAAGATCAGTGGCTGGGCTACCTGTCGCAGGTGGGTCTCGAGGCCGACGACGAGATCAAGGTCGGCGATGAGACCTACCAGGTGCGCGATCTGGTCACCCAAGCCCAGTGGGACCTGTACGACGGGATGGAAGGCACCTGGACCCTGATGGGCTTCACCCGCTTCCTGCCTCCCGATGCCGAGTGGACGGCTAAGGACGGCTCGAAGTGGACGCTCGATCGCCTGGCGCGGATGGAGGCCGAACAAAACCTGGCCGACAGCGCCTGCGGCGGCACGCACCGCATGTATGCCCTGGCCGTGGCGCTCGATCGCTACCTGGAGCAGGGCGGTGAGCTGGGCGACGATCCTGACGGCACCTGGGAAAAGGTCGACGCCAAGATTCAAGATGCCGTGAAACGCGCCCGAGAGAACCAGCAGCCCGACGGCAGCTTCTCGGTGAACTACTTTTCGCGGGCCGCGGCCAGCGCCGAAATCGACGCCCGCATCAGCAGCTCGGGCCACGTGCTCGAGTTTCTGATGGTGGCGCTCGACGACGAGCAGATTCAGGAGCCCTGGGTCACCCGGGCGGTGCTGCACCTGGTCGACTGCCTGGAAAAGACGCAGAAGTTCGACCTGGAGTGCGGAGCCCTGTACCACGCCGTGCACGGCCTGAAGCTGTATCGCGAGCGCCGCTTTGGCCCGGTGGAGGATGCGGCCCCCGAACAGCCCGTGGCCGCCCAGGCATCGGCCGACGGTGCGGGCGTGGAGCGCTAGCTACGAGTGTCGCCTCGCGCGAATCGGGGCTCGCCGGGTGTATTCCCGCCGCGAGGTAGCGTTTACAATAGAGGCTTCAGGCAACCCTTCTTCCGTACGCTCGCGTGAGGCCCGTGATGAACAGCGAATCGCAAGCCGACGATATCAACTACGAAATTCTGCCGGCCGGCATGGCCATGGACGAGACCGACGTCAACCTGCGGTCGCACTTCAGCCGCATGTCGGACGAAAAGCTCTCGGAGTACCGGCCCCACTGGACCGACGACAAGGTGATCGAGTGGGACGGCGAGTTCCGCGACGACGGCACGCTGTTTCTCACCTGCAGCGAGCGCGACGTCGACATCGAAGAATACCGCCGCGTCCTGGCCGAACACATCCGCTTTCGGTTTGCGAACAAGCAGTCGTAGGTTCTTGGCGACGGCACACGTCCAAGGACACCAGCCCGAAGCGCCAGCGAGGGTCGTCGTTGGACGCGTTTGTTGCAGCGCGACCCTCGCTCGCGCTTCGGGCTAGTACTGGCAGCGCTCGCTGTGGACCTGGTAGCGCTTGTGGCTCTTGATGGGCGTGGCGGCGGAGTGGCAGTGTTGGCACGAGTTCACGACCGGCAGGTCGCGGTGCTTGGCGCTTGAGCCTTGGTGCACGTCGTGGCAACTGAGGCAGGTCATCGATTCGTTGCCACGCACCACTACCTCGCGGACGTTGTGCATCACGTGGCGATCGGCCGGGTTGAGGGTCTCGTCGTCGGCCACGTCGAAGTCGACTTGGAAGTCCTTGAACAGGTTATCGCCCGGCACGAAGTTGTTGGGGTAGGGCAGGCCGCTCGACTTCGACTTGCCGAAGCGGATGTGGCAACTGCCGCAAATTGAGGTGACCACGGCCGGCGAATCGGGCTGCACGGTGTTCAGCAGGATCTGCTTGGCGTCTTCGGTGTGCCCGTCGGGGGCCACGCCGTGGCAGGCGTAGCAATCCAAAGCCACGGTGCTGAAAGCGTGCGTCTCGGGATTCACCGCCGTCGTGTGGCAGCCGGCACACTCGAGAGCGAACGTGTCGATCTCCCAATGCGGGTTGTCGGTCTCTTCCAGCCGCGCCCGGCGCCCGCGACCGAACGTGGCCACGGGCGAAAGCAGGTCGACCTTGCCGTAGGCATCGGCGCGTTTGAGGAATCGCTGGGCGCGGGTATCGCCCATGAGTAGCTCGACCTGGTCGACGAAGTCTTTGAGCCCGGGATCCTCGGCCAGCGCCTCCATGGCCGGTTCGGTACGCGGGGCGTCGCGGATGGTGCGGTTGTGCTTGTCGGTCTGCCACTCGCCGCCGACGTCGTTGCGATGGCAGAACAGGCACTCGCCGCCCTCCATGTAGGCCGGCACGCCCTGTCCGACGTGATCGCTACCCCAGGCGGCCGGGTCGAGCTTTTTCGGGGCTTCCGGTTCGGCTGCCAGAGCCAGCATCGTCCCGGCATGGCGAGCAGCCACGATGGCCGACAGGCATGCCAGCCCCACGGCCGCGGCGATCGTGAGACGGCGTTTGCTTTGCGGTCGAACCATGCCGGATTGCACCTATGCGCGGAAGCACGTCAACGCAAACGCGGCGCAAGGCCGCAGGGGGGTCTTGCGCCGCGCTCGGTTTTCGTGACGTTGTTACACGTTCGTGTCGTCGCGGACCCAGCCGTAAGCTGCGTTCTCGCGCGTGCCGCCGAACTCGTGGTAGGCGGTCTTGATCTTCGACAGCGCGTCCTTGGGCAGCGTGTTGCGCTGCTTCTCGGCGTCGACGCCGTACAGCTTGGCGGCGTTCAAGCCAAAGATCTTGGCCTTGTCTTCCTTGGTGAGCTTGGTGTAGCCGAACTTGTCGCACAGCTCGTCGGAGATCTGGAACCGCTTGAAGGCGTCGATGGCCCACTGCGGCGAGCCCCACCACAAGCAGTCGGTGCCCCAGATGGTGTGGTCGGCACCGTAGATCTTGACGTTCTTGCCGATCAGGTGCTGGCACATCAACGGGTTGGCCACGGCCAGCGTGCCGAACGACGAACCGATTTCCGGATAGACGTTGTTGATCTGCGGATTGCGCTCCTTGATGCCCATCAGCACGTTGTGCCAGGTGAAGTCGCCCGTGTCGGGGTTGAACTCGTTGGCTTCGACGTAGCCCGGCTCGTTGGGGCCGTGCTGCAAGGCCGAGTGATAAATGACGAAGGTCAGATCGGGGTGGTCGAGGGCCGCCTTTTCAACGTCCTTCGGGTTGGCCAGGTGACCCAGCGTGCGCGACTGGTAGGAAAAGCCCTTGTGCACGCTGAAGAATTTCAGGCCCAACTCCTTCGATTTCTCGTAGAAGGGATACGTCATCTTCTCGTCGTCGAGCTGGAAGCCGTTGCCGCTGCGGCCCGGATCGGTGTGGCAGTACCACTTCCAGGAGTCGATGCCGTAGAGCTTGACCTCGCGTTCCATCTGTTCGAACAGCGCGGCCTTGTCCTGGCTGTTGGTCTTCATGTCCCAATAGTGATTGGGAGCACAGTTCCCCTGGCACAGGGCGCGGACGCTGCCGCCGGCCATCTCGTTGATGTCTTTCTTGCGCTTCGACATCACCCAGCTCGGCAGCACTTTGCCGGCCAGGCCGGGCGTGCGGGCGGCGCCTTCGAGCGGCTTGCCGTCCTTGCCGTACTGGTTTTCTTTGCCGGGCACGCCGGAGATGACCAGCATGGCGGTTTCGCTGTCGAAGAACATCTCCTTGACGAAGTTCGGAAACGAATAGGCATCCGGATTGTCTTCCAGATCGAAGCCCATGTTCTTGACGAACTCCATGCTGCGGAAGCCGATGGCCACGCCGTTGGTGAAGTGGGCCTGCACGTCGAAGATGAAGTACTCGCTCTTGGGATACTTTTCTTCATGGGCGCCCGGCTCGAGCGTCTCGATTTCGTCGACGGCAAAGCAGGCCTGCGGCCCGAAGACCATCTTTTGTGCCAGGAAGCAGGTGGCCATGCCCATGCTGCTGGTCATGAACGCGCGGCGGTCCATGCCCAGCCGCTTCGCTTTCTCTTCGGCCATCGTGCCGATGAGGTACTCGACCTGCTTCTGCTGCTTGGTTTGGGGGCGAGGCGTGATCTCCTCATTCGAGACGACCTGGGTCGGCAACGGCGAGTCGACGCCTTTCTTGCGATCGCGCACCCATTTGGGAATCCACATGGAAATCACTCCTAATCGAGAAAGCGGCTCTGGGCGGTTGGAAGACGGTTGACGGAAGACGCCGCCGCGTGCCTGGCACGATACGGCGCCGCCAGCGATGAATGGTTGACCCGAGAAGAAACCACGGTGCCTTTCACAGCGTGCCTTTTCGCAGCGTGTTTCGCTGTTGGGGCTTCGACAAGCGCGTCGTGGGGGTCAACCGCCGGTCGAATGAGGACGAGTGTCGGCCCGAGCGCGGGCGCCGGGCGTAGCAGGTATTATAAACAGCGTTGAAATCGACTGTAAACGATTCTCCGGCAGGCGAAATCTCCTCCGCCAGGCGGCTGCCGGCGCGTGGGGGCTCGCGTTGACTCGATTTCGGCGCGGCCCTAGAATTTCGAGGCTTTTTCGCCCCAGCCCCTCTTCTCACCGGCGCTTGCGCCACAAGCGGAGTCTCTGTCGCAATGGCACCCGCGACCGCCGAGCCGAGCTACCCGCGCGTGCGAGGCTTGGGGAGCGCCGTTTTCCCCTGGTTTTTCTCTTCCACGCTGCACGCCCTGCTGTGCGTGGTGCTCGTGCTGTCGTGGAATCGGGCCACGCAAAACGCACCCGCGGCATCAGGGATTTCGCTCGAGGCTTCGTTTCTCTCCTCGTCGTCCGACCAGGACGAGGCCCCCTCGATTCGGCTCGACGAGCCGCCCGCCGAAGGCTACTTCGAGGACGACGAGCCGCTGTTGTTTGCCGAGCAGGACCCGCGTCCGCGGGGCGGTAGCCCGGCCTTGAGCGCGCTGCTGAACGAGGAACCCGCGGTGAGCGAGAGCGGCGTGCTGCCGGCCTCGGGCTCCGAAATCGGCGAGCCGGGGGTGGAGTCGGGCATCGCCGCGGCCGACCAGTTGACCAGCGAGCCGCCGCCGCCCAATCGGGTGCAGGGCGGCCAGGCCCTGACCGGCGTGTTCGGCATTCAAGGCGAGGGGCACAAGTTCGTGTACGTGTTCGACCGCTCCGGCAGCATGGACGGTCACGGCGGCGCCCCGTTGGCCGCGGCCAAAAGCGAGCTGATCGCCAGCCTCAAAGACCTGGGCAGCACGCACCAGTTTCAAATCATCTTCTACAACGAGCAGCCGCGTATCTTCAGCCCCAGCGGCAATCGCGGCCGGCTGGTGTTCGGCACCGAGCAAAGCAAAAACCTGGCCCGGCGATTCGTCGGCAGCATCACGGCCAGCGGTGCCACGCGGCACCTCGACGCGTTGGCCCAGGCGCTGCGAATGAATCCCGACGTGATCTTCTTCCTGACCGATGCCGACGAGCCGCAGTTGACGCCCGCCGAGTTGGCCCAGATCGCGCAGATGAACGAGGGGACGGCAATCAACACGATCGAGTTCGGCACGCAAGCCAGCGCCCCGCGCGACAACTTTCTGGTCCGGCTGGCGCGCCAGAACGGGGGCCAGTACGTCTATGTCGACGTCGCGCGGCTGCCACGCGGCCGCTAGGCGGCCCATCGGCGCGATGCATCTGGCACTCTCGCCCTTTGCGACGGCGTCTGAGCGTACGGCCTACACTTGCTTAGGCACGGGCGAGCCGCTCGGAGCTTCACGCGCGACTGGCCTGGAACGCGGCCGCGCGCGACAATGAATACGAGAGTCGCCCGTCTTGCGGCCCGCCCGGTCCAATAATGTCCCGGATTCGATGCAACGGCTACTGATCCTCATTGCCGCCGCGGCCCTCGGCCTGGCTTGCTCGAGCCTGGCGATCGCCGACCCAGCGTCGGCGCGCCAGCAGCTCGAACAACTGCGAGCGCGGGGGAAGTACGCCGTGGCCGAGCAGCTTTGCCGGCAGCGGCTGGCCGACCGCGAGCTCTCGGAAGCCGAACGGGCCACGCTTACGATCGAGTACTCGCGGACGCTGGCCGAACACGCCCGGCTGCTGCCGCTCGAGCAGGCCGCCGATCTTTGGCGGCAGGCCGTGCAGATCCCCGCAGGTTTCGTTGCGGAGCATCCCGGCTACCCGCGTCTGGTGCTGGTCCGTCTGCAGGCGGCGCTCGCGCAAGCGGCCCACGGCGAGTCCCAGCGCGTGGCCGTCGAAGGCTTGAACGATCCGGCGGCGCTCGATGAACCGCGGGCGACGCTTCGCGCGGCGATCGCGGCGCTTCGGCAGATCGAGCGCACGGTGGCCGACGACCTGCGGCGCCGCGTACGACCGGCTGCCAGCGACGCCGATTTCACGCAAGCCGAATTGCAATCGCTTCAATCCCACGTCCGGTACGAATTAGCTCAGGCATTGCGCGAGCAGGCGCTGTGCTATCCGCCCGGCAGCGCCGATCGAATCAACTCGCTGACCCAGGCGGGCGAGGCGCTTTCGGAGGTGCTGTTGGGGGACGTGCGCTCGGCGCTGACCTGGTCGGCGGCGCTGGAAGATGTCGCGCGGTTGCGGCTGCTGGGCGAGTGTCCCGGCGCCGAAAAGCGGCTGGCAACACTCACCAAGCAGGGCCTGCCGCCGGCACTGGCCGGGCGCGTGCGAGCCGAGCGGATTCAACTGGCGCTTGCGCGCGGGCGGCTCGACGAAGCGCTTGCCGAGGCCGGCACGCAGCAACCCACCTCGGCCGAAGCCGAATACGCGCGGCTCGAAGCCCTGGTGGCGGCCTGGCAATACGACGCCAAGCGGCAAAACGACGACCGCGCAGCGGCCTGGCAAAAACGCGCGGTCGACCAGGTGCGCGCGATCGGCAAGCAATACGGTCCTTACTGGATGCGGCGGGCCGAAGCCCGGTTGGCACGGGCGATTGCCGGGGCGGAGGGCCCCAAGTCGGCCGAAACGCTGGCCTTTGCGGCGGCCGGCTACTATCGCGCCGGTCAGCTCGACGAGGCCGTGGCCGCGTTCGAACAGGCCTCGGACGAGGCAGAAGCCGTCAATCACATCGACGACGCGTTCTCCTGGGCCCTGGCCGCCGCGGCCATTGAAAAGGAGCGCGGCGCCTATCGAAAGGCGCTCGAGCGCTACCGCGCGGCGGCGTTTTCCACGCCGAAGGATCCACGCGCGGCGGAAGCCCACCTGTTGGCCGTGTACTGTGCCGGCCAACTCGCAAGGGCCCAGCACCCGCCCGATCTGAGCGAGTACGAGCAATTACTGCACGAGCATCTCGAGCAATGGCCCGATGGGGAAACCGCCTCGCAGGCCCTCGGCCGGTTGGGGCGGCTGGCCGAACATCGTGGCGACTGGCAGACCGCCGTGGGGATGCTGGGACAAGTGCAGCCCGGCGATCCTCAATACGAGGAAGCCGTGGCGGCCTTGGGACGCAGCTACGAAGCCTGGCTCGACCAGTTGCACGAAAGTGGAGAGTCCGGAGCGCAACTGGCCCAGCGCGCGCTCGACCAGCTCGAGCGGATCATCGGCACCGCGGAGGCCTCGCCCCAACCGACGCCGGCCAGCCGAGCCGCCGTGCTGGCCGCGGCCCGCATCTGGCTCAAGGAGATTCCCAACGGCGCGCTACCGGCCGAACGGCTCGTGCGCGGGGCGCTCGAGCACGACGCCGAGGCGCCGACCGAGTGGAAGCTCGAGGCCCACGTGTTGCTCGTACCGGCGCTTGCGGCCCAGGGCAAGGGGGGGCAGGCCGACGAGTCGCTCGAAGAAGTGCTCGCCGCCGGCAACGACCAAGTCGCGGCGCTGCTCGACACGCTGACGGCAGTGCGCCGCCGCGCGACGGGCGACGCCGCCACGCGGCTGGCCGAGTTGGAACTGTCGACCGAGGCCCAGGTGCTGGAAAACCCGGGGCGGTTCGACGGCGACACGCTGCGCGCGGTGCGCCGTCGGCACATCGAGACCCTGGCCGAAACAGGGCACCGGCCCGAGGCGCTCGAAGCGGCGCAAGCTTTGGCACGCGAGTTTCCGCGCGACGGCCAGACGCACGAGCTGATGGCTCGGCTGCTGATGCAGGGCAACACGGCCGATCGGCAGGCCGCCGTGCAAAAGTGGGCCGAGGTCGCCAAGCGGAGCCGGCCGGGAACGGCGCGTTGGTTCCGCGCGCTTCGGGCCCTGGCCCGCACGCAAATCGACCTGGGCCAGGCCACCGATGCGCGGCAAACGATCGATCACGTGGCCGCGCGCTATCCGAACTTCGGCACCGAGGACTTTCGCCGGCAGTTCGAGGCGCTGCTGCGCGAAATCGATCGCAACCGCTAGACGCCCGTTACCACGGGCCGCGGATGTAGTAGTAGCCGAACTGCCGCGTGTCGCTGGGCCAGCCCGGGGTGGGCATGAAGCCGTAGGGCCGCCAACCGGCGCCCGGGGGGCCCGGCCAGGGGCGTTGGAACTGGTGGTCGATGCGCGTCATGCGCGACGAGACCGAGCCCCAGCCGTAGTCGGTCGTGAGCTCGGCCGTGGGAGGCACGACCACCGACACGGCCTGGCCGTACTGAACGTTGTAGTAGCGGCCGTGCCAGGGCCGCAGTGCCGCGCGGTAGCGGGCGTTGTGGCCGTGGTGCGTTTCGTCGAACGCGCTGGCCGCCATCGTGGTCGCTGCCAGCGCAGCGGCCGCCAGGGCCGGCACCAGGAGGGTGCGAAGTTTCATGGCGGGAATCCTTGCAGGTGGGGTGGGGTGGCATGAGCGCCCGGCCACCGGGATGTCGGAGGTGGCCGGACGCCTGGAGGAGGAGCAACGGTTTCATCGGGCGCGGGCGGGCTGAAAGGTGGGAACCCGCCCAGCGCGTCGTTCATTGACCGGGTAGGCGTTTACCACGTGTAGTAGCGGACGCACGAGGTCGTGAAGCCGCCGTTGCGGTAGTACTTGTAGTACTTGCGGTGGTGGTGGTACATGAACTCGTGCGGGTTCAGCGGCGGATAGGTGATCCAGGTGTGGCCCACCAGCGGAGGCGTCGGACGCGGCGAGATATACAACTGCGCCGGCGTGCCTTGGCCGTAGATCGTGGGGCCGTTGTAGTAGTTGTTGAAGATGTCGGGATGCGAGGCCTCGGCCGTCGTACTCCCGACCAGGCCGAACAGGCAGGCCAAGGCCGCCACGGCCAACGTCGCGCGCAACTTGGAACAGACCATCTTCGGATTCCTCCTTGAGAAGGGACGTATGCGAAGCACTCTTCGCCCGCTGGTAATTGGCAGCCGCGGCAACCGAGAGGCGCCGTGCTGTCACGGGCAGGAGTGGGGACGGGTTGGGTCGCGTGAGGGGCCTTCGTGACCCCGGCTTGTCTCCGGAATCGGCCCCCACAAGAAATCTCGGCCGGCGCCGCTTCTGCGAGTGAGTCTTTGTGGGTGGGATGTCGCAATTAGACCTGTTTTGCCGTGCCTACGGGTGCGACTGCGGCTGACTCGGCTGCGTATAATCGGTATATTCGGCACAGACGGAATTCCCTTCCACGCAGGCCCTCACGGATGGACGAGCCTCGACAGGACAGCCGACGGGGCGAACCCACCGCACCCCCCAGCCGTCGGACCTCCCCGCAGGCTTTGCCAACTCGGATGATTTGAACCCCAATGCCCAGGCAACCCAGCAAGAACGGTCAACACGCGCGCGGCCGGACAGCCTCCGACGCGGCCGGCGACACCGGCGCAACCACCGCCAGCAACGGACACGCTTCCAAGCGCCGCCGGGCCACCGCGCAGTCGATGGCCGCCAGCCAGCGCGATATCTCGGTCAGCGAGTTCTTTGCCAAGAACCGCCACCTGCTCGGCTTCGACAATCCCCGCAAGGCCCTGCTGACCACCATCAAGGAGGCGGTCGACAACTCGCTCGACGCCTGTGAAGAGGCGGGGATCGTGCCCGAGATCTGGGTACACGTCGAGCAAACCGGAGCCAACCGCTTCAAGGTCGGCATCCAGGACAACGGCCCGGGCATTCTCAAGAAGCAAATTCCGCTGATCTTCGGCAAGCTGCTATACGGCTCGAAGTTCCACCGCCTGCGGATGAGCCGCGGCCAGCAGGGCATCGGCATCAGCGCCGCGGGCATGTACGGCGTGCTCACCACGGGCAAGCCGGTGAAGATTGCCTCGAAGACCTCGGCCCGCAAGCCGGCCCACTACTACGAGATCAAGATCGACACCAAGAAGAACCTGCCCGAGATTCTCAACGGGCGCGGCGAAGGGGTCGACATTCCGCCCGGCGAAGCCGGCTGGAAGTACATCGAAAAACACGGCATCGAGTGGGTCGAAGTGCAGCACGGCACCCGGGTCACGATCGAGCTGGAGGGCAAGTTCGTTCGCGGCCGCGGCAGCGTCGACGAGTATCTGGAACAAACCGCGATCGCCAACCCGCACGTCACGATCCACTACCTCGATCCGGAAAGCGGCTCGGACCCGGCCAACGAGAAGCTCTACGAGCGCTCGACCGATCAACTGCCCAAAGAGCCCAAGGAGATCAAGCCGCATCCCTACGGCATCGAGTTGGGCATGCTGATGACGATGCTGGCCGACGCCCGGGGGATGACGCTCTCGCAGTTCTTGACCTCGAGCTTCAGCCGGGTCAGTTCGGGCGTGGCCAGCCGCGTGTGCCAGACGGCCGGACTGAAGCCCCGTGCCAGCACGCAAAAAATCGGCCGCGGCGAAGCCGACAAGCTGTTTCACGCGCTGCAGGAGACGAAGATCTCGTCCCCCTCGACCGACTGCATTTCGCCGATCGGCGAGGAGCTGTTACTCAAGGGACTGCACCAGGTCGTGCCGGGTGAGTTCTACGTGGCGGCCACGCGGCCGCCGGCCGTGTATCGCGGCAACCCATTTCAGATCGAGGTCGCTCTGGCCTACGGTGGCACGACCGGCGCCAATCGCGTGCCGCTGGAAGTGCTGCGCGATCTGCTGGCCGAGTGCGACGCACGCACGCTACGGCAGTTCTTGACGACCACGTTCTACGGGCTGGGCACCGATGCGGCCGACCAGATTATCAAGGCGGCCGGTTTCGGCTCGCGCACCTCGCCCAGCAAGCTGAAGCCGGCGGAGATCAAGCGGCTGCACGAGGCGATGACGTCGGTGAACCTCGAGGCGGGCCAGACGATGAACGTGCTGCGCTATGCCAACCGCGTGCCACTGCAGTTCCAGCACGCCGCCTGTGCGATCACCCAATCGGTGATGAGCACCAACTGGCGCTCCTACGGCCTGACCCAATCGCGCGGCCAGCTTCCCAGCGGGCCGGTGACGATCATGGTGCACATGGCCAGCGTGTGGGTTCCCTTCACCAGCGAATCGAAGGAGGCGGTCGCCGGCTATCCGGAAATTCAAAAGGAGCTGCGCCTCGCGCTGCAATCGGCCGGCCGCAAGCTGGGCATGTACCTGCGGCGGCGGATGAAAGTCAAACAGGAAGGCGAACGCCGCAACATCTTCCTCCGCTACCTGGGCGAAGTGGCTTCGGCCGTCAGCGATATCAACAAGACCGACCGCAAGAAACTGTACGACCAGTTGATGCTGGTGGCCAAGAAGAAGACCGCCACGGCCGATATGAGGCTCGACGAGCGCGGCCAGGTCATCGAAGCCGAATTGGAAGAAGACCCCAGCGTTCTGATCGTCAACGAACCTGCCGAAGTGGGCATCCGCAACCCGGAAACGAAAAATGGCCAAGCGACCTCGTAAAGCGTCCGACAAGAAAAAGGCCGACACCGAAAAAGTCGTGCTCACCGACCGCGACAAGAAAACGCTGCGCGACCTGCTGGGGTTGGCCGACCGCATCGTCAACGACGCACAGAAGAAGCGCGATCCCTACCTGGAGATCCCCACCCGGGCGCTGTCCAACGTGCGCTACAACAAGACGCGGCGTCGGATCGAAATGGGCTCGAACAAGAACCGCCGCGAGCTGTTCAACCTGTCGCAGGCCAAGAGCTACATGCAGACCGTGCTGGTGGCCAGCGGCTGCAAGCAATTAATCGAACAAGGCAAGACGCTCAGCTTGCGAGGTCTGTACTACAAGTTGAAACGGGACGTCGAGGGCACGAAGGAACCGACTTTCGTCGATCAGGGTGAGTGCGATCCGGTCATTGAGGACGTCGAAGTCGGGCTCAACAGCCTCCGCGAAGAGCTGCACCTGTACGCCTCGAACCGCGGCAACCTGGCGGGGCCGCTGGTGCTGTTCGACCACGCCACGGGCGACGAAATCGACTGCGCACGCATGGGCTCGGCCGGCTACAGCATTCCCTCGATCGTCGAGAACGACGTGATCGAGTTCAAGAAGTGCACGGCCAAGTTCATCCTGCACGTCGAAAAGGACACGGTCTGGCGTCGATTCGCCGAAGACAAGTTCTGGCAGAAGCACAACTGCATCCTGACGCACGGCAACGGCCAGCCGCCGCGCGGCGTGCGCCGCATCCTCAGCCGCCTGCACCACGAGTACAAGCTGCCGGTGTACTGCCTGCTCGATAACGACCCCTGGGGGTACTACATCTACAGCGTGATCAAGCAGGGCTCGATCAACCTGGCCTTCGAGTCGCAGCGGATGGCGATCCCCGATGCCAAGTTTTTGGGCCTCCGCAGCAAGGACTACGAGCGCTGCGAGCTCTCGCCCAGCGTGAAGATCAGCCTCAGCGACACCGACATCAAGCGCGCCAAGCAGATCGCCAGCTACCCCTGGTTCGAGCACAAGAAGGCCTGGCAGAAAGAGATCCAGCAGATGCTCAAGAACGGCTTCAAGATGGAAGTCGAATCGCTGATCTCCAAAGACATCACCTACGTCACCGAGCAATACACCCCGGCTCGGCTCGAAGAAGGCGACTGGCTGGACTAGCCACTGTGAAGCACGCGCGGCCCCTAGAACGGCGCCGAGTTGGGCGTCGGGATCTCGCGTTTCGCGGCCGGGTAGCGGTCGTGGTTGGCGGCCCACCACGTGCGCCACTTCTCGTAGGGGCCTTCGCACGAGAGCCAGGGGCCCGACTGCCAGGTCTTAGCGTCCAGGCCCTGGTTGCGGCCCGTGAGCCGTTCCAATCCCCGCGCGGCGTGAAACCGCACGTCGGCGTTGGCGTCGGTCAACAGCGCGATCAACTCGGCGATGCGGCGTGCCTCGGCCACGTCGGCCACGATCCGCGCCGCGGTGGCGCGCTGTTGCACCTGGGGGGTGTCTCGTGTGGCAGCCAGATACGCCAACAGCGGCGGCACGCCGTCATCGCCCAACCGGCGCAGCTCCTCTTCGTACAGCAGCGAGAGTTTCGCGGCGCCCACCTTGGCCAGCAATCGATTGACGCGCTCGACCAGTTCGGGATGGTCCGCCCCGCGCAGGGCGATGACCCCGGTCACCCAGGCCGTTTCCAAGAGCGCGTCGCGAGCCTCGGGATCGTCCTCGACCCGCCCCTCGACGATACGCACCTGCTTGCCCGGCCCGACTTGTCGCGAGCGGTTGGAAGTCTGCACGCAGGCCATGCCGTCGACGACGGTCAGCCGCACCGCCGGCCGCTGGCAGTCGACGGCGAACCGGGCCGCCCCTTGCGGTGTGATCGTGCCGCCGCCGGATTGGATTTTCAGCCGCTTGCTCTCCGGCAGGCTGATCGCAAACAGTCTGCCGCGATGCACTTCGACGGCTTCCGACCCGTGCAGTTTGACCTCGGTGTTGCAGTCGAGCCGCAGGGCATTGCCGTCCTTCATCGTCAGTTCGCAGCGAGCCGTCGGCCCCGTGCGGACGATCGAATCGCGCGCAATCGGCGCCGCGGGCGGGCAGGTGAAGACGGGCAAGTGCCGGGCCATCTGCACCTCCACCGGCCCCGAGGCCGCCGCCATACGGGCGATTGGCTGCCGAACCGCAGCGTTCGCCTTGGCAGCATCGTCCCGCCAAGGCCGAAACACGGCCGCCGCCAATAGAAAGCCCGCCGCCACGCCGGAAAGCGCCTCGGGCCAGGCGAGCCCCGTGGGCTGCTGCGCTGGCGGCGAGGGGGACGGGGTTGCTGTGCTCGCCTCGTGCACCGCCAGCACGACCCGATCGGCTAATTGCGCTGCCGCCCGACGTCGGGGCGCGAAGGCGGTGCGCAGCTCGCCGTCGATGGCCTGTAGTGCTTCGGCGGCCGCTTGGCACGCGGCACATTCGGCCAGGTGCGCTTCCAGTTCCGCCGCCTGCTCCTCGGGCAGCTCTCGGTCGGTCCAAGCATTGAACCCGCTCTGAAACTCGTCACAACGCATTGTCGTTACCTCTGCATTCCGCTAAGTCGTTCCCGTAGCATGGCGCGGGCCTTGGTCAGCCGGGCGTTGACCGTGGCGGCCGAAACGCCCAGCGCCGCCGCCACGTCGCGATACGTCACGTCGTCGTAGTAGTACATCAGGATCACCTCGCGATACGGCTCCGGCAGCGTGGCAACTTCGGCCAGCAGACGCTGCTGGTCGTCGCAGCGGGCCGCCATTTCGTCGGGCGATTCGCCCGAGTGCGCGACCCAGTCGTCGACGTGCCCGTCGCACATGGCGTCGAGCGATACCTGCTGGGCCTGGCGGCTCTTGATCCAGTCGAGCGACACCCGCGAGGCGATGCCGCACAGCCAGGGGCCGAACTTGGCCGGATCTTGAAGCGTCGAGAGGGCTCGCAGCCCCCGGAGCAGGGCCTCTTGGGCAAGCTCTTCGGCCGTGTGGGCCGAGCGGACCCTGGCATGGCACACGGCCAGCACGCGCGCACTGTACCGGCGCACGAGTTGTTCGTAGGCGGCCGTTTGACCGCCTTGAGCCAGGCAAACCAGGTCGCTATCCGAGGCCATTGGCAATTGCTCCGCCGCGCGCCGGCGCCGCCAGGGTGCGCCTCCTGTGTTCCTAGGTAGATGACGAGCGAGTCACGGAAGTTAATACCCTCGACAAAGTTTTTGCCGAGCAGGTATTAACCCGGCAGGTCCACTCTACAGGTTTTCGAGAGGCGTTGTTTGCCATCCATACGCAAAATCGAATGCGGAGGGACCACCATGAGCCGAAAAACACGCAATATCGGGGCCGGAACACTGGGCGTGGGGCTCGCCGTCCTGGCGGTGCTCGTTCCACTCACCGCGCTGCAAGGCGACGATGTGGGGGGATCCGACTTGGGCAAGACTTCGCTTCAGACGGGCCAGCCGCAGGGCAAGCTGGTGGTGCACGAGTGGGGCACGTTCACCAGCTTCACCGGCAGCGACGGAGTGAACCTCGAGTTTCGCCCTCTGGTCACGAACGACCTGCCGAAATTCATCCACAGTCCGGCTGTCTTGCTCGGCAAGGGCCGTATCGGAGCGCAGCAGCGGATGGAAACGCCCGTGACGTACTTCTATACCGACCGGCCGCGCAGCGTGAACGTACGCGTCGACTTTCCCCGCGGCATGCTCACCGAGTGGTTCCCGCCGGTCCGCGGGTTCGACACCGGTGCTGCGCATAAAGAACGGTCGATGGGCAACGCCTACCTGGATTGGAAAACCGTGAAGCTGATTCCGCCGGAGCAGTTTGCCGACGTACGCGTTCGCAACAAAGACGGCCAACCCGTTCCCGCCACACTGCCCGACGTGGGCGAAAACGAACACTACGGGCAAGCCCGCGCCACCGACTCGGCGATCGTCGAGGTCTACGACGGGGATCGCTACAGCTTCTTCGAGAAGTTTCTGTTCTATCGTGGCCTGGGCAATTTCGAGCTGCCGCTCGAGATGGTCGCCCGGGGCCAGGACCGGTTCACGATCACCAACTCCAGCCACGAGGCCAGCGGTGCGCTGATCCTGGTGAGCATCGACAACGACCGCGTGCGCTTTGTGGAGCATGCGCCGGTCGATCCACAGTCGTCCATCGAGATCGAGCTGCCCAAGAGTACGTCCAGCGTCGAAGCGCTGGCCGCGGCCACGGTCGAGGCGCTAACCGCCACCGGGCTGTACCAAAAGGAAGCCCAGGCCATGGTCAACACCTGGCGCACCAGTTGGTTCGAAGAGTCCGGCACGCGGCTGTTCTACCTGGTGCCGGAAAAGCTGACCGATGAACTGCTGCCGTTGACGGTGGAGCCGAAGCCCGACGAGCAGGTGCGCGTGCTGGTCGGGCGGTTAGAGACGCTCACGCCGGAGGACTGCGTGCGCCTGGTCGAAGAACTGGCAGGCGAGCAGGCTTCGGCCGAAAGCGTTGCCACGGAACTGGCGCGGCTGGGACGATTCGCCGCGCCGGAAATCGAGTTCGTGATGGCTCAGACCAAGGAAGCGTCGGCGCAGGCGCGGCTCAAAGAGATTCTGGCCGAGATTCGCGAGAAGCGTGATCGGTCAGTGTCGGCGTTCCTGGGCGCTCCTGCCAGTCGCTGATGACCGCGGCCAGCCACTCGCGCTCGGGTTCGCGGAGGCTTTGGCCGATTTCGATGCGGTCCGCGCCGTCGTCGAAGTAGAGACGCGGGCGCGGGCCGCCACGGGCGAAGATGATCTCACACGCGTGGCGATCCTTTTCCACCTGCTTGCGGCGATCGAAGAAACGCGACTCGCTCGGATTGGTTTGCTGCATGCCGAATCCGGGATAGAACAAGTGCACCGGCGGCGCCGTGCCCGAATCGTAGTAAAACGATTCCCGCATCAGCGTAATGCTCTCTCGTTGCCGCGGGCGCGCGAAGAGGTACAGCATAAACATCCCAAACAGACCGCCGGCGGCCCAGAGGGCGAGCCAAAGCAACAATCCACCGATCCGCGATGCATCGTTGGCGTTTTTCAACTCCCCGACCAGATTCACGAGCCCAGCAGTCCAAGCGACGAGCAGCAACACGCTGAACAATACGGAGACGAATACGCGCACGATCCAGCTTGCGGGGCGCAGCCAACAGTAGGTACGCCCGTCGACGTCGTCGACGATCTCGATCTTGGAACCCTTCGGGAGCGGCAGTTCGTGCACGGGGCAACTCGGAGTGATCAAAGGTGGGCTATCGGCTTTCCTGCCATTCGGCAATGACCGCGGCCAGCCACTCGCGCTCCGGCTCGCGGAGTTGTTCGCCGATCTCGATGCGGTCGGCGCCGTCGTCGAAGAAGAACCGCTGCCGTTCGCCGACTCGATCCAAGACGATCGGACAAGCGGCTTTGTCCATCTCGACCCGCTTGCGCCGCCTGAACAGGCGAAACATCTCGGCCGGGTTCTGGTGCCGCATTGCGTAAGCGGGATGAAACATATGCATCGGCGTGGTCGTGCCTGCGTCGTAGTAGAAGCTGGCTCGCTTGAGCGTGATACTCTCCGGGAGCGGCGGGCGGACGAGAACGAACAACATCCCGCCGGCGAACAGGCCGCCGACCGTCCAACCGACAAGCCAGAAGATTAGGAACCCCTGACCGGCGCCGCCATTGTTTTGTAGGAGTTGGCCGATGACGGCGACCAGGCCGGCGACCCAGCCACAAAGCCAGGCCGCCAGGAACAGGGCAATCAGAAACCGAAACGGTCCGCCACCGACTGGCTTCCAACGGTAGGTGCGCCCGTCAAAGTCGTCGACGATCTCGATATTCGAGCCTTTGGGGGGCGGCAGTTCAGTCGTCGTCATCTGATTGGCTCTTCTCGGCCGGGCGCTCAACCGCGAGACGCCAGCGTGGTTCCCGTGCGATTCTATCCCATCTGCGCCTCATGCATCTATAATTCGAGCCCGACGCCGAAATGTTGGATGATCCCATCCTCTAGCATAACGTCTGACGAGTGAATTGAATCATGCTAGACGTGTGGCGAGTGGGGAACTTGCGGCCATCGGCTTGCGTCCTACTTGTGTCACCGGTTCGCTGCATTCCTCTCCAGCGGAGAAACCGCCATGAGACGCCAGGCGTGCTTGCTGCTGACCATCTTCTTGGGGCTATCGTCGACGGCGCTTGGTCTCGGCGGAACGTTGTTGCATCCCCTCATCGGGTATCCTTCGGACATCGATCCAGCGAGCATGCAACAGGCGGACGATGCATTACGCTTCATGAAAGAGAAGCTTACTTTCCTCGACGGCCACTTTGTCAACCAGTTCGCCTATAACCGGTTTGGCGGTTCAGCACCGGACACATCGCAGTTCGTTACGTTGCTCAAGGAAGCGGAGGCCTGGAACGTGCGCGTGGCGTTTCGAGACTTCGGCGAGCAAGACTCGGCATTCTCGCTCACCCAGGTGATGACCACCCACGAGGTGGTCGTCACGATCAACTCTGGGCGCGACGACTTCCGCCTCAAGGACTTTCAGCCGCACCTGTCCCAACTCGGCGCCACAGGCGCAACCGGCGCCGCAAGCAAGTAGCTCGGTCTCGTCTACGGTTTGAGCACGATCTTGCCGCACAGCGTGCCGGCCTGGTGGATCGTGTTCTCTTCCTGCAGGCGATGGGCCTCGGCGGCGGCCTCCAGCGGCAGCACGCGGTCGACGTTGGCTTTCAGCTTGCCGGCGGCGGCCCAGCGGTTGATGTCGTCTGCCGCGGCCTGTTGCTCCTGGGCCGTGGCGTTGAACATGGCAAAGCCGTACAGCCGGCAGCCCTTGACGTAGAACGGTCCGACAGGAAAGGGGGGACGCGCGTCGCGGCCGGCCATGATCACCATGCGCCCGCGCTGCGCGAGCATGCCCACGGTGCGGTCGAAGTCGGGCTCGCGCAGGGTCTCCCACCACAGGTTCACGCCCTGGGGGGCAAACTCCTTGACCCGCGCATCGACGTCTTCCTCCTTGTAGTTGATGGCCAAATCGGCCCCCAGCTCCCGGGCCAGGTTCACCTTCTCGGGCGTGCCGGCCGTGGTGATCACCCGCGCGCCGATGGCCTTGGCCATCTGCACCACGGCCGACCCCACGCCGCCTGTGCCGCCGTTGACGAACAACGTTTCGCCGGCGGCCAGGGCACCGTCGCGCACCAAACCCAAATGGGCCGTGATGCCCACCAGCGCCAGCGCCGTGGCCGTGTCGCTGGTCACGTCGTCGGGCGTGGCGTACAGCCATTGCTTGTCGGCCACGACGTATTCGGCGAACGTTCCCTGGCGGCCCAGCAGCCCCTGGTTCGAGCCCCAGACCCGGTCCCCCTTCTTGAAACGGGTCACCTGAGGACCGACCGCCTCAACCACGCCGGCCAGGTCGCAGCCGATGATGTAGGGAATCGGCAGCGGCATCGTGACCATGCCGCCGCGGACGTAGGTATCGATCGGGTTGACGTCGACCGCTTCGACCCGCACCAGCACCTGCCCGTCGGTGGGCCGCGGCTGGGGCAAGTCGCCCACGGTGATCACGTCCGGCGGCCCGGTCTGCTTGATGAAGGCGGCTCGCATGGTGGCAATCCTCATTGGTTGAGCGGGCGGTTTAGCTGCGGCGTTTTCTGCCATTGAGCACAACGACCAGGGCACAGGCCAGCGTGCCGGCCGCCAGCGCCAGCGCGATGCCCATGCCCCACAGCATCGACTGGCGAATCCGGGGCGTGGGATCGTTGATGATGGGCGTGACCGCGAGGCCCGCCTCCACCTGTTTGTGGAGCTCGTACAGCTCGATCGACGACGCGGCGTCCAGTTGGGCTTGTATCTGTTCGGCGCTCATCGGCGGCGTAATCACCGGCAGCCGCATCCACAAGAATACGGCGATACCCATGCACAACAGGGAGACGAGCACGAGTACAAATGCCACGCGGTGGTAGTCTTCCCACCTTCGCCGGCCGTTGCGCCCCAGGGCCCCGGCGGGTTCCAACTCGCGCATGCCTCGCAAGCTCGGCACGTTTAGCACAGCGTCGCAGGAGGCGCACCGCACCAGGTCGCCCGCTTGCGCCGTGGACACCCTCGTTTTGTGCCCGCACGTGCAGGGCAAGAGATAGTCTGCCATCCGGTCCGCCGTCGTCACCCGCTGTTGTCGCCTAACAGAGCGCTTGCACCGCTGTGCGTCGCGCCGGGCGAGCGGTTCCCGCGCCGCTCATTCCGGCACGCCCGAGCCGCGATTGGCCCACCACGGCAGGGTGATGCCGCCGTCGACCAGCAGCGAGCTTCCCGTAATATAATCGCTGGCCGGATCGCACAAAAACACGACGGCTCGGCCAATCTCCTCGGGCCTGGCCATGCGCTTCCAGGGAAGTTTTGCACTGGCCTGGGCGATCGTTTCGTCGCTGGCGAACTTACGTTCTCCGGGCGTGTCGGTCCAGCCCGGCACCACGCTGTTGACGCGGATCTTGTGTTCGACCAGTTCGATCGCGGCGGTGCGCATCATCTGCTCGACGGCAGCCTTAGACATATTGTAGGCCATCGAGCGCGGCACGGCCGTAAACGAATGCGGCGAGCCCACGATCACGATCGCGCCCTGTTGCCCCGAGGGCGCCGCGTCCTGGGCGAGCATCTGCCGCGCGGCGGCCCGCGCCAGGTGCAGGGGGCCCCACATGGTGACGTCGATCGTGCGTCGAAAGCCGTCCATGTCGGCCTCGAAGAACAGCTCGCGATCGCTGTAGGCGGCGCTGGCCACGGCCACGTCGAGCCTGCCGAACGCCGCCACGGTTTCGGCGACCATCCGCTCAACGTCGGCCTGCCTGGCCACGTCGCCCTGCACGAGCATGGCCCGACGCCCTTGGGAGGTGAGCCCCTCGATGGCCGCAGGCGCTTCGTGCGCTTCGTCGAAGTAGTTGAAGGCCACCGCGGCGCCGGCCTCGCACAAGGCCACGCCCGCGGCCAGCCCGATTCCCCGGCTGGCTCCACTGACGAGCGCGACATGCCCGGCAAGCACATCCACGACGATTCGAACTCCTTACCGCTTCGGTAAAACCTGTATGAAAGCCGTATGCTACCGCCGCTCCCTGCGGGCGGCCAGCCGCGCCGTCGACCGAGGTGGGGGAAGCGAGCATCTCCCAGTTGGAGGCTGGACGGGCGGTGTCGACTGACTAAAATTCAACGATTTGGAATCAGCGGGGCCCCGTCGCGTCGACGGCCATTTTGTTCATTTGGGAAAGATGCGTTAAATAGAAAAGATGATTGCCGACATCTCGTTGGCCTCATCTTTTACCAAATGGATGACGACTCCGGCAGCCTGAGAATCGAGTGATAGAATTTGTTGGCTTTCCGACGCCCTTCGAGGAATAATACTGGGGCTCGGCCGGTGCAGGACGAACACGCCTGTGTCTTTGAACACAAAGTCGCGCAACAAGGCAGGGGGTTATTTGTGACCTTCTACGCACCTGGCGCACACCAAAGGGTTGTGGCATCACCCGCCGGTCATCCTCGCTGAACCTGTCCACTCTACCCGTACGCACTCAACCAGGTACACCGTAGGGAGCGACGATTTGTACGACGCATTATTGGACGAACTGGAAGACGACCCGTCCCAAAACCAAGACGAAGCCCGCGATCTGGCGGACAAGTCGTCGGACGACATCGACATCGATGACGACGACATGGACGGTAGCGACGCCAATTCGGACGCGGAAGCAGAACTGGATCCCAAGTCCGAAGACCTCCTGGCCGTCGCCGAAGAAGAGAGCGAGTCGTGGTCCGACGATCCGGTGCGCATGTATCTGACGCAGATGGGCGAAATTCCCCTGTTGACCCGACAGGAGGAAATCTCCCTGGCGAAGAGAATTGAACTCACCCGAGCCCGGTTCCGCCACTGCCTGCTCGAATGTGACTACGTGATTCAAATCGCCGTCAAGGTGCTGAAGCGCGTGCACCAGGGCGAACTGCCCTTCGACCGCACCGTGCAGGTGTCGGTGACCGATCGGCTGGAGAAGGACCAGATTCTCGGCCGCTTCCCGCACAACCTGCGGACCATCGAAATCCTGCTCGCGCAGAATCGCGAAGACTACAGCATCGCCACGTCGAAGTCGCATCGCATCGGCGAGCGCCGCGCCGCCTGGCGTCGTTTGGGACGCCGCCGCCGCCGCGCCGTCAAGCTGGTCGAAGAACTCGGACTGCGGACCCAGCGCATCGAGCCGATGATCCGCACGCTCGACGACTTCAGCCGCCGCGTCGACGCACTGAAGGCCCAGATCGACGCTCACAAAAAGGCCCGCGGGCCGCTGTCGGAGCGGAAGGCCTGGATCGTCGAGTACCGCAATATCCTGCGGGCCACGCAAGAGTCGCCCACCAGCTTGCGGAATCGCGTCCGGAACCTGAAGGCCGTCTACTCGCTGTACCAGCAGGCCAAGCGCGGACTGTCCGAGGGCAACCTGCGGCTGGTCGTGTCGATCGCCAAGAAGTATCGCAACCGGGGCTTGAGCTTCCTCGACCTGATTCAGGAAGGCAACGCCGGCCTGATGCGCGCGGTCGACAAGTTCGAGTATCGCCGTGGCTTCAAGTTCTGCACCTACGCCACGTGGTGGATTCGCCAGGCGATCACCCGGGCGGTGGCCGATCAGAGCCGCACGATCCGCATTCCGGTGCACATGGTCGAGACCATGTCGCGGGTGCGAAACGTCTCGCGCCAGTTGCTGCAGGAGTTGGGCCGCGAGCCCACGATCGAGGAAACGGCCAAGCGGGCTGGCACGGCGGTCGACGAAGCGCGTCGCGTGCTGGCCATGAGCCGCTACCCGATCAGCCTCGACCGGCCGGTGGGCAACAGCGAAGACAGCCATTTCGGCGATCTGCTGCCCGACTCGGGCGCCGAGAACCCGGCGATCGGCGCCGCGCAGGAAATGCTTCGCGGCCGCATCGCCAAGGTGCTCAAGACGCTCAGCTACCGCGAGCGCGAGATCATCAAGCTCCGCTACGGTCTGGGCGACGGCTACAGCTACACGCTGGAGGAAGTGGGCCACATTTTCAAAGTGACCCGCGAGCGTATCCGCCAGATCGAGGCCAAGGCCGTCCGCAAGCTGCAGCAACCTAGCCGCAGCCAGGAGCTGGTCGGATTTCTCGACTAGGCTTCCCGCACTAGCCAGACAGTCTTAAGTTGCCAACAATGGAAAGCGAGCCGGGCCTGTGCGGTCAGGCTCGCTTTTTTCGCTGGCCGACGGAAACACGGAACCTGTTATCGGGAGAGCACGGGCATGAACACCTCGGGTGGAATGCTGTCCATCATCGCCGGCACGATCGCCACGCTGGCCTTGGCCGCGCCGCAAAGTGCGCAGATCGAGATCCGCCGGGCCGAGTACCAGCCGGGTCCTGAGTTGACCCAAATCGAGGTCGAAGAAGGCCAGCAGCCGATCTACCTGCACGACGAGGTGGAGCTCTCCGGCAAGCACTTCAAAACCGCCAGCGTGCGCGACGAGCAAGGCCACTACGCGGTCGAAGTCACGCTGACCGACGAGGGCGCGAAAAAGATGGGCACGCTGACCAAAGGCCACATGAACCGCCCGCTGGCCATCCTGGTCGACGGCAAGCTGGTGATGGCCCCCCGCGTGCGCTCGAAGATCGGCCAGAAGTTCGTCATCTCCGGCGGCTTCACCGAAGCAGAAGCCAAGCGCCTCGCCGAGCAGATCACGTCCGACGAACCAGCCGGGCAGTAGTCGCTACTCTTCCCCTGGCCACTGACCACGACCCATGCTCCGCTTTAGCCTGTGGCGCATGCTGCTGTTGTTCGCCATGCTTGGGGTGTGGCTGGCCGGCCTGCGGGTTCTGTCGCTGGCCTGGATCGTGTGGCTCAGCTCAGCGATGTTCTACGCGGGCGTAATGCTGTGTTTTTCGCCGGCGAGTGCTTCACCGCTCGCGGAAGAGTAAAATGGCCCACAATGTGGCCGTGGAAGCGACAACCCGCCGTTGATCCGCCACCGTGGACGTTCACCGTCGCGGAAGGCACCAGCAATATCACTTGGTCGCCGGGCGAATGGGTGGTGACCGACGGCGCGCACCTGAGCGACGAGGGAGCGATCTCGCTTGGAACCGTTGAGCAAGGCCACGGCACACTGCGCGTTGAGCGATCGATCGACAGGTTACGATCGCTCACGATCGATTATCCCGGCACCCAACCGCCGGATTCTCACGAGATCGTGATCGACTCCGGCTATGTCGTCATCTGTTGTCGTCAGGCCTTTGAAGACTCCGGTGTTAGGAACCGCACAAGTGGGACGCTGCTTCGCGAAGCGCGCCATGCCGAGAAGGCTGCTCCCATCTCCGGCGTCGTCTTGATCACGGACGGCTCGGGCGCTTGCGTCGGACTCGTCGCCGCGTCCCACTACGGCGATGGCGCGTACGCCCTGAGTCATACGGCGCGAGAAGCACGTACCACGCTTCAGATCGAGTTAGAGAACGGCGGCTAGTCGTGCCGGAAGCACGTAAATGGAAAAAGCAACCGCACAACTGTTAGCTCAACTCACGCCACCATCTGTGCCAGAGGATGCGCCTGCGCCTGTGGCTTGGGAATACTTTGAATCCACTCGACGAGTCTCACTCCCGCCGGATCTCAAGGAAATCGTTTCGCGCTATGGCGCGGGAGACATCGACGAATTCCTGCGAATTCTCAGCCCCATTGCGGACGACAAGACCTACCGACTCGACGCGCTGATGGAGGGCGAGCGCGAACGATTGCTCATATTTCGCGAGTTTGGCGACCACAGCCAAGCTCTGTTTCCCGAGCCGGGCGGGCTGTTGGCATGGTCCGTTACGCTGAACGGCGACACTCTCTTCTGGAGAACGAATGGCAGGCCGGAAGACTGGACGATCGTCGTGAACCCCAGCCGGTCGCTCAACTTTGTTGAGTTTTCGGAATCGACGGCGAGCTTCGTGCTCGGTTTGCTGACAAGGCGGCTTCATACGGATGTCTTCCCAGACAACTTTCCGGCCGAGACCCCGCACTTTGCGACGGTTCGCGAATGCACAATTGATCGGGTTGTCCAGCAAATCAAGGACGCCGTTGACAAACGCTACCGTCTGCTCATCACGAGAGTGATCACTTCGGACGAGTTTTCTACAAATGTGATTCTCGATCTGCTCGCCGGTAGTAAACCCGTCGGCGAAGAAGTGTGGGGGTCTGTGCTTGCAACCTTGAACCGAGAGATTCTATCCCTGCTCGCAATGTTCCTTGAGACGGACGAGGGACGCAGCTTCGGTCTTGCGATTGGCGAGGTGTTCCGAGCGCCGGGCACCCCGGATAGCGAGTTCGAGCCGGAGCGGCAGCGCTATAGAGCAGCGTATCAACGGTTGGCACACCGCATTGCAGAATGTGCGCGCCGCGTACCCTGAACGGGTGAGTCCTTGGTGGACGTATTGCAGCGCCCCGCTGACACCGGCGGTTCTCTGGTGTGGACCTTCTGCCTATCCTCAAAATCTTGGCGCCAGCCGCCGGATTTCTTATCATATGAGCGTGGCTTGATGGATGAAGCATGGCTCGGCGGCGGCGACTGCCGGGCGCGGCGCAACGACGGACGACCTGCCTTAGCTAGCCTGCCTACGAAACCGGTGCCCGGCACTGTCCGGGCGAGTGGCTGCGGCCGCTCGAAAGTGTCCACGCCAACACGACGCGGCTGTTTGAAGCCCGTCGCTTTCCGAGTGCATCGCCGGGAGACAACGACATGCACTTTGCCCGCCTGAGCTTGCTGCTGCGCGTCGCCGTTTGGGCCTGCCCGATCCTGGCGGCGCCCGCGTTGTTTGCTGACGAGCAGCCACAGCCCTTCCACGAGCAGATCGATGCGCTGGTCGAAAGTGCCGCAGCCGGGCCGGAAGTGCCGCTGTGCGACGACGCCGATTTTCTGCGGCGGGCGTACCTCGACCTTACCGGGACGATTCCCGCTGCCGATACCGCCCGGACGTTCCTCGACGACGAAGACCCCGCCAAGCGGCAGAAGCTCGTCGATCGTCTGCTGGCCTCGCCGCGGTTTGCCCGCCACATGCAGCACACGTTCGACGTGATGTGGATGGAACGGCGGCGCGACAGCGGCATCGCGCGGGCCGAGTGGCAGGAGTATCTGCGTAAGCACTTCGAGGCCAACACGCCGCTCGACCAGATCGCTCGCGAGATCCTCGGGGCCGACGGCTCCGATCCCGAGTCGCGCCCGGCGGCCAAGTTCTATCTCGACCGGCAGGGCGAAGCGAACCTGCTGGCCCGCGACGTGGGCCGGCTGTTCTTCGGCCGCGACCTGCAATGTGCCCAGTGCCACGATCACCCGCTGATCGACGATTACCTGCAAAGCGAATACCACGGGCTGATGGCCTTCGTGAATCGCGGCCAGGTGTTTACCGACGCCAAGGACAAGAACAAGGTCTACTTCGCCGAGCTGGCCGAAGGCGAGGTGAGCTACGAGTCGGTCTTCACCGGCGAACGCCGCGAGCGCGTGATGCCCGAGCTGCCGCAGGGCACGCCTGTCACCGAGCCCGTGCTCTCGAAGGACGAGCAGTATGTCGTTGCCCCGGCGAAGAACGTGCGTCCGATCCCGAAGTTCAGCCGCCGGGCTCAACTGGCCTCCCTGGCGACCAGCGGCACGAGCAAGGCCTTCAACCGCAACCTGGCCAACCGGCTGTGGGCCCTGATGCTAGGGCGCGGCGTCGTGCACCCGCTCGACATGCACCACAGCGCCAACCCGCCGGCGAGCAATGAACTCTTGACGCTGCTGGCCGACGAGCTGGTCCGATCGAAGTACGATCTGAAGCACTTCTTGCGTGAGATCGCCCTCTCGCAAGCCTATCAACGAGCGAGCATCGAGCCCGAGCCGTCGCAGCCAAACATCGACCCCGGCGCCATCTCGCCCGCGCTGGCCGCCTGGCAGCAGGAGGCCGAAAAGCTGTCGGCCGAGTTGCCGGACCTGGAAGAAGCCGACATTCTGGCCGCCGTCGCGCTGGGCGAAGCTTACGAGAAATTTGCCGCCGCCGGCGAAGCTCGCGACAAGGCCGAGAAAGCCCGGGCCGAAGCCAAGCAGACCTCCGACGAAGTGGCCAAGGGGCTGGCCGACGCGGTGAAGCAGGTAGCCACGCACGACGACGTGCTCAAGACGCTCGTACCGGCCCGCAAGGCTGCGGATGCGGCCGCCGCCAAGCTGCCCGAGGACAAGCCGCTGGCCGAGGCCGCCGCCACGATCAAGCAGCGCACCGAAGAAACCCAGGCACAACTTGAGGCCCAGCAGAAGATCGTCGCTGAGAAAAAGCCCGCCAACCAGGCCGCCTCGGTCAAGCTGGCCGAAGCCGACAAGAAGCTGGCCGAGGCCACGGCTGCTCTGACGCAGGCGCGCAGCGAAGTCGAGAAGGCCGACGCGGTGGCCACCGAAGCCGCGACCAGGGCCCGCGCCGCCACGGCCCGCAGCAACGAGCTGACCCAGCGGATCGAAGACGCACAGCGCGCGCTCGACTACCAGAGGCTGCTGGCCGCGGCCTCCGAGGCGGAAGCCGCCGCCAAGGCCGCTACCGAACAACTGGCTTCGCTCGACGCGCAAGAATCGGTCACCGACGAACAACGCACGGCCGCCGAATCCGCCGCAGCCGAGGCTCAGCAGAAGGCCACCACAGCCCGCGAGCAGGCCGAGGCCGCCTGGGCCACGATCGTCGAGCGTTCGACGACGAACTTCGGCCTGGCGGCGCTCAAGCCGCTTTCGCCCGAGCAGTTGGCCTGGGCCACGATGCAGGCCGTGGGACTGGTTGACCAGCAGCAGGCCGCCCAACTAGCCGAAGCCAAGAAACACGCCGAGGCTGCCGGTGAGATGTCGCCCGAGGATCACGAGGCGCTGCAAGCGCGGCTGCTCGAAGGTCTCGTCGACAAGAAGCTCGCGGGCAACATCAAGCAGTTCGTTGAGCTGTTCGGGCAGCAGCCCGGCCAGCCGCCTGCGTTTCAGGTGACCGTGCACCAGGCGCTGTTCCTGGCCAACGGCGGGCAACTTGCCGGCTGGCTCAACCCGGCGAACAACAATCTCACCGAGCGGCTGGCCGCCATCGAAGATCCCGCGGCCCTGGCCGATGAGCTGTATCTGTCGGTGCTCACGCGGCGCCCGACAGCCGAAGAGCAGAAACAAGTGACCGAGTACCTGGCCAGTGCCGGCGACGAGCGCGCCGCCGCGGTGCGCGAGATGGCCTGGTCGCTCTTGACCAGCGCCGAGTTCCGATTCAACCGTTAGGAGCCGACGGCACGAGCCGAACGCACGACATACAACAACGCGCTTGAAGCGAAGCGCCGCCACGAAGGGGAGGATACCGACATGAAATGCCATTACGCTTGTCGTTCCGCCGAACACCTGATGGAGCGGCGCAAGTTCCTGGGTACCGTCGCGGGAATCGCTGGGGCAGGAATGGCCGGAGCCGGCACAGTCGGCATGCCCGGGGTGGTGCAAGCCGCCATGCCCGAGCTGGCCGCCAAGCAGAAGCATATTCTCATCGTCTGGCTGGCCGGCGGCCTGAGCCAACTGGAAAGCTGGGATCCTAAACCCAAGACCGACACCGGCGGGCCGTTCCGCGCCATTCCCACCTCGGTGCCGGGCACGCACATCAGCGAGTTGTTGCC
Source organism: Planctomycetota bacterium (assembly GCA_003389325.1). Lineage (GTDB taxonomy): Bacteria > Planctomycetota > Planctomycetia > Pirellulales > PALSA-1355 > LB-PLM-3. The sequence continues at coordinate 180,838 of QQVE01000044.1, forward strand.
GTACACTGCCAAGCAGATGCATCATCTGTCGATCGTCCGCTCGATCGACACCAAGGAAAACGATCATGGCAAGGGCGCCTACTGCATGAAGACCGGCCGGCGGCAGGAGCCGGTGGCCGACTATCCGCACCTGGGTGCGGTGGGTGCGAAGTTGCTCTCGCCGGTCGACTCGCCTCTGCCGGGCCACATTCACGTGCAGGCCGGCGGCAGCGGCGGCTCGCGCGACGATTCGGCCTTCCTGGGGCCGCGCTACGCCAGCATCAGCCTGGGCGGCGGTCCGCCTCGCAACACGGCCTTGCCCGAGCACGTGACGCCCGAGGCCGACGCGCGCCGCCACGCGTTTCGGATGCAGGCCAACGACCACTTCGCCCGCCGCCGCCGCTCGGCCCAGAGCGACGCCTTCGTGTCGTCGTTCGACCAGGCCCGGCAACTCATGGAGCGGCGCGACGTGTTCGATAATACGAAGGAGCCCCAGCGCGACGTGGAGCGCTACGGCAGCCACGAGTTCGGCCAGAATTGCCTGCTGGCGCGGCGGCTGATCGAGCAGGGCATCAGTTGCGTGCAAGTGACGCACACGAACTACGACACGCACCACGAGAACTTCGACTTCCACATCGAGCAGCTCGGCGAGTTCGATCAAACGTTCGCCACGCTCGTGGCCGACCTGGTCGACCGCGGCTTGTGGGACAGCACGCTGCTGGTGGTGATGAGCGAGTTCGGCCGCACGCCCAAGATCAACAACCGCTTCGGCCGCGATCACTGGGGCCGGGCCTGGAGCGTGGCCCTGGGCGGTTGCGGTATTCAGCCGAGCGCGGTGATCGGCAAGACCAACGATAACGGCACCGAAGTGGCCGACCGCCAGGTCGACCATGGACACCTGTTCCACACCTACCTGCAGGCCGTGGGCGTCGACTCGACCGAGAAGTTTGACGCCGGCGGACGCAGCATCCCCATGGCCGATCCGGCGGCCGAGCCTATCACGGAGCTGTTGGCATGAACGACAAGCCCGAAGCCGCGAAGGTCGACCCCAAGCAGATCCACCCGGTGGGCGAGTGGAAGTACACGAGCCCCTTGCTGAGTTGCCGCTTCGATCCCAGCGGGCAACACGCCTTCTGCACGGCGCAGGACAACACGATCCAGCGCTGGAACATCGCCAACGGCCAGGCCACGCCGCTCGCCGGCCACGATAGCTGGGTGCGGGCGTTGGCGTTTCATCCCTCGGGCAGTCATCTGATCAGCGGCGGCTACGACGGGAATCTGCTATGGTGGGAAGTCTCGGCCGAAAAGCCCGAGCCTTTGCGCACCGTCGCCGCCCACGACGGCTGGGTCCGCGCGGTGGCCGCGAGTGCCGACGGCAAGCTGTTGGCCAGTTGCGGCAACGACCAGCTAGTGAAGCTTTGGAATCCCGACGACGGGACGCCCGTTGACGTGCTCGAGGGACACGCCAACCACGTGTACAACGTGGCCTTTCATCCCGACGGCAAGCGGCTCGTCTCCGGCGACCTGAAGGGCGAGGTGCGCGAGTGGGACCTGGCCACGGGCGAGCAACTGCGCACGCTCGACGCCTCGGCGCTGTGGAAGTACGACAAGGGCTTTCGGGCCGATATCGGCGGCGTGCGCGGCATCGCCTTTAGCGCCGACGCCTCGCTGTTGGCCTGCGGCGGCATCAGCGAAGTGACCAACGCCTTCGCCGGCATCGGATATCCCAAGGTGGTCACGTTCGACTACGAGGCAGGCACCCTCAAGAAGACCCACACGGCAAGCAAGAAGTTGCGCGGCGCGGTGTGGAATGTGCGCTACCTGGCCGACGGCACGCTGGTGGCCGGCGACGGCGGGCACGAAGGCGGCCACTTCCTGTTCTGGAATGCCCACGACGAAAAAGAGTTCTTCGATTTCAAGATGCCGCGCACCTGCTACGACTTCGACCTTCATCCCGACGGTGTGCGCCTGGTTAGCACGCACGACGACAACATGCTCCGTCTATGGAGCATGGCGCCCAAAGCGTAGATGCAGAGCATCCGTGCCAATAGCCCGAAGCGCAAGCGAGGGTTCTTCGTCTCTTTGCATTCTCGCAACGCACCCTCGCTCGCGCTTCGGACTGGTATGAGCGCGTGGCGCTAGAGCGGCACGGCGTTCCTTTCCACGTAGGCGTCCAGCGACGTGTCGGGGCCGATGTAGTGGTACTGCTCGGCGTAGGCCAGGCCGTAGGGCTCGCCGCGGCGGGCAAACGCCGTGCGGAAACGCAGATCGGCGTAAGCGGCGATCGCCTGGTCGGTATCGCCCTCCAACTCGGGCAACTTCAACTTGCGCTTGGCCAGCTCGTCGCGCGCTTCGCCGACCATGTGCGCCAGCATCGTGCGGTTGGCACGAATCGCTTTCATCTTCTGGTCGATGGTGCCGGAGATATCCACGACGCGGTTGACCAGTTGCGGGCCGCGGGCGTAGTAGTACTTCTCGCGCACCATGTGAGGCTCGAGCCCCGCGGCAAAGTGCTCGGGAAAGTCGAGGTGCCCGCCGGCCATCCAGCAGGCCGCTTCCACGCCCTGGGCCGTGATGTAGTGGTCGGGATTCTCCTCGTAGTGGCCCCAGGGATCGTAGCTGAAGATGGTGTCGATCTTGAGCAGGCGAATCAGAAAGATCAGTCGCGCCCGCAGCTCGACTTTCGAGACGTCGTCCATCGAGTGGTTGCGGTAGTTGAGGTCGAATACCTGCTTGATGCCCAGCACGTCGGCCATCCGCTGGTTGTCGGTCTCGTTGGCGGCCACGGTCTGGCCCTTGGTCATGTCGTAGGAGTCCATCTCGTCGTTGCTGGTGCGAATCAGATAGCCCGTGTAGCCTTCGGCGATCAGCTTGGCGATCGTGCCGCCGGAGAGAATGGAATGGTCGTCCGAGTGCGGCGCGATCGTGGCCAGCACCTTGCCGGCGTGCGGCTTGCCGGATTGGGGCCGCTCGATCGTGACTTCGGCGGCCGTGGTGATATCGCCGGCCGGGCGGGGCGGGGTTTGGCCGGCGGCTTCGGCTCCCAAGACGCTGGCCGAGAGGGTGCTGCCCAGGAATTGACGTCGCTGCATGGCGAGTGGCTCCAAGAAGAGTCGGACGGCGAAACGGCGCGGCACGGCCGCTGAAAACAGCCTATTCTCACCCATTGTCGCTAGCGCCCGAGCCCGTTGTCCAGTTTCGCCCGGCGGGGGCCGAATCGTCGAAATATGTAGTACAATTGAGCGGCGCCGGCCGCCCGGATGCGCCCGTTCGACACGAATACCGCAAGCAAGGGACCATTCGTATGGCACTCGGAAAGCTGCTCTTCGTTGCGACCGCGGCGGCGGCCATCGCCTGTAGCGCCGCTGGGGCATGCTATGCGCAACTGCCCGAGCCGCCCGAACTGCTCAAGCGGCTGTGGCCCTTCTTTCGCCAGCAGCATCCCGCGCCGCTGGCCCCCGCGGCCGACGAGAGGCCGACCGCAGGCGAGGAGGGCGAAGAGAAGGATCGCCCCCTGATCGCGCCGTTCAAGCCCACGAAGGTCGATATCAACAACTGCACGTTGCTGCAGTTGCAGGCCTTGCCGGGCGTGACGGCCTCGAGCGCCGCGCGCATCATGGCCGGCCGGCCGTACCGCAACTTCGCCGACCTGGAGCGCGACGGCATCCCGCTGAACGTCGTTCGGGGACTGCGCGGTTCCGTCGAGTTCGGACGCTAGGGACTGGCCTCTTCGGCCGGATTGGCGTCGTCGGGCGCGCTCGCATCTTCGGATGAGTTCGCTTCCTCAGGCGCGCCCGCGTCGTCTTCGTTAGCGGCGGGACGCTCCGCGGGCACCGAATACAGCAGGCTCCCGCGCTGCACGTCCCCCTGGCGATCGAGGAATGCCAAGCCGCCCAGGCCTTCCAGGTGTCCCAGCAGGTTCTGTCGCCCACCCTTGCCGATCGTGCGCACCAGTCCGCCGTTGGTGCTGACTCTTAGCGAGACCTGCTCGCGGCCATTCTCATCGATCACGATCAGCTCCTGGCAGACGATTGCTTTGGCCTGCTGTTTCTTAGCGACCAACTCCTGGCAGACGATCTTCTCGGATTGCAGGTCGTCGATGCGCACCGGACCCAGCTTGTCCTTGATCGCGATGCCCATGGTGAGAAACAACAGCGGGTATACCGTCCAGCGTTCGCGGTCGGTCATTGAGCGTATTCTCCCTAAGTAAGCCGTCGCGCCGCAGGCAGCACCGCCGGTGAGCGACGCAGAAAAAACGGGAATCTATTTCGTCGGCGAATAGTCGGTTGGGCTGAGGAACCACGACTCGACTTTCTTCACGAGGCGGCCATTGGCGGTCGAGGCCTTGTAGGCGGCCTGCCAATCGGGATCGTCGCGGAACGCCTGCCAGGCCTTCTCGCGTGCCTCGCGGTCGGGGTAGGCCAGCATGTACACCAGTGTGTTGTCCGAGCCCTCGCCCTCGGGCGTCCAGTAGCCCACCAGGTCCATGCCGTGCTTGACGAACAGCTTGTTGGTGTGCTCGCGGAAGCGCTTGTGCAAGTCGTCGAGCTTGCCCTCGTTGGTCGTGTAGGTGCGCAGCTCGAACAGGCGATCGGCGGCACGTGCCGTATCGGCCGCGGCCGAAACGAGCGCGATGCTCAGTAAACAACAAGCAAAGGGGACCATGAGACGCGTCATCAGGCAGGCTCCTCGGTGCGGGAAGGCGGTTGGTCTGGCTGCCGCAGCGGGCACGGGAGCGCGCCGCGGGCACCGACGATTATGACCCCCGAGGTGCACCCCGCCAAGCTTTATCGCGCCAGCTACTCGCCCGCCTGCGAGCGCAGGTGCTTCAGCGCCTGCTCCAACACCGGATCCGTGGCTGCAAAGTCGCTTGGCTGCGTGTCGACGACGACGTCGGGCTCGACGCCTTTGCCTTCCAGCAGCGTTCCATCGAGCGCCAGGTCCTGCCACGAGGGCAGGTACACTACCAGCGGTCCGCCCAGCTTATGCGGCTTGGGGTTGCCGGAGCTGCCGTAGGACGTTTCGCCGATCAAGGTCGCGCCGGGCACCTGGTCCATCATCATCAGGAACGACTCGCAGCTACTCATGCACCGGTTGCCCATCAGCACGGCCACGGGAGCGTGGACCTCGGGCCCCTCGGCATTGGGCTCGACTGTGCGTTCGTACTGCTGGCCGAAGCCGCCGGGAGCGCTCGGGTGCCGATAGGCGCTGCGGGCATAGGCCGTCTTCTCGCGCAGGAAGCAGCCGGCAATCTTCTGAGCGAGCGGCTCGGCGCCGCCGCTGTTGGCGCGCACGTCCAAGACAATGCCCGGGGCGTCGGCAAACTCCTTGAGCGCCTCAAACGCCGGCTCGAGATCGGCCTGGCCTTGCGGGCTCCAGGTGGCGATCAGGATGTAGCCGATGCCGTCGTCGAAGCGGCCGGTGGCCACCGTTGAATTATGCAGCTTCCAGCCCGGCACGAGCTTGGGCAGTTGCTGCGCGTTGAAGTTGGATTCCGCCTCGCGGCGAAACGTGCCGATCGCGCGGTCGTCGAGACTGAGCCACACGTGCGGATCCTGGCAGACCGACAGCAACTCGGCGGTGGTGCGGGCAAACCTGGCCCAGTTGTTGGCCTCCATCAGCCGGGGCGTGAATTCCTGAAAGCGCGCGTCCCAGTCGATCTTGTGCAAGTCGCGATACGAATAGCTCTGATCGATGGCCTTGCGAAGATTATTGATCGCCACGCGTTTCAGCCCGACCGGCAGAGGGCGGGGAGGGTCGGCGCCGGCGGCCAGGGTCTTGAAAGTGATTGGATACACCTCGGCCGGCACGCCAGCGGCACTCTTGAAGCCCTGCGCGCTGGGGCAGTTCACGCTGAGCTGGTACTGCTTGTCGGCCTCGAGCTTCACCGGCACCTCGAACACGCGCGGGCTGACCCAGCGCCCCTTTTCGCTGAAGTCGATCCCCTGGCCGCCGCAGATCGAATAGCCGCTGTCGCTCATGTTCTGGTCGAACTCAATGCGAATCCGATCCAGCTTGGCATCGACGTCCTCGTCGCCGTCGTCGGGATCGGCCTTGACGACTTTCGGCGGCTTGGCCGGCGCGCCCTTGGTCTGGAAGGCGATCGGATGCACCGTCGCCGGCTGGCCTGCGGCGCTCTTGAAGTTCATGGCGCTAGCGCAGTTGACGCTGAAAGAGTACTTCGTGCCAGGAGCAAGCTCCACCGGCAGCTCGAAGACGCGCTTGCTGGCCCAGCGCGGCTTGCCGGCCACTTTGAGATTCTTTCCGCCGCAGATCGAGAAGCCGCCGCCGCTCATATCCTGGTCGAACTCGATGCGGATGAGCTTCAATTCCGGATCGACGTTGTTGTCGCCGTTGGCCGGCTCGGCCTCGATCACCTTCGGCGGAGCGGCTGACGCGGGCGCGGCGGCGCGGCAGACCAGCGCCAACAACAACAGCAACGTCCCGACGTGGGTCTGTCGCCTCATGATTCGTTCCTCCTACAAGCGGCCGGAACGAAAGGAGCACGCGGCTGGGCGCGCGCTCCGCCGGCGAATGCCTCCAGGACTGCCCCGCCGGGCGGAATCGTCCCACCCGGCACGAGCGTTCAGCTTATCATTCGTTTTGCAGGTAGAACAGCGCCAGCCGGCCGCCGAGCTTGTCGTTTTCGCGGGGCTTGAGATGGATCGACTCGGAGAAGCTCATGGGAGCCATGATCATGTAGCGCCAGCCGAGGCCATCGCGGCGACCGCTCAAGGCACCGCTGAAATTCTCGCCTTCGCCGGGGCGACCCCAGAACGGATCCAGTTCTTCCATCTCCCAGCCTTCACACTCCTGGCCGTCGATCGTCAGACCGGCCATGCCCGTAACGCCGTCCTCGGGCTGGTCGTAGACGAGCGAAACCCAGCGGCCGCGGCCCGACTGCTGGGCCAATGCGTCCGTATGCAGCCCGGGCGGCTGGTAGATACCGCGGAGCCGCATCCGCCCGGCATAGTCGGCCCGATTGGCTTCGGTGGCCCGATCGAGCGACATCGACACCGACACTTTCTCGACCGGCTCGCTGGCCCGGTTCCGCACGGCGATTGAGATGCCGTTGCCGAACGGCATGGCCAGCAGGTTCGCATAGCCGCTTTCGCGTGTCATGACCAGCGTATTCACCTTGCCGGTGGCGCCCACGAACACCGGAAACAGGAACCGCGCGGGGGCGACGATCGCGGGCACGGATTCGCCGTCGACGGTCACTTCGATCCACAGGTCGTCGCTGTCTAGGGCGGCCCGGGTCGTGTTGAGCCGCAGCCAATTGACGATGCCCGCGCCGTCGAGCCTGGCCATCTCGACCGTGGTGCCGGGCTCGATCGTACGCGGCTCGGAGTTGATGCGCTCGTAGATTTCGGCCTGGCGAAGCTTGCCGCCGCCGAGGCCCTGGTGACGATAGGAAATCGCCGGCAACATGCCACGGGGAATGCCTGGTCGATGGACCGAGTAGCTTTCCACGGGCGTATCTTCGGGGAACGTGACGTAGTTCAACCGGTAGCTGACTTCCAGCGGGTCGGTGACCACGACCTTCAAGCTCTTGGCATAGGGCAGGCAGAACAGTGCGGGTTGTTCTTCGTGGGCGATGCCCGGCACGTTGTGAAACAGGTGCTCGGCGGCGCATTCGATGCGCGGTGTTTCTTCGCCGTCGAAATAAAAGGCCAACCGCCCGGCGGGGAACTCCTGCCAGCAGCGCACCAGCGCCCCGGGGCCGGTCAACTCGGCCAGCACGTGCTCGCCGCCCTTGCTGACGCGCTTGCTGACGACGCCGGAAGTGACACCGTCGTCGCGCGAGAGCCGCTCGCTGTTCATCAGGCGATCGAGCACCAGGTAGGGGCCGCTTTCATCGCCGTCCTCATACCAGGCGTTGAGGCCCAAGCCGTCGGGCGCTTCGAGCAGGTAGATTTCGCGAAAGCGGACTTTGCCGCCGTGGTCCTGCATGCCGACCCAGCCCTTCAGGTGGCGATGCTTCACCTCGGGCAACTCGGCCGTGTTGACCTGCTGCACCAGCTCGCCGTTGATCCAGGCGCTGATCATGCGGCCGTCGGCCTTGATGACCACGCGGTTCCACTCGCCCGAGCGATCGGCCCGGGTCAGCGGCGGCAGGTTGCCGTAGATGGCCATCGTGCTGTCCTTGACCAGTCCCGGCCGGTCGAGAATCTGGAGTTCCATGCCGTCGCCCGAGGGCCAGCCTTCGGCCGCGGTGCGTATCGCGACACCGGAGTTGCCGCCCTTGGAAATCGTGTACTCGAACGACCAGGTGAAGTTGGCATACTCGCGATCGGTGCGGAGGTAGTGCAGGCCGGTGTGGAAGGTGGGAATGATGTCGCCGTTGTCAACTTTCCATTCGCCCTTGTTGTTGTTGACGAACCAGCCGTCGAGGTTCTTGCCGTTGAACAGCGGATTGCCGCGCGGTTCTTCGACCCGCAAATCGTCGATCGAGGCCTCGCCGCCGGGCACGGCCAGCGACAGCCCGAAGCGGCGGTTGCGATCGAGCGACACTTCGCTGACCACGCGGCCATCGACGATCACCGTGAGCGTGCTCCCCGCGCGGCGGATGTCGGCCGAGTGCATGTCGCCTTCGGACGCCGTTTCAATCTTGGCACCGCCGGAAAGCGTGGTGTCGCCGTCTCGCACGGCGCCGCAGCCTTCGCCCTCTTTGAGGGTCAGTTGCAGGCCCGGGCCCTCGGGAACGTCGGGCAAACCGAGCGTCCAGGCGCCGTTGGGATTGACCGACCAGTCGAACCGCAGCTCGAAGTCACCGAAGGTCCAACCCGAGAGCAGCGGCGTCGACAGCGCGTTGCCCGTCAGGCGACCATCGCTGATGATCCAGTGGGCGGGAGTCTCGGAGCCGTACTGCCAGCCGGCCAGCGAATCGGCCAGAAACAGTTTGCGGCCGGGGGCATCTTCGCCGCGGGCCGCACAAACGCCCAGAAACAGGATGCTGCAAAACGCCAAACTGCGCCACGCGCGTGTCATGGGGAAAGATCCTTGATGTTGATGGCTGAGGCCGCAAGCGGCGCGTGAATAGTCTTGGTCGTTAGAAGCCGAGGAACTCCTCCAGGGCTTCGCGCATCACCGAGGGATTGGCATCGCGGCCGGTCCAGATGTTGAAGCCGATCACCGCCTGGTTGACCAGCATGCCCAAGCCGTCGAGCGTTTCGCAGCCGCGCGACTTCGCGTCGCGCAGCAACCGCGTTTCGGGCGGGTTGAACACCACGTCGGCCACGACCATGTCCGACTCGAGCGAGTCGACCGCCAGCGGCACGCGGGCCGCGGCGTCGCCCAAGCCGATCGACGTGGCGTTGATCACCACTTCGGCCTCGGGTGGAACCTCGTAGTCGCCCTCCCACAGCACGAACTGCGTGGGGACGTTGGCCTTGTCGTTGATCAGCGCGGCCAACTCTTGCCCGCGCCCCTCGGTGCGATTGACGATGGTCATCGCCGCCGCGCCGGCCAGCGCCACTTCCACGGCGATGGCCCGGGCCGCGCCGCCCGCCCCCAGAATGATCACGTTCTTGCCGGCCGGATCGGTCAATTCGCGCAGCGATTGCACGAAGCCCTTGCCGTCGGTGTTGTCGCCGATCAGCTTACCATCGATGCGGTTGACGCAGTTGACGGCGCCCATCAGCGTGGCAGCTTCGCTGGTGCCGTCGAGATGCTGGATCACCTCGACCTTGTGCGGGATGGTCAGGTTGCAGCCGCGAAAGCCCATGGCCCGCATGCCGCGCACAGCGTCGCCCAGGGCTTCGGGCGCCACTTCGAGCGTGAGATAGCGCCATTCGAGCCCGACGTCGGCGAACGCCTTTTCCATCATGTATTGCGTCGGATTTCCGGCCACAGGCTGGCCGAAAACCGCCACGATTTCTTGAATCGCTGGGTGGGTCACGCGCGAGGCACCAGGGCAAACAGGGCAGGATCGGGGAGTCAGGAGTGTCTATCTTGATCGAGCGGCGCGGCGAATGCAACGGGCCGGCGGACCCCCACCAGCCCGACACCAGAGCGAGGGTTTTTGGTCGTCGGTTTTTTGCGCCGCGACGTCGGCGCCATTCGCCACCGTCCGAGCTAGCGAGGCAGCCACATGCGCGAAACGGCATCGGTGCCGGTCCCGGTGCGACGGGCCTTGATGCGCACATAGGGCGCGACGTAGCGGCTGCGATGGCCGAAGCTGCCGATCGCCGCCTGCTCGTCGGCGTGTACCGGCTCCAGCACGTCGTCGATCGCGAAGCCGGCGCGGCACATGCCGCCCAATAGCTCTTCCCAACGGTGCAGGAACTCGAGCGTGCCCGGTTCGCGGTGCGAGCTGCCCTCGACCGGCGGTAGCGGGCCGGTGCGATAGTACGGCTCGGTCAACTCGTAGCCGCGGGCGCTCGGCTTCACGGCGGCCTGCAAACTCGACGGTTGCTTGTGCTGGCTGACGTAGACGCCGCCGGCCGCGGTGACCCGGGCCACCTGCTGATACACGCGCACCACGTCGGGCACGTAACAGGTGCTGACCGGTTGCACGACGATATCGAAGCTGGCCGGCGCGAGCGCCGCGAGATTGTCCATCGAGGCTTCGACGGTGCGCAGCGCGAGTCCGCGCTCCGCGGCGACCTGGCGATCGAGCGCGAGCATTTCAGCGCTGATGTCGACGACCGTCACTTCGGCCCCCGCGGCGGCATACAACGGGGCCTGGCGCCCACCGCCTGCGGCCAGGCATAACACGCGCCGCCCGGCGATGCTGGGGCCGAGCCAACCCACCGCGTCGACCGTGGCCAGCGGGTTGGCGAACTCGTGGTCGGCCGCCGGCCGCGTGAAGCGTGCCTCGGCCCGCACGCGAGCGTCCCAGGCCTGGCGATTGTGATCGTGCGGAGAGGTCATGTCGTTGATTGAATCGGGGCGCGGGGCGACCTGTCAATCGGCGGGCTGCTCGGGTGACGCGGGGCCGAGCATCCGTTGCAGGTAGATAACGTCGAGCCAGGTGTTGAACTTGTAGCCCACTTGCACGAGCTGTCCGACTCGCTTGAAGCCCAGCGACTCCTGCAAGGCGATGCTGGCGGTCTGCTCGGCGCTGGCGCCGCCGATGACCGAATGAAAGCCCGCGCTGCGAGCCCGCTCGACCAGGTCGGAGAGCAACAGGCGGCCCAGGCCGCGGCGGTGATGCTGGTGATTGATATAGACCGAGGCTTCCACCGTGGAGGCGTAGCCGGTGCGGGGATGGAATCGCGACAGCGAGCCCCAGCCGACGACCTGGGTCCCGTGCTCGGCCACGGTCACCGGCAGGCATTGCCGCAGGCGCTCGCGAAACCAGGCCGCGCGGTCCTCGATCGGTTCCGCCTCCAACTGGTACGTGCACGTCGAGTGCAGCACGTAGTAGTTGTAGATGTCGTTGATCGCGACCAGATCGTCTTCGGTCGCCAGTCGAAGGCAAGGAGACGTCATCGCATGGCCTCCGCAGCTTCCAGGGAACTGGTTCGATTGGATCGCGCGGCAGCCGCGTCTGTCAACGCTTGGGCCTGCGGCGTCTGCAGCGGCAACGCCAAACCAAGGCGGCAGAGCCGAGTGCCCACAAACACCACGAGGCCGGCTCGGGAACCGAGTGGATCACGCCGACAGCGTCGAGATCGAACCCGCCGGAAGAGAACGCCGTGGGGTAGGGATCGTTGATCGCGTTGCCGAGCGAGTCCTGCGTGCCCAGCGTCGGATCGAGCGAGCCGACCACATCGATCAAGCGCACGAAGCGGACATCGTTGACGTCCACGTGCGGCGACACACCCGCCAGGGCGCTCAAATCGAAGGGCGTGCCGAAGCCGACGCGGTACTTGCCCGCCAGGTTGTCGAGGTTCGTGGTATCGATCGTGCCGAACGAGCCGATTTGCGTCGCCGTCTGAGTCAGCGAGACGCTCGCGAACCGCGCGAAGTCGATGCCATTGGTGCTGACTTCGACGAACGCCAGTTCCAGAAACTCGTCGCCGAAGCCGTTTTCGAACACGGCGAAATCGAAGCCGGGGCCATCGACAATCGGCGCATCGAACGAGAGCGTGATGTGTCCGCCGTCGCCCAGGCTGACAATCGGACCCGGCGTCGAGATGGTGGCGTCGGCCGGGCCCAAGGCGTTGCTCGCCACGCCAAACGAAGCCAGTTCACCGCCGGGGTCGGCCGCGTCGATGGGTCCGCGCACGAGACTCGCCACGCTGCTGGCCCAGCCGACAAACGCGGGGCTATCGGCCGCAATGGCGGTGGACCCCGGTTGGCCCGCGGCCGGCGCGTAAGGACCCGCGGTTACCGGGCTCGTTGTCGTAAGCAGGCCGAGGAATCCGCTGACAATGAAAAACGTCCGCATGAGCTGACCCTCCAAGAAGAAACGGTGTGTGACCACAGGCGCGCAGGTCGATCCGTCGGGTCACCGTCCGCACGCACCGGGAGCGGCAACTCGCACTTCTGCTAGTCAAAAGGAAACGTGCGCCGCGCGTGGCGCGCTAGGCCCAACGACGATGCCGTCGCCGCCAGGCCGGAAGGAACACGGCGAGCCAGCACGCGGCCAAAAGCAGCGCGGACGGCTCGGGAATCAAGAACATCGAAGCCGGATACAGCCCCTGGTGATCGCCGAAGCCCGTGACCAGCACGAGGTCGTTCACCGGATCGTAGTCGACGAGCGTGAAGCCGTTGTTTTCGTAGGTTTCGACGATGCCGTTGCCGAAGACCGTGACGCCGCTCGGTCCCCCGGCAAACAGGTAGCCCCGGGCGTCGAAGAACAGACCCGCGCCGCTGTTGTTGTCGGCGGCATTGAACACGTCGCCGCTGGTCCAGTTGAGCGGCGCGGTGGTGTCGTATGCAGTTTGGATGTCGCTCAGGGCGAAGCTGCGGAGCTGCCCACGCTGGGGACCAAAGCCCACGCCCACGAACAGGCGGTCCAGGGCATCGACCGCCATCGCCGTGCTGGCGCCAGGGATGTCTGCGATCACCGACACGTTGCTGCCGTCGGTTGCATCGAACACCGAGACGCTGCTGGCGCTGAACGAGGCGTTTCCCTGGTTGATGAAGTACAGGTCGTTCGACGCGCCGAGCGGGGCGGCCAGAAATCGGGCGTGATACGGCACCGTGCCGATCGCCACGTTGCCGTCGCCGCCGGCAGCGGGAATGGAGAAGATCAAATCGGCGTTCGCGCCGCCCAACGCCCCGCCGGCGCCGTTGCCCAACAGCAACTCGTCGCCGTCGCGCGAAAAGGCCACCGGCCCGGCGTCGGAGCTACCGGAGCCGACGTTCCCGATCGAGGTGAAGCTGCCCGACAGCGGAGCGTCCTGCTTGAGCACACTTGCGCCGTCCCATACGTACAACAAGCCGTCGCTGGGGCCGAAGGCAACCGAGACTCCGAAAGCGTTCGCCGCCGGAGGCGGCAGCGTCAGGTCGTAGGTCGGCGGCGGCAGCACCTCGGCCCGCACCGGCAGAGCGCCGGCCGCGGACAGCAACAACAAGAAGACCGACAACTGCGACGCTCGTAGGTTCATAAGAAAGTTCCTCGGGAGGTTGATCGTTGGTTGCGTTGGGTTCGTGTTCAGGGCGTGTCGCCGGACCGCGCGAGAATCTCGTCGCCGGCACGCGTGCAGAGCGCGGCGAGCGTCTCCAGGTCCATGTCTTCGTGCAGGAAGCGGACCGAGGCGTCGCAGAACAGGGCTTGGGCGCCGCCGGGGTGGTCGCTCCACATCTCGTTGTTTTGCCACAGGTAGCTGGGAGCCGATCGATCGTTGATCGGTCCGCTTTGATCGAAGATGTTCTCGCCGTTGGCCCATTGCCCGTCGAAGGCGGCGCCGCGGCCCGTGTCTTCCGCGACGATGATCGTGTGGGCGGTGCCGTCGGTGATCTGCGAAATGGGGATCGCTCGGTCGTAGAGCAAAACGCCGTTCATGTACGGCTTCCCTAGTCCAGAAAAGCCGAAGTTGCCGCCGTAGTCGGTAAAGGCCAGGTCGTCGCCGGCGTTCCAGGCGCCGTTGCCGTTTTGGTCGCCGGTCGTGGGCCCCTTGCGGTCGTAGGCCAGCGTCGAAGTGCTGGGACAAAGGTAAACGTGGATGATGGTGCCGCCCGCGTCGCGGTTGGCGGCGCTGTTGTAGGCGCTGCCGCAATCGAACAGGTCGAACACGCCGCGTTCTTCGACAAAGGGCAGCAGGAAGACATTCCAGGAAAGCTGCCGCCCCTGCGGATTGGCGCCGGTCTTGCGATCCAATGCGCCGGTGGGGAAGGTGGCCAGCGTGTCGTGATAGCCTTGCAGCCCCACGCCGAGTTGCCGCAGGTGATTGCTGCACTGCGAACGCCGCGCCGCCTCGCGCGAGGCCTGCACCGCCGGCAGCAACAACGCCACCAGCAGCCCCACGATGGCGATCACCACCAGCAATTCCACGAGCGTGAAGCCCGCGGAGAGGCGGCGTGTCTTGGCGGCGAAGCGGGTCACGGCAAACAACCAGCGCGTCGACAGCGCATGCCGGCAGACACATCGAGAGCGCGGACGTCGCGCGCAGCATCAAGTGCGCAAGCGTCCACGCGAAAACGCGTCGGTCAAAGGCAAACGCGGCCGATTAGCGACTTCCGAAAAAGCCTACGGTCAGTGCAGCACTCGTCCCTCGCGGGCGCTGCCGACAAACGCGTTGGTAGGTCTTCTGACTTCCGAGCTGGAAACGCTGGCCTTCTCGTCGAGGTGGCTGGGCCACCCTTTCGACAATGGCGTGTGAATCAGCGTTCCTTGCCGCTCGGTTACAGCGGCGGGGCCGTCCCGGAATCGCACCGGGTTCCCTGTTTTGTCGGCGTTTCAGCAACGAAACGCCGACCACCAACGCACGCTACGAGGCCCGAATGTAGCAGGGCCCTGGACGGGTGTCAAACAAGAACTCGTCGGTCATGCACTCCGTGGATGGCGGTTCCCCGGCGACGAATGAGAATGCCATGCACAGCGTGCACGACTTACGCCGGCACGAGCACTTCGCCGCGGCCGCCGGTCACCAGGTCGCCGTGGTGCATACGATAGGCGCGCTCGCACAGGGATTCGTCGAACGGATATCCCAGTCGGCGCAGCTCGGCGAAAACGAGTTGCAGCACGAGCAGCTTGTCGCAGTTGCCGGGGCGAAACGTGGGCAGCAATCGCACGGGCGCTTCGCCGAACAAGCCAAGCGTGCCGCGACGCATGTTGGCCCCGGTGCGAGTACCGACGGGACCGAAGACCGGCACCGTGCCGGCGATCATGTTCAAGCCGGTAAAATCGCCCGCGCCACCGACGGCGATCAGGCCGCGCCGCATGGTGTGGCCGGTCTCATCGCCCACGGGCCCGTGCACGAGGATGGTGCCGCCGGTCATGCCGCGCTTGCTGCCACGATACGCGGCGCCGACAAAGTGGCCCGCGCGGCCGCGAACGTGAATCAGCCCGCCGTGCATTTCGCCGCCGACCCAATCAGAGACGTCGCCCGCGACGTGGATCGTACCGCCGGTCATTTCGCTACCGACGTGGCGTCCGGCCGAGCCTTCAATGCGGATTTCGCCCGCGGCGAGCTTCGCGCCGATCCAGTGCACGCCGGACAGATCGCCCTCGAACTCAAAGCACGCGTCGTCGGCCGACCCCGAGACACTGAAGAAATCGCCCAGCGCGCACTTCTGGTTGCCGTGAAAGATCTCGATGCGTTCGATCTGGGCCAGCGTGTGGCCGCGCACTACCTCCGGCAAAAAACCCTCGACCTCCACGGGGATCGACGTCTGACCACGATAGCGGAGCACCAGCGGCATGGCGGCATCAATCGTCGAGATAGCGTTTCAGCAACCCGTCGTAGGCGTCGATCCGCCGATCGCGTAGGAACGGCCAGTGTGTGCGCACCACGTCGATCTTGTCCAACTGGCACTCGACCAGCAGGGTGTCTTCCTTGTCGTGCGATGCCCGGGCCAGCACGTTGCCGTTGGGATCGGCCACGAACGAGGCGCCCCAGAACTCGAGTTGTCCCTCGGGGCCGGTGCGGTTGGCGGCGGCCACGAACACGCCGTTGGCAATCGCGTGGCTGCGCATCATCGTTTCCCAGGCCGAATGCTGACTTTCGCCGTACTCGGCCTTCTCGTCCGGCAGCCAACCAATGGCCGTGGGATAGAATATCACCTGGGCGCCGGAAAGCGCCGTGAGCCGCGCGGCCTCCGGGTACCACTGGTCCCAGCAAACGCACACGCCCAGCCGGCCGAAGCGGGTATCGAACGCCCGAAAGCCCAGGTCGCCCGGCGTGAAGTAGAACTTCTCGTAGTACAGCGGGTCGTCGGGAATGTGCATCTTGCGATAGATGCCGGCGATCGAGCCGTCGGCGTCGAAGATCACCGCCGTGTTGTGATACAGGCCCGGGGCACGTCGTTCGAACAGCGAGGAGACGATCACGACGCCGTGCTCGGCGGCCGCCTTGGCCAGGGCCTGGCTAGTGGGGCCGGGAATGGGCTCGGCCTGGTCGAACTGCGCGTGGTCTTCGCTCTGGCAAGGATAGGGCCCGGCGAACAACTCCTGCAGGCAGACGATGTTCGCCCCCGCCGTGGCCGCCTCGCCGATCCGCTGCAGCGCCTTGACGACGTTCTTGTCCTTCGCCTCGCGCGCGGTCATCTGCACCACCGCCACCACGGCGCTGGCGGGGCTCGAGTCGACGGTTCGATCGTTGGGTCGGTTTGCTGGGTTCATCGGCGACATGGTACCTTATGCCCCTATGGCGCGCAAACGGCCACGCGGCCTCTTTATTACTGGCACCGACACCGAAATAGGCAAGACCTACGTCACGGCCCTGGTGGCCCGCGCGCTGGTGGCCGAGGGACACACCGTCGGCGTGTACAAGCCGGCGGCCAGCGACTGCCCAATGCACGGCGGCGAACTGGTGTCGGACGATGCGGTGACACTCTGGCAGGCGGCCGGTTCGCCGCTCACGCTCGAGCAGGTCTGCCCGCAACGCTTTGCGGCGCCGCTGGCTCCGCACTTGGCGGCTGCGGCCGAAGGACGCTCGCTCGACGCCGAACTCATGCGGCGCGGGCTCGAACCCTGGCTCGAAGTGAGCGACGTCGTGCTCGTCGAGGGGGCCGGCGGACTGATGTCGCCCCTGGGCGAAGACGAATACGTGGCCGACCTGGCCTACGATCTGGGCTTTCCGCTGTTGGTGGTGGCCCGCAACGTGCTGGGCACGATCAACCACGTGCTGCAAACGCTGATCGCGGCGGCGGCGTTTCGGGAGGGGCTCGACGTAGCCGGCATCGTGCTCAACCAGCCGCAGCCGCCGGGCGACGATGCGAGCATCGCCCAGAATGCAGCCGAGATTCGCCGCTGCGCCGGCGCGCCCCTGCTCGGCGAAGTAAGCTTTGGTGCGCAACAGTTTGACAAGGACATCGATTGGTTCGCCCTGGCAGCCGAGCCGCTCGTGCGTACCAGGAACGAGGAAACGGCCGAATGAACGAGGCGGGGAACAAGAACGCGGGGCCGGGGCTCTATCTGCTGACTCCCGTACCCTGCGAGCAGGTGCAGCGTAGCCGGCAGATGATTCTGGCTGCCGCCGAAGCGGTGCACCCGGGCCGCGCGGCGGTGCTGGGAGCCGGCAAATGCACGGAGATCCCGCTGTCCGAACTGGCCGTCCGCTTCGACAAGGTACTCGTTTGCGACGTCGACGCCTCCACGCTCGAAGCGGGCATCGCCGCGGCCATGCTTAGCGATGCAGCCCGGGCAAAGCTCGACGTGCGTTTCGACGACCTGACCGGCGTGACCGAGCCGCTGCTGCGCGGCATCCACCAGATCTTGAGCGAAGCGTCGGCACCCGAGGCGGCGATCGAACGGATGGTCGAGCTGGTCGAATCGCAGCCGCTTCCCGGGGCCGGGCTGGAGGACAAGTACGACCTGGTGGTGGCCTCGTGCGTGTTGAGCCAGCTCCACTTCGGCCTGCTGCATCGATCGGCCGATCTGTTCGCTCGCAAGTTTGGCGATTCCGGGCAATTGCCCCGGAGCGAGCGCTGGGCCCAGACGCTTTACGACATGGCTCGGCGGATGGAAGCGCGGTTCATCGACGACCTGGCCGGTATGTTGGCCCCCGGCGGCATGATCTGCCTGTCGGCGACGGCGCAGATGTGCGACATTCGCCTGAACAAGGCCGGCCAATGGGCGTCGGCGGGCACCTATCGGATGTTGCGCACGCAGGACCTGACCGATTATCTCGACAAACGCTTCACGATCGTCGCGGGCAATCGCTGGCACTGGGTCGCCCGCCCGCCACAGGAGCCCGGCGATACCGGCCGGCTGTTCGACGTGCAAGCCCTGGTGTTGCGCGCGTCGCCGTAAGGCTCTGTCGACGACAACGATCCGCGGCACGTGCTCTACGAGGAGTGGGTCAGCTCGACGGCGGCTTGCGGCTGCGGCTGCTCGCGGCGGCTCTCGGCCAGGCTGGTGTCGATCGCTAGATGCATCGACACGCTCCAAGCTCCGTTCTCGTCGCCTTGCACCATCCAGTGCGGCTGCACGACGACCGATTGGTGCACCAGCTCGAAACCGCCTTCCGACTGACTGACGCTTTCGACCGGGAAGGTCCATATGCCGCTGGGCCGCGAGAAGGCGAGGTTCACGTCCACGCCGAGCCATTCGTCGACCAGGCCGAGTTCGGCCGCGTCGTTCAGATCGAGCCAGGCGCCAAGCTGGCCAAAGCGCTGCCGCTCGTGACCGTAGAAGTAGCGGTCGTCGATGCCCGAGGGGAGTCCGGCGAAATTGAACTCCACGCCGAAGTGCAGCGCCCGATCGGTCGGCAGGCCTTCGAGCAGGTAGCCGACCTCAAGGGTGGAGCTGCCGGCGGCGAGCGTGAGGCTCTTGGTGATCTTGACGGGCACGTCGCCGGCGTTGCCCTGGCAGGTGAGCTGCACTTGCATCCGCTTGGGGTTCCGCCGCATGCGGGCCTCGTAAGGCCGCAGGTGGAAGTCGCCCCATTCGGGAGCCTGGCCGCGGGCCACGGCCTCGAGGTTCGTCTGTGGGTCGTAAAAGTGATCGATCAGGCTCTTGCGCGGATGGCCGTCGTACTGAATCCGCTGATCGAGGCCTTCCTGCTTGAAGACGACACGGTCCATCACACCTTCGACGTCGTTGCGATCGTCGCTGCCGCCCAACACCTTGTTGTGGTAGGCCTCGGGACGGCGGGTGAGCGAGGCCAGCAGATTGTGAGTGATTTCGCGAATGTCGAGCTCGTAGAGCATGCCTCCGCGCCCGGGGGCGACCAGCGCCACGAGATGATCGCCGGCCAGTTGCACTTCCTGCCAACCGTCGAAAGTGTAGTCATCACTGGTCAGTTCGACCCAGGTGGTCGGCTTGTGCAGCGCCGTGTTGAGCAGGTTGTCGGCCTTGATGAGCTGAGCGTAGATCGCGTTGCGCAGGTGGGGCAGATACACGCCGCCGAACGCGCCGTGCCAGTAGGCACAGTTGCACTGCCCGCGATAGAGTGCCGTGCGGGCCTGCTCGAGCAAGTCGCGCGAGGCGCCGGTTTCGAGCGCGGCTTGTAGCTTGCGGCTGACCATCATCATCCGCGAGTACATTTCGTTGGCTTCGGGATACTTGACGCGGAAGTTGCGCCAGAAGCCTCCGCGCACGAACCGCGCGATCCGCGGCCAGCGCGGGTCGTGCTCCATCTCGCGGCGAATCGACGTGTACTCGCATAACTGCTCGGTGGGCAACACCCACTCGGTCATCTCGCGATAGCTGCCCTCGGGCAGGTAGACCTTGCCGGCGGGTGCGGTCGAGTCGAGCACCTCGGCGGGCGTAACCGAGTGAATCCACTCGCCATTGGCCACCAGCAGGTCGAAGAAGGTCTTCAGCCAGCCTTCTTCGTAGCAGGTCTTGTAGGTTTCGGGCCAGGCGCCGAACTTTTCGCCGTCGTCGCCGAACATGGCCACGGCGCCGGGATGGTTGGCGGCCACGTGTCCCAGGTAGTCGATCGATTCCTGCGGCGAGCGGAAGGGAATCATGTACCGCAGCGGCTCGCTGTCGGGAAACACGGCCAGCACGTGACCGTCGTCCTCGGTCAGGTAGTAGCCGTGCAGTTGGTCTTCGCGCAGCCCGGCGTTCTTGAAGTGGAAGTCGTCGAGCATGGTGTAGCGGATGTTGGCCGCGACCAGATCGCTGGTCATGCCTTGTTCCCACACCCGCTCGGGCATCCACATGCCCTGCACCTGGGCACCGAGCCGTTGCTCGAGGTAGCGCGTGTAGCTTTGAATCTGTCCGATGCGGTCGTGCCGCGGGATCATCGACAGGATCGACTCGTAGAACGCGCCGCCGATGATCTCGATCCGGCCGGCCGCCACCAGCCGCGCCACGCGATCCAGGTAGTCGGGGTGATGCGCGTCGAGCCACTCCAACAACGGGCCGCTGGTATGCAACCCGATCTTCAGCGACTCGTAGGGTTCGAAGACGTTCAAAAACGGGAGGTAGCTATCCCGATACGACTGCTCGAGAACGTGGTCGAAGTTGCCAACCGGCTGGTGGTCGTGGCAGACGAAGATGAGGCGTACGTTGTTCGGCATGGCGAGCGCGTGGCAAAGGGGGTGCGGGGGACTTCCGTATGTAAAGCGATATTCGGCAAAAGGGACCCGGCTTATCCAGTCGCCCTTGCCCGAATTTCTTGCGCCTCTTGAGAGTCGATTTCCAAAGAACGCATAAACGTTGCCGCCTCCTCGGGCGGCACCGGATTAATGTAAAAACCGGTCCCCCACTCAAAGCCCGCCGTCTTGGTCACGCGCGGAATAATCTCTATATGCCAGTGATAGTGACCCAAGGCTGAAGTGTCAAAGGGAGCCGTATGAATGATGTAATTGTAAGCGGGGCGGTCCAGTGCCGTTTCGATTTTTGCCAGCACGCGCTTGATGACGCGGGCCAACTCTTCGGCCGACGAGCGCGATAGCGTCTCGTAGTGGCTGGCATGATTCGACGGCAGGATCCAGGTCTCGAATGGGAACCGCGCCGCGAACGGACAGAACGCCACGAAGCCGGGCGAATCGACGACGATCCGCTTCTCGAAGGCCAGCTCCTGCTCGATCATGTCGCAATATACGCACCGCCCGCGATACCCGTAGTAAGCTTGCGACCCTTCGATCTCCTCGGCGACGTTGATGGGGACGATCGGCGTGACGATCAACTGGCTGTGGGTGTGCTCGAGCGACGCCCCGGCCGCGGCGCCCACGTTCTTGAAGATCATGCCGTAGACAAGCCGGTTGTCCTTCTTCAAGTCGAGCAGCCGGTCGCGGTAGATCCAGAACACGTCGCGCAGCGTCTCGGTCGAAAGCTGCGTGGCGCTGGTCAGGTGGCGGGGGGACTCGATGATCACTTCGTGGGCCCCCACGCCGCGCATGACGTCGTACATCCCCTGGCCCCGCTTGCCCAGATCGCCTTCGATCTCCAGGGCGGGAAACTTGTTGGGCACCACGCGCACCCGCCAGCCCGGTCGATCGCGGTGGGTTCCCGGCTGGCGATAGGCCGCAATTTCGTGCGGCGTGTAACTTTCCGATCACTCGCAAAACGGGCAGAACTCGCCCGGCCGACGCCGGGCCACGCCGTCGACCAGCTCGTGCGGACGTTTGGCGCGGTTGCGGGCGATGATCACCCAGCGACCAGTGATCGGGTCTTTGCGAAAATCGGGCATCGTGTCTCTTGCCGGCACCGCATGCGGGCGCCGGGCTCAGGCTTGCCACATCATCAATTCAAAGTCGGGCGAGGGTACGACGGTCTCGAGCAGCCCCTCCTGTGGGATCCGCTCGATCGAGCGCTCAAGCTGATACAGCTCGGCAAAAAAGTTCAAAGGCGCCTCGGGGGCCGTGGCCAGGCTGCGCCACGGCACCGCTACCTCGAGGATCGCATCGGCAGCCGCCTCCACACCGGGGGCGCTGACCGGCACGTCGTTGTGAAACAGCCGCACCGACGGCCTCGCTTGCGCAGGCTCTGTAATCAATAGCTCGAAACCGGCGGGCTGCAAAAAGGCGATTCGCAACGTCTCGACGTCGACCAGGCGGTCGGAAATCGGGCCCGTGGCGTCGAATCGAAGCAACAGCCGCTCCTGGTCGAAGCCGAAGTACACCCGCTCGATCCGCTGCGCGTCGGCCATGTTCATCGTGCCGCGACCGGTCGAGGCAGAGTACCCACCGGCACCCAGCCATTCGAAGTAGGTCTCGCGGCCGTTCACTTTCACGTCCAGCAAGGCGCTGGGTTGGGTAAACGGGGGAACGTGCCGGCGGTCGCCGCCCACGGGACGCTGCAGCTCGACCGGCGCCTCCAGGCCGATCAACGTGTAGACGTTCTGCAAGTGCTTGCGGAACAGCTCGTCGAACAGCCAGTCCTGGGCGCTGGAATGGCGATCGTCGAACCACCAGAACCAATCGCTCCCCTCGGCGATAAACAATTCGTCCCACGCCTGGGACAGTTTGGCCGGTGTGACTTCGCCACTGGCCTCGCGCTCGACCAAAGCCTCGCGAGCCTCCGAAACCAGGTCCCAGGCCTTGTTGCAGGAGGGGTGCCCAATCCAGATGCCGAAGTTATGGCTGATCCAACTGCCCGCGAACAGGTGCCCCACCCGCTCGGTGGCCGGGTGCTCGGCCAGGTAGTCCCGCACTCGCACGCCGTGAATGCGCGGGTGCCGGGCAATGCCGTGGTAGAGCGACCGCAGGAAGTCGACGCCCTGGTTGGGGTAGTACTCCCAGCAGTTCTCGCCATCCAGGATGATGCTCACCAGCGCCGGGCGCTTGGTGGCATGGGCCTCGGTGGCGTGGTCGATCGCCTCGAGCGTGCCCAGCAGGTCGCGCACGGCGTCATCGGCGTGATAGCGTTGAAAGTGGAAGCCGATCTGGTCGCTCAGGGCGTGGTCGCGAAAGATCATCTGCACGCTCTTGCCCTGTTCTTCGACGCGCCAGGGGGCATAGAGCATCTCGGGATTGCGCACCATACCGTGCGGATCGCGCGAGACCCAGCCGTCGGTCGAGCCGGCAAGGATCTCCTCGTCGGTGGCAATCCACTCGATGCCGGCCTCGGCCACCAGCGGAATGATGGCCTGCGCCACCGAGCCCTCCGAGGGCCACATGCCCAGCGGCTTGCTGCCGAACAGTTTCTCGTGATACGCCACGCCGCGACGGATCTGCTCGGCCGCGTCCTCCGCATAACCTTCCAGCCGGCGCGGCAGGTTCACTCCCGGCATGGCCTGACGCGCCAGTTGCTTGTCGATCAACAGCGGCAGAATGGGGTGATAGAACGGCGTCGTGGTCAGCTCCACCTGGCCACGATCGGCCAGCTTCCGGTGCAGCGGCACCACCTCCGAGAGTACTTCCATCTGCTTGTCGAGCAGCCACTGTTTCTCGGCTTCGGTCCAGTGGCCTCCCTTGTCGCGGAACTCGGCCAGGTCGTCGTACACCTCGAACGCGATCGGGTGGAACCAGACCAGGTTGTTCCAGCATTGCAGGTCCAACAGATCCCGCGTCTGAAAGCGACGCAGCGCCCGCTCGGCCCCGTCGACGTGCAGACCCCGCTGTTCGTACAGCTCGCGATAGCGCGGGTAGGGCCGGATCATCTGATCCGGGTTGGCCATGAAGAACGCGTCGAGCAGGTACTGCGCGTCGGCCTCGCTGAGCCCGTCGGCCGGGATGCGTGAGACGCGCAAGTGTTCGTCGGTCGCTCCGTGCTCGGTGTACGCCAGGATCTGGGCCAGCAGGCTGGGCACGAGGTTGATCGTGGCGTGCACCTCGGGCACTTCGGCCAGATGCTGCGCCAGGCCCCAGTAGTCCTTGGTGCCGTGCAGCCGCACCCAGGGCATCGGGTTATAGCCGGCAACATCGTCCGAATAGTACGGCTGGTGTTGATGCCAAACGAAGGCGACAGATAGATCGTGCATGGCGGCGGTCAAGGACGGCGCCGCGGCCGTCCCAGCTTTGGCACTTTCCGGACACTCGTGTTCACCGTCGCGTGCTCCGACGCGCGGTGCCGCCATTCCTGCGAAACGTTCCTAAGGTACGCTTTGGGCCCGGCTCTGGAAAGCCCCGGCTTCGGAGCGCTCTGCAGGGGGAGGAAGCCTCAGGCGTTGCCGGCCACTAGCCCCCGACGGACCCGGGCCGCGGTGGCCTCGTACAGCTCGACGTACTTTCGGGCGCTGGTGGCCCACGACCAGTCTTGCTGCATGCCGGTGGCCATGATCCTGCTCCAGACCTCCGGCTGTACATACGCGTCACAGGCCCGTTGCAGCGCTTTGGCCAGGGCCACGGCGCTGTAGTCGCCGAATGCGAAGCCGGTGGCCGTGCCGTCGGCCAGCGTCTTGTCGTCGACCGGGGTGATCGTATCGACCAGGCCGCCGGTGGCCCGCACGATCGGCACGGTACCATACTTCAGACTGTAGAGCTGGTTCAACCCGCAGGGCTCGTAGCGGCTGGGCATCACGAACATGTCGGCCCCCGCCTCGAACTGGTGGGCCAGGGCGTTGGAGAATTCGAGCCGGGCGGCCACGCGGTTGGGGAAGCGCTGGGCCAACATGGCAAACTGTTCTTCGTACTGCGGGTCGCCGGTGCCGAGGATGGCCCATTGCACGTCGTGCGTCTTGACCCAATCGTTCACGGTCGCGGCCAGCAGATCGAGGCCCTTCTGGTCGGCCAGGCGGCCCACGAATGCCACCAGCGGCACGCGCGGCTCCTCGGGCAGTCCCAGCTCGCGCTGCAAGGCCGCCTTGCACGCCGCCTTGCCGGTGGCGACCGATTCGGGCGTGAATTTCTCGGCCAGGTGCTTGTCGATGGACGGGTCCCACTCGCGGTAGTCGACGCCGTTGACGATGCCCGAGAGCGCGCCGCGGCGGTTCTGCAAGACGCCCTCGAGCCCGCACCCCAGCGGGGCCGTTTGAATCTCTTCGGCGTAGCGGGGGCTGACGGTATTGAGCCGGTCGGCAAAGGCCAGGCCCGTCTTCAGCAGGTTCAGATTGCCGAAGAACTCCATCTGCTGCCAGTTGAAGTATTTCCAGTCGAGTCCCGTCAGCAGCATGTCCCAGTGCCAGAACACGCCCTGGTAGGCCATGTTGTGAATCGTCAGCAGCGAGCCGATGCGCTCGTATTCGGGCACCGCGGCGTATTCGAGCTTCAGATACGCCGGCACGAGCCCCGTCTGCCAGTCGTTGGCGTGCAAGACGTCGACCTGCAGGTCGAGCAGCCGCACGGCTTCCAACACGGCGCGGCAGAAGAAGACGTAGCGCTCGCAATTGTCGCGATAGTCCTCGCCGTCTTCCTGGTACAGCCCGCCGCGGTTGTAGTAGTGATCGTTTTCGACCAGGTAGACCGGCACGTCCCCCTCGGGCAGGCGGCTCTTCAGGAAGCTGCCAGAGACCGTCTTGCTGCCGATGGCCACGTCGAAGTGAACGCCCGTCGGCTCGATCGGCAATCCGGCCGCGCGCACCTGACGGTAGGCGGGCAGGATCAGCGTGGTGTGATGCCCGAGCCTGGCCAATTCCACTGGCAGCGTGCCGCAGACGTCGGCCATGCCGCCGGTCTTGGCGAAGGGGACTGCTTCGCTGGTGGCCATGAGAATGTTCACGCGTGCAGACTCCGTGGCGATCTCGAGGGGGCACAAACCGTGGCCGCACGCCGGGACCGGACAATCGTTATGACCGTGCAATCGGCGGCGGTGCTACGTCTAATTCTACGCCCCAGAAGCGTACCGGGTCGGACCACCGCGCTTCAGGCTACCAAAAAAACCCCAAAACAAAAACACGCGGTAGGTTGCGACGAGCGGCCGGGCGAAGCCGGACTTCGCGGCGCGGTTATTTGCCGCTGTTCAGAAACGCTTCGATGCGATCGAAGCCCTGCGAGAGGATGTCCATGCTCGTGGCAAACGAGATCCGAGCGTAGCCCTCGGCGCCGAAGGCCGAGCCCATCACCGTGGCGACATTTTGCTGCTCCAACAGCGCCAGGCACCACTGACTCGAGTTGTCGACCTGCTCGCCCTGATAGCTGCGTTTCAGGTGGGGCTTGACGTTCACAAACGCGTAGAACGCCCCGGCCATGTCGGGACAGCTCAGCCCATCGATCGAAGCAATCCGCTTGCGGACGAACTCGCGCCGCTTCGTGAACTCGGCCAGCATGTCCTCCACGCAGGTTTGTGGGCCCTCGATGGCGGCAATCGCCGCATATTGGCTGATGCTCGACGGGTTGCTGGTCTCCTGGCTCTGCAGGTTGGACATGGCCGCGGCGATTTTCACCGGCGACAGCGTCCAGCCAATACGCCAGCCGGTCATCGCATAGGCCTTGCTCGCCCCGTTGACGATGATGGTGCGCTCCTGCATGCCGGGCCGCACGGTAGCAAAGCTGGCAAACTTGCGATCGCCGTACACCAGCCGCTCGTAGATCTCGTCGGAAACCACCGTCAAATCGCGCTCGATCACCACGTCGGCCAGCGCCGCCAACTCGTCGGGCGCGTACATGCTGCCCGTGGGATTGCTCGGCGAGCACACCAGCAGGATGGTCGTCTTGTCGGTGATGGCCGCGCGAAGCTGCTCGGGGGTGAGTTTAAAGTCGTTGGCCTCGTCGGTGTCGACGATCACCGGCACGGCGCCGGTCAGCTTCACCAGCTCGGCATAGCTGACCCAGTAAGGGGCCGGAATGATCACTTCGTCGCCGGGATTGCAGAGCACCGTGAAGACATTGTGCAGCGAGTGCTTGGCCCCGTTGGAGACGACCACCTGCTGGGGACCGTACTCCAAGCCGTGACGATCATGGTACTGCCGGGCCACGGCGGTGCGCAGCTCGAGGATGCCGGGAGCGGCCGTGTAGTGGGTGTGGCCGGCCTTCATAGCGTCGGTCGCGGCCGTGCAAATGTGCTCGGGCGTCGTGAAGTCGGGCTCCCCCAAGCTGAAGTCGTAGACCGTTTTACCCGCTGCCTTGAGCTCCTTGGCCTTGGCCGCCATGGCCATCGTGGCCGAGGGCTCAAGCGCCTGGATGATGCGGGAAATGGTAGGGGGCATGGGTGCAACTCCTCGTCGGCCAGGGGGAAGGGACAGCCGCGCCGCACGCTGGCCCGACTCAAGCGCCCGACAATGATAATCCTCCCCAGGTTCACTTCCAAGTACTCGCCGCGCGCGGCTTAGCGGTACCCATCTCCGGCGGCGGCCGAGGGTTCCGGCGCGAACTCACCTTGACGCGCTTCGGCGGAAATTGGTTCAATCCGCGAACTTTCGCCTAACGAAACAAGCGCCTCACTCGGCGCTTCGTACAGCGCGAGTCGGATCTCGACGCTGTGCCAATGGGCGGCTTCCCCGCTCTGGGTGCCCACGGGGAAGGCATGACGCCAGACAAAGCCGGGTGCCCAACACTCTGGAGCCAAGGAAATGGCAACCAAGAAGAAGACCGTGAAGAAGAAGTCGCCCGCGAAGAAGACGACGGCGAAGCGCTCGCCCAAGGCCCGCCCGAAGAAGACGGCCGCGGCCAAGAAGGCGACCACCAAGCGCTCGCCCAAGAAGAAGACCGCCAAGAAGACGGCCCGCAAGAAGACGACCAAGCGCTAAGCCGCTGGTTAGCGCTTCGCATATACCGACGAGAAAGGCCGGCCCGCTGCCTCAAGGACCCGCGGGCCGGCCTATTTTTTTTCGCAGCCACCCCGTGCCGGCAAGTTCGCGCAACAGGGAACAGTCGCTGGACTTCTTGCGTTGCGCCGGATTCTGGATCGAGCAGGTGTGCAGTTGACGAAAACCTTGTTGGCGGCTAGAGTTAAGGTGTAAAGATCAATGGAAACTCTCCGGCCGCGATATTCTCTTGTGTGACGCGGCCAACCGCTCCCCTGTCCGTGTTGGAACCTGCGTTGCAAACTACCACGAAAGAGAAAAAATCCCCCCCCACCAACTCCTCCGGTTTCGAAGACCTCTCGCTTTCGCCGCCCACGCTCGAAGCGCTGGCGAAGGCCGGGTATCTCGAACCCACGCCGATTCAGGCCGGATTAGTTCCGCGTGCGCTTGCCGGCGTCGACGTGCTGGGCCAGGCCCGCACCGGTACCGGCAAGACGGCGGCCTTCGTGATCCCGATCCTGGAAAAGGTTCGGCCCAGCAAGAAAGGGCAGTCGCCGCAGGCGCTGGTGCTGGTGCCCACGCGCGAGTTGGCCGTGCAGGTGCGTGAAGAATTCGTCAAGCTGGCCCACGGGCGGCGCATTCACTCCGTGGCGGTGTACGGCGGTAAGCCCATTCGTGGGCAGATCGACAAGCTCTCGCGCGGGGCCGAAGTCGTGATCGGCACGCCCGGCCGGGTGCTCGACCACCTCTCGCGCGGCACGCTCAAGTTCGACGGTCTGGAAATCGTCGTGCTCGACGAAGCCGACCGCATGCTCGACATTGGCTTCCGCCCCGACATCGAAAAGATTCTCAGGCGCTGCCCTCGCTCGCGGCAGACGCTGTTGCTCAGCGCCACGGTGCCGCCGCCCGTCGAGCGGCTGGCCCGCTCGTACATGCGCGACCCCGAGTCGCTGAACTTCTCGCCCAAGGACATCTCGGTCCATACGATCGAGCAGTTCTATTGCACCGTCGACGGCGACCGTAAGTTCGACCTGCTCGAGCATCTGATCAAGCGCGAGGAGCCCAAGCAGGCGATCGTCTTCTGCCGCACGAAGCGCGGCACCGACCGCATCGGGCGGCGGCTGACCAAGCGTTTCAAGGACGTGGCCTGCATCCACGGCGACCTGCCCCAGAGCGGGCGCGATCGCGTGATGGCCGCCTTTCGGGCCGGCAAGGTCCGCGTGCTCGTGGCCACCGACGTCGTGGGCCGCGGCATCGACGTCAGCGGTATCTCGCACATTTTCAACTACGACATCCCGCAATTCTGCGACGACTACGTGCACCGCGTCGGCCGCACCGGCCGGATGGGTCGCGAGGGCGTCGCTTATACGTTCGTCACGCCCGAGGAAGGCAACGAGCTGACGCGCATCGAGGTGCGCATCAACAAGCTGCTCACCCGCGACGAAGTTCCCGGCTTCGAGGCCGTCAGTTCCAGCCCGCCGGCCAGCCAGCCCGCCGGGACCGAGGGCGATGCGGGTGCGGCTCCCGAAGCCGAGCCGAAAAAGAAGCCCATGTACGGCCGCAACGGGCGGCCCCCCAAGCGCTTCCGCCGGGCCCTGTAGTTCGGCTGCTGCGCGCCACCCTCCGGGCGGCATGTACAATGAAGGGATACCGCCTCGCGCGGTTTCCCATCTTCTCGTGCCCGCAGGTTCCGATGCATCGCACGTTGCCAGTTCTGGTCGCGCTTGGTGCCGCGTTCGTCATTGTCGCCGGCACTTCCGCCGCCGATGATACCGCGCTGCGCGAGCTGCGCTCCCGGCACCTGACGCTCACCACCGACCTTCCTGCGGACGACGAAGTCGAATCGCTGCCCGAGCACTTCGAGCAGGCACTCGAGCAATGGTGCGCGTACTTCGGCGTCGAGCCAGCTCGGCTCGACGACTGGCACTTGCGGGGATGCTTGATGCACTCGGTCGATCGCTTTCGCGCCGCGGGCTTGTTGCCGGCCGAGTTGCCCGAGTTCACCACGGGCTACTCCTGGCAGCAGCGATTCTGGCTGTGCGATCAGACCAGCGAGTACTACCGCCGGCACCTGCTGCTGCACGAAGGCGTGCACTGTTTCATGCAAACCATCCTCGGCGGCTTGGGCACGCCCTGGTATGCCGAAGGCATAGCCGAGCTCTTGGCCACGCACCGGCTCGATGGCGATCGGCTCACGGTCAACGTGTTTCCCGGCTCACGCGACGAAGTGCCCCAATGGGGACGCATCGAGGTGGTCCAACAGGCATTCGCCGGACGCCGCGCAATGACCCTGGCCCGCGTGTTCGCCTTGGGCCGCGATGGCAGGCCGCTTCACAGCCAACTCGATCCCTATGGCTGGTGCTGGGCCGCGGCGGCGTTTCTCGAGCACCATCCCCGCTACCGCGAGCGCTTTCGCGCGCTGCACTCCCAGGTCGATCGAGGCGACTTCGAGGTGCTGCTCGAAAAACTGTTTGCGGACGATCGGGCTCAACTGGCCGAGGACTGGCAGATCTTCGTTGCCAACATCGACTACGGCTACGACTTCGAGCGGATGGAGATCGACTTCGTCGCCGGCGAGCCGCTGCCCGACGGGGGACGCTCCGTGGAAGTGGCTGCCGACCGCGGCTGGCAATCGACCGGCGTCGCCTTGCAGCCGGGCCGCACGTATCGACTGGCCGCCTCGGGCCGCTACACGGTCGCCCGCGAGGCCGAGCCCTGGATAAGCGAACCCGCCGGCGTGACGATCGAATATCACGACGGCCGGCCGCT
Source organism: Planctomycetota bacterium (assembly GCA_003389325.1). Classification (GTDB taxonomy): domain Bacteria; phylum Planctomycetota; class Planctomycetia; order Pirellulales; family PALSA-1355; genus LB-PLM-3. The sequence continues at coordinate 211,101 of QQVE01000044.1, forward strand.
GGGCATGCTGCTGGCTGCGGTGCGGGCCGACGACCCGAGCACCCAGGCGCCCAGCGGGTTGATCCAGCCGTTGGCGATCGGGCTGGAGCGCACGTTTCGCGTCGAGCGGGCCGGTACGCTCTATCTTCGCATCAACGACTCTCCCGGACGTTTGAGCGACAACGAAGGTGTCGCCCGCGTCGAGATCTCCACGCCGTAAGGCTTGCTCGCCCGCTACCCGGCCACTTGCCCGGCGATTCGGCGTCATTCGCCTCCGCGCGCGTCGTTGACGAAGTACGCGCAACGCCGGACAATGTGACATCTTTCCGGGCACTGGGCGCTAGTTGCGAAAGGACGCTGAGTCGATGAACTTCATTCTCGAAGAAGATCCCGAAGTCTGGGCCGCCGTGGCCGCCGAAATGGATCGGCAGCAGGAGGGTCTGGAGATGATCGCCAGCGAAAACTACACCAGTCCCGCGGTCATGCAGGCCGTCGGTAGCGTGTTGACCAATAAGTATGCCGAAGGCTACCCGGGCCGCCGCTATTACGGCGGCTGCGAGCACGTCGATGTCGTCGAAGAGCTGGCGCGCACGCGGGCCAAGAAGCTGTTCGGCGCCGAGTACGCCAACGTGCAGCCCCACTCCGGCAGCCAGGCCAACTTCGCGGTCTACATGACGGCCGTTCGCCCAGGAGACACGATCCTGGGTCTCGACCTCGCGCACGGCGGCCACCTGACGCACGGCATGAAGCTCAACGTCTCGGGCATCCTCTACAACTTCGTCAACTACGGCGTGAAGGAAGACGACCACCGCATCGACTTCGACCAGGTCGCCAAGTTGGCGCGCGAACACAAGCCCAAGTTGATCGTTGCCGGCGCCAGCGCGTATCCGCGCGAGATTCCGCACGGCAAGTTCGCCGAGATCGCTTGCGAAGTGGGCGCCAAGCTGTTTGTGGACATGGCCCACTACGCCGGGCTGGTGGCGGCCGGATTGCACGACAATCCCGTGGGCGTGGCCGACTTTGTCTCGACCACCACGCACAAGACGCTGCGCGGCCCGCGGGCCGGGCTCGTGCTGTGCAAGGAGGAATACGCCAAGGATCTCGACCGCTCGGTATTCCCCGGCATCCAGGGCGGCCCGCTGATGCACGTCATCGCCGGCAAGGCCATCTGCTTCGGCGAAGCCATGCGGCCCGAGTTCAAGCAATACGCACGGGCCATCATCGACAACGCGGTCATCCTGGCCGACGCGCTGATGACCGGCGGTGCGAAGCTGGTCAGCGGCGGGACCGAGAACCATCTGCTGCTGGTCGACGTCACCCCGCTGGGCATCGGCGGCAAGCAGGCCGAAGCCGTGCTCGACCGCTGCGGTATCACGGTCAACAAGAACATGATTCCCTACGACCCCCGCAAGCCGATGGATCCCTCGGGCATTCGTATCGGCACACCGGCGCTAACCACCCGCGGCATGGGTGGCGACGAGATGCGCAGGATCGCGGCCTGGATGCTCGAGGCGCTCAAGTCGCCCGACAACACCGACCGGCATACCCAGATTCGCGGCGAGATCTTCGACCTGTGCAACGAGTTCCCGGTGCCCGCCGATCGCCTGGCCGAAGTCGACGCCGAGGAGACCTAGAGCGGCGTACCGATGGGATGCCGGCCGCGAATCCCCATTCTCGCCGCTTCCCGGGAGCCCTATAATCAGAGGGGTTGGCCCGCGAACCGTTTGATCTTGCGCTTCAGTGCGCGCAGCACCACGGATGTGTGTCATGGCCGAAACTGCCGAAAAAAGCCGGATTCTGATCGCCGACGACAATGGTCCCAATGTCGAGCTGCTCGAAGCGTATCTCAGCGGGCTGCCCTGCGAGATCGAGATTGCCGTCGACGGCCGCGATACGCTGGCCAAGGTCGAGACGTTTCAGCCCGACTTGATCCTGCTCGACGTGATGATGCCCAAGCTGAGCGGCTTCGAGGTCTGCGAGAAGCTCAAGGCCGACCCGGCCACCCGGGGGATCATGATTTTAATGGTCACGGCGCTCAACGAACTGGGCGACATCGAGCGGGCGGTGGAAGCCGGCACCGACGACTTTCTCAGCAAGCCGGTGAACAAGCTGGAGCTGGTCAAGCGGGTGGAGAACATGCTCAAGCTGCACCACGTGACCGACGAGGTCGAGCGCCTGCGGCAGTACATCGCCCAGATGGAAGACGCGGCCGGCCCACGCTGCTAGCTCTGCCGGCGCATGCATCGCGCGGCCGCGCGAGTGACCTTGCTCGCCGAGCCCCATCTGCGGTATACGGGGGCCTCGATCAGGCCTGGTAGCTAGCATCTCCTGCGTTTCCAAGACCCTTCATGGACAAGGACGTCCCATGTCGCGCGCCATCGTGGTCGTGCCCTGCTACAACGAGGCCAAACGGCTCAACATGCGGGCCATTCAGGATTTCGGCCGCCGCACCGACACAGCCGAGCTGCTGTTCGTCAACGACGGCAGCCGCGACGAAACGCTCGAGCTGCTCGAGCATCTCAACGCCGCCAATCCGCGCCGCTTCAGCTTTCTGCACCTGGTGAAGAACTCGGGCAAGGCCGAAGCCGTGCGCCAGGGCCTGCTGCTGGCCATCCGCTCCGGCGCCGACTACGTGGGCTACTGGGACGCCGATCTGGCCACACCGCTGTCGGATATCGAGCCCTTTTGCCGCGTGCTCGACAACCAACCGCACGTCCACGCCGTGCTGGGCAGCCGCATGCCGCTGTTGGGTCGTCACATCGAGAGGCAAGCGCTGCGCCGCGCGCTGGGCCGAGTCTTTGCCCGGGTGGCATCGCTTGCGTTGGGGCTGCGCATTTTCGACACGCAATGCGGGGCCAAGCTATTCCGCGTCACGCCGGAGATGGTCGCCGTGTTCGAGCGTCCATTTCTGACCAACTGGATTTTCGACGTCGAGATCCTGGCCCGCATGAAGCGTTGCCGCTGCGCCGCGGGGCGGCCGGCCCTGGAACAGGTGCTCTACGAGTATCCGCTCGACCGCTGGCGCGACGTGGCCGGATCGACGGTCAAGTCGAGCGACTTCGGCAAAGCCGTGTTTGAAATGGCGCGCATCTATTGGACGTATCTGCGTCCCGGCGCCCCGGCGTTCGCGGTTCAACCCGATGCCGAAGGACGCGTGCTCTCGCCTGCACCGCCCCGCGGACCGCGCTCCGATCAAAGGGCCGCATAATAGCGCGCCGGCCGCTCCGAAGGCGCGACGGCTCTCGCCGCGGATAAAAGCCCTTGGGGCCCGCTTGCCTTGCCGTGCGGCGGAGTCGTCAGCTATGCTGGAAAGGAGGGGAATTCACGTTTTTCGGGGAAGATTCCCACGGATCGTGCGGCCATGAGGTGGTCGATGAAGCGGGCGACAATTTTTGCGGTGCTGCTCCTCTTGGCGGCCGGTACGCGTGCGGCTGCGGAAAGCGACGATGCAACGGCCGCGACCGAGGGGAAGGTCGCGTCGCTGATCGAGCAGTTGGGCGATCCGGAATTCGCCGTTCGCGAGCGGGCCCAGCAGCAGTTGATCAAGCTCGGCTTCGATGCTTTCGACGCGCTGGTCGAGGCCGAAGACAATCCCGATCCGGAAATCGCCCTGCAGGCCGGTTTCCTGGTGCGGCACATTCGCTCGCAGTGGACGCGCGACACCGACCCGCGCGCCATTCGCAAGATTTTGGAAGACTACGAGGCGTTGGGCGACGACGAACGGCTGCCGAAGATCAAGGAGTTGGCCGCCTTGCCCGACGATCAAGGCCTCGAGTGGCTTTGCCGCCTGGTGCGTTTCGAGAAGTCGCCGGTGCTGTCGAAGCAGGCGGCGCTGGCGATCATGGAACGGAAGCCGGCCGACGAAGCGGCATGGGACCATCGGGCCGAGGTGATACACCGCGAACTGTCGCGCGCCCGCCGACCGGCGGCTCAGTGGTTGGACGCCTACCTGAAGATGCACGAAGACCCCGCGGCGGGGATCGACCGCTGGGCCGAGCTGGCCACCTCCGAACAAGAGATCTTGGCGCAGCACCCGCGCCAATCGAGCAGCCAGATCGTGTCGGCGCTGTTGCGCCGCCAGGTGGAAACGCTCGACGCGCTAGAGCGCTCTGACGAAACCGCGGCGGTGCTGCGCCGCATGGTGATGTGCGAGCGGGGCGATTCCTCGTCGCTGGTCGAGTTGATCAACTGGCTCGTCCAGCGCAAGTCTTGGGACGCCGTGGATCTGGTGGCCGAGCGCTTCGCCGCCAGCTTCGAAGTCGACGCCATCCTGATGTATACGCTTTGCGAGGCACGACTCGCCCAGGGTAATCGCGAGCTAGCCGATGCCACCGCCAAGCGGGCTCTCGAGATTCACGGCGACAGCCAGCAAGAACACCTGGAGTTGGCCCGACGCTTGACGACGCACGGCCTTTCGCGATGGGCTTCGTATGAATTGCGGCACGTGATCGGTCTGGGGCCCACCGGGTCGCCTTGGGATACCGACGCTCGCCGCTGGCTGGCCACGTATTACCACGACAAGCACCGCGACCTGGAAGCCGGCGACTTGTTGCGCCAGTTGCTCGATGCGGTCGAAAGCGATCCCGCCGTGAAGCAACGCGTGCGCGCGGCCCATCAACAGCAGCCCGAAGTGGGGCTGGCCACGCTGCGCTCGGACATGAACTTCTATTTGGCTTCCCACGCGGCCCGCGAAGGCAATCTCGAGGAGCAGCGGCGGCTGCTCGATTTGTCGCTCGAGCAGAATCGCTCAAACGTCGAGGCGATCATCGCCTTGTACGAGATCACCGGCGATGATCCCGAGAAACGAGCAGAGCTGGCCAAGTACAGTGCCGACTTCATCGAATACTGCCGCTCGCGGATCGACGCCGATCCCAACGACCCGACCTACTACAACCAGATCGCCTGGCTGGTGGCCAACACCGAAGGCGACGTCGACGAAGCGATTGAGCTCTCACAGCAATCGGTCGACCTGGCACGCGAGGCGGGCGACTCCCCGTCGCGATTGGGCGGGCTGCTCGACACGCTGGCCCATTGCTACTTCGCCAAGGGCAACTATGCCGCCGCCGTGCGCACCCAAGAAGAAGCCGCCTTGCTCGACCCGGGTACCGACGCGATCGACCGGGCGCTTGCGCGCTTTCGCGAGCATCTCGATCGTCAGAACCGCGAGAAAGAGTAGACGCCAAGCGCGCTTCGGGGTCTCCACATGATGTCCGACCCGGCCAACCCGTCCTTGCCCTCACCGCGCCGCGTTCGCGCCGGTCAGGTGGAGCTGAGCGTGCTCGACGTGGGTCGCGGCATGCCCGTCGTGCTGGTGCACGGATTTCCGCTGGACTACACCATGTGGGAAGCCCAGATTGCCTTCCTGGGATCGCGCTTGCGGGTGATCGCCCCCGACCTGCGCGGCTTCGGCGCCAGCGACGTCACGCCCGGCACGGCTTCGATGTCTCAAATGGCCGATGACCTGGCGGCACTGCTCGATGCGCTGGATATCGATGAACCCGTAGTGATTTGCGGACTGTCGATGGGCGGCTACGTGGCGCTGGAGTTCTGGCGCCGGCACGCGGCTCGCCTGCGGGCGCTGGTGTTCTGCGATACGCGTGCCGCGGCCGACGCGCCCGCCGCAGCCGAGGCGCGGCTCGAGACGGCCCAGCGCATCTTGAGCGAAGGGACCGGCCCTTTGGCCGAAGGCATGCTGCCGAAGCTGTTTGCGGCCGAAACGCTCGAGCACAGCGCCGACGTGACCGGAGCTGCCCGGCAAGTCGTGTTGAACACGCCGCCCGAGGGAGCCGCCGCGGCGCTGCGCGGCATGCGCGAGCGCAGCGACTTCACCGACGCGCTGTCGGAAATCGCCGTCCCCACGCTCGTGATCGTGGGTGAGCAGGACGTAATTTCGCCCGTGGACGAAATGCGAGACATGGCCGCGGGTATTCCGAACGCCGAGTTCGTGATTCTCCCCTCGGCGGGGCATATGTCGCCGATGGAAAATCCCGCCGGCTTCAACGAAGCCATCGAGCAGTTTCTGACGCGCGTCGAGCGCTCCTAGCCCCCCGTAACCCTACCCGCCAGATCACACCATCCCCGCAATCAATAGCGGCAGTCCAGCCTCATCGAAGGTTCTTCTCGCCGCGACGGCGCCGAATTTTCAGCAAACGAAGAGCTCTCGCTCGCGCCTCGGGTTAACATTGAGGAAGAACACCAGAGACCTCGCGGTGCCCGATAAGAAACCCAGTACTCCCGCCGCACCTTCGATCGTGGCCGACGTCGCCTGCACTGGCTGCGGCTGCGTGTGCGATGATATCGACCTGGTCGTCGAGTCGGGCCGCATTGCCGAGGCGCGCCGCGCGTGCACCCTGGGCGAGGCCTGGTTCATCGGGCAGGCGGATCCATCGCCGCCGGCCTGCCTCATCGAAGGCCAACAGGCCGAATTGGCCGACGGCATCGACCGGGCCGCACAGATACTGGCCTCGGCACGCTATCCGCTCTTTTACGGGCTGCGTCACACCAGCAGCGAAGCCCAGCAAGCGGCCGCCAGTCTGGCCGACGTGGTCGGCGGCATCCTCGATACGCCCACCAGCACGCATCACGGTCCCTGGGGCGTGTCGTTCCAGGGCGTCGGCGAGGTCACCAGCTCGTTGGGCGAAGTGGCCAACCGCGGCGACTTGATCATCTTCTGGGGCGTCGACCCGGTGGTCTCGCATCCGCGGCACTTCGAACGCTATAGCCTCTTCCCCAAGGGAATGTTCGTGCCGCGCGGCCGGCAGGACCGCACGGTGGTGGTCGTCGACGTCGAACGCACCGCGAGCGCCGACGAAGCTGACTTGTTCTTGGAGGTGCCGCGCCATCGGGACTTCGAGGCCCTGTGGACGCTACGAGCCCTGGCCGCCGACTGCCAGCTCGAGCCGCAACAGGTGCTCGAGGCCACCGGGCGGCCGCTTGCCGATTGGCAGAACCTGATGGACCGCATGAAGCGTGCCCGCTTCGGCGTGATCTTCTTCGGCACCGGCCTGGCCATGACCGAAGGCAAGCACCTCAACAGCGAAGCCCTGCTGGCAGTGGTGCGCGAGATGAATGCCCACACCCGCTTCGTCGCCAAGACGATGCGCGGCCCCGGCAACGTGACGGGCGCCGAAAACGTGTTGGCCTGGCGCACCGGCTTTTCTTTCGCGGTCAACCTGGCGCGAGGCTATCCGCGTTTCAACCCGGGCGAATACTCGGCCGACGACGTGTTGGCCCGCGGCGAGGCCGATGCGGCCGTGATCGTGCAGTGCGACGTCAGCGAAGATTTCGGCGACCAGGCCCGGCGGCACCTGGCGGCGATCCCGCACGTCGTCATCGATCACCGACCTACCGAAACGACTCGCGCGGCCACGGTGGCCTTTCACACAGCCACGGCCGGCATCCACACCGGCGGAACCGTCTATCGCATGGACGACGTGCCGCTGCCGCTGCGGCCGGCGCTTGCCTCGCCTCTGGAAGGCGATCTCGAAATCCTCGAGCGCATCGAAATGCGCGTTCGTCAATTGCAGTCTTCTGCCGCGAGCTGAATCCGTGCCTCCGAACTATCTCAAAATCGCTGGCGGCACGGTCTACGACCCGCGACACGGCGTCGACGGGCAGGTGCGCGATTTGTGGATTGCCGACGGCAAGATCGTCGACGCACCGCGCGATTCCAAGGTGCGGCCGAGCAAGACGATCGATGCCGCCGGGCTGGTGGTCATGCCCGGCGGAGTCGACATGCACTGCCACATCGCAGGGCCCAAGGTGAACGTGGCCCGCAAGATGCGTCCCGAGGAGAAGCGCGTGGCCCCGCCGGTCGAGCGCACCGCGACGACGCACAGCGGTACGATGGGCAGCGTGCCCAGCACGTTCGCCACGGGCTACAAGTATGCCGGCATGGGCTACACCTCGGCCTTCGACGCCGCGATTCCGCCGCTGGCCGCCCGGCACGCCCACGAGGAGTTCGCCGACACGCCCTGCATCGACAAGGGCTTTTATCTGCTGGTGGGCAACAACCAGTACATCATGCGGGCGATTCAAGAGCGCGAGCCGGCGCGGCTGAAGGCCTTCCTCGGCTGGCTGCTCTCGGCCGCCGGAGGTTACGCGCCCAAGATCGTCAATCCCGGCGGGGTGGAAGTCTGGAAGCAGCACCCATCGGGCAACGTCGACGATCTCGACACGCGCGTCGACTATTTCGACGTGACGCCGCGCGGCATCATCCGCGGCATCGCCCAGGCCGCCGACGAGCTGAAGCTGCCGCATCGCGTGCACATCCACTGCAACAACCTCGGCCTGCCGGGCAACTGGACGACGACGCTCGAGACGATGAAGGCCCTGGAAGGCTTTGGCGGACACCTGACGCACATCCAATTCCACAGCTACGGCGGCGGTTCGGGCGACGAAGACACCTTCAACTCCAAAGTCGTTCCGCTGGCCGACTACGTCAACGCCCACAGCAACCTCACTGTCGACGTGGGCCAGGTGCTGTTCGGCGAAACGACCAGCATGACCGGCGACAGCCCGCTGGGCTACTACTTGAGCAACGTCTACAAGACCAAGTGGTTCTCCGCCGAAACGGAGATGGAATCGGGCTGCGGCATCGCGCCCATCGAATACAAGAACAAGAACCTGATCAACGCGCTGCAGTGGGCCATCGGGCTGGAGTGGTTCCTGCTGGTCGACGATCCATGGCGCGTGGTGATGAGCACCGATCATCCCAACGGCGGCTCGTTTCTGGCCTATCCGCAGATCATCCGCCTGCTGATGGACCGCACCTGGCGGCGCGACGCGCTGGCCTCGGTGCACCCGCTGGTGCGCGAGCGCTCGACACTGGCCGATCTCGATCGCGAGTACTCGCTGTACGAAATCTGCATCATCACCCGGGCCGCGCCGGCGAAGATTCTCGGCCTCGATCACAAAGGGCACTTGGGCCCGGGGGCCGATGCCGACATCACGATCTACACGCCCGACGACAATCCACAGACGATGTTTGAGCTGCCGCGGTTCGTTATCAAGGGCGGCCAGGTGATCGTCGAGCAGGGCGAGCTGCGCGAATCGACGTTCGGCAAGACGCTGCACGTGACTCCCGACTACGACAAGGACGTGGAAGCCGATATCGCGAAGTGGTTCGAGGACTACTACTCGATCCGCTTCCGCAACTATCCGGTCGGCGAAGAGTATCTGCACGAGCACGAAACCGTGCCGTGCCAATAAGCGGTGCCCGCACGCAGGCAACTATACTTGCAGTTGCGCCAGCACATCGGGCGCCGCCGCATAGCCGGCACTTTCAAGTGCCGCGACATACTCACCCGGCGTGTTCACGTTCCTCAGTGAGTCGAGCTGCGGATCGACGTCGCGCAACTCGCTCTCCTCGACCCGGCGCGTGGCCACCACGTCGAACAGGTCCGCCGCCCGCAGCCGATCGGTGGCTAATAGCACCTCGATCACGTCGACCAGGCTCTTGCGGTAGACGGCCGCCAACGGATGCAGGAAGCCGTCGCTGTTGGGCACCGCCGCGGCGTCCTCGCCCAACAACTCGAACATCCGTCGCACCAGCGCCGGCTCGAGCAGCGGCACGTCGCAGCCGGTAGCGAAAGCCGCTTCAACGTCGTCGGGCAGGGCCGCCAACGCGGCGGCGATTCCCTCGAGCGGTCCGCGCTGCGGTCGGGCATCGCGAGCGACCAGAACCCCTGCGGGCAGCGGCGGAAGTTCCTGCTCGACGGCGGCAGCCACGACGATCGACTCGCACGCTTCGCCGGCCAGACGCACGATGCGGCCCAACATGCTCTCGGGCCCGAAGGGCAGCGCCAGCTTCGGCAGTCCCATCCGGCTGCTGCGCCCGCCGCACAAGATGATCGCCCCTCGCCGCATCGCATCGCTCCCCAGTAGCAGGCTCACTCCGTGAGCCGTAGCAGCGCCCAGTGTAGACGTTTCCCTCACCCCTGGGCAGCACCTGTTTCCGCCAAGCGGTGAAGAAGGCGCTCGGCCGCGGCCCGCAGCGGGAGCCCGCTGCTTTACGCGGCACCGCGCCGGCGGGGAAGTCGGTAGAGCAGAGTATTGCCCTGCTTGCCGAACTGCTCGGCCGCCTTCATCTTGCGAAGGCAGTAGGCGATGCGCTGAGCCGTGTGACGATCGATGTCGCAATGTTCCGATAGGATGCCGGTGTGGAATTCGGTCGGCAGGGGGGCGGGCATCAGCTTCACCAGGTCGGCAGCCCGCCGCAGGCGGACGCTCTTGCCCACGGCCAGCAGCTTCTGGTCGGCCAGCACGTGATCGTTGCGACGCCACCGCCGCCGCCGGCCGTGGCCCGGATAGCGCCATTCCTCGACGTCGACCATCACCACCTCAACAGTCAGCCGCGGGTGCGGGAACACGCGCGTGAAGTACACCAGCTCGTCGAACGCGTCGAGCAAGCGTCCGCGTTTGGGGCTCTTGCGGCTCGACAGGGCCGGCTCGCCGGGACCGGCATGCTTGACGAGGATCTTGGTCGCGACGATCGGCTTGACCACCAGCACCCGATGTTCTTCGAGCAGGCTGCGTACCTTGTCGCGGATGGCGGCCAGCGAGCCGTGCTGGATTTCGATCAAGCGTCCGCGCCGCACGGCGTCGATGCGGTAGTTGCCCAGCACGACTTCGGTGCGGGCCACGGGGCCGGCATAGTGACGTTTCAGTTCGTCGTGCAGCGAGGTTTCCATCCTCGGGCCGCCTCCTCCATGAGAACCCGCGGCCGATCCTTCGGTCGCGTTTCGCAAGCGCGCCTTACTCGGGCGGCTCGATACCAAAGTCGCGAATCGTCAGCAGGCTGGTAAAGGGATACCCGGCCGCTTCGAACGCCTCGGCTCCACCTTCCATGCGGTCGATGATGGCAATCACCCGACGCACTTTGAGGCCGAACGATTCGGCGCGTTGAATGGCCTCGAGCGACGAGCCGCCGGTCGTGACCACGTCTTCGACAATGGCCACGTGCTCTCCCGGGGCAACCGGGCCTTCGATGTACTTGCCGGTGCCGTGCTCCTTGGCCTGTTTGCGCACCATGAAGCCCTTGAGCGGAATCTCGCGCACGCCGGCCATGGTCACCACCGCGGCCGTGATGGGATCGGCCCCGATCGACCTGCCGCCGACGGCCGCCGGCATTTCGTCGGCCAGCAGGTCAAGAATGCCTTCGCCCACCAGGCGCGATCCGACCGCATCGAGCGTGACCTGCTTGCCGTCGAGGTAGTAACTGGCCTTCTTGCCCGAAACCAGCGTGAATTCGCCGAACTTCAGTGCCTTTTCGCGGACCAACGCCTTTAGGGCCTGCTTGTCGTACACCGCGTCTGCCTTGCGTGGATGGATCGTGCGTGAGAAACCGGCCCTCAATCGTATCCGACCCGGGACAAATCGCCAGGGGTGGATGCGAGCGGCAAGCGGCGGCGCGGCTCGAATGCCGGGCGCAGTCCGAGTTTCTAGCGGCGAATCGTGACCCGCGATCCCAGACTGAGGATGTCGAACACGTCCTCGGCGTCGCGCTCGGTGAGGCTGATCGAGCCGGGCAGATTCTCGCGTCCGATGACGCTGGGATCGTTCGTGCCGTGAATGGCCATCTGCTTGCCCAGGCCGATCCAGCGCTCGCCCAGCGGGTTGGTCGGGTCCTCGGCGCCCAGGGCGCGGCCGCGGCCGTGGTAGACCGGATTGACGACTTTTTCCGAGACGGCGAAGGTGCCTTCCTGCGGCGGCTGGTCGCTGCCCACGCCGATGCGAAACCGCCCGGCGTAGAGCCCGTCGTGGGTCATCAGCGCCAGCTCGCGCTTCTGCAGATTGACCACGGCTTGGAACGGGCCGCGAACCACTTTCAGACGTTCACCGCCGCGGAGCGCCGCCGGGTCGTCGATGCCGTTGATCTTGGCCAGCAGTTGCCAGGGCACCTGGTACTTTTCGCCGATGTCCTGCAACGTCTCGCCCGGTTGCACTTCGTAGGGGGGCTCGAGCAGGTTTTGCGTGGAGTACACGACCGTGCCGGCCACTTGATCCAACAGCACATTCAACTCGTTCTGTTCGGCCGGCGACAACTGCGGATTGTCGTACCAGGCCGAAAGCTGCCGCAGGGCCGAGGCGAGTTGACCACCCTCAAGCTCGCGACGCGCCGATTCCAACGCGCCGGCCACGCCGCTCTCGCCACCGCCTGCGGGCATCTGGCCGCCGTCTGGATAGGTTTCGCTGGGAGCGTTCCCACCAGGCGGATAGTCGCCCGCGCCGTACGGATCGTCCGCGGGGAATTGCTCGGAGGGAGCATACTGCTCGCCCGTGGGACCCTGCGTTGCCGGCGCGTACTCGGCCGGGCCGCCGGGAACCGGTCCGCCTGAAGACTGCGACGAATAGCCCTCGGGCGGCGTGCTCTCTTTGGGTTCTTGGTAGCGGTCCGGTATGTCGCTGCCGCCGTAGGGATCGGCATAGGGATCGTTGTTCTGCGCAGGCGGCGCTTCCTCGGGCGCTGTGCCCGAATCGTGGGGCGGCAAGTACTCGTAGGGATTGTCGGTAGAAGTGTCTGTGTTGGCACCCGGCGGAGGCGCCATGCTGGCCACGGCGTCAGACGGCGGGCCGGCGCTATCGTGGGCGGGAGCTTCGCCGCCGGAACCATCAGCCGGCGCACCACCGAACGGCGGCGCTTGGCCAGCGTTGGCCGCTGCAGGCGGCTGATAGGGAGGCGCTTCCGACGCCGGAGCCGGTTGACTGTAGGGAGGCGCCGCGGAAACTTCCCCGCCGGGTCCCGTGGGAGCCGCAGCCGCGTCCCACGGCGCGCTTCCTCCTTCAGGAAGCTGGACCTGCGGAATCGTATCCCAGCCCGGCTTGACCACCGGGGGCGTTCCGCCGCCCGTATTCAGTCGTACGTAGACTCCGTAGCCGATACCCGCCAGCACGGCAACGATCACTAACGGCTTGAGCGAGTTCACAGATCCGTCCTCCCTGACGAAGCTGGCGATTGCGCGAACGCTTTTCAGATTGGGTCGGCCGCCCGACTCGAGAATCCTTTCGAGCGCGCGGCTGGTACATGCGACGTGGCCATACTGGCGGAATCCCGGTCTGAGCAGGTTCCGGCCGCGGATCATAGGACAAGCCCGGCAACGTGGCCAGACCAATGTGGTCCCAATTGCATGCTACCGACGGGCCGCTGTCCACGGACCTGCTAGCTGACGCTTGCCGGTAGCAAAGAATGCACGGGCGGATCACTCGCGCGGCTCGTCGCGGGATGCGGCTTGCTTGGCCTGCCTGAGTTTGGCCCGAATCGCCTCCAGGCGGCGGCCGATCTCGATTTCGTAGCCCCGCTCAACGGGGCGATAGTACTCGCGCTCCACGCCCAGGTAGTCCTGTTCGGCCACGCCGTCGGGGCTGTTGTGCGAGTACTCGTATCCCTTGCCGTGGCCGAGCCGCTTCGCGCCGCCGTAGTGACTGTCGCGCAAGCTCACCGGCACCGGCAGCAGCCGCCCGGCCCGCACGTCGTCCTTCGCTTCGCCCAAGGCCACCATCGAAGCGTTCGATTTGGGAGCACAGGCCATGTAGGTCACCGCCTGAGCCAGATTCAACTGGCACTCGGGCAGACCGACGAATTCGCAGGCCTGCATCGCGGCCACGGCCAGCGGCAGCGCCTGCGGATCGGCGTTGCCCACGTCTTCGCTGGCAAAGATCACGATCCGCCGCGCCAGGAATCGCACGTCTTCGCCGGCCTCAAGCATGCGGGCCAGCCAGTATATCGCCGCGTCGGGATCGCTGCCGCGCATGCTCTTGATCAGGGCGCTAGCCGCGTCGTAGTGGGCGTCGCCCGTGCCGTCATACTCGATGGCCTTGCGCTGCACCGACTCTTCGGCCAGGGCGCGCGTAAATTCAACGGGTCGCTCGTCGCTCGAAAGCACGCCGACTTCCAGCGCTCCCAAGGCACGCCGGGCATCGCCGTCGCTCACTTCGGCCAGAAACTCAATCGCCTCGTCGTGCATCCGCACGTCGTAGCCGCCCAGCCCACGCTGGTTGTCGGCCAGGGCGCGGCGGATGAGCGTCTTCACGTCGTCGCTCGAAAGCGGCTCGAACTGAAACACGCGGCTGCGGCTGACCAAGGCGCTGTTGATCGCGAAGAACGGATTCTGCGTGGTGGCACCGACCAGCGTCACGATGCCCTCTTCCACGTCGGGCAACAACACGTCCTGCTGGGCCTTGTTGAAGCGGTGGATCTCATCGATGAACAGCAGCGTCTTCTGGCCGTCGGCCGAAAGCCGATCGCGGGCGGCCTCCAACACCTCGCGCAGATCTTTCACGCCGCTGGCCACGGCACTAAGCTGGGCGAACTTGCTGCCGCTGGCCCTGGCGAGCAGATAAGCAAGCGTGGTTTTTCCAGTACCGGGCGGTCCGTAGAAGATCACCGACCCTAGCCGATCGGCCGCCAACAACCGCCGTAGCAGCTTGCCTTCGCCCAGAAAGTGCTGCTGGCCGACGAACTCGTCGAGCGATTCGGGGCGCATCCGCGCGGCCAGCGGCTGGGCCCGCTTGCGATTGGCGGCTTCGCTGACTTCGAACAACGACATCGGAGCAACTCGGGATGGAAAACGTCGATCAACCCGGGAGTTGCAATTCTACGCGGTGCTCGTGGCGCGTCTATCACCTTTGACGGTCAGCTCCGGCCTTGGCGGGGGCCGGCTGCATCTCGAGGGCAGAACCCGCGGCTGCCGTCGACGTCGACGGAGCTTGCACGCTGGAGGTCGCATCGTGCCACCACAGTCCGCCGAAAAGCGCCACAAGCGCTAGCGCCGACCACTGATATCCGGTCAGGTCGAGCCACATCCTCGGCTCGTCGCGAATGAACTCGGTGGCAAGACGAAAGGCGGCATACGCAATGATGTAGAGCTTGAACAAGTTGCCCCGGAATACCCCCCGCCGCTCGAGCTGATACAGCGCGAGTGCCGCCAGTGCGTGGAACGCTGATTCGTAGAGCTGCGTGGGGTGCCGCGGCAGCGGGCCGTGCGCCGGGAACACCACGCCCCAGGGAAGCGACGTCGGCGTGCCATAGCAACAGCCTGCCACGAAGCAGCCCAGCCGCCCCACAGCAATCGACGCCGCGACCGGCACCGCGAAACTATCGCCGGTGCGCGTGCGGATGCCCAGTGCCCACTTGGCCACGACCACGCCCAGGTATCCGCCGGCCAGCCCGCTGAGAATCGTCTTGCCATCGGCGAACCAGGCTCGGCCGCTCACGAGTTCATTCCAGTCGGAAACTGCGAAGGGAAGCTTGGCCCCCAACATCGCGCCGATGAAAGCTCCGATTCCGATCCCCAATCGCTGTGCTTCCGTGAGCGGCAACGGCCGGCGCGTGAAGCGGCTGACGAGAAGACCCGCGGAAATCGCAGCGCCCATGATCAGCGGATACGACCAGGAAACCATCTCCGGAAGTACCCCCTACGGCGTCTGAATCGGCAGGCTGGCAAACTTCGCGTTGGGCCGTGTGACGTGCGGCGCGGGCGCCGACTGCTGCTGGCCAGTCATCTGGGCGAGCGAATCGCGCAGCTCCGGCAGGACGACGTGTCCGTCGCGATAGAGCACGTTGTACGCACAGAACGGAATCACGTGGCCGCTGGGAAGTACGTGATGGATGCAACACTTCATCACCCGCCGCACATCGAAGTTGTAGGCGTCCAGAAACGAAGTGATCGTGATTCGAAACACGTCGGCCGGCGAAAGGTCCTCGGCCAGCGCCCGGCTGAAGAACTCGTCCGACGCTTGCTTCACTTTGTCGGTGGTGGTTGTTCGGCCAAGCTGCACGAGTTCCGTAGGCGGCGAGCCGCCGATCTCCAACGGTTCGCCGCAATTGCCACCCGTGCAGCAGCCTAGGCTCCCCAGGTACTGCTCAATGAGCTGCCGCGCCCGGGGCCTGTTGAAGGTGATTCCGTTGGCCAGAATGTCCAGGTGGTTCTCGGCGTCGATAAAGCGCGCGAGCGGCACCACGCCGTGCGCCGAGCGATAGGCGTACCCCAGCGTGTGGCAATTCGGATGCGCACAGGGCAGCGGCATGAAGTCCTCGGTGCGGAACAAACCGTCCGTCTGTTCGACAATTCGCTGGACCACGTCGGGAAACGTGATGCGCTTTTCCAGTTGCTCGGGCAGCACGAACCGGCCCGAGTAGGTCGCCGGCTGAAAGCTGATGCCCGTAATCCACGGCCGCTCGAGGCCGAAGCGGACGATTTTCCCAATCTGGTGTTCGTTGACCTCAGGCTGCAGCGTGGTGACGAGCGTCGTGCGGATGCCGTGCCGGCCGAGCGCATCGAGCGCCCGCAGCTTCACATCGAGCAGCTTCTCGCCGCGCAGCTCTTCATAGATCGCGTCGTCGAAACCGTCGAACTGAAAGTACAGTTCCAACCGGTGCCGCTGCCGGGCCACACGTTCGGCGAACGGCCTGTCGTGCGCAAAGCGGATGCCGTTGGTGTTGATCATCACCACGTCGATCGGCTGCGCGCAGGCATAGTCCAACAGGTCGAGAAATTGCGGATGAACCGTCGGCTCGCCGCCCGAAAGCTGCACGACCTCGGGCCGGCCTTCGACTTCGACCAGTCGATCGATCGCGGCGGTGCACTCTTCGTAGCCCAAGTGCTTGCCGCCCGGCCCGCTGTGGGCGTAACACATGGGACAAGACAGGTTGCACGACGAGGTGACTTCGACCAGGCCCACGCAGGTATGCTGCTCGTGTTCGGTGCACAGGCCGCAATCGAGCGGGCAGCCGCGCTGGGGCTCAACGCCCATCCGCGGCGGAACCTTGCCCGGCAAACTGAACTCCATGCGGTCGTAGTAGCGAACGTCCGAGCAGACGAAGTCGTCGCGCACGCCGTGCTCGGGGCAGCGCTTACGAAAGTACACCCGGCCGCCGTCGCGGACCACGATCTTGGCCGGCACCACCGCCAGACACTCGGGACACAGGCTTTGCGTCATGCCCAAGAACGTGTGGTCGCGAAGTTCCATCGTCGGCTACCTTCTCTTTCTGCGCGGCCAGGTGACGTAGTACAGCCAAATCATGGTCACTCCGGCGCCGATCAGTCCAACCACGGCGAAGACGACGATCGCTTGCTCGGTACCACGGCCTCCCTGGGAGGAGATCGCCCCGAAGCAGATCAGCATGAACGCGGCGAACAGGGCTACCAGCCCCGCCATCCAGATAGCGACCACGATGCCCAGCGAAACGACGAAGTTGGCAATACGCCCGCCCACGGAGATCTGCCCTCCCGCGGCGCGCGAGGCAGCCACCGAACGGATCAGTGCCGGAATGACGATGATCACGAGTGGAACGATCAAACCCGGTGCAGCCGCCACCAATCCCAACGAAATGCAAATCAGCGTCATCACCAGCAGCAGCGAGCTCAGCGCAAACTGCGGCCGCGCGTCGACTGCCTCGGCCAGGATGGGTTGGTTCTCCGCAGCTTCCACCGAAAGCGGCTGCCGGCAAAGCCAACAACGGGCTTCGCTGCGCTCATTCCGCGCGCCGCAGTAGGGGCAACTCAGCTCATGGGCGCTCACCGGCTCGCTCATGGCTGCGGCCTCCCGGCGTGCGTCTCGACGCGCCGCAGCAAGTCCACGGCCATCGCCCGCACGCGGCGGACGATCTGCCCCAGCACGACGCCCGCAAGGGCCAGAGCCAAGAGCATGATGAGCTGGTAATAACCCGGCACCGCCAGTCTGCGATCGGCCAGCGTGCCCGGGACGATGGCCGCCCACGCGACGCACAGGTACCCCAACATCGACGACGCGGTCGCACACCACACCAGCGGCAGTTGAAACCGCAGCCCGGAAAGCACGATGATCAGAAAGTACCCGACCGTGAGCGGGCTGCGCGGACCGTCGGCAATCATCAGCGTGGCAGTCAACAGGATGACGTCGCCCAGCGTCGTTGCGTACTTGAGCCAAGCCGGAAAGATCCGCAACTGCAGGCACAACAGTGTGGCCAGCGACATCATCGTCCAGGCCACGACGATCGCGGTCATCGTCTGGTGGAATTCCAGCTCGACCGATGCCGGCAGATCGAGCGGGCCCAGGTGCAGCCCGTAGTAGTTCAACAGCTCGATCAAATAGAAGCCGCCAACGCCCGCGATACGGAGCAGGTTGGCGCGGACCTCGCCGGCATACTCCTGCCAGCGGCCGACGACGATCCACTGCTCTTCGGCGGCGGCGCCTGGGCTGGCGCGTTCGATTGTGCCGCTGTGCTCTTTCGAGTTGGCAGGATCCATTGCCTCACGCTCCATGAGGGTGCGCGCTTGGGCGGGGGGCGAATTCTCTTCTCGAATCGACCGCGGCGCGTTCCGGTCAATGTAGCGAGCGGGCGGCCCAGCGGCGAGAGCGCGGCGGGGAACGGGTCGCCGTCGCGCGCTGGATGGCACGCCCGGCGGTGGGCAACTCGTGTCTCAACGGATGCGAATGCCCCGCACGGCAGCCGCTCAGGGCGTCTTGCGAAACTCGGCCGCTCCCATCGGCGTCTGCACGACGAATGCCTCGACGCGATCGTCGCCGACCTTGAATTCTCCCTCAGTCACGTCGCCGGGCAGAATCTCCAACTCGAAGCGATCTTCGCCCAGCACGTTCCACCGCATCGGCAGCGTGCCGACCACGACATGCAGACGATCGTCCTCGTGCTTCACGCGGGCAGTTCCCCACAGCGGGTTCTCGTACGTACCCACATACGCTTCGACCGGCTGCGAGAGACCCGAAGTAGCCGTCGGCGGCTGCCAGTCGCGTTGGGGACGCTCGTCAAGCCGCGCCCGAATCCGCTCCGCGTTCTGGCGAATCGCCGGCAACGCGTCGACGGGCGTCTCGCCCAAGAGCTTCGCATACACGTCCTCGGCCACGGCCATCGTGAATCCAAGGTTGGGCGTTGACTCGTTGACCAGCACCGCCAGGCCGACATTCTCCTCGGGCAGGAACGACACGTAGGTCGACGTGCCGATATAGCCGCCGCCGTGTTCCAGCAGGGGCCGCTTGCGATAGGCGCCGGTAAACCAGCCCAGCGAATAGCCGTCGCGCGTAAAGGGCAAGCCCAGCGGGTTGCGGCTGGTCGTCGCGTCGCGCGCCTGTTGCTTGTGGATTTCGGCCAACAGCGCAGGCGAGACGAGCGTGCGACCGTCGGGAGTCTTGCCGGTGAGTTGAAAGCGCAGCCAATTGGCCAGGTCTGCGGCGCTGCTGCCCATGCCGCCGGCGGCGTGCATCACGGCATCGTTCTTCACCAGCGGAGCGCGTTGCCACTTGCCTGCCTGTTCGACGATGGGCCAGGCGGCCAGGGGATTGGCGTAGAGCTGGCTGGCATAGCAGGTCGCATCCTGCATGCCCAGCGGGGCGAACACGCGCTCGGCAAGGAAGTCCTGCCACCGCTTTCCGCTCACGGCCTCGATGATCCGCCCGGCCAGCGTGTAGTGCAGGTTGCTGTAGCTGAACGTGCCCGGCTCCACCAGGGCCAGCAGGCGGTAATAGCGATCGTCGTCGATGTTGCCAAAGTAGGCCTCGGCCATCGTGATCGGGGAACTATCGAGCCCATAGCGATGGCAAAGCAGGTCGCGCACGGTGATCGTGGACGCCTTGTCGGGATCGGTCAGCGTGAACTTCGGCAGGTAGGTTCTCACCGGCGCGTCGAGATCGACCTTGCCCTCCTCGACCAGGATCGCGACGCCCAGCGCCGTGAACGACTTGGTGACCGAAGCCAGATAGAAGGGCGAACGCGTCGTTACCTGCTGCTTTCCCTCGGGGTCGCAAACGCCCAACGCGTCGAGCAGCACAACCTGGTCTCCGCGCACGGCCACGACGGCCAGGCCCGGCACGTGCAGCTCATCCATTGCTTTCTGCCAGCGGTGGTGCAGGGCCTGCCAATCGTCGGGCACAATCGGATTGGAGAGGTTGGCCGCTGCGCTGGGCTCCCCAGCAAATGAGACATTCGTCGTGATCAATAGCAGTGTCAGAGCGAGCAGGGCGCGCATCGGAGGACTCCTCCAGCAGGGGTTCGTGGACGACACGCCATCATCGCCGACCAGGGTTGCCGCGTCTTGAACGAACGCAACATTCGCGGTGGCCCGCTAGCTTTCAGCCACCCGTGCCCGAACGAGCTTTCGCAGCCGGCCCGGCGAAATGCCCAACACTTGCGCGAATGCCCGGGTCATGTGAGCCTGGTCGGCGAATCCGCTCCGGGCGGCAATCGCGGCCAGCGACGCCTCTTCGCGCTCGCAGGCGCGCCAGGCGGCCAACACGCGGCGCGTGCGCAAATAGGCCCGCACGCTGCAGCCGAATTGCTTGCGGCACACCCGTGCCAGATGCACCGGGTGTACTCCGACCCTCCGTGCGACCGCGGCCACCGAGACACCCGCCTCGACGTTGAGCAGGTCGACCGCGTCGTCCCACCAGACCGGCGGTGTCGGCCGCAGTTCACTCTCCGGCGGCAACGCGGCATCGAACTCCGTCCACAATGCGGCTTCGAGCGCTGTGGCAGAAGCGCTTGCACCAGAAAACAGCGATAGCACGGCCCGGGCGAACGTCGGTGCTTCGCGCCATCCATACTGCCAGGGCAGGCCGCTCCAAAACGACTCCGAATCGCGTGACATGAGCTGGGCCACCAGCGCGCCGCGGGGACCGTAGTGGTTGGCATGCCAGGCGCCGGCCGGCTTGACCGCGAAGCTGCCCGCGGCGGCGCGGTGCGTTTCGGCCGTTGAAGTCTCTTCGATTTGGCCGGCGAGAACGAGCGAGAGCGTGCCCTCGCGATGACGATGACGCGATTGCACGGCGCCCGCGCGATAACGCACGTGGCGCACGCGCAGTGGTCCCACGGTCTGCCAGGGCGTGGCGCTTTCGACGGCGCTCGAGGTGGATCGCATGTTCGGTATTCGCGGCAGCAGCCAACATCTTGGAATCGTGTCGCCGCTCTAGAATAGCGAAAGCTGCCCGCTAGTGGGATGCGGCGGGCGGAACTGCGTGGTATCCAGCGGAGGCAGCGGACGATCGAGCCCGTGCTTCTTGCGAAATACCTGAAAAGTCTTCTCGATCCCTTCGGCGTAGGGGCCCTGTCCGCTCATCCGGCTGCCAAAGCGACTGTCGCTCATCCGACCGCCGCGCGTTTCGCGAATCAAGCCGAGCACGCGGGGGGCCCTCTCGGGCAGGCTGCGCGTCACCCATTCTTCGAAGATGGGCCGCACGGCCAGCGGCAGCCGCAGCAGGATGTAGCTGGCACTCCGGGCGCCCGCCTCTTTGGCCGCCGCCAGTAGCGCCGGCAACTCCTGATCGTTCAGCCCCGGGATGATCGGCGAGGTCATTACCCCGGTCGGCACACCGGCTGCCGAAAGCGCACGAATGGCCCGCAGCCGGGCCGCGGGCGTGGCGGTGCGCGGCTCGAGCATGCGGGCCAAATCAGCGTCGAGCGTGGTGAGGCTGACGAACACGTGGGCCAGGTTGGCCGCGGCCAACGACGCGAGCAGGTCGAGATCGCGAGCCACGAGCGCATTCTTGGTGACGATCCCCAGCGCTTGCCGCGCTTCGAGCATCACTTTTAGGCAACCGCGCGTGATGCGAAAGCGGCGCTCGGCCGGCTGGTAACAATCGGTCACGCCCGAGATGGCGATGAAGTCACCGCTCCACTTGGGGTCGGCCAGTTCGCCGCGCAGCCGCGCGGCGGCATCGAACTTGACCAGGATGCGCGACTCGAAGTCGAGCCCGGCGTTCATGCCCAACAGCTCGTGGCTGGGCCGCGCGTAGCAATACGCGCAGCCGTGCTCGCAGCCGCGATAGGGATTGATGCTATAGCGAAACGGCACGTCGGGGCTGTTGTTCGAGACGATGACCGAGCGGCTCTGGTCGGGCAGAAACTCCGTAGGCAGCCGCCCCGGCTCGAGCGATTCGTCCGATGCGTCGAGTTGCTCGAAGTCCTCCTCGACGTGGATCCGCTCGAATCGATTGGGCGGAGCCACGCCCGCCGAGCGGCCGATGGGCGTCAAAGATTTGGGCCGAGTTGGCATGGCGCAGTTGCCCAGCAACGGGTGCGGACGCAGATGTGAACACATGTACAATATCCAAAAATGGCCGCTTTGCCAACCCAAGGGCACGCGCCTCCTGCACCAGTCGGCACAAGCCGCGCAAGGCGTCGAACCGGACGACTCACGCGCGAGCGCCCTGGTCGGGGTGGCCGGCGCGGGGTTCAAGCCTGCTGGCTTGGCGTTCCGAAAATGAACGAGCAGCCCTAGGTTCTTCTTAATCGCGCACAGGCGACTCTCTCCTTCATGTCCAGCGAAGCGGCCAAATCGTCTACCGGCGCGCTCCTGCCGACCGGCGCGGCCAGCGGCTATCTGCGTCAGTCGCGGCGGCCGCTGGTGAGCCTGGCGTTTGTCGTCCCGCTGCTGTTGCTCTACGAGGGGGGCGTGGTCGTTCTGGGGCCCAACGCGGTGCGCAACGGGGCCGATGTCTGGCTGCGGCAGTTCCTCGATATGCTCGGCTTCTCGCAATACTTCCTGTTGCCGGGCCTGACCATTGCGCTCTTGCTGGCCTGGCACCACGTGGTTCGCGACCGATGGCGGGTTTCGGCGCTGGTGCTGTACGGCATGTTCGTCGAGTGTGCGGTGTGGGGAATGTTGCTGGTCGGGCTGGCGAGGATCGAGGGCATGGCCGCGCATTTCGCGCTGGGCGGAGAGCCCCTGCAACAAACCAGCAACGCCGTGCCGTGGGCGGTCGGCGCGCGCGGCGCGTTTTTGGGTCGCATGCTGGGCTACGTGGGCGCGGGCGTCTACGAGGAAATGTTGTTTCGACTACTGTTGCTGCCGCCGGTGGCGTTTTGTGCCCGGCAGTTGGGCGCGCGTCCCGGCGTACGCGTCGCCGGTGCCATTCTGCTGACCAGTCTCATTTTCTCGGCGGCGCACTACGTCGGCCCGCACGGTGACTCGTTGGACGCGTTCACTTTTTTCTTCCGGTTCACCGCGGGCGCGGTTTTTGCAGTGCTGTTCGTCTATCGCGGATTCGGCATCGCGGCCGGCAGCCACGCGCTGTACGACATCTTTGTCAGCCTCGGCTAGGGGGGCGCTTCGGCACGCGCGCGGAGCGGACCTGCTAGCAGAAAAGCGAGGTCTCGTAGACAACGATCGCGCGCATGTCAAGACCTGCGCACGCGCATGTGTCGCGGTGCGAAAAAGTCTCTTTGAGCGCTTTCTTCACGAGCTTATAATGGGCCGCAGACGTCAACGAACCTGTTCGCTCGGTCGCGTGCTTCAAGGAGTTTTGCCTCGTGCTGTCGGTCAGACCGAAAGTCGCTGAGTTGGTTTTTCAACTGTATGGTCGGGCCCTGCATCCCGAGTTGTTCGAAGTACACAGCACGCGCACGGTCGAGCGCGGCGGCTACGAAGCAACGGTCAACATCACCAGCGCCGGCCACTTCGTCACTTGGCGCTATCAGGGTCTGACGCTCACCGAGGTGGCCACCAGCGCCCATCACCCGCTGCCGCAAAAGCGCCGGCTGCTCTCCTACCGCCTCAAGGGCGCTGGCAGCGATCAGGTCGAATGCCGTGGCGGGGCGCGCTATCGCGTCGACTTCCAACTCGAGCCGGTCGAGCCGGACGTGTTCTGGACCTTTCAGCGCGAACTGGCCGGCGAAAGCCACCACCAGGGCATGCTGCACCGCTTCGATTCCAGCGGCCGCATGGCGCTGGGCGCTTTGAGCTATATCAATCTCGAAGCCCGCAACCGCAGCTTGCTGGTGCAGGCGTTTCACACGTTTCCCGACGACTACGCGATCGTCAAAAGCCAGTCGACCTTCGAGATTCCCTAAAGCGGAATTGACAGGTTGCTGCTCGGTCTCCGTTTGAAGTGCAAGCGCGCGCAGCTTGCGCGGCGACCGCCGACGCGGCGCGCAAGATCGTCGCGATCGCGACGCGCCGCGCGTTTTGACTGATGACCGGGGGTGCGTTTCCGCGATGAGCTTGTAGTGGGTCCCCCGCGCGCTCGCTTTCGATGCTGGCGCCAGCCCGCCGCACTAGCAGCCCCGAACCTTGCACTCCCGGAGTATCCCCATGCCCCCGACCGAACAAGAAGCCTGGGTCACGCTCGTACGGCACGAAGACGATGTGCCGCGCGAAGCCAGTCACTGCGGCGTGCGCGACCGTTTGATCGGCTACGAAGACGCCGGACGCGTCGCGGCCTGGGCCCATGCCGTCGACATGCACGACACGCCGGAGCACTACCATCGCCGCCGCGCGGAACTCTACTACGTGCTGGCCGGCGAGGGCACGGTGACTCTCGACGGCAAGCCGCACCCCGTCCGCGCCGGCTCGATCGTGCACATCCCGCCGGGCGTGATCCACAGCGCCCGGGGCGCGCTGCGCGTGCTGGTGGTCGGCGTGCCCGAGATGGTCGACGACGACATCTACTTTCTCGATGCATGACGGCTTGCGCCAGCTAAACGCCTTGGCAAGCAAGCAACGCTGGCGCCAGCCCGTGGCACGGGGCGACTGCCCTTCTTCGTCGACGGGTATCGGTGGAGATTCTTGTGGCCAGGGCGATGTTTCCATGCCGATGGGCAAGTCTTCGCCACCTAGAACCGATCATTCTCTAGGGCGGCCCGTGGCGGTGCTGCGCAGATCGAGACCCTGGTACGTTCCACCGTCTTTCGTCCGCCTGGCCGCAGCCGGCCGCCCGCCGGCTCTTGGGCGCGGGCGACTCGCCGGCCCGCTGTCAGATTCCGTTGACCTCGACGGTGAGGTTGCGATACGTTGTTGCCCCGCTGTGGGGAGATTGCTAGCAGGTAGGGAGGCCTGTCATGCTTCGCTTGAGCCATCTGGGATTGCTCGCCCTGTGCCTGGGATTGGCGCTGGGCGAGGGCGCGAATGCCGCAGACCCGTCACCCACGGATCTGCGCGTGTTGCGCTCCGTGCCGCAGGCCCGAGCGGCCGCCGCGCGCCCGACCAATGTCACGTCGACCGACGACGACAAGGCAGCGGCCGGCGACGAATCGTCCCGGCGCACGACGAAGCAGCGTTTGCAGCAGCCGGCGACCCGCTATCTGCGCAATCCGACGCAAACTCCCAGCCGATACCAAAAGCCCGTGCAAGCGCGGCCGGCCGAACCCGCCGTCAAGCGTGACTCCGGTACGCGCGCCAGCGTTCCCGAGCGCACCACTCCCAGCCGCACCGTGCCCGAGCGCACGAGGCCGTCGAGGTCGCACGAAGTGCGCAAAGAGCCGGTCACCGAATCGGCGCGGCGCCCCGAAGACGGGCAGCCTTCGCGCGAGCAACTCACAGGCGCCCTGGCCGCCATGGGCATGCAAGCCCCCTACGATCTCTCGGGCAGCGGCCGCTTCATGGTGGCCACGCAGCGGGGCGGCGTGGGACTGGCCGTGTGCGACATCATTCGCCAGCGCCGATTGCACGGCCTGCAAGACAGCCGCCGCGGCTATGCGCTGGTGGCCATCTCGCGCGACGCTCGCTGGATCGCCGCGGTGCGCCGCGACGACCCCGACCATATCGACCTGTGGCGGGCCGACAACGGACTGCTCGTGCGCACTGTCGAAGCGGCCGGCGGCGCCAAGAAAACGCTCTCGTTCTCCGCAGACGGCAAGCTCGAGGTGCTGCCCCAGAATGGCAACGGCCTGATGCTGGCCGTTCCCTCGGGCACTGTCGTGGGCGGATTCGGCGTCAGCTCCGGCACCGGCATGGCCTCCCGGCGGCCACGCGTGCAAACGGCCCCGCGCATCAGCGTCTCTCCGGAGGCCGCGACGACGCGCCCCGATAGCGATTCGCCCCGGGCCATCCGGCGTCCCGAGCAGGGCATTTCGGCCTCGCCCGAACCGTCCACGATCGCGCAGCCTAAGCGGTACGCTCCGCTCGAGGCATCGCCCGAGCCTTCGGAAGCGGCCGACAGCCCGATGCCCAAGCGCTACGGCCCGATCGACGCAGCCCCCGAGCCTCGAACGGCCACGGCAAGCCCGCAGCCGCAGATGGCCCCCGAGGCGGCTCGGCGGATGGCGGCCCCCAAGGCCGCGCCGAAGATGGCGGCTCCGAAAGCGGAACCCAAGATCGCCACGCCGCAGCCGGCCGGTCCCGATCCGACCGCGATGCCTTACGAAGCCGAAGCGGCCCCGGCAGAAGAGGCGCCGACGGCAGCCGCTCCGAAAGCTTTCCAGCCGCAAGCAGCCCCGCGGATGGCACAACCGCAGGAAGTTCCGCCGCGCACGACGTTCGACGACGTGGCTGGCGCCTTGCCCGAACCGACCGCCGCCGCGCCGAGCGCGCCGGCGCCCAGCGTCGAAGCACCTAGCGCCGCGACGGCCGCGCCGCGGATGAGTTCCTCCTCGCCCAAGATCAGGTCGGGCGCGCCGCGCGAAGGCTCCGGAATGTCGAGTAGCGCGGCGGCTCCGAAAGAAGACGCCGGTGCCGCGGCTCCGCAGCCAGCGCAAACGGCTGAGGCGCCAGTGAACGAGCCGACGCTCGCCGAGCCGCCAGGAACAACGACAGGGGGAGACGCCGTCACCAGCGCACCGGCGGCGCCCTCCAATTCGCAGTTCGCACCCGAAATCGAGCGTTCGGTGGAGTCGGCGCCCAAGCTGGCTTCCGCTCCGCCGGAAGATCCCTCGAAGGTGCGCGTTCATTTCGCCACCAACCGCAACCGGCTGGCGGCGGAAGATCGCGAGTTCTTGGTGTATTTCAAAGGCTTCTTTTCCAGCCTGCCGGCGTTCGTGATCTATGCCCTGGTGATCGTCTCGGCGCTGGTGCTGC
Source organism: Planctomycetota bacterium (assembly GCA_003389325.1). Taxonomy (GTDB): domain Bacteria; phylum Planctomycetota; class Planctomycetia; order Pirellulales; family PALSA-1355; genus LB-PLM-3. The sequence goes on from QQVE01000044.1 coordinate 237,800, forward strand.
CCTGGTTCGGAAAACGTCGCTGGGGCATGGTGGCCGTGGCCGGCGGCGCCCTGGTGCTGTGTTCGATGGCGGGCCTCGAGGCCTACATCCGCTCGCAGTTGCGCGACGAGCTGACCGGCGAGTTTTACGGCTCGCGCGTGACCGATCTATCGTACGGCGTGTGCGACGTCTCGGTGCCGCTGCCTGAGAACCGCCAGCGCGGCGAAGTCAATCGGCCGGTCGAGGTGTGGGTGTTCCAGGCCCCGGCCAACCCGGAAAAGCACTTCATGCTGCAACACGTCGAGGAGCATGAAAACGAAAGCGAATTCTACAAGAGCCTGTCGTCCCAAGTGCTGGCCAGCGACAGCAAGTCGGCGTTGTTGTTCATCCACGGCTACAACGTGTCGTTCGAGAGTGCCGTGTTCCGCACCGCGCAGTTGGCGGTGGACCTCGATTTCGGCGGAGCGGCCATCACCTATAGCTGGCCCTCGTGCGCCGATCCGGTGAAGTACACGTTCGACGAGCAGCACGCCGAGGTGTCGATCCCCGCGCTGCGCGAAGTGCTCGAAGACATCGTGGCCAAGAGCGGCGCCGAAAGGATTCACGTCATCGCCCACAGCATGGGCAACCGCGTGCTGGCCGGCGCCATGCGGGCCATGACGCCCGAGGCACGGGTGCGGAACAAGAACAAGATTCGCGAGGTGGTGCTCGCCGCGCCGGATATCGACAGCCGGGTCTTCAAGACGCAGATTCTGCCGCACATCGTCGACAACACGCAGCACTGCACGCTCTACGCCTCGTCGCGCGATCGGGCGTTGCTCATCTCGCGCTACTTCCACAACTACCAGCGGCTGGGCGAGACCGAGCCCGACTTGATCGTGGCCGACGGCATGGACACGATCGACGCCTCGCTGGTCGACACCAGTTTGCTGGGCCACTCCTACATCGGCGACGCACAGTCGATCGTCTCCGATCTGCACGAGCTGGTCGTGCGCAACAAGCGGCCCGTCGAGCGCCTCGGTCTGGAGGCGCTGAAGTACGGCAACCTGATGTACTGGACGATCCGGCCGCTGGAAACAGCCAGCGACTCGGACGTACGCCGGTAAACGCGGCAGCGAAGTCTGCTAGACTGGGGTAGACGCCCCAATCAGACGCCCGCGCCGGTCCGCCGCTATGCCGCGCTACTCCGTTGTCCAGGTTCTGGTAGCCGTGGGTGCACTGTCTGCGGGGCTGGCGCTATGGCGCTTGTCAGGCGACCGGACCGACGTGCCGTTGGTCGTACTCGGGCTCTACTTCCTGGCAGGTCTTTGCCACCACGCGGCCGCTACACAGCGTCAGCTTGCCGAACAGCCCTCCCTGCCGCGAGACCAGCGGTGGGGTGGGCGGCTGCTGTGCACGGAACTGCTGCTGGCGGCGACTGCACTGCTTCTCGGGTTGGTCATTCATTTTCTCCGGGCCGCGGGGGTGACACCGTGGCTCGACGAGGATGAGTATTTGGACTTCTTGACGCTCAACGGTGGCGCCAATGGATCCGATCTTGCCGTGCTGGCCATGCTGGTTGCGATATGGCTGGGGGCGCCATCCTCTGCGCGCACAGTGCGCCCCTGGCCCGTCCGTTACCACGTCTATGCCGCCATAGCCGCTGTCTGCGGCCTGATCGTAGCCGTGATCTACGCGGCAGATCGCATGTTGCTCTGGCTCCTCGTCTCGATCGCTACTTGGGCCGTCGAGGCGGGGCTTCGCCCCACCGGACCGGTGGAGACGCTGCCGCAGGCGATTCTTGTTGACAGATTCACGATCGGCACTCTTGTGGGTGTGTGCCTGATGGTCGCCAACTTGCTGCTTGTCGGAGTTCTCGTCGAAGGTTGGCGGCGCCTCGCTTGGCGGCGGCTGGCGTTGTTGCTGCTGGTGGTAGGATTCGCCGCTGAAGGCATGGCGGCGCGATGGATCGTTGACCCTGGCCTGCGGCAACTCTGTCCCTCGTTTTATGAGGCGATTGCGTGGCCTTCGCCAACCCACAGCGTGATTGCCGGTGCCTTCCTGCTGCTCGGCAGTACGGTATTAGCGCTACGAATGGTGGCTCAACGAGCACTCGACGAGGAATCGCACAGGATGCTCCGCCCGCGGAAGTTCTTTCACGAGCGTTGGCCGGCCGGGCTGTTGCTCGCTCTGTTTACACTGACCAGACTGACCATGACCGCCACTTACCTGATCAATCATGTTTCCGGGCCGTGGACCGACTTCCTCTGGCTGTCCGCGGCCATCACCGGATTCTCGTTCGCGTGGAACGGGTTCCGCCGCAGAAACGAGCCCGTCGATGGCAGCTTTCCGTGCGTCGCCCCCTTCCAATTCGGAGCAGTCGTCGCCGCGGCGATCTTATGGTTTGCAATCAGCGCACCGATTCTTGCCGCGGCCGGTTATTCCTATTGGTGCGTCGAGTTTGAGATGGGATCGCACTGATCCTGAGACGCGATCCATTCCCACATTTCTAGCAGCACAGCTCGCGCGAGCGGAGCACCTCGACGCCTTCTTTCACCAGGTACAGGGCGATCGCCAGGCCGGCGACGGGATCGGCCTGCCAGAGGCCGAACCAGTAGTTGGCTCCGGCACCGGCCAACAGCGCGACCGACATCAGCGAGCAGGCCAGGGTCTGCTTCGAGTCGGCCAGCAGACTCCGGCTGGAGAGCGAAATCGCCACGCGACGCTTCAGCACGTACAGCATCGGCGTCACCACCAGCGACGCCACGGCGATCAGAATGGCCGCCAGCGAGCGCTCAGGCGCCTCGCGCGACCAGAGCGACGTCGCCGCATCGTAGGTCACGTAAGCGGCCAGCACCAACAGCGAGATCCCAACGTAGCGGGCCGCCCGATGTTCTCGATCGTGCGCGCCCTCGGGATGCCAGAATTGCCAGACCATCACGCCGCCGGAGAGCGACTCGACGAAGCTGTCGGCACCGAAGCCCAACAGCGCCGTGCTGCCCGAGACGATGGCGAAGAACGCCGAAACGATACCTTCCACCACGTTGTAAGCGACCGTAAACAGGGACAGGGCCAGCGCCCAGCGCTCGCCGCTTCGGTGTCCCGTTGTGTGGGGGTGGCTCATCGCTTCGTTGTGGGCTGATCGTCGCGGCGGCTGGCCTACTCGACGAACGCGAATTTTTCTCCGTCGAACAGCCCTTTGTCGCTGAGCTTCAGCGTGGGGATCACCAGCAGGGCCATGAACGAAAGCGTCATGAACGGCGCGGCCAGCGCCGAGCCGGCTTCTTTCGCCAGGCGGTCGATGCGGGCATAGCCTTCGGCGATCTCCTCGGGACGCAGGTCGCTCATTAGTCCGGCGATGGGCAAGGGCAGCACGGCCTCGGTCGCGTCGTCGACGTAGCACACGCCGCCCCGGGCGGAAGCCATCGCATTCACGGCCTTGGCCACCATGGCGTCGCTGGTGCCCACGGCGATGATGTTGTGCGAGTCGTGGGCCACGGTCGAGGCGATCGCCCCGCGCTTAAGCCCGAAGTTCTTGATCAGCGCCAGCCCCGGCTCGGCGTTCTGGTAACGATTCACCACGGCCAGCTTGAGCAGGTCGGCCGCGGGGTCGGCATGGAGCAGGCCGTCAACCGCGGTGAGCTCGCAATGCTCGCGCTGGGTCACGATCTGCCGGTCGACAGCGACGATCACTTCGCGGTAGCGCGGCTCGTCGCGCATGGCGAATGCCTCGGGGCCTTTCGTCTGGCAGTCGAAATGGTTGGGCGTCTCGGGCGGCGTCCACGCGAAATTCACCTCAGGCGCGTCGTACACGCACACGCCGTCGATCCAGGTTTGGCGGCAGTTGAAGTCCTGCAGATTGTCGACCAGTACGAAGTCGGCCGAGTCGCCCACGCGCAGCAGCCCCACCGGCAGGCCGTAATGCTCGACCGGGTGCACGCAGGCGGCACGCAACACGTTGAACAAGGGAAAGCCGTCCGACACGGCACGCCGCACCAGCGCGTTGATGTGACCTTCGAGCAGGTCGTCGGGGTGCTTGTCGTCGCTGCACAGCATGCAGCGTTCGGGATCGGTTTCCAACAGGCTCTTGAGGGCCTCGTAGTTGCGCGCGGCCGAGCCTTCGCGGATGATGATCTTCATGCCGTAGCGCAGCTTGTCCTGTGCCTCGGGCAGCGTGAAGCACTCGTGATCGGTGGTGATGCCCGCCTCGATGTAGCGCTTGGCATCGTCGCCGCGCAGTCCAGGCGCGTGGCCGTCGACGGGCTTCCCCAGCGCCTTGGCCGCGGCGATCTTGCGCAGCACCTCCTCATCGCCGAACAGCACGCCGGGATAGTTCATCAGCTCGCTCAAGTAGCCGATCTCGTCGCGGGCCAGCAGCTTCTCGACCTCGGCCGCGTCGAGCACGGCACCGGCCGTCTCGAAACCCGTGGCCGGCACGCACGAGGGGCAGCCGAAATGAAACTTCAGCGGCACCTGCCGGGCGCTGTCGAGCATGTACTCCACGCCGGGGGCGCCCAACACGTTGGCGATCTCGTGCGGGTCGGAAACCGTGGCCACCGTGCCGAACCGCACTGCAAGCTGCGCGAACGACGTCGGCGGCATCATGCTGCTCTCGATGTGGATATGCGCGTCGACGAAACCGGGCAGGACATAAGGCCCGTCTTCGACCGGGTGTTCTTCGATCGCGGCGATGCGGCCGTCTTCGACCACCAGGGTGCCGTCCACGATCCGCTGCTGGTGCAGATCGACCAGATGGCCCGAGATACGATGCGTCGTCATGTTCACTCGCTCTTGGGGGCGGGGGGTCACGATAGGCGTTCGCGGCGGGTTGGCTTGGCGGGGAGTTGCCCACAGTGTTGCTCTACCAGCGCCAGCGTCAAGGCGAGCATCTGGTCGCTGGCCTCGGCGCGGCGGCGATCCTTGGCCGTATCGGTGAGTAACATGTGGTCCTGGCGGCGGGGATTGTCGAACACGAACAGAATCGACGCCCGAAGCATGCCGAAGTGCTCGGCCACGGCGAACGTGGCGGCGGTTTCCATGTCGACCGCGGAAAACCCCGCGGCGTGCCAGGCGGAGAGCTCGGCGTCGCCTTCGGCCAGCAAAGCGCCGGTGCTGTAGATGTGCCCCGTGACGAACCTGGCTTCGCCTCCGCCGGGGAGTGCCCGCCAATGGTCCATCCCCCACGACGCCGCCGGAGAACGACCTTCGGCCTGGTAGTACTGCGCCGCACCTTCGCCGGGGTGAGCCTTTTGGGCGAGAAACAGGTCGCCGGTTTCAAGTTCATCGGAGAGCCCCCCGCAGCAGCCGGTCTGCACCACGAGCCGCGTGCCGAGCACGCCGAAGACATGCGTGATTTCCGAGGCCATCGGCGCCCCATAGACGGATGCGTAAGCCACCCGCACGGCGCCCCGCCGACCGATGAACACGTCTTCGAACAGTCCGTTGGGCGAGCCGACCTCGACCACGTCGGCGAAGTGGGCACGGTGTGCCTGGTAATGCCGCTTCAAGTTGCGCGTGCCGCGGAGGATCAAGGCCTGCGGCACCTGCTCGAGGTCGAGTTCGAGCCAAGAAAGCCAGTCGGCTTGGTTCATATCGCGCAGCAAGACTGCATCCTCCACAACCCGCCGCACCGTGCGAGCGCTCGCTCTTGCCCCGCCTGAATGCCTCGTTCGTCTGCGCCGCAGTCGGTATGACCGGGAATCGCGTCCCGAGCTTAGCCCGAGTTTTTCAATCGCCCGGCGGCGGCCTCATCCAGCATCCACATCAGGCGGCCGGCTTCGGGGCGAACGCCGGCGGCGGGGCGACGCTGTTTGTCGGCGCCGCCCTCCAGCACATCCTGCACGGCCTCGGCCTTGTTTTCGCCGGCGACGAGGAACAGCACCTCGCGCGCCGCATTGATGGCCGGATACGTGAGCGTGATCCGATCGACCGGCGGCGGCAGCGTCCCCGGCGGGCTCCAGGTGGCGATGCGATCGTCGACGCCAAGCGCCTCGGCTCCCGGAAACAACGAGGCTGTGTGACCGTCGTCGCCCAGGCCCAGCAGCACCAGGTCGAAGATCGGCATCGTACCGGACGGCAGGGCGAAGAACTTGGCAAGCGCCGTCGAATACGCCTCGGCACAGGCCTCGGCCGTGGGCAAGCCCGTGGGGATCGGCAGCACCTGCTCGCTGGGAATGGGAGCGACCGACAACAGCGACTCGCGGGCCATGCCGTAGTTGCTGCGCTCGTCGTCGTGCGGCACGTGGCGTTCGTCGCCGAAGAACAGATAAGCCCGCGACCAGTCGACGTTGGTTTCGCCATCGCCCTCGGCCAACAGGGCGTAGGTCTTGCGCGGCGTCGAGCCGCCGGAGAGCACCAGGGTGAAGCGACCGCGGTGGCGAATGCTTTCGGCCGCGGCGCGTGCCACGGCCACGGCGGCCTTGGCCGCAAGCTGATCCGCGTCGCGATAGACTTTCAAATCGAGGGAACCGGCAGCCGACATGCCCGTCAAGCTACCCGGTCGATACCCGCGCGGTCAACTGAGGAGCTTGAGCCCGGCCCGATTGCCCGCGTGCAAAAAGCAATGCGACACCAGGTACATTCGCTACGCCGCGCGGCGGAGCGACTCGTCGGGCGGAATCACTTCATCGGCTGAGATGGCCACGCGCGCGAACTGGGGCATCGCCGGCGCGCGTTTGACGCGTCGTACGCGTTGCATGCGCTCGAAGAATCGCGGCGCCAGACGTTTGATGCCCCACACGAGCTGTGCGGCGGCGGTGGGCACGACCAGCCCCTCGTTGCGCCGCACCGCCCGGACGGCCCGCCGGGCGATCCGCTCCGGCGAAGCTTGAATCCAATTGGGGAAGCGCGGCACGCTCTTCTCTCCGCCGGTCATCGCGGTTCGAAAGATGCCCGTGCGGACCAGTCCGGGACACAAGGCGGTGACGCCCAGTCCTCGCGGACCGTACTCGGCCCGCAGCGCCTCGGAGAAGCCGACCAGGGCGAACTTGCTCGCGTTGTAGGCCGAGAGCCGGGCCACGCCCACCAGGCCGGCCACGCTGCACACGTTGAGCACGTGTCCGCAGGGATACTCGATCAAGGTCGGCAGTAGTTCGTGCGTCAGTCGAATCGGCGCAAGCAGGTTCACGCCCAGCAATCGATCCAATTGCTCGGTCGACATGTCGTGCGTTTGGCCATAGTAGGCGACGCCCGCGTTGTTCACCAGCAGGTCGATGTCGCGCGCCCGCGCCACCTGCACGACCCGAGCGAGGTCGTCCGGGCAGCACAAGTCGGCCACGCACGTTTCCACATCCACGCCCGGGCTACGTGCCTCGGCCGCCGTTCCCAGCAGCCCCGGCTCGTCGATATCGACCAGCAACAGATGGACCCTGCGGCGAGCCAATTCGAGCGCTAGTGAGCGCCCGATGCCGGCGGCAGCGCCGGTGATGAGTGCTAGCTTGCCATCGAGATCGCGCATTCGCATGGGCGCGCAGAACGCGCGTGAAAGAGGAGTCGCCTAGGTGTGCCATCGGCACGCAGGCACGGACGACTTGATGGGGAGTCGCCCCGCGGTGGTTCCGCGTGAGGCAGTCCGTCTGAAGTGACGGCAGACGTCAGCTAGCTTCGCGCGTCCATCTTCCCTGAAAGGCACTCGACGCCGGCTCGCTCCACCCCGGTACGCTACTTCTCCGCGATGCCGTAGACGATGTATCGCCAGCTTTGCGGAGTGATTTGGTTCAGGCCCCCGCGGTCGACGGCCGAGAGCACGCGTCGCTGGCGCTCGGTGCGGCCAAAAGCGCCCAGCACGCCGGTAGTGCATAGTTCGCAGCGCGAGAAGTCGCGCAGGAATTCCTGCATCTCCTCGATCGTCACGTAGCGCCAAGCGCGGCCCCATCGCACGAAGCGCTCGCGCACCACGCGATGGAACGGCGAGGCCACGAGGTTTTCGGCGAACAGCAGTTTGCCGCCAGGTTTGAGAGCGCGGCGGATCTGGTCGATGGCCGCCTGCTGGAGCGGCTTGTTGCCATGGCGTCCGATGCCGCCTAGGATCGACTTGAAGGCCACGACGTCGAAATGGTTCTCGTAGGGAATCGTCGCCGCGTCGATGTCCTGATAGCGAACCGCACCCGGCAGGTCGTATTTCGCGTGGTGCGGCCGGGCCGTGGCCTCGGTGTCTTCCAGGTCGGAGCAGACGACGTCCTTGCCCTTCAGCGCCATCCACAGCGACAGCCCGCCCTGGCGGCCCCCCAGTTCCAGGCAATTGTGCACCTTGTCCCAGTCGACGGCGCGGTCCCAGAACTCCACCGCGCGCGACCAGTTGCGCACGTCCCATCCCACGATATCGGCCAGCAGATCCTTGTCCATTTCGCGTGACGGGGCCTCGGGCGCTGGCAGCAGGAAGATGGGATGCGGGGGCGAATCGTGGCTCAAAGCGAACGTACGGGACGTGCTTCGTGCCGCCCGCGGTTGAATATAGCCACTCGACCGTACGGCGTGGAGCCGACGCGTTCGGTCCACCGAAGCACTGGCTCGCCGCCAGAGCCCGGGGAATGCCGTCTCGCGTGCCCCCTTGCAGACCCAAAGAGGCCCCCGAAAAAGGCGCGAAGGATTTTTCGTGGTTTCCGGGGCTCGGTTGGCCGCGGCCCGGGCTCTTGGTATAACGAGGGGGATTCCCAGAGAGCCATTTCTAGCCACTTTTCCAAGGGCAGCACTATGCAGGCGACGTGCAGAACTGTCATCGCGATTGCGCTACTGGCAATTTTTTCCTTGCCGGCCCGGGCCGAGGAGAAGTCGACCCCCGAAACCCAGGTGGCCATCGGCGACAAGGTCGACAATTTCGAATTCAAAGACATCCGCTACTTGCCTCGCACGCTCTCGGAGTTCGGGGACAAGAAGGCCTTCGTGGTCATGTTCACCACGCTCGATTGCCCGCTCGTGCAGCGCTACCTGCCGAAGTTGGGCGAGATGGAACGCGAGTACCGCGACCAGGGCGTGCAGTTCCTGGCGGTGAACGTGGGACCGAACGACGACATTCGTGAAGTGGCCTACCAGGCGATGCGGGCCGAATGCTCGTTTCCCTTCGCCAAGGACTTTGACGGCGACGTGGCCCGGGCCGTGGGTGCCGAGCGTGCCGCCGAGGTGGTGGTGCTCGACGGCGACCACAAGCTGCGTTATCGCGGCCGCGTGGACGACCAGTATCGGTTCGGCGGCGAACGACCGAAGGTGGGCCGCCACGATTTGAAGCTGGCCATCGAGGACGTGCTGGCCGGCCGCGACGTGAAAGTGGCCACCACAGCCGTCGACGGTTGCGTGATCGAGTATCCCCAGCCGCGTGAGGGCGATCCGAGCATTACGTTCGCCGAACACATCTCGCCGCTGCTGCAAAAGCACTGCCAGGACTGCCATCGCGACGGAGCCACCGAAGCGCCGTTCGCGCTGGTGAGCTACGACGACGCCGTGGACCATTCGGAAATGCTGCTCGAAGTGACCAAGGAGCAGCGGATGCCCCCCTGGTACGGCAGCAAGCAGCACGGCACGTTTACGAATCTGCGCGGCATGTCGCTCGAGGAGCGGCACATGATCGAGGACTGGGTGCGTGCCGATTGCCCGCAGGGCGACATGACCAAGGCCCCCGAGCCGCGTCAGTTCTCCGACAGCGAGTGGAAGATCAGCGAGCCCGATCTGGTGCTCAAGACGCCGGTGCAGAAGATTCCCGCCACCGGCTACATTCCCTACCGCTACATCATCCTGCCGCACTTCTTCAAAGAAGACACCTGGATCCAGGAAGTGCAGATCAAGGCCGAAAACTCCCGGGCCATGCACCACTGCAACATGGCCTACATCAAGCTGGGCGAGAAGCCGAGCAACAAAAACTTCATCACCGGCCAGGTGCCCGGCGGCGATCCGATGATTTTGGACCGCAACGTGGGCTTCATGATTCCGGCCAAGTCCTCGCTCGTGCTGCAGATCCACTACGTCACGCTGGGCGAGGAAACCACCGACCAGATTTCGGTCGGACTGGGTTACGCCCGCGAGGTGATTCACAAGCATCTGCGCAACTCGCAGGTGACGAATCTCACGTTCAAGGTGCCGCCGCACGCTCCGCACCACGAAGTGAGCGCCACCCGCGAGCTGAAGCACGACATCACCGGCTATGGCCTGTTCTCGCACATGCACCTGCGGGGCAAGGACATGACCTTCAGCGCCATCCTGCCCGACGGCAAGAAGGAAAAGCTGCTGGTAGTGCCCAACTACAGCTTCGACTGGCAGCAGGCCTATCGCTGGCCGGAAGACGCGGTGAAGTTCCCCAAGGGCACGAAGCTGGAAGTCGTGGCTCACTACGACAACTCGGCCTTCAACCCCTACAACCCCGATCCCAGCGATGAGGTGAAAGAAGGCCCGCAAACCATCCACGAGATGATGTACGGGTTCGTCTTCTACACGCACGACGACGAGCACCTCAACCTGCACATCGACCCCAAGACCGGCCACGTCATCGACGCCGCCAATCAACAGGCGGCGAAGTAAGTGGCCCGTGGGTCGTGATTGGTGAATAAAGAAACCCCGCTAGGCAAGGTCGCCTGGCGGGGTTTTTCTTGCGCGATTGAGTCTGCCGGCAGCCGTACTAGCGGCTCGTCGTCTTGCTCGAAGCCACGGGCGCAGTTGGGGCATGCGGCGCGGGCACCGGCACGCTGGGACGCTCGGCCGGCAGCGGCTCGTCGGGTTCGCCCCAGTTGAACAGCACCTTCTTGATGTACCAGCGGGCAAGCGGGCCCATCCGCCACCACAACAGCTTCTGCACCCAGGGATAGTAGAAGCGGTTGAGCGCCCGGGCCGAAGCGGTCCGGCGCCGCAGGGCCACGCCCACGGGGCTTTTGAGCACCGCCGAGCGATACCCGGCGAACGAAAAGTCTCCGCGTCGGAAGGCGTCGTCGATGGCCCGGGCAGCGATCTCACCGTAGGCCAAAGCCGGGCTGATGCCTTCGCCGAACGTGGCATCGACGCCGGCGGCGTCGCCGACCAACACGACGTGCGGCGCCGCGAAGCTCGCGCCCGCCTCGAACAATCGAATCGGATGCCCTTCGAGGTGATAGTCGTCGAGCCGGTAGCCCGCCTGCTGCATCCACTCGGCCACCACCGGCCGTAGCGAGCCGGCGCTCTTGCGCGGCACGAGCCGGCTGTCGTACACGCCCCAGTTGCGCATCCGCTCACCGGCAATCTTGGTGGGAAAGCTCCAGGCGTAGCCTTGCACGCCGGCGGGCATGAAGGCGAAGTCGAGCAAGGCGTCGTCGGCCGCCATCGTCGCGGGGGCGCTGGCGGGCACTGCCGGCGTGATCAGTTCCACCAGGCGAGCCACCGTACAGGTCTTGGCTCCCTCGGGCACGAGCTTCCGCACGACGCCGCTGGTGCCATCGGCACCCACGACCACGCGGGCCGAAAACGTGCCGCGGTTGGTTTCGATTTCCACGCCGTCGTCCGAGCGGTGCAGCTTGGTGACGCGCGTCTCTTCCTTGATCTCGATGCCTCGGCGGCGCACGTGATCGGCCAGCCAGGCATCGAACTCGTTGCGGCGCACCACGCGAAACGAATACCCTTTGCCAAACCGCAACGGAAAACCTCGGCCGCGAAACTGCACGTGCGCCCAATCGACGTCGACGTGCGGCACTTCGAGATAGTCGAGCCCCAGCCGCTCAAGACACATATCCACCTGCGGCACGCACCCGCCGCCGCACAGCTTGTGTCGCGGATGCGAATCGCGCTCGAGCACCAACGTCCGCTCGGCGATCCCCGGACAGATCCGCGCCAAGTTGAGCGCCGTCGAAGTGCCCGAGGGCCCGGATCCGACAATGATCACATCGTAGCGCACGCCAAAATTCCCGATCGCCGGTAGAGGTGAAGCCGCGGCTGGGGCGTCTCACCGGACCTTTTGTAAAGTCCACGGGAGTGCTCGGCCGCCAAGATCGATCCTAACCGCTCGCCCGGCGGTTTGTCACGAAAATCTGCAATGGCTCTAGGATTTCCAAGCCGAGACGAGATCGCGCAGCCGAATAAGCGGAACGGCTTGCCGAAACTACCTCGCATCAGACCGGCAACGAAGCTGCTTCAGTAGCCGGTCCGATCATCTGACCGTGGGTCATCCACGACCTCGCCGCTGTTGAGGGTGCCGTCCATGGCGCGGCGGCGGTAGGCGGCGCTGGCGTCGTAGTACTTGCGGTTCGTGTCGATCTCGTGAACCATCACGCCGGGGCGGTGCTCGGCCAGGCGCTGCACGATGCGGCCGTCGGGACTGATCAACAGGCTCGGCCAGGCCTCGGGCGCGCACGAATTGTTCATCGAGATGAACATGCCATTGGTCGCCGCGCGGGCCTGGCCCGTGGCGGGCATGATAATCGGGTGTACGACGCCGGGTTTCATCATCGCGTTGTGAAACGCGTGCAGCATCAACTGCACGCCCCGCCGCTGATACTCCCGGTACAGCTCGGGAAAGCGGATGTCGTAGCAAATCAACAGTCCGCACCGCACGCCGTCGACTTCGAATACCACGAAGTGGTCGCCCGGCGAGAAGTGCTTCAAGTCGCCGCCGGTGCAGAAGCGTTTGTCGTAGCGATCGACAATCTCGCCCTGCGGGTTGATGACGTACAGCGAGTTGTGCGGTTTGTGCTCGCCGGTGAGTTGATGCGTGCTGCCCAGCACGACCCATTGATCGAGCTCGTCGGCCAACTTGAGGATCGCGGCGGTTTCGGCCCGCAGCGCTTCCCAATCGAAATCGGCGAGCGACTCGTGTTCCACGCCCGCGTAGCCGGAGAGGGCGCACTCGGAGAAGTGCACCAGGTCGGCCTCTTGCGCGGCGGCCAGCCGCATCTGCTTGCGAATCCACTCGGCGTTGGCATGCACGTCGGCCGAAACGGGGAACTGGCACGTGGCCAGCAACAGCCGGCCGGACGTTGGATCTTCGGCAGGCGTTCTCTTCTCCGCAGCAATCGCGCTGGAAACGCAAGCGACGATCGACAACAGCAGGGGCAGGGCGAAGCGGTGTGCCATGGCGAGCCTCGACGAGAATCAGCGTGACAGAATGGCCCCATTCTTTCATCGCGCCCCGAGAGACGCAAACTCGGAGCGATTCCCTCGTGCGTGCAACAAACCGGGTACCTCACATACGCTTGGCCACCTTCTTGGCCGCGTCGCAAATGACCTGGATCATCTTGGTCGTGAACCGGCCCTCGGCTTTGACCAGCTTGCCGTCGGTCTTGATGCGGGACTTGCCGAGAAATTCGTTGAGCTGAGCGGCGAGACCCGCCTTGTCGTCGTCTTCCAGCGGCACGGCCTCGAACATTTCTTCGACGAAGTCGACCAATACCTGGGAAGTGGCTGGGGCGACTCGGGCCGCGGCCTGCGGGGAATCGGTCGTGATGCTGCCCTCGAGTTGGAAACCGCCGATCGTGAAATAACCGCTGGCCACAGCGTACTTGGCGTCGGTGGCGAGCACGGCCAGCGGATCTTCATCGCGTCCGGGATTTCCGCCGCTCAAGACCCTCATGTCGATGAGCCCCGCCAGCGGGCGCCGGGCGGCTTCGCTCCAGGCCTCGAACCAGGCGGCCTTATCCTGCGGATCGGGACTTCCCATCGAACGGGCCAGCATCGTCGCATTTCGGCTCTCGGTGAACACGGCGGTGCGCTCGTCGGGAAGCCAGTAGGCCTGCCGACTCACCCTGCGAAAGACCTTTCGGCCTTGGAATTCCTCTTCCTTCCACTTGCCCTGGGCGTCAAACATCGGCTTCCAGTCGTGCGCGGCCCGAGCGCGCACGACGAGGATCACTCCTTCCAGCCCGGCTTGCTGGTCGATGATGAAGACGATCTTGAACTCTTCGATGTCGGCCACCGAGAGTCCCAGCTTCAAGGGCTCGAGCACCGCGTCGAACGCCTCGACGATCGGCGCGGCCGACTTCGAAGAAGCCAATTCCGCCGGCCGCACGTACAAGGCCATCGCCGCATCGGGCGGCAACACCGAGCCCTCGACGATCGTGGGAATCGGCAGATCGTCTGCCCTAATCGAACGGCTAGAAACCAGCGACACGAGACAACCAATCGCCAACAGATTGCCGAGTCGCAGGACGCTTCGCATGGCATGCCTCCTAGAACCGTTCAGACGAGGCCGTGTTGGGCGGCAGAACTTGTGGTTCGGCCTTCCGGCAGCATACCACAATCGAGGGGGGACTTGGTCGGCGTCTCACTCCGGCAGCGGGCCGAGGATGTCGATGCAGTATTTGCCGGCCGTCTGCGTCAGCCGGGCAAAGTCGGGCTCGCGCGGCTCCGGCAGCCGGAGCTCGGTAGCCGGCTCACCGGCTTCGGCCACGAACGCGTCGAAACCCGACGGCGTGGTCAAGATCAGGATCTTCGCCGCCGTGTCGGCCCGAAACCCATGCGGCTGCTCGCGCGGCAGGAAGATCGTCGACCCGGTAGTGGCCCGAATCTTGTCCGAGCCGCTAAAGAAGCTCAGCTCGCCTTCGAGCACGTAGAACGATTCGTCTTCGTTGTGATGCAGGTGAAACGGCGAAGCACGCCCCGCCGGCAGCGTCTCCTCGAGCAGGGCAAACGTGCCGCCGGTCTGTTCACCGGAGAGTTTGACGATCGTCAGAGCATTCAAGAACCAATAGGGCGTGCCCTGACCCGCATGGGCAGCCGCAACTTGAAGAAGCGACATGTCGTTCTCCTGCCAAGGGTGCCGCAACGATGACCCACCAGAATCCATCGGTCAGGGCATCACGCGCGGATACAAATGATACCCCGGGATCTTTAGATTCACGCGATACAGTCCGAAACGGGGCTCGCCCGCGTCGTTCGCTGGGCCAGCGGCCGTAATGTAGAGGGTGCGTTTCTCGTCGCCGATGCCGAACACACAGTTGGTCGGTCCGCCGGGCGTGGGAATGAACGCGAGCTGGATGCCCTCGGGATTGAAAACATAGATCCCCGCCTCGTCGCCGCGGCCGGCCGTGGCATAGATGTTGCCCCGCTCGTCGAGCGTCATGCCGTCGATGCCCCGCCGCTCGGCACCGAAGTCGAACAGCACGCGCTTGCTGGTCAACGTGCCGTCCGAAGCGATCCGGAACGACAACAACTGATGCGCCCCCGGCAGCTTGCTGTTGTTGTCGGCCACGTAGACTGTCTTGCGGTCGGGGCTGACTAAAATGCCGTTGGGTTTCTCCACTTCGCGGGTGGCCACCTTAACGATGCCGTTGGCCTTCACCAGGAACACCGCCTCGAAGTCCAGCTCGCGCGGCTCATCCCCCACGTAACGCGGATCGCTGAAGTAGACGTCGCCGTCGGTGGTGATCGCCAGATCGTTGGGGCTGTTGAACCGCTTGCCTTCGAACGAATCGGCCAGCGTGCGCACCTTGCCGTCGAGATCGGTAATCGAGATGCGTCGCCCGCCGCCGGTGTTGGCCCCCTCGGCGGCGACCAGCCGCCCGTGCGGATCGAACATCAACCCGTTGGAGCGTCCGCTGGGATCGCGGAAGACGGTCGTCTCGCCCGATTGCGGATCGTAACGAAAGATGCGGTTGCCGATGTCGGAGAATAAGATCGAGCCGTCGCCCATCGGCGCGGGACCCTCGGTGAATTCACCTTCGTTCCACACCAGCTCAACCTCGGCATCCACCGGCACGATCGACTCCTGGGCCGTGGGCTTGAAGTTCGGCACGGGATGCGGCTCCGCCTGAAGCAAGGACGGTGTCAAAGACGTCGCGGCGATCGCGAGGATCGGCAAAATCGCAAGGCGAAGCGGCATCGAACGTTCTCCGGAAGTTGCTCAGGCTCGAAAATCGAAGGGCATGCGGCGATTCGCTGTGCCCCCTATTCTGGCTTCGAGCGGCTGCCGCCCGCAAGCTGGCGGTGCAATCGCTTGGCGGCTCAGCCGCTGGAAGGAATCATCCAGGGCATGAGATACGCCTGGGCTAGCGTCAGCAGCCCTACCAGCGCGGCCAGCGCAACGCTATGGAGAAAGACGAAGCGCAGGATCCGCCCCTCGCCGCCCGACTGGCCCGTGGCCACGGCGGCCACGACGATGCTTTGGGCGTCGATCATCTTGCCCATCACGCCGCCGGTGCTGTTCGAGGCCACGATGAGCAACGGATTCAGATCGAGTTGCTCGGCCGTAATTCGTTGCAGGCTGCCGAACAGCGCGTTCGACGACGTATCCGATCCGGTCAACGCCACGCCCAGCCAGCCCAACATTGGCGCAAAGAACGGGTACAGCCAGCCGGTCCGCGTGAACGCCAGCCCGAGCGTGGCGTCGCTGCCGCTGTACTTGGTGACGAAGGCCAGCGCCAACATGCAGGCGATCGTCGCCAGCGCCCAGCGCATCTTGGCCAGCGTTTGCACGAACTGCATCGCGAAGCCGGCCGGCGGAATGCGCAGCCAGAAGGCCGAAAGCACCGCGGCAATGAAGATGCCAGTGCCCGTGGCCGAAAGCCAGTTGAGGTCGTACACGGCCTTTTCCGGCTCGGCGGCCCGATCGCTGCCGGCGGGCACTTCGACGACCGGAGCGTCGCGGTACACGCGCTGGTCGAGTCCCGGCACGCTCCAGGAGAACTTCGTCACGCCGGCCAGCACGTTGGGATGCTCGGCCTCACCGCCGTTGAGCAGCGTGCGAAACTGCGGCGTGCCCCATAGGAACACGAGCACCGACAGCAGCAGCCACGGCATCCAGGCATAGACGACTTGCCGGCGAGTGAGCGGCACGGTCTCCGTCTCGGCCGTCGTGTCCTCGTCGGGAAAGCGCCAGACTTCGCGCGGTTGCCAGAATCGCAGAAACACGGCCAGGCACGCCAACGACCCCAACCCGCCGACGACGTCGACCAACGTCGGACCGTGAAAGTTGGACGTGGCGAATTGAATGCCGGCAAAGCTGCCGCCGCAGACGAGAATCGCCGGCCAGCAACCGACCACGCCGCGCCAGCCCGACATAACGGCCACCAGCCAAGCCGGCACGATCAGCGAAAAGAACGGCAACTGTCGCCCGGCCATCTGGCTCAGCGCCATTTCGTCGAGCCCGGAGATCTTGGCCAGCGTCGTGATCGGCGTGCCCAGCGCGCCAAAGGCCACGGGCGAAGTGTTGGCCAACAGCGCCAGCCCCGCTGCGTAGAGCGGCGAGAATCCCAATCCAATCAACAGCGCAGCCGAAATGGCCACCGGCGTACCGAAGCCCGCGGCCCCTTCGACGAACGTGCCGAACGAAAACGCGATCAACAGTGCCTGCATTCGCCGGTCGGGCGAGATGGCGGCGACCGAGTGTTTGACCACTTCGAACTGGCCGGCCCGCACGGTGAGGTGGAACAGAAACACGGCGGCCAGCACGATCCAGCCGATCGGCAACAGCCCGAAGCACGCTCCGTAGAATGCCGACGCCAGCGCCGCAGAGGTCGGCATGCCGAACCCGAACATGGCCACGCCGAGCGCAACGATCAGGCCCACGGCCGCGGCCCGCGGGGCGGATTGCCCCGCCACGAGCAGCCCCAGCAGGACGACGATCGGCGCCGCTGCCATCAGGGTCGAGAGCCAGGCCGAGCCCAGCGGGTCGTAGATCTGCACCCATTCCATCCGAACCGGTCCTCCCGCGCGCTGCGTAGCGCCGCCTGTGGGGTTTGGTCCTATTCGATGCCGCAACAGGCTGGTAGTCTACAAGCTGAACCTGCAAGCGAACATCCAATACGAACTGGGAAAGGAGGCTCCGATGACCAAGAATCGCCGAGCCGAAGTCGAAGCCGTGCTGCCGCAAATCGATCTGCAGAACAACGACTATCAGATCGTGCTCGATACGAACCAGGGCAAGATCACGCTCAACATGCTCCCCGCCGACGCTCCGGGGCACGTCAAGAATATGCTGGCGCTGGCGAAGATCGGCTTCTACGACGGCCTCTCCTTCCACCGCATCATCAAGGGCTTCATGATCCAGGGAGGCTGCCCCGAAGGCACCGGCACCGGCGGACCCGGCTACAATATCAAGGCCGAGTTCAACGCCACGCCCCACGAACCCGGCGTGCTCTCGATGGCCCGCACCAGCGATCGCGACACGGCAGGCTCGCAGCTCTTCATCTGCCTGGAGAAGGTGCCGCACCTCGACGGCCAGTACACCGCCTTTGGCAAGACGGCCGACGACGAGAGCCTGGCCGTGGTGAAGAAGATCGGCGGCGTCGCGACCGGCGCTTCGGACCGACCGGTCGAGCCGGTGGTGATCGAGAAGGCCGAAGTCGTCGAGAAGCCGAAGGCCTAATCGACCCTTGGCTGGCTAAGCGCCTAGCCGCACTTGCGCCCCCTGTGCGTCAGACGCACAAGATCAGCACGCCCAGACCGATGAAGACGGCGCGAAGGATTGCGTGCGCGTTCAAAGTTGCACTCCGCTTGACTGACGAAACGTCGGCGCAGCCCAGCGCCGGCGCGCGTGCTGCCCGCCGCGTGATCGATTCACGCGGGCGACGCAGGAATCGACCGCCGAGACGGTCGTTCTTGAATCTTTTCTGGCCTACAAAAAGCTAGCATTTCGTAGCCGGCACCGAGGCGGTGGGCGTCGTTGACGCATTGCTTGCGGCCCCCTACACTCAGCGAGTTGGTTTCGGCAGCGGCAGCAGCGCGCCACGGCAGAAGCTAACCTCGCCTTCTTGAACCACTTAGAAGCAGGTCCCCCCATGGCCAGTCAAACCCAACAGCGCTCCGCCCCCCCGTCTGACACGATCGAGGGGTTGGCCATCAACACGATCCGCACGCTGTCGATGGACGCCGTGCAAAAGGCCAACAGCGGACACCCCGGCACGCCGATGGCTCTGGCTCCGGTGGCCTACACGCTGTGGAACGAAGTGCTCAACTACGACCCGGAGCACCCGCTTTGGCCGGCCCGCGACCGCTTCGTGCTCTCCTGCGGGCATGCCTCGATGCTGCTCTACTCGGTGCTGCACTTGGCCGGGGTCAAGCAGTTTGAAGACGGCAAACCCACCGGCGAGTTGGCCGTCACGCTCGACGAGATCAAACAGTTTCGCCAGTTGCACAGCCGCACTCCCGGCCACCCGGAAAACCGCGACACCTCGGGCGTGGAAACTACGACCGGGCCGTTGGGCCAGGGCATCAGCAACAGCGTCGGCATGGCCATCGCCCAGCGCTGGCTGGCCTCGCACTTTCACCGGCCCGGCTTCGACCTGTTCGACTACAACGTCTACGCCGTGTGCAGCGACGGCGACTTCATGGAAGGCATCAGCAACGAAGCCGCCTCGCTGGCCGGGCACTTGAAGCTGTCGAACCTGTGCTGGATCTACGACGACAACACGATCACGATCGAAGGCCACACCACGCTGGCCTACAGCGACGACAAGGTCAAACGCTTCCAGGGCTACGGCTGGAACGTGATCGAAGTGAAAGACGTCAACGATCTCGACGCGCTGCGCAAGGCCTACAAAACCTTCGCCAAGACCGACGACAGGCCGACGCTGATCATCGTGCACTCGCTGATCGGCTACGGCGCGCCGGACAAGCAGAACACAGCCAGCGCCCACGGATCTCCCTTGGGCGACGACGAGATTCGCGAGGCCAAGGAATTCTACGGGTGGCCGCCGGACGCCAAGTTCCTCGTGCCCGAAGAAGTGCCCCAGCACTTCGCCGAGGGCGTGGGCAAGCGCGGCCGCGAAGCGCGCGATGCCTGGCACAAGAGCTTCGCGGAGTATGCCAAGAAGTATCCTGAGCTGGCGGCCCAGTGGGAGATGATGTCCAAGCGCGAGCTGCCCAAGCGGTGGGACGCCGATATTCCGACGTTCCCGGCCGACGCCAAGGGCGTGGCCAGCCGCAGCTCCTCGGGCAAGGTGCTCAACGCTGTGGCCAAGAACGTGCCCTGGCTGATCGGCGGCTCGGCCGACCTGGCTCCCTCGACCAAGACCACGATCGACTACAGCGACGACATCGGCTCATTCGAGCCCGACAGCTACGGCGGTCGCAATTTCCACTTTGGCATTCGCGAGCACGGCATGGCCGGCGCGCTCAACGGCATGGCATTGTCGTACGTGCGGCCCTTCGGCGCCACGTTCTTCGTCTTCTCCGACTACCTGCGGCCGTCGATGCGCTTAAGCGCCCTAATGCGGGAGCCGGTGATCTACGTGTTCACACACGACTCGATCGGCGTCGGCGAAGACGGTCCGACGCACGAGCCGGTCGAACACCTGGCGGCCTGCCGGGCGATTCCCGGACTGTGGGTCATGCGTCCCGGCGACGCCAACGAGGTGGCCGAAGCGTGGCGAACGATCATGCCGCTGACCGATCAGCCCGTGGCCCTGGTGCTGACGCGGCAGAACCTGCCGACGCTCGATCGCACGAAGTATGCCGCAGCCGCGGGCCTAGCCCGGGGTGGCTACGTGTTGGCCGACGCCGACAAGGACAAGCAACCGGAAGTGATCTTGATGGGCACCGGCAGCGAAGTCGGCACCGCCGTCAAGGCCTACGAAGAACTCGTGGCCGCGGGCATTCGAGCTCGCGTCGTGAGCATGCCGTGCTGGGAACTGTTCGACCAGCAGGACGAAGCGTATCGCAAGAGCGTGCTGCCGCCTGCGGTCGCCGCCCGCGTGGCCGTCGAGGCCGGCGTGTGCCAGGGCTGGGAGAAGTACCTCGGCGAGGACGGCCGCTTCGTGGGCATGAGTAGCTTCGGCGCTTCGGCTCCGGGGCCCGAACTATACGAGTACTTCGGCATCACGCCCGAGAACGTCGTCAAGCAGGCCCACGAGCTGCTGGGCAAGTAGCGTTGCCCGGCGGATAGACGCACTCGCGACTCAGACGCTGCCGCTGGGCACGTTCATCAGCGCCCGCAGCGCTTCGGCCGGATGCAGACAGAAGGCGTATTCGCGCGAGCCGAGAACACTTCGGGCGTGCAACTTGTCGCCGATGCGGTGCTGTTCGGCTCGCAACTGCCGGCGGAGTGGCTCGACCCAGGGCTGCAGCGCTTCGTTGGCAGAGCGAATCGAACGGCAACGCGTGCGGGCGTTCTCGGCCGTTTGCGGCGTGGCAATCCACTGCTGCTTCTCGCCGATCAACCGGTCGGCTTCGCTGTCGCCCGGCTCGATGAACCGCTCGGGGTGATACACCAACTCGCGCAACTGGTGATGATTGCGGCGCGCATCCTCGGGCGTCGTCGCATCGAGCCCCGCGACGGGCAAGCGCAACGTGGCGGTCAGCGTCAGATAGCAGGGCACCTTCACGCCGAAGAAACGCTGGATCAGAAGATCCGTAACCTGGTCGTACTTGGCGCCGCCGATCCCGTGCAAAAACAGATCGCCCAGGCACAGCCGGGCAAACAGCGTGGTGATCAGCGCCCGGGTGCGCACGCGGATGCCGGTGGAAGCGATTTCGGCCAGCGCTCCGGCAGCGTCATCGATGTCGCCCTCGGGCTGAAGGGGCAAGGCGAACTCGAGCCCCTCGCGGTCGCCTAACACGATCTGTTCACCCTGTTGCCGGGCGAACAGCCGCCGCCGCCGTGGATCGTCGACGTGCCAGATCCAGAACGGCGCTTCGAGCCATCCGTCGTCGCTGGCCAGATCGGGCACCGGATGGGCCGTGCTGCGCGTGTGGTTGATGCGGCGGAAGTCCGCCACCGATTGATTGTAGTGTTCCCACAATCGCGGCAGGTGTGCGAGCAAATGACAGGTGAACCAGTAGAACGAAGGGAGCGAGCACACGTGGCTTTGCGGAACCTCGAGCGTCACCGCGCCCCACAAACCTTCCTGCTGATGGCGGGCCTGGGCCAGGCACTCGCCGAGATTCTGGCACTCCGCCGCGCGCTCGACGACCAGCGGCCAGAACTCGCGCACCAGCGGATCGCGCACCAGCGGGGCAATCGTCTCGGCGGCCCGCGCGCCGAACGAAACCAGGCACTCGCGGTCGACGATGCCGCGCTCTTCATAGGGAATTTCGCGGGTCAGCGCGTCGTAAGGCAAGCCCACCACATCCGGATCGGCCGCCGAGCCGGTCGGCACGCGCAGTTGGGCCGACTTGATCGTATCGCTGTCGATCGCCAGGTTCACCGCCACGCCGAAGTGTCGGCGGGCCAGCTCGCTAAGCACGAAGTTCTTGAACCACACCCCGGGATGAAACAATTGCGGCTGATGGCCTGCCAGCAGCACGGGCGTTTCCGGCGCCAGGTCGGGACGGGGCACATCGCGATAGGCCCGTGTATAGTCCCAGGCCGCTTCGAGCAGTTCGCGCCGCGCGTCGGCGGCCAGATGCGCGAGCGGACGTCCGCCGACGTCGTAGTCGAAGCCGGCGATGGCAGAGGCGTTGCGCTCGATCAGTTCGCCCACTTGTTCAAGCGGCGGCTCGATAAGCGTGCCGCCGTTTTCCACCGGCGCCCGCAACCGCTTCTGCTCACAAGCTTCGCCCATCAGTGTCATCCAGAGCTCCCTCGACACAAGGCCTTCGCGCGGGCATGGGGGCGCGGTACCTTCGGGCGCTCAAGCGCCCGATTCAGCACTTCGTGGTAGTAGTCCAGCCGCGTGCGGGCGTCGTCGAGCGAACCGCCGAACGAACGCTCCTCGTCCAGATAGACCAGCGGCACGGGCAACTCGATGATCGACAGCCCGGCGCGCGACGCCTGCACCCACAGCTCGAGCGGCATGGCGTAGCCGGTCTCGGTAATGTCGAGCGCGGCCAAGGCCTCGCAGCGGTAGGCCTTGAAACCGCAAAAAGCGTCGGTCAGGTGCAGCCGCAGCCGACGGTTCAGCTCGGCGGTGATTTCGACGTTGATCCGCCGGCGATCTTCCGGCGGAATGCTGCGGCGATCGAACTGCCGTAGATAGCGGCTGCCCGAGACGATTTGGGCCGTGTTGGCCGCGGCCACGAACTGCGGAATCCGCTGCGGCTCGTGTTGGCCGTCGCAATCGATCGTTACCAGCACGTCGTAGCCGTGCTCGAGCGAGTAATCGAACGCGCTGCGCAGGGCAGCGCCGTAGCCGCGGTTGTGCTCGTGGCGCAGGATGCGTGCATCGCCGCGGGCCTCGAGCAATTCGGAGGTGCCGTCGGTCGAACCGTCGTCGACGACCAGCACGTCCGGGCTGTATCGCAGCACCTGGTCGAGAACCTGGCCGGCGTGCCGGGCTTCGTTGTAGACGGGCAGTGCCGTCAGGAATCGTGACATCGTCAGATGTAGCCACTCAGGTGGGTCAAGCTGGTGTGATTGAGACTCATCATTGTAGACCATCGCCCGCCAAAGGCGACCGGGCTCCTCATTTCCCGCGTTCCGCCCGGCGCCGACGGCGACGGAGCCTTCTCCTCTTACAACCAGTGCAGCGGATCTCTTTCCCGTTTGCTGGCCCAGACTTCCAGAGCCGGAAACTGTTTTGCCAGCACGCCGGCCAGTTGTTCCACGGCGAAGCGCTCACTGGCAAAGTGTCCGGCCAGCACCAGGCCCACGCCCAGCGCCTCGGCTTCCAGACAGGTGTGAAAACGCACTTCGCCGGTCACCAGGCAATCGCAGCCGGCCTCGTGAGCTGGCAGCAGAAACTCGCCGGCGCTGCCGCAGGCCACGGCCACGCTACGCACCGGCTGGTCGAGCGAGCCCACGGCTTGCGCGTTGCCGATCGCCAGCAGCCGCTTCACGCGCTGGGCCACCTCGCGCAGCGAGATGGTTTGTCTCAGCGCGCCGAAGCGTCCGGCGCCTCGGTCGGGTTCCTCGGCCAGCACCAAGGGAGCAATGTTCGTCAACTCCAGACCCGCGGCCAGCCGCTGGTTGATGCCTTGCGATGCCGAGTCGAATGCCGTGTGCGGGCTGAAGACGGCGATCCCCGCTCCGATGATCTCCAGCAACAGCCGCCCTTCGTTGCTCTCGCCGGTCAGGCGCTTCAGCGGCTTGAAGGGCAGGGGGTGATGGCTGACGATCAGATCGGCCTTCTCGGCCACGGCCTCGGCAGCGCTGTCCGGCGTGATCGTCAGGCACGTCATCACGCGCGACAGCGGCTGCTCGTGCTTCCCCACCAGCAAGCCCACGTTGTCCCACGATTCGGCAAGCGCGGGCGGAGCGAAATCGCTCAGGAACTGCGCAACGTCGGAAACCGAAAGCGACGACATGCGAATCTCTTGGAACACGGAGGGACGGGCGCATCGCGGCCGCTGCGCCACACGACTCATCCCTAATTTACGCGCTTCGCCGGGCACTCACAAAGAAAAACGCCGCCGACTGGCGACGGTGAGGCTCGAGCCCGACCATGGGCGCCGAATGGTGGGGCGATACAATCGATAGACCACGCACATTCCTTTTGGTTTGACCCAGCCGCGCCGAGGCGCCGCTCGCCGTGCCGTATTTGAAAATCGCCGTGCAACTCGCCAGTCTGCGGATGCCGCTGCGCAAGGCGCTGGTGGCCGCTGCGCGGATGGGCGCCAGCGGCGTCGAGATCGACGCCCGCGGCGAAATCCGTCCGCAGCAACTCACGCAGACCGGCTTGCGCGAGCTGCGTCGTCTATTGGAAGACCACGATTTGCGCGTCTCGGCCGTCGGCTTTCGCACCCGCCGCGGCTACGACAACGAAGACGAGATCGACCGGCGCGTGGCGGCCACGAAGGCGGCCATGAAGTTCGCCGCCGATTTAAGCGCACCAGTAGTGGTGAACCAGATCGGCTACGTGCCCGCCGAGCCGCAGGGTCGGCAGTGGGAAACGCTGTTGCAGGCGCTAAGCGACCTGAGCAAGTACGGGCAACACGTGGGTGCCGTGTTGGCCGCGCAGACCGGCACCGAGCCTGGAAGCGATCTCGTGCGGCTTGTCGAGGCTCTGCCCGACGGCGGAATGGGCGTGGACCTGGATCCTGGCAACTTGATCATCAACGGCTTTTCGCCGCTCGAGGCCGTCGAGACGCTGGGGTCGCACATTCTGCACGTGCATGCTCGCGACGGCACGCGCGATCTGGCACGCGGCCGCGGATTGGAGGTACCGCTAGGGCGGGGAACGGCCGATTTTCCGGCCCTGCTGGGAGCGCTCGAAGAACGGCAGTACCGCGGCTACTTCACGATCGCCCGCGAGCAATGCGAGAATCCCGAATACGAAATCGGCGAGGCGGTGAAATACCTGAAGAATCTGTAACGCGAGGAGGCGCGACACCTGGTGACGTGGCCGCGTCTGTTGCCGCCGGGCAAGCTAGTCTTTCATTGGCTCCAAGGGGCCTCGTTGCACTACAATCACCCGAGAGTCTGACGTCCGCCACCAACGCCCCAACCGAGGATTCACGCCATGACCAAGTCGCTCCTCGCGTCCCTGCTGGTCTGCCTTTGCTTGTTCGCCACCTGGGTCGCCGCGCAAGAAGCCCAAGAAGCCGCCGCCGACGCCAAGCCGAGCCAGGAAGAACTCGAAAAGAAGTTTGCCGAAACCATGAGCGGCG
>QQVE01000055.1 GCA_003389325.1 Planctomycetota bacterium
GATGGTATCGGCCAGCTTCCGCTCGTAGGCCGGATCCGGCTCGGCGATATAGCGGTCGAGGGCCGTCTCTTGTTCGGCGCCGCAACAAACAAGGCAAGCCAAGGCTACCGTGAAGAAGGCGCAACAGGATACGGCGCGTCGCATGTCGATTTCCCCCGAGACAGCGGAACGGATGTGAGTCGATTGGCACCGGCGATTCTAGCCCCGCGATGTGTGTCAGACAACAAGCCGCCTTTTCTGGCGGGCGCCCGCAGCGTCGTTAACAGGGATTCTCCGCATACCGCTTCGCGACTTTCGCGCCGATCGTCGCATACCGCTTCGCGACTTTCGCGCCGATCGTGCCGATGCCGTAGTAGCCCATCGACGTGGTGGCCACGTGAGTCAACAGGTCGTAGGCCCGCCAGCGATTCCAGCCGTAATCGTGCTCCATCCATAGGATGAGTTGGGCGAATGCCTGTGCGGCGGCACGCTCCATGGGACAGCCGCTGGCGACGGTCATGATCGCCTCGGAAGTGACGATTCGCGGTCCTGCAACACGCTGGCCTGTGATCAGCTCGACGGTGAGCACGCTCTCGGCGGGCATTTCCAGGCCACTGGCCGACAGTTCGCCGTGTCCCATCGCGGCGTGCGCGTCGCCCAGGTACAGGTAAGCCCCGTCGACGAACACCGGCAGGTAAATCGTGCTGCCGGGGCAGACCTCGACGATGTCCATGTTCCCGCCGTGCGAACCGGCCGGCACGGTGGTGGGCGAGCCCCAGCCGGGTGCCGTGCCGATGCATCCCAACATCGGAGCGTAGGGGATCGTGAGCGACTCGCTCCAATAAACCTGGCCGTCGCGGATCGGGCAAACGTGGGTGCCGTGTGGGCAATCGTCGCCGAGCCATTGTGCGAGTTGATTGGGGTCGCTCGTGCGCGTGCAGCACTGCCCCAGCGTCGGGGAGATCGATTGGATGGTCACCGCCAGCGTGTCGCCCGGCGCCGCGCCTTCGACCCAGATGGGTCCGGTCTGCGGATTGCTGTACGGCATGCGGTTCTTGTCGCGCCGGTCGTCGTCGGTGCGGATCTGACCGGAGAAAGCATCTTCGGTTTCGACAGCGATCGTTTCGCCGGGCTTGATCCGAAGCCGCGGCTCGACGCGGTGGCTGTATTCGTAATAGAGCGGGCCGAGTGGCAAACGCTGCATGACAGAGATTCCCGTGGCAGTCTAGCGACCAACTTCCGGCGGCCTGCCATCCTACCCCCGAATGGGACCCGCGGGCAGTAGTCCGCCCGCGTCGAGCCTGATATGCTGTACGTAGTCCCTCCCGTAGCCGACGCGGCGCGAGCAGCCTGCCTAGCAACATCCCCCTAACCATTCAGGAACACCAACATGTCCAGGTTTGCTGTCGTAGCCCACGGTATGGTCCTTTGGGGTGCCGTCGCTCTCACAGCCGCAAGCGCCCTGCAAGCACGTGCCGCCGAACCGCAAGTCGACGCCGAATCGCAAAAGGTATTGGACAAGTTCGGGAAGTTCTACTCGAACCTTGACAAGTTCAAGGTCGACGTGAACGTGTCGCTCACGGTGGAGCGGCAAGGACTTCAGCAGACCCAGAACTTCGAACAGAAGTTCAGCGCCGAGCGACCAAACAAGCTTTCCTACGCGCTAGACTCGGGACAGTTGACGGCAAACGTCGTCTCCGACGGCAAGGACCTCGCGGTGTATTTCAGCACGTTCGGCAAGTACGCCGTGGAAGAAGCTCCGCCAACCTGGAGCATGCTATTTCAGAATCCGGTCATTCTCGGCTCGATGGGAGTTGGCAACGCCGGAGCCGTGATGATGGCCATGCTTGGCGACGATCCGGCCAAGGCGTTGCTCGACGGTGCCAAGTCGGTCGAGTATGCCGGAGAGGAAGACGTCGACGGCCACAAGTGCCACTGGCTCAAGGCGACTCAGGAGCAGTTCGACTGGCAGATTTGGATCGACGCCGGCGAGCGACCGCTGGTGCGCAAATTCGTTCCCGACTTGCAGCAGATGTTCGCCCGGATGGCGAAACAGAACAATCAGCCGGCGCTGGCCGACACCAAGATTCAGAACATCGTGAGCTACAAGGATTGGGATCTCGCCCCGGAATTCGGCGAGGACGCGTTTGCTTTCAAGGCACCGGAGAATGCCACCGAGGTCGGCTCCCTGCTCGAGATCTTCGGCCGCGGCCCGGCGGCCGAGCCGGAACCTCACGCGCTGTTGGGCAAGCCCGCCCCGCCGATCGAGCTCGAGCTGCTCGACGGTGGGACGCTTGACCTGGCGAGTTTCAAAGGCAAGAACATCGTAATCCTCGACTTCTGGGCAACTTGGTGCGGGCCGTGCTTGCAGGCGATGCCGATCATCGATGCCGTCGCCGAGAAATACGCCGACAAGGGGGTAAAGCTGTTCGCCGTCAACTTGCAGGAAGGCCCCGACGAGATCAAGCCGTTCTTGGAAGATGCCGAGCTCGAAGTGCCGGTAGCTCTCGACACTGAAGGCACCGTGGCTCAGGCCTATCTGGCCGAAGCCATTCCGCAGACCGTGATCGTGGGCAAGGACGGCACGGTGCAGGTCGTGACGATTGGGCTGGTGCCCAACCTCGCCAAGTCGCTGTCAGAGGATCTCGAAGCGCTGTTGGAAGGCAAGGACCTGGCCGCCGAAACGTTGGCCGAGTTTAAGAAGAAGTCGGAAGCCAAGGCCGGAGCTGACGACGCCAAGGCCGACGAGTAAATCTGTCCTCTTCGCGTGCTTGACGATCTATGCTGAAGCTTCTTGTTTGCCGCGCCTTGCCGCTGGTTCCGTTCGTGCTCCGCGCCGTCCTGGCACATGGAGCAGAGCCGGCATCGCTTCCCACCGTGCCCGAGGGCTATACCATCGAGCAAGTCGCCGCCGCGCCGTTGGTCGAACATCCGACGATGGCCGGCTTCGACGACCTGGGGCGGCTGTACGTCGCCGACTCGGATGGCCGGAACTTGCCGTTCGACCAGCTCGAGAAGCAGCTGCCCGGTCGCATTCGCATGTTGGAAGACACCGATGGCGACGGTCGCTTCGACCGCGGAACGGTGTTCGCCGACAAGATGACGTTCCCACAGGGTGCGGTCTGGTTTCGCGGAGCAGTGTACGTATGCAGCCCTCCCTACGTTTGGCGGCTTGAGGATAGCGACGACGACGGCGTGGCCGACCGCCGCGACAAGTTGGTGGGCACGTTCGGCTCGAACGGCAACGCTGCGGACATTCATGGCTGTTTCGTCACGCCCACGGGCCGCATCGCGTGGTGCGACGGACGCCACGGCCACGAGTTCAAGGACGCTGAGGGCAACACCACCAGCAAGGGCCTCGCGGCGCGCGTGTTTACGTGCCTGCCGGACGGCAGCGACGTCGAAACGTTTTGTGGCGGCGGAATGGACAACCCGGTCGAGGTCGCGTTCACCGGCGAAGGCGAGATGATCGGGACGATGACCTTTTACAATCCCGACGCCGCGCGACACGACGCGCTGGTGCACTTCATCTACGGGGGCGTCTATCCCAAGAAGCATCCCTGCACGAGCGAATTCAAGCGTACCGGCGAATTGATGCCTGCCTTAAGCCGCTTTGGCGTGACCGCTCCCTCGGGACTGACCCACTACGACCATCCGGCCTGGGGTGACGCGTTCCGCGGCAACTTCTTCTCCGCACACTTCAACACGCACAAGATCCTGCGTCACGTCCTCGAACGTACAGGGGCGACGTTCAGCAGCAGGGACGAGGACTTTCTGGTCTCGCAAGACGTAGATTTTCACCCCACGGATGTCCTGGTCGACGCCGACGGTAGCCTGCTGGTCGTCGACACCGGCGGTTGGTTTCGGATTGGCTGCCCCACCTCGCAAATTGCCAAGCCCGAGGTCAAAGGCGCGATCTACCGCATTCGGCGGACCGATGCGGAGCATCTTGACGATCCGCGCGGCTTGAAGATCGACTGGGAGCGCACGTCGGATACTGAGATGGCGGATCTGCTGGCGGATCCACGCCCGGCGGTGGTCGAGCGTGCCATCGAGTTTCTCGTGCCCCGCGGCGACGCCGCGATGGGAGCGCTGGCCACGGCACTATTCGACGAAACCAGCTACCGAACGCGGCAGAACGCAATGTGGACCTTGGCGAGGATCGGTAGCGAGAACGCGCGGCTGCTGCTGCGTCAGGGACTGTCCGACGACGACGTCGAAGGCAGGATTGCGGCCATCAAGGGCGTTGGCGACTTGTGTGACGCGGCCAGTATTCTACCCCTAATTGCATTGTTGCGCGACAATTCACCGGCCGTGCGCCGCGAGGCTGCCACTGCGCTAGGACGCTTGCGCGACAAGCAGGCCGTGCCCGCGCTGCTCAAGGCTTTGCCGAACGCGGCCGATCGTTTCGAGCAGCATGCCATCACGTACGCCATGATCGAGATCGGCGATCGACAGGCTGCGCTGAAAGGCCTCGATGCCGAAGAACCTGCCACGCGCCGCGGAGCGCTGATCGCGCTGACGGAGATGGACTCCGGCGATCTCTCCCGCGAACTGGTGGCGCCGTTGCTCGACCAGGCTGATGGCCCGCTACTCGAAACTTTGATCGCTATCTACGGGCAACACCCGACGTGGGCCGCCGACTTGCACGAAAGGCTGGCCCGCTGGCTGGGGAAGGAGAAGCCGTCGAAAGAAGAGGCCACGCTCGCGCGCGGGGCGCTGGTCGCCTTGCTGGGCGAGCCGGCAGTGCAAGAACTTGCGGCGAAAGCATTGTCGCGTGAAACCACCTCGCACATCATGCGCCGGACCGTGCTGGAGGCCATCGTCGACTCAGAAGCCCCGCTCAACGAGGTCCTGTGGCAGGAACCACTTCGCCAAGCACTTGCTGCCAAGGACCGCGACGTCGTACGTCAAGCGATCATCGCCGCCGAGGCTGTCGGTGCCCAGGGGCTGGTCGAGCCGCTCTCTGCGGTCGGGTTGGATGCCGAGCTCTCCGATGAGCTGCGCGTCGCGGCACTTTGCGCCGTAGCCAAGACCGGGGCCGAATGCTCTGCGGCCGGTTTCGAGCTCCTGGCGGCACAGTTCACACGGCAAGCGGCGCTTCGCGAGCGACTTGCGGCCGCCGAGGCACTGGGAAGTTTCGCGCTCACGGCCAGCCAGCGAACGAAGCTCACTCGGATTGTCGAGAAAGCCACTCCTCTGGAGGCTTCGTGGCTGCTGCACGCCTTCGAGAATGCTGGCGACGTCGATACGGGGCTAGCCGTGATCGAAGCGCTGGACAAGTCGCCGGCGCGGGCCAGCATCACGCGGGCTCGACTCATGGATGCACTTAAGCATTATCCGGCCGAAGTTCGCTCGGCCGCGGCGGCGTGGGACGATACTACCACGGATGATGGCGCGCAACGCGCCGGTCGCCTCGCCGAGCTGGTCGACCTGGTCGGCAATGGAAATGCCGACCGCGGCAAGGCGACGTTCTTCAGTCAGCGCGCGGCTTGCTCGGCCTGTCACCGAGTGGGAGAGCAGGGCGAGAGCATTGGCCCCGATCTGTCTCAAATTGGCCAGGTTCGCAGTCCGCGTGATCTCGTCGAGGCGATCGCTTTCCCCAGCGTGAGCCTGGCTCGAGGCTACGAGACGTACAGCGTGGCAACCGCCGATGGGCAGGTGCACAGCGGGCTGATCAGCCGTGAGACTTCGACCAACGTCTACTTGCGCACGTCCGAACGCGCCGAGGTCCGCATTCCGCGCGATGCGATCGAAGAATTCGTCCCGAGCACCGTTTCCACCATGCCTGCGGGCCTGGACAAGGTGCTTTCGCCGTCGGAGTTGGCCGACGTCGTGGCTTTCCTTAGCTCGCTCCGCTAGAGGCGGACAACGGCGCTCGATGCCGCCCTGGGACCTAGCGTGGAAGCAGCGCCGTGTTTTCGAGCACCGCGTGCTGAGAGATGCCGTCCAACTGATCCAGCTCCCAGGTGACCACCCATCTCCGCCAGGAGATGTCGGTGGCCGAAAAGACCCAGCGATCGCGGTCCGGGGCAAACTGCTCGTCGTCGGCACCGTCGTTGAGCGTTGGCCAGTCCCGGAGCCGATACGCCAGCTTGGGCACGTGGGCCGCCGGCCACACAACGAGTGCCCGATCGTTGATTTCGTAGCCCGGCGAACCTGCCGCAAGGTTGGCTTCGATCTGCTCGCGCACCAGGTCAACGCCTGCCATCTTGTAGAATCCGGCCAAGGCGCTGGCCAGGGCGTGGCGTTTCGGATAGGAGAGATGATCGCTCCAGCCGCGCTTGTGAATGCTGGCGACCAGCCAGCCGGAGGCATCCGAGAACGCCAGGTACATGCCGTCCTGGGACAGGTCGGGGCAGTAGAGCTCGATCACAATTCGATTGCAGCCCAGCCGAATCTCGCCGGTGGTGATCGACTGGTCGGCCCAAGTTCGGCTTTCGTGCAGTACCTCCAGTAGCTCGCGGTCGACAAAACGGCGGATCGACTCGCTGGCCTGGTGCAGGGCGGAAAGATGCTTGCCGCAGGCCTTCCAATTCTGCGTCCAGTAGGCCTTGCGGCTTGCCTTGCGCAGCTTGGCGTAGATCTTGGGCAGCGTCCCGCTGCGAAAGCCGGGGTGCAAGAACTGAATCATCGTTTCGCCGTGATGTCCGATCGGCACGGGCCGCAAATTCGGCGGCCGATTCGCCGCGTACAACCGCCAGTTTTCCTTGAGCTCCCATACCAGAAAGCCGAACATGCCCGGAAACAGCAACTGCAAGAACACGGCGATCACCCAGGCCCAGCCGTTGCCCAAGGGGGCCACCAGCGACTGGTGAATGGCCAGAATCATTCCCAGCAGCAGCTTGTGCGACACCGTGACCACGGGAAAGTGCTTAATCGGATTCACTTGGGGCTCGACCATCAGCGTGACGCAGAAGCGGATCACGTAGTTGACGAAGAACCACACAGAGCCCAACGCGGCTTTGAGCACGGTCGACACCGTGCGTTCGCCGGCCCGAAAGCGAAGCCACTCGTCGACCGTATAAAGGAAACGCTCGATGGCCTCGAGCAACCGGCTGAACAGGTCCATGATGAACCGGAAAAGCGTGGCAAAGACGTGGATCCGAATGCGATGCCACGTGCTCACGGCCCAATCCGTGACCAACTCGTCGACGTTCCGTCCGATGCGCGTATTGAGCGCTACCAGGGTCACGGCGAACGTGATCAGTACGCTCCGCGGCGCAATGCCACCGTCGAACAGCGCTACCGGCGCGGCAACGAGTGCTGTGAGCACCAACGGTTTGAGCACGTATCGTCGGAACAGGCGAAACGGACGGCTGCCGACGATCCACTGTACGAGCGGGCGATTCACCAGCCACATGGGCACGTCCACGAAGAGCCGCTTGGCCAGGCGGCCCGCCTCGGCGAGCGTCTCGACGAATTGTTCTCGGTACTGCCGATAGTGAATCAACCCCAGGAGGAACAGCCCCCACACGACCAGCGACAGCGGGTTCATAAACCGCACTTCCTCGGGAGCGCCGAACGCGTGCACGATGGGCGTGACCAGGTGGGTCAAGCCTTCCAGGATGAGGAAGGCCCCGCCAAACGGCAGCACGACGTAGCGCGTGAGAAAACGTCCCAACGGCGTACCGAACGCCAGCGAACTCAGTCTCTGCGGAAATCGCAAGTAGACTTCGCCGCCGCGGTAGACGCCGTCGAGGCTCTCGGCCATCAGCCCATCGGCCCGCAGCAGTTGATCGCCGGCGAAAAACTGCCGGGCGCTCGAAAGGTCGGGCAGCTTGAGGTTGTTGCGTGAAAGAGCGTCACGCAAGTCGCCCATCGACAGAAAGCCGCGCTCGACGACTCGGTCGAGGATCTCGTCGACCAGCTTCTTGCGGGCCACGCGCTCCGGCGGGTTGACCGGCAGAAGTTTGACTTTGTCCAGCGCGCGTTCCACCACCGGCTTGAACCTAGCCCGCAGCGTCGCCTCGGCCCGGTGCACGGCCGACTGCAGCAGGGCGGAGAGTCGGCTGCGGGCGCGGTGCGTCAAGCGGACCGAAGGCAGACGGCGGAATGCGCCGCGCAAGTGCTTCGACATCAAGACGTCGCGTTGGCCGGGCAGAAAGCGCTTTAGCGGCTTGCGGCCCAGCGAGAACGCCCAACCGAACACGTCGAGCGTGTACACGCCGCGTTCGTGGTCGACGCACACTTTTTGCAAGTCGTACAGCGCACGCGCGCCGCTGGTCCAAACGCCGGGGGCCGACGCGTCCAATAGCGTGTTTAGCGACTTGACCCACTCGTCGGCCTCGTTGTTGGTAAAGCTCAACGCTGCCTGCAATCGCTCGACCAGTTGCGCAATGTCGGCGCGGGCCTGCTCGCGCAACGTCAGCGACAACTCCGACTTGGCCATGCGTGCCGCCCGAATCCGCGTGATTGCCGAGCGGACCTGGTTGCCGAGCCGGGCCGAGCGGTCGGCGCGGGCAGCCAACAGCAAGGCCAGCCGATTCGAACGTTTCCGTGCCGGCGTCCGCGCCGGCTGCAACACGGGCGGGGCCTCTTCAAGGCGTTCGATCACGCGCTCTGCGTTGGGCACTTCGCTGAGAATAATCGGATCGGGGGCGCCGGCGGGGCGCGTGGCCGTCAGCAGTGCTTCGCCGTTTACGTCGCGGTGCAACAGCTCGTCGATCCGGTGAAAGTCCTCTAGCGATGGAAAGTAGCTTCGCAAGAAGCTCGGCACAAAGTATCGTAGTTCCAGGTAGACCGCCACGAATTCGACGTAGACACTTCGATCGCTCCGCGGCGGCAGCAGAAAGTGCTCCTCGCGAAGCACCGAGCGGATCTCTTCGAACTCGGTAGCCCCGATTTGCTGAATGCGGCTGCGCACCAGTTGCTCGTCGAGCCGGCCCTCGGCCATGCGTTGCTCGAGTTCGACATGAACGCGGGCGTGGAACAACCGGCGCCAATACTTCACCACGGCATCCTGAGGCGAAAGCTCGGCGAGCATCTCGCTGGTCGGGCGCGCGATCAGGATCACTTGTTCTGGAATTCTGGCGTCTGCCGGCAAGTCGAGTTCGTCGAGGTCGACGATCTCTAGCAGGGTCTCGCGGTCGATCGTGTATGTCTTGGGATGCGGTACGCGCAACCCAATGGTGACGATGCCCGCGTCGTGCTTGATCACGCGGCGCACGATGCGCGGCGCGACGACCAATACGGCTGGATCGGCCGCGCGCAGCGCGTCGTCCAAGGCCGCGATGGCCAGCGGGTGCGCGCCGTCGGTTGCCGTTGCGTGGTGTGCCAGTCGGGTCATAGAGTAGGCTTCGCTTCGGCCGTGAGGCGTTCGCGACTCGTATTCGGCGGCGGGGATCAAACGCCCCGATTCTTCGTTGCTACTATTCTAACGCAACCTTACGTGGGCCGGCACGTCCAACAATTTCGACTCGCTCCCGGGCAAGGGCGTCACTCGGTCGCTTCTTCGCGACTCAGCAGGCGGAGGGCCTGCAAGATGATGGCTAGCACGCCGATGCCGGCCAAGACCGTCTTGGTCTGCTGTCCCCAGGTCTCGCCGGCGACGTCACGCCAAGTCAGTTGCACCGTCTCGGCCTGGGGCTGCGGAGACCGCGTGCTGGCGACGGGCGGCTCCGAATTGCGCGTGGACTGAGAGGCCGCTTGCCATTGCTGCTGCGGCGGCGATGCCACGGCTGGTGGGGCAGGGGGCGGCTCGAGCTTCGCCAGTGGCGCGGGATCGGGGCCTGGGGTGCTGGCTGGCATGGGCGGGGTGGCGGTGCGGGCCACCTGCACACCCGGGTCGCTCAACTGTGGCACGATGCGGCTGAGAAACCACCGCACGCGGCCGCAGTAGCTTCCCGAAGTGCGCCCGTTGCCCTCGCCGAACAGCACGCCGGCCAGTTCGCCCTGGTCGTTGAAGATTGGACCGCCGGAGTCTCCCTGCCGGGCGCTTGCGGCCAGTTCGACCATCTCGTAAGGGAATTCGAGCCCGGGGGCGACGTACTGCGTACAAGGACCGCTGACGGCTCGATATTGCCCGGAGCCGTAGCCGGCGATGGTCAGCATCTCGCCCGGCCGGGGAGCCCGGTTTGCGAGGGCCACGGGCTCGGCCCGGGGAGGCTTGCGGATGACGACGGCCGCCAGGTCCCAGTCGTGGTCAATCGATTGGACCTTGCCCAGCGAGTAGAACCCATCGGGGAAGTGAACCGAGACCGGGCCCGCGGCTTCGTTGACGACGTGCCAGTTCGTGACGACCAGGCCATATTGGTCGTCGGCATAGATGAGCGTGCCCGATCCGTACGAGACGCTGCCGTTTCCGGGGACGACGATTCGCGCGACGGCGGGATGAATCGTGCTGCGGGCCCACTGGGCAAAAGAATCCGCCTGCGTCGCGGGGGCCGAGAGCGCGCGCGGCGTGACCGCCGCTACCTGCGCGGCTATCAGACAGGCTCCGATTGCCAGGGCGCTCTTCACTTCTGACGTGCCTTGCGCTGATCCCTGCGTTGGGCTTCGATTCTGACGATTCGCGCGAGCAGTTCGCGCCGCAGCGCTTCGCGTTGACCGGCATCCGTGGGAGGATGGTTCGGGGTGCGACTCATGGGTCTTGCTCCTCAAGCGGCGATCGGCCGACCGCCTTTCAAGTCCTCGTCACGCTCGGGGAAATCGGCGCCGCCGTTGTACAGTCTCTTCAGTCGCTCGAGTTCCGCGCGCAAGGCATTTTCGGCCAGTTTCGTCAGCGTCATCCGGGCCGGGTAACCGCCGAGATGCACGGCCGCGTTGCGGGCCTCGTTAAGCACTTCGACGGAAAGGTAGAGCGTGGCTCGCACTTTTTGCGATCCACAGCGGGGGGCACTCCTGGGCATGACGGGCTCCTGCTAGTTCCTGCGACGGGCGCGCACGAGCGCGCCGTACCAGTAGCAGGTTTCGGACGTTTGCACACGATTCGTGAAACGTCCGACGTTCGCCGCTGCCGCTTCGCCGAGCCGCAGGGTCGCCCAGAACCGGCACTCCTTGCGCTGCCCTCACGACGTGCGCTTGCAAGACGCCAAGCTGCTTGCAAGACGCCTGGCGGAGCGGGCGTAAAAAAACCGGGCTGGCGATCCTGCCGCCAACCCGGTTGCCCGGAAAAAAGTTCGGCACGCGCGAGCTTACTTGCCCGCCAGCGGAGCGGCGACCTGGCCGGTGGCCCGCAGGCTGACGCTCTTGGCGTCTTCCAGGTCCGTGACGATCTCGATCGTGCAGGCAAGCTTGCCCGGCTTCTCGGGGGCTTCGAGGGTCACCGGGACGAGGTGCACCTGCTTCGCCTCCTCCGAGGGCTGGAACTTGAGGTAATCGTTGTCGCAGCGGATATCGACGATGCTAAACGGCTTCGCTCCCCTGACGACGATCTGCTTGGTCACCTTTTGACCCGGTTGCACGGTGCCCAGCATCAGGCTGGCCGGGCTCACGGTCAGTTCCGGCACGATGCGGGCCTCGACGGCCACGGGGAACTGGGTGGCACGGCGGTCGTTCGTCGTCAGAACCAGCTGGTCGTTCAGATAGCCGGCCGGAGCATCGTCGGAGAGTTTCACGTCCAACCGATAGCCGACTCGTCCGCCGCTACGCCCGGTTTCCTTGACCGACGCGGTCACGTAAGGCGAATCGCTCTTCACACCGGTAATCTTCCAGTCATTGCGCCCGGCATACTGGATCTGGATCTTCTTGTCGCCTGGCTCGCCTTCGGCCAGCGAGCCAAAGTCGACGTGGTTCGGGTCCAACACGACGTCGGTGCGAATGTAGCCTTTGACGTGCAGTTGCACTTCGGCCCACTGTGGACGATCGAACGTCACGGTCACCGTGGCCCCGCGCTGACCGGTGAAGGCCCGCGTATTGAAGCGGCAGATGATCTTGCCCGACTCGTGCGTTTTCAAGTCGTCGTTCTCGATCCGCGGCTGCGTGCATCCGCAACTGGAGCGCACGGAGGCGATATGCACGTCTTCTTTATAGGGGTTCGTGACGACGAATTCGTGCTCGACCTTGGCCGCGCGCGGCACGGCGCCAAAGTCAACATCCTTTTCGGTGAACATACGGTCGGCCCACTGCTGGGCCGTGGCGGTCGTCGCGGTCAGGGCGACGGCTAGAGTGCAGGCGAGGCGAAACATGGCTAACCCCATGGACGTGCGAATGTAGGATTCTTCGCTCGCAGGGCGGCGAAGTCAAAATACAAAAGGACCCTGCCGTGTGGTGCACGGTGGGCCCTTGGTGATCGCGCGAAAGTAGCGTTGGCAAATAGCATAATCGAGTCTACTTGTCGTTCGGGGAAAGTCAAATTTCCTTATCCTGTGCTTCACGTTGAGTTGCAGGCGTAGGTAAACGGACCGGGTTGGCGAGTGTGCGACCCTGTGCCAGAGCGACGAGCAATCGTCAAAAGCGATCCAGCCGAATCGCACGCGCGAGATTCTGGAAGATTCTCGTGCTTAGCTAGGATTTGAGCTCAAGTCGTCGAGCGTTGCGGCCGCGACACAGGTGCGCTCTAGAAACCACAGAGCACACGAGCGATCACGCCGCCCACGTCGCCGCGCGACTTAATCGTCCCATGGACTGGACGGTTCGGTAGACACGGCCGCGCGAGCCGCGAGTTCCGCTTCGTCTTCCATCACCCGCGGGGGCGTAGGGGCCCGGGCCTGCCGCAGTTCGCGTGCCAGGCCCGGAAGATTGAGAGCCCAGACACAGAGGGCGATGATCGGCAACATCGTCACGAGGACGGGGCCGGCGCCCGGGGGACGCGATCCCTCGGCGCAATACTCCCACATCGTCCACACGGCGTTGGTGATCTGCAGGGGCGTGTATCCCAGGTTGCGCGTGGCGGGGTTGCTGAGCTGGATGATCCAAGGCGCGCCGGCCCCGACTCCCAACAGCAGCATCAGCACGGCGATGCGCATCGCGGGCTTGATCTCGTCATAGCGACGCATTGCGCCGAGGATCAGCTTTCCCACGCCGAGATAGATGGCGATATAGCTGACAGCCACGATGCACGCTTCTAATGCTTCGCCCGAAGGCACGATCCGGCGGCTCGGCGGCGGATTGGATATCGATGACGCGCCGGAAAAGTTCCGCAGTTCTTCAAATATGGGCGTGGTCATCACCACCGCCATCACGGCCATCATGATCATGTTGCCCAGCACGAACAGGTAGCCGCTGGCGGGACCTGGAGCCAGCCAGGACAGCATGATTCGACCCGGGATCGACTTCGGCAGATCGCGGCGCACGCGAGGCGATAGGGCGGGCGATTCGCCGACGATGAACATCCCGACAAGGAACCACGCGGCGGTGCTGAGGAAGATCAGCCCGTAGATCACGTGGCGGTCTCCCCACCTGAGCACCGCTGCCGCGAACCAGCCGACCGCCGAGAGCTGCGCCACTGCAAGCGCGATTCGAAGTGCCGTCGAGCGATTCTGGTTGACGGTGGTTAATTGCGTGCGGGCGCAGAGAAATAAGATGGCAAACGCGTTGAGATAGAGAACGGCAAAGCTGAGGTTGACCTCCCAGAACTCCGGGTCGTCCACGGCATCGAACCGCATGAAGGCCGACATCATGCTGATATCAACGAAAAACACGAAGCACAGCAAGGCCGCCAACACAACGCCCTGCACGATCGGTTTTCGCTGCGGTGGCGCGACCGCCGCGAAGAACAAGCCCACCTGAGACAGAAACAACGACAGCAGGCAGGTGTAAACCACCACGAGCAGCACGGTGAAAAGATTCAGCCCGCGCAGCAGGTAAGTAAACGCCAGGCAGGGGAACAGGGCCGACAAGTAAACCATCCTCTGCAGTCCGATCCCGGACAGCTTGCCCAGAAGTATTCCCGTGGCGTCCAGCGCCGTGATCGATACCAGCTCGTACGTGCGGTCCTGCCGTTCGATAGCCAGCGAATGGTAGGCCGAGTAGGGGATCACGATCAAAAGCGGCGCGGCCAGGATCATGTAGTAGACGAAGAACATCGACTGCCCAGCGGCGCTGTAGTAGGCGCCGGGGCCCAAAAGCGCGAGACCCAAGATCGACCAGACCCAGCCGGCGATGAGCATCAAAAAGAACGTCATCGCGAACTGCCGGCTTCGCAGCGATTGCCTCGCTTCCTTGACGAGGATCGGGTTGAGCCGATCCGACAGGTGCCCGAGCCATTCCTCGAAGCGTGCCCACTTCGTGCCCGGCAAAACATCGGCCAATTCGGCGGGCTCGCCCGCTGCCAGGGGTTCGTCCAGAGAACTCATTGCACCAGCCCTTCGGTGACCCGCATGAATACGTCCTCGAGACTCTCGGCATGACTGCCAAAGGCCACGACTCGGAATCCGGCGGTGACCACGTCGCGCAATAAATCGGCCTCGGTCTCTTGATCACCATCGTGCAGCAGCGTCACGTGGGGACCGTCGCGCTGCACGTTATGTGCGTCGCCGCGGGCTTCCAGCCAGTTGCACAAGCCTTCGGTGTTTTCCAACACGCGCACCCGCACGCTGCGCTGGGTTTGCCGCGCACGATGAATCTCTTCGACCGTTCCCACGGCTAGTAGTTTCCCCTGCTCGATAATGGCCACGGTGTCGCACATTTCCGCTAGCTCCGTCAGGATGTGCGAGCTGACCAGGATCGACTTGCCGTCGGCCGCCAATTGACCGATCATCTCACGCAGCTGGATGCGCGCCCGAGGATCGAGCCCCGCGGCGGGCTCGTCCATGATCATCACCGGTGGATCGTGCACCATGGCCCGGCCGAGGCAGAGCCGTTGCTTCATTCCTTTCGAGAGCGAATCAATCGTCTTCTCGCGCAGCCCATCCAGCTTGGTGAAGCTCATCACGTATCGCACGGCGCGCTGCCGCTCGGCGCCCATCAGACCGTAGGACCGCGCGAAAAAGTCGAGATACTCCTCGACGAGAATGTTGGGTTGCGTATCGAAGTAGTCGGGCATGAATCCCAGCCTCGTACGCACGCGGTCGGGGTCCTGAGTCACCGAGAATCCGTCGACAAAGGCGTCCCCCGACGTAGGCAAAT
This sequence comes from Planctomycetota bacterium, assembly GCA_003389325.1. GTDB lineage: Bacteria > Planctomycetota > Planctomycetia > Pirellulales > PALSA-1355 > LB-PLM-3. The sequence continues at coordinate 14,989 of QQVE01000055.1, forward strand.
CGAGCGTGGCCAGGATCCGCATGCTGGTCGTCTTGCCGGCGCCATTGGGGCCAATGAAGCCGAACACATTTCCGCGGCTGACCGAGAAGCACACGTCGTCCACCGCCATCACCGGACCAAAGCGGCGCTGCAGGTGGATCAATTCGATTTGCGGGTTCGTGTCGATCACTTCGCTCACCACGTTCCGAGGATGACATGCAGGCTTTGCGTTTCTACCAGTCCGTCAACGCCCGTGACAATTTCTTGCGGACGATCGACAATCGCAACGTAAGTGCGCGGTCCAAGCGAACGGGATCGCACGGCCGCCCGCGTTTCTGCCAGTCCGTGCTCCAAGAGGCTGTCGTCAGGCAGGATGGCGGCCTCCTGGCCGTAATAGCGCCGACCGAAGAAGAACGTGCCCACGTCGTCCGGCGATGTGCTACCCAGCATCGCTTCGGGAAGTTCCGGAGCGTGCTTCGAGAGATCGAGCGAGAACTTCGTCAGTGCCTCTTCGAGCGCCTGCTCGTTCTTCAAGGCCGTGAGCGTGGCCCTTTCCCCGTCCGGGAACGAACCGGTGTGGTGATAGTTCCCACCGGGGTCACAGAGAATCAGGCTGCGGATGCGCGTCCCCAATCGGTTACGCACGGCGCACTGCGCGCCGTCGGTGCTCATGGCCACGTCCAGGCCGCGACGGCTTTCTTGCGTGCGCGCCGTGACGTACTGCGTGGGCATCCGCGAACTGATCCAACCGCGCGTTAGATGCTGGCCTGCGTTCCAGGAGAACAAACGAGCGCGGTCGCGATAGTTGTTCGCGTTGGGCGTTAGTTCCAGGGGCGCGACCATCGTATCCTCTGGGAACGTGAGACCGCGCCGCGGTGCCAGGCCCATGTAATAGGAAAGCCTCGCCACATGGGCGGCCTGGCCGGCCCGTTGGTCCAGCAACGTGAAACTTCGAGCGCGCAAGTGGGAAGCAAGGCCGTCGGCGAGCAGCGTATACCCCAGCAGCGCGCCGCTGGCGGCAATGGCCGCCAGCGGAACGGTGAACAGGAACAGGTGCAGCCGACCGCGTCTGCGAAGCAACCAGTAGTTGAGCGGTCCGATCGCTACGACAAACACGCTAATGAGAACCTGGTAGGCGCGGATCGGCGGAAGTCCCACGTCGGCTATCAGGAATTCGTTGAAATGAAAATTGCCGTGGTCCGGTACGGTGCCATACCGGCTCGTCCAGAGTCGCCGGGGCGGGACCACCGAGGTGATCAGCCACTGCCATCGGAGGCTGTCTCCGGGAAAGGGATTGTCGTCGGCTAGCGCTACGACTTGACCCAGCAGCAAGGCATTCCAGGCGAAGGGGGCCTCGGCGGGCATTTGGAGGTTAGCTGGAACGGAGAACGACGGCTGCGAAGCGCCGACGGCCGACTGCGTTTCGCGGGCAACGCGGGCTGCCATTTCGATCGCTGGCACCGCTTCGTCTTCGAAAGACTCTCGCGTGGGAGTCTGCCACCCGCGGTACTTGTCCTTGGCTTGCTGATCTTCTGGAATCTGCGTCAGCGTTTCGACTTCTGCCAGACCGTGCCAATCGCCCCCCACGCCGAAGATGCAAAGCGTCCCCCCACAACGGGCCCAATCGGTGAGGGCTTGCCAAACTTCCGGACGATTCGATGCCAGGTCACGGGCATCGGCGAGCGAGACGAACGTGATATCCAGTACGCTATAGTCGATCCACTTGTCCGTGAGATCTTGTGGCATTCGATGGACAAAGGTGGGCACATTCGATAGCTGCGTGAAGTCGATTCTCGTTGAGTACGGAGCCGCCGCGATTCCCAGGAATGCGAACTCGGAAACGTCGGGGACACTTGCTCCCACGAACAGCATCCTTGGAATTTCGAGCCAATTGTTCGCATTGTTGATGCTGATTGTCCCAGTCAGCTCTTCGACCGGGGCACCGTTGAGCGACGTTTCGATGCGAATTCGATGTTCTGGCGAGGCGAGCTGCGGCAGGCGGACGATCTTCGAGGCGCTCTTGCTGCCAGCCGGCAGTTCGATCTCGAAGCTTGTCGACACGCCCGAGTTTGCAGACCAGTCGCTTCCCATCCCCAGCTCGATCGCCAGCGTGTAGGTGTCCTTGGCCGGCGCGGGACTGCGGACGTCAACGCGAATCGGTCGGTAGCCGTACCCCTGCACCCATTCGCAATCGACCACAATTCGCAATCCATGTGGCGCGGGTTTGAGGCCCGTCGGCAGAGAGATGGGCGACCCTGTGCCGCCTCGGGCGGGCGAGGTCATCGCCAAAACCGAGAGACAGGCTAGCAGCAGGCCCCCGGCCAGTTGCCCCGGAAAGAGCGTGTCTCGCAGCGCGCCTCTCATGCTACTGCTCCTTCGCGCGTTCGCGGACGAACGCGCCGCCGATTTTCACAGTCCCGGCCGGTTGAGCCGAATGGCTACGGCTCGTCGTTGGTCGGGCCACGGCTGAGCGCCGCGCCCAAGCCGCGAGAAACCACGTACAGCAACGCTTGGATAGCGAATAGGACGCCTATTCCCGCCATGGCAAACGCGGCGGCGATGGCCCACACGTAGCCCCGCGTGGCAACGGCCGGCACGAGGCACAACACCGCGCACACGGTGACCACAAACAGCAGACGGCGTAGTGAGAATTGGGGGGTAAGCATCTACCTACGATTGTGCCCGCGGGCGCCACGAATACAAGTCCCGAGACCTCACACGGGCGGGCCGGCGGCCTGGGCCAGCGCTGCCGTACGACAGCGGCCTGAGATTCAAGTTGCCAGAGTGTCGCTACTTGCGCGTGCGCTCCATTCGGCGTTCAGGTCGCGGCAACGCAGCCGCAACCGGCCGCTGGTTTGCACGTCCTGCGACGCAGCGGTACGATGACGCTCGGAATGCGGCACCGTGCCCGCTTGCGAGAATTCTAGACTCGAGGCCCAGGCCATCGCATGGAAACTCAACCGCGTTCGCGCCGCAAGTTCAATGCTGAGGCGCTCGGCTCGCTCTTGACGTTCTCCCTCTTGGAAACGCTTTGCCGCCATGACTTGTTCGCGGCCGAGATTCGCCCCGACGCCATTCGATGGTTGGCCGAGGTCGACGAGCTAGGCCACGACCTCAAGGGGCAAGAGATCGATCAAGTTGCCTGGCAAGAGAAGGTTGAGGAGCTGCTCCCGCAACTCGATATGCCCTCGCTATTGCAGCTAATCGATTTCGATCGGCTGACCGCCAACGTCAAGTTTGCCGAACGCGGTGAGCGCAGCTTGCGGTTTCGTTTTCCGCAGGTGAAGGGCGTGCCCACGAAGTTGAGCTTCGGCAAGCAGATCTTCGCGCTCCGCAAGGGGCGTTCGGTCGTGCCGCACGGCCACAACAACATGGCCACGGCGTTTCTGATTCTCAAGGGCGACTTGCGCGGCCGGCACTACGACCGCGTGCGCGACGAGCCGGAACACTTGATTATCAAGCCCACGATCGACCGCAAGTTCGTACCCGGCGAATGCTCCACCGTCTCTGACTATAAGGACAACGTTCACTGGTTCCAGGCGATTCGCGAGCCTGCTTTCATCTTCAACCTGCATGTTCTCGACGTTCGACCGGGGAGCAAGCTGCGTACGGGGCGCGTGTACGTCGACCCCGAGGGAGAGGCGATCGCCGGCGGACTGACCCGGGCACGCCGGATCGGCTTCCGCGAAGCCAACCAGATGTACGGATGACGACTTCGCCGACTCGGCGAGTGTTTGCGCTACGACGACACGTGGCTGCTGCTCTGCCGTTGCTCACCTTCGGTCGTCGTATACTAGAGTTGAGGCCCGCCAGGTGTAGGAGTGCCCCCATGACGAACACCTATCCAATGCTGAAGCTCACTGCCTTGCTTGCCGTCTTCGCGGTCGTGGGCGACCGTTGCTTTGCGCAGCGCGTGGACGTCGAAGCCTATTCGGGCAATCCGTTCGGCGTCGGACGGATTACGATCCATTCCGGCGAGGGCTTTCGCATCAAGCGCGTGCCGCGCCCGGGCAACGGGCGGATTGCGGCCCTTGCGCGGCGCATTGCCGACCGAGTCGGGCAGGGCGATCCGGTCAATCTCGAAAGCGCGGAACTGTCGCTTGTCGAGAAGTCGGGGCGAGCGCTGTATCCCGTGTTCGAAAAACGCGATCGGCCGATCCTGCGACAATTCATCAGCGTGCCCACCGAGAGCACGATCTTCTTCTTGTTTCGCGGCGACGATCCGCTCGACCTGACGGTGTACGCCCCCGACGCACTCGAAGGCCGTGTGATTCCCCAGGCGGATCCGGCGGGACACGCGCGGCTATTGCGCGCCTGGTGGAATGATTATTCATCGGCCTCCGACGGCCGCGACGCGGTGCGCGAGTACCCGCAGATCGTCGAAGAATACCTGACCGACACGCTGGCCCGGCGCCTGAACTTGACGTTGCCCCGTCGCACGCCACGCCGAGAGCTCAATATTCTCCGGGGCGAACTGCGCTTGCTGGCCGGCAGCGAGACGCTGCGGCTGGAAGTCGCCGAGGCGGTGCTCATGGGCGACCTGGCCAATGAGGCTGCGACGATTACGTTGCCCGAAGAGCTTCCGCCGCCGCAGCCCGAGTCGCTCAATCCACCGGCAGACGTGCCGACCGAACCGCTGGCCGGCCGCGTACCGGTCGAGTGCTTTTACGTCCGGTTCGGCAGCTTCCCGAATTTCCAGTGGCTGCGCCATCGCACCGAGGACTGGGGAGGCGAGTTGCGCGACGTCGTTTCGGCCCGCGGGCTCGACTACGGGCTCAACGCTCGCATGCAGCAACAGCTAGGCCTGCGCGAGGGCAAGCTGGCCGATATCTTCGGCGACAAGGTCATCGCCGACGTGGCCCTGATCGGCACAGACATGTTCCTGAGCGAAGGGGCGGCGATCGGGACGCTGTTTCAAGCCAAGAGCAGCGCGGCGCTTTCGGCCGATCTGATGCAGCAGCGACGCAGCACGATGAACGAAGTCGAGGGGGCCAAGGAAGAGAAACTCACGATCGCCGACCGTCGGGTCTCTTATATCTCGTCCCCCACCGGCACGGTTCGGTCCTACTACGTGGTCGACGGCGACTACCACCTGGTCACCACCAGCCGCCAGATCGTCGAATGGTTTCTGGCCACGGCCGACGGACATCACGAATCGCTGGCTGCTTCCGAAGAGTTTCGCTATACGCGGGCTCGCATGCCGCTTGAGCGAAACGACACCATCTTCGTCTATCTCTCTCCCGAGTTCTTCGACAACCTGCTAAGCGGGCACTACCAGATTGAGCTCTACCGCCGGATGCGGTCGGCCGTGGAGATCGAACTGTTTCCGATCGCGCAGTTGGCCGCGCGGGCAGAGGAAAAGTCGGCTACGACCATCGACGAGTTGATCGCCGCCGACATGCTGCCGGCCGGTTTCGGCGAGCATCCCGACGGGAGCCGCCTCGTGGAAAAGGACGGGCAACTCGTCGACTCGCTGCGCGGCGGCCGCGGCACTTTCCTGCCGATTCCCGATGTGCCGTTGGGCAAAGTCACTCCATCCGAGGAGGCGGAGTATCGCCGCTTCAAGGATTACTACGTTGAACAATGGGGACAGATGGACCCGGTCGTCGTGGCCATCCGCCGGGAGGAGCTGCCCGGCGGCAAGCTTGAGCGGGTGGAACTGGAAGTGCAGGCCGCGCCGTTGTCACCCCAACACGTCGAGACGCTGTCGAACTGGCTAGGCGAACCGACCGACCAGCGACTGGCTCCGGTCGAGGGCAACGTCGTGTCGTTCGAGGCCGTAGTTCGCGGCGGCACGTTCTTTGCCGGCGGCGAGCATCACTTGTTCGGCGCGCTGCGCAACGTCGACCCCAACTTCGCCCTCGACGCGCGCACAAGCATCATCGCCCGCATCATCGGCTCTCAACTTCAGGGAGTGCAAGGCTATCTGGGGGCCTGGCCCGAGCCCGGCTTTTTGCGGTTGCTGGGCGGTTCATCGAACCTGCCGGCCGACCCTGCCGGCTACACGCAACTGCGGACCGGATTGTGGCGGCGCCAGATCAACGGTTTCACGCTGCTCTCGTTTCACCCGCAGATCCTTGAGCAGGTGTCCCCCGAGCTCCAGTTCGTCAAGGCGGAGCGTCCGGCGCAAGTCTGGCTCGAGGCCGACGACCTGGCCGACTCGACCTTGGCTCCGATGATCAACGCGTTTGGATATCGCCAATCGCGACAGATCACGCTGGGAAACACGCGGTTTATGAACATGCTCATCGAGCAGTTGCACGTCCCGCCGGAAGAGAGCCTTGCCACTGGAGAGCGCATCCTGGGGGCCAAGTTCATGTCGCCGCTGGGAGGCGAATACGAGTTGCGAAAGTGGGAGGGCGGGGCAGAAGGTTGGGTGGCCACGGCCCTCGCCGACCGTGACAACTCGACGCAGCCGCCGCCCGACTACCAGTACGAAGCGCTTCGCTGGGTGCGGGGCGCGAAGCTCGAACTGTCGATGCAGCAAGCTCCCCAAGCGGCGCTCGCCGCCCATGGCGAGTTTATCATGCCGGTTGAATCGCGCCCGTCCACCTTCGAGTTGCCGAAGCTTCCCTTCGGCCTGTCAACTCCGCAGCCCAAACCGAAGGCCGACGAGAAACAGCCGGAAGTCCTGCCCGCACCCTCGGGAAAGCGGGAGTTCTAATATCGAACCCCGAGTGCGTGGTGAGCCTCCCCAAGCTCAGGAGACAATCGTTGAAAGCGAACGGCCTCTTGTTGGTTGCGCTAGTCGCGCTCGTGCTCTGCGGAACGGCGTCCGGCGGCCAGTCGCGCAACGTGCTGCTGATAGCCGTCGACGACATGAACAACGACTTAAGTTGTTACGGCCACCCGATCGTCAAGTCTCCACACATCGACAAGCTGGCCGCGCGGGGTGTGAAGTTCGATCGCGCATATTGCCAGTATCCGGTGTGCAATCCGTCACGGGTTTCGATGTTGAGCGGGTTGCGCCCCGATGCGACCCGCGTAATGGACCTCGAGACGCCCCCGCGCTCGCACCTGGCCGACGTCGTGTTCCTGCCCCAGTACTTTCGCCAGCACGGTTATCACACAGCGCACGTGGGCAAGATCTTTCACACGGGAGCGGACTTCGAGGATCCACCGAGTTGGGACGTCGAAATTCGGGAACGCGGCAAGCATCCGCCGGAGTCCACGGTCCTGCGTTCCAAAAAGCTTGATCGCCCGGTCGATTATCGGATGACGTGGGCCGTGCTCAGTGCCAGCGACGCGGAAACCGCCGATGGCGTTGTTGCCCGGCAGGGCGCGGCAATGCTCGAGCGTCTGGCCTCAGACACGAAGCCATTTTTTCTGGCGGTCGGTTTTCGCCGTCCGCACCAGCCCTATGCCGCGCCGCAGAAATACTTCGACATGTATCCGCCGGATAGCATCCCGCCGCTGGTGGAACCGGCCGAGCACTTGCAACATATCCCCGCCGCGGCGCTGACTTATCCGGCGGGCACGCCGAACTTGCCGGAGGCCGACCGGCAGCAAGTGCTGTCTGCCTACTACGCTTGCAATTCGTTTGTCGACGCCCAAGTGGGCCTCTTGATGGACGCCCTCGACGAGGCCGACTTGTGGCGCAATACCGTCGTCGTTTTTTATAGCGACCACGGTTACCACCTCGGCGAGCACGGCGGCATGTGGCACAAGATGTCGCTGTTCGAGGCATCGGCACGCGTCCCCATGATCGTTGTGGCCCCCGGGGCGAAGGGGAACGGCGAGAGCTGTGAGCGGCTCGTCGAACTGATCGACATCTATCCAACGCTCGTCGACCTATGCGGCCTGCCGCAGGTCGAGGGCCTTGCCGGGCGCAGCCTGCGTCCTTTGCTTGAATCGCCCGCTGCACCCTGGAAGCAAGCGGCGTATACGCAAGTGCTCCGTGGCGACGTCATGGGCCGTAGCGTGCGCACCGCGCGGTGGCGGTATACCGAGTGGGACGATGGGCGACTGGGTGCCGAGCTCTACGACTACGAAAACGACCCGCACGAGTACCACAACCTGGCAGGCACGACTGGCGCGGCCGACGTGCAGGCCGACATGCGCAAGCTGCTTCGCGATGGCGAGCAGGAATAGGCCCTATCTCTCCAGCCTGGAACGAGTTTCTGTTCTACAATGCCTGTCCGTACTACAACCCTCGTTCTGTTGAACGTCTTTGCAGCTCTTTCCGCAGCCCGCGCCGAAGCACCGGTCTCCTTCAAGCACGACGACAGTCGCGTGCAAATCGACGTCGACGGCAGGTCATTTGCGACGTACGTTTATCGTGATCCCGATATCCTACGGCCCTACCTGACGCACGTGCACGCGCCCAGCGGTACGCAAGTCACACGCAATCATCCACCCGTGCCGGGTCGCGACGCGGTCGATCACGACACGATGCACCCGGGCATCTGGCTCGCCTTCGGCGACTTGTCTGGGGCAGATTTCTGGCGCAATAAGGCCCGGGTCGAGCATATCGAGTTTGTCGAGACTCCTGTGGCCGACGACGAGGGAGGTCACTTCGCCGTCCGCAATCGATACGTGGCCGACGGAGCGACCATGTGCGAGGAGTTGTGCCGCATCGCAGTTCGCAAGCTTCCTGCCGGCACGCTTATCCTCTGGGATTCGACCTTCACGGGCCCGCGCGAATTCGCCTTCGGCGATCAGGAAGAGATGGGGCTCGGCGTGCGCGTGGCCACGCCGCTGGCTGCGAAGAACGGCGGACGGCTGACGAACGCCGACGGTTTGGTGGGCGAGGATCAGGTGTGGGGCAAGCAAGCGGCGTGGTGCGACTACTCGGGCACGATCAACGGCGAAGCTCTGGGCGTGCTGCTGGTCCCCGATCCGCAGAACTTTCGCCGCGCGTGGTTTCACGCCCGGGACTATGGTTTTGTGGCGGCCAACCCGTTCGGCCGCAATGCGTTCACCCGCGGCGAGAAGAGCCGGGTGAGCGTCGAGCCCGAGAAGTCGCTTCGCTTGCGGTTCGGTGTGTTGGTCCACTCAGGCCCCATCGACCTGCAGTCGGCCTACCACGATGTGGCTGCAGCGCTGGCAGGCGGCCAGTAGCGAACTTCTGCGGCCGGCACGGTGTCCGTCGAGGCAGATTCGCGCCAAGAGACTCTTCCGGAGATGCCATGTACGTCCCCGTCGCATTTGCCGAGCACGATCGCGAGAAGCTGATCGCGTTTATCCGCGCCCACAGCTTTGCCGTGCTCGTTTCGACGATCGACAACGAGCCGTTTGCCACGCATCTACCGCTGCTGGTCGACGAACGGGTCGAACCGCACGGCCATTTGCTAGGGCACGTGGCGCGGGCGAATCCACACGCTCAAGCGTTGGACGGGCAGGACGCTCTGGCCGTGTTTCACGGTCCGCATGCCTATGTGTCCCCGCGCTGGTACGAGTCGGATGGCATGGTGCCGACGTGGAACTACGTCGCGGTGCACGTGTACGGCCGCTGCGAGGTGGTCGACGAGGCAACGACGGTCGAAATCTTAAGCGAGACCGTGGCTCGGCACGAAAGCGCCATGCCCGCCCCCTGGTCGATGGACTCGTCGGAAGACCGATTTCGCAAGCTGGCCGCGGGCGTGGTCGGTTTTCGGCTGGCTATTTCACGCATCGAGGGAAAGTGGAAGCTGGGGCAGAACCACCCCGCCGAAGTCCGCCAGCGAGCCGCGACCCATCTAGCCAACTGCGCGGACGCGTCCTCGCGCGCAATTGCACGGCTCATGACGGCTGTGCTAGGGGGCGACCCGCCCGGCCAGTAGTAGTCGCCGCAACGTGACGCCATCCGACCTGCCTTGGGACGGGGGAACTATCGGTTGTAGGGGCCGCGCACCCCGGGCGTCCCCGCGCGGGCTCGGCGGAGCCTCTCGTCCACAAAGTCCCGCGATCGTGTCAGCGCAGACATCGAACGCTTCTCCCGGCGCATCTCCAGTTTGCTGCTAGGCTTTCAGTGGCAGGCCCCCTTTCGGGACGCTGCGCGCGGGGCGAACCTGACGATCATCACCGAGGGGTGCACCATGGGTCTACTCGATCAGCTCAAGTCCCTAGTCTCGTCCGCGCCGGATGCGAATTTGGGCCGCGCGACGATTACCGTATATGACAAGTTCGGCCGGCAGTTGGAAATCGAACGCGACGAGTGGCGCACGCACGTCCTGCCCCAGCAGCTTATCGACGCGCACGACGATGCCGACGCACTCTACGCAGCCATTGTGGGAGCCTTGGAAGACGGTTTTGTCGACGACGTCTTGCCCGCCACCGAGCGACTCTATGAAATCGACACGAATCCCGAGCGCTGCCACACCGTGCGCGGAATTGCCCTGCTGCAAAGCGGCGATTTGGAGGGCGCGGGCTTCGTACTCAGCGACTATCTCGAACGATTCGGCCCGTCGGGCGTCGTGTTGACGAACCTGGCCAAGTTGCAAGCGGCCCGCGGTCTGGAAGCCCAGTCGGAGGCCACGCTGTGGCTCGCGCTTTCCTACGATCCCAACCAGGAGAACGCGCTGCTCTGGTATGGCAGCATTCACCGCGAGCGGCAGGGCAACGAGGGCCTATGGCAGGCGATCGAGCGTGTTGCCGAATTGCCCGGCAGTTGGCGCCCGCAGTTGTGGTTGGCGCGAAACGCTTTGGAACGTCGCGAGCTGAATGAAGCCCGCCGATTGTACAGCCACGTGCTCGACCAGGCGGCCGACGAACCCGACGTGCTGATGATGATTTCCGGCGACCTAGGCAACAACGGCTATGCCAGTGAGGTGCTAAACATCGTCGGGCCGGTCTACGAACCGCACCGCCACAACCCGCTGGCCGGCCTGAACCTGCTGCGGGCCCATCTGCAAATGGGCAACCTCGTCGAAGGTCAGGAGTTGCTGCACGAGCTCTTCGCGTTGAACCGACCCGACCTGCGCGACAGGCTCTTTGCCATCTCGAACGAGTTCGGCAACCTCGAGCAGGCCGAAGCCGTACCGCAGCCAACCGAGGATCAACCGCTGGCCGTCGAGCTCGTTACCCTCGAGCGGCCGATTTGGTTGTCGGGATTGCACGATCCGGCCTGGCTGTTTCCGGCCGACAAAGGCCAGGGCCCGGAGATCGCCTTTCTCGCATTGGCCAACGTCACCGGCGCTGAGCAAGCTGACCCCAGCGTTCAGCGCGAAGACGACCTGGGTCGTTTGACGCGCAGTCTGCCGATGTACCTCGCCGAATCCACGTGGCTGCGATCGGGACGGCGGACCTGTGTCGTCTTGCCCGCGGTGCGGGGGGCGGGGCCCGTTGTTTCCGGTCAACCGTGGCCCGAGGAAAGTATCTTTCACTGTGCCGGAGACGCACCACTGGCCGTTTCCGGCAGCCTCGACGGCTCGGGCGACGAATTACGCGTGGAGCTCTCCCTTTGGGACTGCACGAGTCGGAGAAGGATTTGTCAGCTCGACTTCTCGATGACGCCGGACGAGTTGGGGACCACCGTGCAAGAGCTCGACCACGAGATCCTGGAAGCCCTCGAAGCAGCCAGCGCCGCAGAAGGCCGCGACCAGGACGACCGTCCGGGCGTCGAAGAGATGCCGTTGTACCTGCTCTGCTTGGGGCATTCATTAACGTTGTCGTTGGTGCAATCCGGCGTGATCCGGCGCGATGCGATGTGGGGCGAGAGAAACATGTACCAGGCAATGCTGGCACTCGTCCTGGAAATGCCCAAGGCCCTGGCGCCCAAGCTGATGTTCCTGGGTGCGTTGGCCAAGGGGCACGACTTCGGCTCGTTGGTCTACAGCGAGTTCAAACAGCCCGCGCTGCAACTGATTGAGGACGAGCGCGATCGCAATAGCCCGCTCTACCGGCTGTCGCCTTTGTTCCTCAAAGCGTTCGACATGCACCGCTTCGGCCTCCGCCGCGACGAGTTGCTGGCGACGGCCCAGGGGCCATTCCGAGCCTGGCTCGAGTCGCTGTCGGAGGCTTGAGCCTCAGGCTGTTCTGCGTGTTGCAGGGCCGCGCGAAACTCCGGGCGACGGCCGGGGTTCAATGGCGTGAATCGCTGCTGCCGCAAGTCGCGGCGGCCCGGCGATGCGCAGGCGGTCTATCAGTTTTCACGGAGACAACCATGACCAGGCTAGTTTGTGTGCTGTTGGCGGTGGCGATGCTGGGCGGAGCCCGGTTGGCGGCAGGAGCGGACGAAAAACCCGGCAAGTCGCCGGAGAAGCGTTTCGCCCGGGCCGACAAGAACGGCGACAAGAAGCTGACGCTCGAAGAGTTCGTCGGCAAGCGGCAGGACGAGAAGAAGGAGAAGGCCGTTAAGCGGTTCGGCAGGCTCGACAAGGACAACGACGAGTTCCTGAGCCTCGAGGAATTCATGGCCGGCATCAAGAAGAAGAACAAGTAGCCGACAAGCCAGGCGGCCGAGCAACGCGGCCTGGCTGCTCGCAGTATCGGCCCGGGGCGGCTTCGGTTGCCCCGGGCCGATGTGTTTTGGAGCGCCGTGGTGACGTGATTACAATGCAAGGCCCGCCGCACTGAACCCAGGAGCCTTGCGATGTATGTCTGCTTGTCACTGCTTCGCTGTGGATTGATTTTCTCGATCTTACTACTCGCGGTCGCGCCGCTTTCGGCGGCCGACAAGCCGAACATCGTGTTTATTCTGGCCGACGATCTCGGCTGGACCGATCTGGGCTGTCAGGGATCGAAGTACTATGAGACGCCGCACATCGACCGTCTGGCCGCCGGCGGCATGCGTTTCACCCAGGGATACACCTGCGGCCCCAACTGCCAGCCGACCCGCGCGGCTCTGATGTCCGGGCAATACGGCCCGCGCACCGGCACCTACACGGTGGGCAGTATCGATCGCTTTGACTGGCGGAGCCGCTCGTTGCGGCCCGTCGACAACGTCACGGCGCTGCCGCTCGATCGTCAGACGATTGCCGACGCGATGCGAAAGGCCGGCTACGCCACGGGCATGTTCGGCAAGTGGCACCTGGGCAACGACGACGAGCATCACCCCTCCAACCGCGGTTTTGACGAGGCGATCGTCAGCGCCGGGCGGCACTTCAAGTTCAAGACCAATCCGCGGACCGAGCACGCGAAGGATGCGTACCTGGCCGATTTCCTCACGGAAAAGGCCGTCGACTTTATCCGCCGGCATCGTGAGGAGCCGTTCTTCCTCTATGTGCCGCACTTCGGCGTTCATTCGCCGTATCAGGCCAAGGACGACTTGAAGGCTCACTTCCGGAAAAAGTCTCCCTCCGGCGGGCACCATGACCCGACCTATGCGGCAATCATCGCCAGCGTCGACCAGAGCGTGGGCCGCATCGTCGAGGTACTCGACGAATTGAAGCTATCGGAAAACACGCTCGTGATCTTCTCCAGCGACAATGGCGGCGTAGGCGGCTACCGACGCGAGGGAGTCGATGCCCGCGACGTGACCGACAACGCACCGTTACGCGGCGGCAAGGGAATGCTCTACGAAGGCGGGGTGCGCGTGCCGTACATCTTTCGTTGGCCCGGCGTCGTGGCCGAAGACGCGCTTTGCGACGAGCCGATCAACAGCGTGGATCTCTACCCTACGCTCGTCGAGATTACCGGCGGCACGCCACCGGTCCTGGAGCTGGATGGGGTCAGCTACCGCAGGCTGCTGGCTTCCGGCGGCGCAGCGACGCTGTCGCGCGACGCTATCTATTGGCATTTTCCCGGCTACCTCGGTTCCAAGAACGACACGTGGCGCACGACACCCGTGGGCGTTGTACGCTCCGGCGACTGGAAGCTGATGGAATTCTTCGAGGACGGGCATCACGAACTGTACAACCTGGCCGACGATCCTGGCGAGGAGCACGACCTGGCGGCGAAGATGCCCGAGAAAGTTCGTAGTCTGCAGCAGCGCTTAGCTGTCTGGCGCAAGGATGTGGGAGCCGAGATGCCGACGCCGCACAAGCGTGCGGCAAAACGAACGAAGCAGGGTACGGGCCTGCACGCCGTGCAGTGCGAGGGCAGCTATCCCGGTCACCTGCAAGGCGTCTGCACGGACGAAGCGGCCCGTGCCATCTATTGGTCGTTCACGACGGTGCTGGTGCGATCCGACCCCGATGGCCGCGTTGTCAAGCAAGTCGACGTGGCCAACCACCACGGCGACTTGTGCTTCGTCGACGGCAAGCTTTACGTCGCGGTGAACCTGGGGCAGTTCAATCGACCTGCAGGTCAGGCCGACTCTTGGGTCTACGTTTACGATGCCCAAACGCTCGCGGAGCTTGCCCGGCACCCCGTGCCCGAAGTAGTGCACGGTGCCGGCGGAATCGGCTTCCGCGACGGACGCTTTTTCGTTGTCGGTGGTCTGCCGCCGGACATCGACGAGAACTACGTCTACGAGTACGACCCTGCCTTCAAATTTCGCAAGCGGCACGTGCTGGACTCGGGCTACACGCTGATGGGGATTCAGACCACGGCCTTCGCCGATGGCCATTGGTGGTTCGGTTGCTACGGTAATCCGAAGGTGCTGCTCAAGGCCGATCCGTCGTTTGAACTTGTCGGGCGGTGGCACCGAGATGCCTCGCTGGGGATTGTGGCCGCCCGCGACGGCAAGCTGCTGGTCGGCCGTGGCGGACGGAAGGAGAAAAAGCACTACACGGGGGCGGTCGAGGTGGCCGTTCCCGACGCCGAGCACGGCCTGCGCGTGATACAGGCCATCGAGCCGAACTAACCGGTCTTTCTTTCCTCGGGGGTCATTCACGCCCCGAACTCTGCTGCGCCCTACGCTTTAGCTGGGACGGTCCGCACCCGCTGCGCCGCGTGCGATGCCGTGGCTGCTTGCAAATGGCGGGAGGAAGGATGGCCGGCGCGACTCAACTCGAGCCCAGTCTTGATCCGGCGGCGGAACCAAGCCGCTTCTCGGGGCACATGCCCACGCTGGATGGCATTCGGGGACTGGCGATCCTCGCCGTGACGCTCTACCGCTTCAACATCGGTCCGGCATACGACGACTTCCCCGGCAACCTGTTGTTCGGAGTTCTCGGTCACGGCGACTTGGGCGTCGACCTGTTCTTCGTGCTCTCGGGCTTCCTCATCACGGGCATCCTGTTCGACGCCAAGCAGCACGCATACTACTTCCGCAATTTCTACGTGCGGCGCGCGCTGCGGATCTTTCCACTGTACTACGGCTTCCTGCTGGTGATGCTGGTGGTGTTGCCCTTCGCGTTCGGCTCGCGCGGCGAGTTGTTTCCCGAGGCTACGGAAAACCAGGCGTGGCTGTGGACCTACTGCGCCAATTTCCTGATGGGCATCCGCAACGAGTGGTGCCTGGGATCGTTCGAGCATTTCTGGTCGCTGGCGATCGAGGAACAGTTTTATCTCGTGTGGCCGCTGCTCATCCTTCTGTGCTCTCGGCGACAGGCGATGATCGCATCGTTAGCGGCAGTAGCTTTTTCGATCCTGGGCCGGATCGTCTGGATTCGCAGTGGAGGTGGCGACGCGGCCGTCGAGCTATTTACATTCTTCCGCTTCGACGGCTTGGGGCTGGGAGCCTTCTTGGCTCTCTACGTTCGCGGGCCAGCGCAGTGCTTGCCGCCGTCGCGCTGGGCACGCGTCTCGGTAGCGGGGTGCGCCGCCGGCGTCGTAGGCGCGATTCTGCTAGAGCGGCGTCTGTGGGGGCTCAACCTGGCGCTGGTGGCGGGATTCTGCGCGGCACTGTTGATCTTGGCGCTGGCTTCCACGCCGGACTCTCGCTGGGGACGTTTGTGGCGATCGCGAGCGTTGGCGTTCTTCGGCAAGTACAGCTATGCGATGTACGTCTTCCAGCTACCGCTCATCGTTTTGATGGCGCCTATTCTCACCGCCGAGGGCTTGTGCGCGAGCCTGGGTTCGGTGTTCTTGGGCCGCATGACGTACATTGCCCTGATGACGTCCGTGACGACGGCGTGTGCCTACTTGAGCTGGCATCTCTACGAGAAGCACTTCCTCAAGCTCAAACGGTACTTCCCGACGTAGGCCGTCGTTCGCTCGCCGCGGCTGGTTCGATCGCGTGCCACGACGGAGGAGTTCCAGCGTCGATGTCTGTCGCGCTGCGAAACGCACGCCGATAGAGAAGCAGCCACACGGCCGAGCCGATCGAATAGACCGCGACGCCTGCCGTGACAACCGAGGCTGTCGGCTGCGGGGCAAACCACAGCCAGGCTGCCAGCGGCAACACGGCCAGCCATGCCACCGTGAGCGGCAAGCTCCAGTTCTTTCTCTCGAGAATGCCACCCAGGTTCAGCAGCGACCACAGGACGAGTGCGGCCGGACCGGCAATCGACCCCAGCGGCGCCTGCTGGTCGGAGAGCACCAACACGCCAACGGCCAAGGCTAGTGTCATGGTGAATTGCACGAGGACGAAGAGATTGAGCGCCAGCGGCAAAAGCGGGTCGAACTTCTTGACAGTGGCGCGCGTGACTTGTCCGGCGCGGGGCCCCTCGGGCAGTCCCGGAGGCGTCCAGCCCAGGGGCATGAACCAGATCTTCACTTTGTCGCGCCAACGCGGTGCGCGGTAGGCATCGTAGGCCAACTCTGCCCAGGCGTGGAAATTGGCCCACAGTGGGTTCCAACTGTGCAGCGGTTTGGTGATTCCGTAGACGGGCTGTTCCTCTTCCGGTTGAAACGTGCCGAACATGCGGTCCCAGATGATGAACATGCCGGCGTAGTTCTTGTCGAGATACTTCGGGTTGCGGGCATGGTGCACGCGATGGTGCGAGGGCGTGTTGAGTATCCACTCCAGCGGCCCCAGCTTGCCGATGGCCTCGGTATGCACCCAGAACTGGTAGAGCAGATTGATGGCGGCCATCGCCAGATACCAGGCAGGCGGGAAGCCGATCAGCGCCAGCGGCAGGTAGAACACCCAGGAGAAGCAGCCCTCGAAGGCGCTTTGCCGCAGTGCCACGGTGAGGTTGTATTCCTCGCTCTGATGATGCACGACGTGCGTCGCCCAGGGGGCAGCATACTCGTGGGCGATCCGGTGGAACCAGTAAAAGCCCAGGTCCACGCCTAGCATCAGCCCTAGCGCCGCGACCCACTTCATCGCCGGAGGCGCACTCAGGATGTCGAAGAAACGATAGTTCTCGAACAGGTAGACGTAGCCGGCAAACAGCAAGCCCTTGAGAAAGATGCCCACAATCTGGTCAATGATCCCGCAGCTCAGATCGTTGATCGAATCGTTGAAGCGATAGAGCCGCTTGTGCTGAACCAGGCCGGCGACGAACTCGACGCCGATCAGCAGGAAGAAAAACGGCACCGCCAGCGTGACGTAGTTGATATTCGAACCGAGGATCGTGTCGACGAGCGTACCCATGGCGCAGTGGACGCGTGGACGATGGATTGGATGGCAGCTTCGATTTTCAGTCGTCTCGCCGCGAGCGTCAACTGCGCGAGACGAATCGTCCAAGAGGCGGTCTGGTGGGGAGTGCTGAATCGCCTCAGCAACGCGCACAATCGCACGGCGCGCGGTTGATGGGCCGTTGCGGAGCGGCTAGAATCGCGAGCAGCAATGGCGCGTTTGTCCTGCCACCCCGCATCCCCCCCGCGGTCCCGCCATGAAGCAATTGTTCACCGTTGTCTGCCTGCTGCTCGCGCCGGCTTCTCTGTTAGCCGCCTCACCCGAGTCCGAGCCGATTCGCTTCGAGGCCGAAGTGCGCCCGATTCTCAAGGCTCACTGTTGGGGCTGTCACGGCGAAGAAGAGGGGGTTGAGGGCGGACTGGATGCGCGTTTGGCGCGCTTTCTCGTCGCTGGCGGGGATTCCGGGCCGGCGATCGAGCCCGGCAATCACGCCGACAGCCTGCTGTACCAGCGAATTGCCAGCGGTGAGATGCCCCCGGGCGACAAGGTGCTCTCGCCCGAGGACATCGAGGTCGTGGGCCGCTGGATCGATGCGGGCGCGAAGACGGCGCGGCCCGAGCCCGAGGCGTTGGCTGAGGGCGATGTCTTCACTCTCGAGGAGCGATCCCATTGGTCGTTTCAGCCGATCGGGCGACCGCCCGTTCCGGAGGTCGGCCGCGGAGACCTCGTAGCTTCGCCGATCGACGCGTTCCTGCTGGCGAAGCTGGAAGATCGGCAACTGAGCTTGGCGCCCACGGCCGACCGGGCGACCCTGATCCGCCGGTTGCACTTCGACCTGACCGGCTTGCCGCCGACGCCGGAGGAAGTACAAGCCTTTGTCGATGATCCGGCTCCCGACGCCTACGAGCAGTTAGTCGACCGGTTGTTGGCTTCGCCCGCCTACGGCGAGCGCTGGGCGCGCCACTGGCTCGACGTTGCCGGCTACGCCGACAGCAACGGCTACAACGCGAAGGACTCGGAGCGCAAGTGGGCCTACAAGTATCGCGACTACGTCATTCGATCACTCAATCGCGACAAACCGTGGAGCGAGTTTTTGGTTGAGCAGCTTGCCGGCGACGAATTGCTTGCACCGCCCTATGCGAACCTGTCGCCCGAGCAAGCCGACTGCTTGATTGCCACCGGCATGTTGCGGATGGCCCCCGACGGCACGGGAACCTCCGGTGCCGACGAGAACCTGGCTCGCAACGACGTGATCGCCGAGACCATCAAGATCGTATCGACGTCGATGCTCGGGATGTCGGTGGGTTGTGCGCAATGTCATGCACATCGCTACGACCCGATCTCGCACGAAGACTACCATCGTCTGCGCGCGTTGTTCGAACCTGCCTACGATTGGCAGAATTGGCGCAACGAGAATGCCCGGTTGGTTTCCCTTTGGACGGATGAGACACGGGCCGAAGCGAAGGCGGTCGACGAGGAACTCGCCGACATCGCAAAGCGCCGCAACGAAGAGCTCGACGAGATCGTCGCCGACACTTTCGAGCGCGAGTTGGCCAAGCTACCTGACGAGATCCAGCCCGATGCACGCGCGGCGCGCGAAACGGCCGCGGACGAACGTAGCGACGAGCAAGAGCAGCTCATCAAGGAATACCGTTTCTTGAACGTCAACCGCGGTTCGGTCTATCTCTATCTGCCCGATCGGCTGCGCGGCCACAAGAAGAAGTGGGACGACCTGACCGCCGAGACGCAAGCGAAACGGCCGGCCGAGGACATGGTGCGCTGCCTGACCGAGGTGCCGGGCAAGATCCCGCCCACGAAGCTGTTTGCCCGCGGCGACTTCAACAACCCCAAGCAGGAGGTTCTGCCAGGCGAGTTGGCCGTGCTCAACGCCGACGGATGGGAAATTCCCGCCGACGACCCGGAGATTTCCACCAGCGGTCGCCGGCTGGCCTACGCGCGGCACCTGACCGACGGCGAGCATCCGCTCGTGGCTCGCGTGCTGGTCAATCGCTTCTGGCTGCACCTGTTCGGCAGGGGTCTCGTGGCCACGCCTGCGGACTTTGGCACCCAGGGCGAGCCGCCGACGCACCCCGAGTTGCTCGACTGGCTGGCCGACGATTTCATGCGCGGCGGCTGGAAGCTGAAACGCTTCGTGCGTCAGGTCGTCCTGTCCACGGCCTACCGCCAGTCGTCGGTGCGCCGCGAGGAACTCGACGCGGTCGATCCAGAGAACGCGATGCTGGGCCGCATGAGCGTCCGCCGGATGGAGGCCGAGACGATTCGCGACTGGCTGCTGGCCACCTGCGATCGGCTGTCGAGCAAGATGTACGGACCGCCCGTGCCGGTGATGCCCGACGAAGTGGGGCAGGTCGTAGTTGGCGTCGACACGCGCGATTCGGCGGGACGCCCAACGGGCAAGGTCGTGCCGTTGGGCGACGACGAGTTCCGCCGCAGCATCTACGTGCAGGTGCGCCGTTCGATGCCGCTGGGCATGCTCGAGCCGTTCGATCTGCCGGTGATGACTCCGAACTGCGAGCAGCGCTCGACTTCAACCGTGGCCCCGCAGTCGCTGTTGATGATGAATAGTGCGTTCGTTGTCGACCAGTCGCGGGCCATGGCTCGACGTATCGAGCGAGAAGTCGGCGACAACCCGGTGCAGCAGTTCGAGCGAGCGTGGTTGTTGGCCTACTCCCGCCCACCGAGCGAGTCCGAATGCGCTACGGGGACGGCATTCTTGGCCGCACAGACGGCGGCTTTGGAAGCTGACCCGCCGGCCGATGCCAAGGAGATGGGGACACCCGCCCAGGCGGCGCTGGCTCACCTGTGTCACGCGCTGCTGATCTCCAACGAATTCCTCTACGTGGACTGAGCGAAACCATGTCGCACTTCACGCGTCGCCATTTCCTTCACCAGCAGGCATTTGGATTGGGCGGCCTCGCACTGGCTTGGCTGCTCGAACAGGAGCGTGCCGACGCCGCCCCGGCCAAGCCCGAGTTGGAACGCAAGACGTTCGACGTGCTGCCACGCCCGCCGGCTACGACTCCGCAGGCGACGGCCATGATCTCGATGTTCATGCAGGGCGGCCCGAGCCACATCGATCTGTTCGATCCCAAGCCGGAGCTCACCAAGCGGCATCTGCAGACGTTCACCGGTGACATCAAGTACGACAACGCTGCCGAGGCCAGTGCCAAGCTGTTTGGCAGCCCGTGGAAATTTTCGCACTACGGCGAGTGCGGCATGGAGCTCAGCGAACTCGTGCCCCACCTGGGCGAAGTCGCCGACGACATCTGCCTCATCCGATCAATGCACACCGGCGTCAACAACCACGGGCAATCAATCAACGCTCTGAATACGGGCCACTTCCTGCCGGGGCGTCCGGCGCTGGGATCATGGGTTACCTACGCGCTCGGTTCCCAGAGCAAGAACTTGCCTGCGTTCGTCGTGCTGACCGACCCGAGCGGCTTGCCGGTGCTAGGCGTGGAAAACTGGAGCAATGGCTGGCTGCCGTCGCTGTACCAGGGCACCGTTGTGCGGCCGCACGAGCCGCGCATTTTGAACCTCGATCCCCCGCAGTCGCTGCGCGGACCGGCGCAGAGGCGGTTCTTGTCCTACTTGGACAAGCTCAACCAGGGCCACCTCGAACGCCATCCCGACGAGCAGGATCTCTCGGCCCGCATTCACAGCTATGAACTAGCCGCGCGGATGCAGGTGGCCGCCAAAGAAGCCCTGGATATCTCGGGCGAGACAGAAGCCACACACAAGCTGTACGGCATCGACGCCGATGAGACGCGCGACTACGGCACGCGCTGCTTGATCGCGCGCCGTTTGATCGAGCGCGGCGTGCGTTTCGTACAGATTCACACGGGCAATCAGACCTGGGATCATCACGGCAACATCGAGAAGTCGCTGCCCAACGTCTGCCGCAAGACCGACAAGCCGGCCGCCGCGCTGGTCAAAGACCTCAAGCAGCGCGGGCTGCTCGACACGACACTGGTGCACTGGGGCGGCGAGATGGGGCGTCTGCCGGTGATTCAAAACGAAAAGAACATCGGACGCGACCACAACACCTACGGCTTCAGCATGTGGCTGGCCGGTGGTGGGACCAAAGGCGGTCACGTCCACGGGACCACCGACGAGTTGGGGCACAAGGCCGTGGACGACGTCGTCAACCACTTCGACTACCACGCCACCCTGCTGCACTTGTTGGGGCTCGAGCGCGAGGCAGTGACCTTCACACGCCCCAGTGGGACCGGCAGCCTGGTCGAGGCCGCCGATGCCCGCATCGTGTGGGAGATTCTCAATCGCGGGCCGGACGCCTCGGCGCCGGCCTGACGACGCCTTAACTTAAAGGCCGCGTCCGTTACGCGTCGGTGAACGACGACTGCACGGTGTGAGCGGCCGGGGGCGGCTCGTCGGCCTCGGTGAAGTCGTCGGTCCACCGCCAGTTCACGATCTCAGGCAGATCCACGAGTTTGTCGTGCACCTGGGCCTCGTGTTCGTACAGTTTGCGTTCGAAGAGCTCGACAATGTCGGTCGTTTTCGATCGCAGCCGCGGCACGTACTTCAGCGCGTCGAGCACGAGTTGGAAACGGCTCATCTTGTTGCGGACGACCATGTCGAACGGCGTGGTCGTGCTGCCTTCTTCCATATAGCCGCGCACGTGAAACCGCGACTCGTTCGCCCGGCCGTGCACGACGCTGTGGATCACCCAGCGATAGCCGTGGAAGGCAAACAACACCGGGGCCGAATTGGTGAACAGTTCTTCGAAAGCCATGTCGTCCATCCCGTGCGGATGGGCATCGGGATGCATGACGACTCCCAGGTCAACAATGTTGACGACCCGCACGCGAATATCGGGCACGTACTTTTGCAGCAGCCACGCGGTGGCCACGACTTCGATCGTGGGCACGTCGCAGCAACAGGCCAATACGACATCGGGATCGCCGTTGTCGTTGCTGCAGAAATCCCAGCGCGCTGCTCCGCGCGAGCAGTGCTCGCGGGCCTCGTCGATGGTGAGCCACTGGAGTTGCGGCTGTTTGCCGCAAACCACGACGTTCACATAGTTGCGGCTGCGCAGACAGTGGTCGGCTACGCTCATCAGACAGTTGCCGTCCGGCGGAAAATACGTCCGCACGATCGTGCTCTTCTTCACCAGCGCATTGTCCAGGAACCCAGGCGCCTGGTGGCTGAAGCCGTTGTGGTCGTTGCGCCAGGCGTGGCTGGTGAGCAGGTAGTTGATCGAAGGAATCGGCCGTCGCCAATGCTGCTCGCGGCTCTCCTTGAGCCACTTGGCATGCTGCGTGAGCATCGAGTCGACCACCTGCGCGAAGGCCTCGTAGGTGGGAAACACGCCGTGGCGGCCAGTGAGCACGTAGCCTTCGAGCCAGCCCTCGCAGCAGTGTTCGCTGAGCACTTCCATTACGCGGCCTTGCGGCGAGACGTGGTCATCGATCGGAATCGTCTCGGCAACACTGCAGCGGTCGGTCGCGTCAAACACGGAGTTGAGCCGGTTGGAGTTGGTTTCGTCGGGGCAGAACAGCCGGAAGTTGTGACGGTTCTCGCGCATGATATCGCGGATGAACTCGCCCAGCTTGCGCGGTGCCTCGGCGGTCACCTGGCCGGGGCCGGGAAGCTCGAGGGCGTATTTCTCGTAGTCGGGCAGTTCCAATTCGATCAGGTCGCGGCCGCCGTTTGCGTGCGGGTTGGCACTCATGCGGCGATCGTGCTTGGGCGGTAGTTCGGCCAATTCTTCGATGAGTTGACCGCGCTCGTCGAACAGCTCGTGCGGCTTGTAGCTCAGCATCCATTCTTCGAGCATCTTCAAGTGCTCGGGATTGGTGCGAACCCCCGCCAGCGGCACCTGGTGAGCCCGGAAGGTGCCCTCGACAGGCGTGCCGTCGACGACCTTCGGGCCGGTCCAACCTTTGGGCGTGCGGAGCACGATCATCGGCCATCGCGGACGCTCGGTGAACCCGTCCTCCCGCGCCTGCTTCTGAATCTGGCGGATTTTGTCGTGGCAGCGGTTCAGCGTGGCCGCAAACGACTGATGCATCGTTTCGGGGTCGTCACCGGCGACGATGTACGGTTCGTATCCGTGGCCGCTGAACAGTTCCTTCAACTCGTCCTCGGGGATCCGGGCCAGCACCGTGGGGCCCGAAATCTTGTAGCCATTGAGGTGCAGAATAGGCAGCACGGCCCCGTCGCGGACCGGGTTGAGAAACTTGTTGCTTTTCCAACTTCCCGAAAGCGGGCCGGTCTCGGCCTCGCCATCGCCGACGACGCAGGCCACGATCAGGTCGGGATTGTCGAATGCGGCCCCGTAGGCATGCAGCAGCGAATAGCCCAGCTCGCCGCCCTCGTTGATCGAACCGGGGACGTGCGGACCAGCATGGCTGGGCACGCCGCCTGGAGTCGAAAACTGACGGAACATCACGCGCAGGCCCGCCTCGTCACGCGTGACCTCGGGATGCACCTCGGAGTAGGCACCTTCCAGGTAGGTGCAGGCGTTCACCGCCGGTCCACCGTGTCCGGGGCCGGCGATGAAGATCGCGTCGAGATTGCGCTCGCGGATCAGCCGGTTCATGTGCACGTAGACGAAGTTCAGCCCCGGCGACGTGCCCCAGTGGCCGAGCAATCGCGGCTTGATGTGTTCCACGTTCAGCGGTTCGCGCAATAAGGGATTCTCGCGAAGGTAGATCTGGCCGACCGTCAGGTAATTGGCCGCGCACCAGAAGCGGTGCAACTTGTCGAGCATCTCAGGCGACAGCGGGCCGGCGGCCTGCGACTGCTTGGCTGCTTGGACGGACGGCATATTCCTACTCCTTGCTGGTAAGAAGCTGGTGGGTGTGTCGGGCGATCATCAAGTCTTCTTCGGTCTCAATGACGCGTACGGTCACTCTGCTCTCGTTGGTGGAGATAACTTCGGCGTGTTCGGCGTTGCGCTTGGGGCTCAGTCGAATGCCCAGGAAGTCGAGTCCCGCGCAGATCCGCTCTCGCACGAACGATGCCCGCTCGCCGATGCCTCCCGTAAAGACTAGGTTATCCAATCCCCCCAGCGCCGCGGCGTAGGCGCCGAGGAATTTGCGGGCCTGGTAGCAAAAGATTTCCACGGCTTCAGCGGCCGCGGGATCGCGTTCGGAGGCCCCCAGCAGCTCGCGCATGTCTGGGGTTTGGGAGGAAATCCCCAGCATGCCCGATTCCTGATTGACCAGGCGATTGAGGCTCTCCGGCGTGTAACCCTTCTGGTTGAGAAGATAGACGAGCACTCCGGGGTCGACGTCGCCGGTGCGGGTGCCCATCACCAAACCGCCGGCCGGCGTGAATCCCATGCTGGTGTCGATGCTCCGCCCGCGCAACACCGCAGCCATGCTGGCCCCGTTGCCCAGATGCGCCAGCACGGCGCGTCCGCCGGCGTGCTTGGGATCGGCCTTGCGAAGCTCGCCGACGAGGTATTCATACGAAAGGCCGTGAAACCCATAGCGGACGATACCCCCGTCGGCCATGGCCCGCGGCAGCGGCAGCAGGCGAGCGCATCGGGGGAGCGTGGAGTGGAACGACGTGTCGAAGCAGGCGGCCTGCGGCACGTCGCCGAGCATCTCCTTGACTTTTTCGATGGCCCCGATGGCTTGCGGCAGATGCTCAGGCGCCAACGGCACAAGCGCATGCAAATCCTCGAGCAGGGCCTGGTTGATCCACTGCGGCGCGTCGTGGTTTCGACCACCGTGGACGATGCGATGCCCCACGCCCGCCAACGCGTGCATCTGGCGGTGCGTCTTGAGCCATGCCAGCACGCGCCCTAGCGCCGCGGCATGATCGGGCAATCGCTCGTCGCGTTCCTGCAACACCTCGCCGGCGCCATCCTCGATGCGAATTCGACCCATCGGCAGACCGATCTGCTTCGCTTCGGCGGTAACCAGGCAATGCTCCGCCTCGCCCAGGCGGTAGACGGCGGTCTTGAGGCTCGAGGATCCCGTGTTGATGGTCAGCAGGGGTGCGTTGGGCTCGTCCATGGCGTTCAGGGCCCCCGGGTAAGTGGAATCCGATTCGTCGCGAGTTCGTTTTCTTCGGAACTTCCTGCCGCCGCGTCGCGCGTGCATCGCTCGCGCTTCGAATTGTAACAGCATCGTGGCGGAATCCGTCGGGTGTGCTTTGCTGCACCTCGTTTCTTCAGGATTCAATCCGGCATTGACGTCGCGCATTGCGACTGTCAAAATATAACTTTTGATTACACAAAAACACGATGGGCCGACCCTTACCGATGAGCGATTGGTTCCACGCGATCTATCGACGAAGGTTGCCGCTGCCGCAGCTCGCCATCTTCGGGGCGTTGGCCATTGCGTGCGTCTTGCACCTGGGGTGCCACGATCAAAGCTCGTCGGCTGCCGCGAAGGGGGATGGACGGGCCCGTGCAGTCGCCACGGTAGGCATGGTGGCCGACATCGTTCGCAACGTGGGCGGCGACCACGTGGACGTTGTGCAATTGATGGGATCCGGCGTCGACCCGCACCTGTACAAAGCAACGCGCGACGACGTCGAAACCATCCTGAATGCGGACATCGTCTTCTATTCCGGGCTGATGCTCGAAGGCAAGATGATCGACACGCTGGTCAAGGTCGGCCGCAACAAGCCCGTCTATTCGGTTACCGAGTCGCTTGACGAGGCCTATTTGCTCGAGCCGCCGAGCCTGGCCGGCCACTACGACCCCCACGTGTGGATGGACCCCAGCGCCTGGTCCCACGCCGTGGATGCGGTCGCCGATGCGCTGACGGAATTCGATCCGCCGCACGCCGACGAGTATCGCGCCAATGCCGAGAAGTACCGCAAACAACTCGATCAGCTTCACGCCTACGGCAAGCAAGCGATCGCCACGATACCATCCGCATCACGCGTGCTCGTCACGTCGCACGATGCTTTCAACTACTTCGGCCGCGCTTACGGGCTCGACGTCGAGGGCGTGCAGGGAGTCTCCACCGAGAGCGAGGCGGGGCTGCAGCGAATCAACGAGCTGGTCGATCTACTCGTCGATCGGAACGTGAAAGCGGTCTTTGTCGAGAGCAGCGTGCCGCGCAAGAACATCGAGGCCATTGTCGACGGTGCCCGAGCCCGCGGTCACGAAGTGGCGATCGGCGGCGAACTGTATTCCGACGCGATGGGTGCACCGGGCACGTACGAAGGAACGTATGTCGGCATGATCGACCACAACGTCACTACCGCGACCCAAGCACTTGGCGGTCAGGTACCCGAGACGGGCATGCAAGGTAAACTTTCCGGTAGGTGAGCTTCGCACGAGCCGGGCTCACCGGGGGCATTGAGATTCGAGCGTAACGATGTCAACTCCCATGGCAGCAGCGGCCCAGCATGCTTCGGGCGATCGCGACTCGGCAGCTCCGGGGGCCTTGCCGCTTTCGATTTACGATCTGACCGTGGCCTACCACAGCAAGCCCGTCCTGTGGGACGTCAGCCTCGACGTTCCGCCGGGCAAACTCGTGGGCATTGTCGGACCCAACGGCGCCGGCAAGAGCACTTTGTTCAAAGCCGTGATGGAACTCGTGCCGCGGGCATCGGGGCGCGTGCTCGTTTTCGGCAAGCCCTACCGGCAGAACCGTCGCCGCGTCGGCTACGTGCCACAGCGGGAGAGCGTCGACTGGGATTTCCCAGTCAGCGCCCTCGACGTCGTTACGATGGGTCTCTACGGAAAAATCGGCTGGTGTCTGCCCGTGACGCGAAAATACCGGCAGGCCGCCATGAAGGCGCTGGAGCGGGTCGGCATTGCCGACCTGGCCCACCGGCAAATCAGCCATCTATCGGGCGGCCAGCAACAGCGCACGTTTCTCGCCCGGGCTCTGGTGCAGGACGCCGACTTGTACCTGATGGACGAGCCGTTCGCCGCGGTAGACGCGGCGACCGAGCGGGTCATTGTCGACATCCTGCAGGAACTAAAGAGCGCCGGAAAGACGCTGATGGTAATCCATCACGACCTGCAGACTGTAGTCGACTACTTCGACTACGTTGTACTGCTCAACATGCGGGTCGTCGCCGCCGGCACGACCGCCGAAACGTTCACCAGCGAGAATTTGCAAAAGACCTACGGCGGCAAGCTGACGTTGTTGGATCAAGCGACCGAGGCGATGCGCCGCTCGGAGGGTTCGCGATGAGCCCCGCGGGACGCTTGGCGGCCGTGCTGCTGCTGGCAATGATCTTCGCTTCGCGCGTCTCGGACCCGGCGGTTGCCGCCGACGAAACGCGACAGGCCTCGATCACCGACCGTAGCGTGCAGTGGCCCACGGCCGGGCAATGGCGGCGGCTGCTGCTGCTGGAGGACTACAACACCCGGGTCGTCTTGCTGGGCGCGACGATGCTAGGTTTCGCCGGCGGAGCGGTGGGCAGCTTCGCGCTGCTGCGCGGCCGGGCGCTCATGGGAGATGCCCTCAGCCATGCTGCCGTGCCGGGTATCGGCCTGGTGTTTCTCGCCGTGACCATGGCCGGCGGCGATGCCAAATCGTTCGTGTTGCTCTTGGCCGGAGCCACATGTAGCAGCTTGCTTGGCCTGGCGGTGATCCTCTTCTTGCGCAATGCTACGCGGATTAAGGAAGATGCTGCATTGGGGATCGTGCTCAGCGTGTTTTTTGGGGCCGGCGCGGCCGCCCTGGGCATTGCACAGCAGACTACCGGGCACGCGGCCGGCTTGGAGGGCTTTATTTACGGCAAGACGGCTTCGATGGTCGCAAGCGACGCACTGTTGATCGCCGGGGCCGGACTGACGGTAACCGTGCTCTGCCTGCTGCTCTTCAAAGAGTTCAAGCTGCTCTGCTTCGATGAGGGGTTTGCGGCATCTCGTGGCTATTCGATTCTGCTGCTCGACATCGCGCTGATGGGGCTGGTCGTCGCTGTGACCATCGTCGGTTTGCAGGCAGTCGGCGCCATCCTGATGATTGCCATGCTGGTCGTTCCTGCTTGCGCTGCCCGCTTTTGGACGGAGCGCATGGGCCTGATGACGTTGTTGTCCGCCATCATTGGTGCAGCCAGCGCGTTGGTTGGGGCCGGCATGAGCGCCTTGCTCCCGCGGCTTCCTTCGGGGGCGATCATCGTCTTGGTCGCGTCCGTGGCGTTTGTCGTGAGTATGCTCGGCGCACCCGCGCGCGGCATCCTTGCGCGGGCCATGCGACGCCGCCGGCTGAATGCGAAGGTTCATCGCCAGCACTTGTTGCGGGCCGTATACGAATGGCTCGAGAGTCATGGTCAGGCTCCGCGGCGCGGCCAGCACGATGAGTCGGACCAGGTACCCATTGCCGAATTGTTGCCCATGCGTTCCTGGTCGCAGGGGGAGCTGCGATCGTACGTCGCGCGTGCCGAGTCGCGGGGGCTGTTACGCACGGGGCCGGGAAACCTGCTTCGGCTATCGCCTCTTGGCTGCGAAGAGGCGGCTGCGAACGTGCACAACCACCGGATGTGGGAACTCTATCTGATTCATTTTGCCGACGTGGCCGCGTCGCGCGTCGATCGCGATGCCGATGCCATCGAACACGTGCTCGATCCAACGATTCTGGCCGAACTCGAATCGTTGGTGCACGAGGGGGCCGCAGCGCGCGTCGTGCCGACCAGTCCACATCCGATGCCGCACGCCGGCGAGACGTGAGCGCTTTCTTGGATCCCGTAACATGGCCGGACTCGAAAACTGGAACTGGGCCCTCGACGGCTGGATCGTGGCCGCTGGAGTCCTCTGCGCCGTGGCCTCGGCCCTGTTGGGCAATTTTCTCGTGCTCCGCAAGATGAGCATGCTCGGCGATGCCATCAGCCATGCCGTGCTGCCCGGACTGGCCGCGGCGTTTCTCATCACCGGTGCTCGCGAAAGCGTGCCGATGTTCCTGGGCGCGGCGCTGGTGGGCGTGCTCACGGCCCTGTTAACCGAGTGGATTCGTCGCTATGGCCGGGTGGACGAGGGGGGCGCGATGGGCGTTGTCTTTACGGCGCTGTTTGCCCTGGGATTGGTGATGATCGTGCAGGCGGCCGACCAGGTCGACCTCGACCCGGGGTGCGTGCTGTACGGGGCGATCGAGCTGACGCCGCTGGACACCGTGGAGTTGGGCTCATTCCACGTGCCGCGCGTCGTGGTCGTGTTGTCGATCGTGCTGGCCATCAACCTGCTGGTCGTCGTGTTGTTCTACAAGGAGCTGAAGCTGACGTCTTTTGACCCGGAGCTGGCCAAATCGTTGGGCATCAACGCCCAGTCGATGCACTACCTGCTGATGACGCTGGTGGCCGTGACGGCCGTGGCTAGTTTCGAGACAGTGGGCAACATCCTCGTGGTGGCCATGTTCGTCGTGCCCGTGGCGGCCGCCTACATGTGTACCGACCGGCTGGCGACGATGATCGTGGCCAGTTCGCTGTTTGCCGCCGCGTCGGCCGTGTTGGGGCACATCGGTGCGATCGTCGTGCCGCGCTGGATCGGCTATCGCAGCACGACGACCGCGGGCATGATGGCCGTGGCGGCCGGATTTCTGTTCGGCCTGGCAGTATTGTTGGCGCCGCGGTACGGATTGTTGGTGAAGCTGTTGCGGCGCCGACTATTCGCCCTGCGAATCCTGGCCGAGGACGTGCTGGCCTTGTTGTATCGCGCCGAGGAGCGCACGCCGGACGAGCCCGCTCTGGCCCGCTCGCAGTTGCGGCAGCAGTTGGACCGAGGCCTTCTTGCCCGGCGCGCCGCCTACGCCTGGCTCCGCCGCCAGGGCGACATCCGCCGTCAGCGCGACGGCTATGCTTTAACCGAACAGGGACGCCGCCGCGCGCAATCGTTGGTGCGCGCCCACCGTCTGTGGGAGCAGTATCTCGAAACGGCCGCGGGCCTGGGCGAGCGCCACTTGCACGAGAACGCTGAGCAACTGGAACACTTCACCAACGAAGAGCTCCGCCGGCGTCTGGCCGACGAAACGGCCAGTCCCCGCACGGATCCGCACGGGGCGCCGATTCCCCCGGAATCGCAGCGTTAGACGTTCCCTGTTGCTGGCTGGGTCGCGTGCCGTCGCCGTTTGGTCAATCGCGACTTGCTGCTACACTCAAGCGTTCCCGCGCATGCCCCACGGCGTGCGACTCCTAGGCGGCGGAACATGAAACCCCGAAGACTGCTGCACATTATCGGCCCTGGCATCCTTGTGGCGGCCACCGGCGTCGGCGCTGGCGATCTGGCCACGGCCTCGTTCACCGGCAGCGTGCTGGGGCTGGCCATCCTGTGGGCGGTGCTCTTAGGCGCGCTGATGAAGTTCGTGCTCAACGAGGGACTGACTCGCTGGCAACTGGCCACCGGCACGACGCTCATCGAGGGCTGTGTCGAGCATTTTGGCCGGCCCGCGCGTTGGGCCTTTCTCGGCTATCTCGTGTTCTGGAGTTTCTTTGTCGGGGCGGCCCTGATGAGCGCCGTGGGCGTGACGGCCCATGCGATCTTTCCACTGACGGGAACCGAGCCGCAAGACGCCTCGACCGACAAGATCGTCTACGGCGTGTTGCACAGTGCCTTGGCCGTGGTGCTCGTGCAGGTCGGCGGTTACCGCTTGTTCGAGAAGGTGATGAGCGTTTGTATCAGCCTGATGTTTCTCGTGGTCGTCGTTTCGGCCATCGCTCTGGGACCGGATCTCGGCGGGCTGCTGCGAGGCTTGCTCGTTCCTGTGATTCCCGCGGGCGGAACGGCATGGACGGTGGCGCTTATCGGAGGCGTCGGCGGCACGGTCACCGTGTTGTGCTACGGATACTGGATACGCGAGGAAGGGCGGCTCACAACCGACGACCTGGCCACGTGCCGCATCGACCTGGCAACCGGATATCTCATGACGGCCGTATTCGGCGTGGCGATGGTGATCATCGGTGGCACGCTGGGACAGCTTGAAGGCAGCGGCGCCACACTGGTGGTGGAAATGGCTCGCACGCTCGAAACGGCACTCGGGCGTGCCGGGCCCTTCGCGAAGTGGGCCTTTCTCATCGGTGCGTGGGCCGCGGTGTTCAGCAGTCTGCTGGGCGTTTGGCAGAGCATCCCCTACCTGTTTGCCGATTTGTGGAACTTGATGCGCGGTGCCAGCCCCCAACGAACTACTATCGATACCCGCTCGCTACCGTATCGCGGCTATCTGTACGCGCTGGCTATTGTTCCGGTGGCGGGGATGACAACCGGGTTCCAGGCGATGCAGAAGGCCTACGCGATCGTCGGGGCGTTGTTCGTGCCGATGCTCGCCGTGGCCCTGCTGGTGCTCAACGGCCGTGCGGCTTGGGTCGGTCAGCAGTACCGAAACTCCTGGCTCACCGTGGCGATGTTGGCGGGAACTACCTTGTTCTTCGTGCTCGCCGCGGGTCTCGTCGTGCAGGGCCTCTTGGCTTCAGCACCCGCGGCATCGGCCAGCTAGGCGCGTGCCTTCTTGCGCTCCCTACGCGGGCAAATGGGGCACAATCGGCTCCAGATTCCTTGCGGTCACGCTTCGGGCAGTCGTTTTTCGTGTTCTAGACTTAGGAACCCCCCGGGAGTCCCTGGACGCCCGCTTCACTGCAAGCGCCATCCACCTGTGATTCGAGATTCTCGTGATGGAATACGAAGTGTCAGTCCGCGCCCTCTCCGCGACATCGGCAGTCGCGATGTTGACCGCACTCTTGGCCGGCTGCGACCGAACGGCGCAAAGTGCTCCGATCAACGCAGACCGCCCTTTGGTACGCGTTACCAACCCGATCACGCGCGACGTCACGGAGTACGCCTATTTCACCGGCCGGACCGATGCCGTGGAGTCGGTCGAAGTTCGTGCCCGAGTGACGGGCTACCTGGTGTCGGTCGATTTCCATCCCGGCTGTGACGTCGAGAAAGGGCAGCGTCTGTTTCAGATTGACTAGCGTCCCTATCAGGCCGAACTGGATCGCCGTACGGCGCAGGTGGAAATGGCGGAGGTGAACCTGAGAAATGCCGAGGCCAACTACGAGGAAACCGGTGATCTGGTCGACCTCGTGTGGATCCGCGATGCCGCGACGGCCGAGGTCGTGAAGAACAGCGCCTGCGTTATGACGCTCGACTCGGAGGGGGCCGCCAAGCAATTCATTCTCGAGCAATCGGACCACGTCCCGGTCTGGGTCTCGTTTCGCATCGACAAAGATCTCGACGAGCCGCACGCAGAATAAGTGATGCCGATACTCCGCGAATGCGACTCGAACGAGCGGGTGCGATTTCCTTAGCGGGCCACTTATCGGCGCCATCACATGCCGTGTAGTTGCATCGCGTTCAATCCGGGAAGTGCGAGAGTTTGCCAGGCCTCAGAAATCCAGTATATTCCCCATTCCTGCTGTATGACCTTGGCTGGCCTGATCGCCTATCGTGGACTCGCGCTCTCATCCTGTTTCTGCACCGCGGAATGAAATGAAATCCCATCTTGTATCGCGCCAACGCCGCGGGCCGCGCTCATGGCGCTGGCGCTTCTCTTGCGAGGAGCTCGAACCTCGTTGCCTACTTGCAATCGACATTTTCGCGGCCGGAGCCACCGGCTCCGAATCGCTCTCGCTGCAAGTCGAAGGGGAATCTGTTCAGACTTGGACGAACGTCGCGGGAAACTACGATGACGGCGTTTTTCAGCAGTTTACCTACGACGCGGAAGGGATCTCCGTCGACTCGATCCGAGTGGCATTCGTCAACGATGGCAATACACCCGGCGGCCTGGACAAAAACCTGCGCGTCGATCGCATCGTAGTCGATGGCGTAACCTATCAAGCCGAAGCGCCCAATGTTCTCTCGACCGGTACCTGGACCAGTCCGGATGGCTGCGCGCCCGGCTACAAGCAGAGTGAGTACCTGCACTGCAATGGATATCTCGCCTTCGCCGGCTCCGCCGGCGGTTCCGTCGTTCGCGTGCTGGCCGCTGGTGCCACGGGCCAGGAGGTGATCGAACTGCGGATCGATGGCACGACAGTCAGCACTTTCTCGAACATCGGCGGCAACTATAGCTCGGGGCAGTTCGTCACGTACACGCACGTGGCCGACTCGCTCGTCACGGCGGATCAGGTGGAAGTCGCTTTCGTCAACGACGGGAACACGCCCGGCGGACTGGACAAGAATGTCCGCGTTGACGGCATCGAGATCGACGGACAGTTTTTTGAGTCTGAAGCTGCCACCGTGTGGACGACCGGAACCTGGACCGATCCGGACGGTTGCACGCCAGGGTACAAGCAAAGCGAGTATCTTCACTGCGAAGGGAGCTTGTTCTATGCCACGACAGCGTCCAACCCTGGCGTTATCGGCCTGGCAACCAATGCGTACAGCATCGACGAGGACGCCGGCAGCGTCGATGTCGTGATCGAGCGCGGCCAGGGGAGCGATGGAAACGTGACGGTCGACTACCGCACCTACGCCGGCTCCGCGAGCGAGGGAGAGGATTTTCAGGGGGTATCAGGCACTGCAGAGTTCCTCGCCGGAGAGACTTTCAAGGTGATCTCCGTGCCGATTCTCGACGACGTGCTCGAAGAAGAAACGGAGCTTTTCAGTTTCACGATCGACAACGTTCAGGGAGGGGCGACCCTGCTGGTGCCGCGCACAGCGCTCATCTCGATCCTCGACGACGAGAACCCGGTGGGTGGAGGCGACGGCCTGTCCTTCGACTACCGAGACTTCAGCAACCCCGTCGACCTGCAATTCAACGGCGACGCCGATACGGTAGCGGGACGACTCCAACTGACGGACGACGGCCAGGGACAGGTTGGTAGCGCCTTCCACACGGCGGCGCTGGCTCTCGATACTGAGACCTCGTTTGCCAGCCTGTTGGAAGTTCAGCTCAGCGGCGGACAGGGTACCGGGGGTGCCGATGGCCTGGCCTTTGTTCTGGCGAACACTCCCGACGGGCCACAGGCGCTGGGTGCGCCGGGCGACGGCCTCGGCTACTATGCCATCGGCACTGCGAGCATGGCGATCGAGTTAGATACCTACCAGAACGAATTCGATCCCAGCGACAACCACGTCTCGCTGCTAACGGGCGGCGACGTCGTTGCTCCGCTGGCAACCTCGCCGTCGCCGGTCGACTTGAATGGCGGTGGAATTGTCTACGTCTGGATCGAGTACGATGGCGCCGGCGACCTGCTGGAGGTTTTCGTCTCCTCCGCGCCAACGCAGCCCGACCAACCGCTGTTGAGTCACGAGATCGATCTGTCCGCGCTGCTGGGAAGCCAGGCTTTCCTTGGAGTCAGCGCCAGCACCGGCGGGCTTGGCAACGAACACAACGTGCTCGCGTGGAAGTTCGGCACTTCGGGTAGCCCCAACTCGCCGACCAGCTTCGACGAGGAAATCGTGATCGACGGACTGACATGGCCCTCGGCAATCGAGTGGAGCGGCGATGGAGAGAACATGTACATCTCCGAGTTGCCGGGCATCGTACGGGTCTTTCGCGACGGCCAGTTGCTGCCCGCGCCGGTAGTCGACATTTCCCCGCGCGTCAACTTCACCGACGACCGCGGCCTGCTTGACATTGCTGTGCATCCCGATCTGGCCAACCACCCGTACCTCTACCTAATCTACGCGTACGATCCGCCAGAGGTGATGAACTACGCTGGGCTAGCTGGTCCCGACGGTGCGGGAAATCGAGCGGGACGCATGGAACGGTTTACTCTCGACGCCACGACCGACTACACGACCATCGTTCCCGGTTCTGAAGTCGTCTTGCTGGGGTCGAACAGCACCTGGGAGAACTTTAACGCCTTTGTCGATAGCACGAACGATTTCGACGAACCACCCGCCGGCGTTCTCCCAGGCGGCGAGAATCTCCGCGATTTCCTGGCAGCCGATAGTCGGTCGCATACCGTCGGCCAGGTGGAGTTCGGTCTGGACGGGGCCCTGTACGTCACTAACGGCGATGGTGTTTCTTTCAACCAGGTGGATCCGCGGGCGGTGAGGGTGCAAGACGTCGACAACTTGTCGGGTAAGGTTCTCCGCCTCGATCCGCTCACAGGCGCAGGGTTGGCCGACAATCCGTTTTACGACGGCGACCCTCAAAGCAACCGGTCCAAGGTCTTTCAACTCGGGTTTCGGAACCCGTTCCGATTCACGATTCATCCCAGCACTGGCCAGATTTTCGTCGGCGATGTGGGGTGGACGATGTGGGAGGAAGTCAACACCGGCGACGCAGGTGACAACTTCGGCTGGCCTTACTACGAGGGAGCCAGCGGCGCAAGTGCAAGGACAAGCGAGTACCAGAACCTCCCCGAGGCCCAGGCGTTCTACGCCAGCGGGGAGCCCGTCACGCCCGCGATACTCGCCCTGAATCATGGCATCGACGGAATCAACGCTATTGTCATGGGCGATGTATACGACGGCGACGTGTATTCCGAGGACTACCGGGGCGACCTGCTGTTCAACGACTTGGGACAAGGAATTGTGCGCAACGTTAGCTTCAATGCCGACGGGAGCATCGCGTCGGTTGAGACGTTCACGACCGGGGCCGAGGTGGTCGTTCACATTCGTACGGGCCCCGACGGCTACCTGTACTATGTGGACTTGGACGACGGAGTCGTCGGCCGCTGGATTGAGTCAGCCAACCAGGCTGTCGCGAGCGGTTCCTCATCAACTTTCGCGTCGGATGACGCAACGATTGCGCTGGCCTTGTCCATGCCATCGCCAGCGTCGGACACAGGCGCCAATGCAACGGAGGCACGCGACGCCCAGGCGATCGAGGTGAGACCGGCGGACGGCCATCAGCCGCGTCCTTCTCGGCGCACTGTCTCGTCGTGCCTGGTGACGTCTTCTGTACTGCCGGCGCTCAATCGCGACGGGGCGGTGCTCGAGCACGTGTACGCAGCGTTGGGTGGCGACGATTCGTCGTCGGATGACGGCTTGCGGCTGCCGCTTCGGTAGCCAACGTGCATGGCTTCCTAACGGTTCCCGGGAAACGGGAATTGTGCCCACCCGCGCGAAGGGTGTGGGGAATGTGTTCATGTGTACACTATTGCCATGCGCTCCGAGCAACTCACCGAAGCCCAGCTCGAGTCCCTGGTCGCCAGCGTCCGGCCGATGCTCCGCTACCTGGGCCGGCTCGAGAAACGCATGGAGGCGCAGGGCTTTCCGGCCGACGATCGTCTGCTGCGACTGGTGCGCGAGACGCGTCAGGCAGCCCATGATTTGGCGCTCGAACTGCACTACTTGAGCTGCGACGGCGTAGGCCGGCCGCGTCGACAGCCCGACTAGCGATGGCGAAGGAGCAACGCGGGGTAGGTGCGGTTCCATATGTTCGCGCCACACGCGAATCGACACGCCGTGTCCACGGTTCCCTGCGAGCAACCCCGGCGAGCCGGAAGTGTTGCTGGCTGCCAGGCAGTCAACATGGGGAACGGCGCCCCGCTGGCGAGGAGGCGAGATCGGACGAGACCGTTCTTGCTCGTTCCGGGCACTTCGCGCCAATCGGGCCAAGCGTCCACAGGACTGCCGTATGTCTTGTGCTTTCCGCATGCCAGCTCGTGGGACGGCCGGCTGTCCGTCCGAATCCCGCTCCTTCCTTGATTCGCGGCTGGCTGTACGCCTGTGCGGTGATAGAATCCATCAGCTTCCTATTAATCATGGGTTCCGGCGAGCACATCGATGTTTGATTTTTTCGCGCAGCTCTTCAGTGCGGAGGGCTTCCCGCCAAGGTGGCAATGCGGAGACTGGTCGTCCTTTCACGGCTGGCTCTACATCGTGTCCGACCTAGGCGTGTGGTCGGCCTACACGGCGATCCCCGCCGCCCTGGCGTATTTCGTCTGGCGCAAGCGGGCGGTGCCCTTTCGCGGCGTGTTTCTGCTGTTCATTGCATTCATCATGGCCTGTGGTTTGACGCACCTGCTCGACGCCGTGATGTTCTGGTGGCCGGGCTATCGCCTGCTGGGACTGGTTGAGCTGATCACCGCGGTAGTCTCCTGGGCCACGGTGGTCGTGCTGGTGCCGATGGTTCCCCGCGCGCTGGCCTTGCGCACCCCGGAGGAACTCGAGCGCGAGATCGAAGCCCGGCGAAAGGTCGAAAGCGAGCTACAACGGGCCAACGAAGACCTCGAACGCCGGGTCGCGCAGCGCACCGCTGAGCTCGAAGAAGCCAACGCGACCTTGGTTCGAGAGCGCACACGGTTCGAGACGACGTTGGCCAGCATCGGTGATGCCGTGATCGCCACCGACACGTCCGGGCACGTCACGTTCGCCAACCCCGTTGCCGAGACGCTGACGGGTTGGAGCGTCGCAGAAATGGTGGGCCAGCCCCTCAATTCGGTCTTTGAGATCGTGCACGAGCAAACGCGGCAACCGGCGGAGAATCCGGCTTACCGCGCCTTGAGCGAGGGCGCGATCGTCGGCCTGGCCAACTACACAGTCTTAATCGACAAGGAGGGTGTGGAACGACCGATCGATGACAGCGCCGCCCCCATTCGTGGAGACGACGGCCGGATCCTAGGCGTCGTATTGACGTTTCGCGACGTGACGCTGCAGCGCAGCTCCGAGCGGCTTCTCGTGGAAAGCGAAGAGAAGTTTCGCACGATGGCCGATTCGATTCCGCAGTTGGCGTGGATGACCGAACCCGACGGATTCATCGTTTGGTACAACCAGCGATGGTACGACTACACCGGCACGACCTTCGAGGAGATGAAGGGCTGGCGATGGCGGGCGGTGCACGATCCCGATCACGTCGAACGCGTCGTGGCCAGTTGGAAGGCGGCCATCGCGCGGGGCGAGCCCTGGGAAGACACCTTTCCCCTTCGCCGGCACGATGGCGCCATGCGCTGGCACCTGTCGCGGGCAGTTCCCGTTCGGCACGAAGGCGGCGAGATCGCCGGCTGGTTCGGCACCAACACCGATATTACGGAAAGGTTGGAGATGGAAGAGACGCTCAAGGAAGAGGATCGGCGCAAGAATCTTTTTCTCTCAACCTTGGCTCACGAACTGCGAAATCCCCTGGCCACGATCAGCAACGCGCTGCAGCTCTGGCCGATGGTGCAGGACGACAAGGCCGAGATGCAACAGCTGCGAACGATGGCCGAGCGCCAGCTCCAGCAACTGGTGCGGCTCATCGACGACCTGTTGGAAGTCTCCCGAATCACGCGGGGTAAGATCGAAGTTCGTCCTCAGCCCACGGACTTGCGGGCGATCGTAACGGATGTGATCGCGACGCTGCGCCGCTCGATCGAGTCGCACGACCACTTGCTTCACGTCGAGTTGCCCGAATCGCCGGTGATCGTCAATGCGGACGTCACACGCATGACACAGGTATTCACCAATCTGCTGAACAATGCCGACAAATACACGCCGAGCCGGGGAGAGATTACTATCCGCCTGGAGCAGGCCGAAGGTCGTGTCTTGCTCAGCGTGCGCGACAACGGGCTAGGCATCCCCAAAGGAATGTTGACCAAGATCTTCGAGATGTTCCAGCAGGTGGATAGCTCACCCGAGCGCTCCCAGGGAGGGCTGGGTATCGGGCTGACGCTGGCCCGAGAACTCGTCGACATGCACGGCGGCACGATCGAGGCCAAGAGCGAAGGCCCCGGAACCGGCAGCGAGTTCGTAGTCACCTTGCCCGCTCTAGCCGCAACTGCCGATGCCGAGTCGCGCCCCACCGAGGAACCCACTGCGGCCGAGGGAGCGCTGCCGCGCCTGCGCGTGCTGGTCGTCGATGACGTCCAGGCTTCGGCGAAGACTCTGGGCAAGATCTTGGAGAAAATCGGGCAAGACGTCGCGGTCGTAACCGAGCCTGCCGCCGCGATCGAGCACGTCCGGCAGCATCATCCGGACGTCGTGTTTCTCGATATTGCCATGCCGGGCATGAACGGCTACGACGTCGCGCGGTGCATCCGGGCGGACGCGGCCGACCTCCAGCCGGTTATCGTCGCACTCACTGGCTACGGGCAAGAGGAAGACCGTCAGGCTGCCTACGATGCCGGCTTCAATCGGCACATGACCAAGCCGGCAAACATCACTGCGCTGAAGCAGTTGCTCTCGAGCCTGAGTTCTCCGAAAACTCCGCCGCCCCAGTCGAAGGACGTGCCTTAGCCCATGGCTGGTCGTCGAGCCGCCGAAGTGGCCGATAGTCTACCGTCGTGTGACCACCCAGTCACGCTGCGGCACCTAGCTGCTCTTCGACGATGGCTAACAGCTCGCGAAAGTTGACCGGCTTGGGGAAGACGCGTAGCACGCCTGCTTCGACCGCTGGAAACACCACGTCGATCGTCGTATACCCGGTGAGGAACACGG
Organism: Planctomycetota bacterium; assembly: GCA_003389325.1. GTDB lineage: Bacteria > Planctomycetota > Planctomycetia > Pirellulales > PALSA-1355 > LB-PLM-3. The sequence continues at coordinate 54,438 of QQVE01000055.1, forward strand.
CCGGCAACTCGGGCCGAGCGCGGCGAATCCTTCGCATCACGTCGACGCCGTTCATTCCCGGCATCTGATAGTCGATAATTGCCAAGCCGTAACGGCGTTGCTCGATGCGCGTCAGCGCTGCCTTGCCGTCGAGCGCAATATCGGCCATATAGCCGTGCGCGTGAAAGAGTTTGGCCATCGTTTCGCAAGCGTCCAGGTCGTCGTCAACAAGCAGGATGGGGAGCGTCATGGTGTCGTCGAGGGTTCCTTCTTAGGGAGTCATAGATCCACTTCGTGGAGTGCAATTCCTGGGCCAATTTGGTGTTCCGTGCGGCCAGAGGGCTGCACGGCGGCGTGAGTCGCGAAGAAGGCCTCGTCATGCAAAATTGGACAAGGCAATTTCAACTGGAGGATAGGGGACTTGAACCCCTGACCTTCTGGCTGCCAGCCAGACGCTCTCCCAACTGAGCTAATCCCCCGAGAGCTTGGAACAAGGAAAAGTATCAGTCCCAAGCCGCGATGTCAAGGCGACCGGAGTGGCTGCTGGGCCCCCAAATCACTAGGCTCGTAACGCTTTCCGTCGATCACCAGTCGCCCGCCGCGATGCTCGATGGCCGGGGCTGCACGATCGCCCAGCCGACAATCGTACAACCACAGCCGGGCAAAGTCGGACACCCGCAATTGCGAGCCACCATTGTCGTAGAGATGGCAGTCGTCGAGTTCGACCCACGTTGCGCCGCGAACCGAGATGCCGCTCTTGCCATTGGCGCGGCAGTCGAGCCGCTCCAGCCGCGTCTGGTTGGCCACGTCGTACACGGCCACCCCATCGACAGCAAATCCCTGCACGACCAGGTCGCGAATCAACACGCCCTCGACATAGTACAGCGTGATGCCGGTCTGAAGGCCGCAGCACCGAGGCTCGTAGTCGCTGGGCATGCGGCCGGGCTCGACGCGGAAGTAGATCCTGCCGTGCCAAAGAGACCACTCCAACGGTTCCAGCGGCGGAAATCGCTCATCGGCCCAGCGGGCTGGACGACACGTCGCCGGGCGACCTTTTACGAACAACCGTTGGTCTCCCAACCGCTGCGGGCGATAGGCAAACACGTCGCCCGCGACGTGCTCCCACTGGTCGTCCGGAATGCCTACCGAGCCGTCGAGTCGGGCACCCTGTCCCTCGATGACTAGCGGGCCCAACACCGAACCACCGTGCTGGCTGCCCACCAGACTTAGCGCTTCGCGATAGGGTTGGCCTGTGTTGGCCAGCACGATCCGATCCGACGGCTGGGCCAATCGTAAGGCCTTGGAGATCGTGGCCACCGGCCCGGAGCGCGCGCCGAGTGACCGGGCGTTGGTGCCGTCGCGACGGTCGTCCCCGCCGAGGTTGCTGACGTAAATGTCGCGGGCCGCCGCATGACTGCAACAGCACAACAGGCAAACCAGCCACTTTGCTCGCATCAGACATCCTCCTCGGCGGTTCGCTCCGGGACGGCACCGCGGTAAACTGCACGGACGACTAGAATGTTCAAGTGTAGGTCCCAGTGTAGTCACAACGGCAAAGTGCGTCCGCTGGATCAACTCGCGACGTTTGGGCGTTCTGTTTTCTGGGCCGACGCACGCCAAAAAAAGGCCAGAAGGGTGAAAGGCTGCAGCATGCGAGTCTCCATTCAAGGACGGACTCTGGAACTGGCGTTGGGTGACATTACGGACCAAGAGGTCGACGCGATCGTCAACGCCGCCAACAGCCAATTGGCCGGCGGGGGCGGGGTCGACGGGGCCGTCCACCGCCGCGGCGGACGTACGATCATGGCCGACACGACGAAGCGCTATCCCGGTGGCTGCCCTACCGGCTCGGCCGTGATCAGCACCGCGGGCGACCTTCCGGCGCGCTTTGTGATCCACGCCGTGGGGCCTCGCTGGGGCGGCGGCCAGTCCGGCGAAGCCAAGCTTCTCGAAAGCGCGTATCGCACGGCCCTCGGTCTGGCCTCGGAGCACGGTTGCGCGAGCGTTGCCCTGCCGGCGCTTTCGTGTGGCGTGTATGGATATCCGATCGACGAGGCCAGCCGTATCGCACTGGCGACGACCCAATCGTTCTTGGAGCAGGATCCCAACGTGCAATTAGCGCGATTCGTCCTCTTCAGCGAGGGCATGCTGGGCGCGTTTTCCGCGGCTCTTGAGGAACTCTCGTCCTAGACGCGTTCGGCTTCCGGCGAGGGCGGCTACCGTCGCCGACGCCGTGCCGTCAGGAGATCGGAGAGTTTTTCACCGCTGCGGGCCAGCACGTATGCGGCGATGAAGAAGGTCGCGAACACGGCAGCCGCAGCGGCCTCTTCGGTCGCGCTTTCGGCCACTAGGAACGCCCGCGTGAACAGTACCACACCGGTCAGCACGACCAGGACGCACATCGTCCACATAATGATCTGCGTCGTACGCATCACGCCGCGTAAAGCTGGACCTCGCAGCCCGGCGGGCGCAGGCTGCGGCCGGGCGGGCGTGCTTGACTCGGCGGGCTTGTTGGCCAGCGCCGTCTGCGTCGCTTGGGTTGCCGAACCGGCAGGCGCAGTGGCTTCGGGCGAGAACAGTCCACGCAGATTGACCGCCGTCGCCCATGATTCCATTCCCTCGCGCCACAGCAGGTCGTCGGGCGAGAGCCGTCCGGCGTCGGCCAGTTGTTTCAGCTCGGACGCCGAGACGGGCCCAAACTGCTGATCGTTGCGGGCGTAATACCATTGAACTTCCGCCATCTGTCCATCTCGCTCTGAGCTGATCGAACCGACCGGTGTCGCCGGATCCGTCATTGCTAGTGTACCGTAGCTGAGAGTGCGTGGGGAATCACCACCGCCACGGCCGCGAACCGAGCGTTTGGCCCTGCCGTCGCGAAGCGGGCGGCTTCGACGTCGAGTCGGCCATCTACCCCCCCGACTCTTCGTCGCGAACCTTTTCCTTCGGCTGCGTGCCCAACTGGATTCCATTGCGACCCTGGTTTTCCTGAGGCCTCTCCATCGGACGGGTTGCTAGCGCCACGCTGTTTTCCTCTGGATGTCCGAGCACTTGAACCAACTGAGCTCCCAGCAGCAGCAGGATGCTTGCGCAATAGACCCACAGCATGATGACGATGAAGGAGCCGACGATTCCGTAGGCGGAGTAGTGGCCCCCGATGAAGAACTGCGACAAGAGGGCCGCGCCGATCTGCCAGATGACAGCCACCGCCACGCCGCCGACCAGGGCATGCCGCCACATGACCGTCACACGCGGGATTGTCTTGAAGATCAGCGAAAGCGCCAGCGCGTTGATCGTCACCGCGACGCCGATCTGCAAGCTCGGCCACAACACCAGCGTCCAGTGAAGGTGCTCTTTTTCGGCCCACGTTTCGACCGCGGTCAATAGCAGTTGCACCAGCAGTGCCACGAGCATCACCAGGCCCAGGCCCATCAGGGCCAGGAATGCCTTGAGGCGATTCCAGAGGGCGTTGCGAATCGCCGCGCGCACGCCGCGCTCCGCAGGCGTGACGGCGTGCCACAGCCTGCCGAAGGCGGCTTCAAGTTGTGAAAAGACTCCAATCGCTCCCAGCAACAACACGCCGATGCCGAACACGCCGCTGGTGAAGGCCCTTTCCTGCACGACGTCGACAAACTGGCTCACTTGATCGGCCAACGACGGCGAGGTGGTGCGCGACACGAATTCGAGAAACTGCTCGCGTCGGCCCTGCACGCTGGTTGAGAATCGCAGGGCGAATCCCAACACCGAAAGCAGCACGGAGACCAGCGGAAAGAACGAGAACGCGGCATAGTAGGCCATCGACGCCGCCAGCATGTTGCCGTCGTTGCGGCTCCACCGCTCGACCGTCTTGGCGATGATGGCCCAGAGCTCTTTCAGCACCTTCATGCGGTATCCTTGACCTCGATGGGTTCCGTCTGGCCTGGCCGGATCACCATTGCGAGGACGGCTCTCTGCTGTTAGACGCACGCCAGAGGCCTTGCGTCATCCCCCACGCCGGGTTTTTGGCTCAGCTTCTATTCAATCGTAAGAATCGGCGCCGGCGCCACAACCGTACAATCAGCAGTGGCGGGCGGCCCAAATCGCCTCAGCGGTGGTCTTTCTGTCACGCCGAGCGCCAAATTCGGTACAGCCGCGCCGTCCATGAAGTCGATTCGGGCAGCATCCCGATACGATAAGCGGATGCTCACCCGCGCAGGCCAGCAGCCTGCGCCGCACGAGACACGCAGCTCGGAAGGTACCTGTGGTGGAAATCAATCGCAATCAATACTTCCTGATAGGCTTGGTGCTGCTGTTCCTGGGCCTGCAGGTGCGGATGGTCGAGAGCTACGTGCTCAACGAGAAGGCTAGCCGGTTTGTCTCCGACCGGCTGACGATGTTGGCCAGCAACAACGACTCGGACGGTGCGTTCATGCCCGCCGCCGGGCCCAAGCCTCGCCACACCCTTCGGCCGCCGGTCTGGCTGGGATACGCGCTTATCTCGGTCGGGGCGGTGCTGGTGCTGCACAGTCTGGCCATGCGGCGGCCGGGCGGATAGCATCCTCGGGCCGCACTCTCGCGCTGCGCCGGTCCTCATTGCGTCGGCCCCCCGTCCGACCTAGGCTTTCCAGGCTCTGCCGCCGCGGAGTCGGCGGGCGGCTTGACCGCCGAAAATCGTGTTCGTAAACTCAAAGGTTGGCTTGTGTTGGCACTTTATGCAACATATGTGCCCTGCGAATTTCTGGGAGTTCTAGCGCCCTCGAGGGTGAATCGAGCCGCATTGTGAAGCGCGCACTGATCAGTGATATCCATAGCAACCTCGAAGGTCTCGAGGCGGTGTTGGCGGATATTAAGCAGCAGGGTATCCGCGAGATATACTGCCTGGGGGACATTATCGGCTATGGCCCCAACCCGCGCGAATGCATCGATCTGGCGATGCAATGCGAGGTGTGTTTGCTGGGGAACCACGATCAAGGGGCCCTGTTCGACCCAGAGGGTTTCAACACGGGCGCCGAGCGGGCCATCTTTTGGACCCGTGACCAGTTGGAAAGCCCCCGCGGCAATCCGGCCGACAATGCCAAGCGATGGGACTTCCTTGGCGAGTTGCCGCGTAATCGCCGCGAGAATGGCTTCCTCTACGTGCACGGCTCGGCCCGCAATCCGCTCAACGAATACGTCTTTCCGGAAGACATTTACAATCAGCGGAAGATGGAAAAGATCTTCAGCCTGATTGAGCACCACTGCTTTCAGGGCCATACCCATGTGCCCGGCATCTTCACTCAGAGCATGAACTTCATCAGCCCCGAAGAGGTCAACTACACCTATCGGCTCGGCGACGAGAAAACGATGATCAACGTCGGCTCGGTGGGCCAGCCACGCGACGGCGATCCGCGCAGTTGCTACGTCGTGCTGGAGGACGGGCTGATTACCTTCCGTCGCGTGCCCTACGACTTTGAGCAGACGATCAAGAAGATCTACGACACGCCCGACTTGGACAACTTCCTGGGCGACCGGCTCCGCGAAGGCCGCTAGTCCGGACGTGACGTCGGCGAATCTCCAGCCTCGCTGAGCGAATAGACCTCCGGGGCGCGTTTTCGTCCCTGTTTCGCGGGCGCTTGCCCCCTCGAACCGGTTCTGGTTGCCATTGCAACTTCGGGCCAGAGGCGAACAATAAGAGCTAGATGGCCGCCGCGCGTGCGGCCGCCTGCCTCCTCGGGGTATTTGCACTGTTCCTCTGTTCCACAAAGGACTTATACTCCCGTGGACCGACGCTTCCTGTTGTTCGCCGTTCTCGTGGCGGTGATCTTTGTCGTCAACCAGATCGTCTGGCTGCTGATCTTTCCGCCCGAGCCGAAGGCCCCGCGGCCCGTCGCCGAAAAGAAGGCGGCCGGGCAGGCCGACCCCGGCAAAAAAGACGCCCAGGACGCTGAGCCACCCGCCGGCAATGTGCCCGAGCCCGAGGCGAAAGGCACTCCCGACGACGCGGAGGCCCCACCGCAGGACGCCCGCGAAGACGAGCAGCCGGCCGTCCAGGCCCCGCAGCAGGAGATCGAGCCGCAACGCGGAGCGCTGGGCTCGCTCGATCCGGCCAGCCCTTACCGCATGGCGGTCACCTGGAACAATCGCGGCGGGGCCATCGAAGTCATTGAGCTCAACAGTCCCGACTACCGGGCCCTGGATAGTTTTACAGGCTATTTGGGCTACTTGGCGCCGTTCGACGCTCCCAAGCGGGCCGGGGCCCTGGTGCGCGTGGTCGGCGACGGCTCGCCCGCCGCCGCCGCAGGCCTCGAAGCGGGCGACGTCATCCACGCCATCGGCGAAACGAAGATCAAGAACGCCCAACAACTGATCGATGCCCTAAAGCAAACCGAGCCCGGCCAGGAGATCGGGCTGTCGGTCGATCGCGACGGCGAGGCAAAGCAACTGACGGCCACGCTGGGACATCATCCGCTTGAGCTCGTGCGCCCCGAGTACGAAACCAAGCGAGTGGAGATCGTGGAGCCCGGCAAGCACGATCCGCTTTCCTTTCTGACGACGATTCAGCAGTACGACGATCGTTCGCTGTCGGACGACAACAAGGAGCTGGGCGGGGTCCACCTGCGCACCAAGCCCTGGGAAGTGGTGGAGGCCGACGACGAGCACGTCGTATTTCGCGCCGAGGTGCCGATTCTGAACCTGGAAGTCACCAAGACGTTTCGCCTGGCGCGCGTACCGCAGAGCGACCACGACGACGCCACGTTCCCCGCCTACGACCTTACCTTCGACGTCAGCGTCAAGAACCTGGACGACGAGCCGCACGAAGTCGCCTATCGCCAGGACGGGCCGACAGGCCTGCCCACCGAAGGGTACTGGTATGCCAGCAAGGTCAGCCATGAGTGGTTCGGCAGTGCCGGGCTGCGCGACGTGATCGTGAAGTTCGAGGGACGTCAGCTCGATCAAGTGGCCCCGAGCGAGCTGAACGACGAAGACTTCGAGCAGGTTTGGGGGGCGACGGCTTCGCTCGACTACATCGCTGTCGATGCACAGTACTTTGCCGCGGCTCTGATTCCCCGCAAGGCGGAACCCGACGAGATCATGTTCGAGCGGATCCTTCCGCTTAAGGTGGGCACGTTGCCCAAAGATGGCCAGGCCCGGTTGCTGGACGTCTCATTCCGCCTCGATAGCAAAGCGGCCAAGCTCGAACCGGACGGAGCACCGCTGGCAGATCAATTTCGCATCTTCGCGGGTCCAAAAGTTCCCGAGTTGTTATCGCAATACGGGCAACCGGGGGCCTCGTTGGGGACGCTGGTCAATTACGGATTGTTCTCGCCCATCTCGCGGCTGTTGGGCAGCGTGTTGCACTTCTTCTACAGCTTTGTCGGCAACTACGGCATTGCGATCGTGATGCTCACCGTGCTCGTACGCGGCTGCATGTTTCCCATCAGCCGCAAGCAGGCCCTGGGCGCGCAGAAGATGCAAGAACTGCAGCCCGAAATGAAGCGCATCGCCGAGAAGTACAAGAACGATCCCGAGAAACGGACGCGCGCCACGCAGGAGCTCTTCCGCAGTCACAACTACAACCCATTGGGCGGCTGCCTGCTGGCCTTTTTTCAGTTGCCGATTTTCATGGGGCTGTACCGCTCGCTGATGGTCGACATCGAGCTGCGCCAAGCGCCCTTGATCAGCGAAAACATTCGCTGGGCGTCGAATCTTGCCGCCCCCGACATGTTTTGGAATTGGACCGGGGTCATGCCCGAGTTCATCACCAGCGGCACGGGGCTGCTCGGACTGGGGCCCTATCTGAACATCCTACCGCTGTTCACCGTGGGACTGTTCATCACGCAACAACGCATGTTCATGCCGCCCGCGGCCGACGAGCAGTCTCGCATGCAGCAGAAGATGATGCAGTACATGATGATTTTCATGGGCGTGTTGTTCTTTAAAGTGGCCAGCGGTTTGTGCGTGTACTTCATTGCCTCGAGCCTTTGGGGCATCTGCGAACGAAAGCTCCTGCCCAAGGCCAAGGCACAAGCCGGCGGCGAGAAGGCAGGCGGCAGCTCGGGCGCCTCGGTGCCTGTTGCCACACCGTCATCGGGCGGAAACGGCGCACCGGCTGGAAAGCGAAAACGGCAGAAGGGACGCAAGTAGCAGAAAGCTGCGTGTCCGTTCTCGCGCTAAGACCAGCACGCGGCTCGTTTAATCGCATGGGCTATCGGCCGTGTATCACACCGACGACACGATTGCTGCCATTGCCTCCGCACCGGAAGGTTCCGCACGCGGCATCATTCGCATCAGTGGGCCCGCCGTGCCGGCGATTCTATCAGCCTGTTTTCAACCTGCCGGCGGTGAGCAGCTCATCTGCACGGACCGGGCTTCAGCTCGCCGCGGAACGGTCTCGCTGCAGCGTCCACGCGCCCGACGTCTCGACGCCGAAGTCTATCTCTGGCCCGAGGGGCGAAGCTACACGCGGCAAACCTCGGCGGAACTTCACACGATCGGTTCGCCTCCACTACTTTCGGCCGCGTTGCAGGCTGTGTGTGCTGCCGGGGCCCGAGCAGCCGAGCCGGGTGAGTTCACGCTCCGCGCCTTCCTGGCCGGAAGGCTGGACCTGACGCAGGCCGAGGGCGTGCTGGGTGTCATCGATGCGCGCGGCGACGAGCAGTTGCGCCAGTCCCTCGGGCAATTGGCCGGCAACCTGGCCCGGCCGCTGGGGCAGTTGCGCGACTCGCTATTGGACCTGCTCGCGCATCTGGAGGCTGGCCTCGACTTTGTCGAGGAGGACATCGAGTTCGTCACGCGACAGCAGCTCGACGAGCAGATTCAGGACGCCCTCACGCAGGTCGAGCGGATCGCCGATCAACTGGCGAAGCGGCGCCGCAGCGACGCCGCGCCTCGTGTCGTGCTGGTGGGCTCGCCCAACGTCGGCAAGAGCAGCCTGTTCAACGCTTTGGCTAACCGCTGTGCCGCGCTTGTCTCCGATCGGCCGGGCACGACGCGCGACTACCTCACTGCGCGGCTCGATCTGGGCGGTCAGCAGTGCGAATTGATTGACACGGCCGGCCACGAGAGTGCACACGCGGCGATTGCGTCAGCCGCGCGAGACTTCGCTGCCTCCCAAGCGGCGTCCGGCGACTTGGTCTGCTTGTGTTTGGATGCGACGCGTCCGACGGTCGACTGGGAACGCGAGCAACTGGCCACCGTGCCGGCCGTGCCGCGCCTGATCGTTTGGACCAAGTGCGATCGCGGTCGCCCCATGGAGCTGCCTACGGCCGTTGCCACCAGCGCGCACACAGGGCAAGGGCTCGACGAGCTTCGCGGTGTTCTGTCGCAAGTGTTGGCCCACACCCGCGGCGAGTCGGCTGCTAGCCTTACGGCCGAGCGATGCGGCGCGAGTCTCCAGGCCGCCGGCGAGTCTCTCCGGCGAGCAGGCGCGCTCATTGGCGCGCTCGAGGGCGAAGAACTGATCGCGTCCGAACTCCGGCTGGCACTGGGTCAGTTAGGCCAGGTCGTTGGGGCGGTCTACACCGACGATATTCTCGATCGCGTGTTCAGCCGCTTTTGCATCGGCAAATAGCGGCTCGACGGCCGGGCAATACCCTGGATGGCGCTTCTGCCATCAGAATCTTGTTCCAAACGTCAAGATCCGGCGACCGGTGACGAATGCCCCCTTGAATGGACCGGTTGAGAAGCAGGCAATCGAACTGGCCCTGAGTCCGGTGTTGGAGTAGTATCTCCCCCGCGTCCCCCCTCCTGGTTGCCGACGCCCCGGTATCGAGCCACCGTCCCCGGTCACAGCATTCCCCTACACACGAGTGAGGTATCCCCATGCGAGCCCCGGCATTGGCATTGTTAGTGGTGGCGACGCTTGGTGCTCCCCGAGCGCTGGCCGAGTCGAAATCGGTCGCCATCGGCACGAAGGTCGACAATTTCACGCTCCGCGATTATCACGGCCAGCCCTATTCGCTCGACGAAGTGGGCCAGGGTAAGGTCGTGGTGCTGGCCTTTCTGGGCACCGAATGCCCACTGGCCAAGCTGTACGCCTCGCGGCTGAATGCTCTGGCCGACAAGTATGAAGGCAAGGACGTCGTGTTTCTGGGACTCGACGCCAACCGGCAGGACTCCGTGACCGAGATCGCGGCATTCGCCCGGGTGCACGAGATCGATTTCCCGATTCTCAAAGACCTGAACCAGGTCGTGGCCGACGCCGCCGGCGCCACACGAACGCCTGAGGCCGTGGTGTTGGATCGCGAAGGCCGGATCCGCTATCGCGGCCGCATCGACGATCAATACGGCTTCAACGCGCAAAACGCCAACTACCAAAAGCCGGAGCCGGAAAAGAACGACCTGGCCGAAGCGATCGACGCCGTGCTCGCAAACAAGTCGGTCGAACTGGCAGAGACCCGCGCTCCTGGATGTTTGATCGGCCGCAACCTGCAGCCGGTGGCCGACAGCGAGGTGACCTACTCAAACCAGATCGCGCGAATCATGAACGCCAATTGCGTGTTCTGTCACCGCGAAGGCCAGATCGCCCCGTTCACGCTGACCAACTACGAGGAGGTGGCCGGTTGGGCCTCGATGATCAACGAGGTCGTCCAGTTGCAGCGGATGCCGCCCTGGCATGCCAACCAGGAGTATGGCCATTTCAAGAACGACGCCCGGCTCAGCGACAGCGACAAGGAACTGATCGCCAAGTGGGTCGACGCCGGCGCGCCCGAAGGCGATCCGGCCGACTTGCCGGAGCCGCCCCAGTTCGCCGAAGGCTGGATGATTCCCGAGCCCGAGGAAGTCGTCTACATGCGCGACGAGGCATTCGACGTGCCGGCCACGGGCGTCGTCGACTACCAGCATTTCGTGGTCGATCCGGGCTGGAAGGAAGACCGCTGGATCGCGGCCATCGAACCGCGTCCGGGCAATCCCGCGATCGTGCATCACATCCTGCTCTTCGTGCTGCCGCCCAGCGGCAACATGATGGGGGGACTGGGCAGCGGCAACGACTTTCTAGGGGCCTATGCCCCGGGACTGCGTCCCGAACCACTCAAGCCAGGCCTGGCCCGCTTCGTGCCGGCCGGCTCGAAACTCATTTTCCAGATGCACTACACGCCTAACGGGTCAGAACAGAAAGACCGCAGCTACTGCGGGTTTGTGTTCGCGGATCCCGAGACCGTCAAACAGGAAGTGCGGGTTAGCAGCGCCGTGAATGCTGTCTTCCAGATCCCGCCGGGGGATTCCAGCTTCCCCGTCAATGCCCGGTACATCTTCCACGAAGATACACACTTGCTGACCATGATGCCGCACATGCACCTGCGCGGCAAAGCGTTCCGCTACGAGGCCGTCTATCCCGATGGCAGCAAGGAAGTTCTGCTCGACGTGCCGAACTACGACTTCTGCTGGCAGACACACTACCGGCTGGCCGAGCCCAAGTTTCTGCCGCGCGGTACGCGGATGGACTGCTACGCGGTGTTCGATAACTCGGAAGACAACCTCAACAATCCCGACCCGACCAAAACGATCGGTTTTGGCGATCAGACGTGGGACGAGATGATGATCGGCTTCTTCGAGGCCACGCCGGCACACGAGGATCGCCAGGACCCGAACTACGAGGCGAAACAACTTTCGCGCCTTGAGCAGTTCGCGGTCATCATGAACGCCACGAAGGGCGAGCCAGACGACAACGTCAAGGTCGGTGCATACATGGCGCTGAAAGATCCGGAGATCTTCGGACAGTTCGGCTACATTTTGCGGACGATGGTTCCCATGGTCGACCGCGTATGCGTCACCACCGTAAAGGATGGCACGGTCGTCGAGCTACTCGGACCCAGCTCCGACGATGACGACGACGAGGGTGAACAAGCGGTCGCTGAAGAGATCGTCGAAACCCGTCAGAAAGCGGCCGGCGGCAAACCGCTTCCCAAGCCGATCGGCGCGCCGCTTCAAGCGGTCGAAGCCGAGGGCGAAAGCCTGGCCGAATACGTTTCCGCGGCCGAACCGATCGTAAACAGCGATCTGCGTGAGGCCTCCGGCAAGCTGATGGCCGAGATGCGCAACCGCGGCCTGAAGTCGAGCATGCACATTCCGGCCGAAGTGCAGGGCCAAAAGGTCACGATCAACTTCTGGAGCCGGGATCCCAGTGCCTTCCCGGAGATGGCTCAGGCGTTTCTGACCGGGCTGGCTCAGGTCATGACCGCACCTGCTGACGCGCAGGCTGCCAAGTAGCTGCTCGCGCTCTAGTCGATACTCTCTGTGTGTTCTCAGCGGGGGCCGGGGTCATAAAGACTTCCGGCCCCCGACTTGTTTGCCGAGCGCCCCGATAGAATTCGCAATGCGTCCGGAATAGAATCACGGCTCGCAACACGTTCGTCGACGGGCAGGCACTCCATGAATCCCTCGCGCTATTCGGTGACCTCCATTGCACTGAGTCTGCTGTGGGTCGGCTGGCTGGCGTTTCTTGTGGCGAGCTTTGTTGCGGGTCGCACACGCGAGTCGTGGTGGGATGATGCGAAGCTCGACTTGCGGATGATTTCGTGCCTGCTGTTGGCCGTCGCGGCGTGGTGGGCATGGGCCGCGACCCGCGGCACGCACGTGGGTAGAGCCATGCTATGGCTGGCTATCGGCATGACGCTGGGGTTCTACGGCGACTCGCACCTGGCCACGCGTTTCTGGTGGCCGCCGTTTGAGGAGAAGATGATCGGCGGCATCCTTTTCTATGGACTCGGCCATCTGGCTTACGTGGCCGCCTTCTGGATTACCGGCCGGCAGGAGCGGATGCCCGGCGGCTTGCGGTGGTATGGGCCGATCCTGGCCTGGCAACTCGTGGCGCTCGTGGCCTGGGCCGCCGTTGCTTTGACGTCCGAAGAACAAATCGGCCTGCGCATTCCCACGTTCGTCTACACCTTGCTGGTGGCTGCCACGCCGGGCTTTGCCACGGCACTGTGCGTCGGGCGTCGGGCGTTTTCCTGGGTGGCCTTCGGCGGCGCCCTGTTTCTGGCCAGCGACGTGTTGCTGGCCTGGCGTATGTTTCACGGAGCGTTCGGCGGCATCGACGAGCTGATCTGGCTCTGCTATGGCGGCGGCGAGATGTGCATCGTCTACGGCTTCATCTTGGCCGTGGCTCCGCAGATTGCCGAGAACCGTGCGGCGCCGGCGATGTACTGATGTCAGGCAGCAGTTGGCCGGCTCCCGATCCTGGCAAGGAAGACCAAGCTCATGCTGACCAACGCAAATCTCATTGCCTTTATCGCCGTTACGGACGCTGCGACCACTCGGTCGTTCTATCGCGATCTGCTCGGACTGTCCTTAGTGAGCGACGAACCCCACGCGCTGGTCTTCGATGCGGCGGGCACGATGCTGCGGGCGGCCATCGTCGGTCAGTTGGCACCGGCACCGCACACTGTTCTCGGCTGGGAAGTGCCGGATATTGCCGCCATCGCCGGGAAGCTGACTGCTGCGGGGATCGCTCCGGTGCCGTTCGCGGGGCTCGAGCAGGACGCCCATGGAATATGGTCCGCGCCTGGCGGGGCCAAGGTCCTGTGGTTTAACGATCCTGACGGCAACGTCCTGAGCGTGACACAGTTCACGCGGCAGTCTGGCTGATCGCCGCCGGTGGGCCCTGTTCTCCTCCTTGCAAACGGTCCCTTCGCGGCCCAAACTTAGTGCGTGGCCGATGTGTCCATTTCCTGCGCATCCAGCACGAACGCATCCGATGAGAAGACGTGCGATCGCCACCGCGTGCCTGCTTTTGTTGGGCTCGAAGTACGCCGCCGCCCAAGCCGCCGAGACGACGCTCACCGCCGGCGTGGCCACGCTCGACATCACGCCCGAGCCGGGCCAACGCCTGTGGGGCTACAGCAATCGCAAGCACCCGGCCACCGGCACGCTCGACCCGTTGATGGCCAAGGCGCTCGTACTCCGAGCGGGCGATGAAACGGCCGCCATCGTCACCCTCGACCTGGGACGCACGCCCCAGGATCCGTTGCTGGCCCGAATTCGAGAACAAACGAAGCAGGGCTGCGGCATTGAGAACCTGTTCATCACGGCCAGCCACACGCATTCGGCTCCCAACATGGAGGCGACGCCCAGCCGCCCCAATCCGTATGCCGAGAAGGTCAGCGAGCAGATTGCCAACCTCGTGTGCCAGGCGGCCAGTAAGCTCGAGCCCGTGCGCATCGGCGTCTCGCACGGCGAAGCCGACTTTGCGCACAATCGTCGCAAGCTCCTTCCCGACGGACGCGTAGCCATGCAATGGCGCAACGCTCAGCGCGAGCCGACCGGCCCGGTCGACAAACGATTCGGCGTGATCCGCCTCGACCGCGCCGACGGCACGTCGCTGGCCATCTTGTGCCACTACGCCTGCCATCCGGTCGTACTGGGCCCCGACAACTACGAGTACAGTGCCGATTTTGTCGGAGCCGCCTGTGCGACCGTGCAGAACACGCTCGGCGCGCCGTGCCTGTATCTGCAAGGGGCCTGTGGCGACATCAATCCGTATTTGGACAAGACCCCGCTCGACCAGGGCGGGGTGAAGGAAATGCGGGCCATGGGGCGCGGCTTGGGAGAACTTGTCGCCACCGCGGCCGGCAAGACGACGACCGCCGCACCTGAGCATCCCTCGATTCAATTCGAAGCTCGCACGATCCCGGTGCGCGTCCGTTGGGACATCGACGACCCGGAAGTACGCGGCGTCCTGAGCAAGATGTACGGAGCCCGGTTCGACGAAGTGATTGCGCCCGAGATCAAGGACAACATCGTGCGATGCACGTTGACCACACTGCTCATCGACGGCAACCTGGCCCTGGTGGGCATGCCGGGCGAAATCTTCGTGCATTTCCAAACGGCGTTGAAAAATCGCTCACCGATGCCCAACACCTTCCTGGTGGGCTACACGAACGGGTATCATGCCTACTTCCCCACGCTGCGCGATGCCGCGGCCGGCGGATACGGTGGCAAGACCGCTACCTACGTCGAGCCCGGGGCCGGCGAACGCCTCACGGACCAGGGCCTGATTACGCTGTACAAGATGACCGATCAACTGCACGACGCGCCGCGGGCGGAGGATTTTCGCCTGTTGGAGTATGACGAAATCCGCGACAAGTCGGCGGTCCCGAATTGACCCTTGCCGCCGGCGAGGACGCGTGTCCCGCGACTGCGGCGAATTCTCTCAGAGTCCACGCTTGTGATGGATCCCCCCACGCTGGATCACGTGCCCACGCCGGCACTGGTCATCGACTCGAAGACCGTGTTGCGCAACCTGCAGCGTATGGCCGAGTACGGACTACGGTACGAGTTGGATATGCGCCCCCACACCAAGACGCACAAGTCGCGTCAAATGGCCGAACTGCAAATGGAGGGGGGCGCCATCGGGCTTTCGGCCGCCAAGGTGGGCGAAGCCGAAATGATGTCGGAAGTCGCCAGCGACATCTTGTTGGCCTATCCAGCGATCGATCCGGCTCGCACGGCTCGCCTGGCGAAGCTGGCCTCGCACGTCACGGTGCGAGTGGCGGTCGACTCGACCACCGGGGTCAAGCTGATTGCAGCGGCCGCTAACCGCGCTAAGGCGACCGTCGGCATCTTGGTCGATCTCGACGTCGGCATGGGCCGCACCGGCGTACAGACCGCCAACCAGGCCCTCAAGCTGGCCCAAGTCGTCGACGGCACGCCCGGAGTGCGATTCGACGGCCTGTTTTGTTATCCGGGCCACATCCATCTGCCACCCGACGAGCAGGGGCCGCTCCTGGACGCGGTCTCGCGCAAGCTGGGACAGACGCTCGACCTGTGGGCCGAACACGGGCTGCAGGCCCGCATCGTTTCCGGCGGCTCCACGCCCACGGCGTTTCAGTCGCACCTGGTTGGCGAGTACACCGAGATCCGGCCCGGCACCTATATCTACAACGACATCAACACTGTACGCGGCGGATACTGTCAACTGGAGGATTGCGCGGCATCGATCATCAGCACGGTGATTAGCACCGCCGTGCCGGGCCAGGTCGTGCTCGATGCCGGCACGAAGACCCTCACCAGCGACCGCTGCAGCTACGATCCCGAAAGCGGGCACGGTTACATCGTCGAGTATCCCCAGGCGGTCATCGGCAAGTTGACCGAAGAACACGCCCAGGTCGATGTCCGCAAGTGCGACCGGGTTCCCGAACTGGGACAGCGCGTGACCGTGATCCCCAACCACGTCTGCCCCTGCATCAATTTGCAGGACGTCGTTTGGTGGCACGACGAAGGTGGTCAACTGGTCGATTTGCCGATCGACGCCCGCGGCTTGCTCGTGTGACGCCCGAAACGCAACCCTGCTACTCAGGCAGCTCTTCGTGTTCCGGTTCGGGCAGGAAGAAGCACGCGACGCTGCCCACGAAGTAGACGAAGAAACTCACGCATGCCGCGGCGTAGGCGATTTGCATGGGCGGCGTCTCGGCCGGCATGTAGTTGCTTAGCAGCAGCGTCACTGCGGCGAACGACGTGCCGATCATGCGTCCGCCCACGTTGGCGGCGAAGCCTTCCCCCGTGCCGCGCAAGTGCAGCGGATAGACCCGCGGCAGGTAGTTTCCCAGGAAGCTGAATTGCCCCACGGTGAACAACCCGGCCAGAAACGCTCCGATGGTCAAGGCGTTCAAACTGTGACTCGGAGCGAAGACGAAGACGGCCGGCACGATAATCAAACCGGGAAGCTGAAACACGCGCAATAGCCGACGGCGGCTGACGATTCGCACGGCCAGGATCGCCAGCAGAATCCGTCCGGTCAGCCCGCCGGTTTCCTGCACTTCGCCCACAAAAGCCGAGGTTTCCTTCTCGTACTGTTTCTGTTCGGCCAGCGGCATTTCGGCGATAGCCTCGCTTACGTCTAGTACACCGGGCACGATCTGGCGAATCTGCTGGATGGCGCCGAAGGCCGCGCCGTAGGCACAGGCAAAGACGATCGTGGTGGCGATCGTCGTACGACGCAGCTCGGGACTGAACAGCGCCAGGAAGCTGGGACGCTGCAGCGCGCCCGAGGCACGCCTTTGCTCCCAGACGGGCGACTCCGGCAGGAACGGCCGGATCACGATCAGCGGCAGCGCCGGAATCAATCCCGACATCAACGTGTACCGCCAGGGGGCATTGCCATTTTGAATCTCGCCCATGAAGCTGAGGAACTCGGGAATCTGAACTGCCGGCCAGTCGGCCGCGTAACGAGCGGCGATCCAGTAAGCCCCGGCGACGAGAAAACCGCCCAGCGACGAAAAGGCCTGCGTATAACCCAGCACGCTCTCGCGTTGCCTGGGGTCGGGAAACAATTCCGCTAGCCAGGCGACAGCCGCCACGAACTCGACGCATACGCCGACGAACGTCAAGCATCGCAGCACCAGCAGCATTTCGATCGACGTGGAAAACCCGGCCGCGAACGCCGAAAACGCGTAGATCAGGATACTCCAGGTCAACACGCGGCGACGGCCCAACCGATCCGTCAGGTATCCGCCCAAGAGACCAAAGATGCCGCCGGCCACGGCCGGCACATAGAACAGCACCGCGCCCCACGTCCGAAACTCGCTGTCGGTCGGCGTATATCCCGTCAGCTCCGTGATCAGATCCTTGACGATGAACTGCATCATCAGCAGTTCGTAGATATCGAATGCGAATCCAATCGAGGCCAGCGATACGATCAGCCATTGCGTGAGGGTAAGTCGGCTGCGGCCGCTGGGCATCGAACTCATCAATCGCTCTCCTGGCGGGCGGGGTGCTCACGTGGCGATTTAGGAAGGACGCAGGCCGAAACACCGGCACGCGCAATTCGCCGCGAGCACCGATGATAGTAGACCCGCCTTACCCCTGGCAAGCACCAAACCCCGAGTGCCCCAGTGCTTCTGTCGATAATCATCGATCACGAAGCAGTGAGATCGAAAGGTCGCGGCCGCGCAGCTCGCGCTGGGTCACGGCGCCGTCGCCCGACAAGTTCCACACACGGCGCAGCTCAAGCCGAGTAAGCCACTCCACGCCGGCCAGTTCGCGATAGGGAGCCCGAGGACCGCGGCTCGGGAACCCGAGCTCGAGACGTAGCACGCCACCGACAATGAGCCTCAGGCAGGATACGTCGGAATCGTCGGGGAGTGCATGCGGGACCAACAGCACATCACGTTCTTCTCGCAGGCAACGATAGACGTCTGGCGCTGTATCGGCCAGGGCCTGCCAATCGTACGCCGCCAGCACAGCGTCAAGCGAGCCACGCGTGGTTCGCAGCAGCACAAAGTCGGGCGCCGCCTGACCGGCGTCGGTCAAAGACACCACACCGGGGCGCTGCTGCGTGGCGATCTCGGCGGCGGGGACCCCTCGCATTTCGAACGCTGCTAGAGACTCGGTCAGGGCATCTCGCCGAGACGAGTCTATCCAGCCGAACGTGGTGAGTTCCTGTAACCGGCGCCGAATGATCATGCGGCTGCACGCCTCGTAGGAGACGAGCGGCGTGCGATCCACTTCGCCGGCCTCCTTGAGCGCGCCAAGTGGACGGTCCAAAAACTGGGCCATGCCCAGCTCGCGAAGCTCACCGGGCTGATCCAACTCCGCCAACCCGAGCTCAATCGCCTCGCGCGTGGGCCCCGACAGCAGCGTGTCCGTTGGATCATCGGCAAACAGCGTTCGTCGGCGTCGACTCGTTTCGCGGATCTGCTCCTCCGGCACACGCACAAACGGTGCGGGCAGCACTCGCGTATTCTCTCCGGTCGACGTCGGCGCGTCGGGCACGCGATGGCCTTCGTAGTGTCGGCGTACTAGCGCCGCCTGCCGCAGGGCGCGTCGCCCTCGGCGTGCGCTTGCACCAGCATCGAGCAACAGGGCTGGCTGCTGCTCGCCCAAGTCGAGCAAAGCCTTGAGTAGGACATCCAGGAAAAGCGCGTCTGGATAGTTGGCCCCGAAGTTGTGAAACACGGTGAGGTCAAAGGCCGTCAAGTGGCGGCACAGATGGCGGAGCATGTAGCCCAGCGCGTCGACGGCGCGAGCCGGGCCGAAGGCGTCGCGCGTGGCCAAGTGCTCGACCAACTTCACGAATCGATCGCCGAAATTCGTGTAAGGCGCAAGCGCTACGCCGTTGAATACGGCTCGGACCAGGTCGACGAGCCATCCTGGTTCATGCCTCGCGGCCGCTGTAACCAGTGCATCGGCCAGATCTGCGACTTCTGAGCCTTCGACGCGCAGGGCCGATTCCAGGACTTTGGCTTCTGCGACGACGGGACCGCGGCTGGCTAGCGAAGCATTGAGAAAGTCGAGGGCATCATCGTACGGCCGATCCGCCGACAGACCTGGCTGGTAGGCCAGCCGACCGAGCGAGAAGGCCGGCAACGGCGTCTCGAGCGACGTGATCGGAAGCCGGCTCGTGCCAATCACCGCCAGCAACAGCAACTGGCCCAACTCGTCAACGAGCGACGTCTGCGTTGTCTCGGCAAGGTCGATTTGGCCGACCAGTTCGCTGGTCCATTTCTGGATCGGCCTGGTGAGAATGACGCCGGGCGGATCTTCATACGCCTCGAAGCCGTAGGTGAGGATCTGCCGCGTCACGTACAGCAGTTCGCTCGGCTGGGACCAACGAATCGATACCAGCGGGGCAGGGGGCGGCGTACCGGCGGGCGCGACCGAGTCGACGTAGACGTGCCAACTCTCGAACGTCTCGCTCGTGCGGGCCATCGCGGCGTCGAGCAGGTGCCCGCGAAATACCTCCCACGGAACGGTTTCCTCTGCGGACTCGACGCGGAATGCCTCCGGCGCAGCCACGAAAAAGCAGCCCGGCCTGAGTACCTGCTCGATGGCACCGCGCACTATCTCGGGCGGCAGGACGTTCTCGTGGCGGGGATTTTGCGACATGGGGTCCTTCGATGGGCGGCGCGCGAGAGATTTCCCGCGGCGCTCCCAATCTAAGAAGCCGCCAAACGTCTCGCAAGCCGCCGCCGGCGTCGCTTGGTCGGCGTCTTTAGTCATTGACGCCCCCTCGAGCTTCAACGGATAATCGCGGTTTATCCCCGCACGCATTCATCCACGCTGAGAGTGGACCGCATGAAGATCATCCGCTTCGTCGACAGCCAACAAGAGATCAAGTACGCCGCCGAGGAGCCCGACGGTACTGTGCGGGAAATCGCCGGCGACATTTACGGCGACTTCCGCGTTACCGAGACCGTTGCCGACGTGAAGAAGCTCCTGACGCCCATCGCGCCCACGGGCATCCTGTGCATCGGGCTGAACTATCGCCGGCATGCGGCCGAGGGCAATGCTCCGATTCCTCGCTGGCCAGTATTATTCATGAAACTGCCCAGCGCCGTGCAGAATCCGGGTGACCCGGTGTACCTGCCGCGGCAACTCAAGAGTGAGCAGGTGGACTACGAGTGCGAGCTGGCCGTCGTGATCGGCCGGACCTGCAAGAACGTCCTCCGCGAGGAAGCGCTCGACTACGTGCTGGGCTATTCGTGCGCCAACGACATCAGTGCGCGCGATTGGCAAAAGGAGATGGGAGGCAGCCAATGGTGCCGCGGCAAGACGTTCGACACGTTCTGTCCGCTAGGGCCCTGCCTGGTCACGCCGCAGGAGATTCCCGATCCCAACGCGCTGGCGATCAAGACCACGCTCAATGGCGAGGTCATGCAGGACTGGAACACGAACGACATGATTTTCGACGTGGCCACGCTGATCGAGTTTCTCAGCGGCAGTACGACGCTCGTGCCCGGCACCCTGATCCTGACCGGCACGCCCCACGGCGTGGGCATGGCCCGCAAACCACCCGTGTGGCTCAAGGATGGCGACGAGCTGTCGGTCGAGATCGAGAAGATCGGCACGCTGAGCAATCCCGTGAGGGACGAGCCGCTCTAGCGGGGCAGGCCACGGTTCGGCCCCTGCCGTCTCGCCGGTGCGGAGCCTTCGGCAGGCGATTGATCCCCACGACCGATGCCTCGATCGGCCTACCCGCGTGCGCGGGGAAGAAGTATCTTTATGGTAGTGGAACCCGGCCCGGTGGCGCGGGGCCTTTGACGGGTCAAGACAACTCCCCTCTCGCCTTGGCGACGCTCCCGCAGCTTGCGTGCGGCTTGTCGTGGCGGGTCTACTCCCAGGCGGATCACCATCGATGACACTTCAACCGCGCACGATCATCGTGCCCCGCGAATTCTTGCGTCGGTGCAAGAAGTCGCTGTTCGATCGCAAGGTCGTGGATTCCACGGGCGTGGAGATGACCGGCGGCAGCTTGCTGATGCGAACGCTGATCTTCCGCCGGCTGCTGTTGCGGAACGTGCTATCCGCCGACGAGAAGTTCGTGGGGCTGCTGGTGCCACCCTCGGCCGGCGGAGTGCTCGCGAATGCCGCGGTGACGCTTTGTCGTCGCGTGGCGGTGAATCTCAACTACACCGTCACTTCCGACACGCTCAACTATTGCATCGCCCAGTGCGGCATTCGCCACGTGCTGACCAGCCGCCGCTTCATGGAGCGGTTCGACTTCAAGCTCGACGCCGAACTGGTCTACCTGGAGGATCTGCGCGAGCAGGTCACCACGGCCGACAAGCTGGCCGGAGCCGCCGGCGCCTATCTGACGCCGGCATCGATGCTCGAGCGGCAGCTCTCGCTGAACACGATTACGCCCGACGAATTGTTTACGATCATCTACACCTCCGGTTCGACGGGCATGCCCAAAGGCGTACAGCTCTCGTACGCCAATGTCGGCTCGAATTCCGCGGCGATCGATGATCTGTTGCAGCTCGACGAACACGACGTCGTACTGGGCATCCTGCCTTTTTTCCATTCATTCGGATTCACCGTCGGGTTGTGGTCTGTTCTGGCGCTGGGACCCAAGGGGGCGTATCACTTCAGCCCGCTCGACGCGAAAGTCATCGGCAAGATGTGCCACGACCACAAGGTGACGATTCTCGTCTCGACGCCGACGTTCCTTCGGTCGTACATGCGACGTTGCACGCGAGAGGACTTCGCCAGCATGGAGTTGGTCGTGACCGGAGCCGAAAAGCTGCCCGGCGACCTGCTCGAGGCGTTCGAGGAACGCTTTGGCATCTGTCCGATGGAGGGCTACGGCACCACGGAGCTTTCGCCCATTGTATCGGTGAACGTTCCTCCCAATCGGGCCGTGAACGGCGATACGACACAGAATCGCCGCGGCACCGTGGGCTTGCCGATCCCGGGTGTCAGCGCCAAGACTATCGATCACGAGACGGGCGAGGACCTGCCTCGCGGCGAAACCGGCATTCTGCTCATCAAGGGCCCCAATGTCATGCAGGGCTACTTCAAGATGCCGGAGCAGACCGCCGAAGTGATGCGCGACGGATGGTACGTTACCGGCGACATGGGCCGGGTCGACGAGGACGGCTTCATTCAGATCACCGGCCGGTTAAGCCGTTTTTCGAAAATTGGCGGCGAAATGGTGCCACACATCCGCGTCGAGGAAGTGCTGCAGAAGATCATGAGCGAGGATGAAGAGACCCTCGCCGTGGCCGTCTCGTCGGTGCCCGACACCCGCAAAGGCGAACGCCTCGTCGTGTTTCACTTGCCTTGCGAGAAGTCGATCGACGACGTGCTGAAGGAAGTGACTGGCTCAGGCCTTCCCAACTTGTGGATTCCCGACAAGGAGAACTTCTACCAGGTCGACGAGATCCCCTTGCTCGGTACCGGCAAGCTCGACTTGCAAGGACTGAAGCAACTCGTCGAAGAACGACTGCTCGGTGCCAAGAGCTGAGGCTCTCCGGCTCGGCGTCTAGCGGGCCGCCGAAACTCGCCCGGGCGCATGTTCAACCGGTAGGGAGGCCGAGGCCTGAATGGCCTCGCGGCTGCGAGCTCGCTCGCCAATGGCTACGGACAACTCAGCGAATTTGTCGCGTACCGACGGCTCGACATTGTTTAGCTTCGTCGACAACCTCTGCATGCCCCGCGGATTCACTTCCGCCGTGCGCGACACGGTGGCAAAGAAGGCCGCCGTCTCGACGAAGTTGTAGTCGGCCGAGTGGTGAATCAGCATCTGCAGCGTCTTGGCCAGCAGTTCCACGCCCGCGTGATCGATCTCGATAAACGTGTCCATGCGGCTGGTCACGTGAAACGTGCCATCGGTCTCTTGCAGGTAGCCGCTTTTCAGCAGCAGCACGCAGCGGGCCCGTAGCGGCCGTTTAAACATCGGGCCACTATAGGTTCCCTCGGCATAGATCACGTGCGTTTCCGCGTCGCCGTAGCAGTACTTCACTTCGCAGAGCGTGCCCATGTTGTCGCTGGCACGGAACGTGTCGGGGCCGGTGCGCTCCAGCGACACGTTGCTGATGTTCATCACTTCCCAAATGTTGACGATCACCTCGGGATTGCGCACGAGGAACAGGTACATGTCGGGGTCGCACTTCGTGGTTTCCACCGGCAACCGGCGGTACAGACTTGCCGACTTGAGCGTGTCGGCCACTCGGGCGCGCATCTGAGGATCGAGCTTGTCGAGCGGAACCGAGCTCAAGGCGTCACGCCGGGCAGTGCGGCTCGAAGTGCCGCCGTTCGGCGTGGCGGCCGCCGCAACCGTGGCGCCAAGCAGAAGCAGGAACAGCGGAAGAACGAAGCGCCGAATCGGCGCTCGAACCAACGTCGATTTCCCGGACTGGCGCGCGCAGGCGTGCCGTACCATTCGCCCTGGCATGGATTCCCCCCCCAACGTTTCCCCCCCGGGCCGCCTCGAGCTGGAGAATGCCAGCAGCGCGGCGGCAGTCACGGTCGGCTGTGCCGACGTTAGAAGTTTTTCGGCTGGGAGAAGCCGCCGAGGCGAGTCAAATTTTTTCCGCACGCACGCGACAGCAGCGACGTGCTGGCAGCGGCAGCGGTCGCTCGTGACCCTGACGACTGCGGGGCGAGACGTGCGGCGGAAAGATGGCCAGGAGGCGCAAAGAATGCGGCCAGAAGAGTTCGCCCGTCTGGTACGAACGATTTCAGCAGAAAGAGCGGCCCGCGATCGAAGTGTGAGAGCTGTCGCCGCTAGCGGCGCTCGACGTCGAGCAGCGATACGCGTTGCACGCTCACGTGCTGCCGCCGCTGGTCGGGCAGATAGCCGCGTTGGCCGCTGACCCCGATGTACTTGTCGACGTAAGGCCGGAGGTTCACCCCGGGCGCGGGCGTAACAAATGACAGCACCTCGCCCGATGCGTCGAGCAGAGCGTATTGAGGTCCTCCGGTCTGCTGCGAGACGACCGGTGACAAACGGCCCACGCCGTCATAGCGTTTGTCCGTAAGCAACTCGGGCGGCAGCGACGGGGCCCGCGCAGGCTGCGCTTCCTGCGGCCGGTTTTCCAACGCGTCGTGCCGGCGCTTGATGTCTTCGAAGCGCGCGATCTTGTCCAACAGGAGTCGTGCTCGCCCGCGCTCGAGCGAGTCCTGCGCCGCGCGCAGCGCGAATTCGGCTTGTTCGTGCAGGCCTTCGAACGTCCATTGAGTGATGTCGCCGGCCACGACTTCGGACAGCTCCATGTCGAGTCTTTCCAACTGCCGCAGGCGTTCCAGATCTTCGACGCTCTCGGCCCACACCTGAGGATCGACGGCCGTATCAGTTCGCTCTTCGCCGCCGGTCAGTCGCACGTCGCCGCCGGGGGCCTCGCGATAAACGTCCGAGTCGCGGGCTTCGCGCTCGTCGGCGGCCAGGTCGCCTGGCAGCTTGCGTTCGACGTACTTGGCAAAGATCCAGCGAAACTCCCCCGACGGGGGCGCGATCTTACACCAGGGCGAATCCTCGGCCGGCCGCTCCAGCAACGCCACGCGCTCATCCCGGTCCAGTCGCACCTGGATCACGTCGCGCACGTCGCTGAACGTGCTGCCCACGCGGGCCACAACGCGGTCGGTGTTCACGGTGGCCAGGTCCTCGGCTTCGAGATCCAAGTGACGCCGCGATACCCAGGAGTAGCTACCTTCCGGCGGGCGGATCGCCAGCCAGCCGCCCGGATCGTGGCGGTAGACTTCGATCTTCGCCCCTCGATCGAGCTTGTCGGTCGGGTAGTAGTCGCGCGCCGGTCCGCTGCGCACGTAGACGTCGTCGGAATTGACGTACGCCTCGTAGGGAAACTCGAGCCCCATGGCCCGGGGTGCGCCCACTAGGCAACACAGGATGAAGATGAACTGCCAGCGCATCGATCGACTCCCCGACCAAGTCCGACGTGTCTGGGGTTTGGGAGAAAGGACGAAAGAATGGGCCGTGACTTTTAGACGAAGCCTGGGAGGGGTTCAAGGCCAATCGGCCTTGCGCAAGGGGAGAGAGAGCGCGAGCAATGCGGTGCTAGCTGCCGTGGTCGCGGTGTTTTTCCATCTCCACGACGTTTCCCTTGTCGTTGTATTCCACGCGGCTCATGAAGTTGCGCATCAACATGATGCCACGGCCGCTGGGAATGTCGATGTGTTCCTCGTCGGTACAGTCGGGCACGGCCTCGGGATCGAATCCCTCGCCCTGGTCGGAGACCTTGATCCAGATCTTGTCGACCGTCGAGCGGCAGATCACGTGCACCTGCTTGTTGCAGTCGAGACAGTTGCCGTGCTTGATCGCGTTGACCACGGCCTCTTCCAGGGCCAGGCGGATGCCGAAGATCTGTCGGGCGTCCCAGCCGTCGGCCTCGAAGCGAGCCAACAAGTCTTCCAGCACCTGGTTGCCGAGCGTCAGGTCGCTGGGAATGGCTCGTTCGTAGGTCCAGACCTGGGATTGGTTTGACATGCACTCACCGCGTGAACCGGCCGAAGCAGCCTCAGGGCGCCATCCCCACGGCCGCCGTCGCACGCCCCCACGGAAAACGTTCGGGGGTGGCACGCGTCGAGGAATCTCCTCGAGCCGGGGCGCCAGGCGCACCACGCAGCTTGCCACTTCCGCCTACGAGCCGCTTGGGAGGGGGCGCTGATGCCGGCTAGAAACTAGCCAGCGCATCCGCTTCGTCGTCTTTGATGTCGAACAACTTGTTGAGCTTCGTGATCGCGAAGACTTCGTAAATCTCGGGGCGAATGTTGCTGAGTTTCAGCTTCCCGCCGTGGGCCTTCACCTTCTTGTCCAGCGTAATCAGCTTGCCGAGTGCCGCGCTAGAGAGGAACTCGACCGAGGAAAAATTGAGCAACAAGCTCTTGCGATCCTCCTCTTCGATGAGCTGAAACAGCTCCTGACCCATCTCTTGGATGTTCGCCTCGTCGAGAATCTTCCGGTCGACGAACCGCACGACGGTCACGTCGCCGACTTCAGTCAACTGCAAACGCCGATGAACGGCCATCAACATGCTCCTCATGTCCATCCCGCCCCGCGGCGTGCTGCCCGCGGGGCGTCACCAGGCGAAGAGCCGGCTGCCGCGCCGCGTGGGGTGGGATCGTCGGTGACGCAATCGGCGGTGCGGGGGGCTTGCGTTTCGTCGCGCCTCGGCACCTGCAGACTTCGCCGTAAGTCTAAGTGTGTACGAATGATTCCACAAACTTGCTATCTTAACCCTAGCCCTGGGGGTGTCAAGCTGACGGCTGGAAGCACCTCCACGTGAGGCCCCAGAATTCGATGGCCTGCGATACGGGCCCGCGGTCGCGTGCACTCGACGCGTTCTAGAAACATTGATATCCCCCCACTGGAACCGTGCGCTGCCTTTCACCTGAGTGACAAGCGTGTCGCTCGCCTATCGCAAGGGCACTGTTGCCGGCGTCAGCGCGACGGCGTCACCAGCACGTGTTCGCCTAGCGCCTCGGCCAGCGGATCGGCGTCCGGCGCGCAAAAGCCGAGGTGCAGGTGCCGCCGCCAGCCTTCGGCATATTCGAAACGGCCCGACATTCGTCCGACTTCGCGCGAGAGGCTCTTCATGGCCTCCAGATACGAATCGAGGCCCTGGCTTTCGTCGAGCCACTGCTTCTGGCTTTTGTGGCAGGCCAGCATGGCCGTCTTCTGTTCCAGCACGCCCGTCACGTCGACAAACATCGAAGGCCGGATGACCTCGCCCAGCGGATCGCGGTTGCCGTGCGGTTGGGCGTGGTAGATCGTGACCGGAAGATCCACGGGGTCGCGCCACGGTTCCGTCGGGTAGTTCGGCATGCCGCGCGTAAAGGCGGCGCTGACCGCCAGCCGGCAGGCGTTCATATGGTCTTCCATGTAGTCGATCGGCGAATGGACGAGGAGAATCTCGGGCTTCACGACACGCATCACCGCCGCCAGTTGAGTGAGGGTCTCGTGGTTGTAGAAGATCTCCAGGTCGTTCACCAGGCTCGAATGGAACTCGGCACCGATCGAATCCGCCGCGGCGATCGCTTCTTTTTGGCGAAGCTGTGCCGTGTGGGCGGCGCTATACTGGGTCGACCCGCAGCAGCCATTGGCGATGTTCATGTAGTGCAGCTCGTAGCCGGCACGCCCGAGCAGGATCAGGGTGCCGGCCATCACGAACTCGATGTCATCGGGATGCGCCGCCACAGCGAACGCACGTTTCTTTTCACCCGGCATCTTGGCAGGTTCCTGGAAAAAGGTCTCAGTGCATCTCGGCCTCGCAGGTCCCGACCCCTGCGCGGTAGTAGTTGAATTGCACGTTGGGATGATCGGCCAACAGCGACATCGGCACGGCCGAATCGGGCAGCCGCTTGGAAATCATCAAGGCCGTGAGACGCTGGCCAAACGGGTTGTCGTGAGACCCGGCGTGCCAGATCGAGACCTTCTCGGCTTTCCAGGTTTCCCACGGGCCGACGGTCACGGCGTGTGTGGGCACGCCGGTGACGACTCCGCCGCCGCTGGTGCGGGCGTTTTGGATGATGGTCATCGGATGCAATTCGACCAGTCGCGTGCCGAGCTTGCGGTACTCTTCCGGCGACGGAGGCGCATCTTGATGTTTACCCGTACGCCGTAAGGGGTCGTTGAAGGCCCAGTGCTTTACCTCTCCCTGGCCGCCTTGCATGATCACGCATCGGGCACGATCGTAGCTGCGGACATAGTCATCCGGCGGCAAGCTGGGAAAGTGGAGATTCTCCGCGGGCATTCGCAGCTCCGGGCGAATGCGATCGAAACACAGCTCGCGATCGGCCCGGGCAAAGCTGAGCGGATGGTCCTCGGCCACGGCGGTCCCGTCGACTACCCACTCGTCCATCCCCCAGAAGTGCGCGTGCCGCAGGTCGAGATTGAGCTCGTTCACCAGCCGGGCCACCAGCGGAAGCTGCTCGGTGGGACCGATCGGGCCGCAAATGCCGGCCGGCCGCTCGGGCGTGGCCTGTCGCCAGGCGACGACGTATTCCAGCGCCTCGGCCAAGTAAAAATCCTCGAGCGTGTCGTAAAACTTCACCGTGAAGCCGGGCCGCGACAGCCCGAGCAGGTCGTCGGCCGACAGCCGGGCCGCATCGTCCAGCAACTCGGTGTCCAGCGTCGTGTAATCCCACCAATCCGGGGCTACTTTGCTGATCGGTCGCACGTTTTTCTCCGTCGAAACGCTGGTGGCGCGGCGAACACTCCGCGACCAAGCGCCGTACTCCTTGTTGGCGGGAGTCCATGCCGGCGCGCGGTGGTCGCCTTTTTGACCGCACAGGCTACCCGATGCGGCTCAACCTCGCTAGCGGCCGCGAGCTTGCCGGGCTGAGACGCCGGAATCTGCCCCCGAGAATTGGGGCCCAAAGCTGGATTCGGCGCGGGCAATTCTATAAGAAATGTATAGTTGCGATAGCGATTCACGCGGCCCGGATTGCCGAAACAAACCTTTCTCTCCAGGGAGACCATTCATGCTCGCGCATCGATTCACATGGGGCGTTGCCCTCGTTGTAGGCGCCGTTGCCCTCTTTGTGCTCGGCAACGTTCCGGGCACTTCGGCACAGGAGGACGCCAAGCCGAAGCTGAAGCTCAACCGCGACGCGTCCGAGAAAACGGCGGCCGTCGAGTCTGACAAGAAAGAGGCAGCCGACGACGAGGCCGCCGGTGAGGATGCCGAAACCAAGGAAGTGGCCAAGGATCCCTTCGAGGTGCCCGACGGCGACGTGAAGGAACTCTTGGCCTTTATTCAGAAGACAATGAAATTCCAGCCCACGACTCGGGAAGAAGCCCAGGCGTTTCGCACCAAGGGCTTCGCGGCGATGCGCGAAGCCGGCGAAAAAATCCAGTCGATGGCCACCGAGGAAGACAAGAAGCTTCCCGGCTTCGATGAGGTTGCGGGCCTGTTGCTGTTCTTCCGCACCCAGGACGCCCGCCAGGCAACGCCCGAGGAGCGGGAGCAACTCCTGTCGGAACTGAAGCAGTATCTGACAGAGAATCCTGAGCCGTCGCGCTACGGGCTGATGGCGGCCCGCAGCTTCGCGACGGGACTGGAATACGGCGGCAAGCCCGAGGCAGCCGTTCCGGTTTACGAGGAATTGGGCGCCGTGTTGGCCAAAAGCCCCAATCCGCAGACCGCCAAGATCGGCGAACAGATGGAAGGCGCCGCCCGCCGGTTGGATCTGGTCGGCAAGCCGCTGAAGTTGACCGGCACCGAGATGGACGGCTCGAAGTTCGACTGGGACAAGCTGCGCGGCAAGGTCGTGCTCGTTGACTTTTGGGCCACCTGGTGTGGTCCCTGCCGGGCCGAGCTGCCCAACGTGAAGGCAAACTACGAAGCGTATCACGACAAGGGCTTCGAAGTCGTCGGCATCAGCCTGGACAAGAATCGCCAGGCGCTCGAACAGTTCCTCGCCGAGGAGCAGAACCCCTGGATCACCTTGCACGACGGGGACTGGGCCGACAATGAAACGGCCACCTATTACGGCGTGATGGGCATTCCCACCGTGTTCCTGGTCGACCAGGAAGGTAAGGTCGTCAGCACCCGGGCCCGCGGTCCGGAGCTGGGCCGGCTGCTCGAGAAGCTGCTCGGTCCGCCCGAGGATTCGGCAGCTGAGGACGACGACGAATCGGCCGAGGCGACCAACTGAGATTTCGTGCTGGTGTACGCGAAGCTTCACAAACCCCGCCCAAACCGGCGGGGTCTTGTCTTGCGCACGGCAGCGCCTGGCTCGACCTGCGGCGTGCCCCGCAAATGTGGCGAAAACAGGCCCCGCGGGGTAGCATAGGGGGTGCTCTTCTGTGGATTTCGGAATGCATCTTGAGGCACGCCCCCCATGGCGGAAGTCGCGACGACGGCCAAACGCATCATCGCCAACGTCGAGAACGTCGTCGTCGGCAAGCGGTCGCAGATCGTGCTGTCGCTCGTCTCCTGGTTCTGCGAGGGGCACATCCTGCTGGAAGACGTGCCCGGCGTGGCCAAGACGATTTTGGCCCGCTCGCTGGCGGCCAGCGTGGGATGCTCGTTCAAACGCATCCAGTGCACCCCCGACCTGCTCCCCTCGGATGTGACCGGCGCCAGCGTCTTCAATCCCAAAACTACCGAATTCGAGTTCCGCGCGGGACCGGTGTTCGCCAACATTGTCCTGGCCGACGAAATCAACCGAACGACGCCGCGCACCCAGGCCGCCCTGTTGGAAGCGATGGGCGAGAGCCGCGTTTCGGTCGACGGCGTGACGCACAAGCTCGAGCAACCGTTTCTGGTGATCGGCACGCAGAACCCGGTCGACCACGAAGGTACGTTTCCGCTGCCCGAGGCGCAGCTCGATCGCTTTCTGGTCAAGTTCAGCCTCGGCTATCCGAGCATGGATCAGGAACTGAAGATGCTCGATATGCTCGAGCACGGGCATCCGCTCGACAAGCTCGAGTCGGTGGTCACGGCCGCCGATTTAGTAGCCTGCCAGCGGGCGGTGCGCGAGATCCACGTCGACGAGAAAGTGCGTCAGTACCTGATGCAGATCGTTCACGAGACGCGCGACCACGACGAGCTGGCCCTGGGCGCGAGCCCGCGGGCGTCGCTGGCGCTGTTTCGCACGGGCCAGGCGATGGCTGCCATTCTGGGTCGCAACTTCGTGCTGCCCGACGACGTGAAACGCGTGGCGCCGGCTGTGCTGACGCACCGGCTGATCGTTCGGCCCGAGAGCCGTTTGCGAAAAGTGACCAGCGCTTCGATCGTGGAAGAGATCCTGGGAGAGATTCCGGTGCCGACGATGGCTGCCGAGACGCGCGCGTCATGAAGTGGTTTTTGGGAGCCTTGCTGCTGTTGGGTGTGGCCCTGGCCCTCGACCTGGGCTTGTTGGCTTACTCGATGTACGCCTTGCTGGGCGTGATGCTGGTGAGCCGCTTTTTGGCCCGCTCGTGGTCGGAGAACCTATCGGCCTCGCGCGAGTGCAATCGCCTGTCCGCGAACGTCGGAGAGACGGTGGCCGTGGTCGTCAACATCGACAATAAAGGCGCACTGCCGATCGCCTGGGTGCTGGCCGAGGACATGTTGCCGCGCTCGGCCGTGATCTACGATCCGCCGAATCTTCGCACGATCGGCAAGCGTCTGCAACTGGCCATGTTTCAGCGGCGCGGCCGCAAAACGATGTACTACCAACTGGAGTGCAACCGCCGCGGCTACTACCAGATCGGCCCGCTCGTGCTCGAGACCGGCGACGTCTTTGGCTTGCACCGCCGTTACCGCGTGGCGAGCGACCCACACTTTTTGCTCGTGTATCCGAAGGTGCACCCGCTGGCCGGGTTCGACATTGCCTCGCGCCGCCCGATCGGCGAAGTGAAGATGATGTACCGGCTGTTCGAGGACCCGACCCGCATCGCCGGCGTGCGCAGGTACGAGACGGGCGATCCGCTGAACCGCATCAACTGGCGAGCCACGGCCCGCACCGGCGCCCTGCAGAGCAAGGTGTACGAGCCTTCGACCGTGGCGGGCGTGACCGTGATGCTCGACTTTCACCAGGGCTCGTTCGACCCGAAACACGAGCCCTATCGCTCGGAGCTGGCGATTACCGCCGCCGCGTCGCTCGCCAACGCCGTGTTCGAGATGGGACAGCAAGTCGGCCTGGTCACCAACGGCCGCGACGCCGCCGATCGCATTCGACAGGAGGGCTGGGACTTCGACATGCGCACCCGCGACGCGGCCCGGGCCGCCGCGAGCATGGCCGACGCGAGCGATCGTTTGCGCCCGCTCGTGGTGGAAACGCGGCGCGGCCCCGATCAGTTCATGCGGATTTTGGAGACGCTGGCCCGGGCGGAATTGACCGATGGGCTAACGCTTTCGCAACTCGTGTTCGAAACGGCGCCGCGACTCCCCCGCGACGCGACCGTGGTGGCCATCGTGACGGGCGTGAGCGACGAAACCGCGATTGCCTTGGGCAATCTGCGGCGTCGAGGGTTCGCCGTGACGGCGCTTGTGAGCATCTACGAAGATCGGCAGTATGCCCACGCCGCCGGCAAGCTCTTGCAGGAGGGCATTGACGCTCGGCACCTGCGCGACGAGGAGAGCGTCAGCTCAGTCTGTCGTTCGCACGTCCTGCAGGCGGCGCCCGACGTGCCGCAATCCGTCTACTAGCGCGGAACTTACCCTGGGACCGATTCCCGCCCAACGTATCATGAGCCGACTGAAAAAAACGCTCGCCGACTACGTGGTGATCGCCATCAGTCCTGCGCTGATCATGACGCTAGTAGGCAGCCTCGTGTTCTTTCTACTGGCCGTGTTCTACCAGGGACAGCACCAGGGCCGGCTGCACTGGGTGATGTTGTGCTTCGTATTTGCCGCCGTGCTGATCTCGCGCATCGCGATCGAAGAGGGCTTCGAGCGCGCGGCGCCGTTTGGAGCGGCGCTGGCCATCGCCGTGGCGCTGGCGGCCAACAAGTTCATGGAGGTCCAAGGTACCTGGATCGATGGCTTCAGCCTGGTCATCAACCTCACGCTGATCGCCATCATCTGGTGGTGCTCCCACAAGTTGACCTGGGACTGCACGGTGATCGACGAGGCCGATGACGCCTCGGGCGAGGGGCTGATGCAGGCCACGGGGCTCGAGCGACCCGCCGACCAGCGCGATGCCGCGGCGGACGAAGAACGCAAGCTCGAGGGCACGACGAGTCGCGAAGTGCCGGCCGGCTATTGGCAGCGGTACGTGCAGCATCAGAGGCGACCACACGCTCCCGGCGTGTGGGTCGTGTATTTCTCGCTGGCGGCGCTGCCCTTGTTCGGCGTGGGGCAATGGTTCATCCCCGCGGCCCACACCGGCGCCCGCCGCTACGTGTTCTGGCTGTTGTGCGTCTACGTCAGCAGCGGGCTGGCGCTGTTGGTCACCACGAGCTTTCTCGGCCTGCGGCGTTATCTGCGCCAACGCCGGATCGAGATGCCGACGCTGATGGCCAATCTGTGGCTGACGACCGGAGCGGCGGTGATCTTGCTGCTGCTGGTGGCCGCGGCCCTTCTCCCGCGACCCAGCGCCGAATACGATCTCGCACAGCTTGGCGTGCAACTGGGATCGCCCGACCAGGACGCCTCACGGTTTGCCCCCAGCCGGCAGGACGGCACCCAGGACGACCAGGGGCGTGCCGCGGTGCGCGACGACGAGCAATCCACCGACGAAGAGCTCAGCGGCTCGGGCAATCAGCCAGATAGCTCGTCGGAGAATCGTTCCGACTCGGGTAACTCCGAGTCCTCGGATTCGAGTTCCAGCGAATCGAGCGGCGCGTCCCAATCCAGCGATGGACAAGCTCGCTCGCAATCATCGGACGAATCGGCCCAATCATCTCAGCAGAGCCAAGGTCAGCAGAGCCAAGGTCAGCGATCCCAGCAACAAAGCCAATCCGGGCAACAAGGGCGGTCGGACGAGCAGTCAGGCCAGGGCGAGCAGCAGTCGGAGTCGAGGCAGGAGAGCTTGCAACAGGACGGGGCATCGTCTTCTCAGGAATCGGGGCAGCAGGAGAATCGCGACGGCGAGTCGGGGCTTGCCAGAAGATTTCGCGAGTACCGCGAGACCCAGCGCGAACTGGCCGCCGAGTACGAGGACAAAGCGGAGGAAGACCCCGAGGAGTCGAGCGACGAGGACGGCGGTTCCAGCGATAGCGCCATGTCGCCGCCCTCGACGCAGGAAGCCATCGAGCCCATGCTGAGCCCGGTAGCTCGTCTTATTATTTGGGCCCGCTGGGCAATCTTTGCCTTGGGGGTGGCGATTGTGCTGTGGCGCTACCGCGAGCAGGTTTGGGACGCCGTGCGCGGAATGCTGGAGGGACTGCGAGCACTGTGGGCGAACCTCTTCGGCCGAGCAAAGCGCGACTACGGCCTGGCCGAGGACGAGGTCATTCGTGTCGGTCCGGCGCGCCTGCCCTTCGCGGCCTTTGACGATCCCTTTGTCTCCGGTATGGCCAATCGCGTCGCGCCGGCGGAGCTTGTGCGATACAGTTTCGACGCCTTCGAGGCCTGGGCCGGCGAACACGGCTGCCCGCGCGGGCCCGAACAGACGCCGCACGAACTGGCCCGCGACGTCAAACGCCTGAACGCCGCGATGGGCCCCCATAGCCGCACGTTGGCAGAGCTCTATGCCCGGGCAGCCTATTCCGGGGCAGAGTTGCCCGCGTCGGCCAAGGAGCAACTTCGCGCACTCTGGCAGCAGATGCGCGCCACGGCCGGTGCGCGAGTCGTAACCGCCGACGAACTGCAAACGCTTGCCTAGCACCGGAAAGCGCGCAATTTGACTTCGTCGTGTGTTTCAGACGACAATAGCAGCGTCGCACGACCGGCGCGGCAAAGGGGCAGACGCCGGCGTGTGAGGAGGCACGTATGCGAGCGACGATGTGGCTGTTGGCTGCCGGTTGCTTGGCGCACGCCGCTTGTTGGACGGCGCCGGGAGCGCTGGCTGACCAGCTTGCCGACCGGTTCGACCGCTCGAAGCCCGCCATCCATCGCCAACTCAACAGCGCACGCGCCGAGCAGCGCATCGCGGCCCTCGAGCAGTTGCGCGACTATCCGGTTGCCGACGCGGCCCGCTTGATTCACAGTTGTTTCGACGATGCAGACGAAGAGGTGCGCGCGGCGGCCTATAGCGCGCTTGTGCACACCAACAGCGAGCAGGAAGTATGCGACACGTTGCTCGAGATGGCCAAGAGCGGCATGAAGCAGCGCGGCGGCCCGCACTCGGTACCGCTCGCCCTCGCGGCCTTGCTTTCGTCGAATCTACCTCGGGCGCAGGTCACCGCGGTCCAGTTTCTCGACAATAGCGTGGCCGAGTCGCCCTACGGTCCTCACATTCTCGTGGCCATCGCGGACAGCCTGGGCGCACACGGCAAGCCGGCGAATGTGCGTCCACTGGCGCGGCTCTCCAATACGAAGCTCTTCAAGCGGCATTTCGGGGTCCGGCGGGCGACCGTCGGTGCCCTGACCAAGATTCCCAGCAAGGAGGCCGTGGCTGCTTTGATCGGGATGATGACGGAAGCGGGCGGCGAGGCCCGAGCGGACGCTGCCGAACATTTGACGACCGTCACCGGCGAGGACTACGGAACCAACGCCGAGAAATGGAAAAGCTGGTGGGCCGAGGCCGGCAGTGCGTTCGAATATCCCGGCAGCTCGCCCACGGCCCCCTATCGCACGATCGTGCGCGAAGGCGAGAGTGGCAAGTACTACGACCTGCCGCTGTTCGCCGAGAGATTGGTGTTTGTGCTCGATATCTCCGGCAGCATGCAGGGCGGGCGCATGGATGCCGCCAAGCGCGAACTGCTCAAGGCTATCAACGGCTTGCCCAAGCACGCCAGTTTCGGCGTGGTCGTGTTTAATGGCAGCGTCGGTAGCTGGAAAAAGAAGCTCGTCCCCGCCGAGCCGCGGATGAAACGGTCCGCCGCCGAATTCGTAGCGCAGCTCAACCCCCAATCGCAGACGGCCACCTACGACGCGCTCGAAGCGGCCTTCACCTTCGACACCGAAGCGATCTACTTCCTTACCGACGGGGCGCCCACCGCCGGCAAGATCATGGCACCGGCCGACATCATCAGGTCTGTCACCGGCGTCAACAAGGTGCGCCGTATCAGCATCTACACCATTGGCGTCGCGCCCGGTTTTCCGGGCAGTGTGACGGACGCTTTTCTCAAGAACCTGGCCGAGCAGAACTTCGGCCATTATCGCCGCATCGACGGGTAGTCGGAGCCTAGTTGAAAAAGACGCGCTTGGCCGTCTTCCGCAGGATCCACTCGCGGTCGTCGTCGGAAAGGAAGTCGAGCCGGCTGCGTATCAGCTCGACCGAGTCGCGGTAGGTGTGGCCCTGTTGCACCTGGTAGGGGCAGTCGGTGGCCCACATCAGCCGCTGCGGCGTGAAGGCGTCGACCAGGCGGCGAATCATCGGGCCGAGGTCCGTATACGGAGCCTGCTTCTTCCCCAGCGCGTAGAAGGCCGAAACCTTGACGTGCGTGTTGGGATGCCGAGCCAGCCGGCAGAGGTTGTCCAGATCCGTCTCGCGAATCTTGCCGTCGATGCCGATGCGGCCAAAATGGTCGATCACCACGGGCGTATCGGGATAGCGCTGGCACATCGCGTCGAGCGGCCGCAGGGCATTGGGGTTCACCAAACCGCACATCGCCAGCCGCTGGTCGGCGCCGATGCGCCACATCGATTTCATTCCCGGCGTCGATAGCCACGGCTCGACCGCCTGCTGGCCCGGGTGGATGCGAAAGCCGCGAACTCCCTGCTGCTTCAGAGCGCTCATTGTCTCGGCCAGTTCGCCGGCATGTTCGTCCACGACGGCCACGCCCGAGAATGTACCGGGAAAGCGGCGCATCGAGTCCAGCATGAAGCTGTTGTCGAAGCCGTAGAAGTTCATTTGGATCAGGACGATTCTGTGCACGCCCGCGGGCCGAGCCTCGGCAAGCAACTGCTCGGGCGTGAAGCTGGGCGGCTGCATGTCGCGCTTGGTGAATCCCTCGGCCAGCGGATAGCTCTCGACGTCGGGCGTCCAGACGTGGACGTGCGCGTCGATGGCCGGGTGGCTGCTTTCTTCCGGGCCGGGTTCGCCCGCGGCAAGCACCCGTGCCGCTGCCAGTCCTGCGGCGGCGGCCAACGTTCCACGAAGCGCCTGGCGCCGGGTAAGGGAGTTTTCTGGACGCACGCGAGCCTCCTCGAGTTGCAGGGCAGGGCACTGCCGCCCATGTTAGCTCGAAGCGCCGCGGTATGGAATTACCTGGCACCCGCGCAGGAAAAAGCCCGGCGATCCCCAAGTGGAACCGCCGGGCGGCATTGCTGTCCGGCCGAGGTACTTCAGACGTCGAGACCGAGCAGGTAGTCGTCGAGTGCTTTTCGTAGCTCGGCTTCCTTCTCGGTCAGGTCTTCGATCTCGACGCGCATCTTGTCGATGGCGTCTTCCTGCTCCGTAAACTTTAGGATGTAGCGGCGATATAGATCCGAATCGCGATCGAGCCGCGCCATGTTGTCGCGGATGCGGCTTTGCTCCGAGGAAATGGACGCGATCTGCTTCTCGAGCTGCTTCCGCTGCTCGGCCACTTCCGCCAGAGTGCGTTTCCGCTTGACGATCTCCTCCAGAGCCTTCTTCACCTCAGGCGTGACTTGCTTCTGGTTGACGTAGAAGGCGATCGTGCTATCGTCGAGGTTTGTCAGCGCGAGCGACTGGTGCACGATCTGCTCTTCGGCGACCTCGAGCTTGGCCGGCTTGCCCGGCTCGGCCTGGACGGCGAAGCGGTACATGTTGCGCGTCTTTTCGGTCGGCTCTTTTGGCGCGACGAGCTTCCAGTTGGCATCGAACGGGCGCTCGATGAGCACGGTCTTGGTTTCGTCGTTCGAGTTCTTGACCGTGTAGGTGGTGTCGCGGACGTACTTTCGCGTGATCTGCATCGTGCCTTTGCGAAGCTTGACGTTGACCAGTTGCTCGGGGCCCGATTTGGTTTCGGGCGCCACCTCGGTGTTGAGGTCCAGCGCGTAGCTGATCAGGCGTTCGGCCCCCGGCGCCAGGTCCTCGATCTTGGCGTCGCCGGCGTAGGTTGCACCGTCGAAGACCGTGATCGGGCCCTGCATCAGGTGCAGATCGGTGGAGTTGACCAGCCGCAGCCCGTTGAGCGGGTGCCTGGCCTGAACGGCCGGGTTGTAAATGGCCAGTTTCTCGGCCTCGACGCTCTCGTTGACGATCGGCAGCATCGCCGACTTCTGCCGCTCGAGCGTCACCGGCGTGCCAATCACGTACTGAAATAGTTCGCCGACTTGCGCGGCCTCGGCCGAAGTGGTGGCGGCCTTGTCCACCGGAATGACAAGCGACATATTGTTCGAAAACGCATCGGCCTCAGCGGCGGCAGGCGGCGCAGCCTCTGGCGCGGCCCCCCCGGCAACCCCCTTCCCGCTGGCGAGCCGCCCGGCAGCCCTCGCGCGGCTCAGTGCTTCGAATCGCTCGCCTTGCTGCGCAAGATCGTCGCCGTAGACCTGCGGTCGTAGCGACGCGTACAGCTCCAGTTGCTCCAGCGGCCGCTGAGCGTAGAGCGGTTCGTAAAGATCCATGCGATAGGAGATCGGACGGCCGCTAACGAGTGTCAACTGCACGTTCTCCCAATCTTCCTCGCTGGTGTTCTCGACGATCGCCCAACCTTGTAGGAAGGGTGCCTCCTTTTCGTCGAGCACGAGGCGATAGCTCGTCTTCCAGACGGGCGTCTCCTGAATATAGCCAACGCGCACCGGGCGCTTGCCTTGGCCGAGGAACTGTAGCGTGACCGACTTCTTGTCGTTGTTGTGTCCGCTGGCCAGCACCATCAGGGCCTTGTGAAACTCCTTGTCCAGTTCCTCGTTCAACAACTGGATGCGGCTCACCGACTCCATCGGCACGCTGCGCAGTCCCTCGTCGGTGAGCAGATTGAGATGCTCGGCCATCACCGGCTCGTGGTCGCCGCCGACCTCTTTTCTGCGCTTTTCCACGCCCAGCAGCACGCCCGTGACGGCCGACGGTGCGACCACGTGCACCCGCTCGCCGCGGACCTGGTTGAGAATATCGCCCAGCGTAGGATTGTTCGTCAGGTCGATGGGGAACGTCTTGAGCGTCTTGGTGATCGGATCGCGCGATCCGTAGGTGACCGTCGAAATCTTTCCGCCGCCCCGGTCTTCGAGCACCATGCTCTTGAGCAGGTCGTTGATGTCCTCGCTGTTGAAGCGCATCTCGACGGTGGCATCGCCGTCGACCGAGCCGCGATGCTCGAAGTAGCCGACTCCGGAGGTGAACATCACCACCTTCGACAGCGGCACGCCGTTCTCGTCGGCATTCGCTTTCTTTTCCTGCGCCGCCGCCGGCAGAGCCAACAGCCCCACGCAGCACAGCGCGACGAGACTCCCATTGCACCGGCGCAGCATCGTCGTCAACATCGTGGCACTCCCATCATGTGTTCCGTGGCGAGGAGAAAACCGGAGAATTCCGCCCATGCGAACGGTCCCCAGCACGTAATTCTAGCTTTTTGACGCCAGAACCCGCAGAGAAGTTCCCTCGGCCCGGCCAACAAAATGCGCCGGCAGATCGAGGGAAGCCGAGTGCCCCACCCGCAATCGGGTTATACCGAGTCCAGCAGCACGGGGCGCAGCCGCTCGATGGCCGTGACCGTCGCCAGCACAGTGAAGAACACGCCGCCGGCAAACAGGCCGATGCGGGCAAACCAGCCAGGCCGCAAGGGCTTGGGCAGCAGCGTGAGATTGATCACCAGCGTGTGGAAGCAACTAAAGCCCAGGGCGAAGTTCATGATCGTGGCTGCCGTGGTCAGCAGGCCCAGCGGCTTGCCGATCGAAAGCAAGACCAAGCCGAGCATCATGTAACCCACCAGCACGCCGAAATAGACCGTGCGAATGTGCTTGGGGTCCCAGGTGCGCAAAGTGCGGCTCGACGTCCAGATCACATCCACCCAGCGGCGAATCGCCCCGTCGGCGCTAGTGGCCATCGTGGGCGCAAGGACCAGGAACCCGCAAAACAACGTTCCGTACCACATCCAGGCGCCGGCGGTGGAGCCCCAGGACGCGGCCACGGCCGACTTCACGCCGTCGGCGGTCATGCTGGCCGCGTACCAGTCGCTGGCGTCGGTGCCGCGGGGCAAAAACTGCACGGACAGCATGCTCGGCAGGGCCATGCCCAGGAAGCAGGCGGGCATCCAGATCACGAGCTGGTCGCGCAGCACGTGCTTGATCCAGTGCTTCCAGCGCACGAGCGAATCCTTCGTGACTTCGAACACCATGCCGACGTGCGATAGCTCGATATCGCGTCCGCCTACCATGCTGGGAATCGCCCCCACGTGGCGTCCCATGCCCCAACCCTGGTCGCGCGTGTAGTTGCTGATCGGCGCGTTGGACAATCCGCCGCTGCCGGCCACGGCGGCAAACGCGGCCAGAATGGCGATCGTGCTGAAGTCGATCACCGGAAAGCCTCGGCCTTGCGCGAGCGAGACGAAGATGTTCGCGGTATTGTCGCCGTCGCGCACGCCGTCGCCGTCGACGTCGCGGAATTTGTCGCCCTTGCCGTCGCCGTCGAGGTCCTCCCACGCGTCGGGCCTTCCGTCGCCGTCGGTATCGATCGTCGGCGCAAGACGCTGCTCGACGACGTCGAGATGGCCGTCGCCGTCCCAGTCCTCGCCCGGGTCGAGCTGGCCGTTGCCGTTCTTGTCTTCACCGCTTTCGATGGGCACCGTGCCGAAGCGCACGAATCCCAAGGCGATCTCGCGCCAGGTATTCAGGTTCGAAAAGAAGATGGCAATGAACAGCAGAAAACCGAGCACCGCGACGATCTTGAACGACATCACGGCCTTGAGCGTGTCGTAGATCTTGCCGCCGAAGATCAAAGGCAGCATGGCCACCAGGTAGACGCCGATGCCCATGCCGCGCACGAGCGATTCATCGCCTACGCCCGAGGGTACGCGTCCCAGGTACAAAGCGGCCAGCGGCGTGGCGGCGTTGGCCGCCAAATAAGGGAACACGGCGCCGAAGTCCAGCAGCAGATAGATAAACAACCAAAAGCGCGGACCGGGGAGCGTGCGAAACTTGCCGGTGAAGATCGGCTCGCCGGTGTAGAGCGTGTAACGGCTGATCTCGACGTTGTAGAAGACCTGGCCGAGGATCGAGAGCGTGGCCAGCCACATCAACGCCCCGCCGTAGCGTGCCGTCACTGCGGGCCCAGCCAGCCATTCGCCGCCGCCGATGGCCGAGCCGCCCACCAACACGCCGGGGCCCAGCATCGCGAACCAGTTTTTCCACGTGAAGCGGGGCGCATCGACCAGGGGGCCGCCGTCCCAACGCGGCATCTCGTGCGATCCGGGCCAGGGTGGAGCGAAGGTGGGATCGTCCTGGGCCGGCGCAACGGGTGCTTCCGCCATTTCAAAAAAGTCCCGTGCCAGATTCAGTTTGGGGAGTTTGCCCGCGTCGAGCGCGAGCAGCTCCGGACGCAGGCCAACGGGGGAGACCCTCCCTGGCACCTACACGGCACGGGTATTCCCACCCCGACCTTTTTGCCACACCCGTGTATACCCAGCCGCTCCGGCCGCGTCCACCTTTGCCGGCAGCCGGTCTCAAGAAAAAGTCGGCCTCAGTACGTCTCGCGAGGGTCTGCGAAGAACGCGACCAGCGCAAACGTGGCAATCGGCCCCAGCAGCAGCGACAACAGAAACCAGTTCAACCCGCTGCGATGCTTGCCCTGCGCGAGCCCGGCGTTGATCAGTGCCAGGGTGCCCCAGCCGACGAAATACGAGCCTTCCATCCGGCTTCCTCCTGGTGCGGCGAGCCGTCGCTTACGCGTGCGACCGCTCCATGCCGAAGTTGAGCTGCAGTTGCGGGTCGCTCTCCGACTCCGGGTTGAGTTCCTTGAACAGCAGGCTCGGCTGGATGTCGCGGTTGTGCTGATACTTGTCGCTGGCATACTCGGTGATCGAGCCGTTGATCTCGTGATAGAAGATCTGGCAGATGGGCACTCCGGGATAGATCCGCACCGGCTGTACGGCGAACATCTCCAGCGTCCAGTACCCGCAAAAACCGACGTCGCCGAAGCCCGCCGTGACGTGTACGAACAGACCCAACCGGCCGACCGACGAACGTCCCTCGATCATCGGTACCAACTCGTGCGTTTCGGTCCGCTCGACCGTGCGACCCAGGTAGAGCTGGTTGGGCCCCAGCACGAGCCCCTC
Source organism: Planctomycetota bacterium (assembly GCA_003389325.1). Taxonomy (GTDB): domain Bacteria; phylum Planctomycetota; class Planctomycetia; order Pirellulales; family PALSA-1355; genus LB-PLM-3. Next base: position 96,259 of record QQVE01000055.1, read on the forward strand.
GTCGGGGATCGTGACCCGCCGCACCCGGTTGGGCTTGGCCATGTCGAGCACGACCTCCTCGTAGGTCATCAACTCGTTGTGCAGCGTGAGGTTGTAGCTGTTGGGATTGAGATGCGCCTCGTGGAACGGATCGATGACGATGTTGTTTCCCAGGCAGCGGCGGATCTCGTGGCCGGAGAGGATCATGGCGGACACCGAGGGTTCCAGGGTTGCAAGTGGTTCAGTCCTTGACGCCAATGCGGGGACATACGTCGGCCAGGGTGCAATCGTCGCACTTCGGCTTGCGAGCGGTGCATACTCGGCGGCCGTGCGTGATCATGCGATGGCTGAGGTCGATCCATTCGCGCTTCGGCACCAACTCCATCAAATCGCGCTCGACCTTCACCGGATCGGAGTGCTGCGTGAGGCCCATGCGCTTGCTCAACCGCCCGACGTGTGTGTCGACCACCACGCCGGTCGGCATGCCGAAGGCCGTACCGAGCACGACGTTAGCCGTCTTGCGCCCCACGCCGGCCAGGCGGACCATGGCATCCAGATCCTGGGGCAATTGGCCGTCGTACTGCTCGACCAGGTCGGTGCAGGCCGCCTTAATGTTCTTGGCCTTGTTGCGAAAGAAGCCCGTCGACTGGATCGCTTTCTCGAGTTGCGCGGGTTTGGCCGCGGCGAAAGCCTCGGCGTCGGGATACTTCTTGAACAGGTTTTTGGTCACGATGTTGACGCGCGTGTCGGTGCACTGGGCCGACAGGATTGTGGCCACGAGCAACTGCAAAGGGGTCTGAAACTCGAGCGCGCAGTGGGCGTCGGGATAGGCCGCTTTGAGCCGCCGCACGATTTTCGCGGCATGACGCTTGGCGTCGGCAGTCGCAACCATGCGGAGCCTGGCAAAAAGGGGCAAGACAAGTCGATTTACTCGCCGGCCGAGGGCTTACGCCACCGGCAGCGTGCTGATTGTCGCCCAGCAGCGCCGCGGGTGTCAAGTATTGGCGCGGCGATGCTTCACGCCTTGCGCAACTCGGCGTAACGAAACAGCGCCCGTGCGTTGATAGTGGTCTGCTCGGCGAATGCTTCCAGCTCGACGCCGCGCACTTCCGCGAGGCACGTTGCCGTGTGCAACACGTTGGCCGGCTCGTTGCGCTTGCCCCGCAAAGGGTGGGGCGAGAGGTACGGGCTGTCGGTTTCGACCAAAATGCGGTCGTCCGGGACGATTACCGCCACTTCGCGCAATGCGTCCGACTTCTTGAACGTGACCATGCCGGCGAAGCTGATGTGCAGCCCCAACTCGAGGCACTCGCCGGCGGTTTCGGCCGTGCCCGCGAAGGAATGCATGACGCCCCGCAACGGCCCGCGGCGATGCGCTTCGCGCAACATCTCGACGACCTCGGCGTCGCTGTCGCGCGTATGGACGATAAACGGCAATCCGCGCTCCTGCGCCAGCCGCAAATGGCGATCGAAGTAGTCCTGCTGAATGTCGAACGGCGAGTAGTCCCAATGGCGGTCGAGTCCCGTTTCGCCGATTGCCACGACGCGGGGCCGCGTCACGAGCGTGACCACGCGTTCCCAGTCGCCGGGCACGGCCTGGGCCGTGTAGTTCGGTTGGATGCCCACGGCGGCGAACACGCCTGGATGACCGCCGGCCAGGTCGACCGACTGTTCGCTCGACAGGGCCGTGGTGCCCACGGTAACGATGGCCTCGACGCCCGCCTCGCGCGCCCGCTCGATCACGGCTTCGCGGTCGTCTGCGAATTCTTCCTGGTCGAGATGGGCGTGCGTGTCCACAAGCGGCATACAAGACCTCGCCGGGATGGCAGTGCGACGTTAACGCGCGACGACGGCGCCGCAACTAAGGCTTGGCCCAGCTCACGCCCGCTTTGGCTGCCTTGGCCGCCAACTCTTCGAGCGTTTCCAGATGCGCCCGCGCCGACCCGAGCGATTCCTCGGCCAGGGCCAACGCGGTGGGGTCGTCCATGATTTCCGACACGCAGGCTTCCAGCTTGGCCACGTCGGCCTTCTGACAGATGACGAGCTTGCCCAGCAGATAGTCGAAGGCCAGGTCGTGCGTATCGGGGAAGTCGAGCGGGTAGTCGCCCAGCACCACGGGGCCGTACTCGTCGAGAATATGATCGGCCACGCGGCCGGCCAACCGCTGTTGGTCGTCGACGATGTGCCTCAGGACGTCTACCGCCTGTTCGTCGCCCTTGTGAGTCCACGGCGACGCATACGTCAGGTACGTAGGCAGCGAGCGCTGCAGCACCGTCAGCAGCCGATTGAGCACCTGATGATTGGACCGGTGGGTCATACGCGCGTCCGAGTACGAGAAGCGGAACGGAAACGGCAAGCTAGAACAATTGTCCCGTGGCCATGCGAGCCAGGGCGTTCAGGCTTTCCGGCCAGATACCCAGGATCAAGAGCGGCACGCTGACCAGCACGACATACGTGCCCGGAATGAACGACATGCTCACCGGCCGCCGCGTTTCGGGTTCGGGGTCGATCGTCATCGTTTTTACGACCCGCAGATAATAGTACAGACTGATCGCCGTGTTCAAGCCGGCGACCAGCAGCACGATCCACAGTTTGGCCTGCACCAAGGCGGAAAAGATCTGGAACTTGCCGACGAAGCCGGCCAGCGGCGGAATGCCAATCAGGCTGACCAAAATCAAAGAGAAGCAGATCACCGTGATCGGCGCGCGGCGGATTAGTCCGGCGTAGTCTTCAATCTCCTCGCTGAGCAGCACGTTGCGCAGAAAGGCCACAATAGCGAAAGCGCCCAGGTTCATAAACAGGTAGGCTCCGGCGTAGAACACCATGGCCTGAATGGCCCCCTGGGCCGCCGCGGGATTGCTGCCGGCCAACACCATCGCGGCCGGCACGGGCATCATCATGTAGCCGGCCTGCGCGATCGTCGAATAGGCCAGCAAACGCTTGATGTTCGTCTGGCCGTAGGCCGCGAGGTTGCCGAACGTGCAGGTGATCATCGCCATGAACGCCAGCACCCAGGCCAAGTAGTCGCGGGCGGGGGCCAAAGCCGCGATCTGCTCTGCGCGGTCGGCCAGCGGAGAGAATGCCGCGGCGGAGCCCGATGGCTCTTCGACCAGCAGCACTTCTTCTTCCTCCGCGGGTGGCTTGGCCTCCTGCTCTTTCGTTTCGGGCTGCTGTGCGGGCTCGTCGGCCACGTTGAACAGCGCCACCTGCTCCTCGGCCTGCGTCTCGATCGGCGGGGCGATATAGCCGAATCCGATCGCCACGCGGGCCAGCAGCGCCAGCGCCGCGGCCTTCGAGGCCACGGATAGAAACGCGTTGACTTCGGCACTGGCCCCCTCGAACACGTCGGGGCACCAGAAGTGGAACGGCACAGCCGACAGCTTGAACGCCAGCCCGACCATCACCATCAATCCGCCCAGAGCCAGCACCATGTGCGTGTCGAGGCCGACGCCGGCTTCCAGGTTGGCCGGCTGCAGCAACTCGGCCAGGCGCACCCCCATCGTGGGAATGTGGGCCGATCCGAGCACGCCGCACAGCAGGCTGATGCCGTAGAGCATGATGCCCGCGGTGCCGGCTCCATACACGGCGTATTTGATCGCCGCTTCGCTGCTCTGTCGCCGGCCCTTGAGCAATCCTGCCAGGGCATAGGACGGCACGCTGGCCATCTCCACGCCGAGGAAGATCATCAGCGCGTTGTTGGCCGAAGCCATGATGCACATGCCCAGCGTTGCTCCCAGCACCAGCGCATAGACGTCCGGTGCCGCGTCGCGGTCGGGTACGCCCGAGATGCGGGTGAAGATGGCGAACAGCACTGCGAAGAACAACAGCAGCGTGCGGAAGTAGACGGTGAACGTATCGTTGATCAGCAATCCGGTGAACAACTGCGAGGGCTGTTCGACGGGGTGCCAGGGACCGGCCATGTAGAGCGCCACGGCCGAACCGACCAGCATGACGTAGAACGAGTCGATGCGGCTCGTGAGGCGCGGGATGCGCAACAGCAGAATGAGGACGATCGTGGCGCACAGCACCAGTTCGCCTTCGAATCCGCCGACGCTGCGCATCGAATCGGCCGTCAGGGAATGCATCAAGTCGTACAAACTCACGTCGTCGCCGCCGGGGTTAAGGGGTTTTGTTCACGTGCGGTAGCCGCACGCGCGCCGTTTGTTCCACCGCGGGCCTTTGGGCCGTTTGCGTTTCCTCGCCGGCGGGCTTCTCGCGCTCGGTCCATGCCGCCAGCGCGTCGACCGTCTGGTCCACGCTGGGCGTCATATAGCGGAACACCGACTGCGGGTACACGCCCAGTACGATCGCAAACACCGCGATCGGCACGGCAATCGCCAATTCGCGACTCGTGATCGGCGTCAGGTGATCTCCGTGTGGGCCTTTGTATTCGGGGCCAAGGTATACGCGCTGCAACGTCCACAGGATGTAAGCCGCTGTGAGAATCACGACCGACGCGGCCACCACGGCCAGAGCGTGGCTGTAGGTCCACACCGACAGCGTGACGAACACTTCGCCGATGAAGCCGCACAATCCCGGCAGACCCAGACCGGCAAAGAAGATCACAAACGCCAAGCCCGAGTAGACCGGCATTTTGGCGAACAGTCCGCCGAATTGGTCGAGGTTGCGATGGTGCACGCGTTCGTAGACGATGCCCACGATAAAGAACATGCCCGGCGAGGCCACACCGTGGGCGATCATTTGAAACATGGCCCCGTTCATGCCCATCTTCCAGGCATCGGGATTGAAGTTGTTGCCAGCCACCGCCGACCAAACGCCGATGCCCAGCACGACGTAGCCCATGTGACTCACCGAGCTATAGGCCACGAGCCGCTTGAAGTCTTTCTGCGCAAGCGCCGCAAACGCCCCGTAGACCATGCTCACCACGCCCAGGGCGCAGACGAAATATGCCAGATCGTAGCCCGCCTGCGGGCAGATGGGGTAGCAGATGCGGATGATGCCGTAGCCGCCCAACTTCAGCAGAATGCCGGCCAGGATCATCGAGATCGGCGTCGGGGCCTCGACGTGGGCATCGGGCAGCCAGGTGTGTACCGGCACCGAGGGGACCTTGATCACGAATCCGACCAGCAGCAGCAGGAATGCCCACCATTGCAGGCTCTTGCCGAGAATCTCACTATTGAAGGCCTCGGTGTGCTGGCCGAGCTGTTGCAGGGCGAGAATATTGAACGTGTGTACCGGATCGTCGGCCGATTGGATCTCGGCCAGTTGGGCTTCCTGTTCCTCGGCCGCGGCACTGGCGCTGATCACGTGGGCCGCCACGAGTTGATCCTTGTTGAGCAGCTTCAGATCGCTGGCGAAGTACAGCATCAGGATCGCGATCAGCATGAACACGCCGCCCAGCAGCGTATACAGGAAGAACTTGATCGCCGCGTACTCGCGCCGCGGGCCGCCCCACACGCCGATGAGAAAGTACATCGGCAGCAGCATCACTTCCCAGAACACGTAGAACAGGAAGAAGTCGAGCGCCAGAAATACGCCCAGCACGCCGGTCTCGAGCACGAGAAACAGCATGCAGTAGGCCTTCACGTGCTTCTCGATCGGCCAACTGGCGGCCATCGAGAGCATGGTGATAAACGTGGTGAGCAGCACCAGCGGGAAGCTGATGCCGTCGACGCCCATAAAGTAGTCGATGTTGAAGCTGGGGATCCAGCCGACCGAGAACACCTTCTGCATGTCGGACACGGCCGTGTCGAACTGCCAAACGCCTTCGCCCGGCAGGGCCATGACGACCGTCAGCAGGAACACGACCGCCGTGACCACCAGCGAGAAGACCTTGATCGTCTCGGTCTTCTCCCGCGGGAAAAAGGCCAAAGCCAGCGCGCCCAGCGCGGGCAGGAACACGATCAGGCTCAACAGCGTCATGTAACTCGATTCCATGGTCGCTTCTCTCGGTGCCGGCGGTCTAGGGCCGGCCTTCTAATGTGCTGAGGCTCGGCGCTAACGGCGCGCTGAGGTAGAACGTAATCAGGATGAACAAGACCACCGTGCCCAGAACGATGAACATCACGTATTGCCGTAGGCGGCCGGTCTCGGCCCCGCGGAACCAGAGGGCAACCGCATAGGTCCACCCGGCAAAGGCGTTGATCAGGCCGTCGACGAAGTAGCGGTCGATCATATCGTCGAGCCGGGCGATCATCCGCGTGCCGATGGCCAGGGTGTCGATCAGACCGTCGATCACCTTCTTGTCGAAGTCGGCCACCCGGCTGGAAACTAAGAGCACCGGCTTCACGAAGATCACGTTGTACAACTCGTCGAAGTACCACTTGTTCACCAGGAACTTGTAGACCCGCTTGAACTGGTTGGCGACTTCGGCCGGGTTGAGCACCCGCACGCCGTAGAACACGATTGCCAGCCCCAGCCCCGCCAGGCCGGTGAGCGTGGCATACCAGGTCGACGCCACGTGGAACTCTTCCAAGTGCGAGAGGTGTTCATCCGGATGGACCAGGTCGGTGAGCAGCGCGCCGTGCGCGGTGGTCAGGATGCCCATCGGCCGGGCCTGCTCCAGCAGCTTCTGAATGCCGACCGGAGTTCCGTAAATGCTCCAGCCGACGATCACGGCCATCACCGCCAGAATGACCAGCGGCACGTACATTACCTTGGGGGATTCGTGGGCGTGATCGTAGCGGTGCTTGTCGCGCGGCTCGCCGGCACACGTCAGGAACCACAGGCGGAACATATAGAACGCCGTGATCGCCGCGCCGGCGGCGGCGACGTAGAACAGCCAGCCCAGCATGGGGTTGGCGGCCTCGAACGACATGGCCTGGGCCAGAATGGCGTCCTTCGAGTAGTGACCGCTCAACCCGATCGTAAACGGCACGCCCGCGCCCATGATCGCCAGGCAGCCGACCAGCATGGTGTAGGCGGTCCAGGGCATTTTCTTGCGCAGCCCGCCCATATGCGTCATGTCATTCGTGTGCACGGCGTGAATCACCGAACCGGAGCACATGAACAGCAGGCTCTTGAAGAAGGCGTGCGTCATCAGGTGAAACACGCCGGCACTCCAGCCACCCACGCCGAGGGCCAGCATCATGTAACCCAACTGGCTCACCGTCGAATAGGCCAGCACGCGTTTGATGTCGACCGCCGTGATGGCGATCGTGGCCGCCACGAACAGCGTGATGCAGCCGATGATCGCGATCACCAACAGCACTTCCGGCACAAAGAACGGAAAGAACCGCCCCACCAGGTAGACGCCTGCGGCGACCATCGTGGCCGAATGCACCAGCGCGCTGACGGGCGTAGGACCTTCCATCGCGTCGGGCAACCACACGTGCAGCGGGAATTGGGCGCTCTTGCCCACGCAGCCGCAAAAGATGCCGACGCCCGCGATAATCATCAGCCAGTAAGCCCAGCGTCCCACGCCGCCGGGCTCCATGTCCTCGCGCCACGACTGGATCTGCTCCGGCGTGGCCTCGACGCCCTTGGCAATCTCGCTGGCGGCCGCCGCCTTGATCACGCCGTCGGGCACGACCAGCGCATAGTCGTTCTCGGGCGAACGCACCTGGCTGAAGATGCCCGGCTCGGGCGTGCCGTCGCCGTCGGCATCCACGTCGCCGAAAGCGAACGTGCCCAGCGTGGCAAAGATGACCATCAGCCCGATGATCATTCCGAAGTCGCCCACGCGGTTAACGATGAAGGCCTTATTGGCAGCGTTCGAGGCGCTCTTGCGCTCGATGTAAAAGCCGATCAGAAAGTAGGAGCAAATGCCCACCAACTCCCAAAAGACAAACACCATCGCGATATTGCCCGCGATCACCAGCCCCAGCATGCTGAAACAAAACAGCGACAGGTACTGGAAAAACCGATGGAAGCGGCCCGGCCGATGCAGATGCTGGCCGTCTTCGAGCGTCACCTCGTGATCCACGTAGTCGTGCAGCTCATCGTGCATGTAGCCGATTGCGTAGAAGTGGATGCACGTGGCGATGAACGTGACCATGGCAAACATCATCACGGTCAACGAGTCGATGTAGTAGCCGATCGTGATCCGCAGCGAGCCGAATTTGCCGAGCGTGTACCATTCGCCGGCGATCTCCGGCTTGTCGAAGTGGGCGTGACCGCCGTCGTGTTCGCCGTGGCTGCTTTCGGCGTGCTGCTCGCCGTGGTCGTCGTCGCCATGCTCCTCTTTGTGGGCCGCCTCGTCGTGCACTTCTGCCTCATGCGCTCCGCCGTGGGCGCTGTCGGCCGCCACGGGATGCGACGGCTCGGGCATGTCGTAGGCCGGAATCCACACGAAAAACAGGGAGAACGACGAGAGGATGGCCGAGGTGAGGATGGCCCCCGTGGCCAGATAGCCTGCGCCGATTCCGGCCTTCCCCATCCGCGGACCGAACAGCACGATCAGCGTGAAGGAGGCCAGCGGCACCAGCCAGGCCAGACCCAACAGCACGGGTAGTGTGGAAACCGGATCCATCAGCCTTTGAGTTCGTCCGCCTTATCGACGTCGACCGACGAGTGGTTGTTGTAGAAATTCAGCACGATCGCCAGCGCCACGGCCGCCTCGGCCGCCGCCAGCACAATCACGAACAGGGCGATCAACTGGCCGTCGAGGCCCATGCTCACCGCCCCGGGCCGCAGGTACTCGCTGCCGAAGGCCACGAAGTTGACGTTGGCGCCGTTGAGCACGAGCTCAATGCCCATCAGCACGCCCAGGGCGTTGCGCTTGGTCGCCATGCACAATGCGCCAGTGACGAACATGATCGCCCCGACGATGAGGTAGTGCGAAACGCCGATTGGTTCGGTCAACAGATTCATCACACGGTCTCCGCGGTGGAACCGACGGCACGCTTCTTGGGTCGGGCCAAATAGGCCGATCCGACGAGCACGACCAGCAGGTGCACCGAAACGATTTCAAACGGCAGCAGGTAGCCCGACATGCCTTCCCGCTGCGTGGGGTCGGGCTCTTCCAGCTTGTCGACTCGTGCTCCCAACAGGGCCATGCCCAGCCGCGTGGCCGTGGGTCGGGCTTCGCCCTCGGCGACAGCGACGGGGCGCCAGGCTCGCACGCTGGTGGCGGCCGACAGCAACACGACCAGCAACGAACCGCCGATGATCGCGCCCAGGATCCATTCGCCGGCTGGGGTACGCATTGAGATGAACGGTCCCCGCGCGGTGAGCATGACGCCGAAGATCAGCAGCACCAGCGTGCCGCCGACATAGATCATGATCTGCATGGCACCCACAAAGTCGGCCCCGGCCAGGAAGAACAGCCCGCTCGTGGCCGCCAGCGCCAACACCAGGTAGAACGCCATCCGCACGACGTTGCTGGTCAGCAGCACGGCCACTGAAAAGCCGCACCCCACGAGCGCGAACAGCAGGAAGAACACGGAATGCCAGTTAATCGGTTCCATGGTGCTCCTCTGCGTGCAGGCCACTGTCTGCGTGTGCCAGCGGCGAAGTGGACGCTGCCGAAGTGGACGCTGCCGACTGTGCCTGCGGTTCGTCGAGCTGATACTCCTCCTGAACGACCCAATCCTTGTTGGGAATCACCAGTCCGCCCGGGAACAGAAACGTCCAGATCACGGCACCCGCGAAGCCAAAGGCGGCGATCGGGGTGCAGTATTTCAAGCACGTCGCCATCACCTGGTCGATACGCAGCCGTGGCAGCGTCCAGCGAACCCACATCATGAACGTGACGCCGGCGATGGCCTTACCCAGGAAATTGATTAAGCCCAGCAGATTGGCGACGTAATGGGCAAGGGGATTCGCCGAGTCGGCCAGTCCGAGCCAGTGCGTGATCGGCAGAGGCCCGTTCCAGCCGCCGAAGAACAGGATGGCCGCCAGCGCGCTCACGACGACCATCGAACTGTATTCGGCCATGAAGAAGATGCTCCAGCGCACGCCGGAGTATTCCGTGTGGAAGCCGGCCACCAGCTCGCTCTCGGCCTCGGCCAGGTCGAACGGGGCGCGATTGACGCTCGCCGTCGCGCAGGTGAAGTACACCCAGAACACGATGAACGTGAACGGATCGTGGAACAAGAACCAGTTGAAGAACCAGCCTGCCTGCATCTGGCCGATGGCCACCAGGTCCATCGTTCCCGCGATCAAGACCGGCACGACCACACAGATGCCCAGCGGCACTTCGTAGCTGACCACCTGGGCGGCTTCGCGCATTGCACCGAACAGCGACCACTTCGACCCCGAGGCATAGCCGGCCAACATCACGCCAAACACCTCGAGTCCCAGCACGGCAACGATAAAGAACACCGCCACGTTGAGATGAATGGCCACCCAGCCGTCGGCAAAGGGCAGGGCAATGTAGGCCACGTACGAGGCGCACAAGCTCACGTAGGGCGCGATCAGAAAGAGCATCGAGTCGGCGCTGGCGGGCCGCAGGTCTTCTTTGGTGATCAGCTTCAGTCCGTCGGCCAAGGTTTGCAGCCAGCCGAACTTGCCGCCCACCCGCGTGGGACCGAGCCGATCCTGGATACGGCCCGAGACCTTGCGCTCCAGCCAGATAAAGATCAGCGTGCCCAGGGCCACGACCACGAGGATCAGCACCGCGTGCACCAGCGCAGCCGTGAGGTAGGCCAGCGACTGGGGCAGATACTGTTGGAGATATTCAGCCACCGCTTTGTGGGCCCTATCCTGCGTCGAACGTGCCACGCCCGAGCGTGTCCCCCGAGGGACGATTCACTTGGCTAACACGTGCCGCGATTCGCCTTTGCAGCGTGATTCAAGATCGTGAAATATCGCACAAACTCACCGCGATCGACAAGCCCCTAAACCTTTCGAAAAAACGGCCGGCAGCCGTTTCAGCGATCGATCTCCCCCATCACGATGTCGAGCGATCCGACAATGGCCGGAACGTCGGCAATCAGACAGCCGCGGCAGAGATCGTACGTCACCGACAGGTTGCAGAACGAGCTGCTGCGAGCTCGAGCGCGAAGCGGAATCGAGCCGCCGTTGCTGACGATGTAAAAGCCCATCTGCCCGCGCGGGCACTCGGTTTCCATATAAGCATCACCCTTGGGGAGCTTCTCGGTCAGTTTGACCGGAGTGCCCCAGTCGCCGCTGCACATGCTGTAGCGGTCGATGGCTTGCCGCACCAGATCCATCGCCTGCATCACCTCGAGCATCCGCACGTAGAACCGATGCCAACAATCGCCCAGCACGGCCGTCTTGGGCACGGGCGGATAGTCGTGATCCTTGGGGTAGTGCCCGTCGCGCTCGACGATCACCTCGAAGGCGTAGCCGTCATACATCTCGGTGTAGCGCTGCTCGCCGTCGCGGCGCAGGTCGTAGTCGACGCCGCTGCCCCGCAGCACCGGGCCCGTGCAGCCGTAGTCGATCGCCTTTTCGGCCGACAGCACACCGATTCCCGCCGTGCGGCGGACAAAAATCGCGTTCGTCGTCAGCAGCGCGTGATACTCGTCGATGACGGGTCGCAACTGGTCGAGGAACGCTTCGCACTTCTGCAGCCAGCCGGGCGGCAGGTCGGCCGTCGCGCCGCCGACTGTGATGTAGCTGTAGGTCAGACGGGCACCGCACACCTCTTCGAACAGGTCAAGAATCTTCTCCCGCTCGCGAAAGGCATACAGAAACGGGCTGAACGTTCCCAAGTCGAGTCCGTAGGCACCCATGCCCACCAAATGGCTGGCGATGCGGTTCATTTCCGCGATCAGCACCCGCAAGTGCCGGGCTTTCTCGGGCAGTTCGAGATTCATTAACTTCTCGACCGCCAGGGACCAGCCGAGATTCATGTTCATGCCGGCCAGATAGTCCATCCGGTCGGTGTAGGGAATCCATTGCCGCGGCGTCAGATTCTCGCCGATCTTCTCGGCGCAGCGATGGAGATAGCCGATGTGCGGCGTCGCTTCGGAAACGATTTCGCCGTCGGTACGCAGCACCAGCCGCAGCACGCCGTGGGTGCTGGGGTGTTGCGGCCCCATGTTCACCAGCATCTCATCGGTTCGAACGTCGAACTCGATGATCCGCGGATCGTCCGTTTGCGTTGCCATTGTGTCGTGGTTCGTCGTTGGTGGTCAGCGGCTAGTGATTCACAGGCGATCGCGGGATCCCGGGGTACCGTCGCTTACCGCCCTCGAATTCCGTGATATTCCAGCGGCATCTCGTAATCTTTGCGTAGGGCATGGCCGACCCAATCCTCCGGGCAGAGGATCCGCCGCAGGTCCGGGTGGTCGCTGAAGTGAACGCCCATTAGGTCGAACGTCTCGCGCTCGTGCCAGTCGGCCGTGCTCCAAATGCTCGAGACCGAGGGCACTTCGGGCAGGTTGCCCGGCTGATCGTCCTTCCAGCGCGGCAGCATCACCTTCAGCACGAGCGTCGTCTTGTGGACGATGCTCGACAGGTGGTACACGACCTCGATGTGCGGCTCGAAGCCGGCCTTGGCCGCCTTCTTCTCATCCGGCTCGAAGTAGTCGACGCCCGAGATGCAGTTCAGCATGTTGAACCGCAGGTCGGGCTCGTCGCGCAAGTACCGGCAAAGTGCCAACAGCCCCTCGGGCTTCACTTCGATCCAGGGATCGATGGCCTCGAGGTTCACCGTGGTGATCGCGTCGCCGAACTGCTTCTTCAGCCGGTCGACAAACTCGTGTCCGCTCATAACGAAAGGGTGCGGCTATCTTGATTTGAAAAATGGCACGGGCCGTTACGACAACACCGGTTCCTTTTCTTCGACGACCGGGGCCGAGGGGCTGGCGCGCGACTCCATGGCCCGTTGCTTGCTGAGCGCGCGGACCCAATCCAAGTCGCCTCGTTTCCACACGTAGGCAAAGCCCACGAGCAGTACCGAGAAAAACACGGCGATGTCGGCCATCGAGAACAGTGCCGTTCGCCGGGCCAAGTCCGTCACGGCAATTTCCGTGCGGCGCTTGGGCGTCATGGACGCGGCCTCGGCTTCGAAATCGGGCGGCACGGGCGGAACCGTCGGATCGGCAACGCCCAATTCCATGAACAGAACCTTGGCCTCGGGCGAAAGCTCACCCTGCGCGGTGGCCTTCGGCATGTTCGGATCCATCATGTGCGTTGTCTTGCCGAACACGGTGGCCCAGGGAAAGAAGAAGGCGACTTCGACGTCGAAGATGATGAACAGTAGCGCAACGACGTAGAACCGCAGGTCGAACTGCACGAAGCTCGAGCCGATCGTCGGCTCGCCGCACTCGTACACTTCCAGCTTCTCGGCGTTGGGCGCGTGAGGCCGCAGGAATCGGCCCGCCAGCAGCGTTGCGAACAAGAATACGAAGCCAATTGCCGTAAAGAGGGCCATGTAGGCCACAATATGAATGGGCGAGGCCATCGTCCGTCTTTCTAAGGGGCCGGGCAGAAACGCACTTTTCCGCCTTGGGAAAACATGCATTCTAAGAAAGCGACTACCCGGCTTGCAAGCGGGGCACGTTGATTGGCGGCCGAAAAGACACCGCTTCGGCGCGTTTCGTTCGAAGCCGCCGGCGACAACGGTCAAAACGTGCAGGACCTTGGCCGGAGCGCTTGGCGCTACAGCGACTCGTCGTCCTGCGGTTCGTCCGAATCCTGGGCGACGCTGCCAGCGACCAGCGACTGGCGGCCGGCGAAACCTGCCTCCAACTCGTGCCAGAACATCACCTCGGGTTCGCCGAGCTTCCAGCATAGATAGACGATGCGGTCGTCCATCAGGCAGGGGAAATCGACCAATCCTTCCGGACCGCTCTTGGGCTCCACGCCCAGCTCGCGCAGTTCGTCGACGTAGGCCTGGAGCTGCTGGCTATCCTTGGCCAACTCCTCTTCGATCTGGGCCAGCTCTTCGCTGTAGGGGTCCCTGGCCGATGCGTTGCGGCCCGCGTTCAATAGCGCCAAACGCTCGCGGCGTTCCATCACCTCGCGCGAAAGTTGCACCAAGTCGGCCGTGATCGCACGCACCAGCGGCAACACGGCATTGGCTTGTTCGACGGTGAATACCTTGGCAGGACGATAGTCGTTGATATTCATGGCCGGCGTCGCTTTCGATGCTTTCGCTTACTGATTGGGACCTCCGTGCACCGGCTCGATGATCGTCTTCGAGGCGGCCACGGCTGTGGGATTCAAGGTCGAGCGGCCCCAGGCAACGTCGACCGGCAGACGCGCAAAATCCACCAGGCATCCATCGCGGCTGTAGCAACTCAAGTCGTGCGTCGAGCCCATGAAAATACAGTCCACCGGACAAGGCTCGACACACAACGCGCAGAACATGCACTTCGTGTAATCGATCGTAAAGCCCGTGACCTTGAATCCTTTGCCGCCGGTCACGCGCTCCTTGCCGATGTAGATACAGTCGACCGGACAGGCCTTCGCGCACTGATCGCACGCGATGCAAGTCGTCAGGTCATAGCGATGAAACCCGCGGTAGCGAGGCGCGACGGGAACCGGCAGTTCCGGATATTCGAAGTGCTGCGTAAAGGCCTTTCGCTCGGGATCGTAGGTGATCAACCAATAGCGCATCGTGACCCAGAGTCCCTGCGCCACGGTGAAAACAGCGTCCCAGATATCCCGCAACCAACGAATCATGCTGCCTTCCCGACCACTGTCCTCGGCGTCCCCAGGTAGTTGAGGGCCCTACTACCGTCTTCGGTGATTATTACTTTGGAGCCGCGTCCATCGCCTGCGCCGCGGCTGAAAAGAGCCTCACAGTGGTATTATAGACAGGGCCCGATTGCCCGCAAGGACGCCGGATGCAGCGGCCTTCGTTCGGCGCGCCGTTTTCGCGGCAAATACGCTTCTTCCACTTCGATGCCTGTTGATTCGCCCGCAGTTTTTTCGCGTGCACAAGAAGTCTTGTGAGGTTTCAGCAGAGCGGCAATACACTCGCGCGTTCAGCCGATACGGCGGCATCACGCTGCGCCTGCTTTGACGTTCTTAGTTGGCTGGGCGTTGAAGAAGGCGCATGCCGCCCAAGTTCAAACACACGGGTTTTCAAGAAGCCAGCATCGGTCCGAGAGAAATCAACCCGGTATGCCTCCGACCTTCAGTGCCGAGAGGTGGCCGAACGTGCCGTTTCCGTGGATGTCCAGTGGGGCGACGCAGGGCCCTGGGCACCACTCTTGGCGGTAATTTGGCGGCTCGGGAACCAGCGCTGATGTGCGGTATTCTGCGCGGTTTGGGTAGACGGTAACGCCTAGGGGGCGCGGTTGCCCCTACATGTTGCGACAGCAGCGCGGGGAATCTCCTAGAAATGCCGTTCCAATGCCCGGGGCATCGCTTGACTCCCTAGGTCCACTACGTAGAGTGGATGGTAGCAGGAGCCCGCTGCGCGCGCTTGACAACCTCCCCACGCTTGGGCTCCCCAAGATTGGGGTGATCGCGATAGGTGGATGTGGACGCCATAGGAAGCTGTGTCACGCGGCGCGGTGGCTTATCGAGGGGTTGGATTTCAAGGAAGCCCCGCGACAACAATCGAAGGAATGGCCATGTTGGTTCTATCTCGCAAGAAGAACGAGAGTATTGTCATCAACAATGACATCACGATCGTAGTGGTTGAAATCCGCGGCGACAAGGTCCGCCTGGGTGTCGAGGCGCCGAAGGAGGTGCCGGTGCATCGCCGCGAGGTGTTCGACGCGATCCGTCGTAATGAGATGACAACGTCCGACAAGGCAGACGCGGACAACAACGGCGCTGCCGACGCTTGATTCGTTCTTTGCCATTTCTTCGTCGCGCTGCGCGCTTGCGGCCGCCCGTTCGTGCTCGCTCGCTTCGGCTCGTGGTTGTGGGTCCGAACGATCCCTCTTTACTGGGCCATCGCGCAGGCCTCGGCCTTGACGCAGCGGCCGGATCAGCCATCATTAGGCACATACTGGCGGCGCACGTGCCCGCCTGAGGCCCCGTCGTCTAGTCTGGCCTAGGACACCGGCCTTTCACGCCGATAACACGGGTTCGAATCCAGTAGGGGTCACTCTCTCTTGGTGTTTTCGCGCGCTCACCTTCCGGCTTCGATGCGTTGAAGCCCGCGGTGAGCGTTCGCGTCCTTCTCAGGTAGCGCGGTGGCTCAAGCCTACGACGCGGTGTTAGTCGTTGCTTTCGGTGGACCGGAAGGACCCGACGACGTATTGCCGTTTCTCGAGAACGTGTTGCGCGGCAAGAACGTGCCGCGCGAGCGAATGCTCGCGGTGGCCGAGCACTACAAGCTCTTCGGCGGCAAGAGCCCGCTCAACGAACAAACCCGCGCGCTGGTCGACGCCTTGCGCAGCGAACTGGAATCGCACGGCCCGGCGCTGCCCGTCTATTGGGGCAATCGCAACTGGCGTCCGATGTTGCCGGACACGCTGGCCGAGATGGCGCGCGACGGCGTGCGCAAAGCGCTGGGGTTCTTCACGTCGGCCTACAGTTCGTACTCGAGTTGTCGCCAGTATCGCGAGAACATCGCCGAGGCGCAACGCGTTGTCGGTCCTCAGGCCCCCAGCGTCGAGAAGCTCCGCGTCTACTACAACCACCCAGGCTTTATCGAGCCGATGATTGAGCGTGTGCGCTCGGCACTCGAGCAAATCCCGTCCGACCGCCGCGCTCGCACGAAACTGCTCTACACGGCGCACAGCATTCCGCTCTCGATGGCCGAACACTGCGACTACGCCGCGCAGATTGCCGAAGCTTCGCGGCTGGTTTCCGATGCGTTGCAGCACACCAACGACGAGGTCGTTTATCAAAGCCGCAGTGGTCCGCCGCAACAACCGTGGCTCGAGCCCGACGTTTGCGACGCGTTGCGAACTGCCGCCGATGCAGGGATCAACGACGTCGTAGTCGTCCCCATCGGCTTTCTCTCAGACCACGTCGAGGTGCTGTACGATCTCGACATCGAAGCCCGCAACGTCGCCGCGGAACTAGGAATAAACCTCGTCCGCGCCACCACGGTGGGCAGCCACCCGGATTTCGTTCGCATGATCCGCGAGCTGATCCTCGAGCGGACCGCCGGCGCTCCGCGGCGCGCGCTGGGCACATTCGGTCCAAGCCACGACGTGTGCCCCGAGGACTGCTGCCTCTACCCCCGCACGCGCCCCGCTCCCTCGGTTTAGCCTGGAGCCATCGGCGACGGCGCGTGAGCGCTTGCGTACGGCCCCTCTACTCCCGCTCCACGATCATCGCCACCGCGTTGCCCCCACCGAGGCACAGCGCCGCCAATCCGCGCTTCGCCCCGCGCTCCGCCATCGCATACAGCAACGTCACCAGCACCCGGGCCCCGCTGGCCCCGATCGGATGCCCCAGGGCAATGGCCCCGCCGTGCACGTTCGTCTTGGCCGGATCGGCTTCCAGCGGCCGCATGCAGGCCAGGCATTGGGCCGCGAACGCCTCGTTCAACTCGATCAAGTCGATGTCGCCCAGCGTCATGCCCGCCTTCTCGAGTACTTTTTCCACCGCCGTGACCGGTGCGATGAAAATTTCCTTCGGGGCGACGCCGCTGGTGGCACTGGCCACGATCCTCGCCTTGATCGGCGAACGCACGTCGCGGGCCGCGTCTTCCGAGGCAACGACCAGCGCCGCTGCTCCGTCGCTGATTTGCGAGGCGTTTCCGGCAGTTACCGTGCCCTCGCCACCAAACGACGGCCTCAGCTTGGCCAACACCTCGGGCGTCGTATCCGGCCTGGGTCCTTCGTCGCGGTCGACAATTGTGTCGCCATTGCGCCCGGGCACCGTGACGGAAACGATTTCCTCGAGGGGATGCCCCGAGCGGGCGGCGGCCCGGCGATGGCTTTCCACGGCGAAGGCGTCCTGGTCCGCGCGCGAGACCCCGCGCGACTCTGCGATATAGTCGGCCTCGGCGCCCATGGCCATATCTTCGAAGGCGCACCACAGCCCGTCGTGGAGCATCGAATCGCGGACTTGCTGGTTGCCGAATTTCCAGCCTTGCCGCGCGCCGGCGATCAGGTAGGGCGCGTTGCTCATGCTCTCCATGCCGCCGGCCACGATGATTCTGGCGTCGCCGGCGCGAATGGCCTGATCGGCCAGCATCACGGCCTTCAGGCCCGAGCCGCACATCTTGTTGACGGTCACGGCGGCCACCGAATCGGGCAGCCCACCGTGCAACGCGGCCTGGCGCGCGGGCGCCTGTCCCAAACCTGCGGCCAGGACGTTGCCCATGATCACTTCGTCGATCGCATCGCCCGGCACGCCGGCCCGGCTGACCGCCTCGGCCACGGCCACCGCGCCCAAACGCGGGGCGGGCAGGCTGGAGAGGCTGCCCAGGAACTTTCCGATCGGGGTACGGCAGCCGGCAATCAAGTACGAGGCAGTCATCGCATTCTCGACGTGGTTGGACGTGACGCGGGACGCAACGCACTGTGCGTCCCGGCTCACGATGGGCTCATGCGCAGCAGTTTACCGGCGCCGGTAGTTGCGTGCCAGCCGAGGCCGGTTCGAGTCGCCGCTGCCGCAGGCAATTGTGGTTTGGCGCCGTCGTGAAACTCGTCACACTAAAGGGGAGAGCCAACACGCGTACAGGAGTCCGACCATGAAGATCGCTATCACCGGCGTCACCGGTTTCCTGGGCCGTTATCTGCTCGAGCCGTTGGCGGCTCACGAGCACTCGTGCCGCTGCTGGCATCGGCCGAGCAGCGACCGCAGCGGACTGGACCATGTCGAAAAGCACATCGAGTGGGTCGAGGGGGAGCTCCGCAACTGGGAGTCCTGCCAGAAGCTCCTCGATGGGTGCCAGGCACTGGTGCACTCAGCGCTTGCCTACCCGGCCGAAGCCCGCATGTCGAGCGATGCGTTCACCAGCGAGCTGGCGATGCGCAACATCGCCGGCAGCCTGCAACTGTTCGAAGCCGCGCGGGCCGCGGGCGTCGAGCGCGTGATCTACATCTCGAGCTGCGCCGTCCACGACCACATCCTCGACGGCCGCCCCTTGGACGAAACGCATCCGCTTTGGGCCGCCAGCCACTATGGCGCGCACAAGGCGGCCGTGGAGGCTTTCGTCCACAGCTTTGGCAAGGGGCAGAAGTTTCCGATCTGTGCGTTGCGGCCCACGGGCATCTACGGCGTGGCCCACAAGGTGAAGAAGAGCAAGTGGTACGACCTCGTCTGGTCCGTCGTGCACAACGAAGAGGTCGAGTGCCGTCGCGGTGGCAAGGAAGTGCATGCCCAAGACGTGGCCCAGGCGGTGCACGTGCTGCTGCATGCCGACGACATTGCCGGCGAAGTCTTCAATTGCTACGACCGCTACATTTCCGAACACGACGTGGCACGCCTGGCAAAGAAGATTTCCGGCAGCCACTCGGAAATTCGCGGCGAGCAGACCCGGCCCAAGCACGAGATCGAAAACGACAAGCTTCAGGCCCTGGGCGTCAAGTTCGGCGGCGAGAAGCTGCTGGAGGAGACGATTCGCGACATGATCGGTCTGATTCACGCCGCCGAGTCCGTGACGTGAATGCCGCGCCGTGAGATCGGCGGATTGCCATCGGCGCACGAACCATTAGGATAGTCGGCAAGACACGCGTGGTGGACCAATTCTTCGACTGCACCAGGAAGCGCTATGAACGTGGAACGAGTGATGGAATCTCAGGACGTCAAGAAAGCAATTCGCGAACAAGCCCACGCCAACCGCAAGGCGCAGGAAAACAAGGAGGAGATCAGCGCCTCGATCTGCGAAAAGTTCGTGGCGCTTCCCGAGTTTGACGCTGCCCAGACCGTGATGGTCTACATCGACGTCCGCACCGAGGTCCGCACGCGGCACCACTTGCCGAAACTGCTGGATGGTTCGAAGCGGATCGTCGTGCCCTACTGCGTCGACGGCGAACTCGAGCTCTTCGAGTTGACCGACATGGATGAGCTGGCCATCGGCATGTACAAGATCCTCGAGCCGAAGCCGGAACTGCGCGAGCTGCCGGAGAAGCGCGTGGGCGTCGAAGAGCTCGACGTGATCATGGTGCCCGGCGTGGCGTTCGACGCTCGCGGGGCCCGCATGGGTCACGGCTTCGGCTACTACGATAAGCTGCTCCAGCACGCCCGGCCCGATACGCCGCTGGTGGCTTTGGCCTTCGAGTGCCAGATGTTCCCGGAGATTCCCACGCAAGACCACGACATCTTCATGGATAAGATCATCACCGAGAAGACGATCTATCCGGGGAAGGGGCGGTAGCGACCGTGGCCACTCCCACGCGCGCCGAGGTCGAGGACACTTACGCCGAGGCGTTCCGCAGCATCTACGCCGAGATACTGATCACGGCCCGCGATCCCCGCTGGCTGGAACACGCCGTGGCCGCCGCCACAGGCAACGCTTCGAGCACGATCCTCTGCGACTGCGAAGCCGGGCTCGATCGCTATGTCGGCCCCGGATTCGATGCCGACTTCGCCACGCCCGACGGTCGACCCGGCGCAGTCGTTCAGTTTCACGTGCCGCGCTTCCGCAAGGACCGGCGCGAGGCGCTTGAGCGCTCGTTGCTGATGCGGGTGAGCCAAAACGTGCTGACCTGTCCCACGGCCGCTTGCTTTAACCTGCTCGACACGGACGATCATTTTCAACTTGGCCGCAAGCTGGCGTACTTCGGCGACGGCTACCAGTTTCGCGACGTGCGGCACGACCGCCGCGTGTGGGTCGTGCCGATCCTAGGTGGCGAGTTCACGATCGATCGCCGCTTCGGCTATCGCGATGGACTGATGGGCGGCAACCTGTGGTTCCTGGGCACCGACGTCGACTCGGCGCTGCTGGCCGCCGAACGGGCCGCCGCCGCCGTGGCGGATACGCCGGGCGTGATCATGCCATTTCCCGGCGGCATTGCCGGCAGCGGGTCCAAGGCCGGCAGCCGCTATTCGTTCACGGTCGCCAGCACGTACGCCGAGTACTGCCCCACGCTCCGCGGAAAGCTGGGCGATAAGAGCCGGCTGCCCGAGGGCGTCGGATCGGTGATGGAAGTGATCATCAACGGCCGCGACCTGGAGACGATCACCATCGCCACGCGAGCCGGAATCGAGGCCGCGGTCGAAACGCCCGGGCTGGTGAAAATATCGGCTGGAAACTACGGCGGCCGGCTGGGCAAGAGTTTCATCTATCTGCATCCGCAGCAGTAAACTCCGCCAATTCCGCACCGTCAGCAGCGCGAGATCGGCGCCCTACACTTGTAAGGTCGGTGTCCCCAAGTCCCTGACGAGATGGAGGAGTTCGATGAAAGCGATCCTTGTTGCGTTTGCTTGTTTGGTGTTGAGTCAGCCTGCGGCGGCGGTCACCCCCGCGGACGAGCAGCCCAACCTGACGGCGCGAGGCGACCGCTATCACGCTGCCACCGCCAAGACGCACAGCATGCACGCTCGCGACCACGCCCGGCTGTTGAACAAGTACGCCGCGGCCGCCGACGCACCGGTATCCTCATCGGTGCTCAAGAAACACCTGGCGGCCATCCGCGAAAATATGAAGGAGGCCGGCAGCACCTACAGCAAATTGAGCGCCGCCAGCAAGAGCGATCCCAGCGTCAAGCAACAGCTCGATGAAATCACGAAGCGGCTCGACAACGTCAACAAGTTGGTTGGCCAGCTCGAAGAGCGGTCCAAGCAGGAGGCCGTCGATTCGAAGCTGGTCATCGACCAGACGAACGACATGGCTAAAGAAATCAAGGCCAGCCACGCGGCCAACAGCGCGGTCGATCAGGCCGTGGTCGAAGCCGCCCAGCGCCGCAGCCAGTTCTACAACCCCAAGTCGCCCAACTACTACTTCACGGGCGAAGGCCACTTCATCGATTGACCATCTGCAGTCGAGGCCTGACGAAGGGTCGCAGATCCGCCAGGGATGAACTGACATGCGCGACGGACGCCGTAAACGCCGCTGGTTTCGCTTCTCGCTGGGGGCGCTGCTGGTCCTCGTGGCGCTAGCGGCCTGGGGCATCCATTTCGCCAACACGCGGCGGCTGGTGCGACTTCGCCAGCACGTACATGAAAACCACCCCGTACGGGTTACGTACCTCAACAACGACCATGAGGCGAGCCCTCCTTGGCTGTGGCGACTGTTGGGGGCCGAGCCGCTCAGCAACATCGGTCTCGCGCCGCAGGCGACCGACGAAGACGTCGCCGCCGTCCAGGCGCTCTTTCCCGAGGCACACGTCACCGTGCTCGTCGATGATCGCAAGTGACCCCACCGGTGCCCGCCAACCCGACCGGAGAATAAGGTAGAATTGCGGACGGTTGAGAGAACGGACTCTGCCGGCGAGGGGTACGTGATTCAAGTCGTCGACCTGCACAAGACCTACCGCGACGTCGCGGCTGTCGCGGGGCTCAGCTTCGAAGTCCGGCCCGGGGCCATTCTCGGGCTCGTTGGCCCTAACGGTGCGGGCAAGACCACGACGCTGCGCTCGATCTCGGGCATTATCCCGCCCACCCGCGGCCGACTGCTGGTCGCGGGCCACGACGTCGTGGCCGATCCGGTCGCCGCCAAACGCCACTTGGCCTACGTGCCCGACGATCCCAAGCTGTTCGAGACGCTGACCGTCTGGGAACATCTGATGTTCGTCGCCTCGGCCTACGGCGTCGACGATTTCGAGCCGCGGGCCGAAGAGCATCTGGAGACGTTCGAGCTCCTGCCCAAGCGAGACACGATCGCCCAGGAACTGTCGCGCGGCGTGCGGCAAAACGTGGCCATCGCCTGCGCCTATCTGCACGAGCCGGCAGCCCTCCTCTTTGACGAGCCGCTGACGGGCCTCGACCCGCACGCCATCCGCACGCTCAAGCGGTCGATCGTCGAGCGGGCCGCGGCCGGCGCTGCCGTGATGGTCAGCTCGCACTTGTTGGCGCTCGTCGAGGACCTGTGCACGGATCTGTTGATGCTGCCAAGAGGCCGCGCAGTGTTCTGCGGCTCGGTGGAGGAGGCCCACGCCCGTTTTGGCACGCTGGACGGGGCGGGGTCGCTGGAGGACGTGTTCTTCCGCGCTATCGAAGAGTCGCCCTCCTGAGCCATTTTCCAATTCAGGAGTTCGCCGTGAATCGCTCGCTCTGGTTGCTGTCGAAGCTGCGAGTGCGAGGTCAATTTCGCAAGATGAAGCGCGCGCTCGGTTCGCCCCGGGGCGTGGTGATGGCGGTGATCCTGGCGGTTTTCCTGGCGATGACGATCGGCCCGCAACTGCTGGTGCACCGTTTGCCGCGCGAGGCGATGCCGCCGCTTGCCAACTTGATCATTAATCCCGCGTTGCTGTTCCTGCTCTGGCTGTTCACATTTTTCGGTAGTTGGATCAGGAGTCCCATTGCCTTCACGATGCCGGAGGTCGACTTCCTGTTCGCGGGTCCGTTTACCCGCCGGCGGCTGCTGATTTACAAGCTGCTGTTCAACGTGGTCGGCGTGCCCGGCTTTGCGCTACTGGCGCCGGTGTTCATGCCGTTCCTCTGGTGGCCGGCGGCCATGCTGGGAGTCGCGCTGCTGGCGTTGTTCGTGCAATGGTCGTCGATTCTGGGCGCGCTGGTCGTCCGCTGGCTGAGCGCGCGATACCGGCTGTTGGCCGTTGGGCTGGTCGTGGCCATCGCCGTGGCCGCTCCCTTGTCGTTCTGGCAGGCCGGTGCGATCGAGGCGGACCTCGACCTGAGTGAGCGGATGGCGGCCATCGAATCAAGCTGGGCGGCCCGAGCCGCCCTGGCACCGTTTGTCATCTTCGCTGAGATATTGAGTGCCGAGAGCCTTCGCCTGCTGCTCGTTTGGGCCGGCGCGGCCCTTGTGTTGAACGCCGCGGTGGCCTGGAGCGTTCTCGCGCTCGATGGCTTCTTCGTCGAGGCCAGCCTCGACGCCAGCCGCCGCCGCTATGAAATGGTCCAGCGGCTGCGCAAGAGCGGTGGCACCTCGACGTTCCGCCTGCGGGCTCGGCCTCGCAGCAGGCTTCCGCTGCCGCCGCGCCTGTCTGGGGCCGGGTCCATTGCCTGGCGGCAGGGGCTCGAAGTGCTTCGTAGCGGCGGCGGCTGGATCGTCGTGCTCACCCTGCCGGCAGTCGTCGGGGCCGCGGTCGGGCTCGGACTGTGGGTGGCCGAAGCCGATCGCAACGCCGCCATCGCGGCTATCGTGGGCGTGACTCTCGGCCTTGGCTTTCTCATGCTGCTGTCCATGCCGCTGGCGCTGCGCAGCGATTTGAACCATATCGACGCGATCAAGGCCCTGCCGGTCGGCGCCTGGGCCGCCGTAACCGGATCAATCGTGGCCGCCACGCTCTACGTCACGCTCGTGCAGATCATCGCTGCGCTGTGCATGGGCGGCGTCTCGGGGCACTGGATTCCGGCCATCCCGTTGGCCGTGGCCGTGGCCTTGCCCCTCAATCTGCTGTCGATTGCCTTTGATAGCGCGCTGGTGCTGCTGTTTCCCGCCGTAAGGCACCTGGCCACCGGCGATCCGTTCGCCGGGGTCCGCGTGATGTTGGCCAACCTGGCCCGCGTGATCTTCACCGGCATCACGCTTGGCTTCGCCGGCCTCTTCGTCGTGCTGACGCGGCTGCTGGTGACCGACTCGCTCGTGGTGCTGACCCTGGTCGGGGCCTGGCTCGTCGCCGCCGAGGCCCTGGCCACGATCTGGGTGGCCGGCTTCCTCTTCGACCGCTTCGACGCCACCGAGCACGGGCTTGAACGCGAATGACGTGCTTGTCGGGCGCGAGTGCCAACTCTTACAATACTGCGGAGGGCGTGAGGCGGTGCCCGTTGCGGTCCTCCTCTCCGCGCAAACCATCTCGTTCCACCAGGCGCAGTCTCGACCACCTTCCAGGAGGTTTCTCTCATGGCCACGATCACCAAGCCGGCCTCGGCCCCGGAAATCAAACAGACCCAATGCTTCATCGGCGGCGAGTGGGTACCCGCGGCCAGCGGCAAGACATTCGAAACGATCAATCCGGCCACCGAGGAAGTGATCACCACCGTGGCCGAAGGCGACGCCAAGGACGTCGATCTGGCCGTGAAGGCGGCCCGCGAGGCGTTCGACTCCGGACCGTGGCGCAAGATGGACGCCCGCGATCGCGGCCGGCTGATGCACAAGCTGGCCGACCTGATCGAAGACGACATCGACGAGCTGGCGCGGCTGGAAACGCTCGACAACGGCAAGCCGATTCGCGAGGCGCGGCACGGCGACCTGCCGCTGGTGGTCGACTGCCTCCGCTACTACGCCGGCTGGGCCGACAAGATCCACGGCCAGACGATCCCGGTGCGCGGCAACTACTTCTGCTACACGAAGCGCGAGCCGGTGGGTGTGGTCGGCCAGATCATTCCCTGGAACTTCCCAATGCTGATGGCGGCCTGGAAGTGGGGCCCGGCGCTAGCGGCCGGCTGCACGATCGTGATGAAGCCCGCCGAGCAAACGCCGCTGACCTGCCTGCGGATGGCGCGGCTCGCGCAGAAGGCCGGCATTCCCGACGGCGTGATCAACGTCGTGCCCGGCTACGGCCCCACAGCCGGCGCGTCGATCGTCAAGCATCCGGGCGTCGACAAGGTGGCCTTTACCGGCGAATACAAGACGGCCCAGATCATCATGAAGGACGCCAGCCAGACGCTCAAGCGGCTCACCTTCGAGCTGGGCGGCAAGAGCCCCAACATCATCTTTGCCGACAGCGATCTCGATGCCGCCGCCGCCGGCACGCACATGGGCCTGTACCTCAACCAGGGCCAATGCTGCTGCGCGGGCAGCCGTGTGTTCGTCGAAGAGAAGGTGCACGACAAGCTCATCGACAAGCTGGCGGCCATGAACAAGAGCCGCAAGGTCGGCGATCCGTTCGATCCCAATACCGAGCAGGGGGCCCAGGTCGATAAGGCCCAGTTCGACAAAATCATGTCGTACGTCGAAGCCGGCAAGAAGGCGGGCGCCAAGTGCGTCACCGGCGGCAAGCGCGTCGGCGACAAGGGCTACTTCATCGAGCCCACGCTGTTCGATGACGTGCAGGACGACATGTCGATTGCCACCGACGAAATCTTCGGGCCCGTGCTCTCGGTGTTGAAGTTCAAGGACGTCGACGAGGTGATCCAGCGCGGCAACAACACGTTCTTCGGCCTGGCCGCCGCCGTGTGGACCAGCGACGTCACCAAGGCCCATCGCCTGGCCGACGAACTGCGGGCCGGCACCGTGTGGGTGAACTGCTACGACGTCTTCGACACGGCCGCTCCGTTCGGCGGCTTCAAGATGTCGGGCATCGGCCGCGAGCTCGGCGAGAAAGGCCTCGAGGCATACACCGAGAATAAGACCGTGACGATGAGCTTGGGCTGAGTTATTCAGTCGAAGTCACTCAGACCCTCGGGCCCCGCCGATGTGGCGGGCCCTTTTCTGCGCCTCGCTAGAATTGGACCATGACCGTTGCTATTCAAGCGTTGTGTCTGATTTCGCTACTGTTCGCGGCCTGGGTGATCGTCGGCAATTGGTACGGTGTCATCCATGCATGCGTGACGAAACGGTCGTTTAGCTCTTTGCCGATTCTGGGCGGACTGCTGGGGGCGCTCGCCTTTCTTGCCTTTGAGACGCTCCGGCCATTTTGGTGGGTCCCGCTCGTGGCCGATATCGGATGCGTGCCCGTACTCGCTCTGACGCTGCTCTACCTTACGACCCGCCGCCTGCGGGGGTGATCACCTACATCATCAATTGGATCTACGACCGCGCCGATCGCCGAAGAATTGGTTTCCACGTCCAAACACGGTTGCCACAGGCGTCGATCTCAGGGCCCTTCACGGTGAGCGTAAACACTTGGCCACACGATCGGCACCGGACAGCGGTCGTCATATCGGCCCGGTCGGGCGGCTCATCGTGGTACAACTCCTCCAGGTCACCGTCGACTGTCATAAACTCGTTCTCGGCGATCCACCGAATCATTTCTTGTCCCTTAAAGAACCAGACCTCCTCACAGAATCGCGCGCAGCGTTGGCAACCAATGGTTTGAGTCATGTGCTGATTCTACATCGGGCAAGCGTTCTGCTGATGGCGGACTCAAGCCCTTGGTTGCAGGAGCACAGGATCGAGCACACCAGCGATGCGTTTGACAATCCGCGCGCGCCGGCCGTAAAATGCCGCGCTTTCCTTTCGATGCGGCGCGGGTAACGTGAATGGCGAAAGCGACTTACAAAGACGCGGGCGTGGATCTCGACGTCTATCGCCAGTCGATGGCCCGGCTGCCGAATCTGCTGCACCGCACTTATAGCCCCCGGGTGATGCCCAACGACGGCGGCTTTGCGGGCCTTTTCCAATTGGACTTCGCCAGCGCCTTGTTCGCCCGGCGGTACGAACAGCCCGTGCTGGTCTCCTGCACCGACGGGGTGGGCACGAAGCTCAAGGTGGCGTCGCTCGCCGGCCGGCACGACACCGTGGGCATCGACCTGGTGGCCATGAGCGTCAATGACGCCCTGTGTACCGGCGCCGAGCCGCTGTTCTTTCTCGACTACGTGGCCATGGCGCACGACGATCCGCAATTGCTCGAGCAGATCGTCTCGGGCATTTCGGCCGGCTGCCTGCAGGCCGATTGCGCCCTGTTGGGCGGCGAGACGGCCATCATGCCCGAGCTGTACGCGCCGGGCGACTACGACCTGGCCGGCTTCTGCGTCGGCGTGGCCGAGCGGACCAAGCTGATCGATGGTTCGGGCATTTCGCCCGGCGACCGCGTGCTGGGAATCCCCTCGAGCGGCCTGCACTCCAACGGCTTCAGCCTGGTGCGCAAGATCGTCTTCGACATTGCCGGCCTCAAGATCGACCAGCACGTCGACGAGTTGGGCACGACCGTCGGCGAAGCGCTGCTCGAACCGACGCGGATCTATGTGCGACCCGTGCGGCGCGTGCTGACCTATTACAAGGTGAAGAAGGTCGTGCACGGCATCGCCCACATCACCGGCGGCGGACTGCGCGAGAACCTCGAACGGATCGTGCCCGAGGGCGTGCAGGTACGGATCGAGCGCCAGAGCTGGCCCGTGCCGCCGGTGTTCACCTGGCTCGAGAAGCTGGGTGAGGTCGAGCCCGACGAGATGGAGCGCGTCTTCAACCTGGGCATCGGCCTGGTGCTGGTGGTCAGCCCGCACTATGCCGAGAGCATCCGCCACCAACTGGCCGACGCGGGCCTCGAGAGCCACGCCATCGGCGAAGTCGTTGAGGGCCCGCGCAGCGTCGTCTGGGCATAGTCGGTCAGACGCGGGCTGCCACAGATAGTGTGACCCGGCCGAACGCCCTTGTGTAGCAGGCTCGCTCCGCGAGCCGTTGCAGAACTGCAAGGGCGCTATCAACCCGCACAGGGTCTGGCAACGGCGAGTATAGTGGTGCCTGCCGCGGCGGCGCGCTGCTGGCGGCTCACGGAGTGAGCCGGCTACATCGGGGCTCACGCTTGCGTGCGTACGGGCACTAGACCCCGGCTGCCACGGCGCCACGCCTGGCTGAGAGATCGAGCCCGGCCCAGGCGTTGCGGCGGGCCCAGTAGCGCTTGACGAACCGCGGCCGGCGATCGGCAACTGATTGCCCTGCAATGTCGTCGGTCCACGACGCCAACGCTCGGGCGGCTTCTGCGAATGCCGCACTCGAATCCGGCGGATCGACAAACCAGGCCGCCTCCAACTCGTCGCGCAGGCCGAAGTAGCGCGGACCAAGCCGCAAGGGATCGCGTACCACGGCGCGGTGCAATCGTTCGTGCCGCCACCACAACGAGTCCTCGTCGGCGCGTTCGGTCGGCGTGCCGACGTGCTGCGGTTGGTCGACGGCCACCGGCTTGAACAGCCCCGTGCAGGGAGCCGCCGTACCGGTGGCCCAGTGTCGAAGCGAACCCGGTCGCAGTTCCGAGATCCAACTGCCGGTGG
Organism: Planctomycetota bacterium; assembly: GCA_003389325.1. Taxonomy (GTDB): domain Bacteria; phylum Planctomycetota; class Planctomycetia; order Pirellulales; family PALSA-1355; genus LB-PLM-3. The sequence goes on from QQVE01000055.1 coordinate 124,912, forward strand.
TTTGCGACGAGGCGAGCATGCCGCCGGCGTGGACGCACGGGGCACCGAGTCCACCGTTGATTCGCGAATAGCGCGGCGGCGCGTCGTCCGCTCCGTGATCGCGCAGAATGCGAGCCAGGTCGCGCGGACCCGCCGCATGCTCGGCCAGCGCTTGCGTCCGCGGCCGACGCGAGCGGCATCCACAAATGCGCGTCTTGAGAAAATCGCTATGCTGCTCGGCAAAACCGGGGATCGTCAGACCGTTGGAGATGCTTCGCGCGCCGCGCACTTCCTCGATCGCATGGTGCCGGCCGGCAGTTTCCAGCACGAACGCAGTGCGCGTGTCGGCCACGATGAAGCTGTTGTGGTAGGTGCGATGCGGATATTCGAGGCTGCATCCGCCGCCTTGGCCAAACTCTTCCAGCAAGTCGACGACCGTACGTACCGCGTCGGCGGCCGTCGCCGCCCGCTCCAGCGCCAGCCGCAACAAGTCCATGCCGGTCAGTCCCGACTTGGCGTAAGGCACGCGGGTGAAGACGGCCTCGTTGCCGATCGTCACGCCGTGCTCGTTGGTGCCCATTTCGGCACCCCACATCCAGAACGGCCGGCTCAGCAGCACCGCGTTCGTCTCCGCGACCTGCGGGATCTCGATCCAGGTGCACTGCACTCGCGCGCCCCGCGCGTGCGTGCGCCGCGGCTGCCAATCGAGTAATTGGGCTTCGTTGGGATCGCGGTCCGAGTTCTTGGCGAACAGCACGCCGCCTGAGCGGACGATCGCGAGCGTGTCACACATGGGCCGCGTCTCCGGAGGGAGAAGGAATCCGGGAACTCGCGCGACCCGACGATGCGGTTCCCTATCTCGAAGCCGTGAGCGGCGCGCCGGACTCCTGCTTCGATGGCCCGGCCTCTTCGATCGCTTCGAGCAGTTGGGACTTGGTAATCACGTCGCGCAGCACGATCGGATCATCGGGTCGGTCGGCCGGATAGATCGCCAGCAGTGGGATGGAGCGGCTCTTGAGCGACTCCAGCGCCCGCTCGATCTCCGGAGACGGCTTCGTCCAGTCGGCCAGCAGGGGTACGATTTTTCGCTTGGCCAGCGCGTCGCGTACGTCGTCGGTTTCGATCGCCAGGGCCAGGTTTGCCTTGCAGGTCAGGCACCAGTCGGCCGTGAAGTCGACCAAGACGGTATTGCCCTCGTCCTGCAGTCGAGCCAACTCGGCCCGCGAGAAGGGCTGCCAGGGAATCTCCGATTCGCGCGGCACGAGCCACGTGAAGGCCACCAATCCCACGATCGCGGCAAAAGCAGCACCTTGTGCCCAAGCGGTCAACTTGCGCGTCATATTCTCGGTCAGCGGCGTGCGTCCGATCCACCAGCAGGCAGCCCACAGGCCGACCATCATTGCAAACGTGGGCACGATGTAATCGCGGTCCATGAAGCTGAACAGGAACACGATCGTACCCAGCATAACGAAACCCATCAGGTTCTTGAACGTGTCCATCCAGGCGCCGGGTTTCGGCAGGAAGCGGATGAGCTTGGGGAACGCTCCGATGATCAGGTACGGCGACGACATGCCCAGCGCGATACAGGCGAACAGCAGATACGTCACGGTCGGCGGCTGATTGAGCGTGTAGCCGAACACGGGACCAAGTGCCGGCCCGCTACACGGTGTGGCCAGGATCGTGGCCATCACGCCCTTGGCAAACGCGCCGCCGGCGCCTTCGCGGCTGGCCAATTCGTTTGCTTTGCCGGAGCCGACGAAGCCGGGGATGGGAATCTCCCACACGCCCAGGAAGCTGAGGGCCATGGTGAAAACCAGGCCGACCATCACGATGTTGAACGAGGTGTAGCTGAACTGTTCGCCCCAGTTGAGGTTCTTGCTCCCCAGCCCCAGGGCGACGCTCGAGGCCAGCGTGGCCAACACCATGAACACCAAGAGCGTGCCCAGCGAGTACCAAATATTGAGCATCAGGATCTGGGCTCGGCTGCGTCCGGCCTGTTCGGCAAAGGAAAGCACTTTGAGCCCGATCACCGGGAGCACGCACGGCATGAAGTTCAGGATGAACCCGCCGAGCAAACCGGCCAGCATCGTCAACACGAGCGTCCAGGGCCCGGTCGATGCCCGGGCGATCTCTTCGACCGTTTCGTTGCCCTCGTCATCCACCGGCGGCGGCTGGTTTTCGGCCAGCTTCGCCGCGGCGTTGTACTTGTCCGCGCTGAACGCCAGTGCCGAGGCTTGATTGGACGGCGATGCGCCCACAGTCAGCGTTCCCGAAAACGCCGCACCGCGCGGAGCGTCGCACGATTGGTCCTCGAAGCACGTCTGGTAGCCGATGATGCCTTCGATGGGGTACTGGCCCGGCTTGGTGTCCTTCGGCACGACCAGCGGCGTGGTCCAGGTGACGCGGCCTTCGTGGTAGTAGACTTCCGGCAAGCCCTCGACCGGCGGAGGAGCCTTGACCGGCTTGTCGCTGGCCGTGGTCGCCTTGCGGCCAAAGCCCGAGGTGTTCGAAAGCGCGATCACCGTCGGCTTGGAGCCGAGCTGCTGGAGATCCTTGCCCGCCAGCGCGTAGACGTGCCAGCCCTGGGGCATCTCGGCCGAGAGCACCAGTTTGGCCGTGCCGCCGGGGGCGACCGTGCCGGGTTCCAGGTAGCCGCGAATCGTGGCGTGGGTGTCGGGGTGCGTGAACTCGACGACCGAGGTCGCTTTCTCCGGCGGAGCTTCGGTCAGCTTGGCCTCAAACGGGAAGTCGGTCGGCGGCAAGCAGGTGCCTTCCTTACACACCTGAATCCGCACGCTGCCTTTGACCGTCACCTGGCTGGGGTCGACGTTGTCGGCCAGCGACAGAGGCACTTGCCAGGTCACGTCAGGACCGAACTCTTCGAACTCGAGGTCCAGTTTCGGGTCGCGCACCAGTTTGGGCGGAAGCGTCGAACGAAACTCGCCCTCGACGCGGTACCCGTCCGATGGCTCGACGGTGATCTTGGTGGGCGTGGCTGCCACCGGTTTCTGCGTCGTCGAGTACGTGTACCAGGGGGGCTCGATGTGCGCGCTGATCGAGAGCATCGCCGGGCGGCCGCCCGCGGGTGCCGTGAATTGCGCCGTCACGCTGACCAGCGCCTCGGGCGAGGCCCCGCCTACGCCCAGCCCGCCGGGAGCAAGTGGATTGCCGCTGAGGATATCGTCGAGTTGAGCCGAAGCCGTGCCGCCGGCACCGGCCAACAGCAGAACCGCCAGGACAAAGCGAAGCAAACGCGAACCGCAGGTCGCGGGCATTACTCTATATCCTTATATAGCAACACATTACGAGAGGGTTGCCATTCTAACGTCGAAGGCTCCTGGGGGTCAACGTCGACGGAGGGCGTAAACGGTACTACGCAAGAAGGCTGCCCGTTGTTTGTTTCGATCTTCGCACTAAATCAAGTTTAGCCAACTGTTTGGGCCAGCCGCGCCAGACGCTTTGCGAATTCCTCCATCCGCCCGATGACGGCCTCGCGGCACGGGAATTCGTGCCCATCGAGGTAGATCCATTCCAGCCATTGCAATCCGCCCAACAGCACGGTGCTTGAATCGAAGGCCCGAACCAGGGCCATCTCATCGTCGCTCAACGGCCGGACCCCCTGATACGCCGTCAGGCCGAAATGCCAGTCCTCGCTCGCGTCGCCGGCCAAACTACCCAGCAACCGGGCCACGTCGGTGGCCACGTTGTCCGAACGCATCGCGCCGAAATCGACGATGCCGCTAACCGCATCGTCCTCGAACAGCACATGGGGGTGCCAGATGTCGCGAAGGCACGGTTGCAGCGCCACGCGCAGGCGGCCGGCCGCTTGCAGATTCGGCAGCAGCTTGGGGCCCACCTGCCGCGCTAAGGGAAGCAGCCGCCGGGCCAGACCAGCCGCCTCGGGCCAGTCTTCGTCGGCCACGGCAGCGTGCAACTGGTCGAGCCCGCCGGTGAGCAGATGTTCGAGTCGGGCGGTGCGCTCGGCAATGCCAGGCGAACGCAGCGGACCCGGCTCGGCCAGCGGAAACGAGCTCGCCGCGCGGTGGAACTGGGCCAGGGCCGTCATCGCCGCGCGGAGCTTCTGCCGGGTGGGCTGACGGCGGTAATTCGCCTCGCCCGGAAGCCAGGGCGTCAGTTCCCAAAGGTGTCCATTGTGCCAGACGTAGCCGTGGTGGTGATGCGTTTCCAGGGGCAACGGCACTAGCGAGAAGCCCTCTTGGACGACGTGCCAGAGCACGGCCTGGATAAACTCGAGCCGCTTGGGCGTCGGATGCCGGGCAGGCCATTGACGCAGACAAAGCTCGCCTCGGGGTGCTGTCACCCGCCATAGGCCCGCGCCGCTGAAGCCGTTAGGCGAGCTCCAGGGCTCAGCGCTGCTCGGGTGGCAGTCGGCGGGGTAGAGCCTGAGAATCCGTTCGATAAGACGCTCGACCGCCATCACCCGCGCTCGCATCCAGGCCGAAAAACTTGCGCCACGCCACCAGTCGCCATGTATAATACAGGTTGAATCCCCGCGACGGACATATCGGCTCGCCGCTGCCCTGCAGGGTGATTTGGCCCCCGAGGTCCCTCCAATTGCGATAACTGCCGTATTCGCAGCCCCTTGGGAGTTGCCTAGTTTAGGCTATATTTGACGGGGTTGCGGGCCGCTACGACGGACGTGCGGCCCGGCGCTTGCGGCCAGGCTCCCCACCCATCCCCACTGGTTCAGTGAGAAGCAAGATGTCCAAGTCCATTGCATCGGTCGCGTTCGTTCTGTCGCTGGTCATCGCCGCCGGTTCGGCCGTGGCGGACGAGGAAAACAAGGAAGAAAAGACCGACAAGAAGCCGGCTGTTTCGGCCGAATCGGATTCGAGCTCGTCGGACGACAAGTCCGACGGAAAATCGTCGGGCTCTTCCTCGTCTTCCAGCTCGAAGTCGAAGCAGCCCGACTACAGCGACGTGATCAAGGACTACGAGACGATCGATGGCCTGATCAAGATGCACCGCAAGGGCAACCGCCTGCTGGCCGAGATCGGCAGCAAGCAGCTCGACAAGGACTTTATTGTCCTGATTTCGATCGCCAAGGGCATCGGCCGCGGCTCGATCCTGGGCGGCATGAGCTGGGGATTTGGCGACGACTGGATCTGGCAGTTCCGCAAGGTGGACGACCACATCCACCTGGTCCGCCGCAACGTCCGCTTCACCGCAGACGAGAGCGACCCGCAGCAGAAGGCCGTCGACCTGGCCTACACCGATAGCGTGCTGTTCAGCCTGCCGATCATAACGACCGCCCCCGGCGGAGCCCACCTGGTCGACCTGAAGCCGGTGTTCATGAGCGACCTGCCGCAGATCTCGAGCGTGTTGCCGGGCTTCTCGTTCTCCGAGTCGAAGAGCACCTGGGCCGAAGGCTTTCCCAAGGGCAAGAACAAGGGCCTGACCGACAACGTCGAGTTGGAAGTGGCCGCTACGTACACCTCCAGCGGCCGTCAATCGTTCGACTCGGTGGCCGATAGCCGCGGGGCGAGCATTCACGTGCACTACTCGATCAGCCTGCTGCCGCAGAACGGCTACAAGCCGCGGCTGGCCGATGACCGCGTCGGTTACTTCCTGACCGTCGTCAAGGACTGGTCAAAGGACAGCGACGACGACCGCTTCGTCCGCTACATCAATCGCTGGGACCTGCAGAAAGCCGACCCCAAGGCGGACGTATCGCCTCCGAAGAAGCCCATCATCTTCTACCTCGAAAAGACGATACCGTACGCTTACCGCAAGCCGATTCGCGAGGGCATTGAGGAGTGGAACAAGGCCTTCGAGAAGGCCGGCTTCGTCAATGCCATCGAGGTCCGCCAGCAGCGCGATAGCGACGACTGGGACCCCGAAGACATCAACTACAACACGTTCCGCTGGATTACGGCCAACGCCGGATTTGCGATGGGCCCCTCGCGCGTCAATCCGCGCACCGGGCAGATCCTGGACGCCGACGTGATCTTTGACGCCGACTTCCTGCAGTTCTGGCGGCGCGAGTACGAAAACTTTACGCCCGAGGCCGTCGCTCGCATGACCGGTGGCGCGTTGGATCTGCGTACCTACCAGGAGCAGATGGAGCACAGCGGGCATCAGCATCCCGGCGGCATCTGCGAATTCCATCACGGCCTGTCGCGCGAATTGGCCTTCGGCGCGCACGTGCTTGCCACGCGGACGACAAACCCCGCCGATCGGGAGAAGCTTGTCGTGCAGGGGCTCAAGGAAGTGACCATGCATGAAATCGGTCACACCCTCGGCTTGCGGCATAACTTCAAGGCCAGCACGATGCTCTCGCTGGAAGAGATCAACGACACGGAGAAGACCGACAAACTGGGGCTGACCAGCTCCGTGATGGACTACGCCCCGGCCAACATCATGCCGCAGGACGCCAAGCAGGGCGATTACTTCTCGTCGACGATCGGGCCCTACGACATGTGGGCCATCGAATACGGCTACAAGCCGCTCTCCGGTGACACCGAGGGCGAAGTCGAGGAGCTGCGCAAGATCGCGGCCCGCTGCGGCGACCCGCAATTGGCCTACGCCACCGACGAGGACACCCGCGGCATCGATCCCGACCCGCTGTCGAACCGCTACGACATGGGCTCCGACCCGATCGCCTATGCGAAGATGCGTGCCAAGCTGATCGGCGAGCTGTGGCCCACGTTGCTCGAGGAATCGACCGAGGACGGCGAGGGCTACCAGAAAGCGCGGCAGGCCTTCGGCGTGCTGCTGGGCAACCATGGCCGGGCGATGTACTTCGTGTCGCGTTACGTCGGCGGCATGTACGTCCACCGGGCCCACAAGGGCGACGCGGATGCTCCGCCGCCGTTTGTGGTGGTCGAGCCGGCCAAGCAGCGTGAGGCGCTGGCGTTGCTCGAAGAGCAGGTGTTCAGCGACAAGCCGTTCGACTTCCCGCCCGAGCTCTATAACCACTTGGCGTCCAGCCGCTGGAGCCATTGGGGTTCCGACGTGCCGCTGCGCACCGAGTTCCCCGTGCACGAAGTGATCTCGATGTGGCAGGACCGCGTGCTGGAGAAGCTGCTCTCCTCGCTCACGCTCGAGCGCATCCACGACGCCGAATTGCAAGTGCCCGAGGACGAGGACGCCGTGACCACGCCCGAGTTGCTCGATCGCCTTACCGGCGCGATCTACTCCGAAGTGGACGCGATGCCCGAGGGCGAGTACACCAACCGCAAGCCCGCCATTAGCAGCCTCCGCCGCAACCTGCAGCGCAGCTACTTGAAGCGGCTGTCGCACCTGGCCATGGGCAACACCGGTGCCCCGCAAGACTGCCAGACGGTGGCGTACGTGGAACTGGCCGATCTGGAAAAGCAGATCAACAAGCTCCTCGAGAGCGACACCAAGCTCGACACCTACAGCCGGGCCCATCTCGAAGAGTCGGCCAGCCGCATCCACCGCGTGCTCGAGGCCCGGTTTAACCTGACTTCGCCATAAAGCGAGACGCCGGCGGACGACTCGCTCGTACCGGTCGACTGCGGTTTTCGGATCGCTCGCGGCCGTGATATGCTACGGGCCGTTCCAGGCTGCCGTAAGCGAGGCGTCGAACATGAAGATGGTGATCGCCATCATTCAACCCACGAAGCTCAACTCGGTGCGCGAAGCGCTCGCGAAGGTGGGCGTGATGCGAATGACCGTGTGCGACGCGCACGGCTTCGGCCGCCAGCGCGGGCAGACGGAGTACTACCGGGGGAACGAGTACAGCACGAACCTGCTGCGCAAGGTGGCGCTGGAGATCACGATCAACGACGACTTCCTCGATCGCACGATCGACACGATCACCAGCGTGGCGCGTACTGGTCCCGAGGGCACCATCGGCGACGGCAAGATCTTCGTGTTACCCGCTCTCGAAGCGATCGACGTAGCCGACGGCAAACGCGGTCCCGGAAGCGTGTAAGGCGCGCAGCCTGCGGGTGAATTCGACCGTATGTCCGCACTCGCTTTGATCTCCGACCTGATGATGCAGTCGCAAGTGAGCGGTGCCGCGTCGCGATTGGATCTGGACCTGGCGGCCGTTTCCAGCGAACGGGCCCTGCTGGCGAAAGCGGCCGACGCCCCGCCGAGCCTGGTGATCGTCGACCTGTCGCACCCGGGGCTCGATCCGGCGGCGCTGATGGAACAATTGCGGCCGCATCTGGCCGAGGGCGCACGCACCGTTGCGTTCGGCCCGCACGTTCACAAGGCGCGGCTGGCCGCCGCGACCGCCGCCGGCTTCGACCAGGTCGTCTCCCGCGGGCAGTTTCATGCGGAGATGGATTCGCTGCTGCAAGCCACTTCGGGCCAGCGTCCTTCGGCCGAGTAAGCACGCGGGAAAGCTACGACGTGCTCGGGGCATCCTTGCCGGCCATAGCGGGCCCGTCGGTCACGGTGGGGACGCCGTCGGCTCCGGTCTTCAGCGAGGGCAGGCCGTGCTGCTCGCTCTCGCCCGGCATGAAGATCTCATCGAGTTCCGTGGCGTCGACCAGCCGACGCAGCAGGAAGTAGATCGCCGTCGAGGCGGTCCAGAAGTAGCTGAAAACAAAGCCGTAGGCCAAGGTGACCAGGCAATTGGTCCAAAAGCCCAGGATGGCCGACGCGGCCTCGGCCGTGCCCTCGGGGCCGAACAAGCGTTGAAACCGCTCGCCGCCGCTGCCCCAACTGACACCCCAGGCACTGAGGGCCAGAATCGCTTCGAGAAACAGGGTCACCAGCACCCAGCCCAGTACTCCGACCAGCGCGGCCATGACGCCATAGGCCAGGTAGTGCAGGGGACGCTGGTACACGTACGAATAGGAATGCGAAAGTGCTCCAAACGAATCGGTGCCTTCGGTGCTGATGGCGCCCCACATCAGCGGGAATCCGAAGAACAACCCGATCAACAGAAACGCCATCACGAAGCCGCCCAGGAGCACCAGAGGCCAGACCACGGCCACGACGATTGCCAGGTATTCGATGCGCAACAGCAGCCCCAGGCCCGCCAACAGCAGCCCCACCAGCAGCGTGCCGAGCATGGGGAACAGCGGCGCGACGAAGTAGCCCTGCAAGCGCGAATTGACGAAACGCGTGAGCTCGCCCAGCGACGCGTTCTCGTGACGCGCAATTGCCACGGCCGCCAACCGCGTGATCGCCCCGCCGAAGAACGACCACACGATCAAGGCCCACAGCGCGCACGTGAGCAGATAGGCAAACGTCGTCAAGCTGGGAGCCTCGTACATTTGCCGAAACGGCAGGCTGATCTCGTTCCAGGCGATCACCAGCGGGCTGTGGGTGCGCCATGCTTCCAGCGAGGTTAGCTGGTCGAGCGAAGGGGCCAGCAGCGATCGTTCCCACGGCCAGACTTCGGCAACCGACTTCTCGAGCGACACCGCAGCGCTTTGCTCATCGCCAAAGAGCTGCCCGAGCACGCGCCAGCCGGCCACCGTGCCCACGGTGCCGATGGCCGCCAGCAGCAGGGCCTTGAAGTTGAGCGCCAAACGCACGGCCGAAAAAAGCCGCAGCGATGGAAAAACGTGCCGCCAGGCGATCGAACGAATTGCGCCGCGTTCTTCGGACATGGGCTGAGGACTCCGTGCCGGACTGAGGTCTTCCTGACGCTACCACGAATAATCGACGATTATACGGATTACGCAACCAGGAAAGAACAGGGAATTGAGGAAGGCATGGAGAGAAAACGGCACAACGTGCGCGTTCATGCTTCCTCCTCGTCGCCACAGTCCGGGTCCTCGGGCACTTCGCGGAAGGGGATCGAGATATCCTCGCTCATCCAGCGTCCCAGATCGATCCTGCGGCAACGCACGCTGCAAAACGGCATCGCCGGGCTGTCGCTCGGATCGAACTTCTGCGAACAAGTAGGACATCGCACGAGTGCCATGCCTGAATTTTCGCTGGCAGGCACTCGGAGTCAATGCTCGGAGGGAGCGGTCAGTCGGAGCACTTTTTGCAGCTCGACGGATTGCCGCTGCACGCGCCGTCGGAAGACGACTTGCTCGAGGCCTCGCCGTTGGAACTTTTCGACTTTTCCGAATCGGCTTTGGCCGCCTTCTTATATGAGTCGCTGCGATAGTCGGTCTGATAGAAGCCGGAGCCCTTGAACACCAGCGCCGCGCCCGTGCCGAACAGTCTCCGCAGCTTCAGTTTCTTGCACTCGGGGCACTTGCGGATCGGGTCGTCCTTGATCGACTGAAAAAGTTCGAACTTATGGCCGCAACTATCGCATTGATAGTCGTAAGTGGGCATGAACGACAACCTCCGGTTACCAAACGGTTGAATCGTGCTCGACGAGGCACCTCGCGACACACTTCTATTTTAGCTGCTGCGGCGAGCGGACGGTCAGCTTTCCTCGGGCGACTTCGAAACAATCACCTGCGCCGGGCGCACGACCCGGTCGTGCAGGACGTACCCTTCCTTGGCCACCAGCACTACGGTGCCCGGCGGCTTGTCCGGCACGGGCTGCTGCGAGATGGCCTCGTGGAATGCCGGATCGAACGGCTCGTCCAAGGCTTCGATCTTCTTGCAATCGTGTCGGGCCAGCGCGCCTGAGAGACCTTGGGCCACGAGCTTCACGCCGTCGAGCAAGCCGGCTGCCTGCGGCGTTTTTTCGGCCGCTTCGATCGCTCGCTCCAGGTCGTCGACCACCGGCAGCAGATCCTGCAGCAGGGGCAGGGCTGCGTACTTGCGTTCGTTTTCCAGGTCGCGGCGGGCCCGCTTGCGGTAGTTTTCCAGTTCGGCCTGGGCGCGCAGCACGCGGTCCGACGCGTCCTCCAGGTCGGACCGCAGCTTGCCGATTTCGTCCTCGCTGGCCGCGAACGCCGCATCGGCCGCCTGCGCTGCCGAGTCGGGCCCGTTGCCCTCGCCTTCGGCGCCGGGAAAGTCGTTCTTGTCCATGGGATCGGTCGGTTGGTTCATCATTTCGTGTTCTTGCCCTCGCTTCGGCTCGCTCTACGTCTGGCCGAAGTACTCGCGCACCTTTTCAAAGAAGCTTTTCCGATGCGGACTGACTTCCACATGCTCCACTGCGGCCAACTGCCGCAGCACCGACTCCTGGTCATCGCTGAGCGACTTCGGCACTTCGATGTTCACTTGCACGAGCAGGTCGCCCGTGCCGCGACCGCGCGGGTCGGGCATGCCGCGGCCGCGCAGTCGGAAGACCTCGCCGCTTTGCGTGCCTTGGGGCACTTCCAACTCGTGCGAGCCGTCGAGCGTGGGCACTTCGAGCGTCGCCCCCAGCGCCGCCTGGGTGTAAGCGATCGGCATGCGCACGACGAGATGGTCGCCCTCGCGCTGAAACAACGGATGTTCCTTGACGTGGATGAAGCAGTAACAGTCGCCGCGGGGACCGCCCGAGGGGCTCGGCTCGCCTTCGCCCGGCAGGCGGACACGCATCTGGTCGTCGATGCCGGCGGGAATCTGCACTTCTCGCCGCACCTTTCGCAGCACGTATCCCGCCCCCTGGCACGACTTGCAGGGATCCTTGACGATTGAGCCGGCGCCGCGGCACGAGGGGCAGGTCGTCTGCACGCGGAAGATGCCCGTGGTCTGCAGCACTTGTCCGCGCCCGCCGCAGTAGTTGCACTTGGTGGGCTTAGTGCCTTGCTTGGCGCCCGAGCCCTCGCAGGTTTCGCAGGCTTCGTGCCGCTGGAACTCGACGGTTTTGGTGACGCCGCGAGCCGCCTCCAACAGGTCGAGCGTCAACTGGCAGCGCACGTCGCTCCCTTTGTTGACCCGCCGACGGCCGCCGAACAAGTCGGCGAAGCCGCCATCGCCGAAGATGTCGCCGAAGGCCGAGAAGATGTCGTTGACGTCGGCAAAGCCGCGTGCGTTGCCGCTGACCCCCTCGTGCCCGAAGCGGTCGTAGCGGGCCCGTTTTTCCTCGTCCCCCAGCACCTCGAACGCTTCGGCCGCCTCCTTGAAGCGGGCGACGGCCTCTTCGTCGCCGGGGTTCTTGTCCGGGTGGTACTTGATAGCCAGCTTGCGATAGGACTCGGCGATGACTTTGCCGGACGCAGAGCGTTCGACGCCCAGCACTTCGTAGTAGCAGCGTTTGCCGGCCATTTTCACCATGACAACGAGTTCAGCTTTCGCCTTCGAGGGTTCGGTTCAATTATAGGCGGTCACCCAGCAGGCGTATGCCCCAGTTCCCGCCGCGCCGGTGGACGGATTGCGCCGCAAACGGGCCACTCCAGCCTTTCCTGAAGTGGCCCGTCGATTTCCCTGGCAGGCCATGGCCGCCGTCGGCACCTAGCGCACCGCGCCTTCGACGCGGGTCTTGGCTTTATCCTCTTTGTCGAACGTCGTCACCAAGGCCTCGGTCGTCAGCATCAATCCGGCGATGCTGCCGGCGTTGCTCAGGGCGCTGCGGACGACCTTCACCGGGTCGATGATGCCGGCCTTGAACATGTCGACGTACTTGCCGGCGTTGGCGTCGTAGCCGGTGTTGGTCGGCTTTTCACGCACTTCGTCGGCCACGACCGAGCCGTCGATGCCGCAATTGTCGGCGATCTGCTTCATCGGCGCCTGCAACGCGTGCAGCACGATGTCGACCCCGATCTTCTCGTCGCCCTTGCAGCTGGAGCGGATCTTTTCCACCGCGTCGGCACAGCGAAGCAGGGCCACGCCGCCACCGGGCAGAATGCCCTCTTCCACGGCTGCACGCGTGGCGTGCAGGGCGTCTTCGACGCGGGCCTTTTTCTGCTTCATGTCGGCTTCGCTGGCCGCGCCAACCGAGACGATCGCCACACCGCCGGTGAGCTTTGCCAGCCGTTCCTGAAACTTTTCCTTGTCGTAGTCGCTCTCGGTGGCGTCAATCTGGTTGCGAATCTGCTGGATGCGATTCTGGATGTCCTGCTGCTTGCCGGCGCCGCGGACGATCGTGGTCGACTCTTTGTCGACGGTGATCTGCTTGGCCTTGCCCAGGTGCTCCAGCCCCAGGTTTTCGAGCTTCAGCCCCAGGTCCTCGCTGATCATCGTGCCGGCGGTCAGCACGGCGATGTCGCCCAGCATGGCCTTGCGGCGGTCGCCAAAGCCCGGCGCCTTGACCGCACACACGTTGAGCACGCCGCGCAGCTTGTTGACCACCAGGGCCGTGAGCGCCTCGCCGTCGACGTCTTCGGCGATGATCAACAGCGGCTTGCCCGATTGGGCCACCTTCTCGAGCAGCGGCACCATCTCGCGCAGGTTGCTGATCTTCTTTTCGTGGATCAGGATCAGGGCGTCTTCCAACTGGCAGTCCATCTCGGTCGGCCGGTTGATGAAGTAGGGCGAAATGTACCCCTTGTCGAACTGCATGCCCTCGACCAGCTCGGTCGAGGTCTCCAGCGTCTTGCCTTCTTCGACGGTGATCACGCCGTCCTTGCCCACTTTTTCCATCACGTCGGCCAGCAGCGAGCCGATTTCCATGTCGTTGTTGGCGCTCACAGCGCCGACCTGGGCGATCTCTTCCTTGCTCGACACGGGCTTGGCCATCGAGTGCAGCTTTTCGATCGCGGCGTCGACCGCCTTCTCGATGCCGCGGCGAACGGCCATCGGATTGCTGCCCGCGGCCACGTTGCGCGTGCCTTCCTGGAAGATCGCCCGGGCCAACACGGTGGCCGTGGTCGTGCCGTCGCCGGCGATGTCCGAGGTCTTGGAAGCGACCTCGTTGACCAGCTTGGCGCCCATGTTCTCGAAGCGGTCTTCCAGTTCGACTTCTTTGCTGACCGTCACGCCGTCTTTGGTCACGGTCGGCCCGCCGAATGATTTGTCGATGATGACGTTGCGGCCCGTGGGGCCCATCGTCACGGCGACCGCGTCGGCCAGCTTTTCCACGCCGCGCAGCATTCGTGCGCGGGCCGTATCTTCGAAGAGTAGTTGCTTTGCCACGATCTTTCCTCGTTATGGCTCGTTGGGTGTGCGTTGGTGCGGTGCGGCAGCGCCGCGTGTGAAAGAATGTGTTAGCCGACGACCTTGGCCAGGATGTCGCCCTCGCGGAGGATCTTGACGTCCTTGCCGGCCACTTCAATGTCGGTGCCGGAGTACTTGCCGTAGATCACCACATCGCCGATGGCGACCGACAGCGAACCGCGCTCGCCGCTGTCGAGCAACTTGCCGGGCCCGACGGCGATGATCGAGCCGCGCTGCGGCTTTTCCTTGGCGGTGTCGGGCAGCACGATACCGCCGGCGGTGCGTTCTTCTGCCTCCTGGGGTTCCACGACCACGCGGTCATCGAGCGGACGCAAGCTTACCTTTGCCATGTTCTAGTCATCCTTCACGTTGAAAGGTTGTTGTTCGTGTGGATTGATGGAAGTACGACCGACGGGGCACTACATCATGCCCGGCATGCCGCCCATGCCACCCATGCCTGGCATGCCACCCATGCCGCCCATTCCACCCATGCCGTGGTCGTGGTGGTCGTGGTCGCCGGGCTCTTCCTCGGTCGGCACTTCGGTGATCAGCGATTCGGTCGTCAGCAGCAGGGCGGCAACGCTGGCCCCGTTGAGCAGCGCGGTCCGTACGACCTTGGCCGGGTCGATCACGCCGGCCGCGACCAGGTCGCAGTAGGTGTCCTTGTCCGCGTCATAGCCCTCGTTCTTGCCCTTGAGGTGCTTTACGCGGTTCACCACCACGGCTCCATCGTGGCCGGCGTTCTGGGCGATCATTCGCAGCGGTTGATCGAGAACGCCTTTGACGATGTCGGCGCCGTGCTTTTCGTCGCCCTCGAGCTTCAGCTTGTCGATGGCGCCGCGGGCGTGGATCAGCGCGATCCCGCCGCCGGGGACGATGCCCTCTTGCAGGGCGGCCTGCGTGGCGGCCTTTGAGTCTTCGAGCAGCGCCTTGCGCTCCTTCATTTCCGTTTCGGTCGCAGCGCCGCAGTTGATCTGAGCCACACCGCCGGCCAGTTTGGCCAGCCGCTCCTGCAGCTTCTCACGGTCGTACTCGCTGTCGGTGACTTCAATCTCTTGGCGAATCTGCTCGGCCCGGCCTTCGATGGCGTCCTTCGAGCCCGCGCCGCCGACGACGGTCGTTTCCTCGGCGCTGATGATGAACTTCTTGGCCTTACCGAGATCGGAAAGCTTGACCGAGTCGAGCGAGATGCCCAGGTCTTTGAAAATGGCCGTGCCGCCGGTCAGCACCGCCAGGTCGCCCAGCATGGCCTTGCGGCGGTCGCCGTAGCCGGGCGCCTTGACCGCACAGACGTTCAAGATACCGCGCATCTTGTTGACGACCAGCGTCGCCAGGGCCTCGCCCTCGACATCCTCGGCGATGATCAACAGCGGCTTGTTGGCCTTGCTGACCGCTTCGAGCAGCGGCACCAGGCTCTTAGCGTTGGAGATCTTCTCTTCGTAGATCAGCACCAGCGGGTTTTCCAGCTCAACGAGCTGGTTTTCCTGGTCGGTGACGAAGTGCGGCGAGAGGAAGCCGCGGTCGAATTGCATGCCTTCGACCACCTCGACATAGGTCTCGGCCTGGCGTCCCTCTTCGATCGTGATCACGCCGTCCTTGCCGACCTTCAGGAAAGCCTCGGCTAGCACGTTGCCGATCGTCGGGTCGTTGTTGCCGGCGATCGTGGCCACTTGCACGATCTCTTTCTTGCTCTTTTCGTTGATCGGCGTGGCCATCTTGCCGATGGCTTCGCTGACCGCTTCGGTCGCCTTGCCGATGCCGCGGGCCAGCGCCATCGGATCGGCACCCGCGGCAATCATCTTCAGCCCGCCGTTGAAGATCGCCTCGGCCAGCACCGTGGCCGTGGTCGTGCCGTCGCCGGCCACGTCGTTGGTCTTGCTGGCGGCTTCTTTTACCAACTGGGCGCCCAGGTTTTCGTACGGGTCGTCCAACTCCACATTCTCGGCGACGGTGACGCCGTCCTTGGTGATCTTGGGCGAGCCCCAGCCCTTGTCCAGCACGGCGTTGCGGCCTCGCGGGCCGAGCGTGCTGCGTACGGCACGAGCTAACTTACTCACTCCGGCGGCGAGCGCCAGACGTGCCTCTTCGTCGAAGACCATCTGCTTTGCCACGCTGCGATTCTCCTATTTCGGGCGTTTAGTTGCTCCGGCGTCCGGCGGCCTCGTTTCAGGCCGCGCTTGCGCGTCGGGCACAGTCGGTTGATGGATCGCTTGTTCGGGTTTGCGTTGTTCGGTTTGGTCGCTTGGCAGGGATGCCGAACCGCGCCTGCCAGAGGCGCGAGCCACAATGGCAGGCTAGACCTTCAGCGGTGGGGTTCAGAAGCAACGCCTGTGCCAAGGCCGTCTGCGGGCGCGGAAGTCCCTGACGGCGTGCGTCTTAAGCTGGCTTGCCGCGCGCACCATCGCCTCGAACGTCACGTGCGGAGAGTTGCCATTTTGGCAGGCGAGGGTTCCAAAGCTGTCGGTTCTGTCGACTGCGGCAGTCGCGCCGGTTGTGCCGACGACGAAAAGAAGAATGTGGTGATTTGTATTCACCAAGCTATTCAGATTACCTATTTTGACAATTAGACTCGCATCTAGCACTTCTGATTCTCGTGTCTGTTTTGGCCCCTCACCGCATTTTGAGAGCACCGGGGCATACCGCTTTCCGGAGGAGAAGAACGATGAGTTTGCTTCGTGCGAGTACCTTTCTGGCCATCGCCGTGGCGACGGTCGCCTGGAGCGCGACGGTTGATGCTTCACCGCTGCCTGGCCAAGAGGCCGTCTTCCAGCAGTTGCCCCTCAACGGCGGCTTGGCTCCCAGCACTGGCGGCGCTGCCTACCCGGGGCACGCCTCGCTGAGCACCGCCACGTCAGACCTCATCGGGCTGAACTTCTCGGGCAACTACGTGGCCGACGACTTCTCCTACACGGCGACCACGCCCATCTGGCACGTCGAGTGGTACGGCTCGTACCTGAATCAATCCGATCCCCTGGTCGGCTTCCTGCTCGCTTTCGAGACCGACAACGGCGGGGTGCCTGGTGCGATGGTTCTCAACCAGACTGTCGCGCCCGGAGCCTTGTCGGCCGGCTCGGGCACGTTTATCGAAACAGCGATCGCCTCGCCCGCGGGCGCGCCGCAGCTCTATCGCTACAACGCGGAGTTGGCGTTACCGTTCCTGGGCAATCCCGACGACGTGTACTGGCTCAAGATCGTGGCCCTCTCCGGCAACGGCAGCGACACCCAGTGGGGATGGCAGAACCGCGACTACACGTTTGAAGACACGCTGGCCTCGACCGTGCCCGTGCCGGGCGAAGCGAACCTTCCCAACGGGCTGGGCACCGACCTGTGGCACTTCCAGAACGATGCGGTCACCGGCGACGTGTCGATCATTCCGCTGCCGGGTGCGGGCTTGGCAATCGTCAACCAGACCGGCGCCGACCCGCCGAGCTACCAGGACACGACTGCCGGCCCGAGTGGAATCAGCTCCTTCGGCCAGGACATGGCCTTTTCGCTATACACCGTTCCCGTGCCCGAGCCGAGCAGCCTCGTGCTGGCGGGCATGGGATGCGTGGGTTTGATCTGGACTCTGCATCGTAAGCGTCGCCGCTAATCTCCGGAACAGGGAAGCGGGCGACGAGGCAAACCGCGGGGGTGCGCAATGCGCCCCCGCGGATTTGTCATTTCTGGGGAGGCGTACGCGGGGCGCCGCTAAGCTTGGGCACTCTCCGGCCGGCGGTGAATCCACAAATCGGCCGCGCGACCTTCGTGCTCGAACGTGCCTTCGATCTTCGCGCCGAGCTTATCGGCCACGCGCGCCGACGCGACGTTCTCGGGCACGATAATGCTGCAGATCTCGTCGACGCCCAGATTCTCGAAGCTCCAGTCGAGCGCCGCCCGGCCGACTTCCGGAGCGATGCCCTGACCCCAGCGGCGCGGGTCGACCAGCCAGCCCACCTCGAGCATCGGCCAGCCTTCGGGGAACCAGGGTCCGCATTCGCCCACGAACGCTCCGGTGCGCCGGTCCTCGATCGCCAGGTTCGTATAGCCCCGTATCTGGCGGTGGCCCAAAAATGCGGCAATCTCGCGCCAGGTTTGCGCCCGGGTCCGCGTATTGCCGTTGCCGATATAGCGCATGACGTCGGCGTCGGCATACAGCCGCGCGAGATCGTCGAGGTCGCCCTGGCAGAAGGGTCTCAGCCGAAACCGCTCGGTAAGGATCTCGAACGGCTCGGGCGGCGGCGGCTCGATGGGGCAGGCAGGGCCCGGCCGCGGGATGTCGGCGGGCCGCCTGTGAATCCAGATGTCGGCCGGGATACCCGTCACTTCTTCGCGCCGTTCGAGCTGGGCCCCCAGCTTCATCGCCACCCGGGCGGAAGCTGCGTTGTCCGGTGCGATCAGGCTGCAAATCCGATCGACGTTCATGTGCGCAAAGCACCAGTCGAGCGCGGCACGACCTGCCTCGGTGGCGATGCCCTCGCCCCAGCGTCCCGGATCGACGACCCAGCCCACTTCGAGCATCGGCCATCCCTCGGGAAACCACGGGCCGCTGCGGCCCAGGAACGCTCCGCTCTCGCGGTCTTCGATGGCCCACATCGAATGGCCGCGCATCACGTCGTGGCCCAGAAAGACGGCGATCTGCCGCCAGGTTTGTCCGTGCGTCAGCGTTTGGCCGTCGCCCAGGTGACGCATGACCTGCGGGTTGGCGTTGAGCCGGGCCAGCGGCTCCAGATCCGACTCCCGACAGGGACGCAGCCGCAAGCGAGGCGTTTCGATTTCGATCGCGGTCGCCATGGTTTGCTTCCGCCTGATTGCTAGGGTCTGAAATCCTCGTCGCCTACCAGTCGCAGCGCGAACCCGGCGAGCAGATCCGCGGCGCGGTCGATATCTTCCAAGGAAATGATCTCCACCGGGCTATGCATATAGCGATTGGGAATGCTCACCAGTCCCGTGGCTACGCCGGCGCGGCTGATCTGAATGGTGTTGGCGTCGTTGGGCGTGGCTCGGCCGCTGGCGGCCATTTGGTACGGTACTTCTCCGGCGGCAGCGGTTTCGATCAGCTTGTCGACGACCGCGTGATTCATGTTGGGCCCGCGATAGATCACCGGGCCCTTGCCCAGCGCGATGTCGCCCTCCTGTTTCTTGTCGACGGTCGGGCAATCGGTGGCATGCGTTACGTCGACCGCGATTCCCACGTGCGGATCGATGCCGTAGGTGCTCGTGCGCGCGCCTCGCAGTCCGATCTCTTCCTGCACGGTGCTCACCGCGAACAGGGCACAGCCCAGCTTCTTGGGGCTGGTGCGCCGGAGGGCTTCGATCACGACCCACAGGCCCGTCTTATTGTCCATGCCCGGCGAACTGGCCAGGTTGTTCGACATCGTGGTCATGCCCAGTTGCAGCGTGATCGGATCGCCGATGCGCACCTTGGCCGAAGCCTCCTCCTTGTTCGTCGCCCCAATGTCGACCCACAGATCCTTATGCTTGGGCAGTTGCTTGCGTTCTTCGTCGGTGAGCAGGTGGATGGGCTTGCGGGCCATCACCCCGAAGATCGGCCCGTCCGTGGTCCACACCGTCATCTTCTGGCCGATCAGCACGATTGGGTCCCAGCCGCCAATAGGTTGGGCGTAGAGAAATCCCTGTTCGTCGATGTATTGCACCAGAAAGCCGATCTGGTCGCAGTGACCGGCCATCATCACACGCTGCCGCGCCTCGGGGTTGCGGGCCACGATGACGTTTCCGTGCACGTCGGTCGTCACCGTGTCGGCGAACGTCGAGGCATACTTCCGCACCACGTCCTGCACGGGCCGCTCGAAGCCGGAGGGGCTGGGGGTCTCCAGAAGTTGGCGAAGAAAGTCGAGAGCTTCAGCGTTCATGCGGGTTCCACGTCAGAAAAGGCGGCCTGCGAGAATGCTGAACTCTGCCGACGCAGGCG
Source organism: Planctomycetota bacterium (assembly GCA_003389325.1). Taxonomy (GTDB): domain Bacteria; phylum Planctomycetota; class Planctomycetia; order Pirellulales; family PALSA-1355; genus LB-PLM-3. The sequence goes on from QQVE01000055.1 coordinate 144,683, forward strand.
GACCGTCGAAGGGCAATGTGCGTAACTGCCAAAGATACCAGTTGATCCACCCCGCTAGAAGTTGCGCGTGTGCGGATTCTCCCGCGCCGGGGGGCCAAAAAACCTTCGCGAACCCCTCCAGCATTCCCAAGCTCAACTAAGATTGATTGGGCTCGCACAAGCGCCAACTCAGGTCTCCCATGGGTTTTGGCCCCACTGGTTGACGGAGCTTCCGAGCCGGTCCTACGATGAGAGATTCCGCAAACCCCAGGGCGATCCAACACAACGTCATGCAACACACCAAGATTGCCATCGTGGGGTTGGGCACCGTCGGCAGAGGCGTGGCCCGGCTGCTGCTGGAACAAGGCGATCGCTTGGCGCGGCACGCCGGACGGCGTCTCGAGCTGGCCCAAGTGGTCGTCAAAGATCCTGCCAAGAAGCGCAAAGTGGCCGTGCCGCCGGATATCATTTCGACCGAGCTTGCCAGGATTACCAACGATCCCGAAATCGCCGTCGTGGTGATGCTCATCGGCGGGCTCGAACCGGCCCGCTCGATCGCACTGGAACTGCTGGCCGCGGGCAAGGACTTGGTCACAGCCAACAAGGCCCTGCTGGCCGAGCACAGCGTCGAGTTGTTTGAGCGGGCCCGCGAGCTGGGACGGTCGATCGCCTTCGAAGCGTCGGTGGCCGGCGGCATCCCAATCCTCGCCAACATCAGCCAGTGCTTGTCGGCCAACCGCTTCGAGTCGATTCACGCCATTCTCAACGGCACGAGCAATTACATACTGAGTCAGATGGAGGCTCACGGGGCCAGCTACGCCGAGGCGGTGAGCGAGGCGCAGCGGCTTGGCTACGCGGAGGCCGACCCGACGATGGACGTCGACGGCAGCGACGCGGCGCAGAAGCTCGCCATCCTGGCGCACCTCGCCTTTGGAGCGCACGCCGACTGGAACGCGATTCCGCGGCAGGGAATCGACACGCTGGAGCTGGCCGATCTGCGTTACGCCAAAGAGCTCGGCTACCGCATCAAGCTGCTGGCCGTGGCCCAGCGCACCCCCGCCGGCGTCGAGCTGCACGTGTCGCCGACGCTGGTGCGGCTTGGTTCGTCGTTGGCCGACGTGCGGGGCGCGGATAACGCGGTGAGCGTCGTGGGCGATGCTGTAGGGCGAGTCTTTTTTTCCGGTCCCGGAGCCGGTCAGATGCCCACTGCCTCGGCCGTCGTGGCCGACCTGATCGACACTGTCGTGGGCCGCACGGCGATCACCTTTCGCACGCTCGAATTGTGGTCCACCGCCACCCCGACCGTGGCGCTGAGCGACTACGAGAACGTGGCCGGACGGTACTATCTGCGTTTCAACGTGGCCGACGAGCCGCGCGTGCTGGCCGAAGTGGCCGGGCGGCTGGGAAGCGAGGGGGTCTCGATCGCATCGGTCATCCAGCACGAGGCTGCCGGGTCGGGCGAGGGCGTTGTGCCGCTGGTGATCATGACGCACAATACGACCGAGGGTGCCGTGTGCCGGGCGGTCGACGCCATCGACCGATTGCCGTTCATGCGCGGGGCGAGCATCCGCATGCGCGTTCGCGACTAGCCGTGCCCGCCGGCCTTCCCGCTCCTATTTCTTCACCTGTCGATCCGCCCGATGAAATACGCCCTGGTCATTCCCGACGGATGTGCCGACGAGCCGCAGGAGGCCCTGGGCGGAAAGACGCCGCTCGAGGCGGCCAACGTCCCGGCCATGGATGCCGTGGCCGCCGCCGGAGCCGTCGGACGGGCCAACCACGTGCCGGCCCATCTTCCTCCCGGTTCCGACGTGGCCAATCTGAGCCTGTTGGGCTACGACCCCAACGCGTACTTCACCGGCCGCGCGCCGCTGGAGGCCGCGGCCCAGGGCATCGAGCTGGGGCCCAACGACTGTGCCGTCCGCTGCAATCTGGTGACGATCGAAGACCAGTCGATGCGCGACTTCACGGCCGATCATATTTCGACCGAAGAAGCGCGCGAGCTGCTGGCGGCCCTGTCGGCGGAAGTGGGACGCCCGGAACTCGAATTCGTGCCCGGGGTAAGCTACCGCAACCTGCTGATCTACCGCGGCGGCGACGCGCCGGCGCCGTTCACGCGCGACACCCGCGCCACGCCGCCGCACGACCTGACCGACAAATCGGTGCTCGACGACTATCCCCGCGGCCCGGGCAGCGACCTGTTGAATCAACTGATGAGCCAGAGCGTGTCGGTGTTTGAGTCGCACCCGGTGAATGAAAAACGCCGCAAGGAGGGACGCTTGCCGGCGACCAACGTCTGGCTGTGGGGCCAGGGCCTCGCGCCGGCCGTGCCGCCGTTTGCGGAAGTCTACGGCAAGCAGGGAGCGATGATCACCGCGGTCGACTTGTTGCGCGGGCTGGCCGCGCTGATCGGCTGGCGGCGAATCGAAGTGCCGGGGGCCACGGGCTATCTCGACACCGACTATGCCGCCAAGGGCCGCTACGCGATCGACGCCCTGGACGACGTGGACATCGTGTGCGTGCACGTCGAGGCTCCGGACGAAGCCTCGCACGAAGGAAGCACGGGCGCCAAGGTCAAAGCACTGGAGGAGATCGACCGCCACATCGTGGCCCCCTTGCACGAAGCCCTGCAGGCGCGCGGCGACTATCGGCTGCTGGTCACGCCCGATCACCCCACGCCGCTGCGGACGAAGACCCACAGCCACGGCCCCGTGCCGTTCGCCGTGGCCGGCGGCGGCGTGGACGTCGATGCCGCGACGACCTACGACGAACCCTCGGCCGAGCGCTCGCCGCTGGCGTTTCCCGACGGCTGGAAGCTGATGCGGTACTTTCTCGGTGCTTAGTTCTTTCCTTCGCGACGGCGCGCTACCCAACCTCATTTCAGGATCTCGTTGTTGATGTCCATCCTCGTGCAGAAATTCGGCGGCACCAGCGTCGCCGACAGTCAAAAGATTCTGGCCGCCGCCCGCCGCGCCGTCCGCGCCCGGCAGGAAGGCAAACAGGTCGTGATGGTCGTCAGCGCCATGGGCCACAACACCGATCAGTTGGTGGAGCTGGCCGGCCAGATCACCGATCAGCCACGTCCGCGCGAGATGGACATGCTGCTCTCGACCGGCGAGCAGGTGAGCGTGGCGCTGATGGCCATGGCCATCCACTCGCTGGGGCACGAAGCGATCAGCCTCACGGGCGCCCAGATCGGCATCAAGACCGACAGCACCCACACCAAGGCCCGCATTCGGTCGATTTCGACCGAGCGAATGCGCCGCGCACTGGAGGAGGGCAAGATCGTCATCGCAGCCGGCTTTCAAGGCATCGACGAGGACTTCAATATCACCACGCTGGGCCGCGGCGGCAGCGACACGACGGCGGTGGCCCTGGCCGCGGTGCTGCGAGCGGATGCCTGCGAGATCTACACCGACGTCGACGGCGTCTACACGACCGATCCGCGCGTGCTGCCCGAAGCGCGGCACATGAAGCGCGTCAGCTACGACGAGATGCTCGAGCTGGCCAGCCTGGGCGCGGGCGTGATGCACAATCGCTCGATCGAATTCGCCAAGAAGTTCTCGGTGCCGATTCACGTGCGCAGCAGCTTCACCGACAAGCCGGGCACGATGATCACGGCGCTGCCCGAGGCGCCCGACCAGCCGGTGGGCGGCGCGGCGCTGGCCAAGAAAGAAGCCCGGGTTGCTATCCTGGGCGTACCCGACAAGCCCGGCACGAGCCTGGCCATTTTCTCAAAGATCGCCGGCCGTGCCGTTGCGGTCGACATGATCGTACAAGACGTCGGCGCCGGCGGCCGGGCCGACATGTCGTTCACCGTGCTCAACGACGACCTGCGGGCCACGCTCGAAGCGGCCGAGGAAGTCGCTGCCGAGTTGGGTGCCGAGCGCGTCGTGCACAACGACGCGATGGCCAAGATTTCGGTCGTTGGATTGGGTATGGCCCAACAGACCGGCGTGGCCGAGCGCATGTTTCGCGCACTGGCCGACGCGGGCGTCAACATCCAGATGATCACGACCAGCGAGATCAAGATCTCAGTGCTCGTGGAGCGCGAACAGGGAGCGCCGGGCTTGCGTGCAGTGCACACGACCTTTGGCCTGGAGACAGAGCCGCCGGGTGCCGCCTCGCCGTCCGTGCTCTCGCCTCCGCCGGCCGACGGCGATGCCCTGGCCGTGGTCGCGCGGCTGCAGAAGATGGAAGAATTGGCCATCGACGACATCGCGCTCGACGACACCCAGGCCCGGCTGTCGGTCTGCGGCATCGCCGACGAGCCGGGAATTGCCGCCGCGATTTTCGAGGCCGTGGCCGCCGGCGGTATCTTTGTCGACATGATCGTGCAAAGCTACGGCCGCGAAGGGATGTCGAAGATCAGCTTTACCGTGCCGCAGAAACAATATCAGCAGTGCCGCGACCTGCTACAAGAGCTCGCCGGACGGTTGAACTGCGGGCCGATCTCGGGCAGCGAGAAGGTCTCGAAGCTTTCGGTCTCGGGGATCGGCCTGCGAAGCCACACCGACGTGGCCATCCGCACCTTCCGCTGCCTGGCCGACGCGGGCATCAACGTCGACCTGATCAATACCAGCGAAGTGCGCGTCAACGTCGTCGTCGAGGGCCAGCACGGCCGACAGGCCCTCTCGTGCCTGCAAGCGGCGTTTGCCGACTGCATGCATTAGGCGCAGGCCCTTTGTTCCGCTCGCGAGCCCGCCTGGGCATCGTCACCCAGGTTTTGCTACCCCGCCGCGATGAGCTATGCTGATGCTCGCCGCGACGTTCCATGCCAACCTGGGAGACGTTCTAATGCGCTGGCTTCACTACGCTGTTCTTACGTTGGCGGTCCTGTTTTCTTCGAGTGCTCTGGCGGCCGCCGCCGAATCGACCACGACGCACGACTGGCCGCAGTGGCTCGGCGCCGACCGACAGGGAGTGTGGCGCGAGTCGGGCCTCTTCGAGACCTTTCCCGAAGGCGGGCCCGAAATCGTGTGGCGCGTGCCGGTGGGGATCGGCTACAGCGGACCGGCCGTGGCCGAGGGGCGCGTGTTCCTGACCGATCGCCAGCAACCGACCGCCGACGACGGCCAGCCATTGCGTGCGACGCGGCAGGGCATTCCCGGCAACGAGCGCGTTTTGTGCTTCGACGCCAAGACCGGCCAGGTTCTTTGGGAGCATGCGTACGATTGTCCCTATCGCATCTCGTACCCGAACGGCCCCCGCGCCACGCCGCTCGTCGACGAGGGAGCCGTTTACTCGCTCGGTGCCATGGGCGACCTGATCTGCCTCGACGCGGCCGAGGGAAAGGTGCAGTGGTCGAAGAACCTGCTCGAGACCTACGATCAGCACGCACAGGCCTGGGGCTGCGCGGCCCATCCGCTCATCGATGGCGATTTGCTCTATTGCCTGGTGGGAGGGCAGGGGAGCGCTGTGGTGGCGCTCGACAAGCACACGGGCGACGAGGTTTGGAAGGCGCTTGACTCCAAAGAGGTCGGCTACAGCCCGCCGATGATCTACGAACTGGCCGGCCGGCGGCAACTCGTCGTTTGGCTGTCCGAGGCGCTCTACGGCCTTGACCCGGCCACCGGCGAGCAACTTTGGAAGCAGGAGTATCCCACCGGAGTGCCCGTCCAACGCCCCTCGGTCAACATTGTCACGGTTCGCAAGACGGGCGACGACATGCTGTACGTGTCGAGCTTCTACCACGGGCCGATGATGGTGAAGGTCGGTGCCGACGGAGCATCGGTCGTGTGGAAGGGCAAGAGCAACAATGCCGCGCGGCCCGACGGACCCCATTGCGTGATGGGCTCGCCGGTGTTCAAGGACGGCTACGGATACGCCGTCGGCAACAAGGGCGATCTGTGGTGCTTCAACGAAGCGACCGGCGAGCAGTTGTGGCAAACCTACGACGCTGTCGCGGGCAAGAAGGCCGACTGCGGCACCGCGTTTATCGTCCCCCAAGGCGATCGCTTCGTGATGCTCAACGACCAGGGCAACTTGATCTTTGCCGAGCTATCGCCCGCGGGCTACCGGGAACTCGACCGAGCCCACATTCTGGACCCGGTCGGATTCGCCCGGGGGCGCGACATCGTCTGGTCGCACCCGGCGTTTGCCGACCGATCGGTGTTTGCCCGCAACGACAAAGAGATGATCCGCGTTTCCCTGGATGAGGAGGGCTGAACATGGCCACGCTCGCGATGCTCACCGCCGCGCTGCTGCTGGCGCCGGCGAACGACGATGCGGCGGCCCAGGACGACCTGGCCCGCATGCAGGGCGACTGGATGGTCGAGTCGATGAAGCTCAACGGCTTGAAGCACGATCAGACGGAAGCCGAGTCGCTGTTCCGCACCGTCCAGGGCGACAAGTACACAGTTTCGCGCTATACCCGGGCGATCTCTTCGGGGCACTTCACGCTCGATCCGACCCAGTCGCCCAAGACGATCGATTCGACGCCGGACAACTCGCCCGACGGTGTAGCATTGCTGGGCATCTACGAATTCGACGGCACCAAGCTGCGGATCTGCAACGCTCCGGCCGGCAAGCCGCGTCCCAAGGACTTCAAGTGCCGGCTTGGCTCGCAGCACACGCTGATTGTGTGGGAGCCGGAGAAGTAGTAGGTCACGGCAGGCCCCGATTCCAAAACGGTCTCACGCGCAGGTCGTCCGCTGACTCGGGTTCGGCCTGCACGGTGCCCGTGGGAACCGTTTCGTGCGAGGCGACACGCCTCTCTCGTCGCCCACTTTCGCGCCGTGGTTGTTTCGGACCGTCACTTCCCTCGGCGTGCGGACCCTGCACGAGCAGGCGATTCTCCACAGTCAGCAGATGCCTTGGACCACGCGTCGCCGGGCGTGCGCTTCGGCATCAACGCTCCTCGACGTCGCACCAACCGCGGGCCTGCTTTCCGCGCGAACGGCAATCCCGGCGGCCAAGATACGCCGTCTCGCTGCGAATACTCCGGAAGATGCCGCGAGGGCTCGAAAACGCAAAGCGAGGAATCCATGCGGAAAAAGTGGAAGATCGTGGCGCTGCTGGCCGCAGTGATACTGGCCGTGCTCGTCGTGCCGGTGGTGGTTCGGCAGGTGCGGCCGCTCGAGCGGCGACAACTCGAGGGCGTCGAACTCTCCGAGGTGAGTTATCGCGAAGTGCGCTTTCGCAACGAAGCAGAAGGCCTCGACCTGGCCGGCATGCTGCTGGTGCCCGAGGGCGAAGGGCCGTTTCCGGCCGCGGTCATCATTCACGGATCGGGAACCAGCCGCCGCGACAATCCCTGGTATCTCACGCTCGGCCAACATCTGCAACAACGGGGCATCGTCGTGCTGTTGCCCGACAAGCGCGGGTCCGAGCAATCGCAGGGCGACTGGCGCACTTCGAGTTTCGAGCAACTCGCCGGCGACGCGCTGGCGGCCGTCGACTTCTTGAAGCAGCAGGATGAGGTTGCCCTGTCGCAGATCGGCATCGTCGGGATGAGCCAAGGAGGGCACATCGCTCCGCTTGCTGCCGAGCGTGCAAAGGAAGACGTTGCGTTCGTGGTCAACGTCGTCGGGGGCGCCGTGCCCATGCGGCAGGCATTGCTCTACGAAGAGGATCACAACCTGCGCCAGATGGGCGTGGTTCCGGGCGTGTCCAAGGCCGTGGCATATCTCTCGACCACGTACCTGGTGCACGTGGGGCAGAGCGAATTCTGGGAGGCGATCGGCAACTACGACCCGCTGCCGCACTGGCGCCGACTCGACGTGCCGGCCCTGGTGCTCTACGGCGAGCAGGACACGAACGTCGACACGGCGATCAACGCCGCACGGCTTCGAGCGCTCGAGAAGCCTAACGTCGAGGTCGCAGTCTTCGCAGGCTCAGGCCATGCGCTTCAGGACCCGCCGGAAGCGGGCAAACGGATCCTGCGCGCGGATGCCTTGAATCGCATCAGCGATTTCATCCAGGCGTCGGATTCGGCCGAAGCGCAAACGGCCGAGGGCTCGTAGCCCAGGCTATTGCAGGACGCGGCGCCGCTGAATGACTTGGATGACGAGTACGACCAAGGCCAGCGCCAGCAGAATGTGAACCAGGTTTCCGGCCACACCGAGGCCGAGTCCGAGCGCCCACATGACGAGCAATGCGGCCAAGAGAATCCACAGCATAAGTCACCTGTTTGCCTGAGCGTTGTTGGGACAAGAGTTGCCCGGGTGGACAACTGTCATTTGAAACCTAGCACGCACCTGTTGGGCTGGCGTTTTCATTGCTACGAACTAGCACGAAGCGCTCGGAAAGGCATCACCGGTGTGAGCGATGGAAGCTGTGTAGCGCTCGTTTTCTCGGGGGAAAGGGTCAGCCGGTTTGCGCCTGGAACGACCTTACCGAAAATACACGTCGTAGTTTTCAGGAACCTGATCGCTTGTGGCCGGCGGTTGTGGGTGCTTTCGTCCGACGCCGAATTGCTGCTGAAAAACCAGCGTGCGGCATGCCGTGTACTCGGCCGACTCTCGCTCGACCAGGAAGCCACCAGCGTGCTCGCCCATCGGGCCATGATGGGCAGCCGGCTTTACGCGCGAACCGGAAACCGCCGGCGTGCTACGAGTTGGATCCTGAGTCCTGAGCCGCCGAGCGAGTGCTAAATCTCGTCGAGCAGTACGTCGAGCAAGTCGATATCAAGGGATGCTTGCTCCACGTCGGACGCCGCCGATTCGATCGAACTGGCGGCGGCCACTTCCGGTTCGGCGGGCACGCTTTCCGGCGCTGGCGTCGGAGCGGTCGTCGGCTCGCCGAGGGGCAGAGACCACTCGCTACCAGCAGCAGTCGGCGTCGTGGCCGGCACGGCCAGCGCCAAGGCAATCGCGCCGCCTTCGTCAAGCGACGGAGCGGCCGGCGGATTAGTGAGGTTGATCTTCGTCAGCGCGCCGAGGTTGTTGCGCGAAAGCACCGAGTCGAAGGCTGTAACCAGGCCACTGCGGTCGAAGTCCAACAGGTTCGTGATCGAGGCACCAAAGCCCATGTTGGTGCGCACGGTGATTTCGTCCAAGGCAGTGGTCAGCGCCAGGCTGGCCGTGCCGCTGCCCGTATCTCCGATGCGGTTGCCGAAGTAGAACAAGTCGCTGGCCAATAGCCCGGTATTGGTATTGAAGCCGCCCGCCGCGTCGTTGCCCTCGACGGTCACTTCGAGCCAGCGGTTTTCGATGGCGTTGTTGTTCCACACGATTACGACGCGGTCGGAACCATCGACGCCCGCACCGGGTCGCACGGAGAAACCGCTAGGGGCCGGAGCGGCCGACCAGGTGCTGGGCGTGTTGTTGGCGCCGCTCTGTTCGCTCATTTTGAAAGTGAAGTCGGCCAGCGTGAGCGTCCCGGCGGGGCTATCGACATCCACCATCACTCCGTTGATGCCGCGCGAGTAGCTGCTGATGCTGTCGAACGTGGCCGGTCCGCTGCCGGGCAAGTAGGCGCTCTTGTCCGGAGCGATCGCGCCGTCGTCGCTGTCGTCGATGCCGGCCGTGTTGCCGTCGAATTTCGACTGGTTGTAAAAGAGCTCGCGGCCGACGACGCTGGGGGCGTTGGCGAATTGCTGGCTGAAGATTCCGAAGCCGCTGCCGTCCTGAAAGTCGCTCATCCAGGCCACGCGAAAATCGCCGTCGGCGTCCATGGCCACCGCGGGAAACCGCTGCGCGAAAGGCGTGTACGTGTTGATTTTCAGCTCGACGCTCTGCGGAGACCCGGATGCGTTGTAGGCCTGAAGGTAGACGCCCTCGGAGTCGCCGTCCTGCCCGGTGCTCTCCCACACGATGGCGAAGTTGCCGTCGTCGTCCATGGCCACGTCGGCATACCACTGCACGCTCGACGTGTAAGAGTTGACCCGAAACTCGCCTCCCTGCGGAGTTCCCGCGGCATTAAATCGCTGGGCATACGTGCCGTAGTCGTTGCCGTCCTGGCCGTAGCTCTCCCAGGCCACGACGTAGTCACCGTCGGCATCTATGGCCACGGCCGGAAACTGCTGCGTGCTGCCGGTGTAGGTGTTGACCAGCGTTTCGCCACCCTGGGGCGCGCCGGCCGCGTTGAAACGCTGCGCGTACACGCCGTACTCGCTGCCGTCTTGAAACTCGCTCATCCAGGCCACGACGAAATCGCCGTCGGCGTCGATCGCCACGTCGGGGGCCATCTGTCGGCCGGTCGTGTACGAGTTGACCAGAATCTCGCCCCCCTGCGGCACGCCGGCGGCGTTGAACCGCTGGGCGTACACGCCGTAGTCGTCGCCGTCCTGGCCGTCGCTGGTCCAGGCCACGACAAAATCGCCGTCGTCGTCCATCGCCACGGTGCGGCCAAACTGGTTGCCCGCGGTCGTCGTGTTGACTTGAAACTCGGCACCCTGCGGCGCGCCCGCGGCGTTGTACCGCTGGGCGAACACGCCGTCGCCGTCGCCATACTGGCCGGTGCTGGTCCAGGTGACGACGAAGTCGCCGTCGGCGTCCATGGCCACCGCCGGCAGCGTCTGATCGCCGACCGTGGTCGAATTGACGCGGAACTCCGGCCCCTGCGCCGCGCCGGCCGCGTCGTAGCGCTGGGCGTAGATGCCGTACCCGTCGCCGTCCTGCCCGTAGCTCCACCAGGCCACGACGAAATCGCCCGAGTCGTCCATGGCGATCGCCGGATACAACTGGTCGGACGTGGTGTACGAGTTCACCTGGAACTCCGGCCCCACGGGCACCGTGCTCAGCAGGCTGCGATCTTCCAGCGGCTCCACTGCGGGGCGAGAGCGACGCGCGCTGGAGGTCTGGGAGTGGGGCCGCCGGCGGCGAGAGAAAAACATGGTCGCTGTCCTTCGGAGATCCAGTGGCTTACGCGAATCGAAGAGAGTTCGTCAAAGTTGCGAGGCTTCGCCAAACGATGAGGGATTGCGCCGGCGTCTTGGTATTTCACGCGTTGCGAGCCGAACGTTTCTGCGCGCGGCCGCTCGAGCGCCGCCGGACCGCGTAGGGAACGGCGCAGCCCACCAGCGCCAAGGCGGCCAGGCTGAAGCTCGAAGGTTCGGGCACGGCCGCCAGCGGATCGCCGAACTCGGGCTCGCCGTCGCCGCCCCGGGGACCGCGGCCGCCAAACCGCCGATCCTCGTCGAAGCGAATCCGGCCCATCAGCGTCAGCGTCAAATCGCCCAGCAGCGAGGCCCCCGGCAGATCCTCGTCGCTGAAGCTCAGACTGTACGAGGCCGAAAACTCGCCGCGGGTGCTGGTGTCGAACATCGCCGAGAAGGTGCTGCTCGTGCCGGCATCCAGGTCGGCAAAGGTGACCAGGTCGGTCGTGAAGGCCGAGGTGTCGCCGATGGCCAGGATCGAATCGAGGTCCAGTCCCGCCGTGTAATCGGCCGTGCTAAGCAGGTTGTAGATGTCGAACTCGAAAACCGGGAACGCCGCGCCCTGATCGACGGCGCCAAAGTCGTAGACCAGGCTGTCGAGATCCGAAAGCGCGGAGAAAGACGGCTCGGCGTGGTCGAGCACGTCGAGCGAAACATGGATCGTGTCGTTGCCGTCCTGCGAGCCGTGGCCCAGGCCGAAGTTGGTGGTCACGTCCAGGTTGTCGATCGACACGGTGCCCGTGCGCGCTCCGGCGGTGGCGGTATCGGTGTCGAGTCCCACGCTCAGCGAGGCGCTATCGGTGCCGGTGGTGTTGATGGCAAAGGCGTTGTACCGGCCTTCCACCGAGCTGGTGGCGTCACCCGAGGGGGTCACTTCGTAGTAGGTGCCGTCCATGCCGTTGCGGTTCAACGTGACATTCTGAGCCGAGGGAACGCCGGCGCCGACGATCACCTGGCCGAGATTGACGTCGGTCGACGAGCTGCCGTCGGCCGCGGGCGCCCCGCCCACGTAAAGTTGGCTGTCGTTGACCTGGTCCTTGAACACGCTCCACACATACTCGGGCCGATCGACGAACGGGTTGCGGTTGTGCTGATAGCTGGTGTCGATCACGTGGTTGCGGCGCAGCTCGAAGTCGTCGGGCACCGCCTGGTAGTGCCACTCGAGCATGCGGTTGAGCGTGCCCAGCCCGTTGATCGCGGGATTGGGATCGCCGTCGTACAGCTCGAGGTCCGTCGTACTGGGGTCCGAGCCGTCGTAGCGCGTGGCCATATAGAACTCTTGCCGGGCGATCATGCCGGCGTCGGCATCGCCGGGATACCACATGGCGAAACCGAAGTCCGTCACTGCGCCGTACGATTGGGCCCCGTAGGCCCCGCCGAAGCTCTTGTTGCTGCGCGAGCTGTTGATGCTCGGGTTCGATGGGCGGAGGTTGTGCAGGTCACTATTGTCGGCACCCGAAGTGCCGATGCCGCGGCTCCGCGGCCAGGTGTGCTCGCGATTCCACGACGCGCCGCCGTCCCAGCCGGGGATCGAGCCGCCGGGATTGATCGACGAGACATCCAGCGAAAACCGGTTGTACACCAGCAGCATGTGGTCTGGATTGTTCGGATCCTGGTCGGTGTATTGCAGGATCGAGCGGGCCGCGTCGTACGAGTAGACGGTGTGGTTGTCGATGATGTCGTGCAGTTGGCCCTTGAGCGTCGCTCCGGTTCCCGTGGCACTGTTGTAGTAGCCTGCCGGCGCGTCGTACGGTCCGGCCCAGGCCATCGTCGGCACCAGGGCCATGACGAGCGCCATCCATCCTTTTGTGTTCAAGCTGAAAAACCTTTCGAGTTCGCTGGGGGAATTCTGCGAGAAAACACCAAAAGGATGCTAACACGCGGCCCCGGGCGAAACGATGGTTCTCACGAAAGACTAACAAACCTGCGCGTCACCGCGTCGTCCGATCCGGCCACGCGAGTGTGTCGGCACAAAGAGCGCTGCAAGAAACGCTTCGAACGCGGCGATGCGCCTTCGCGGCCGACGGCGGCGCCGAGAGGTTAGTCACGCAACGCCAACAAATCGAACAGCGGTTCGTCGAAGTCGGCATCCGAGTCGTCGAGCGATTGCTCCAAGGCCAGCGCATACGCAATGGCCGCGGACTCGCCGTCGGTCGCCGTCGGCGCGGCCGGCGGGTCGCTCAGGTTGATGTAGGTCAGCACGCCGATGTTGTTGCGGGAGGAAATCTGGTCGACGCTGGCGACAAGACCGTTCCGGTCATAGTCGAGGACATTGGTGATCGGAATTGCAAACCCAGGATGGTTGCGCGCAGCGATCTCGTCCTGGGCGCTGGTCACGGCCAGCGTGGGCGTGCCGGTGCCGGCGTCGCCGATGCGGTTGCCAAAGTAGAAGCGGTCGCTTTCGGCCAGACCGGTGTTGGTGTTGAACCCGCCCAGCGCGTCGTCGCCTTCGACGATCACCTCCAGCCAGCGGTTCGCGATTGCACCGTTGGCCCAGATTATCTCGACACGGTCCGAGCCGCTGACGCCCGCGCCTGGTCGCACGCTGAACCCGGCGGGCAGCGGCGCCGCTTCCCAGGTGCTGGGCGTGTTGTTGGCACCGACCTGGGTACTCATTTTGAAGGCGAAGTCGTCGACGGTGAGCGTGCCGGCCGGGTCCTGGATATCGATCATGATCCCGTTGATGCCGCGTGTGTAGCTGGTCAGATTGGCAAACGTCGAAGGACCGCTCCCCGGCAAGTAGGCCGACTTGTCGGGCGCGATGGCCAAATCGTCGCTGGCATTGATGCCCGCCGAGAAACCGTCGAATTTCGACTCGTTATAGAAGATGTGGCGGCCGAGGATCTCGGTGGCCAGCGGAACGCCTTGCGGCTCGAGCGGCGCTGGGGAAGCATCTGCACTCTGCAGGGCAGGCGCGGCCGGCGGGTCGCTCAGGTTGATGTAGGTCAGCACGCCGGCGTTGTTGCGGGCAGAGATAATGTCGACGGTGGCCGCCAGGCCGCTTCGATCAAAGTCGTGGATGTTCGTAATCGACGCACCAAACCCGTAGTTGTTTCGCCCGGAGATTTCGTCCTGGGCGCTGGTGATGGCCAGCAGGGGCGTGCCGGTACCGGTATCGCCGATGCGGTTGCCGAAATAGAAGCGGTCGCTCTCGGCCAGGCCGGTGTTGGCGTTGAACTCGCCCAGCGCGTCGTCGCCTTCGACGATCACTTCCAGCCAGCGGTTGCTGATAGCGTTGTTCGCCCAAACGAGATGAACGCGGTCGGAGCCGCTCACGCCCGCGCCGGCCCGCACACTGAAGGCAGTGGGCGCCGGTGCCGCCTCCCAGGTGCTGGGCATGTTGTTGGCACCGATCTGCGTGCTCATCTTGAAGGCGAAGTCGTTGACCGTGAGCGTGCCGGCTGGGTCCTGGATGTCGACGATGATTCCGTTGATGCCGCGTGTGTAGCTGGTCAGATTGGCAAACGTCGAAGGACCGCTCCCCGGCAAGTAGGCCGACTTGTCGGGCGCGATGGCCAAATCGTCGCTGGCATTGATGGCCGTGGAGAAACCGTCGAACTTCGACCCATTATAGTAGATGTGCCGGCCGAGGATCTCGGTGGTCAGTTCGAACCGCTGCGCGTAGATGCCGCTGAAACTGCCGTCCTGGCTGTTCTCTAGCTGCCCCACGCTTTCCCAGGCCACGACGAAATCGCCGTCGGCGTCGACCGCGATCGCCGGAGCCATCTGACCGTAGAGTGTGAACGAATCGACTTGAAAAGCCGGTTCGAACGGAGAAAAGTACCAAGCATTGCTGTAGCGTTTTGCATAGATGCCGCCATCGAGCAATCCGTTCTGGGTCCACGCGACGACAAATCCTCTCGGTGCGGCGTGAATCACCGGCAGATGCTGGTCGCCGGCCGTGGTCTCGGTATTCACGGCAAACTCACTCGTGCCTGCGCTCCCGTAGAACCATCGCCCGAAAATGCCCAGGCCGTCGCCGTCCTGACCGGCGCTTTCCCACACCACCGTCATTCTCCCGTCGTCGGCAAGAATCACCGAGGGATTCTTCTGGCTGGCGGTGGTGTACTCGTTCACCTGCAGTTCGAAATCAACCGGGTTGCCGCTGGCGTCGTAGCGTTGGGCGAACACGCCCTGAGCGTCGCCGTCCTGGCCGTCGCTGTCCCAGGCGATGACGAACTCGCCATCGGCGTCCATGGCCACGTCGGGGTTTCGCTGCCCGCCCGTGGTGTAGCTGTTCGCGCGGAACTCGCCGCCTTGAGGAGCGCCGGCGGCATCGAATCGCTGCGCATAGATGCCGTAGCTGTCCCCGTCCTGATACGAGCTGGTCCAGGCCACGACAAAATCGCCGTCGGCGTCCATCGCCACCGAGGGCTGTCGCTGGCTGTTCGTCGTGTAGGTGTTGACCAGAAAACGGCCATCCGAGGATCCGTCGGGCTCGAAACGCTGAGCCATGATGTCGGAGCCGCCGCTGTGGACTTCGGCCCAGGTCACGACGAAATCGCCGTCGGCATCCATCGCCACCGAAGGCGGCGATCCCAGCCCTGTGTACGTCTCAGCTCGAATCGCCGTACCCTGCGGCGAACCATCGGCATCGAACCGCTGCAGGTAAATTCCCCAGATTGGCGATTCGGGGCCTTCGCCCTGCCAGGCCACCACGAAGTTGCCCGCCGCGTCGCCTGCGATGTCAGGCGCGAACTGCGAGCCGCTCGTATAGTCATTCACGCGGAACTCCGGGCCCACCGGCATCGCGCTCAACAGCCGACGATCTTCCAGAGGTTCCGCCTGCAGATGGCCGAGCGCATGGCGATTGCGGGCCGCGCGCGCGCGAGTCTTGGGCGCCATAACCAGGACTCCGAGGGTTCCGATGAGGTGATTGGCAAGAACCAATCGGGGGGCAATTGTCCGGTCCGTTTAATATGGCCGACACGTGCCGGGTTGCAAGCGAAAAATCGGGATTCTGCGCGTCCTCGCGGCGGGGGTCCCCGATCGGCACGTGGCTCGGCGCCGCTAGGCGGCCACGACTTCCAGCGCCGGTTCCAGTTCGTGGTAGTACACCAGTTCGAACGAACCGTCCTCGAATTCGAGCAGGGCCGTGCAGCTTTCGACCCAGTCGCCGCAATTGTAGTAGGCCAGTCCGCCCTCGGTCTTGATGGCCGGCGTGTGAATGTGCCCGCAAATCACGCCCTCGCACTCGCATTCGCGGGTGTGCCGGGCGATCATTTCCTCGAAGCTGTTGATGTAGTTGACCGCCCGCTTGATGTTCTGCTTCATGAACGAGCTGTACGACTTGTACTTCAGGCCGAGCTTGCGCCGCAGCCAGTTGCCCGAGCTGTTGAGCGCCAGGGCCAGCGAGTAGGCCCGGTCGCCCAATCCGGCCAGCCAGGGCATGGTCAGCGCCACCGCGTCGAAGATGTCGCCGTGCAGCACCAGCAGCCTACGGCCGTCGGCGGCGTGGTGGATGAACTCGTTGGCGATCTCGATGTGCCCGGTCAGCGCGGTCTGAAACTCGTCCATGTAATTGCGCAAGAACTCGTCGTGGTTGCCGGCCACGTAGCGGACGGTGGTGCCGTGCTTGACCATGCCGAACACCCGCCGCACCAGCAGCGTGTTGGTGTCGTTCCAACTGAAGCCGCGGCGCATCTTCCAGCCGTCGATGATGTCGCCGACCAGGTAGAGGTACTCGCACGAGTGCTGCTTGAGAAACGACAACAACATGTCGGCCTGGCTGTGCCGGCAGCCCAGGTGCACGTCCGAAATGAAAATGCTGCGCACCCTGCGCCGCTTCGACTCGTTACCCATGGTGAATTCCCAACAGTTCAAGGACCTGATCCACGCCGTTGGCACGGCGGCCCCGCGAGTAGCGTCCGGCCAGGAACCGCTCGATCCGCGCGGGTGTCAGTTGTTCGATGGGGCAGAAGTCGCCGATGCCGTCGCGCCGCGCGTAGCGGGCGTTGACTTCCTGCTCGTGTTGCTTGGGGATCGGCACCACCAAGAGCGGTTTGCCGAAGTAGCGGGCCTCGCCGATCAATTGCTGCCCGCCCGAGCAGACCACCGCCCGGCACGAGGCCAGGTCCTGGGCAAACCGCTCTTCGCTGGTGGGGCGGTACTCGATGTTGTCGGCCGGCGGGCCTTCGTAGCCGTAAGCGATAAACCGCGCGTGGGGCACCTGGGCGGCCGCCTCGACGATGCGCCTGCCCAGCCCCCGGCGTGCATAGACCAACACGTGATCGCCCTCGCTCGGCGTAAGCTCGACGATCCGCTGCCGCATCAGGGCGTCGACCGGGCGATAGTGGCGGCTCTCGGGACAGTCGTGAAACACGGCCACGATGCACTGCCGCGGCCGCTTGAGCCAGTGGCGCACGAACTTCCCTGTCAGCCGCCCGTACGCTTGCAGGAACAGCGGAAACTCGCTGCCCAACGGATGGCAAAACCGGTGCTGGTTGTCGATGCTGACGCACTCGATTCCCAGCGACGAGGCCACCGACGCCGTCAGGGGTTCGAAATCGGTGAGAAACAGATCGGGCTGCTCGTCGATCGCAATTTGGCGTATCAAGTCCAGCGACTCGCGCCGCTCGGAGAGGAACTGCCCGAACAGCCGCGCCGTGCGCAGCGGATCGACGGCGCCGTCGCTCTTCTGATGAAAGCGGATGCCCGCAATTTCGTGCGGTTCGTAGCCCGCGCCCGAGAGCAGGCGAAAGGCGTCGGCGTAAGTGAACAGGGTGACGCGATGGCCCAGCGCGACCAACCGCTCGATCATTGCGATCGACCGGCCGCCATGGCCCATGCCTTCGCCGCAGATACCGTAAAAGATCTTCACGCACACATCCTGGAGTCACCAGTCCGTAAGCGTCTTCTACCTTGACCCTACCTCAAGCTCGGCCCGCGCGAGAACGGCACTTTGCCCAAACAGGCCCTGGGAACAGGAATCTCATCAGGCGCTAACGAACCTCGAATAGTGTCGTCCTAAACGCCGCTGTCAGCATGCCTTACCGGCAGCTTCCTGCTAGCGCGCGGGACTAGTGAAAAAACTGCTACAATGACCGCGGTGACATCGTCGGTTGTGCCCAGGCACGTCAAGAACTTCGTGCCGGCGGCGAATAACAACATGGCGGCCTTGTTGCATGGTTAGTGACCCCGGCGCTGCTCGCGGTCACAACACACGTCAACCACGACCGAACAGATCCTCGCCGGAGGAAGCCATAGCGACGCGGCGGTTCCCCCATCCGGAACACTCGGAGAACGGTCATGTTGGATTTCAGGCAGTGGTCTCGTCGTCGTTGGATCACCAGTAGCTGCATCGCCTTGCTCGCCTGCGGCCTGATGGGCATGGCCGCCGGCAAAGCTTATCGCCACTACACGCTGCCCGAGCGCATCGCGCAGGGGCAAGTTCTCTTTGAACACGAGTGGACGGTCGACGACGCGCTCTCCGACGGCGGTGATGGGCTGGGTCCGGTGTTCAACGAGAAGTCGTGCGTCGCCTGCCATTTTCAGGGCGGCATCGGCGGGGGCGGCCCGTTTGAAAAGAACGTGACCGCGTTCGAAGTCCTCCCGACCAGCGCGGGCGTCGAGATTCTGGGCGGTGTGGTGCACGCCTCGGCCACGCAGCCCGAGCTGCTCGAGTCGATGCTGCTGGTCAGCCAGCGCCATCCGGTGATTCCCGGAGGCGTCACCGTCAGCGACGGTTGCACGACGCGGCGAATCGATTTCAATCCCGTGGTGCACTCCTCGATCAACACGCCGGCGTTGTTCGGCGCCGGCCTGATCGACGAGCTCTCGAGCTGGTCGATTCGCGGGGCGGGCCTCAGCCGCACGGCCCAGCTCATCTCTGAGAATCTCGACGGCGATTTCACCGGCACGTCGGTCGGCCGAGCGCGCTCGCTGTCGGCCGGGCGCGTCGGCAAGTTTGGCTGGAAGGGGCAGTTCGCCTCGCTCGAAGAGTTCGTGGCCACGGCCTGCGCCGTCGAGTTGGGTCTGACCAATCCGCAGAAGTCGCAGATGGCGCCGCGCGCGTTCCGCGAGGACGAAGGCGCCGCATTGGACATGGACGCGACGCAGCTCGATCAGTTGATCACCTACGTGGCGGCGCTGCCGCGCCCGGTGGAAGTTTTGCCGCAGGATCCCGCCGAGCGCGAGAAGGCGATCGAGGGCAAAAAGCTGTTTGCCGAGGTGGGCTGCGCCGATTGCCACACGCCCGACTTGGGGCACGTGCAGGGCATCTACAGCGATTTCCGGCTCTACACCATCGAGCCCGATCACGTGACCGGTTACGCCCGAGTGACGACGCCGGTCGAGCTGCCCAGCGACCACCCGAAGGCCAACGAGTGGAAGACGCCGCCCTTGTGGGGCGTAGCCGATTCGGCTCCCTACTTCCACGACGGCGGCTCGCCCACGCTGCAGCACGCCATTCTCCGCCACGACGGCCAGTCGAAGCGCTCGCGCGAAGCGTTCCAGTCGCTCTCGCCGGCCAAACGCTACGCGCTGTTGACGTTCCTCGACACGCTGCAGGCGCCGCGCTAGGGCGGTCTGCCTGGCCACGGTCGCTTGCTACATACGCTCCAGCAGCGCCGCGGCAAGTAGGTCGAGCAGCTTCTCGTCCACTTCCGTATCCGTCTCGGATGAGGTTGCCGGAAGCTGCCGAGTCGCGCTGGCCGGCAGGGCAGCCGACACTCGAACGGCGCGACGCGCAGTGGCCGATTCGCCTCGACCACCGGGGGCAACGGACTCGGGCGCGGTCGCGGGTACGCGATGGGCCGAAGGCGTCACCGCCGCAGGAATCGCCAAGGCGTTGGCCACCGCCGCGCTAGACTCCGCGGTGATTGCGGGCGCGGCTGGCGGGTCGGCGACGTTGATCTTCGTCAGCAGCCCCGCATTGTTTCGGGCGATCAAACTGTCGACCGCGTTGACCAGGCCGCTGCGGTCGAAGTCGTACACGTTCGTGATCGTCGCGCCAAATCCCGGATTGTTTCGGGTCGCGATCTCATCGGCGGCGCTAGTGACCGCCAGCGTCGGCGTACCGCTGCCGGTGTCGCCGATGCGGTTGCCGAAATAGAAGACGTCGCTCACGTTCAGGCCCGTATTGGTGTTAAAGCCGCCGATGGCATCGTTGCCCTCGACAATCACCTGCAGCCATTGATTGGAGATGGCGCCGGCCTCCCAGACGATCGTCACGCGGTCCGAGCCGTCGACGCCCGCGCCGGCACGCAACGCAATATCGGAGGGTGCCGGTGCGCTGGCCCAACTGCTGGGCGTGTTGTTGGCCTGTACCTGCGTGCTGACTCTGAACGTGAAGTCGTCGGCCGTGATTGTGCCGCCCGGGTTGGCGATATCGACCATCACGCCATTGATGCCGCGCGAGTAGCTGCTGATGTGGTCGAACGTCGCGGCACCCGAGCCGGGCAAGTAGGCGCTCTTGTCGGTAGCCACGGCCAGATCGTCGCTCGAGTCAGCGCCGACCGTGTTGCCGTCGAACTTCGACTGATTGTAGAACAGGTGCCGGCCGGTCACCCCGGGCGCGAAAATCGTGTACTGCCGGGCGAATACGCCGAACTGGTCACCATCCTGACCGTCGCTGGACCAGGCCATGACAACCTGGTCGCCGGCGGTGGCCACCCTGGGCTGATCTTGGCCATTGTCAGAGTGGACGTTTACCTGGAACTCGTCCCCGATCGGAGTGCCCGAGGCGGCATACCGACGAGCGAACACTCCGTATTTGTCGCCGTCCTGATTGTCGCTTTGCCACGTGATGAGGTAGTTGCCCTCGTCGTCCGCTGCCGCCTTGCCGAACAGTTGACTGCCGGCGGTGAAACTGTTGACTTGAAACTCGCCTCCCTGGGGCGTGCCGCTGGCATCGAAGCGCTGAGCAAAGACTCCTCCGTCGCTGCCGTCCTGATTGTCGCTCCCCCAGGTGATCAGGAAGTCCCCATCGGGGCCCATGGCGGCTGACGACCAACGAAGGACGTCGCCGGTATAGGAATTCACCTGGAATTCGCCCCCCTGGGGCACGCCGCCGGCATCGTAGCGCTGCGCGTAGATACCCAATGAGCTGCCGAACTGCGTTTCACTGTGCCAGGCAATGACGAAATCGCCGTCGGCGCCGATGGCTACCGAAGGGTTCCATTCACGGTTCGCCGTGGTCGTGTTGACTCGAAACTCGCCGCCTTGCGGTACGCCATCGGCATCGTAGCGTTGCGCGTACACACCATTGTCGTCGCCGTCCTGTTCGGTGCTGGTCCACGCGACCACGAAATTGCCATCGGCATCCATGTCTACCGAGGCCAAAGTGAAATTGCCGCTTGTGTAGGAGTTGACCTGAAACGACTCCCCCAGAGCAACGCCCGAGGGGCCAAAACGGCGTGCGGCGATGCGCTCGCTGCTGTTTTCTTGCCACACGACCACAAAGTTGCCCTGGTCGTCCATGCCAATCGATGGTCTCGACGCGCTGCTGTTGCCTGGTCCGTCGCTGACGCGAAACTCGTCGCCCTGAGGCACGCCGGAGGCGTCGTAGCGTTGCCCGCGGATGCTCGCGCTGATGCCGTCCTGATCGTTGCTCTGCCAGGCCACGACGAAGTCGCCGCTGGGGGCGACGGCCACCGCCGCGGAATACTGCGATCCCGTCGTGTAGGTGTTGACCTGAAACTCGCTGCCCGGGACCAGCTGGCTCATGCGCAGCGCGTGCACGTAGTCGCCGCCGGGTATGCCGTTGCTGTCGCCGTCGAGCGGCACGCCGTGGGCCGTCCGGAGCGCGTCGCGCAGCGTCCACTGGTACGCGCCGCTGGACAGCGGCCCGCTCAGGTGCAGCGTCGCCTCGAACTGCTCACTGAGCGGATTGTAGCCGTAGTCGATGTCGGCGATCGCTGCGGGCATCTCCATGCCCGAGCGCAGCAGCTCGTAGTTGGCGGGGTTGGTGACGCTGTCGGCGCCGTTGTCGCCTCCCAGCGTGCTCATGTTCCTGGAGAACGATACCACCAGCGCCGTTACCCGCTCGGTGAGGGTATCGTCGACCGCGATTGGCTCGCCGGATTGTGTGGCCACTCCCAAGACGGTCGACGGCTCGGTCTCACCGTATCGCTGTGCGAAGATACCCTCGCCGCTCCCGTCCTGCCCGGTGCTTTGCCAGGCGACCAGGAAACCGCCGCCGGCGTCCATCGCCACGCCGGCGGCAAGCTGATCGCCGGCGGTGAAGCTGTTGACCCGAAACTCGCCGCTCTGCGGCGAGCCGTTACTGCCGTAGCGCCGGGCGTAGATGCCGTAATCGCTGCCGTCTTGTGCGGCACTTTGCCAGGCGACCACGAAATCGCCGTCGACGTCCACCGCCACCGACGGCGACCGCTGGTTGAGCGGGGTGTGGTCGTTGACCTGAAATTCGCCGCCCAGCGGCGCACCGGCCGCGTCGTATCGCTGCGCGTAGATGCCGTAGCCGCTGCCGTCCTGCCCCGAACTGTGCCAGGCCACGACGTAGTCGCCGCCGGCGTCCATCGCCACGACCGGCTGGCTTTGCCCACCGGTGGTGTACGTGTTGACCTGAAACTCGGGCCCCATGGCAATGCCCGATACGTCGAATCGCTGGCCGAACACGCCGTCGCCATTGCCGTCCTGTCCGAAGCTCTGCCACAGGACCAGAAAGTCGCCGTCGACGTCCATCGCCAGCGCTGGTTGCGATTGGTGGCTGGCCGTTTCGGTGTTCGCCTGGAACTCGAAGCCGATCGGCGCGCCGGTCGAGCTGAACCGCTGGGCATAGATGCCCGACCCGTCGCCGTCTTGTCCGAGGCTTTGCCAGGCCACCGTGAACCCACCGTTGGCGCTGGTGGCCACCGCGGGCTGCTGCTGGTGGCCGGCCGCGGTGGCGTTCACTTGCAGCGGCCCGCCCTGGGGCACGCCGTTCTCGTCGAATCGCTGTGCGAAGACGCCGTCGCCGTCGCCATCCTCGCCGTCGCTCTTCCAAACGACGACGAAATCGCCATCGGGCTCCATCGCCACGGCCGGATCCGACTGATCGCCCGTGGTATGCGCGTTAACTTGAAACTCGCCTCCGAGCGGCGCGCCCGCCGCGTCGAACCGCTGGGCAAAGACGCCCTGGCCGTCGCCGTCCTGAGTGTCGCTGGTCCAGACGACCACGCGGTTGCCCGCGTGGTCGGAAGCCACGGCCGGAGCAAACTGCGCCACGGTGGTGTACGAGTTCACCTGCAGTTCCAAGCCGCCGGGGACGACGGTAAGCAGGCTGCGTTCTTCCAGAGCTTCGACCTGAAGGGGGCGGCGGCGGCAAGTTGTGCGGATCATCGGACACCTCCTTCTCGGACTTCGGCGGCTGTCCTACCTAGCGCCATCGGCGGCTTGCGAGGCTCGCCCGAACGCCTACTTTTTTCATGGCCTGGCCTCCTAACTCTTGGCACACAAATGAATTGTCGTGGAGAAACAGTCCGCACGAAGTACCCCCAGATAGGCCGAGCTTTTCTTGCTTGGGACGTGCAAATGCCTTATTCTCATGCGCGCCACCTCTTTCCCCCTCGCGTGGAAGCCGTCGCCAACCGACCTGCTCCAATCAGGAGGATCTAAAAATGCGCCGCGCCTCAGCCATCGCACTCGTGCTGTCCCTGGCCCTGTTGTTTGCCGTGCCGGTGGTAGCCGAGTCGCCGGCCTCAGCCGAAGAAGGAGCCGACTCGCTCGTGGGACGCAAGATCGAGCCGTTCGCGCTGGCCGACTTCCGCGGCAAGGAGCACAAGCTCGACGACTTTGCCGACAAGAAGATCCTCGTCGTCGCCTTCCTGGGCACCGAGTGCCCGCTGGCCAAGCTCTACGCGCCGCGGTTGCAGAAGATGTCGCAAGAGCTGGCCGACCAGGGCGTGGCGTTTATCGGCATCAACTCCAACCGGCAGGATTCCATCACCGAGCTGGCCGCGCACGTCCGCCGCTCGGGCATTGAGTTCCCAGTGCTTAAGGACGTCGGCAACCACGTCGCCGATCAGTTCGGCGCCACCCGCACGCCGGAAGTCTTTGTGTTGGATGTCGATCGCGTTGTCCGCTACCACGGGCGGATCGATTCGCAGTACTCGTTCGACTACGGTGTCGGCTACGTCGCGCCCGAACTGGAACGCAGCGACCTGGGGGCGGCGCTCGAGGAACTGCTGGCGGGCAAAGAGGTGAGCGTGGCCGAGACCGAGCTGAAAGGCTGCATCATCGGTCGGGTGCGCGAAACCCAAGAGAAGACAGACGTCACCTATTCGAACCAGATCGCGCGGATCATGCAGCGCCGTTGCCAGGAGTGTCACCGCGAAGAGCAGATCGCTCCCTTCTCGCTCACCGAATACGACGAAGTGGCGGGATGGGGCGAGATGATTGCCGAGGTGATCCGCGAGCAGCGGATGCCCCCCTGGCATGCTGATCCGAAGTACGGCCACTTTTCCAATGAGCTGCGGCTCACCAAGGAAGAAGAGCAGCAGGTTTACGCCTGGGTCGAAGCCGGCTGTCCCGAGGGCGACCCGGCCGATTTGCCCGAGCCGCGCGAGTTCGTCGAGGGTTGGTTCCTGCCGCAGGAACCCGACATGATCATCCAGATGAGCGACGAGCCGTTTGAGTGCCCGGCCGAAGGCGTGGTCGACTATCAATACTTCGTCGTCGATCCCGGCTTCAAGGAAGACAAGTGGATCAAGATGGCTGAGTGCATGCCCGGCAATCGCCAGGTGGTGCACCACATCGTCGTGTTCCTGCAACTGCCCAAGGGCGAGCAGGAAACGCTGAAGAAGGCCCGCGACTCGGGCATCGACTTCCGCTCGCTAAGCCTGTTGGAGGGCTACGCGCCGGGAACGCGCCCGATGGTCTATCCCGACGGCATGGCCAAGCGGATTCCGGCCGGAGCCAAGCTGGTGTTCAACATGCACTACACGCCCAACGGCTCCCCGCAGAAGGACATCAGCTCGATCGGGCTCGTGTTTGCCGACGAGGACGAGGTGATCACGCACGTGGCCGCCACGACCAACACCGGCACCCACGACTTCGAGATTCCGCCGAACGATCCGAACCATCGCGTGGTGGCCAAAAAGGAGATGGCGCAGGACACGCTGCTGTTGTCGCTGTATCCGCACATGCACCTGCGCGGCAAGTCGATGAAGTACGAGGTCGACTACCCCGATGGCCGGCACGAGGTGCTGATCGACGTGCCGCGGTACGACTTCAACTGGCAGATCTACTACGTGCTCTCCGAGCCGAAGCTGCTGCCGGCGGGGTCCGAGATGACCGTCACGGCCTACTACGACAACTCGGCCGACAATCTGGCCAATCCCGATCCCGACGACGCGGTCACCTACGGCCCGCAGACCTGGGACGAAATGATGTACGGCTGGTACACGGCGGCCTTCCCGGTCGAGTCGATCGGCCTGGAGCAGAGCCCCGCGGGTCCCAAGCCGACTGACAAGCCCGCGGCGGCCGGCGACTGATCGGCAGCACCGCGCAGCATGTCTTACCTTAGGCGGAAACTCTCGATGAGATCGAAGTACGTCCTGCTCGTGTTTCTGGCGGCCGCACTCTTTGCACGAGTGCTGTGCGCCGCCGAGGAGACGGATAGCGAAGAGCCCGCGCATTTTCATCACGTGCGGCTTAATGTCACCGATCCGAGCGAGACGATCGACTTCTACTCGAAGAACCTGGGTGCGGTGCGCGTCCAATACCAGGGACGCGCACCGGCCCTGTTCACCGAACGTTCGTTCATCTTGTTGAACGAGGTCGACGCGGCGCCGCCGTATCTCCCGCACTCGGCCATCTCGCACATCGGCTGGGGCTCAGTCGATGGGCCGTCGGACTTCGAGTGGCTCAAGAGCCGAGGCGTCGAGTTCGAAACGCCCATCGGCAAGCTGGGCAACAACTACGGCATGTACTTCTACGGTCCCGACAAAGAGCTGATCGAACTCTGGACTGGCGAGCGAAACCATCGCTTCAACCACGTCCATCTTTGGGCCACCGACGTGGCGGCCACGGCCGAATGGTACAAGCAACACCTCGGCGTCACTGCCCGCGTGCTTCCCAAGCCCCAGACGCGCGACTACGAAGACATTCGTTCGATTTGGATGGCCTTCCTGCAGTGCGACAACGTCAGCTTCGCGGTGTTTGGGCGCCCCGACTTCGACAGCCGCTGGTGGCCTGGCGGCAGCTACACCAAGGAAGATGCTCCCGACGAGTTCGAAACGACCCGCGGTCGGGCCATCGATCACCTGGCGTTTTCCTACCGGCGGATCGAGCCCGTCTTCGAGCGGATGAAGGCCGCCGGCGTCGAGATCGTCGAGCCGATCGCCGAGCGCGAGCTAGGTCACAAGAGCTTCTTCGTGATGGCTCCCGACAAGGTGCTCATCGAGATCGTCGAGGCCAAGCCGCTTCCCGAGGCCAGTTGGGAGTAGTGTCGTCTGGACCCTAGTTCCGATTGCGCCGGCGGCGGTTGGCATCGTCCGGCACGGGTCCGGCCATCGGCGGCGTTTCGAAAAACTTGCCGTCGTCGACCAGCCGAGGGTCGCCGGTGCGTTTCAGTTCGGCCATCAACTGCTCGCGCAGTTGCTCGAGCACTTCGGCATACTCGGGATCCTCGGCCATGTTCTGCATCTCGTGCGGATCTTTTTTCAGGTCGAACAGCTCTTCGCGCGGCCGCTGTCCGTAGGCATGCTCGAAGTAGGATTTCCACTTCGGATCGTCGCGGTGGAGCACGAGCCAGGCCTTCGTCGGACCGGCATCCTCGTCCGGCAGCGTGACGCGCGTGTTCTCGGTGATCTCTTCCTCGCTCGGCGGATCGCTGCTGTCGAGACGATACGGATCGCCCAGCGGCATGCGGTCGGGGCGGAAGTTGATCACCAGGCGGTACTCGGGCGTGCGGATCGACCGCTGCGGATAGGGGAGGTTGCCCGCGCGGGCATTCTCCACGTGACGTTCGCGGCCGGACAGCACCCAGGTGCGTTCGGGATCGACCTGACCCTGATCCTCCGACTCGAGCACGGGCCACAGACTGTGAGCGGTCATCACCTCGGGCACCGCCACGCCCGCGGCTTCGAGAAACGTGGGGGCGAGGTCCGGCAAACTCACCAGGTCGTCGACGACGCGATCGCCCACGACCTCGGGACCGGCGATCGCCAGCGGCACGGCCGTGCCGAAGTCGTACAGATTGCACTTGCCGTGCGGGAAGCCCGGCGGACCGTGGTCGCCGCTGACGGCAATCAGCGTATTGTCCAGCTTGCCGGCTTTTTCCAGCTCTTCGATCAATACCCCCAGCGCCGCGTCGAACGCCGCAATCTCGCCGAGGTAGTCCGCCACGTCCTGCCGCACCACGGGGACGTCGGGCAAGAAGGGCGGCAGCCGCCCCTCGAGTGTGTCAGGATCGAACTTCCACAGGTCTTTGCCCGAGCCCTTGATCCACTTGCGATGGACGTTGGTCGGTCCGAACCAATAGGCAAACGGTTCGCCGGATTTGCCGTCCTCGAGAAACTGTTTGAAGTTGCCGCGAACCTCGTCCAGCAATTCCTGCTTGGCTTCGTCGACCGACTTGCCGCCCTCGACCATCCGCGTGGCCTGTTGGGAGAACTGGTTGAAGCGGCCTCCTGCTTTTTGATAGGCGAATTGCTGCTTGCCGTACGGGGCATCGGCCGGTCGGCCGGGGCTCCACACCTTCCAGGTCTTGCCGATGTGATAGCCGGAGTCCTTGAGCAACAGCGGCCAGCTTGGAATGCTGTCGTCCCACACCGCGCCGCGGAGGATCGCGGCGCGTCCCGTGCGCCAGAAGTACTGTCCGCTCAGGATCGAGCTGCGGCAGGGCGTGCAGGAAGGCGCGTTGACGAACGCGCGCGTGAACAGCACGCCGCGCTGGGCGATGCGGTCAAAATTCGGCGTGCGTACCAGTCCCTGGAGTCCGTCGGCGCCATCGGTCGCCGCATAGGCGCTGGCCAGCCGCCCCCAGTCGTCGGCGAAGGCGAACAGAATGTTGGGACGCTCTGCCTCGGCAGCGCGCGCGATCGACGCCGCCCCGGCAACCAACAACAGGACTACGCCGGCCGCGGCCAAGTATCTCCGCATGATTTTCGATTGCATGACTGCGTCCGCCTCCGGATACCGTAAACCTGTCAACGTCGGCACCGTCATTGTGGTTGCGAGCCAAACTCGGTGCAACCGTCGCCGGCTGTGCGGAGCCTGGCTGTCGGAATCATGGAAACCGCTACAGGCCGACTCGTCGCGTTGCGGCCGCTTGGGCGGGGCATTCGCGGGGCTATACTTACTTCGATTGTGGCGCGGCACACGAGGCCGCGGCCGGATGGATCTCAAAGGAGGTGCCCTGTGTCCGAAGTTCAACGCCGACAGTTTCTCGCTCGCTCCGCGGCGCTGGCTGCGGCCGCCACGGCCTCGCTGAATGCCGATACGGCCAGCGGCGGCAGCACGAGCTTTATGAACAACGTGCCCGACCCGCTGCTCTCGGGCCAAGAACTGCCCACGTTCAAGTTCGCGCTGGAGAAATCCGAGGGCAAGGTGATCGGCGGCAGCTACGGCAAGGAAGCCACGGTCGAACAGTTGCCCATCTCCAAGGGCATCGCCGGAGTCTCGATGCGGCTCGAGCCGGGAGCCATGCGCGAGCTGCACTGGCACGCCACGGCGGCCGAGTGGGCCTTCGTGCTCGCAGGACGCGCGCGCACTACCGTCATCGCCCCGGACAACACTTCGGAGACCAACGACTTCGAGCCGGGAGACGTCTGGTACTTTCCGCGCGGCCACGGCCACATGCTCGAATGCCTGGGAGACGAGCCGTGCCATTTCATCCTGATCTTCGACAACGGCTACTTCTCCGAGTTCGGCACCTTCAGCATCACCGACTGGATGGGCCACGTGCCGCGGTCGCTGTTGGCCAAGAATTTCGGCCTGCCCGAGTCGGCCTTCCGCGGTTTCCCCAAGAGCGAGGTC
The DNA here is from genome assembly GCA_003389325.1 of Planctomycetota bacterium. Lineage (GTDB taxonomy): Bacteria > Planctomycetota > Planctomycetia > Pirellulales > PALSA-1355 > LB-PLM-3. The sequence continues at coordinate 173,400 of QQVE01000055.1, forward strand.
TACTTTGCTCGCGGCGAAGTTCCGCCCGCCGAGCCCGCCAAGCCGCTGGCCGGCTGGAGGCTTCCGCCGCAAACGCACAAGTACCGCATGTTGGCCCAGCCGCCGCATCGGGTCTTCGACGGCGGCCGCGAGTGGCGGGTCGATTCGTCGCAATTCGAAATCTCGACCACCCTCATGGGCGTGATCCTCGACCTCGATCCCGGCGCGCTGCGCGAACTGCACTGGCACCCCACCTCCGACGAATGGCAGTACGTCATCGACGGCGACATCAGCGTGACGATGTTCGGCTCGCACGGCCGCTTCCGCTCCGAGACGCTGGAAAAGGGCGACGTCGCCTACATTCCCCAGGGCTACGGCCACTCGATCGAGAACGTCGGCACCAGCCCCTGCCGCGTGCTGGTCGGCTTCAACACGGGCGTCTACGAGTCGATCGACCTGTCGCAGTGGATCGCCGGCAATCCGGCCAACGTGCTGGCCACGAATTTCGGCAAGCCGGAAGCCCTGTTCGAAAAGTTTCCGCACGACGATGTGTTCATCGCCTCGCAGAACGGCCCCCAGCCGCGGCCATAGCACCAGAGCCGCCTCGCGCCGTCCACCAAGGCGAAGTAGCTAGACGCGTAGCCACGCACTGCTGCGCGCCTGACGAATCTCGCCGAGAATCCGGTGCGTGATGGCCGATTCGACCAGCTCGGCCACGGAACGGGTTTGCAACTTCTGCATGATAGCCGCGCGGCGCATTTCGACCGCTCGCTCCGAGATCTGCAGCTTCGACGCCATCACTTTGTTCGAGGCGCCGCAGAGCAGCAGCTCGAGTGTTTCCTGCTCGCGCGGCGTCAGCAGGCGAATGCGCTCGTCGAGCTCGGCGTACTCGGCGTCGTGCCGCCGCCATTCGTCGTCCAGCGCCAGGGCCTTTTGCACGCGGTCCAATAGCAGCTCGCGCTCGAAGGGCTTTTCCAAAAACTCGATCGCGCCGGTCTTCATCGCAGCCACGGCCGTCGAAACATCGGCGTGCGCGGTAATGAAGATCACCGGGATGCGATTCCCCTCGCGAACGAGCTGTTCGTACAGCTCCAGCCCGTCCTGCACGGGCATCCGCACGTCGAGCACCAGGCAGCCTGACATCGACGGGTCGTAGAAGCGATGAAACTCCGCGGCGTTGGCGAACGCGCGGACCGTGAACTTCATCGCCGAGAGCAGCGTCGTCAGCGATTCCAGCATCTGGCGGTCGTCGTCAACGACAAATACAGTCGTTCGATGTGCTGACGTGCTGTTCATGCTCGGTTGCCAAAGGTAGCTGAAATCCGACGACGGCGCCGCCGCCGGCGCGGTTTCTGCCCCAGAGCCGGCCGTCGTGGCGCTCGAGAATCGTGCGGCTGATCGACAGTCCCATCCCCAGGCCTTCCGGCTTGGTCGAGAAGAACGGGGCAAACGATTCCTCGGCGCCCGCGGTACCGAAGCCGGGCCCGGTGTCGGCCACTTCCACCGTGGCGTTGTGACCCTCGACGCAAGTCCGAATGTCGACGTGGCGGTCTTCTCGATCGCACGCGGCCACGGCTTGCGCCGCGTTCTGCACCAGGTTCACGACGACCTGCTGAATCTCGAGCGGATCGGCCTCGACGATGATCTCGCCGACGGCCAAATCGACCGACCATTGCACCTGGGCCTGCTCGAGTTGGGGGCGGCACAGATCGCATACTTCGCGCACCAGGGCGTTCAGCTCGACGACGCTTCGCTGGCCGCCGCCGGCGCGCACGAAGTTTCGCATGCTGCGGACGATTTGACCCGCCCGCAGCGCCGCTCGTTTCAACCGGGCGATCGTCGAGGCCGTCGTCTCGGCGTCGAACGTGCCGTTTTCGGCCGACAGCTCGAGCACGTCGGCATAGTTGGTGATCGAGGCCAGCGGCTGGTTGATCTCGTGCGCCAATCCCGTGGCCAATTGTCCCAGCGCCGTGATGCGCGATGCATGAGCCAGCTCGCCGGACAGCTCGCGCATCCGGCTCTCGGCGGCCTGGCGTTCGGCGATCTCGCCCTCCAGGGCGCGATTGGCCGCCACCAGCTCGCTGGTGCGCTCGGCCACGCGCGATTCGAGCTCGTCGCGCGCCTCAGTGAGCAGTTCGGCCATCTCGCGATGTCTCGATTCGCTGTCGGCCAGCTTCGTGATCTGCTGGCGGATCAGGTTCAATGCCGGTCGCAGGACGACGAAGTAAACGGCTACCAGCAAGCCCAGCGCGGCGAGCATGGCGGCCATGCCGCACCAGCGCAGAAAATCGACCTGCCGGCCGGCCGAGACCTCGAGCATGCCCACGACGCGTTCCATGCCTTCCAGGTACTGCGGTTCCTCGGAAAGAATCGTGTCCAGGGCGGCCTGGATCGCGGCATCGTGGTCCGTATCGTCGGGGGAAGTGTCGGCAATCGTGTGAGCGGCCGTGCGAATGGCCTCGAGCCGGGGCTCGAGCGCCAGTAGCGCAGCAGCCGTGCGCTCATCGGCAATCGGCTCCAAGCCGAGCGCTACGCTGCCGCTGAGCAGCCCCCGGTGAGCCGTGTTCCATTCATAGACCGCCTTCAGCAATTGTTCGCGGCGGTCGGCTCGCGCGCCGTCGCCCGAGCGCGTGGCCAGAGCCAGGGCGTTCTTGGCGATTTTCTGGCTCAGCATCCGCTGCCGGCCGGCCACGTTGATCGCCGGCGCGTAGAGATTCAGCCGCACCAACTGTGGTTGAATGATCGCCTCATCGACCACGGCCAGACTGGCCACGGCCAGCAGAGCCCACAGATACCGCCCCGATAGCAAGCGCACCAGACCTACGGGGCCGGTCGCGGGGCTGCCTGTCGACGGCGAGAGTTCTTCGGGTTCGGGGGAATGTGCGCGCATGTCTCTCCGGCTCGTATGAAAACCGCGTTCCGTTGGGCCGTGAAGTTTCCGGCCCGCTGCGGAAACGTCGTTCAAGCAGGCAGATGCGTGCGGGGGCGAGTTATCGGTTCACCTCGGGTTGCCCATCCAGGCGGCAGCACGTGCCTTGAAGGGCGGCATGCGATCGGCGCGGCGATCGCGCAAACCGAGGTTCGCCCTTCGGATGCCCGAAACTCCGCTTCGGGTTTCCGAAGAAAGACGCTGCTGCCGGCGTCGTGGGTACCGTGCTTGCTTCTCCGGCGATGCGACGAACTCACGCCTGTTGGATTCACGTACCGGAGCGACCCATGCAGACTCGCGGCAAGGCGACGCGCATCCACTTGCTCAATTTCTCCACGCCGCAGATGCGCGCCTTTCACATGTCGTGGATGGCGTTCTTTCTTTGCTTCTTCGCGTGGTTCGGCATCGCCCCCTTGATGACCGTCGTGCGCGAGGAAATGGCGCTGACCAAGACACAGGTCGGCTGGTGCGTGATCGGGTCGGTGGCGATTACCGTGCTGGCGCGCCTGTTCGTCGGCTGGCTGTGCGACAAGATCGGCCCACGCCGCGCCTACGCGGGATTATTGATCGCCGGTTCGCTGCCGGTGATGGGCATCGCCCTGGCCGACGACTTTCAGACGTTCCTGCTGTTTCGCGTGCTAATTGGCGCGATCGGCGCGTCGTTCGTCATCACGCAGTATCACACGTCGCTGATGTTCGCCGGCAATTGCGTCGGCACGGCCAATGCCACGACCGCCGGTTGGGGCAATCTCGGCGGCGGCGTGACCCAGTTCGTGATGCCGCTGGTCTTCACGTTCTTCGTCGGCGCGGTGGGCTTTTCTTCGGCACAAGGGTGGCGGCTCTCGATGGTCGTCGCGGGAGTTGCCTGTGCGGTGACCGGAGTGGCCTATTTCCTGCTCACGCAGGACACGCCCGAGGGCGACCTCAAGCAGTTGCGCGCCCAGGGCAAGCTTCCGGCGGCCGCAGAGGTGCGCGGCACGTTTGGCGAAGCGTGCCGCGACCCGCGCGTGTGGGCTCTGGCCGTCATGTACGGCGCCTGCTTCGGTATCGAATTGACGGTGAACAACGTGGCCGCGCTGTACTTCGTCGACTACTTCGCCGTGTTTCGCGAGATGGAGACGATTCAAGCCGCCCGGTACGCCGGCCTGATCGCGGCGTCGTTCGGCCTGATGAACCTGTTTGCGCGTACGTTGGGCGGGGCCTTCGGCGACAAGTGCGGCAGCATCTGGGGACTCTCGGGCCGTGTGAAGTGGCTTTTTGTCACGCTGTTCTGCGAGGGGCTGCTGCTGATGGTCTTTTCGCAAATCAGCGTCCTGGCGCTGGCGATTCCGGCACTGGTGATCTTCAGCCTGTTCGTGCAGATGTCCGAGGGGGCGACGTTTGCCATCGTGCCGTTCGTCAACCGCCGTGCACTGGGCTCGGTTTCGGGAATCGTCGGCGCCGGCGGCAACGCCGGGGCCGTGGCGGTCGGTTTCCTCTTCAAGGCCCAGGGGCTTTCCTGGCCCACGGCGTTTCTGGTCATCGGTGCGGCCGTGCTGTCGATCTCGTTTCTCAGCTTTGCCGTTCGCTTCAGCGAAGGGGCTGAGGCCGAGTTCGACCGTCCCTCCGAAGCGGCGCCCCGACCTTCGCTCGCGTACCAGCCGGCATTGCAGGAATCCTGAGCAAGAGGTCTTCCCATGGCGAACCCTGTCGAAGTTTGGAAAGCCGAGAAGCACGGCCTGGACGTCTGGTCCGACGTCGAACGCCACGCCTCCGCCGCGACGCCGATGAAACAGATCGACGCGGCCGACCTGGAGCGAATGAAGTGGTACGGCTTCTTCTATCGCAAGCGCGACCAGCCCGGGCGGTACATGAACCGTATCCGCATCACGGCCGGCGAGCTGAGCGCGGCCCAAGCCAAGGAAATCGCCCGCCTGGCGTACGAGTTCGGCCACGGCATCGTCGACGTGACGACTCGCGCCAACGTGCAGATTCAAGGTCTCCCGATCGACCGCTTGCCGGAAGTGCGCAGCCGGCTCGAGGCCGTGGGCCTGACGGCCAAGCAAACCGGCCACGACAACATCCGCAACGTCTTCGGCCATCCGTTCAGCGGGTTGATGCCCGACGAGCTCATCGACACCCGGGACCTGTGCCCCCGCATCACGGCGCTGTTCGTCGACAGCCGCGAATACTCCGACCTGCCGCGGAAGATGAACATCTGCATGAACGGGACGAGCCAGCACGCGGCCCACTACTGGACGCAGGACGTCAGCTTTCTGGCCACGCGCACCGACTGCGGCTCGGTCGCGTTTTACGTTCTGCTCGGCGGCACGCAAGGCCAGAACCCGCACCTGGCGCGGCATCTGCCGGTGCTGGTGGCGCCGGAGCAGGTGGTCGAAGTGACGCGCTCGGTCCTCGATCTGTTTCGGGCCAAGGGCTCGCGCGAAAAGCGAAACGCAGCGCGGTTCCGCTTCCTGATGGAAGCGATCGGCGTCGACGGCGTGTTGGCCTGGCTCGAGCAGGATCTGCCGTTCACGCTGCTGCCGCACCGCATCGTTCCGAAACCGGCCTCCGAAGGCGACGAGCTGATCGGCTGGTTTCGTGAGGCCGACTGGGACCGCTGGACAATGGGCCTGTGCGTGCCGCTGGGACGGATGACCTGGCAGCAATTCGAGGGCCTGGGCGTGCTGGCCGATCGCTGGGGAAGCGGCACGCTGCGCACGACGCAAGAGCAGGGCATCGCCGTTGCGAACATTCCCACCCGGCACAAACAGGCCGCGCTGACCGACGCCGCGGCGCTGGGCTTAAGCATCCACGCCGACGCGCTTGACCGCAACACCATGGCGTGCACTGGCAGCCAGTTCTGCAACATCGCCGTCACCGAAACCAAAGGGCGGATGTTTCAGTTGCTCGAGAAGCTGCGGAAGAAGCAGGTGCGCTTGGAGGGCATCCGCATTCACATGAGCGGCTGCCCCTCGAGCTGCGCGCAACACTTCACGGCCGATATCGGCCTGAAGGGGGTGCGCGTGCGGCGGCTGCTGGGAACGCGCGAGGGCTTCGACGTGTTTCTCGGCGGCGGCATCGCCGGTGGCGTGCAGATGGGACGCACCTTTCGTCTCGGCGTCGATGTGGATCAGCTTCCCACGCTGATCGAGGAGGTCGTCACGCAGTACTATCTCTCGCACAAGCCCGGCCAGACGTTCAGCGACTACTGGCGCGAACAGTTGCCCGACGATCGTTCAGTCAAGGCGGCGGAGGAGGATTTCAAGCCGCCGGTGTGGTTGTGCGAGAACTGCCGTTACGAGCATGCTGGAGTCGACCCGCCGGTCTTCTGTCCCTCGTGCGCCGGCCTGCGGCGCTACTTTGCTCGGCTCGAAGACTCTGTCGAGGAGTTAGCCGCTCCAGATGATCCTTCCGCCGAAGCGACGCCATCCAACGGCGCTCTGCGCAGCGACGGCTTCGCGTTCGCGGCCGAGGAGTCGGCTGTGCCGGAAGGGGAGGGGCTCGATGTCACGGTCGGCGGGAAGGAGCTGGCGCTGTTCCGCGTCGACGGGCGAATTCACGCGATCGACGCGCTCTGTCCGCACGAAGGCGCTCCGCTCGCCCAGGGCTCGGTTACCGGCGGCGTGGTCACTTGTCCGTGGCACGGCTGGACTTTCAACGCGTGTTCCGGCTGCAGCATCGACCCGCCGCACAACGACGTCCGCCGCTACGAGACACGCGTGGACGAGGGCCGCGTCTATGTGAAAGTCGATGCCGTCCCAGCAGCCGCGTCTGCACAGGGTGCAAAGCCCCGCCGCGCGATCCGACCCCGAGAGGCTTCGCTGCCGCTCGTGCAGATCATCGACGAGGCTCCCGGCGTGCGCACGTTTCGCTTCGACAACCAGGCGAGGCTATTGCCTATGGACCACCCCGGCAAGTTCGTCAAGATTTGCGTCCCCGCCGATTCACAGGACGTGTGGCGCAGCTTCACGATCAGCTCTTCGCCGCACGCGCCGGAAGTCGTGGACTTGACGATCAAGCTCAACCCCGACGGCGTCGCGTCGCGCTGGTTGTTCGAAAATGCTCAGCCGGGCGACGAGTTCAAGCTCAACGGCGCCCAAGGCGGCTTCTACTTCGACCACGAGCGGCACACCGAGCCTTTGGTGCTCGTCTCGGCAGGTAGCGGCGTCACGCCCATGATGAGCATCGCCCGCTGGTGCCAAGCCCGCGGGCTGGCGAATCCGATTGCCTTCTTTCACGGTGCCCGGACCGTCGACGACATTCTGTTTCGGGCCGAATGCACACGGTTGGCCGGCGAGTCGCCCGATTTCGCCTATCACGTCTCGTTGACCCAGCCCGACGACGCGTGGCAGGGCCTGCACGGTCGACTCACGCCCGAGACGTTGCTGGCTCATCTCGATCGGCCCGCGGAGTGTCGATACTTTCTCTGCGGTCCGAACGACTTCATGGAGCGCCTCTGCGAAGGACTAAGCGCCGCCGGCGTGCCGAGAGACCGCATCCACACCGAACAGTTTCACGCCAGTCTGGCCGCTAAGCGATGAGCTCGTTGCCCATTGTCAATATCGCCCCGATTTCCGCCAGCGGCGAGGCCGCCGGCTCGGCGGAAGAATTCTCACTGGTACAGATGCTGTTGCGCGAGCAACAGGACCTGTCGGCCGTCGAGCGCTTCGCGCGCGAAGGCGCCACCTCCGCGGCGCCGGCGGCCGAGAAGTACTACCGCGCGCTGATGCCTGCGGCGGCCCCCGGGCCGGGACAGCAGTATGGATTTGAAGTCGATCTCGACCGCTGCAGCGGCTGCAAGGCCTGTGTGACGGCCTGCCACGGGCTGAACGGCCTGGACGAGGGCGAAACCTGGCGCGACGTCGGACTTCTGGTCGGTGGAACGCGCTCGGCACCGGTGATGCAACACGTGACCACCGCCTGCCACCATTGCGTGAGCCCGGCCTGCATGATCGCTTGTCCGGTGAACGCCTACGAGAAAGATCCGCAGACCGGCATCGTCAAGCATCTCGACGACCAATGCTTCGGCTGCCAGTACTGTACGATGGCCTGCCCGTACGACGTGCCCAAATACCATGCGGGCAAAGGCATCGTCCGCAAGTGCGACATGTGCTCGACGCGGTTGGCCGCCGACGAGGCCCCGGCCTGCGTGCAGGCCTGTCCGCACCAGGCGATCTCGATTCAACTGGTCGACGTGCAGCAGACGGTCGAGGATGCCGAGGCCACGAACTTCCTGCCTGCCGCCCCCGACCCGCAAATCACCTATCCGACGACGACGTACCGCACGCGGCGCGTGTTTCCTCGCAACATGCTGCCGGTCGACTACTTTCAAGTCGGCCCGCAGCACCCGCATTGGCCGCTGGTGGTGATGCTCGTGCTGACGCAGCTATCGGTGGGCGCGTTTGCCGTGGGGTTGGTGTTGGAGGGCGCAGTCACCGGCAGCCCGGCGGCGCCGATGCGGCAGCTTCACGGATTGACGGCGCTGGTGTTCGGCCTGGTGGCGTTGGCCGCCAGCACGTTTCACCTGGGGCGACCGCAGTATGCTTATCGCGCGATCCTCGGCTTGCGGCACTCCTGGATGAGCCGCGAGATTCTGGCATTCGGCGTGTTTGCCGGCCTGGCGTGTGTCTATGCGGCCGCGCTGGTGCTACTACCGCCGGGCGCGAGCCCGATGCCCACTTGGCTCGGCGGCGCGGTCGTGGCCGTCGGGGCGGTTGGCGTCTTCGGATCCGTGATGATCTACGCCACGTTGGGCCGTGAGTTTTGGAGCTTTCCGCGCACTACGCTGCGGTTCTTGCTGACCGCCGGGCTGCTGGGCACCGCCACGGCATGGCTCAGCGTCGTGTTGTTTGCGCTCGCCGAGCCCGATCCGGATGCCGAACAGGTGCTGGCCTCGGCGGGGCGTCTGCTTTGCCCGGCGTTGATCTTGCTGGCCTCGGCGAAGTTGCTTTGGGAGGCCTCGCTGCTGCGACATCTTCTGTCGCGCTCGATGACGCAGTTGAAGCGCTCGGCGATGCTGATGACCGGCGAGCTATCAAACTACACGCTGGCACGTTTCGCAACCGGGCTCGCCGGCGGCGTGTTCGTTCCCGCCATCCTGCTGGCGAAGGTGCAGTCGGCCGAGGGTCCGCTCGATTCCTTCGGCGTGGCGGTGCTGACGGCGGTGCTGTTTGCCGCCTGCCTGGCCGGCGAGATTCTCGAACGGTACTTGTTCTTTGCTGCCGTGGCCGCGCCGCGAATGCCGGGAGGAATCCGTTGAGAGAACCCGACAACATCACGCGCGTTCCCAGCGCCTTCGGCGTGGCACGCTCCGGACCACTGACCCGCGAGCTTCGGCTCATGCCGGGAGCCTTCGGGCTGGGCCGCCTTCCCGAAAAGGCACAGCCCGACGCGACCACGCGCACGGTCTGCGGCTACTGCTCCACGGGTTGCAGCCTGGACGTGCACCTCAAGGGCAACGCGGCGATCGGCCTGTCGCCCACGGTCGACTACCCGGTGAACCTCGGCATGGCGTGTCCCAAGGGGTGGGAAGCCCTCAGCGTGTTGACCGCTCCCGATCGGGCAACGACGCCGTTGCTGCGCGCCGAGTCGGGCCGCATGGCGCCGATCGGATGGGAGCAGGCCGCCGAGACGTTCGCCGCGCGCATGAAAGGCATCCAGCGGGAACACGGCGCCGAGGCGCTCGCCTTTCTCAGCACGGGCCAAATGGCCACCGAGGAGATGGCCCTGCTCGGGGCGCTGGCCAAGTTCGGCATGGGCATGCGGCACGGCGACGGCAACACGCGGCAATGCATGGCGACGGCGGTGGTCGCCTATCAAGAAGCATTCGGCTTCGACGCGCCGCCGTACACCTACGAAGACTTCGAGCTGTCGGACGTCCTCGTCTTCGTGGGCAGCAACGTCTGCATCGCGCACCCGATCATGTGGGAACGCGTGATGCGCAATCCCCACCCGCCGCAGATCGTCGTAGTCGACCCCCGGGCGACCGAAACCGCCATGGCGGCCACGCAGCACCTGTCGGTGCGGCCGAAGTCGGACCTTTCGCTGCTGTACGGCGTGGCCCGGCTGCTGTTGGATCGCGGTTGGATCCGCCCCGAGTACATTGCCGAGTACACTAGCGGCTTCGACGCGTTTCGCGAGTTCCTCAACGCCTTTCCGCTCGAGCGCGTCGAGGCCGAGACGGGCATCGCCGCCGCCGAAATCGAACGGCTTGCGCGCACGATTTACCGGGGCCGCCGCGTGTCGTTCTGGTGGACGATGGGCGTGAACCAAAGTCACCAGGGAGTGCGCACCGCCCAGGCGATCATCAATCTCGCGCTGATGACCGGCAACATCGGACGACCCGGGACCGGAGCTAACTCGATCACCGGGCAGTGCAATGCCATGGGGTCGCGGCTGTTCAGCAACACGACCAACCTACTGGGCGGGCGCGCCTTCGAAAACGAAGCGCACCGGCGCGAAGTCGCCGATATTCTCGACATCGACGAGGGCCGCATCCCGCGCGATAAAGGATGGTCGTACGATCGGATCATGGAGGGCATTCTCGCCGGCAAGATCCGCGGACTGTGGGTCATCTGCACCAACCCGGCCCATTCGTGGATCAACCAGTCGCAGGCCCGCGACATTCTCGAGCGGCTTGAGTTTTTGGTCGTGCAGGACATGTATGCCACGACCGAAACGGCCCAGATGGCCGACCTGGTGCTGCCCGCCGCCGGCTGGGGCGAGAAGGAGGGCACGTTCATCAACTCCGAGCGGCGGATCGGCCTGCACAAGAAGGTGGCACCGGCCCCCGGCGTGGCGCTTTCCGATTTCGCTATCTTCCGGCTCTTGGCCGAATCCTGGGGCTGCGGCGAGATGTTTCGCAAGTGGCAGTCGCCCGAGGCCGTGTTTCAACTTCTGTCGAGGTTGTCGGCCGGCCGGCCCTGCGACTTTGGCGGCATCGAGGACTATCAGATGCTCGACCGTTCCGGCGGCATTCAGTGGCCGTATCGAGACGCCACGCGCGACGCCGGCTCCCAGCGGCGGCTGTTCGGCGATGGGCGCTACTACCACGCGGACGGCAAGGCCCGATTCGTGTTTGAAGAAACCCGCGCCATCCCGGAGTCGCCCAATACGCGGTACCCGTTCCTCTTGCTCACGGGCCGGGGCTCCGCTTCGCAGTGGCACACGCAGACGCGCACGGCGAAATCGGCCGTGTTGCAGAAGCTCTACCCGCGCGATCCCTACGTCGAAATCAGCCCCGTCGACGCGGCCGAACTGGGGATCGAGCGCGGCCAATGGGTGCGCGTCTCGTCACAGCGGGGCAGCATGCAGGCCAAGGCCGTCGTGCTGCCCACCGTGCAGCCCAAGCAGGTCTTTGTGCCGATGCACTACGCCCCGACCAATCTGCTAACCGATGCCGTGTTCGACCCCTATTCTCGCCAGCCGGCCTACAAGGCCTGCGCCGTGAATCTCGAAGTCGCCGATTAGAATCCGCGCAGTTCAATGGCCTCGGCGACGCGCTGGCAGGCGATTTCGTAGGCGGCCGTGCGGTAGGAAACGTCATCGCTAGTAGCGCGGCCGCGGACGTCTTGCCAGGCGGCGGCCAGCTTGCGCTCCAACTCGTCGTGGATACGGCTCTCCTCCCAGCGATAGCGCTGATGATTCTGCACGTACTCCAGGTAGGAGACGACTACCCCGCCGGCGTTCGCCAGGATATCGGGCACGACCGTAGTGCCCGCCTTTTCCAGGGCGAGATCGGCATCGCTGGTGGTCGGGAGGTTGGCCGCCTCGACGATCACCTTCGCACGGATTCGCCGGCAGTTGTCGCCGTGGATCACCCGTTCGATCGCCGCGGGGATCAGAATGTCGACGTCGCGGTAAAGGAGCTCTTCGCCGTCGATGATCTCGGCATCGAGTCCACAGTCGGCCACACGCGTGCGGTTATTCTCCTTGGCTTCGAAGAGTTTCTTCACGTCCAGGCCAGCGGGGTTGTAGACCGCACCTGAGCTGTCGCTGACGGCCACGATCGAGGCGCCGCGCTCGGCCAGTAGCCGCGCCGCGTGCCGCCCGACCTTGCCGAACCCCTGGATGGCGATACTCGCCTGGCTGAGGTCGATGCCGTGTTCTTCGGCGACCCAGGCAGTTAGCAGCATGGCGCCGCGTCCGGTGGCCGACGCGCGGCCGGGCGAGCCTCCCAACTGCAGCGGCTTGCCGGTCACCACGGCCGGTTGATAGCCGTAGTCCTCGGTATAAGCGTCCAGAATCCAGGCCATTTCCTGGCTGCTGGTGCCCATGTCCGGGGCCGGAATATCTCGGCCGGGGCCCAGCAGGGGACCCATCCGCTCGACGAAACGCTTGGTGAGCACCTCGCGCTCGTTGGCAGCGAGCGTCGAGGGATCACAATTGATCCCGCCCTTGGCGCCGCCGAACGGCACGTCGACCAGCGCGCACTTCATCGTCATCGTCTCGGCCAGCGCCCGAAAGTGGTCGAGGTTCACGTCGCGGTGGTAGCGCAAACCGCCCTTGAAGGGGCCGCGGCTCTGGTTGTGTTGCACGCGGAAGCCGCGAAACTCGCGCAAATGGCCGTTGTTTCCGCGCAGCGGCAACTCGAATTGCAGCTCGCGGTAGGGTGAGCGCAGCAGATCGCGCATCTGGTCGCTGATGTCGAGCAGGTCGGCGGCCCGCTCGACGAACGCCTGCACCTCGCGTGCTAAAGAATGTCGCTCCGGATGCATAACAACCGGATCGGTCGTGCTACGAACGTACTGCCGCGACGTTGACCGAGTCCTCGGCGATTTCAGTGAGGATCATATCGGCGCGGGACTCCTCCTCCAGCGTGTTTTGCAGCAGCGCGGCCACTTCCGAAAGGCCCAACCGCCGGGCGAAGGACCGTGCGCAGCCATAGCCGGCGACTTCGTAGTGCTCGATACGCTGGGCGGCGGCGATCAGGGCCGCGTCTTTCACCTCGGCATCGCCTTCGGCCTGGACGATCTCCTCGCCTTCGGAGATCAGGCCCTGCATCGCCTCGCACGTTTCGGGCTGAGGCCGTTGTCCCAGCAGTTTGAACGCCTGCTCGAGGCGAAGCTTGTGGGCTCGGGTCTCCTCGAGGTGGGACTGAAGTGCCGTCTTCAGGTCCGGAGACTGGGCAGCCTCGGCCATTTTCGGCAGCGCGGCGATGAGTTGAACCTCGGCGCTGTAAAGGTCGCGCAACTGCAGCGCCAGCACGCCCTCGAGGTTGTCGAGCGTCAGACGTCCATTGCCGGTCAGCTTGGAGAACCATGATGTCATCGGGGAAACCTCCATGAAGGGCGGAAAAGATCGGTCGCCATCAATACATGCATCGATGTGTCGAGGGTGCAAACTGCGCGCCGCGAGATGCACGTTGATGGGCCGCGCTACGTACGTTGCGCGGCCGAGCGACGACATCGCCAGCACGGTTGGCAAGTACCCGACATGCGCGGGGAGCCGCCAGGTTGAGTTGCGAGCGCTCACGCCGCTCCGACGGAGGGTCGCCGTGACGGATCGAGTTAAATCTCGGCATGCGATCTGCACAGAGTAAGGCACTCAGCTACTTGCTCTGGAACTCACGGAGGTGAGAGATGTCTTTCACGCAATCGACGCACGCCAAAGCCATCGAGCTTATCAAGCTGTCTCTGGAGATGACCACGGCCGCAGGCTCGGGGCACCCCACCTCGGCAGCGAGTCTGGCTCATCTCGTTACCGTCTTGATGTACAGCCACATGCGCTACGATCCCGGTAGCATCCCCCAGTGGGGCGCCGATCGGCTGGTGCTTTCCGAAGGGCACGCGTGTCCGATCGTCTATGCCGCGGGTGCCGACTTGGGCCTGCCGGTGGCAGGACGCTCGGGCTGGCGACCGATGACCCGCGACGATGCCCTCGACTTGCGGCGGCTGGAATCGCCGATCGACGGACATCCCAATCCCGCCGAAGGCTTTCCGTTTTTCCCGGCGGCCACCGGCTCGCTGGGGCAGGGACTCTCGCTGGCCGCGGGCATGGCCCTGGCCGGGCGTCTCGACGGCGCCGCGAAACGAGTGTTCTGCCTGATCGGCGACGGCGAAAGCCGCGAAGGCCAGGTGTGGGAGGCGATTGACTTTCTGATCGACTACCGCCTGGCCGAAGTCTGCCCCATTTTCAACTGCAACCAGTTCGGCCAGTCCGACGCCGTGAGCGACCAGCAAAGCGCCGATCGCCTGGCGGCGAAACTCACCGCCGCCGGCTGCGAGACGCTGCAAATCGACGGGCACGACCCCGAGGCCATCCGCGAGGCGCTTGAGCGCCACGCGGCGTGGGACGAAGAGACGGGAACGCCGCCGGTGGCCATCGTCGCGCGGACCCACAAGGGTTGGGGATTCACCGACGTGCTGGGGTCGGACGTGCACGGCAAGCCGGTTCCCGAGGACGACCTGCCGGCGGCAATGGAAAGCCTCGACAACACGGCCAAGCGCCTCGAGGCGGCCTGGACCGAAGGGGATCTGACGATCGATCGCCCCGAGCATGCCGTCGAGCCTGTCACCAGCGGGACGGAGACGCCGACGTTCGCCGAGGCCACCAAGAAATACGGCTACGAGAAACTGCTCGACAAGGGCGAACTTGCGACGCGGAAAGCCTACGGCGTCGCGCTGCGAGCGCTGGGGCATAGCCATCCGCAGGTGGTGGCGCTCGACGGCGATGTGCGCAACTCGACGTATAGTGAGTATTTCGCCGACGATCCGCTTCTCGCGCAGCGCTTCTTCAAGTGCCGCATTGCCGAGCAAAACATGGTCTCGGTCGCCGCCGGACTGGCCGTCGAGCACAAGGTGCCCTTCGCCTCGACTTTCGGCAAGTTCCTGATGCGGGGCTACGACCAACTGGAGATGGCCCTGATCGGCCGGCTCAACCTCAAGGTCGTCGGCTCACACGTCGGCGTCAGCCTGGCGGCCGACGGACCCAGCCAGATGGCGCTGCCCGACGTCGGCTACTTTCGCGCCTGGACCACCGTGCGGCGATCGAACGGCGAGCCGGTGCTGTACTTGCTCAACCCTTGCGACGCCTACTCCGCCTACGCGCTGACTCTGGCCATGGCCGACCACGACGGAGCCTGCTACCTGCGCACACTGCGGCCCGACGTGCCCTTCGTCTACGAGGACGACACGCCTTTTGAGTTGGGCGGCCACAAAGTGTTGCTGTCCGGCCGCGACCTGCTGATCGTCGCCACGGGCTACATGGTGCACGAAGCACTTACCGCCGCGCGAAAGCTGCACCAGCGCGACATCTACGCGACCGTGGTCGACGCGTACTCGCTGCCGTTTGACGAGGCCGCCATCGCCGGGCTCGCCGGCGAGAACGGGGGCCGGGTGCTCACTGTCGAGGACAACTATGGGGGCGGGTTCGGTGCCGCCGTAAGCGATGCGCTGGCCGCGCAGGGAGGCACGTTCTCCGTTCGCCAGATGCACGTGCGGCGGATCCCCAAATCGGGACGCGATCCCGACGAGGTGTTGGAGTACCTGGAACTGTCACCCGACCACATCGCGGCCGCTGCCGAGGAATGCCTCGCCGCGCGCGTCGCGTCATGACCGCGAATACGAAAACGACCCCAGGAGGACGCCATGACTAGCACGCAACCTCTGTTGAAGCTAATCGAATTCGGCCAAAGCTACTGGCTCGACAACCTGACCCGCGGGATGATCCACGATGGCGAGCTTGCTCGCCGGGTCGAGGAGGAGGGCCTGCGCGGCGTCACGTCGAATCCGAAGATCTTTCAGAACGCCATCTCGAAGAGCGACGACTACGACGAGCAGATCGAGCAGCTCACCAGCCAGGCCCACACGGTCGACGAGACCTACGAGCGGATCGTCGTCAAGGACGTTCAAGATGCTTGCGACGTCCTGCGGCCGGTCTACGACGAGAGCCAGGGCGACGACGGATACGTCAGCCTCGAAGTATCGCCCCACCTGGCACATCTGACCAGCGCGACCATGCGCAGCGCGCGGCATTTGTACGCCGCGGTCGATCGCCCCAATGTGTTGATCAAGATCCCCGGCACCGCGGCCTGTCTGCCGGCGATCGAGCAGATGTTGTACGAGGGGGTGAACGTCAATATCACGCTGCTGTTCTCCGTCAAGCGATACAAGGCGGTGGCCCAAGCCTACCAGCGGGCCCTGGAGCGGCGGCTGGAGGAAGGCCAGCCGGTGCACGACGTCTCGTCGGTGGCGAGCTTCTTTCTCAGCCGCATCGACGTGCTGGTCGACGAGTTGTTGCAGCAGCGGATCGTGCCGGGCGAGTCCGAGCGGCTGGATCCCGACCCCGAGCAACTGCTGGGCGAGGCGGCGATCGCCAACGCCAAAACGGCATATCAGGCCTTTCGCCGCGCGTTTCGCGGCGAGCGTTGGGAGAAGCTCTCGCAAGCCGGGGCTCGCGTGCAGCGCGTCCTCTGGGCAAGCACCAGCACCAAGAATCCCGACTACCCGGACGTCCGCTACGTCGAGCCGCTGATCGGTCCCCACACGGTCAACACGATGCCCGATGAGACGATTGCCGCTTTCGCCGACCACGGCCAGGTTCAGGGCGTGACGATCACCAAGGGGATCGGCCGGGCCCGCGACGTGGTCAAGAAGCTCAAGAGCATGGGCATCGACCTGGAGCAAGTCGCCTGGCAGCTCGAGCACGAAGGGGTGCAGAAGTTCATCGAACCGTTTGACGAGTTGATCGCGTCGCTGGCCGAAAAGCGCGACGCGTGTGCCGTCTCGTAGGAGGTGCGCAAATGACCGCTCAGAAGAAGACACCGACCTCGCTGGACCGCGTATCGATCTCCCGGCCGCCAGACGCCCAGCCGGAGCAAAACATGGAGCAATGGCGCCAGGCGGTGCACGATGCCGACCGCCACGGCCTACTCGAGCAGTTCGTGAACGAGCTGGGCTATGAGCTTGTGCCACGCCGGTCTTCGGCCGCCAAACCGAAGTAGCGGGGCCAGACGCATTGTCGCCATGTGACTTTCGATAAGGAGCAAGCATGACCGACACAGCGGATCGGTCCCGCTCCGGCTTCGCGGGCTAGCTTACGTCGCGATCGCGTAGAGCACTCCCAGTCCGATGGCGTACATGAGCAGCACGAATGCCGAGTCGACGCCCATCCGCAGAATCGTTTGATCGCGGCGTTCCAGCAGCCCCCAGAGGTAAACGGCGGTCATGGCGATCGCCAGGCTGCCCATCAGCACGGCCGAGTCGTCGACCGCGTTGATCACCGGCTCGGCGGCGTAGGCCACGTCGCTGGCAAAGAGCAACGCCACTTCGAGCGTATTCGTGCCGAAGATGTTGGCCATCGCCATCGTATAGGCCCCCAGACGAATGGCCCCGGCGGTCGTGCTCAACTCGGGCAGCGAGGTGGCCACGGCCACGAGCGTCGCTCCGATGAATCCGCTGCCAATGCCGGTTTGCACTGAAAGCGTGTCGGCGGCGTTCGACACGGCCCAGCCACCGACGAGGACCAACGCGCAGTTGCCGGCAAACAGCAAGAACAGTTGCACGCTCGACCACGACGCGTACTGCTCGTGCGCAGCTGACGATTCGCTGAGATTTTCCTCGGCCCCGGGAGGCAGCTCGGAAGGAACCCAGGATTGCCGGTCCGTGAACCGCTCCATGAAATAGAGCGACAAGACGTACACGCCGACCAGCAACAGCGGCCAGACACCGACGTGCCCCAGAATCGCGAAGTCGCCTGCGGCGATCGCCGATAGTGCCAACGCGATCTGCAGAATGAGCAGGACGCCTCCCAGCAGCAACACCGGCTGGGGTGAGAAGAACGTCAGGGCGCCGCGCACGAAGAGAAAATCGATGACCGCCAGCACGGCAAGCTGCATCGCGACGCCGCCGAACAGGTTGTTGACCGCCAGGGAAGCATTTCCCAGGTGACTGGCCGTCACGGTCGTGGCGATTTCGGGCAGGGATGTGGCTCCGCCGAGCAGCAGCGCGCCGGCCAGGGCGCGCGAGTATCCCAGTCGCTTCGCGATCGTGTCGGCGCCCAGCGAGAGGCGGGTCCCGCCGAACCAGACAACGGTACTGCCGACGGCCAGCACAACGGCGTTGCCCCAAAGCGGAAGATTTTCGAAGGAGATCGTCGGCACGATTACCACCCATGTCTCGAGTGCGAGGATTCAGACTCCCCTCGGAGCGATGATGCGTGGTCCACCACGTCGCGGCTGAGTTCCAAGCGAGTTGCTGGTGCATGTGGCGTTCCGAACTCCCCGCGCCGCGGCATCCGACCACGTAGCTGCGCGGCGAAGCACCAACCTGGGGACGCAAGTGCCAACGCGGTTTCGAATCCACCACCGGCGGCGGAACGTGCGCGGGGGGAACGCTGTTTGCAGCAATGAAGCGTGTGTCGGCAGAACAACACGCGGAAACCAATCTCCATCGCGAGGAGGTACGCATATGAACCAGGCTGAATTGCAGAAACGACGCCAGCGGCTGCTGGACGACCGTCGGCGGCTGGAGAGCGAAGTGCAGCAGATCGACCAAGCGCGGGCTGAACACCTGCAGCCGCCGGGCGAGATCTCAAACGTCCGCACGCACCCAGCCGATCAAGATGCCGAAGGTCTGGCCGAACAAGTTGTGGCCGTCGAAACGCTCCGGGGCGAAATGCGATCGATCGACGATGCCCTGGCCCGCATCGGCGACGGCAGCTATGGGATCTGCAAGCGCTGCGGGAAGCACATTGCAAGTGAGCGCCTGGAGGCCATTCCGCACGCCGGCCTCTGCGTGCGGTGCGAGCAGGCCGAGGAAGACCGCTAAATCGTCGATAGTACGCACCGGCAGACAAGCAGGAGCCACGATGAGATACTCCGACCAGAGCTATAACATCCGGATCGAGCTCGATACGGAAAACTGCGAGCTTTCTCCCACCGAAATCGCGCGCCTCGAAGACGCGCTCGATCCTCTGCGCGATCCGGTGAAAAACTTTCCCGTGGCGGACCTGTACGTGACGATCCAGTTTAAGCCGCCGAGTCACGACTATCGCGTCAAGGTGGTTCTCCGGCTTCCGAAGCGGTCGCTGGCCACTGGCGATGTCGACGAGGAGATGTACGGCGCGTACAGGCGCTGCGTGCGGAAGCTCGTCCAGCGCGTCGAAGCCTACAAGGAGCGGCTGTCCTATGCGGAGGACGCCTCCAAGCACCAGCAGGGCACGCGGCACGACATCGTTGCCGAACGACCGCTCGACGGGCCCGCGCTCGATCGCGCCGTGGCCGACGGCAACTATCCGGAATTCCGCCGGCTCACCTTTCCACTCGAAGAGCCGCTACGAAAGCGAATCGGACGCTGGATTCAGCGCTATCCGAACATCGAAGCCCAGCTCGGCAATCGTTTCGATCTGGCCGACATGGTCGAGGAAGTGTTTCTCAACGCCTTCGAGCGGTACGATTCGCGGCCCCGCGCAGTCCCCTTCGGCGACTGGCTGGAAGGGTTGATCGATCCTTCGGTCCGGCTGCTCAGCAAGGACACCGAAGAGGAGTTGACCAATATCAGCTTCGCCCGCACCGCGTACGAGGCCATCGAGGAGGAGCGTCCAGAGTGACTTTCACCGGAGTGACGCGAGGCCGCGATCTTCTCCTGGCACTGCGGGCAGAAGTAAGGGGTTCCACTCGCGATGTTTGAACTCTCCCTGCCCCTCTGGGGCGACGTACTGCTGTTCGTCGGCGCGGCTACCGTGATCGGTGTAGCCGGCGTGGCCACGGCCAGCTTTGCCGACCGCCTGGCCGACCGCACCGGTTTGGGCGAGGCACTGACCGGCACCGTGTTCTTGGGCTTTGTGACGGCGTTGCCCGGGCTGGCGGCTTCGGTGGCCGCGGCACTCGCGGGGTACCCGGCGCTGGCGATCAGCAATGCCTTGGGGGGCATCGCGGTCCAAACCGCCGCCCTGGCCGTAGCAGACATTGCCTACAAGCGCGCCAACCTCGAGCACGCCGCGGCGTCGGCCCCCAACATGATGCAGGCCTGCATGCTGGTCGCCCTCATGGTGCTCGTGCTGGTCGGCCTGAGCGCGCCGAACGTCACGGTGTTGCGCATTCATCCGGCCACGATCGGGCTGACGGCCACCGCCGGCGTGGCCTTCTGGCTGGTCTACCGCACCCGCAAGGACCCGATGTGGCGGCCGACGCAGACCGACGAAACCGTACAGGACGAGCCTGAGGAGGAGCACAAGCGCCAAAGCCTGCGCTGGCTGGCGAGCGGGTTGATCGTCGCCGCGGCGATCACGGCCGTCGCCGGCGTGGGCGTCGCCCAAGCGGCTCAAAACCTCGTTGCAGAGACCGCCATTCCAGAGACGATCGTCGGGGGACTGTTCATGGCCGTGGCCACCAGCCTGCCGGAATTGGTCACCAGCGTGGCGGCCGTGCGGCGCGGCGCCTTGACACTGGCGGTGAGCGATATCGTCGGCGGCAACTTCTTCGACGTCCTGTTTGTCGCGGCCGCCGACGCCGCCTACTTTTCCGGCTCGCTGTTCCACGGACCCGGTGTCGGTCAAAAAGAAGTCTTCTTGACCAGCATGGCGATTCTGCTGAACGTCGTGCTGTTGACCGGCTTGATCTATCGCCAGAAGCACGGGCCGGCCAATATCGGTTTCGAGAGCGTCTTGATGCTGGTGATCTACCTCGGCGGATTCGTGGTGCTGTCGCTCGGCTTCTAGGCTCTTTCCGCCCGGAGCGCGAGCCGACTACTCCTCGATGGCGAAAGCCACGTCCATCGTCACTTTGTAGTCGCTCACCTTGTCATTAGCGACGCTGGCGGTCCAGTCGGTCACTTTCACGCCGCTGATCCCGCGCAGCGTGCGCGCCGCGGACGCGACACCTTTCGAAATCGCATCGTCGAAGCTCTTGTCCGAGTTGGATACGATTTGCACGACTTTGGCAACGCCCTCGTGTGTCATGGTCGCTTCTCCCTTCACCCTTCTGAGTCTCGCGTGGCAGACAACGTTTCGCGGGACAAAAGCGTGCAGATCGTGTGCCGCCCGGCCGGTTCGGACGCGCCATCTGGCAGGTCACTGCCATTCGTGCATGAGCGAGAGCGTGGGGCTCCGCAAGCGGTCCGCGCCCGTGGACGCGCAGCCCGCAAGCTGGGGTCGCCGCGACCATTGTGGGTGTCCGTGATGCAGCGTCGGATTACCCGCGTCGCCGATACGCGTTGGAACAGACTTTGCAGCCTCATCGTATGGGACTGATGCGGGAGGCGATGGTTGCGCTGCTGGGCGTCAGCACCGCAGCGACGCGTTTGTCGATTACGAGGTGGAATCATGCGATGGAATTTACCAGTGCCGGCGGTCGGGTCGGCAGTGTTGTTGACGATGCTCTCCGCCGTCGTTCCGGCTGCGGTCCCCGCGCTGCAAACCGATCAGGCGATCTCCGACAAGGTGGAGGATGAACTGCGGTACGACTTAGCCGTCAATCCCGATCGGATCGACGTCACGACGCTGGACGGAGTGGTGACGCTCGACGGCCGCGTGACCAATCTGCTGGCCAAGCGCCGGGCAGAACACATCGCCGAAACGGTCAAGGGGGTGCGCGCGGTAGTCAATCGGGTCGAGGTCCGCTTCTCGGCCGGGTTGAGCGACTCCGAATTGAAGGACGATGTCCGCGCCGCGCTTTCTGGCGATCCGGCCACCGAGGACTATGACGTTCGCGTCGACGTCAGGGATGGCGTCGTCCTGCTGCGCGGCACCGTCGACTCCTGGCAACAGCAGGAGTTGGCAGAAAGGGTCGTCGCCGCCGTACGAGGCGTGACCGAGGTCAGGAACCTGGTCGCCGTCGACTCGGGCAGGGACCGGACGGACCAAGAGATCGAGGAAGAAGTTGTCGCCGCCCTGCAATCGAGCGTGCTGATCGACGATGGTCTGATCGACGTTGAAGTAGACGACCGCAAGGTGATGCTCTCCGGCTCCGTCGGCAGTGCCGCTGAGCGACGGCTGACCCGAGTGGCCTCCTGGGTCATCGGCGTCGAAGAGGTCGATGCATCCGAGCTGGAAGTTGAGCCCTGGGCGCGCGATGAAGCGATGCGCAAGAGCAAGTACGTGCCCAAGTCCGAGGAAGAGATTCGTGAGGCGGTGCGCGATGCCCTGGCCGTCGACCCACGCGTCTCCTTCTTCGAAATCACCCCCGACGTCGTCGGCAGCCTGGTGACGCTTCGCGGGACGGTCGATAACCTGAAGGCCAAGCGTGCCGCGGCACAGGATGCCCGCAATACCGTGGGCGTGTCCGCCGTAACGAATCGGCTGAAGGTCCGCACGGCCGACGGGCGCGAGGATCTCGATATCGCTGCTGACGTGCGCGATAGCCTGGCTCGCGACTCGCTGGTGGAGCGGCACGAAATCTTCGTCAACGTGAGCGACGGCACGGCCTACCTTTCCGGAGCGGTCGACACGGCCCTAGAGCGGGCGCAGGCCGACGACGCGGCGGCCCGCGTGCGCGGCGTCGTGAGCGTGGACAACAATCTTACGGTTTCGGACGACGACATTTGGAGCTATGCGCCCTACGTCGATACGCTCTATCCCTATAGCCACACGTGGTACGATTTCGAGCCGCGATATTCACGCACCAGCGACGCGGCTATCGAGAGCGAGATCAAGAGCGAGATGTGGTGGAGCCCCTTTGTCGACGCGGACCAGGTCGAGGTGACGGTCGAACAGGGCGTCGTGACGCTCAGCGGCGAAGTCGACTCGTGGAACGAGCGCTCGGCGGCGGAAGAGAATGCCTACGAGGGAGGCGCAACCCGGGTGGTTAACAACGTTACGGTTGCCGGCGAAGCGGACTCCATTTTCTAAGATCGACTGCGTAGAACCGATGGCGACGTTCCCCTGACCCACGGTTTCTTTAGGGAGTGCGAACGATGCCTGGTCTTGGCCCGATCGAATTCGTGCTGGTGATCGCCGGCGGCGCCGTGCTGCTGATGGCTTTGGGGCTGCTGGCCGCAAGCGCCCTCCAGAGATGGCGAAGGGCCCGCGCGGCTCGCGAGGCCGAGTCCTCCGAGCAGTAGCCGCCCCCCGAGCGCCGGCGATCAGGCTGCGCTACTGCCGTTGCGGCGGCGCGGCGGCTGGGCGACTTCCAGGTGATTGACCACGCCGCGCACACCGCCCGTTTTGCGCACAACCTCCTGCGCCAGTTGCTTGAGGTAGTACGAAGGAACCCGGCCGTGCAGGACCACGAAGCCGGACTTGTCCTCGCAACGCACGCTGCGGAGCGGTGCGTAGGGGCTGGTGCTCAACTGCCGTTGAACCTCAAAGAGCGGGCCGGACGGCGGCGGCGGGGTCGAATGCTTGGGCCGAGTGGGGATCGAACGGGGAAAGGTCATAAGAGAATCTCGCTCCATCGGTGAAAGTCAATCGTTGGGCAGCCGTCCGGCGACCGCTAGATGGCGTTCGATTGGGGTTGCGGCTCGTGGCCGTTGGGTTTGGCGGCGGCCGAATTGGTTCGCTCGGCGGCGGCTCGCGCCGAGTGGCGGCTCTCGGCGAAGACGAGGCACTTCAACAATTCGACCGGCCGCACCGGATCGCGCAGGCAGGCGATCACCGGCTCGCCCAGCAGCTTCTCAAGCGATTCGACCGATTCGCGACCACCGAGAATCACCACCGGCACGTTCAGCGTGTGTTCGCCGTCCCGCATGCGGGCCAGGATGCCGTCGACTCCGCCCCACAGCAGTCCTCGCTGCAAGATCAGTGCCGTGGGGGGCCGCTCGATCAGCCGGTCGAAGCAGGCAAGCGCGTTGTCGGTCGTGTGCACGTCGTAGCCGCACCCGTCGAGAAACGTGCAATGGGCGTCAAGTTGTTCCGATTCGGGCGCGGCGAAAAGAATCTGCGTTTTCATGGAAGGTTGTTCCTGGGGCGCGTTGGCGGTACGTCGTGCCGCGCAACCCGTCTTATCTGATGGGGTCGATGGGCGGGCAAACTTCATGATTATCGAGCAAACCGTCGGGGTCGGCCTATCGAGCGGGCGACCATTCGACGGTGGTCGTTTCTGCTAACTTCTCCGTGGGATGAGGTGCGTGTCAGGCGCTTTCCGCGACGGCCCGGCCGCGGCCATTGGTGATTTCCGGGACCGACACCACGTGGTCGATCGAGAGGTTGAGCGCGCGAATCTTGTTGCGCAAGCTGCCGCGGGTGATGCCCAGCATCTTGGCCGCTTTCGATTGGTTGCCGCCGGTTTCGAGCAGCACCCGGCGGAGCAGACATCGTTCCACGAACTCGACGCTTTCGGAATAGATGTTGTGGCTCTTGTGCCCGATGCGGTTCTCGATGAACTCGGCCAGGTCGTCCCCCGGGCCAACCGACGAGCGTGGTGGCTCGTGCGACTTGCCGTTGGTCGTGGGTTCCATCCGCGGTGCCGGCACGCTCTCGGGCGGCTGCATTTCGGGCAAGCAGTCGGGCGTGATCACGGTGCCGGTGGCCACGATGACCGCCTGGCGCAACAAGCTCTCCAGCTCGCGGACGTTGCCCGGCCAGTCGTACCCTTCGAACATCTGCATCACTTCGGGATCGACCTGCAGGACCTGCTTGCCCATCTCGCGGTTGAAGCGGGCCAGCGCGTGCTCGACCAGCAACCGCAGGTCGCCGGCGCGCTCGCGTAGCGGCGGCAGGCAAATCAAAAAGCCCTTGAGGCGGTAGAGCAGGTCTTCCCGAAACCGGGCCTCCCGCACCAGCTCGTTCAGATCGCGGTTTGTGGCGGCGATGATTCGCACGTCGGTCTGGATCGTCTCGTTGCCGCCCACGCGCTCGAACTGCTGGTCCTCGAGCAGCCGCAGGATCTTGCTTTGCAGCAAGGGGGGCATGTCGCCGATCTCGTCGAGAAAGATCGTGCCGCCGTTGCACTGCTCGAACTTGCCGATCCGCCGCGACTCGGCGCCGGTGAACGACCCCTTCTCGTGGCCGAAGAACTCGCTTTCCAGCAGCGTCTCGGGGATCGCCGCGCAGTTGATGGCCAGAAACGGCTTGTCCGCCCGCTGACTGTGGTGGTACAGGGCGCGGGCCACGAGCTCCTTGCCGGTGCCGCTTTCGCCCTGCACCAGCACGGTCACGTCCTGCGCGGCCACGCGGCCGATGGCTTTGAACACCCGCTGCATGGCCTCGCTCTGGCCGAGCATCGTATCGCCGTCGGCTTCGGCCGCCTCGGGGCTGAAGGCTACGGGCCGGTGCATCAGCCGGCGGATTTCGGCGGCCCGCTCGACGACTTCGACCAGCCGGCGTTTGCTCAGCGGCTTAAGTAGATAGTCGTAGGCCCCCAGCTTCATCGCCCCGATGGCCAGCTCGCTGCTGCCGTGCCCGGTGATGAAGATCACCGGCAGCCTGGCGTCGATCTTGCGCACCGCCTCGCAAGCCTCGAGGCCCGAGAGCTCGGGCAGCACGATGTCCAGCAGCAGCACGTCGGGACGTTCGGTTTCCACCATGTCCAGCGCTTCGGACGCGCTGCCGGCGGTAAGCACCTCGGTCGGCGTGCCTTCGAACCACCGATCGATCAGATGCAACACGGTTCGATCGTCGTCGACGACGAGTAGCTTGGTCATGGTCGCTTCCTTTCCGATTGCGATGCGCTTCCGGGCACGTTTGCTAGAGAGGCACTCGTTTGCCGTGTCGCACCGCAGAATTGAGAAGCTGATTATCGAGGAGAAAGCGCGTGTGCGCGAATCCTGCGGGCAACCATCTCGGAGTGGTCGGTTCTACCACGGTTGCTATGTGCTCCCGTTAGCTGGAAGTTAATGCGGCCGAAAGCGCGCGCTATCTTGATATTGTGCACTTGGGCCGCCGATGCTCTTTGCGTTGCGAACTTTGATGCGCTGGAAGAAGCGGATCGCTCGACCCATCCAACTCTGTTAGACTGATCGACTGGCAAGCGGCTCGTTGCCGTCCCTCGTGAAGGAAAGTCATGGCGAAAAAGAAAACGCCGAACACCAGCAAGACTGCCAAGCGGAAGTCGGCCGAGGGCAAGCCGCGCCGCAAGCCGGCCAAAGACAAGTCCTCAGGTCGGGAAAAGGCCCCGCGGCAGCAAAAGACCGCCCCAGCGGACGACGATCGCCCGGGCTTCCCCATCGTCGGCGTCGGCGCGTCGGCCGGGGGACTCGAGGCGCTACAGCGGCTGCTCGAGGCGATGCCCGACAAACCGGGCGTGGCGCTGGTCATCATCCAGCACCTCGATCCCAACAAGGAAAGCCTCACGCCGGAGTTATTGGCCCGCCGCACGAAGCTCGAGGTCACCCAGGTCCACGACGATCCGCACGTCAAGCCGAACCGCGTCTACTGCATTCCGCCCGGCAAGTATCTGAGCATCGCCGACGGCACGCTCCATCTGTCCGAGCCGGATCGGCCCCGCGGGGCGCGGATGGCGATCGATTTCTTCCTCCGCTCGCTGGCCGCCGATCAGCAGCAGTGCGCCGTGGGGATCGTGCTCTCCGGCACCGGCACCGACGGCACGCTGGGCGTCAAGGCCGTCAAGGGCGCCGGCGGGCTGGTGATCGCGCAAGATCCGACGAGTGCCGAGCACGGCGGCATGCCGCGCAGCGCCATCGGCAGCAACGCCGTCGACCACATCTTGCGCCCCGAAGAGATCGCCGAGGTGCTCGTCCGCTACGCGCAGCACGCCTACGTGCGGCAGCGCGGCGGCCCGGCGGATGACCAACCGGTCGACGAGCGCGAGCGCGGGGAACGCGACGCCGAGCATGCCGAGTGGGAGCAGGATCGCGATGGTTTGGCGGCCGTCATCGCGCTGTTGCGGGCCCATACCCGGCACGACTTTCGCAACTACAAGGAGAAAACGCTGGTGCGGCGCACGCGGCGGCGCATGTGCCTGCACCACCTCGATACTTACGAAGACTATCTCGCGCACCTGCGCCAGCATCCCGCGGAGATCGAAGCGCTGGCCGGCGATCTGCTGATCGCGGTGACCGACTTCTTTCGCGAGCCCGAGGCGTGGGAAGCGTTGCGCGAGCTGGCCATTCGGCCGCTGGTCGAAGCCAAGGAGGACGACGAGCCGATCCGCGTGTGGACACCCGGCTGCGCGACCGGCGAGGAGCCGTACTCGATGGCGATGCTCGTGCTCGAAGAGCTGCAGGCGGCCAAGAAGAGTTGCCCCTTGCACTTGTTCGCCTCCGACGTCGACAAGGACGCCATCGAGTTTGCCCGCACGGGCCGCTATCCGCGCACGATCGAAGCCGACGTCTCGCCCGAGCGGTTGCAGCGGTTCTTCTCGGCGGCCGACGGCGACGACCACTACCAGGTCAACAAGCTGCTGCGCGAGACGGTCGTGTTCGCCGAGCAGGACCTGCTGGCCGACCCGCCGTTTTCGAAGCTCGACGTCTTGTGCTGTCGCAACCTGCTGATCTACCTGAAGCCCGAAGTGCAGGAAAAGATCATCGCGCTGTTCCATTTCGCGCTGCACGAAGGGGGCACGCTGTTTTTGGGCAGCGCCGAGACGATCGGCCGGCAGACCGACCTGTTTCAGACCGTGCACAAGAAGTGGCGCATCTTCCGCCGCGCGGGCCCCACGCGGCACGATCGGGTCGACATCCCGATTTCCACCTTCGAACGGCGACGCGACGTCGAACTTTCCGCGCCGTCGCCCCAGCGCCGCGAGGCACATCTGTCGCACGTCGTGCAAACGCGACTGCTCGACATGCTCGCGCCGGCGGCCGTGCTGATCAACAGCGATTGGCGGATCCTCTACATCTCGGGCGACGTGGACAACTACTTCACCCATCGCGCCGGGGCGCCCAGCGACGACGTGCTGCAAAAGGCCCGGCAGGGGCTCACCTCCAAGCTTCGCGGGGCCGTGCACACCGCGCTTTCCGAGAACCGCACCGTCTCGGTGACGGCGCGCGTACGCCGGGGGAGCAGCTACGTGCCGGTCGCGCTGACGGTTCGCGTCCTGCACGACCCGCAACTGCACGAGGATCTGGCGCTGGTGATTTTCGACGAAGAGGACGGCCGCCAGGAGACCGCGGCAAACAAGCAGCAGGCGGCGCCGCGGCGAGCGGAGGCCGGCGGCCAGCCCGCCCAGGGGTCCGACGACGGCGACGTCAACGACCAGCTCGTCATCCGCCAGTTGGAAGAGGAACTGGCCGAGACCAAAGACAGCCTGCAGGCGGCGATCGAGCAGCTCGAAGGCTCGAACGAGGAGTACCGGGCCGCCAACGAAGAAGTGATGAGCATCAACGAGGAGCTGCAGAGCACCAACGAGGAAATCGAGACCAGCAAGGAGGAACTGCAGTCTCTCAACGAAGAGCTCTCCACCGTCAACGGCCAACTGGCCGCCAAGGTCGACGAACTGGAGACCAAGCACGCCGACCTCGAGAACCTGTTGGCGGTGACCAACGTGGCCACCATCTTTCTCGATACCGAACTGGCGGTCCGCTTCTTCACGCCGTCGGCACAGAACGTGATTCGCCTGCGGGCGGCCGACCGGGGGCGAGCCCTCGCCGATTTGTCGCACGATTTCAAAAACAACGACCTGCCCGAGGTCGCCCAGCGGGTACTCGACAAGTTGACGCCGGCCGAGGACGAGGTGACCTGCGAGGACGGCCGCGTCTATCTCCGGCGGGTCACGCCCTACCGCACCGACGACCATCGCATCGGCGGCGTGGTGATCACGTTCGTCGACATCAGCGAGCAGAAGACCGCGGCGAATGCCCTGGCCGACGCCAAGGACATGGCGGAGAAGATTTTCGACACCGTGCGCGAAGCGATGCTCGTGCTCGACACCGACCTGCGCGTCGTCTCGGCCAACGAATCCTTCTACCGCTCGTTTCAAGTCGGCCCCCAGGACACCGAAGGGCGGCTGGTCTACGAACTGGGCAACAACCAGTGGGATATTCCCGAACTGCGGCGATTGCTCGAAGAGGTGCTGCCAACCAACAAAACGTTCAACGACTTCGAAGTGACCCACGAATTCGAATCGATCGGCACCCGGATCATGCTGCTCAACGGGCGGCGGATCGACCATATCCAGCGCATTCTGCTGGCCGTCGAGGACGTCACCGAGCGGCAGGCGGCGGCCCGCGCGCTGCGCGAGAGCGAGGCCCGCTTGGCCGAGGAACTGGCGGCCATGCAGGAGTTGCACGAGTTGAGCACGCGGTTGCTGGCGTGCGAGGGGGCGCCCGAGGCCTTGCAGGAGGTGCTCGGCGCCGTGATCAGCGTGCTGCACGGAGCGCGGGGCAACGTGCAACTGTACGATCCTGACAGCGCCACGCTCGAGATCGTCGCCCAGCAGGGCTTCGATGAAAAGTTCCTGGAGAGGTTCGCCCGCGTCACGGCCGACGATCCCAGTGCCTGCGGCCGGGCGTTGCGCGAGCGGCGGCGCGTGATCGTCGAAGACGTGGAAGCCGACGAGAAGTACGCGCCCCTGCGCGAGGCGGCGGCGCAGGCGGGCTATCGCGCGGTGCAGTCCACGCCGCTGATCAATCGCCAGGGCGACGTGCTGGGGATGATCTCCACGCATTTCACCGAGCCCCATCAGCCCAACGAACGCGAGCTGCGCATGCTCGATCTTTATGCCCGGCTGGCAGCCGACTTTCTCGACGACGTGCGCGACCAGCAGGCGCTGCACGAGAGCGAAGAGCGCGTGCGCCTGGCGACCGAGGGAGCGGGGATCGGCATCTGGGACTGGAACCTGGAGACGAACGAGGCCACCTGGAACGCGATCGAGGCCGAACTGCTCGGCGTGGAAGCCGATCGAACGGTCGACGCGTTCTTCCAGCGGATTCACGCCGACGACGTGGAGGCAGTGCGGGCGGCGATTGATCGCGGCATCGCCGAAGGTACCCTCTACGAATCAGAGTTTCGCGTGGTGCTGCCCGACGGCCAAATACGCTGGCTGGTCGGCCGGGGCGAAGTCTTCCGCGACGCAGGCGGCAAGCCGGTGCGGATGATGGGCGTCAACTACGACATTTCGGCGCGCAAGCACCTGGAAGCCGAGATTCAGCAGATGAACGACTGGCTCGAGGACCAGGTCGAGCAGCGGACCGAAATGCTCCGCATGCTGCAGGACGTGACCCGCAGCGCCAACGAGGCCCGCACCGTCGAAGACGCCGTGCTGGCGGCGCTTGCGCGAATTTGCCAGTACAACGGCTGGCAGGTGGGACACGTGTGGTGGCGGGCCGAGGACGGCAGTCAGCGGTTTGTCAGCGGCAACATATGGCATCTGTCCGACAAGGCCCACGACGCCATCGCACAGTTGGAGGAGTTCCAGCGGATCTGCGAGCAAACGCAGTTCGAATGGGGACAACCCGTCATCGGAATGGTCGCCCAGACAGGCCAACCCTTTTGGATCGACGAGATTGCGGAGCACGCCACATGGAGCCGCGGCGACGCGCGCGAACTGGGATTGCATGCCGTGATCGCGTTTCCGATCACCATTGCCGGCCAGGTCGTGGCCGTGCTGGAGTTCTTCTCCGACCATCCGGTCAAGCGCGAGGAGCGGTTCATGGAGATCATGCCCGACGTGGGCATCCAACTCGGCCACGTGATTTACCGCAAGCGATTGGAGCGTCAGAACGCCAACGCCGTGGAGCGCGAGCAGCGCCGCATCGGCCGCGACATTCACGACGGCATCGGCCAGGAGCTGACCGGCCTGCGGCACCTGGTGCAGGGCTGCGCCGAGGCCCTCAAGCGCGAAGGTTCGCAGGAAGCCGGGGCGGTCCAGCGGATCATGGCCGGGCTGGGAACCGTCCATCGCGAACTGCGCGGCATCGTGCGCGACCTGGTGCCCGTGGAGATCGACACCGGAGGCCTCATCGCGGCGCTCGAAACCCTCGCCGAGCGGACGCGCACGAACGACCCGGTCGAATGCAGCTTCGAATGCCCCGATCCGGTGGCGATCGACAACAACATATTGGCCACGCACGTGTTCCGCATCGCCCAGGAGGCGGTCAGCAACGCCGTGAATCACGCCGGCGCCGAGCACGTGCGGATCCGGCTGAAGGGAGAAGATGGCGAATTGCACTTGCAGGTGGTCGACAACGGCAGCGGGATCGACGAGGAGGCGCTGACCCGTGGAGGGTTCGGCCTGCGCAACATGGCCTTTCGAACCGAGGTGCTGGGCGGGCGGATTTCGATCCGCCGCCGAGAGCAAGGCGGAACTGTGGTAGATTGCACGGTACCGCTACGGCCTGCGCAACGAGGCGAGGAGCGAAAATGAGCATGACGGAGCACAACACGATCGACAAGACCGCGAGAATCCTGATCGTCGACGATCATCCCACCGTGTGCGAGGGCTTGAGCCACCGCATCGCGGCCCAGCCGGAGCTGACCGTTTGCGGCCAGGCGGCCGACGTGGGCGAAGCGCTTCAGAAAATCGACGAGCTGGATCCCGACCTGGCGATCGTCGACATCGCCCTGCACTCCAGCGACGGCCTCGACCTGGTCAAGGCCATCAAGGCCCGGCGGAAGCGCGTGCGGGCGCTGGTGCACTCGATGTACGACGAGGAGATTTACGCCGACCGCTGCCTGCACGCCGGCGCGATGGGCTACGTGAACAAGGGGGCCGATCCCGACGAAGTGATCAAGGCCATCCGCGTCATCCTGGCCGGACAGGTGTACCTCAGCCCCACGATGACCAGCCAGGTGCTCACCCGCACGATCGGCAGGGTGGAAACCGAGACCGACCCGGTGGAGATGCTGACCGACCGCCAGCTCGAAATCTTCCGGCTGATCGGCAACGGCTATAGCGCGCAGCAGATCGCCAAGCGCCTGCACATCAGCGTGCATACGGTCGAAACGCACCGCGAAAACATCAAGCGCAAGCTCAACGTCGAGACGGTCTCGCAACTGGCCCGCCGGGCCGTGCTGTGGGCCGCCGAGAACTGCTAGCCGGCCGCTGAAGTAAGCCATCCTGGCCAACTTCAACCTCGCCAAGCGCAGAGCATAGCTCGGCACGGCTCGCAAGTTGACGACCCGCCTCGTCAATTTGAGATCGCATCCATGCGCTCACGCAGCCTGTTGAAACCTTCAACAAGCGGCTAGCCAGCGCAGCGCTACTCGGGATTGGCGATGCCGATCACGCCGAAGGCCACGCGGTCGCCGGCGTTGCCCGTCGGCTGCGTGAACTCGTCGGGCTGGGCGTGGATCACCAGTGCGCGGCCCACGATCGAGTGCGGCCCGGCCAGCGCGATCACGTCGTCCTCGATCTGGATGCTGGCCTTGCCGTCGTCGCCGGCCTCGATGTTGCCCAGGTCGCCCACGTGTCGCGTTTCGTCGCTGGGGCGGCCGTGCTCGTGTCCCATCGGGTCGAAGTGCCCGCCGGCCGACTTGCCCGACTGCTGGTCGGCCAGATCGCCGTACTGGTGCACGTGAAACCCGTGCTTGCCGGGCGAAAGGCCCTCGACCTCGCCGCTGACTTGCACGGCGTCGCCGGAGCGCGTGAACTCAACCGTGCCCGAGACGCCGCTATCGCCCACGGGAACGAGCACGGCCACGGCCCGCTCGGGCGCCATGTCCTCGCCGACGGCCAGAGATCCATCGGTGCCGTTGGGGGCCACTCCGTCGCGTGCGTTGTAGCGTTCGCAGCCGAGCGACAGCGCGCAGACGATCATGCAAATGCTGATGGGGCGCCACATGGATTCTCTCCTTTGAAAAAGGGGGATCGTTCGATAGGCCAACGGGAGGTCGTCGACCGCAAACAATGTGCCCGAGCCGTTTGGGGAGCGAGCGGCACGGAGGAGAAGGCGTCGCGTCGCCGGCCGCGCGGCCAGCCTGGTCGCCGCGCGGGCAGCTTGCACGCGATCGCGACAGTGGGTGCAACAGCGGCGGCGCTCGCCGGCAGTGCGCAAGAAAAATGCCCACCTGGCCCGGGGCAGCGCGACCAGGTGGGCTGCGAGAATCAGAGCCCGTTGGCACTCGATTCAAGAAAAGTATCGGATGGAATGTCGGGGGCGCGCCACGCGAAATTTTATCGCAGCGTCGCGGCCGCCGGCCTGCCCCTGCTGATTCCAGGGGGAAGCGGCCCTACGTGGTTGAATCGACCACGCTCAGATGGCGGTCCCGCCGATTCGCCGACGGACGCTTTGGCGGCAGAATGGGGCACCTTCGCATCAGCCCCGCGCCGCGCCTGCACGCTCTAGCCACCGTCGAACCCGCGCGGCGCGGGGCTTTCTTCGTAACCCCGCGTTGGCGAGCGCGAAAGCGTGCGGCGGGTTTCTGCGTCCGGGGCTGGAAGGAGCTAGCTACTCTGCTGCGCATCCTCGAGCTTTTCAGGAACCTCGTTCACCGGCTCGTCCTCCGCAGCCGGGTTTTTCCGCCCCGGCTTCGGAGGATTCGGCTTCGGCCGAGCTCGCGGCCGGCTCGCTCGGCGTCTGCTTCCAGGGCCCCCTGTGGCGCGTCGGCGCCGGTACAACCGACGGCCGCCGTCATCGACGAGCAAAGCGGATGGGGAGGGATTCGAACCCCCGGTACGGTTTCCCGTACAGCGGTTTTCAAGACCGCCGCCTTAGACCACTCGGCCACCCATCCGGTGCGTGGAACAGCCGCCGCCGCGCGGCCACGGTTCACCCATTTTCAAGTCTAACAGCCCCACGGGGTGCGACAAGGCAAGCTGGGCAGTGGTTCACCGCCAGAAAAACAGGTCGCCCTGCCTGCTCCCGTGCGACTTGCCGCCCTCGCCGCCCGGGGAAAGGATGGTGCTGGGCGCAAAGCGGCGGCGCGTGGAAAGCGGTCTTCTATCAAGAGACGCCGCCGAGCCCGTGAGTCCGCACTCTGCGGCCTCGCACCGCAATGAAATCGGCCTCGGCGGCTATCATTTCCGCCGCTTTGCCCGCCCGCGTCGCACGGCGACGATGGCCAAAAGCGCCCCCGGCACGCTCGCCAGCACGAACGTCGAGGGTTCGGGCACCACGGTCAGAGAGGTGCCGACGAATTCAACCTGATCTTGCATGAAAGGTGGGACAGAATCCAATCCGTACAACAGCCACTCTTCGCCCGGCGCTGAAAAATACGAGGGAGTGAAGGTCGTCGTGCCTGGGGCTTCCGCGTGGATCATCACTGACCAAAGCAGTTGTGGATCGGACCCAGGCGCGTTCAGCGACACGCCAGCGCCTCCGGCGGCCGTGATCTGACCGGGAACACTTAGGTCGCCGCTTTTCAGAATATTGAAAAACGGGGCATGATCGAGCGAGGTGCCTGGCTCGATCAGCGCCACCGAGGGGTCGAAGTCCACATTGACGTATGCGGCGAACACGCCCGAGACCTCCGGCGTCGGCTGGCGAACGTCTTGTACGATGGCCCGCAGGAGGAAGTCCCCGCCGGCCTCGATCGACGTGATCGGATTGCCGCCCAGATCGGTGACTTCCATCGTCGCTTGCACGAGCGCCGGCGTCTGGGCCGCGGCCGTGGTGGCCAGCGCGAACATACCCGCCAATAGGATTAGTGCGGGCATCGCTCGCCGCGCGCACCCGCCTACATAGATCTTCATCGATGAACCTCTTCTAGCTCGTGGGAACGTTCCGTGTAAATGACGCTGCCGACAACGGCGCCGTCGTTTCGGGCGCGAGTGCTCGTAGGGCGCGAGAGAATCGTCGCGCCATCACGGCCACAAAGCGTTGCCGAAATGGACTACCGGTGCGGAAGGGAAGTGACGATCGCGTCGAGATAAAACCGCGACCACGGGTCCGAGCCGTGCTCACGGTCAACGCCAATGCATTAGCAGCAGATGGAGGTTGAAAGGGGCGTCCGCGGCACGCGAAAAACCGCCGCAGCGCATACGAACCAGTCTATTTGGGGGGGCTGGCTTGTCAAACAGTTTTTCAGATGCAAGGAGGCTGCGGTTCGTGCCCCGCCGGCGGCAGGCGCCGATGCGTTGACCCCCACCCGCGATCCTGCTAGAAAAAATGGTTTGGGCCCACACTTGATGGGGCTCGCCAAAGGCGCTCCTCCGCGGGAGCGCATCACCTGAGGAGATTCCCAACGTGGCGGGTATCAGCGAACGCGGCAAAGAAATCAAGCGTCGGCGGCATCGCCGCAAGAAGCTCGCGCAGCTTAACGCGCGGCTGCAGAAGGCCACCGTGTCGGAAAAGGCGGTCATCGCCGCGAAGATCCGCAACCTCACCCCCGGGGCCGAGGTGCTGATCGACGCCTGGGAACTCCGCGACAGCGACCGCTAGGGGTCGCGACCGGACCGTTCAGCTCCGCTCCGCACCGGAAGCCGCCCTTGGGCACGGCTGCGGGCTCGACTGGCAATCTTAGCTCGCCGCGGCCGCCTCTTCGCTCGACTCCACGCGCTGGAACGTGAACTCGTATTCCTGGAAGTCGATGCGGATCGTCACGCCCTCGCCGAAGCGGCCCTTGAGGATCTCGCTGGCCAGCGGATTCTGAATCTGCTGCTGGATCACCCGCTTCAGCGGCCGCGCTCCGTACGTCGGGTCGTAGCCCTCGCGGGCGATCATATCCAGCGCCGCGTCGCTCACCTCCAGATGCATGCCGTGCTGCTCGAGCTGCGCGGCCAGGTGCTTAACCTGCAAGCCAACGATCTGGCGAATCTGTTCGCGATCGAGCGGATGGAACACGATCGTTTCGTCGATGCGGTTGAGGAACTCGGGCAGGAAGGCCGTTTGCAGCGCGCCCTGCACGGCCTCGCGAATTTCCTTGTCGCTGCCGCCCTCTTGCGAAATCTGCTGGATCATCTGGCTGCCGATGTTCGACGTCATCACGATGATCGTGTTGGTGAAATCGACCGTGCGGCCATGGCTGTCGGTCAGCCGGCCGTCGTCGAGCACTTGCAGCAGCACGTTGAACACGTCGCGGTGTGCCTTCTCGATTTCGTCCAGCAGCACCACACAGTACGGGCGCCGCCGCACGGCCTCGGTCAACCGGCCGCCTTCCTCGTAGCCGACGTAGCCGGGGGGCGCGCCGATCAAGCGGCTCACCGTGTGGCGTTCCATGAACTCGCTCATGTCGACGCGGACCATGGCGTTCTCGTCGTCGAACAACACCTGCGCAAGCGCCTTGCAAAGCTCGGTCTTGCCGACGCCCGTGGGCCCCAGGAAGATGAACGAGCCGATCGGGCGATTGGGATCTTGCAGGCCGGAGCGGTTGCGGCGCACGGCGTTCGACACGGCGCCAACGGCCTCGTCCTGGCCGACCACGCGCTGGTGCAGGCGTTCTTCGAGCACCAGCAGCTTGGCCCGCTCGGTCTCGAGCATTCGTGTCACCGGAATACCGGTCCACGAGCTGACCACCTCGGCGATTTCGTCCGGTCCGACCTCCTGACGCAGCAGGCGACGGCTGGGCTTGGCGGCTTCGGCCGGCTCGGCGCTGCTGGCCGCCTCGACCTTGGCGGCCAGTTGCCGCTTCTGGTTGTCCAGCTCGTAAAGCTTCTGATACTCCTCTTCGCTGATGAGCTGACCGGCGGCCTGCTTCTCGCGAATGGCGGCGCTGAGCTTGTCGAACTCGAGCTCGACCTCGGTCAGCTTGGTGCGCACTTCCTGCACGTTGCCCACGCCCAGCTTTTCGGCTTCCCACTGCTCGCGCAGATCGGCCAGTCGGCTCTTGAGCGTTTTCATTTCGTCTTCGATCTCGGCCAGCCGCTCCTGAGCGTGCTCTTCGGTCTCCTCGGCCAACTGCCGGGCCGCGAGCTCCAGTTGCGTGAGGCGGCGCTGCACTTCGTCGATTTCGCTGGGCACGCTTTCCAGTTCCATCGCCAGGCGGCTCATGGCCTCGTCCATCAGGTCGATGGCTTTGTCCGGCAGGAAGCGGTCGGTGATGTAGCGATGCGAAAGCTTGGCCGCGGCCACCAGGGCCGAGTCCTTGATCTTCACGCCCTTATGGTGGGCTTCGTAACGCGGCTTCAGCCCGCGCAGGATGGCGATGGTGTCCTCGACGCTGGGCTCGTCGACGTAGATCGGCTGAAAGCGGCGCTCAAGCGCCGCGTCTTTTTCGATGTGCTTGCGGTATTCGTCGAGCGTCGTAGCGCCCACGCAGCGCAGCTCGCCGCGCGCGAGCGCCGGCTTCAGCAGGTTGGCCGCGTCGCTGCCCCCCTCGGCGGCTCCGGCGCCCACGACCGTGTGCAGCTCGTCGATGAACAGGATGATGCCGCCGCCGGCCGATTGCACTTCGCGGAGCACGGCCTTGGGGCGCGCTTCGAACTCGCCGCGGAACTTCGTGCCGGCGATCAACGCGCCCAGGTCGAGCGCGATCACGCGCTTGTTCTTCAGGCTCTGGGGCACGTCGCCCTGCACGATCCGCAGGGCCAACCCTTCGGCGATGGCCGTCTTGCCCACGCCCGGCTCGCCGATCAACACAGGATTGTTCTTCGTGCGGCGCGAAAGCACCTGGATCACCCGGCGAATCTCGGTGTCGCGGCCGATCACCGGATCGAGCTTGCCTTGCTGCGCTCGCTGCACCAGGTCGATGCCGTACTTCTCAAGCGCCTGGAATTTCTCCTCCGGGTTCTGGTCGGTCACCCGCGCGCTGCCGCGCACGGCCTGCAGGGCCTTGAGCACGCTGGAGTCGTCGATGGCGTTGAGCTTCAGAACGTTCTTGGCCTTCGTATCGGCTTGCGCCAGCGACAGCAGCAGGTGTTCGGTCGAGACGAACTCGTCCTTCATCGTTTCGGCCTGCTGCTGGGCGGCTTCGAGCACCTTGGCGGCGCTGTCGCCGATTTGCGGCACGGCCCCGCCGCTGGTCTTGGGCAGGTGGTTCAGCTCCGAGTCGATGATCTGCTCGAGCTGGGCTCGATTGGCGCCGATCTTGTCGAGGATCGGCCGCACCACGCCCTCGGTTTCGGCCACCAGGCCGGCCAGCAGGTGAATGGCCTCGATCTGCGGATTGCCGCGATCGGCCGCCACCGACTGGGCGCGCTGCAAGGCCTCCTGCGCCTTGATCGTGAATTTGTCGAATCGAATCGCCATGCCTTCTCCTGGTTATTTGAATCGCGCAGCAGCGCGCGAATCGTCGTCGCGGGGACCCCTCTCGACACATGAATGTGTCGGCTAAAGTCGTAAACGCGGCGGCCGTTCGGCCACTTGGCCGACACATTCATGTGTCGGGGAGCGCCTGCTCGCGCGCCTGGCGCGAGCAGGGCCCGATTGCACTTAGTCCTTGACCTCGAACTCGGCGTCGACCACTTCGTCGTCGCCGGGCTTCTCGGACTGCTCGGCCGAGCCGGCACCGGCCTCGGCGCCCGTGGCGCCGCCGGCCTGCTGGGCATCGTAGAGCACCTTGCTGAAGGCGGTCGCGGCCTGTTCCAGCTCGGCCGTCGCGCTCTTGATGGCGTCGACGTCCTCGGTCTTGGCCGCCTCGCGCGCCTTTTGCACCGCCGCCTCGAGCGGAGCCTTGTCGCCCTCCTTCAGCTTGTCGCCGTGCTCCTTGATGGTCTTCTCGACCTGGTAGGAGAGGGAGTCGGCCTGGTTGCGAGCTTCGGCCAGGGCACGCTTCTTCTTGTCCTCGTCGGCGTGCAGCTCGGCGTCTTTGCGCATCTTCTCGATTTCGGCTTCGTTCAGACCGCTCGACTGCTCGATCTTCACGCTCTGCTCTTTGCCGGTGCCGAGATCCTTGGCCGACACGTTCAAGATGCCGTTGGCGTCGATGTCGAACTTGACCTCGATCTGCGGAATGCCGCGCGGAGCGGGCGGAATGCCTTCCAGGTTGAACTGGCCCAACAGCCGGTTGTCTTCGGCCATCTCGCGCTCGCCCTGGAACACGCGGATCGTTACCGCCGTCTGGTTGTCGGCCGCGGTGCTGAAGGTTTGCTTGCGCTCGGCCGGGATGGTGGTGTTCTTCTCCACCAGCTTCGTCATCAGCCGGCCTTCGGTTTCGATACCCAGCGACAGCGGCGTAACGTCCAGCAGCAGCACGTCCTGCACCTCGCCAGCCAGCACGCCACCCTGAATCGCGGCGCCGATGGCCACGACCTCGTCCGGGTTGACGCCCTTGTGCGGCTCTTTGCCGAACATCTTCGTGACCAGCTCCTGCACCTTGGGGATGCGCGTCGAGCCGCCGACCAGCACGATCTCGTCGATGTCGCTGGTCTGCAGCTTGGCGTCCTTCATGGCCTGCTCGAGCGGGCCGCGCACGCGCTCGATCAGCCCGTCGACGAGCTGCTCGAACTTGCTGCGGGTGATGTTCATCTGCAAGTGCTTCGGACCGTTGGCATCGGCCGTGATGAACGGCAGGTTGATGTCGGTCGTGCTGGCCGAGCTGAGCTCCTTCTTGGCCTTCTCGCACGCCTCCTGCAGACGCTGCAGGGCCATCGTGTCTTTGCGGAGGTCGATGCCGTTTTCCTTCTTGAACTCGTCGGCCACGTAGTTGATCAGCACTTCGTCGAAGTCGTCGCCGCCCAGGTGGGTGTCGCCGTTGGTGCTGATGACGCGGAACACGCCTTCGGCCACATCGAGCACCGACACGTCGAACGTGCCGCCGCCGAGGTCGAATACGACGATCTTCTCTTGCTCTTTCTTGTCTAAGCCGTAGGCCAACGCAGCGGCCGTCGGCTCGTTGATGATGCGGGCCACTTCCAACCCGGCAATCTGGCCGGCGTCCTTCGTGGCCTGACGCTGGGCGTCGTTGAAGTAGGCCGGCACGGTGATCACGGCCTTGTTCACCTTGTGGCCCAGGTACGACTCGGCCGCTTCCTTCAACTTCCGCAGGATGCGGGCCGACACCTCGGGCGGAGTGTATTCCTTGTCGCCGATCTTCACTTTCACGTAGTCGTCGGCGCCGCCGGTGATTCCATAGGGAACCATCTTTTCCTCGGTCTCGACTTCGTTGTGCCGACGGCCCATGAAGCGCTTGATCGAGTAGACGGTCTTGGTGGGGTTGGTCACCGCCTGGCGGCGGGCAAGGTCACCGACCAGCACGTCACCCTTATCGGTAAAGGCGACGACGCTAGGCGTCAGCCGGTTGCCTTCCTGGTTGGGGACCACTTTGGCCTCTTTCCCTTCCATGACGGCCACCACCGAGTTGGTCGTGCCCAGGTCGATGCCGATAATCTTTTCGCCTTTAGCCATGCCGTGCTCCTTTCTCCGGATCGAACGGCCGCCTCACTCCAGGTGGCCGAGCTATGCGCAAGTATGCGTTTGGTTTCTCGTGGTTTGGGCCCCGAACTCGGCTGCCCGGCCGGGACGGCAGATAAGAAATAGCAAAGGGTATGCCGTGCCTCCGCCGCCGGAAAGCTTTGGGTCGTAATATCTTTCAAATATAGGATTTGCGGCGCCAAGTGGCGCGTTGGTCCCTCGAAATCTCGCGGCCGCCGCTGCGGGGCCTGCCGTTTTGGCACCGCGGTACTGCCTTAGGGAGGCCCCCTGCCATAATGACAGGGTTGCCAGCCAGCCGAATTCCAGACCACCGCCAAGCCTCGTCGGTCGCCAGGCCGAAGACCGTATCCGAGCAGGTTGGAGTCCTCCGAACGGTCGCCCTTGCGCTCCAAACCGGCGCCCGCGCCGCGGGTCATCGACGGTCGCACGCTCGCTGGCGTGCCGGTCGCTTGACACCCCGAATTGACCCAAGTACAAGGTGGGTCGCATCTTTGAACTGCCCCGCTGCGTGGGCAGTTCGTGACCACCGGCGGATCGCTGTTCGAATTGGGCCCCCTATGGCGCGGGAGAAGGCAGGAAAAAAGTCCAGCTCACCGGCCGGCTCGCGCGCTCCGACCATCGCCACCGTACGGGCAAGAATCGACCGCATCGATCAGCAACTCGTCAAGCTGATGAACGAGCGAGCCCAATGTGCCCGCGATATCGGTCAGCTCAAGGACTCCAAGGGCGTCTCGGCCTACGCACCGGCCCGCGAGGACGAGGTGCTGTGCCGCGTGCTATCACTCAGCGAGGGCCCGCTGCCGGACCGCGCGCTGCGCGCCGTGTTTCGCGAATTGATCAGCGGCTCGCGCTCGCTCGAAAAGACGATGCGCGTAGCCTACCTGGGCCCGGCCTACAGCTATAGCCACTTGGCGGCCATTCATCGCTTCGGCCAGAGCGTCGAACTGGTGCCGGTCAGCAACATCGCCGGCGTGTTCGAAGAGATCAATCGCCGTCATGCCGACTACGGCCTGGTGCCGATCGAAAACTCGACCGACGGCCGCGTGGCCGACACGCTCGACATGTTCACCCGCATGCCCGCCCGCATCTGCGGCGAGGTGCAACTGCGGATTCACCACAATCTGTTGGGCAAGTGCACCCGGGCCGAAGTCGAGGAAGTGTACAGCAAGCCGCAGGCGCTGTCGCAATGCCGCAACTGGCTGGCCAAGCACCTTCCGGCCGCGCGGCTGGTCGAAGTGACCAGCACGTCGACCGCGGCGCAGTTGGCCCAGGACAAGCCCGGCGCGGCGGCCATTGCCAGCTTGCAGGCGGGCGTGCAATATGGCCTCGACGTGCTCGCCCAGGATATCGAAGACAACAAGAACAACCTGACCCGCTTCGCGGTCATCGGCGATGAGACCGGCCCTCGCACGGGCCACGACAAGTGCGCGCTGATGTTCGAAGTCGCCCATCAGCCCGGCGCGCTGGCCGATGCGATGGCCGTGTTCAAGCGCAATCGCCTGAACATGACCTGGATCGAATCGTTTCCGATCGCGCGGCCCGAGGGCGGCTACATGTTTTTCGTCGAGTTGGAAGGCCACGAGGCCGACACCCGCGTAAGGAAGGCCATTACGGCTCTCGAGCGTAAAGTCGTCCGGCTCGACGTATTGGGCTCTTACGCCCAAATGGCACCGGTAGAATAAGAGAAGACGTAGGCGAAACCGTCCCGCGGGCGGCGCACGTTGCCCGCCGCGGGGAACCGGCTCGTTTCGCCATTCAGGGGTTTGCCGTGATCATCATCTTCAAAAGCGGAGCGACCGACGAACAGATCGACCACGTCATCAAGCGGGTCGAGGCGTTGGGCCTCCAAGCGCATCTAAGCCGCGGTACGTTTCGCACGCTGATCGGCGTGATCGGCGACGAATCGCTGTTTCAGCCCGAGCACTTTCAGGCCGTGCCGGGCGTGGCCGACGTGATTCGCGTACTGCCGTCCTACAAGCTGGCCAGCCGCGAGGCGCACCCGCAGTCGAGCGTGATCGAAGTGGGCGGTGTGAAAATCGGCGGCGGCTACATCGGCATGATCGCCGGACCCTGCGCGATCGAAAGCGCCGAGCGGCTCGACGCCATCGCCGGCGCGGCGCGCGCGGCGGGTGCCAACATTCTGCGCGGTGGAGCGTTCAAGCCGCGCACGAGCCCTTATTCCTATCAGGGGATGGGTGAGGAAGGGCTGAAGATCCTCCGCGAGATCGGCGACAAGCACGGCATGCCGATCGTCACCGAGGTGATGGATCCCCGCCGCGTCGAGTTGGTCGAGCGCTATACCGACATGATCCAGATCGGCGCCCGCAACATGCAGAACTTCGTGCTGCTCACCGAAGTGGGTAACACCAACAAGCCTGTGCTGCTGAAGCGCGGCATGAGCGCCACGATCGTCGACCTGCTGATGAGCGCCGAGTACATCCTGGCCCGCGGCAATCCGAACGTCGTACTCTGCGAGCGGGGCATCAAGGGCTTCGACACGCAGGCCCGCAACCTGTTCGACGTGGCGGCGGTGCCGCAGGTGCAGG
This sequence comes from Planctomycetota bacterium, assembly GCA_003389325.1. Lineage (GTDB taxonomy): Bacteria > Planctomycetota > Planctomycetia > Pirellulales > PALSA-1355 > LB-PLM-3. Next base: position 215,798 of record QQVE01000055.1, read on the forward strand.
GGCTCTCGCACCTGCCGATCATCGTCGACCCCAGCCACGCCACGGGCCGGCCCGACTTGATTCCCCCTTGTGCGTTGGCCGGCGTGGCAGCCGGCGCCGACGGCGTGCACATCGAGGTGCACAATTGTCCCGAAGAAGCCATGTCCGATGGACCCCAGGCACTGTTGCCCGAGCAATATGCGGAAGTTGCCGGGCAGATCAAGAAAGTGGCGGAGCTGTTGGGTAAGAAGATTTCGAATGTTGCCCCCTCCAAAGCGGGCACGAGTGCCTAGGAAAGGAAGTGATGCGTCGTCCCTTTATTGCTGGAAACTGGAAAATGAACCTCGACCGCGCCGGCGCGGTCGAGCTGGCCTCGGCGATTGCGGCCAAGGCGGCCGACTATGGCCACGTCGAGCTGGCCGTCTTCCCGCCGACGATCTATATCGAAGCCGTGCGCGACGCCGTGGCCGGCACGCCCCTGGGGTACGGCGCGCAGAACGTCTACTTCGAACCCAAGGGCGCGTTCACCGGCGAGACCAGCACGGCGATGCTCATCGATCTGGGTTGCGACTACGTGATCCTCGGGCACAGCGAGCGGCGCCACATCCTCGGCGAGACCGACGCGGAGGTGAACCAGAAGGTCCATGCCGCCCTGGCCGCCAAGCTGGTGCCCATCGTGTGCGTGGGCGAGCTGCTGGCCGAGCGCGAAGCCGGTACGACCGGCGACGTCATCCGCCGCCAGTTCGACGGTTCTTTGGCCGGGCTCAGCGCCGAGCAGATGCAACAGGTGGTCATCGCCTACGAGCCGGTTTGGGCCATCGGCACCGGCAAAGTGGCCACTCCCGAGCAGGCCGAGGAAGTGCATAAAGATCTTCGCAAGATCATGGCCGATCGCTACAATATCACGGTCGCCGAGGCTGTACGGATTCAGTACGGCGGCAGCGTGAAAGCCAGCAACGCCGCCGAGATCCTGGCCCAGGAAAACGTCGACGGCGCCCTGGTGGGCGGAGCGAGTCTCCAGGCCGACGAGTTTCTCGGCATCGTCGCCTGTGTGAGCCGCTAGCAGCCCCCGATTCGTCATTCTCGCCGGAGGACGGAAGCCTACAGCCATGCAGCAGTTCCTGAACTTTGCCCTTCCCACTTTGTTGTTTCTGACCTCCGTGTTCCTGATCCTGCTGGTGCTCATCCAGCGGGGCCGTGGCGGCGGTTTGGCCGGCGCGTTCGGCGGCATGGGCGGACAGAGCGCCTTCGGCACCAAGGCGGGCGACTTATTCACTCGCGTCACGATCGTCACCGCGACGGTCTGGATCATTCTTTGCGCCGCTTCGGTCAAAGTGCTCAACAGTTCCGACTCGGGCATGCTCGACGAAGGCCTCGGCACTTCGGCCCCGGCCGGCAGCGACCTTGAATCGGGCGCAGGCGGCGCGGCCGCCGGCGACAGCGAGAAGGAAGCGGCCGAGTCGTCCGATAGCGAGCCTGCCGAGAGCGAATCGGGCGCCGAAGCACCCGCCGCCGAGTCGCCTGCCGCCGAGGCTCCCACGGGCGGCGAGTCCGGCGAGTCCGATGCCCCGGCCGACGACGCCCAAGAGTCCAAGTAGCCACGCGCCGTCATAGCCCGGAAGTGCTCGATGCGGGCGGCGTCAACGAAGTCGAACGAACCACGCCCGCGCGGGCTTGCCGCACCCGTCGCACGATCCCTGCGGAGACGGCTTGCATGTTGCTGAGCATGACCGGCTTTGGCGAGGCCCACCGAGAGGACGCCACGATGGTCGTCGCCGCCGAAGTGCGCACGATCAATAGCCGCTACTTCAAGTTGGTCGTTCGCTCGGGCGAAGGCTGTTCGGCCCTGGAGCCGCTGATCGAGAACGTCGTGCGGGGGCACATCAAGCGCGGCACCGTGCAGGTCTCGCTGCGCATCGACCGGGCACGCCGCAGCGAAGACTTCAAGATCGATACCGACGTGCTCACCGGCTATCGCGAGCAGTTGGCCGAGCTGTATCGAAGCTGGGGCGTGATCCAACCGATCATCGCCGAGTCGCTGCTCAGCCTGCCCGGCGTCGTGGTGCAGGAAGGTGCGTCGTCGATCAACGTCGATCGCGACTGGCCGCTGGTGCGCGAAGCGCTGGAAGGGGCCCTGGAGCGGATGGACGCGATGCGAGTCGAGGAGGGCCGGGCCATGGCCGAGGACCTGGCGTCGAACCGCGCGGCCATCGCCACCGAGCTTGACGCCATCGAGGCCCGCGTGCCGCACGTGGCCGAGTCGTATCGCGGCCGGCTGACCGAGCGGTTGACGAAAACGCTCGAACAGTTTCAAGTGACGCTTCAGCCGGGCGACCTGATTCGCGAGTTGAGCATCTACGCCGAGCGGAGCGACATCTCCGAGGAGATCGTCCGCCTGCGGAGCCATTTGGAGCAATTTGGCGCCACGCTCGAATTGAAAGAAAGTTCCGGGCGCAAGCTCGAATTCGTCACGCAGGAGATGTTTCGCGAGACCAACACCATCGGTTCGAAGGCCAACGACGTCGAGATTTCGCGTCACGTCATCGAGATCAAGGCCGCCATCGAACGCATTCGCGAGATGATCCAGAACGTCGAGTGACGTACGATTCAGTCAGGGCGCCCTGCGGGCCGCGGAACAGCGACGATTTTCAAGTCTCTCATGAGCGCACCAAGTGCCGGCAATCTGATCGTTATTTCCGGGCCCTCGGGGGCCGGCAAGACGACGCTGCTCAAGCGGCTGTACGCCGAGTGTCCGGGACTGAAGGCCAGCGTCTCGGCCACCACAAGATCGCCCCGGCCGGGGGAGCGCGACGGCGTCGACTACCACTTCCTCTCGCCGGAGGAGTTCGAGCGCAAGCGGCAGGCGGGCGAGTTCCTGGAAAGCTGCGAAGTTTTCGGCCGCGGCGCCTGGTACGGAACGCTGGAAAGCGAGGTTGCCCCTAGCCTTGCGGCCGGAAAGTCGATAGTCTTGGAGATTGACGTCCAGGGGGCCATGAGCGTGCTCGAGCGCTACCCGGACGCCCTGACCATCTTTGTGCATCCCGGCTCGCTGGACGAGTTACGCCGGCGGCTGAGCCAGCGCGGCACCGACAGCCAGGAGGCCATCGAACGTCGGATGGAAGTGGCACGCCGCGAGTTGGACGCGGCCGATCGCTATCGCTATCAGGTGCTCAACGACGACGTCGCGAGGGCCGTCCGCGAGATTTGCGAAATAGTTGGTTCCCCCAAGGTGTAAACGATTATGCTCGACGAACTGCGCGAAGAGGAAATTGTCAACAAGGTCGGCGGCCGCTTCAAGCTGTCGACTTTGATCCAGAAGCGGCTCGTGGCGCTCAACGCCGGCAGCCGCCCGCTGGTGGACATGAAGACCGACAACAAGCTCGAAATCGTGATCCAGGAGATCATGCAGGACAAGATCTACCTCGATACCACGATGGAGCTGAAAGTCGCCGGCGAAGAAGATGCCGGCGGACCGCCCGAGCTGGACCTGGCCAACCTGTAGTTTGCACACATGAGCGGGCGCGAATTAGTCGTCGGCTGCAGCGGCGGAGTGGCTGCCTACAAGACCGCGGCGCTGGTCAGCCAGTTGGTGCAGTCCGGCGCCGGCGTCACCGTGGTGATGACCGCCGCCGCGCGGCAGTTCATCGGTCCGGCCACCTTTGCCGCTCTCACCGGCCGCCCCGTCGTTGAAGCGACCTTTGACGAGCAGCACCATCCGCTCGGCCCGCACATCGAGTTGGCCGAGCGCGCCGATTTGCTGTGCGTGGCCCCGGCCACGGCCAACGTGCTGGCCAAGGCCGCCACGGGTCTGGCCGACGATCTCTTGAGCACGCTAATGCTAAGCTTTGGCGGCCCGATTTTGCTGGCTCCCGCCATGAACTGCGAGATGTGGGAGAAGCCGGCCGTGCAGCGCAACGTCGCCCAGCTTCGCACCGACGGCGTGCACTTCGTCGATCCCGAAGAAGGCTGGCTCAGTTGCCGCCGCCGCGGCGTGGGCCGCATGGCCGCTCCGGATAAAATCGCCGAGGCGATTCACGGCCTGTTGCATCCGCCGAAGGTAGTGTGAGAACTGCATGACGTCGCGCTGGCAGGCAACCATCGACCCCCGATTCAATGGGGCGCTTTGCACAGCACTGGTGCAGGTCTGTGCTGTACTTCTGCTAAGCGCCTTGCTTCTTGACGGGGGCCTCGGCTTTCGCCAGTCGCTTGTTGCGGCACTGAGCTACCTGGTGGTGGTTCTTGTCGTCGTAGCCAGGCGCCCTTTGGCGCCAACTCGGCACGATCTGGCTGTCCTACGCTGGAGCTTCATTCCGATATGCATCGGAGTCGTCTTGCTCTTCGCAATGTGTTCTTGACGCCCCGGCGTCGCTTTGGGACGACGACGCTATGGCTCGCATCCTCATCACTTCCGGACCGACGCGGCAGTACATCGATCCGGTGCGCTATCTGACCAACGCTTCCAGCGGCCGCATGGGCAAGGCCCTGGCCGAGGCGGCGCTTGAGCGCGGGCACGAAGTGGTGATCGTCAGCGGGCCGGTCGACATCACCTATCCGGACAAAGCGGAAGTCGTACCGGTCGTGTCCACCGAGGACATGCTGGCCGCGGCCCGTGAGGTCTTTCCCACCTGCGATGGCCTGATCGGCGTGGCCGCGCCCAGCGACTATCGCCCAGTCAAGGTGGCGACCAACAAGATCGCCAAGACCGGCGCGCCGCTCGCCCTCGAACTGGTCGAAACGGCCGACGTCGTCGCCACGCTCGGAGCCGAGAAAACCCACCAGTGGCTCGTCGGCTTCGCGCTCGAAACCGAAGATCATCGCCTGCGGGCCATCGCCAAGCTCGAGAAGAAGAGCTGCGACCTGATGGTCTCCAACGGCCCCGAGGCGATGCACTCGCTCGACAATCACGTCGAGATCATCGACCACGAAGGCACCGTGCTGCAAACCCTCTCCGGCCGCAAGGAAGACGTGGCCCGCGGCATCTTCGCCGTGATCGAAGAACGCCTCATCGCCAGCGACCGATAGTCGATTTCAAACACGAGCCCGAAGCGCCAGCGAGGGTAATAGGTCTTCCGGACCGCAAACGACCCTCGCTCGCGCTTCGGGCTGGTGTGTCTTGGTCGTGCGTTGTGACGGGCGCCGACCGCCGCTACTCCGGCCGTGCGACTGGCAGCGGCACGTCGCGAAACGTCAGCTCTACGTCGCGCCGCGCTCGCAGTCTCGGGTAGTGGAGCTTGAGCATCTTGGGCGCGCTCTTCGCCGACGCGCCGTGAAACGTCACTCGCAACTGCACGCCGCTGTCGGTTAGTGCCGGCGACAGGTTCTGCACGCGATACGGCTCGCCTTGATCGTCGAACAGCTCGACATCGTACTCACGGAACACCACCTCATACGGCTCGGGCATCACCAGATCGCGCAACACGCTGAGCGTGATCACTACCTTCCCGTCGGTGGGCGATTCGATCGACTCGATTTCGACGGTCAGGTCGTCCTGGGCGTGCAACTTGCCGACCCCTAGGTCGGTGAGCTCCAGCACGGCCGGATCGCCAATCGCGATCAGTCCCCAGCGGATCGTGAACACCTGTAGCGACTGTGCCGACACCGGAATCGGATTCAGCTTGATGCTCGAAGTGACCTGCCGCAGCCCGCGCGACGTGGCATTCCAACTGGCCCGGTTGGCCTGCGCCGACGAGATCACCACGTGATTGTCCGTGCGGCCTTCGACCAGCTCGGGCTGGGTCGCATAGCCGACGATGCGGAACTGGTCTTCCCAGTTGAACTGCACGTTGATGTGAAAGCTGTGCGACAGGTCCGACTTGCCTTCGGCGTAGTCGAGCTCTTCGACGAAGTGCCGCTTGGCGCTGGTGATTTGAGCCCGCACCGGGCCGGAGTAGGCCTTGGGGTAGTCGCCAGGCGACCCCGAACTGACCACGACGCCCGGGGTGTGCATGTCATAGTGGGGCCGCATGCGGTTGCCCGTGCGTCGGCAAACTTCGTCGACGGCCTCCCAGTAGGCGATCCCGTCGAAGGCCACGTCGATCTTCTCGTCGGCAAACGTGCCGTACGGGTCGCCGATGTGGACGTGGTTGCCCGATTGCTTCGCCAGCTCCTCGAGCACTTCGGAGGCCGAGCGTGAGCCGTCGAGGCTCACCAGGCTGGGCGCCCAAAGTTCTTCGAGCCGTAGCTGCTCGAGCAGTTGGCCCGCCCGCAACCGCACTTCGGGGTCGGCATCGCGCGCGGCGGCCTGCAGTTGCTCGCGTCCCTGCGTGCCTAGCTTCGCCAGCCGCTGGTAGGCGGTGCGGCGCGTCGTGAAATCCGCATCGCTGAGCTCTTTGATCAGCCGGGCCACGCGCACTTCAGGCCCTTCAGGAGGCTGCGCGGCCAGCAACGTCGGGAACAGCAGCACTCCCAGCGCAATCCAGTTCGGCCTGCCGGAAAGCCGGCAAACCCGCGGAGATCTCCAATCCATGGATCCACTCCTGCGGTTGTCGAGGCGTCGAATTCGTCTGCCTGTCGGCGTCCTGCCTGGGCCGGTTTTCTCCGGGCATGGGCAAGGGCCCACGCCGCGGGTATCCTGACTGCACGGGCGCTTTGTGCAATCGAAAAACCGGCAGACGGTACGAAAACGCCCATCGCAGGTCAATGCCGGGAAGACCGCCAATTGGACAGATGCCAGCACCACACGACAGCATCGATTGCCTCAGCGTCGGGATCCTCGTGGCCGACCACCTCTGCGATCCCATCGAGCGCGTGCCCGAGGCCGGCGAGCTGGTGACCTGCGAGCACTTGCCCCTGGCCATCGGCGGCTGCGCGTCGAATTTGGCTATCGATCTCACGCGGCTGGGCGCTTCGGTCGGCGTGGTGGGCTGCGTGGGGCAGGACGCTTTCGGCCGCTACATTATCGATACGCTCTCGGCCGCCGGCGCCGACGTGGCCGATATCCACGAGCGTACCCAGGCCGGCACCTCAGGCACGCTGATCATTAACGTCCGCGGCGAGGACCGTCGGTTCATCCACGCCATCGGTGCCAACGGGCTCCTGCGGGCCGAGGGCATTCCGCTCGATCGCGTGCGAAAGGCCCGCGTGCTCTACGTCGGCGGCTATCTGCTCATGCCGGCGCTCGAGGCCGAGCCGCTGGCTGAAGTATTTCGCCAGGCCCGCGCCGCCGGCGTGAAGACCGTGCTCGATATCGTGCTGCCGGGCCCAGGCGACCACTGGCCGAAGCTCGAGTGCGTGCTGCGCGAGACCGACGTCTTTCTGCCCAACCACGACGAGGCCGCCGCACTGCTGGGCGAGCCCGATCCCTTCAAGCAAGCCGACCGCTTCACCGCCGCGGGCGCGGGAGCCGTGGTGATCACCTGCGGAGGGCAGGGGAGCGTGGTCGTTGCCGCGGGCCGGCGGATGCGCAGCGGCACGTATCCGGTGGAATTCAAAGGCGGCACCGGCGCCGGCGACGCGTTCGACGCGGGGTTCATTCGCGGGCTGCTGCTCGGCGAAGACCTCGAAGGATGCGTGCGCTGGGGCAGCGCCGTGGGGGCCAGTTGCGTCCGTTCGATCAGCGCCACCGACGGCGTGTTCACCCGCGACCAGGCCGAGGCGTTCATGCGCGAGCACGTCCTGTCGATCGAGCACCTCGCGTAGCGCGGGTCGTGCCGAATGTAACGACCTTGCACGGTTCTTCGCGCCGAGCGGTCCTCCGAATTGCCAATGCTGGCCTATGCTTATGGTGGAGCGCGATCTCGCGGTTGGCGCTTTGCCGAGGCAGCGATACGAATCATGGGACGGCACGACGTTGGACGGTCCGAGGCGATTCTTGCGCAGGGTGCGGCGATTCTACGGCGCCGAAGATGGTCCCACCTCGGCCGAATATACCGTGGTGCTGGCGCTGATCGTGCTGGTCGGCATGGCAGGCGCCCGAGTGATGGGCTGCGGCGTGCAGCAGTCTTTTTCCAATACGGCGAATTCGATCTCGTTTTAGGGGACCGCAGCGGCCAAACCATAGCGTAGGGTTGCAGTGTGGCCGACTAGCGAGTCACGGACGACGCGACGCCCCCAGCGTCAATACGAAACACCGAAAACGCAGCCGGATTCGCGTCCGGCGCAGCATTCGATCAAGGGGGGAGTGATCGTGGAACTTACGCCGCGCAGACGACTGTTTGTCGATCGACAAGTGCAAGGTACTCTGCTGTTTCGCATCGCCATCTACTGGTGCTTCGCGGTGCTGGCCGTGTGCCTGATCTCGCTTTGCTGGCGGGCGGTGGTTACGCCTTTGCCCTCGTTCTGGGACTTTTTCGCCTTCAAGCAGTTCTTCGTCGAACACGGCGTGGTCGTGGTGGCCTCGCTGGTGCTGGTGCCGCTGATCATGCTCGACGTCGTGGCCACGAGCAATCGCTTCGTCGGACCGCTGTTCCGCATGCGCCGCTCGATGCGGGCCCTGGCCTCGGGCCAGCACGTCGACCCGATCCACTTCCGCGACCGCGACTTCTGGCAGGACGTGGCCACGGAGTTCAACCTCGTGGTCGACTACGTCGATCGCCTGGAAGGCGAGCTGGCCGAGGCGAAGGCCCGTACCGGCGAGAAAACCCAGTCGGGCGACGAGACCCAGGAGCTGGAGCCCGTCGGGCGAAAGTAGACCAGCGGAAGCGTGCTTCCGGGAGATTGTTGACACACCGGACGCGGCCTCTTATGTTATGAGCTTCCGCGTCAATCAAGAGACCACCCATGTTCGCTTTGCACCGCACCTCGACGAGCGTCCTTCCCGCGATCGCGGGCGGCGTGATTATTATTGCGGAGGTGCGGCCGTAAGGGCGAAGCGGTGAGAACCGACTTTAGCAAAGCCCCGAGGCCGAACAGGCCCCGGGGCTTTTTTCATTTTCCGACCCAAGACCCCAGCCACTCACTCGAAAAGCGGAAACCCGAATCATGCGTCGCATACAGATCTACGACACCACCTTGCGCGACGGCGCGCAGGGAGAGGGAGTCAACTTCTCCCTGCAGGACAAGCTGCTGGTGACCGAGCGGCTCGACCATCTGGGTTTCGACTTCATCGAGGGGGGCTTTCCGGCCTCGAATGAGAAGGACGCCACCTACTTCGCCCGCGCAGCGCAAATGCCGCTCAAGCACGTCAAGGTGTGTGCCTTCGGCATGACCCGCCGCCGCGGCATCCGCGTCGAGGAAGACCCCGGCATCCGCGCCCTGCTCGACGCCCAAACCGAGGTGATCACCCTGGTGGGCAAGACCTCGGCCTTTCACGTCACCGAGGTGTTGCGCGTCACGCTCGAAGAAAACCTGGCCATGATCGCCGACAGCGTTCGCCACCTGCGCGAGGCCGGCCGGCAGGTGATCTACGACGCCGAGCACTTCTTCGACGGCTGGAAGCTCGACCCCGATTACGCGCTGAAGACGGTGCGTGCCGCGGCCGAGGCCGGCGCGTCGACCGTCGTGATGTGCGATACCAACGGCGGCACGCTGCCCGAGGAAGTCGCCCAGATCACGCGCGACTGCGTCGCCAAGCTATCCGTGCCCGTGGGCATCCATTGCCACAACGATTGCGAGCTGGCCGTGGCCAACTCGCTGGCCGCCGTCGACGCCGGCGCCGAGCAGGTGCAGGGCACGATCAACGGCGTGGGCGAGCGCTGCGGCAACGTCGACCTGATCTCGGTGATCGCCAACCTGGCCGTCAAGAAGCAGGGCTACGAAGTGCTCGCCGGCGGCGGCGTCGAGCATCTCACCGAGCTGTCGCGGTTCGTCTACGAAACGGCCAACATGTGGCTGCGGCCCAATCAGCCGTTCGTCGGCCAAAGCGCGTTTGCCCACAAGGGCGGCATGCACGTCCACGCCATCGCTCGGGCCACGTCCAGCTACGAACACATCGCGCCGGAAACGGTGGGCAACGAGCGGCGGATTCTGGTCAGCGAATTGTCCGGTCGCTCGAACATCATGGCCGCTGTGGGGTCCACCGCCGCCGGGCAGGACAAGGCCGTGATGGATAAGATTCTTGCCCGCGTCGTCGAGTTGGAGAACCAGGGCTACCAGTTCGAGGCCGCCCAAGGATCGTTCGACCTGCTGGTCAAGCGCGTCACCGGCGAGTTCCGCCCGCACTTCGAGCGGATGCACTTCCGCGTCAACGTCGAGGCCGACGCGTCCGACGCCGTGGTGACCGAGGCAACCGTGAAGCTTCGCATCAACGGCACCGTGCGGCACGAAGTGGCCGAAGGAGACGGCCCGGTCAATGCTTTGGACGCCGCCCTGCGAAAGGCCTTAAACGGCCACTTCCCGAACCTGGCCGGAATGCAGCTTGTCGATTACAAGGTACGCGTCATCAACTCCGAGGCCGGCACCGCCGCCGGCGTGCGGGTGTTCATCGAAAGCCGCGACGACCATGAGGTGTGGGGCACCGTGGGCGTCAGCGAGAACGTGATCGAGGCCAGTTGGATCGCGCTGGTCGACAGCATCGAGTACAAGCTGTACAAGGACGAGCGCGGCGCCTCGGCCAGCCAATCGGCCGGAGCCCAGCCAGTGGCGACCTAGGGACCCGGCGTCCCGACTAGCAGGGCGAAAGTTGCGCTGTTTGCCGAGGCGCTGTAGCGGTAAAATCCTGGAATTGCACGCCCCGCCGCGGGCTCACCCGTCACTAGCCCGAAGCGCAAGCGAGGGTCGTTCGCCGAACCATCGAGTGCCTTCTCCCTCGCTCGCGCTTCGGGCTAGTAGCGACGGCGAATGATCCCGTGTGGGAACAATCGCACCAACCTCCCTCATCCCCAGACTGCCCGACATGTCGACCGAATTGGCCCAAGAGCTTCCCAAGCAATACGACCACCAGGCGGCCCAGGACCGCTGGTACCCGTTCTGGAAACAGGCGGGCTATTTCCACAGCGAGCCCGATCCGAAGCGCAAGCCGTTTACGATCGTCATCCCCCCGCCCAACGTGACCGGCGCCCTGCACCTGGGCCACGCGCTGAACAACACGCTGCAAGACATTCTCGTGCGCTGGCGGCGGATGCAGGGCTACAACACGCTCTGGATGCCCGGCACCGATCATGCCGGCATCGCCACGCAGGCGGTCGTGGAGAAGCGGCTGCTGCAGGAAGAGAACAAGACGCGCCACGACCTGGGACGCCCCGCGCTGGTCGAGCGCATCTGGGCCTGGAAGGAAGACTACGAGGCCCGCATTCTCGGCCAGCTCGAGCGGATGGGCGCCAGTTGCGACTGGGACCGCACCCGCTTCACGCTCGACCCCGTCTGCGCCCGCGCCGTGCGTCACACGTTTTATCGTCTGTTCAAAGACGGCTTGATCTATCGCGGCACGCGGCTGGTGAACTGGGACACGCACCTGCAAACCGCGGTCAGCGACGACGAGGTGACACACGAAACAATCAGCGGCCACTTCTTTCACTTTCGCTATCCCGTGATCGACCCCCAGGCCGGCGAACCGAAGTTTGTGGCGCTGGCCACCACGCGGCCCGAGACGATGCTGGGCGATACGGCCGTGGCCGTGCACCCCGACCCGGCCGCGGCGCTGGCGAAGGTGGAGAGCGACCTGCAAGCGCAGCTCGCCACGGCGGCGGAAAAGGAAAAGCCGGCTCTGCAAGCGCGGCTCGACGAATTGGCCGAGCGGCGGAAGAACCTGCTGCCGCGGCTCGAACAACTGCGCGACCTGGCCGCCGCGGGGCGCAAGGTGCGGCTGCCGCTGCTCGATCGCGAGATTCCGCTGGTGGCCGACGAGTGGGCCAAGCCCGAGTTGGGCAGCGGCTGCGTGAAGATCACGCCGGCCCACGACCCCAACGACTACGAGGTCGGCCTGCGGCAGAGCCTGCCGATGATCAACATCCTCAACCCCGACGGCACGCTCAACGAGAACGCGGGTCCTTATCAGGGCCTCACCATTCCCGATGCCCGCGAAAAGGTGGTGCACGACATCGACGGCCTCAAGCTGCTGGAAAAGATCGAGGACCGCGAGATCGAGCTTGCGCACTCCGACCGCTCGAAGACGCCGATCGAGCCCTACCTGGCCGACCAGTGGTTCGTGAAGATGGACCAGTTGGCCCAAAGCGCCATGGACGCGGTGAGCGACGGCCGCGTGAAGATCGTGCCGCCGCGTTACGCCCGCGGCTACCTTGACTGGCTGGGCGAAAAGCGCGATTGGCCCGTCAGCCGCCAGTTGTGGTGGGGGCATCAGATTCCCATCTGGTACGCGCCCACCGCCAGCGAGGCCGACCTGAAGAAGGCCTTCGCCACGCGCGACGACGTGTGTTGGCATCGCGACGAAGAGCACGATCAATGGCTCATCTGTGTGCTCGAAGGCGAACTGCCCGAGAACGCCGTGCCGGGTCACAAGCTCACTCGCGAAGTCGACGTGCTCGATACCTGGTTCAGCTCGGGCCTGTGGCCGCACTCCACGCTCGGCTGGCCGGACCAGACGCCCGAGCTCGAACACTACTATCCCACCAGCACGCTGATCACCAGCCGCGACATCATCACGCTGTGGGTGGCGCGGATGGTGCTGTTGGGCCTGTACAACGTGGGCGAGGTGCCGTTTCACGACGTGTTCATCCACCCCAAGATTCTCGACGGCTACGGCGAAACCATGTCGAAGTCGAAGGGCAACGGCGTGGACCCGCTCGACGTGATCGACAAGTTCGGCGCCGATTCGCTCCGCTTTGGGCTGGCCTACATGACCACCGAAACGCAGGACGCGCGGATGCCGGTGGAATTCGAGTGTCCCCACTGTCAGACGCTGATCGAGCAGACCAAGATCAACCGCGTGCTGCCGCGCATCGATTGCCCCAAGTGCGGCAAGCATTTTTCCACGCAATGGGCCAGCAAGCCCGAAGACCGCGAGCTGCCCCGGGCCGCCGTGGTGAGCGAGCGCTTCGAACTGGGGCGCAACTTCTGCAACAAGCTGTGGAACGCCGCCCGATTTGCGCTGTTGAACCTGGAAGGCTACGAAGCTGCGCCGGTGAAGGACAAGGACCTGGCCGTCGAAGACCGCTGGATCTTGAGCCGGCTTTCCACCGTGACCGCCGAAACGAACGACGCGCTGGAAGGTTATCGCTACGGCGACGCCGCTCGGGTGCTGTACGACTTTGCCTGGAACGAGTTCTGCAGCTTTTATCTCGAGATGGCCAAGGGCCGCTTGCAGGACGAGGCTTCGCGCCCGGTGGCGCAGCGGGTGCTGGCGCACACGCTCGACGTGCTGGTGCGGCTGCTGCATCCGATGGTGCCCTTCATTGCCGAGGAAATCTGGCAGCGGCTCGCCCAGGCCGCTCCCAAGCGCGGACTCGAGTCGCCCGAGCCGGCGGCCGAGAGCGTGATGATCGCCGCCTGGCCGGAAGCCGTGGCCCAGCGGCGCGATCCGCAGATCGAGGCCCGCTTCGCGCAGTTTCAGGAGGTGCTCAAGGGACTGCGCGACGTGCGCAGCCGGCAGAACATTCCCCCTAAGTCCCGCATGTCGTTTGCCGTGCGTGCCGACGCGGATACCGCGGCCTTGCTCAAGCCGATGGAGCCGTACTTCGAGTCGATGGCCGGTGCCGCGGCCACGGCCTGGGGCAGCGACGTCGAGGCCCCGCCCACCAGCGCCTCGTTTCGTGCAGCCGGAGCCGAGGTATTTGTCGATCTGGCCGAACATATCGACGTCGACGCTGAAATCGCCCGGCAGCAGAAGGAGCTCAAGCGGCTGGCCGGCGCGATTACGGGCAAAGAGAAGCAATTGGCCAACGAGAATTTCATCAAGCGGGCTCCCGCCGCGGTGATCGAGAAGGAGCGCGCGGCCCTGGCTCAATTGCAGGAACTGCAATCCGCCACCGAAGCGGCGCTCGATAAGCTGCAATCGGCACAGAAGTAGCACGGCGCTGGCAAGACGAGAATGATTCTCGCTTGACGCCGGGCGACGGCTTGCTCTTTTTTCTCGCCTCTAGCCCCTCGGCGTCGGCGCCATCTATAATCGAGGCATCGTCATTCATCCCCGGGTTAACTGGGAAAGGCACCGCATATGCCGGTCCACATGGAGCTTTCGCGGATCATTATCAGCGAAATCAACGATCAACAAGTGATCTACCTCAAGGAAGTCGACGGGGAGCGGACCTTTCCGATTCTGATCGGCATCTTCGAAGCCACGAGCATCGATCGCCGGGTCAAGCAGCACACTTCGCCCCGGCCGCTGACGCACGACCTGCTGGTGAACATCGTCGAGAACCTGGGGGCCGAGCTGCAGGACGTCGTCATCAGCGAGCTGCGCGAGCATACCTACTTCGCCAAACTGCGGGTGCGGCACGAGGGCGAGCTGATCGAAGTCGACGCGCGCCCCTCCGACGCCATCGCCGTGGCCGTCACCTGCGACCCCCAATTGCCCATCTACGTCAGCGAAGAAGTGCTCAACGACGTGTTGGGCGAGCCGTAGGCGGCACGCCGGTTCACCGAAAACGCGCGCCTTCGTCGGCGCGAGTCTCCACGATGCAAACGATCGCCCGCCTTGCGTTCCTACTGACGCTGCTTGCCTGTTTTTGTGCGCGTTTCGCGACGGCGGCCGATCCGCCGGCCGTCCACGACCTGCGGATGAACCAGGTGCAGGTCATCGGCACGCACAACAGCTATCACGTGCGCGAAGAGCCGCTCACCAGCCCGCGGGGCCGCACGCTCAACTACACGCACCCGCCGCTCGACGTGCAGCTCGATCGCGGCGTGCGAAGCTTCGAGCTCGACCTGTACGTGCGCAAGGGCAACTTCGAGGTATTCCACATCCCGATCATCGACGAGGGCACGACCTTCCGCCAGTTGACCGACGGGCTGGCCACCGTGCGAAAGTGGTCCGAGGCGCATCCCGACCACGTGCCGATCTCGTTTCTATTCGAGCTGAAGCGCAACGGCGCGCAGCTCGATAGCTCGCTCGAGGACGTCAACGCCGCGGTTCTCGACAAGCTCGACGAAGTGCTCCGCTCGAGCTTTGCCGAGGGCCAGATCCTCACGCCCGACGACGTGCGCGGCGAAGCATCGACCCTGCGCGACGCGGTCACCGGCCGCGGCTGGCCCACGCTGGACGAGGCTCGCGGCAAGGTGTTCTTCATCCTGCACGACCAAGGCGCCCAGCGCGCCGCCTACACCAAGGGCCATCCGTCGCTCGAGGCCCGCGTGATGTTCGTCCGCTCGGACGAGTCGCGCGACGACGCGGCCACGCTGGTGATGGACGGTCCCAACGATCCCGACATTCCGCGGCTGGCCAAGGCGGGCTACTACATTCGCACCCGCGCCGATTCGAGCCTCGAAGTCGAGTCGCCCCGTCAGCCGGCCCGCCGCGACGCGGCCTTCGCCAGCGGCGCCCACATCATCAGCACCGACTTCCCCACCGGCGAGAAGGATGCCGACACCGGCTACCTCGTCGAGTTCCCCGGCCAAGCGCCCGCCCGGGTCAATCCGGTCAACGGGCCCGAAGCGCTGCGGGGACAGACGTTGCAGGAGTAGTAAGGCGGCTGTCAGCGGCATCCGTCGAGACGTTGTCGCACCGCTCGTACCAGTGCCGCGCCTGAGTCTCTCGCAAACCGTCGCTGCAGCCGGCGAGCGAGCGGATATCCGATCCAGACCATGAAGTGGTTTGGCCGCGAAAACGCCAGGATGTCGTAGGTCACGCGGTCGGACGAGCGGTCCCATTCGATTAGGAACCTCTCTTCCCCCGACTCGGCATGGCCGGGCAGCGTGCCGTAGGCAAAACCGAATCGGCGCGACGGCCCGTCGTCGTCGGCGACGTACACGATTCGACATGCGTTGAGCCACCAGATCCCTGAGGCACGAGCGATAACAGCGACGACGGCACCCGGCGCCAGGCGTTTCGGTGGCGAGCACACTTGCAGCCAGCCAAGTCGGAAGTGCTCCCAACATTCCAATGCCGTCCGGGCGGCACGAAAGGCCGATTCTCCTTCGCCCACGAGGACGCGCGTTCGGTCGACCACGTACCCCGACGGCAGCCCAGGTGATGACGTCGAACCGACGCCGTCGTACGCGAAACGGAGGGTTTCCTGCGTTTCGAGAAACGAACGCACCGTGCTGGGATGTGGTTTGCAAAGAGACAACACGTCAGTTGAAACTTCTTCGATCTAGCGAGACTGACGGAGAAGTGGGATCCCCATACAGGTGAAACCGCGAACGCCAATTGTCGATCACGCCGGTCCCGTGTAGCTCAGCTCGGCTAGGCTTCCGCGGGCGGTGCATCGGAGTTTTCGATGCGACACAGGTAGGCCTCCTGCACGAGCACGTCCCGCGTCTTGCGCACGACGATGCGCCAGGCGCCGGATTCGATCTCGTCGCCGCCCTGCGGGGGTCGTCCCAGGCGTTCGACGATCCAGTCGTTGAGGGTGTAGATCGGCTTTTCGCCCGAAGCCTGCAAGTCAATTCCCGTTTTCTCGCGCAACTGGCTGAGCGAGACGAAGCCGCCGGCGATCCAACCCAGCGCAGCCCGATTCAAGTACGTCGGCATGCGGTCGAACTCATCGTGGATCTCGCCGACCAGTTCCTCCAGAATGTCCTCCAGCGTGATCATGCCAATGGTCTTGCCGCGGTGCTGCACCAGCGCAATGTGATTGCGCTCGCGAATCAAGTGTTCCAGGCAATCGGCCACCGATGCGTCGGCGTCCAGAATGCGCAAGTCGCGCAGCAGTCTTCGCAGCGAGGGATCGTGCGGTGCGAGGCGCAGCGCCGCGACGATGTCCTTGAAGTTCACGTAGCCGATGATTCGCTGGGCATTGCCCGGCTCCTCGGTAACCGGATACCGCGTGTGCATTCCCAAGTGGGCGGCCACCAGCGCCTCGGAGAGGGTTTGGTCTGCCGATAGCATGCCGATGTACTCGACGGGAAGCATGATTCGCCGTAGCGGCGTGGCGGCCAACCGCGAGGCACTGACGATGATGCCCTCTTCGCGGTGGCCGATCAGCCGTGACATCCGCGCCGTGGCGGCCGCCCCGCGCAGTTCCTGGATCGCCGTTTCTTGTGCGGCCCCTTGCTCGGATCTCCGCCCCCATCGGCTCAACGCGACGATCCACGTGACGGCCGACTCGAGAATCCACACCGCGGGCCAGACACTGTACGAAAACCATTGCATGGCCGGCGACAGCCGCAGGCAGACCCATTCCTGATTCCGCAGGGCGAAGACCTTCGGCACAAGCTCGCCAAACATGATCGTCAGCACCGTCAACGGGGCGACGACCAGGGCGATCGCCAGGAACCGGGCAGCCCCGCCGGAGACGCCCCACTCGCGCAGCAGCGGCTCGATCGATTCCTCCGCCCCCGCGCCGCCGGTGGCGGCCGCCGTGGCTCCCACCAGCGTGATGCCGAGCTGCACCACGGCAAGACTGGCCTCCATCTTCTCCTTCATGCGCAGGGCCGCCGCGGCACCGCGCCGATGTTGACCGGCCAGCGTGTGCAGGCGCGCCAAGCCAATCGAGGCCAGGGCGATCTCGTACGCCGCGAAAACGCCGTTGATGGCGATCATCGCGACGATGACGACCAGTTCTATCGTCCACATGGTGCTGCCGGTGAAATGCGGGCCCCCGTCTCCCGAAACGCTGCGGCGGTTCGCAGGCCGGGGAAACACAAGCATACTGACGGGGACCCTGATTCAAAACCGCTCCGGCGGATCGGCCGCCCGAACGATCGGTGACGCGACGGCCCGGCCCTCATCGGTCTCCCGGGCGCAAGAAGAGTTTCTTCGCCTCGACCGCCCAGAAAACGATCGTGCTTATTCCAATGCACAGGAGCAACTCATCGACGCCGAGTCCCGTCGTTTTGAAGATGCGCTGCAACGGCGGCCAGTAGATCACGGCCAGTTGCAGTCCGAACGTCAATGCCAGCGAGCCTAAGAGGGCCATGTTCGAGAAAAGGCCGATGCGAAATACCGAGTCGAACGACGAGCGAATGGCCAGCGCGTTTCCCAACTGGCTGAGCGTGAGCACGGTGAAAACGATCGTTCGCCAATGAACGTCGGCGGTGGATCCATAGGCCCAGGTCCAGTAGCCCAGCGCCAGCGAGACGACCCCCATCAGCAGCCCGATCCAGGCGATGTCGATGACCATGCTGCGGTTGAAGATATGCTCCTGCGGAGGGTAGGGCGGACGACGCATCGTGTCGCGCTCGGCCTTTTCCACGGCCAGGGCGAGACCGGGCAGGCCGTCGGTCACCAGGTTGATCCACAGGATCTGCAGCGGCAACAGCGGGAGCGGCATCCCCAGCAAGGGACCCAGCACCATCACCCAGATCTCGCCGGCGTTGCTGGTCATCGTGTACTTGACGAACTTGCGAATGTTGTCGTAGACGATGCGTCCTTCTTCGACGGCGTTGACGATGGTGGCGAAGTTGTCATCCAGCAGGACCATTTGTGACGCTTCCTTGGAAACGTCGGTGCCGGTAATTCCCATGGCCACGCCGATGTGAGCCTGCTTGAGCGCCGGTGCGTCGTTCACCCCGTCGCCGGTCATCGCCACCACCTCGCCTCGAGCCTGCAGGGCTTGCACGAGCTCGAGTTTGTGTTTTGGCGCGACGCGCGCATACACCGAAGTGTCGCGGACCGTTTCGGCAAGCGCCTGGCTGTCGATTCCCTCGAGCTGCTGACCGGTGAGCACCTGGCCGTCGTCGGCGATCGTGAGTTGCTCGGCGATGTATTTGGCGGTCAGCGGATGATCGCCGGTAATCATCACGGGGCGAATGCCTGCCGAACGACAGCGTGCGACGGCCTCGCCGACCTCGGGACGAGGCGGGTCGATCATGCCCAACATTCCCAGAAAAATCAGCTCCTGTTCGACCGATTCCAGGTCGCTGCCTGCCGGCGGGCTGGCCAGCGGCCGAAACGCCACCCCCAGGACGCGCATTCCGGAGGAAGCCAGTTGTTCGTTGGCGTCCGCGATGCGTTGTTTCCAGGCGTCGTCCAGCGTCTGCGGCTGGTCGTTGTCCCACACCCGTGGGCAGGCCGAGAGAATCCCGTCGACGGCGCCCTTGGTGAAGGCAATCCATTCGCCTTCGAACTGGCCCATCCGTCGCAGCGCGGCCTGGGCCGACGCATGGCCGTCGAAGCCCTCAGCGGGGCCCACGCGATGCACCGTCGTCATGCGCTTGCGGTCCGAGTCGAAGGGCACCTCGGCCTCGCGCGGCAAAGCCTCAAGCAAGTTGTCTTTGCGCAGCCCCAGGTAAGCCGCCGCGACGGCCAGGGCGCCCTCGGTCGGATCGCCGATGGCCCGAAATCTCTGGTGCTCGCTGTCGAACTCCAGTTCGGCGTCGTTGCACAAGGCAGCACCCGCCAGCAGCAGGGCCAGGCCGGAGTGGTCGGCGACCTGCTGCTGCAAACTTTCGATCTGCGGTGAAACTTCGGAGCCCATCGTGGGATGGCCCTGTTGCAGCAGCTCGGTCAACTCGATCCGATCGCCGGCGACGTCCAGCACGGCAACCGTCATGCGGTTTTCCGTGAGCGTGCCCGTCTTGTCGGAACAGATCACGGTGACCGAACCGAGCGTTTCGACGGCGGGAAGCTTGCGGATCAGGGCATGCCGGCGAAACATGCGACGCGCCCCCAGCGCCAAGGTCACCGTCGCCACCGCGGGCAAGCCCTCGGGCACCACGGCCACGGCCAGGCTCAGGGCGGTCATCAACATCAGCCGCGGGTCCTCGCCGCGGAGCATGCCCATTGCGAACACCAGCGCCACGATCAGAATCGCGGCCAAGGCCAGGCTGCGGCCAAGCTGAGCCAAGCGCGTTTGCAGCGGCGTGGGCTCGGCCTCGACGCTTTGCAGCGATTGCGCGATATGGCCCAGCTCGGTGCTCATGCCCGTTGCCGTGACGACGGCCTGACCGTGGCCGTACGTCACGACCGTTCCCATGTAGGCCATGTTGGTGCGGTCGCCCAGCGGCAGATCGTCCTGGGTCAGCGCCTCCACCTGCTTCTCGACAGCTTCCGATTCGCCGGTGAGGGCCGCCTCCTGAATCTTCAGATTGACCGACTCCAGCAAGCGGCAATCGGCCGGAACGTAGTTGCCGACCTCCAGCAGCACGACGTCGCCGGGCACCAGCTCGCGGGCGGAAATCTCCCGCACCGCCCCGTCGCGGCGCACGCGGACGATGGGCACGGCCAACTTCTTAAGCGCTGCCAGTGCCCGCTCGGCGCGATAGTCCTGAGCGAACCCCAGCGCGGCGTTCAAGACCACGATGGTCATGATCACCACCGCGTCGGTGTACTCCTGCAGGAAGAGAGAGACCGCGGCCGCCACCATCAGCAACAGGACCATGGCCCCGCTGAGCTGCTCCCAAAGAATCCGCCACCCTCCGCGCCCCCCCGTTTCCACGAGCTCGTTGGGGCCGTAGGTTTCATGCCGCAATGCGACCTCGTCGCTTGCGAGACCCTTCGCGGCGTCCGTGTCGAGTTCACAGGCGGCATCTGCAACCGTTTGGCGATGCCAGGCTTTCATCCAGTTCCTTTCCCAGTGCGAGAACCGCAGCTAGCGACGTCTGTCGAAGTGAAGGGCCCGCCCTTTTGAAATGTCATCGCCCCAGTACGATCCGGGCTCAGCGATCGCCACGTTATGCCACAGCGTCCCGGGCATCGCCGACAGACCCGGCAAAGACATCGTCTGCTGCCGCTTACCTTTAGAGAAGCTCGTTTGCCCATGGGGACTCCTGCCCACGCAAGCCTGCTGCGGGGATCGAGCCCCGGCGAGGACTACTGAGCCTACTGCCGGTGTCGTGGTTTGCAACCCTAGAGCGGGCGACCGGCGCCGAGTGGGGAATGCCGGCCGCTCGCTTTGCGAGTCGAACGTTGACAAGCGCCGCTCGCCAGGGCGCCGGTCCACACGCCGGCCCGGCCTTCGGTTCGATCCTCCCGACGCAGTTGCCGATCGCAGCCATTGGTGCCGCGCGGCCGTTCCGCATCCCCACCGTCGCTTCTGAAACCTGCCCAAGAAGCGGGCACGCCTGTCGCGTAATGATGCAACTCGTTGCCGCGGCGGAACTTGAGCGAAAGTTCCCCGTGCTTGCCCCTTTCCGCCGCGCTCATTCGAGGGGTGCGCGACCAAAGTCGTTGAATCGTCACGCGTTCCGTGCTGTTAGCGCGCCGACAAGAGATCTGGACGCGAATCGCCCGCTCGCTGGTCGAGTCGCGGTTTTTCTTACGGCACCGCGTTTCGGGCACGGACTTTGCCTTTCGCCCTGCTGGCCGCAACCTTCCGCGCGACAAACTCCAAAGCCAAGCCTATTCAGCATCGCGTTCAACCCGCTCACCCTTACCACGAGGCCGCCGAATGCAGACCAGCCCTACACGCATTGCGACGGCCCAAATCTCCTGCGTGCCCGGCGACGTCGGCGCCAACCTCGAGACGATCACCCGCGTCGTGCACGAAGCCGGCGCCGACGGCGCCGAGTTGGTCGTGCTTCCCGAGCTGGCCCTCTCGGGCTATTCGGTCAGCGATCACCTGGCCACCGCGTCGGTGCGATTGAACAGCCCCGAGATCGACCACCTGTGCCATCTTTCGCGCCGCACGGCGATCGCCATCGGCCTGATCGAAGAGACGCCGGACCATCGTTTCTTCAATAGCGCCATGTTCTTTGCCGGCGGCGAGCTGTTGCATCTGCACCGCAAGGTCTATCCGCCCACGTACGGCATCTTCGCCGAGCGCAAGCTGTTCGGCGTGGGCAGCACGCTCTCGGCGTTCGACACGCCGGTGGGCCGCGTGGCGATGCTCATCTGCGGCGACGCCTGGCATCCATCGCTGCCGTACCTGGCGGCGCACGACGGAGCCGACCTGTTGCTGATCATGGCCGCCAGCCCCCGGAACGGATTGGGTGACGCGATCAGCTCGCCCCAGGCGTGGCAGCGGCTCACCTCGACCTACGCGCTGACGATGTCGTTCTACGTGTGCTTTGCCAATCGCGTTGGCAGCGAAGACAACTTGCATTTCACCGGACATTCGCATCTGATGGACCCCACGGGCAACGTGCTGGCCGAGTGCGCGCACGACCGCAGCGGATTTGCCCTGGGCGAGTTGTGCAAAGACCAATTGCGTGCCCAGCGGCTGAATCTGCCGTTTCGGCGCGACGACCGTTTGGAGTTCGTGCTCGAGTGCGGTCAGCGCATTCGACAGAACGCTCACCAGCGCGACATGCAGGCTTGGGGCGAAGTGGCCGGCGGTACCCGAGCGGCGACTCCGCAGGACGTGGCGGGGCGGATTCATCCCGCGCCGCCGCTGGGATCACCCGAGGCGACGCTCTCCGAGGGCGACCGCTCTCGCTGGGCGATCTAGCAGCCCAATAGCGACGACGAGAACACCTTGCCGCCCGGCGCTAACGGCCAGCAGCCGAAATCGCCGTGGTGGCCCAAGACAATAGGCGGTTTCGCATGTGCGGGATTGGCGGCGTTTGGGGCGGAAGTGAGCACGCGGTCGTCTTGAACATGATGAAGCAGATGGTCCATCGCGGACCGGATGCCGAAGGCTTCTATGCCGGCGCGTACGGCTGCCTGGGCCACCGGCGGCTGTCGATCATGGACCTCGTGGGCGGCGATCAGCCGATCTACGATCGCGGCGGCATTCGCGCCATCGTCGGCAACGGCGAGCTCTACAACTACCCGATGCTGAAGCGCGTGCTCATCCAGTATCGTGAGTTCATGACGCACAGCGATACCGAGTCGGCGCTGCACCTCTACGAGCAGCTCGGCCAGTCGGCCGCCGAGCAGCTCGACGGGATGTTCGCGCTGGCCATCGCCGACCACGACCGGCTGTACCTGGCCCGCGACCCGCTCGGCATCAAGCCGCTGTACTACGGTTATCGCGGCGACAAGCTGGTGTTTGCTTCCGAGTTGAAAGCCATGGTCGGCGCGGCCGACGACGTGCGCGAGTTTCCGCCGGGCCACTACTATCGCACGGGCGAAGGCTTTCATCGTTATCACCACTTCGAGGCGCGGGAGCCCGAGCCCGGCTCGGTGACCGATCATGCCCGCCGCGTGCGCACCACGCTCGAGCATGCCGTGAGCAAGCGGCTGATGAGCGACGTTCCCGTGGGCGCGTTTCTCTCCGGCGGACTGGACAGCAGCCTCATCGCCGCGATCGCCCGGCGGCACGTCGACCGGCTGCACACGTTCTCCGTCGGCCTGGAAGGCAGCCCCGATCTCGAGGCGGCCCGTGTGGTGGCCGCGCACCTCGATACCGATCATCACGAGTACGTCTTCACGGTCGAAGAAGTGCTCGAGGCGCTGCCGCAGATCATTTACTTTCTGGAATCGTTCGACCAGGATCTCGTCCGCAGCGCGATTCCCTGCTATTTCGTCTCGCGGCTCGCGGCCGAGCACGTCAAAGTGATCCTCACCGGCGAAGGGGCCGACGAAATCTTCGCCGGCTACGCCTACTACGCTGGCATTCGGGACGTGGGGCAACTGCACCGCGAGTTGCTGCGGTCGGTCACCTCGCTGCACAACATCAACCTGCAACGCGTCGACCGGCTGACGATGGCGCATTCGCTCGAAGGCCGCGTGCCTTTCCTCGACCTCAAGATGGTCGAGCTGGCTCAAACCGTGCCGGCCGAGCTAAAGCTGTTTGCCGAGTCCGACGGCACGCTGACCGCGAAATGGATCCTTCGCAAAGCCTGCGAGGATCTGCTGCCCGACGAAATCACCTGGCGGCGCAAGGAGCAATTCGACGAAGGCAGCGGCACGGCCGACATCATGCCCCAACTGCTCGCCCGGGCCATGTCGGAGCCCGCAGCGGTCGGCTATCGTACGGCCCACCCCGAGGCCCGGCTGCGCTCGGCCGAAGAGTGCACCTATCACAAGATCCTGTGCGAGTCGTACGACGACCCTCGCCCCGTTCTGGCCAACGTCGCCCGCTGGACCGACCGCCCCGCGGCGTAAAGCGCTCGCGGCGCGATCTCCCCGAACGTGTACAATCGCGATGGTTACGCGTCCTGTCACCACACGGCCACGGGAGGTTCCGCGATGCGAACGTCGAAGAGGTTCTTGTGCGGTGGTGGTGCCCGGCCAGTTCATCGTCGGCGCAGAGCGGAGGGCGTGTTGGCGTCCACTTTTCTGTTCGTATCACTCCTGCTCGGCTGCCAAGGCTCGGCCGACCATGAGGTTGCGGATGCAAGCTCGGCGAAAACGAGCGAGCAGACACCGGCGCCGGCGCCTGCGGCCTCGTACGCCACGCCCGAGGATACGTTCGACACGGCCCGCGAGGCCATGATGCGGGAGGATTTCGGTGCGCTGGTCGACTGCCTGTCGCCAGACGGGCGGGCGGAGTTGGCCGGCACGCTGCGCCTACTCGGCGGGTTGCTGCATGCCATGGGCAAGGTCGACGGAGCGAAGCCGAACGCGGTTGCGCTCTCCGAAGCCGTGGAAGAAGCCGGTAAGGCGTACCAACAGGCCGACGCTCCGCAAGTGAACCTCGATCTTAATGCGCCCGAGGAAGAGCTGCGCGCCCAAATTCGCGAAGCGGGCAGCGCGATCACCGACCAGCGGGCGTTTGTCGTCGCCATGCTCGACGCCCTGGCCGAACACGGCGACAAGCAGCCGGACAGGGCCCAGTTCGAGGCCGCCGTGCTCGAAGACTTGAAGATCGATGGCGATCGGGCCGAGGCGACCATCAGTGTCGGCTTTCTCGACGGGCGACCGACGCCGGTCGTCTTCCGCAAGCTGGACGGTGCTTGGAAGATCGACGCCATGGGAAAACTCGGCACGTCCTGAGGCACGCGCACGCCCGGACGGTAGACGAAGCGCGCGGGCTCGAGGCTAAACCTGCGTGTCGGCCTGGCCGTAGTGCTGCACCTGCTCCACCTCGATGCTGGCCACCGCGTCCAACAGCCGCATCATCTGCTCAACATCGGTACGGGTGAATTCCTGAGCGAACCGCTCGAGGCTGCGCCGGCGAAACTCGCCGGAGGCCACGATCCCCGCGGAAATGTGACCAAAGGCCACCAGATGCTGCTTCGCCTCTTCTCCGCGACCCTCGTGGGCAGCGGCGGCCCAGGCTTTCAACTCGGCAAGGGCTTTGTTCGTAACCATCGAGCACCTCTCTTCTCCAAGCGGAGACCACGCGGCGTGATCCCCGCGATTCAATGCCTGCCAGACCCAGCAGGCAATTCCGGTGCCATGGCCCGCGTCATCGGTGCGACGCGTCCGAACCTGCGCAAACTGCCGAAAGCGTCCTGGCGGGCGATCGACTCTCGGCCGCGCTGCCAGGCGCTCGACCACGCGGCTGGCTCCAAGTCGGACAGCGCCGCGGCGGCGCGCGACCTTTTGGTCTCACGCCGCGCGATCACGCTACGACTGGTTGAAGTACTCCGGCGTCGAGAGCAGCCTCTGAGCCACTTCGCCTTCGCTCAGCGCACCGTCGTCGAGTAGGCTGGTCCAGGTGAACAGCCCCTGCGAGTCGGGGTTGCGCTCGAGGAAGTCGTTGTAGAAGGTTTGCACGACGTTCACGTGCCGCTCGCGAACGTTGAGCAGGCCGTTGGCCACTTCTTCCAGCGTAAGCAGCCCGCTATCGAGCGAAGTTTCCCAGAAGGCCTGCCCGCCGGCGTCGGCCTCGCGCCCCAGCACGTCGCGATAGACTTCGAGCACGTATTCGGTGATCGGCGGATTGTTCGCCAGATACTCGTTGGTGGTCAGAAAAGCCTGCATCACCTCTTCTTCCGTGGCTCCGTTGCGCAGGATCGCGATCCAGGTCTGGCGTCCGGCCGGATCGGGGGCGCGATCCAGGAAAGTCTGGTAGTAGCTGTCGACCTGCATTCCGCGATGTTCTCGGCTCTGCCATAGACCGCGCACCACGTCACCGCGCGTGCCTCCGTTGTTCAGTAGGTTCAGCCAGACCAGCAGCCCTTCCTGTTCAGCCTCGCGGTCGAGGATGTCCTCGTACAAGTTGCGCACGAAATCGGCCGATTCGTCGTCGACCAGCAGCGAGAACCTGTTGGGCGTGGGATCCAGGTCGGACCCGCCGCCCGCCACGCCGCCGTCGTCCTGCACCTGGAACGTGAACGACGTGCTCGCCGTCACGTCCGGCGGACTTGTGGCGGTAAACTGCAGTCGACCGAGCGTGATCTGGTCGGCGGGGATGACGTCGAATTGGGCCACGCTGAAACCGTCGAACGTCAGCCTGCCGCTGTCGGGCAGCGACGAGATTCTAACCGCCGCGAGTTCGTCGGGCAGGGCGTCATCGGTATCGCTGAATCCGAAGTCGCTCGTGCTGAAGGTGTAAGTCTCTCCCGGGGCCAGGAGCACTTGGGCATCGCTGCCGGCAGGAGGATTGTTGAACCCGTCCTCCTCGATGGCAATCACGTCCGCGGCCGCGGGCATCGACGCCGACAGCACGGTCCGCGCCTCCAGGGGTTCCACCAAGGCACGATGTTGCGCTCGCCGGTGACGTGCCGCTCGAAAGAAATGACTGCCGGGTTCGTTCTTCGAAAACATGCTCCTCTCCCTCCTCCCAGGCGCACGCGCAGGTGCGCAACCGTCGCGGAATCAACTCTGACAGGGGTAAAGCAAACGTTGTGCCGACGTGCCCGCGCCGGCGCGGCGAGAGCGTCGCGATTGCGCCGCAAAGAGCGCCTAACTGCAAGCGTGCCGCCGGGAAACGTCCCGCGACCATTGCGAGGCGAATCGCATGGAATGGCCGAGAGCACGGCACATTCTGGTCGGGGCGCGAGCGTGCTGACCCCGCGGCGTTCGGTTCCCCGGCGCTAGGAATTGGTCGCGGCCGGCCGACGACTGCCGATCGTGTCCCAGCGCGCCTCGTGCGGCATCACCCGGCGCTCGATCGATACCGCGGCGGCCTCGCCCATCGGCACGGCGTTGCCCGTCACGCGGTAGCTGGAGTAGGCAAGGAAGTCGCCGCTGATGCAGCGTCCGGCCATCAGCAGCCCGTCGGGCACGGCTCCGGCTGCGGCAGATAGGGCCTTGGTTTGCAAGTCCAACGATAACACAGACCGCCGCGCGGTTGCAGCCGGGCGCTCGCCGCGTCATTCTGGGAGGGAAGTTCAACGTGCCAACGAACTCCCAAGAGTCCTTCCATGCGACGTGAGTCTCGGCTGATCTGCCTGGCGGTAGCGCTGCTCGGTCTGGGCGAAGTGCCGACCGCCGCCGAAGAGATCGTGGCCGATCTGTTGATCGTCGGCGGAACCGAATCGGGCTGCGCTGCCGCGGTGCAGGCCGCGCGGATGGGCGTCGAGCGCGTCGTGCTGGTCAATGACATCGAGTGGCTCGGCGGGCAGTTCTCGGCCGAGGCCTTGGGCGCCATCGACGAGAACCGCGCCGAAGGCTACGACGGCACCGTGCCCATTCCCCGCTCGGGCCTGTTTCGCGACGTCGTCGACGCCATCGAGTCGAGGAACGCCGAGCGCTACGGCGGCATCAAGCGTCCCGGCAACACGCGGGTGATCACGACCGTGCGGCCGGTGGTGGCCGAGGGCGTATTTCGCGAGCTGCTCGCGCCGTACGAGCAAAGCGGCCAGATCACTCGCTATTCGAACTATCGCGTCGAGAAGGTCCTCACCGAGGGCGGCCGGGTGCGCGGCGTCAGGTTTGCCTCGACCGGGTCGCAGCCGCCGCTCACGGTCCGCGCCGCGCTGACGATCGACGCCAGCGACTTTGGCGACGTGGTGCGCGGTTCCGGCGCGGCGTGGGACGTGGGAGTCGATGCCCGCGCTGAGTTTCACGAGCCCAGAGCCCCGGCCGCCGGCGAACCGGCCACCGACGTCAACCCGATCACCTGGTGCCTGATCGTCGAAGAGCAACCCGACGCCACGCCCATCGAGCGTCCGAGCGGCTATCGCGAAGAGGCCTTTCGCGGCAAGTGGGGCTGGATCGACGAGACGTTCGCCTACACCACGCGTCGGCTGGTCGACGGCCACGGCTTTGTCCAGATCGATCACCCCGACGTGCTGCTGATTAACAATCCCAACGTCGACTACCCGCTCGATGTGTTTCCCCAGCACGTGGCCCAGGCGCTCGAAGCGGCCGAGCCGGGCGCTTCGCACAAGTCGCTGGTGGCCATGACGCCCGAGCAGCGCGCGATCGTGTTTCGCGACGCCAAGCTCCGCTCGCTGCAATACTTCTACGACCTGCAGCAGCGGTTTCCCAAGTTTCGCAAGCTCGCGCTGAGCGACGAATTCGGCACGCCCGACCGCCTGCCGCCCAAGCCTTACGTGCGCGAAAGCCTGCGCCTCGTGGCCCGGCATATCGTGCGCGAGCCGGAAGTGCTCGGCCACGGCGCCCGGGCCCACTACGCCGCGACCATGTTCCCCGACGCCGTGTGCTGTTGGCAGTTCGAGCTCGACTTTCATCCCACCCGGCGTTCCTGGCTCACCGACGAGGGCAGCACCGGCCCGTGGGAAGCCGACTTTCGCGGCAACCGCCGGTTCGGCCGCGGCGGCACCGGCCGGGCCGTATTCCCCTTGCGAGCGCTCGTGCCTGAGAAGATGCACGGGCTGCTCGGCGCGCAGAAGAATCTCGGCTACACCAGCATCGTCAGCTCTTCGTTCCGCTTGCACGACCAATCGATGCACGTCGGCCAGGCGGCCGGTGCCGTTGCCGCGGTCAGCCTGAAGCACGACGCCGACCCAGCCGAACTCTATCTCCAGCCGCAACGCCTGGCCGAAATCTGGTCCGGCCTGCTCGACCACAACGACGGAGCGCCACTGGCCATCTGGCCGTTTGCCGACCTCGATCCCTTCGACCCGGGCTTCGCGGCCATTCAACAACTGGCGCTGCGCCGCGTGCTGGTGCTGGGACCATCCGACACGTCGTTTCACCCCGACGAGCCGGCGGCGCCCGCGTGGTCGCAGCAGATCGCCGCGGCAGTCCGCGCGGCCGGATATGAACTCTCCGATGCATCGCTGCCCGAAGATTCGCCCACGCGCCGCGACGTGGCCGTTGCCATCTGGAAGCAGATCGCCGCACAGCCTGTCCCCAAGATCGAGCGCGCCACGGAAGACGACGCCGACGGCGACAACATCCCCGACGCCCGTGACCCCTTGCCGTTCACGCCGGGCACGGCGAGCTGGAAAGGCGATTGATCTGCAGCGTCATCCGCCGGCGAGCATCATCCCTCGCCGTCCAACTCCGCCAGCTCCTTTCGCAGCCGCTCTTTCTCCGCCTCCGGCAACTCCACGAGGCTGATCCCCTTGAGCCCCGCGGCCATGGCCCACATCCAGGTGAGCGTGGCCCCGGGATGCTGTTGCTTGACGAGCCGATAGGCGACCGCCGGACCGACGCGTTCCAGATCGGCCACGGTCTGAATGCCGACCCGCCGCAGCCAGACCCCGCTCGACGTGCCCATGTTGCGAAGATTCTCGACCGGCTCGCCGAGATCGCTCGCCCGGCTCGAAAACCCCACGTCGGCAAACTTGTTCTCCAGCTCGCGCAGGTGCCGCCCGGTGGCGGTGTGGATGACCACGGCCTGGTTGCGGCCGGCCGTTTCCACCTTCCGCACGCCGTGCCCGAACCCCTTCAGCCGTCGCCGGGTCTGCGAGGCCCCCAGGTTTACAAACAGCTTGTCGCCCTTGGGCTCAGCCATAGAACACGGCCAACCAAATCGTCGGCTCCTCGGGCGCCGCGACCTATCACCCGATCCCGTTCATCCACGTAATCGACAATTGCAAGACCGTGGCGATCGACACCCAAATCAGGTACGGAATCTGCGCGGCCGCCACCCAGCGATAGTATCTCCAGATTGCGATCATCATCCAGACGATGGTCGCCCACACGACCAGGATATTGACCGTCGCCAGGGGCAGGCTGCGCAGTCCGAACAGGATCGGCGTGAAGAGCAGATTGGCCGCCAGGTTGATGCCGAAGGGCAGGGCGGCTCGCCACGGCACGCGTTTGCGAAACGCCTGCACGAACACGAAGCCGAACGTGGCGGCGATGATCGGATAGAGCATCCACCAGATCAAACTGATCGTCTGCGGCGCCGGCGTCCAGGCCGGCTTTTCTAGCGCCTCGTACCAGTCCATCGATCGCTCGTGTTTCGATTGACTCGCTCGCCTAGAACAGCAACTCCAGGCCCGCCAGCACGACCACGGTCCAGATGAAGGCCTCGAAGAGCTTCTGCGGGATCACCGCAACCAACAGCCGCGCGGCGACCACGCCCACCAGCGAAAGCAGCCCCAAGGCGAAGCTCAGCGGCAAGTCGTTGAGCGTCACACTTCCGATCGCCCAGTGCAGCGGCAGGCAAACCACGTTGCTGATCAGAATAAGCGAGGCAAACGTGCCCAGGAACACCAGTTTCGGCAGGCCCAGGCGGATCAGGTAGGCCACCAGCAGCACGCTGCCCGCGTTGGCCAACATGCTGAAGGAACCGGAGCAGACGCCCACGGTCCGCTCGACGAGCTTGCTTCGCTCCGCCGGCTGAGGGTCTGGCGGCTCCGGCGGCTCGGGGTGCAGGCGCTTGGTCCCGAAGTGAAAGAACACCAACAGCAGCAGGATCGCGCCGATGAAGTGCTGGTAAAAGGCTCCCGGCAGCAGCACGAACACCAGGGTGCCGACCAACGTACCGGAAATCAAGAAGGGCAACATCCGTTTCACGAACGCCAGATCCGCGTGGCGGCGGTAGATCACCACGCCAAACAGATCGGCACAAATCAGCACCGACACCAGCATGCCCACCGATTCCTTGGCACCGAACACCTTCACGTACATCCAAACCGCGAGGCCGCTGATGCCGGGTAGGCCTCCCTTGCTCATGCCTACGAACAAGGCGCCGAGAACGACCAACACCCAGTCGAGTGTGGAGAGCTGGAAGCTGTGAAGATAGTCGAGCATGGTGCTTCCAGCCGCGGTCCTAGATCACGCAACTCCTGAGGTGCTCGCGCTGGAACCGCCGGCGATGCTCCTCGATGGACCGGGCGACGAACTTTCGAACCTTCGGCTCACGACTTTTCCAGCGCCTCGTTGGGTACGTCCTCGCTCGGAGCTTCGTCGGCGTGGCGGACGTTGTCCCGTTGCAACTCGGTCAGTTGTTCGGCCTGGTCGAGTTCGGCAGTCCACCTCTTGTTCAACCCGGGCCAGTCCAATTCGCTGTCGTACAGGGCCTCGTAGACGCGATCGGCACTGAAGGGCAGGCTCGACAGCCGCACGCCGATGGCATCCTTGACGGCGTTGCCCAGCGCCGCACTGATCGGGATGATCGGGGCTTCGCCCATCGCCTTGGCGCCCATCGGGCCGGCCGGATCGCGGGTGTCTGCGTAGTAGATCTCGCTGCGCGGAATGTCCGCAAAGGCCGGGATGCGATAGTTCCGCAGCGTCGCATTCAGGACTTCGCCTTCCTCGTCGATCACCACCCGTTCGAACAAGGTGGTTCCAATTCCGTGCGCGATGCCGCCCTCGATCTGACCGGCCAACTGCATGGGATTCAACACGGTGCCCGCGTCCACGGCGTGTACACTCTGCAGAATGCGGATCTCGCAGGTGTCGGTGTTCACCGCGACACGAAAGCCCTGCACGAGGAAGGCCGGCGAGTTCGGCGTGGCAACCGCCAGGCGTGTGACGTGGAATTCCTGGTCGGCCTGTGGAGTCTGCCGGTAAAGCTCCGCGAAGCCGATCGATTGGCCTGCGAACACCACATGCCCGTCGATGAGTTTGCCGTCCGCGACGGGGCAACCCAGCCGCCGGGCGGCGGCGGCAATCAGGCGATCTTTCAGAGCTCGGGCCGCCAGCTCGACCGCTTTGCCCGACACGCTGGTTCCGGCGCAAGCGAACGTGCCGGCGTCGTAGGGCGTTCGGTCGGTGTCCGCGACTACGGTCTCGACGTCCGCGGCGCGGACGCCCAGCACCTGCGCCGCGATCTGGCGGATCGCGTTCATCGAGCCGTTTCCGAACTCCGCCAGGCCGTTGGCCAGGTGGAAGGTGCCGTTCGGCCCGAGGAACAGGTCGGCCTGGGAACGGTGCTGGCTGGGTGGCGAGGATTCGTGAAAATGAATCGCGATTCCCCGGCCTTCGCGCCACATGTCGCCCGCGGGCTTGGGCTCACCGCGACCGCTGTTGAGGGCCTGTTCCACGAAATCGACGCATTGGTCCGCGCCGTAGATCTTAGTGCTGCCCTCGGCGCCCGGCGCGCGATCCTCGCGAAGCATGTTGATCCTGCGCATCTCGATCGGGTCGATCCCCAGCTTTTCGGCCAACTCGTCGATTGCACTCTCGATGGCAAACGTGGTCTGGGTTCTCCCGAACCCGCGGAAGGCGCCCGCGGGAATCGCGTTGGTGTGAACGGCGTAGCCCGCCCCTTTCTTGTTCGGGCAGCGATACGTTTCCACCGGCGAGCGGAGCGCCGCGGCCAGCACCTCGCCGCCGTGATTGCGATAGGCGCCCGTATTCGAAACGGCGCGCAGCTCGATGGCCGTGAGCGTGCCGTCGCGCCGCGCCCCGAGTTTGACCCGCATCTGGTAGGGATGCCGTCCCGGGCCGGCGATGAACTCCTCGCCGCGGGTCCATTCCCACTTCGTCGGCCGTCCCGTCTTCAAAACGCCCAGGACGCACAGGTCCTCGGTCAGCATTTCCTGCTTGGCCCCGAACCCGCCGCCCACGCGCTCGGAGAACACGTGCAGCGACTTCGGGTCAAGCGAGAAAAGGTAGGCGAGCTTTTCCTGGATCAAGTGGGGCGTTTGCGTATCGGTTCGCACGTGGATGCGCCCGTCGTCGGACTTCCAGGCGATACTTCCATGGGTCTCGAGATGCACGTGTTGCACGCGCTGGGTGAAGTATTCCCCCTCGTAGACTTCGTCCGCCTCTTCAAATCCCCGGGCGACGTCGCCGATCTCACTCTCGGTGTGCTTGAAGATGTTTCTCGCCGGATCATCGATGCGGGCCGCGGCTCCTTCCGGAAAGAGCTGCGGAGCCCCCGGCTGCATGGCTTCCTCGGGATCGAACACTGCCGGCAGCACTTCGTAGTCGATCTCGATCAGCCGGCAGGCCTCCTCCGCAATCGCCTCGCTGTCGGCATACACGGCCACCACGCGCTGTCCGCGGAAACGCACCACGTTGTCTAGCAGGTACGTATCGTCCGGGTTGCAGTGATACTCGTCGTGCGTCGCCGTGGTAAACGGCTTGCGCGGCACATCTTCCCAGGTCACGATCAACCGCACGCCCGGCAGAGCCTTGGCTGCGTCCTGGCGGATCCGAAGCACCTTGGCATGGGCATGCGGCGAGCGGACCACTTTGACGTGGAGCAGGTTGTCGATGGCGCAGTCCATCGTGTAGTGCTCGCGGCCGCGTACGAGCCCTGTGGCAAACGTGCTGCCGATGTTCGAGCCGCACGCGCGTCCGGCGACGTCTTCGTCCACGACCGCGCGGCCCCGCACGGCGTCCTCGATGGCGCGATAGCCGGTGCAGCGGCATAGGTTCCCTTTGAGCCGGAAGGGAAGGTCCTGCTTGTCTTCCTCACCCAGGCTCGCGCAGGTCATAATCATGCCCGAGGTGCAGAAGCCGCACTGGAAGGCCTGAGCCTGCAGGAACGACTCCTGCATGGGATGCAATTGGCCGTCCGGAGCGAGCCCCTCGAGGGTCGTGACCTCCCGATTTTCGGCGCGAAAGGCGGGCACCAGGCAGCTATGCACCGGGCGCCCGTCGAACCAGACCGTGCATGCCCCGCAATCGCCGGCATCGCATCCTTTGCGGACCGCGAACCACCCCAGGTCGCGAAGGTAGGTGCGCAGGCACTGCCCCGGCGCGGGCTCCCGATCGAACTCTTGTCCGTTGACCCGAAGTTTCATGAATGCTCGCCGCTGAGTTCTGCGCGGATCTGCTCCGCGAACAAGTAGGTAAGGTGTTTCCGGTGGCGCGGCGAACCGTGCGTGTCGTCCAAGTACATGTCGTCGGCAATCGCGGCGTCCAGGGCGCCGCGCACCTGGGCGCTGGTGACTCCAGCCGCGAAACGAAACTGGTACGGGCGCAACGTAGCGGCGGTCACGGTCAACAGAATCTCGCCGTCGCCGGGGTCGCGCGTGCCAATCAACAGCGCCTCGGACCGGCCCTGGTGCGTGAGGGTGAATCTGCGGAAGGCAAACGTCTTCTCGAGCGCCGCCTGCGGCAGAAAGACCGACCGCAGCAGCTCGCCGGGCTGCAGGATGTTCTGGTTGTCGCCGGTGACGAACTGGGCCACCGGCACGTGGCGCTTCGCGCCGTCGCGGGACCACAGCGTGCACGTGCCTTCGAGCGCTGCGGTCAATGCGATCATCGGGCCGGCCGGCAACGACATGGCCAGGTTGCCTCCCACCGTGGCTTCGTTCCAGATCTTGTAGGAGGCCAGAAACGATCGGCAGCAGATGGGAATCAAGGGGGCCGCCGACCATTCCGGCGGCGCCTGGAATTGGTCCAATTGCACCACGCGGCAGGTGGCAGCGATTTTGAGCCCCTCGGGCGTGACCTGGAGCGGCTGCCAACCGAACCCTTCGAGATCGATCAGGGTATCGGTATGCACCTGCGGTTCCGAAAACAGCCAGGTTCCACCGGCCAGCCAGGCGTGCCCGTCGGCCCAGGTTTCCACTTCTTCCGGACAGCGCGGTCGCCGAACGGTAGTGATCGTGTGCAGGTCCATAGTCGAAAGCGTCTCGGTGGACTTCAATGTCGGCATGCCGTCGGCCGGCCAGCAAGCAAGCCGGGCCTGCGGCAACGAGGCGGGACTCGAAAAGGAATCGCGGCAGTCGGCGGCCGCGGATCCCTTCGAGCAACAGGTGCTTGGCGATTGCTCGCCGGTGGGTTTAGCGTCCGATGGACGCGAT
Organism: Planctomycetota bacterium; assembly: GCA_003389325.1. Lineage (GTDB taxonomy): Bacteria > Planctomycetota > Planctomycetia > Pirellulales > PALSA-1355 > LB-PLM-3. Next base: position 250,490 of record QQVE01000055.1, read on the forward strand.
GCCGTTGAACCGGCCGCCGCTGATGTACCAGCCTTCGCCACAAGCGCGGCACCACACGATGCGCGTGCGCACGCGAATCGAATAGCCGCCATCGCTGCGCACGCTGATCTCGACTTCGCCCTCGGGAAGATCCATGTTGTGGATCAAGCCGATGCCGGTTTCCGAGATCTCGCGCGTGAAGGCCGAATAGCGATGGCCGTCGTCCATTTCGAGCGACACCGGCCGAAAGAACGCATAGCGCACGTCCGACCGCCGATCGGCACGAAGAGCCGCCTTGGCTTCGACGATCAACTGGTAGATCGCCTTGCCCGGCGAGAGGAGTGTCGGTTTTTCTTCTGCCCGGATAGCCATTGGTCACCTTTGGTCTTGGAGTCGAAAGAACTCTCCCGTGCTGGGACCGCCCGAAGCAAAGATAGGACACTTTCGGGGGTCGAACGGCCTGAAACGGGGCTACAACCGCTACGGACCGCACAGCCCCACACGTTTCCTGCGGTTGGGCGCAAGCACGACAGTTGCCCGGGCACTTCCGTCACGGCGATCGGACCGCTCGAGGCATTCGCCGGCCCCACTGCACCCTGCCGGATGAACGTGTATACTGCCCACTTAGGCTGGCGACGCGGGTGGTGGCGGGAACCCGTGTCGCGGCCAGGTGCACCCGCGCTCGGCCTCTTTCTACCCACGCGCATGACCGCTTCCGATCCGCTCGACTTCACCGCGCTTCGCGCGACGCTGTATACCGCCGTCGTTGCCGACGTGCTCGACGCACTGGGGCTGCGCAGCCAGGCGGTGGACCTGCCGCTGGTGCCGATTAGCGGCGAGGGGTTGTTGCTGGGCCGGGCCAAGACCACGCAGTGGGAAGACGTCGACGAGGACCCGCGCCCCTACGAGTTGGAGCTGCAGGCCGTCGACAATTGCCAGCACGACGACGTGCTGATCGCGGCCGCCGGCGGGTCGATGCGCTCGGGCATCTGGGGCGAGTTGCTCTCCACCGCCGCGCGCCACCGCGGCTGTGCCGGCGTGGTGGTCGACGGCGCGGTGCGCGACGTGGCCCGCATGCGTCATTTGGGCTTTCACGTCATCGCCCGCGGCACGAGCCCGCTCGACAGCCTGCACCGGCAGCGCGTGACCGCCGTCGACGTGCCGATCGAATTGGGCGGCGTGCGGATCGAGCCGGGCGACCTGGTGCTGGCCGATCTCGACGGCGTGGTGGTCGTGCCGCAGGCCGTGGAGGCCGCAGCGATCGCCGGCGCCATCGAAAAGACCACGGCCGAGAACAAGGTGCGAGACGAAATCCGTGCCGGCGCCAAAGCCGGCGAAGTGTTCCAGAAGTATGGGGTCCTCTAGATGCGCGTCGGCATCCTCGCCTTGCAGCACGAATCGAACACGTTCTGCCAAAAGCCCACCACGATCGAAGACTTCGAGCAGGGGGCCCTGCTCACCGGCGAGGCCGTACGCCAGCACTACGGCGGATCGCACCACGAGATCGCCGGATTCTTCGCGGGGCTCGAGGAAGCCGACATCCAGGCAGTGCCCGTCTTCGTGGCCTGGGCCCTGCCGGGCGGCGTGGTCACGGCCCGCACGCTCGAGACCCTGCTCTCGCGCATGCTCAATGAGCTGAAGGCCGCCGAGGATCTCGACGGGATCCTGGTCGCCCCCCACGGCGCCGGCGTGGCCGAGAACGCCCCCGACATGGACGGCGCCTGGCTCCGCGAGCTACGCTCGCGCGTCGGGCCGCAACTGCCCATCATCGGCACCCTCGACCTGCACGCCAACCTCACCGAGACCATGCTGCGGGCCACCGATGCCCTGGTGGCCTACCGCACTAATCCGCATCTCGACCAGCGCGACCGCGGCATCGAGGCGGCGCGGCTGATGGCCCGGGTGCTGCGGGGCGAGATCCGGCCCACGCAGGCCGCGGCCTATCCGCCGCTGGCCATCAGCATCGAGCAGCAGAGCACCAGCGAGTCGCCGGTGAAGGACTGCTACGAAGCCCTGACCGACATGCTCGCCGACAACCGCGTATTGGCCGCGAGCCTGGTGTTGGGCTTCCCGTATGCCGACGTGCGCGAGATGGGCACCAGCGTGCTGGTCGTTACCGACTACGAGCCGGACCTGGCCCGTTACCTGGCCGACAGCTTCGCCGAGCACCTGCGGCTCAGGCGGCAGGCCTTCGCCGGCGAGAAGACCTCGGTCGACGAGGCCGTGGCCCAGGCCAAGGCGTCCAAGGGGCCGGTCTGCCTGCTCGACATGGGCGACAACGTCGGCGGCGGCTCGCCCGGCGACGGCACGATCGTGCTGAAGGCCCTCATCGACGCCGGCGTCGGCAAGGCGTTCGCCTGTCTGTACGATCCCGCCTGCGTCGAACAGGCGGCGACCGCGGGCTTGGGCGGCAGCTTCGCAGGCCAGCTCGGCGGCAAGACCGACGGCCGGCACGGCGGACCGATCGCCACCGAGGCCAAGGTGCTGGGCGTGTACGACGGCCACTTCCACGAGCCTGAAGCTCGCCACGGCGGGCGAACCGAGTACGACATGGGCCGCACGGCCGTGGTCGAGCTGCCCGGCGGGCAGACCGTGATGCTCACCTCGCGTCGGGTGGCGCCGTTCAGCCTGGCCCAGTTGACCAGTTGCGGCGTGAACCCTTCGTCGTACCAGGCGATCGTGGCCAAAGGCGTGCATGCCCCGGTGGCCGCCTATGCGCCGGTGTGCCCGACGATGATCCGCGTCAACACGCCGGGCGTCACCTCGGCCGACATGCTCAAGCTCGACTACCAGCACCGCCGCAAGCCGCTGTTCCCGTTTGAGCAATAGGCCAGAGCGAAGAGACCAAAGGCCAGAGGGAGCGACGCCCAACGCTCCGCGGGAACAATCTGCGGGAATCTTGCGGGAATTTTCTCGCTGGCCTTTTTCGGGTTTTTCGGTGTGGGATTTGCGCGATTTTTTATCGGCCTATGGCGGCGGCAAGGGGGCGAGCGGCGCGGGCCAGCGCAAGTCGAAGGAAGGGTTCAGCTTGGCGAGGCACCTCGGCCGCGCATCGCCAGACGTGCAAAACGAACAACCCCGCGCCGTGTCGAGAAAGCCCGCAGCATGGCTTAGACCATTTCGGTTTCAGGCCGGCAAGGCGTGTTTTCGGCCGGGGGCGAAGAGAGGGACTGGGGGCTGGGGGTTAGGGGATAGAAATACGCGCTTCCGCTCTCCGGCCGGGCTAGCGTCGTAGGCATCGCACGGCGAGGGGGGCGAGCAGGCTGCCGACGAGCATCAACACACCGGCGCTGGGCTCGGGAACGACGGCGAAGATGACGGCGCTCGAGTGGTCGGTGAAGGCGGCGCGGTAGACCAGTTGGCCCGCTCCGTTCCAGGCCGATCCGTAGCCGTCGGTCACGCCGCCGTGCAGGCTCAGCTCGGAAATCGTGCGCAGCTCGCCCGAGCCGACGTCGATCTGATCGCCGATCTTCATGATCAGCTCGAGCTCGCCGTCGATGTAGGTATAGATTCCCGCGTAGCTCGCCGCCCCTTTCACCCCGGCATAGAAGGCCAGGTCGCCGTCGATGTTGGCCGACAGCGTATCGGTGTTGATCCCGGCAAACAGCACGCCCGGGTCCGCGCCCGGCATTTGCTGGCCGGCTTGCAGGATGAGCTCGAGGTTGTCGCGGGTGCCGCTAAACAGGGCCGTGTCGTTGAAGCTCGAGATGCCGGGGCCGACCAAATCGGCCAGGAACGTCACCTCGCCGTCGGCCGACAACGTGGGGGTAAATCGGCTCGTCGTCAGCCCCACGAAGCCGTCGAAGTTGACGCCCGGGGCCAATCCCGGCGCCTGGCTGCCTCGGCGCGCCACCAGCTCGAGGTCGCCGGCCGTGCCGGCCCACACGCCGAGATTGTTGCTGTTCGTGACGCCGGCTCCGGTCAGCGTGCCGCCGAAGGCAATCTGGCCGTTCGAGTTGCCGGCCACCACGTCTGGAAGCGTTGTCGTGCCAGGAGATGGAGAGAGGTGGCTTGGCGCGCACGACCGGGGCGGAGCCAACTAGGATCGCCGACAGTGACGGCGGCGCAGCCTATTTTCCGGTGCGACTCATCGCATGTGGTTCTCTATTCCCTGCGGGAAACTCGCGCGTTGGTCCGGTCAACTCTTCCTGGCTCGCCCGCTGACCCCGCCGTAGTTTTATGCGACCATCGAGTCTCTCCTCGACGATGGTGCGCACACCTTGCCTAACTGTTGCAATCGTTCCATGCCGAACGTAGTTTGCAGACTCTCGTCGGGATTCGTATATACTCTCTACTTGTCTCGAAAGCGAACACCGAGAGCTAGAGTCGCGATGCGAATTGACTCGGGAATACCGTGCGCCCCCTGGGCGCCCCCTTTGCTGCGCTGGGCGGGAAGCAAGCGGAAGTTGCTGCCACTCCTGATGGCGTATTCTCCGAGCGAATTCAAACGGTATGTCGAACCGTTTGCCGGGTCAGCGTGCTTGTTCTTCGCGTTGCGCCCGCGACAGGCGATTCTCGGGGACATAAACGCGGAATTGTTGGAGACCTATTCAACGGTCAGATCTCACCCGCGTCTCGTGGCGCGTAAAGCGCGATCATGGAACAGCAGCAGAACGCACTACTATGCCATTCGACGTCGTGTTCCTCAAGAACTGCAACCAGTCGAACGCGCCGCACGGTTCGTCTACTTGAACCGCCGATGTTTCAACGGAGTATACAGGACGAATAGAAGGGGGGCATTCAATGTTCCGCGAGGTGTGCGAACTGGCCGTTTTCCCGACGAGCGGACCTTCTATCGTTGTTCTGTCGCACTTCGCGGAACGGAGTTTCGTTCGGGCGACTTTGAGAACTGCCTGTCAGACGTAAGGAAAGGGGATTTCGTCTATCTCGATCCCCCGTATTCAGTGACGCGGCCACGCTTTGGAGAGTATGGATACGGCTGCTTTGGCGATCCAGATCTCGAGCGTCTTGCGGCCTGCCTCAAGCGAATTGACTCAGTGGGCGCAACCTTCCTGGTTTCCTACTCAGATTCTGGGGAATTTCGAGACCTTATTCAGGAATGGAACTGCATTACACTGCGAGTACGCCGCCACGTTGCTGGATTCGCCAGACACCGGGCTACAGTCTCAGAAATATTGGCTTCAAACAAGGTCCTGAACAAGGCGGGCTCATGACCGAAGAAAGCATCGCGAAATTGAAAGTTGACGGAGAGCTGTCTGTCGCCGTGGTTAGCGATCTTCATGCATATGAAGAAGTTGGTGAGGCCCGTCCCTCATTCTATTGTATTCGCGATGAGTTCGAAGAAACTCCACTAGGGGCCCTGCTTCCGTTGTTTGACAAGGAGGCTTTGCAGGCCGACATCCTTGTTTGTCCAGGCGACCTCGGTGACAAGGCAAATCCCGCTGCAATCAGAGAGGCGTGGTTGCGAGTGCATGAGATCGGGGACCATCTCGGTGTTCACCTCCTTGCGGGTACAGTCGGGAACCACGACATCGACTCGCGCTATGTGCACAATGACCACGATCCGAAGGGACACCTCCAGAATCTAAAGCCGCCCTTTCCTCTGCCCGAGGTTGATCAGAACGATCGCTTCTGGTCGCGAAACTACGAAATTGTACTTCACGATGCATATCGACTCGTGGTCCTCAACAGTAGCGCCTTTCATGGAGCGGGACAGGATGAGTTCCAGCACGGTCGAATCTCAAATTACACGCTGGATGCACTGAAACAGCGACTGCATGAGACTGAGAATCGTCCTGTGAATATGCTGTTGTGTCATCATCATCCCCAGAAACATATGGAGATAAATCTCGGCGATTATGACGACATGCGATCTGGTCAACTCTTAACGGACTTGCTTGGCAATGGGGAGTTTGGTGAGTGGATTATTATTCACGGCCACAAGCACCATCCCAAGATCTGTTATGCGCAAGGCGGGTCTTCGGCCCCAGTAGTATTTTCGTCTGGTAGCCTTTGTCACGTCCTATTCGACGAGCTAAATACCGTAGCGCAACGGCAATTCTATATACTCCGCTTCCCGTTCGCGAAATACTCTAGCACAGGCTTGGTGGGTACCTTCCGCGCATGGGACTACGAATTCAAGTATCAATGGGGGCGACCCACACGGAAGTCCGGGTTGCCTTCGCGGGGCGGGTTTGGGTGTAGAGAAAAGCCGGCAGTATTCGCAGCACAAATCGCAAAGTGGCTCGGCACTCGTGTTGTGCCGTGGTCAGAGTTTGTGGACGAATTTCCTTGGTATGAATACCTCCTTCCGCAGGATCAACACGCATTGCGTACAACCTTGGCAAATGAACATTCGATCAACGTGCAGTCCGAGGAAGAAATGCCTGTGCAGATTGGGGCCGCATCGTGAATTCTTCAGTTCGCAAGACGGCATTCTATGAGGCGTTCAATGCGCGCGCACTGCGACCTGAAGAGGTGGCAGAACGGTTTGTGCCCTCAGATGCGTTCAGGAGATTAATACGACAGGCCCATTCAATCGTCGTTGGGCCACGAGGAAGCGGAAAGACCACGCTCCTGAAGATGCTGCAACAGCCGGCTTTAGAAACCTGGGCCCACCCTGATGCAGAGGCCTATCGAGCTGAGGTGACATACACGGGCGTATTCATTCCCACCGATCTTAGTTGGAAGACACAGATTGAATCACTTGGAGCGCACGATTTCTCTGATCAGGACCACCAACTTTTTGAAGGCGCGGCTTTCACTGTTCATGTGCTTCACGCGCTCGCAACGGCAATGATCTATCGCGTTCATCGGGGGCCGGCGGCGTTCTCCCACAGGCGCGCGGACTTGCCGTGGCTAAAGGAGCAAGCAATCGTCAAGGAGATTTCCTCAATCATCGGTGTGTCACCGGCGCTTCCTACATTGATTTCGCTGAAGCATGCCCTCGGCAAGCGTCTAACGCGTCTACGTGAAGTGGCGGTACGTGAACGCGTCTTGCAGAAGGAAGGTCGACGCGAGCGCTTGGCAATGGAACAAGTGCTAAAGATGTGGTATCTGGAGCCAACTATTTCGTGCATCGAGGTGTTTAATGATGCGGTTGGTGAGCCGCGGGCGCGGTGGGCCTTGTTATTCGACGAGCTAGAGCTCGCTCCAGAGTGGATTAGAGAGCAGCTGGTGAATGCAACGCGATCTGTCGATGAGCGAATACTGTTCAAGCTGTCATTGAGTCCCTACGACGAGAATGTCGTACAGGACAGCATGCTCGCGCCGATGCAGGACAATGACTATGACGCAATCGCGCTCTGGCACGCGTCCCGGGAGGACGGGTATAACTTTTGCGCCGCATTGTGGCAGTCGCTGCTGAGTGCCCGCGGGCACTCTGAGGCGACGGCCGAAGCCACTCTTGGTCCGTCAATATTCGATGCGACTGAGGTCGCTCTTCGAACTCATGGCGCTTACGGGCCTCGCTCCTCGCACCGTCGTAGGTTTCGAGATCTTGCCAAGAAGGATCGGACTTTCGCTGATTACCTGAGTGCGAAGGGGCTCGACGTAAATTCACTCGAAGAGGGCGACGAAAACGCGCGCGCATCAGAAATCCGCAAAATAATCTCGATTGTTGCAACGCGCGAGACATACAGGGTTCCAGATGACTCTAAAGGACGACAGCGCGTGCGAAGCCGGAAGAATCCGAAATTGTACGTGGGCGCGAAATCAGTATTCGCCATGGTAGAGGGAAACCCTCGCTGGCTCATTGCCATTGGCTCTCGGTTGTTGCAGGGGAGCGATGACGAAGGGCGTATTCCTGAGGCAGTGCAGAGCCGTGAACTAATGAGTGCGGCGCACCGCTTTCAGGCGATGTTGGAGACCGTACCCGTCCCTAAGGTTGGCGATCATACCAAGGTCAGTGGTGTGGCCGATCTTGTCGGGACAATCGGCGAGTACTTTTTTCGAGCTGTCGTTCTTGAGGATTTCAACCCAGATCCCCCGGGTAGTTTCATCGTTGACTCAAACCTGCATCCCGATGTTGTTTCGATTCTTGGCAGAGCCCTCAATGTCGGTGCGATCGTTTACGTGCCGAGAGAGCGTGAGAGTGTTCTCGTTGGTGACCTGATAGGAAAGCGATTCCGCCTGTGCTACCTGCTAGCGCCAATTTACCGGTTCCCGATACGTTTGGGAAGGGAAGTGTCGCTAAGTACTATCATACGCGCGATGTCTGAGGAAGGTGCTCATCAGACAACGCTGTTCAAGTAGGGCCTATACCCCGTGCAAATGAACACACTAAAGTCAGTTGAATCGTTGTCTGCCTCGGACATGCGGCGATCCGCGTACGATTGCTTCTTGTGTTCAGTTGGATATGAGAGTCGCGCCCGCTTTTTCGCCGAGAAGAAGCTGCGAAAGGCTCGTCGGTGCGTTGCGGTAGGGTTTACAAATAAGAAGGTGCTGTTCTATGAGGACAATTTCGCGTGGTATGAAGCTGCGGGCTTTGAGGTGCTTGAACCGACAAATGAGGAGTTCTCTTCGCTGGCAGAACAGTTGTTGAGAGAGGCAGGTGACGCATCGTCTAGCTTAAGGATATGTCTCGATGTGTCTAGCGTCACAAGGGTTCGACTGGCGATCTGGATTGATCTTATTCGAGCCCTTGCGCGCGAACGTCCTGTGCAAGTTGACTTTGTCTACTCTGCCGCGCGATACTCTGACCCGCCAAGGGTTCTAGGACCAAATAGAGCAGTTGGCCCGCTTCCTGGATTTGCCGGTTGGTCGAATCCCGGAATTCCTCTGACTGTCGTGGTGGGAGTAGGGTACGAGTACAACAAAGCCCTTGGCGCCGTGCGATATCTTGATCCAGAAGAGACATGGGCATTCATACCAACCGGGCATAGTCGCCGATACGCGCGGACAATCGATCGTGCAAATGCACACTTGTGGGAGATGATTTCCGAAGACAATCGGATCTACTATCACGTGTTGCGACCACTCGATTGCCTCGCGATGCTTGAATCATTCGTGTGCGGAGTATTGCGGTCTAAGAAGGTTACGTTACTTCCGTTTGGTCCGAAGTCATTCGCGCTATGCTGCCTATTGGTAGCATGTATTCACAACGACGTTCCGGTGTGGCGCGTCAGTTCGGGGCAAGATACCGAGCCAACAGATCGAGTGGCGAACGGTAGGGTAGTCGGACTACGGACCACATTTTCGCCGACTCAGAGTGGATAGTCCCGTCCGTAGGCACGGAGGAATTCGAGAGGACGGGAGTCATTGTTCGTGTCCGCTTGTCTAATCCGGAACTGTCGAGCGCAAAGCGATGAGCGCCATCGTGCAAGGCTATTGGCCAGGCAACACGGCGGAGCAGAGGGAGTTGCAGCCGGGGTTTGCGAATGATTGCGCGGCGTGGGGCGAGTTTATGGCGGGGCGATACGAACGACCCGGGGTCGTCGCGCTGCATGAGGCGCTGGGGGTTGGGGCGCTGTTGAGCTGCACGACGGACGGCATGGCGGACGCGGACGTCGATTGGGTGGCGCCCGGGGAGCTGGCGGCGGCGGCAGGCAGGCTGCGCGAGCTGGTCGTGGCGCGCGATCCGCGGGTCGAGCCGATCGTGGCCGTCTATCAGACCGTTGAAGTCAGCCATCCTGGCCAACTTCAACCTCGCGGGGTGCGGAGCAAAGCTCCGCACGGCTGCGCAAAATGACGACTTGCGTCGTGATTTTGAGATCGCATCCGTGCGATCGCGCAGCCTGTCGAATACTTAGGCAGGCTGCTACGCCGAGCACGCGGCGGAAGTCGATCCCGTCGAGCCGGAGATGGCGCAGGATCTTCTCGACGTCGCCGCCATCGCCGCGTACGCATCGCGCTGCGGCGTCGAACGGATGACGCTGGAAGTGAACTAGTGAGGCGCTGAGAGTGACCAGCCTTGATTTTCTGTACCAGGGGTTATGAAGGTACGGGTTGGGATAAAGGTTCTTCTTTTTGTCTTCGCGTGTGCTGCTGGAGCGGAGGCGTAGCCGGAGCGGAAGCAGCACGCGCGGCGGCAAACGCTCCAGGGGTCTGGTAGCCCAGGGAACTGTGAGGCCGATGGTGGTTGTAGTCCTCTCGCCAGGCGGCGGTCAGCGAGCGGGCGGCCGCCAAATTGTCGAACACCTCCATG
>QQVE01000065.1 GCA_003389325.1 Planctomycetota bacterium
ATCGAAGAACTCGTTGACCTGGCCTACGAATGGTTCGGATACAAAGACAAGTTCGACATCGAAACATCGATCTACCCGCAAACCCTCGCGGCCTGAGCCACTATCCCTTTTTCGTGGTCCTATTTAGCTGAATCTCAGCGGCCATGCTCCGCAGCGCGGCGGGGATTCCGCTGGCGTCGTTCCGGTGCGAAAAGACATTGAACGGCTCATACGATGCGGCCATGAGTCTGTGACCTCGCTGAAGCACGAAACGGGCAAGCGCGATGGCCGGCATTGTTTGGTCGCGAGCCGCGTGATGCAAGCAAACGGACGGCAACGTTTCGGACGATGCACCCTTCGGGAACTTTTCCTGCCCCTTTCGGCGCTCTCTCAGGGCCCCTTACGAACCAAGAAACGCGCCGTGTTCGGTCGAGCCGGGAATGGTCGTGTGGTCCAGGGCGTTGATTGCTCCTCGGGCGGGCGCCTGAATGCGAAGCAGGTTAAGTTGATGGTCGCAACGACCCTCGGGCATGCATTGCTGAAGTAGCGGCAGGCTCCGCCGCGATTCGGCTATACTAGGAGCTAGCCCTAGGATGCGCGTTCGCCTCCCGCGGCCAGGGCTGGCTCGTTGGGAATTGCCATGGTAGATACGCGTCAACGCCGCCGATACTCGCTGCAACAGATGCTCTGGGGCGTCGTGCTCGCCTCCGTTGGGCTGGGGCTGGTGCGCGCCCTTGTCGTTGACGAGTTTGGGAAGGGAGTCGCGGGGCTTTGGATGATCTTTCTGGCCGGAGGCTTGTTCGGCGGGGCCGTGTCGCTGCTGTTCAATATTCGATTCGCAAACGATCTGACTGTTCCCTTCTGCCTGTTCGCGTTGGCCGGCGCCTTGCTGCTGCCGGCGGCGATGATTTTCCACGCTTTCAGTCAGATTGATTAAACTGGCCGAGAATCTACAGCACTAGTGAGGACCGCTCGTGAGAGTACGAACCCACGCGACCCACCTGCTCATGGCCGTCGCGCTTTGCGCGATTGCCGCCACCCATTCGCTTGCTGACTGGAATAGCACGATCGCGGCGAGCAATCCCCTGAACTGGTATCGCCTCGACGAAACGGGGCCGATCGCCATCGACTATGGTTCGGAGGGATTGGACGGGACTTACGGAACGGGCGTCCATGCGCCCACGCAAGGCGTGCCGGGACGCGTGGGCACGGCGGCGTCGTTCGACGGCGACCAGGACAACATCCTGCTCCACGGAGGCGACATCGCAGGCGATTGGACCGCCGAGTTCATCGTGATGAGAACGGGCACCAGGACTTCGGCCGAGCTGTTGCGGGGCGAACCGTTTGCCTCTCCCAGCTCGCACTTGAAACTCGAACAGTATCCCAACACCGGCCAGGTCGGCTACACGCAGTCGTTCGTCGCCGACCACGTGTTTTCGCCAGGCTACACCACCCCGCTGGATGAGTTTGTCCACTTGGTGTACGTCAAGACGGCCACCGAGATGAAGCTGTATGCCGACGGCGTCCTGAAAGGAACGAACGCCTCGACGATCTCCCTGCCACGCTACCAATTCGGTGACGCGATGGCCGAATCGCCGCTGGCCGTCGTCGACGAAATCGTGGTGTACGATCGGGCGTTGTCGCCTGGGGAGATCGCAGGTCACTTCAACGCCATCCCCGAACCGTCCACCCTGATCCTCGCCGCCTCGGGCCTCGCCGCCGCCGCGATTTGGGCACTGTGCAAGAGGCGATAGCTTCGGCGTGTGGCGCGTGCGCCTCAGGTATACTGATGCCGATGAGTGGCAGCGTCCCTGTACCCAAGTGGTTCCGGATCCTGTACCGCCTGTCGGCGGCCGCGGTTGTGGCAGGCTTGGTGTGTGCCTGGCTCTGCGAAGCGCATGGCGTGCGATGGCTTATGCCTGTAGCGTTATCGTTAACATTGGCAGGACCGCCGGTGTTCCTCCTCACGGCTTGGCTGGGTGTCGGGCTGGAATGGGTGCGGCCTACCGACGCCGTGTGCTATTCGCTGCTGTTCGTGGGATCGCTGATCGTCTTATGGTTCTCCCTCCCGAACATTCAGTGAATCGTCCAAACTGCAACATATGGCGGATTGCCGGGATTCGGCGTTCATCACTCCGCTCGACGAATGGTAGGGCCACGATCTGCAAGGTGTTTCTGCGACGGCTCACGGAGTGAGCCTGCTACTTTGCCGGCGTGCCGCTTCTGTGATAGGCTCTAAGTTGCATCATTGTTGACTGACCTGCTTTGGGCCTCCTATGACCATTGCTCCCGACGCCGCCGGCGCGGTCACTGGCGCTGGCGACGATGAATCGATCCATATTCGCGGCGCCCGCGTCCATAACCTGCAAGACATCGATCTCGACCTGCCCCGCGACCGGCTGATCGTAGTGACCGGTCCCAGCGGCAGCGGCAAGAGCTCGCTGGCGTTCGATACGTTGTTTGCCGAGGGACAGCGGCAGTACATCGAGAGCCTGTCGGTCTATGCCCGGCAGTTTCTGCACCAGCTCGAGCGGCCCGACGTCGATTTGATCGAGGGCCTGCAGCCGACGATCTCGATCGATCAACGGGCCGGCAGCCAGAACCCGCGCAGCACGGTGGCCACGGTCACCGAAGTGTACGACTATCTGCGGTTGCTGTACGCGCGGCTCGGCGAGCCGGTTTGTTACCAGTGCGGGGCGACGATCCATCAGCAGACGCCCGAGCAGATCGTCGACGACCTGCTCGAGCTGCCGACCGGCACCAAGTTGATGCTGATGGCACCGCTCGTGCGCGGCCGCAAGGGCAAGCACCAGGACGTGCTCGAAGCCGTGCGCAAGGCCGGCTTCATTCGCTTGCGGGTCGACGGCGAGGTGGTCGACCTGGAGAACGTCGGCGACTTGGCGCCGCGCAAGAATCACACGATCGAAGCGATCGTCGACCGGCTGGTGATTCGCGAGGGCGTCGATGCGCGGCTGGCCGAGTCGACCCGGCTGGCCATCTCGCACGGCGAGGGAGCCGTGCTGGCGGTGTATCTCGACCCCTCGGGCGACAAGAACGATCCCGACAGTTGGCACGAGCGGCTGTACAGCACGCTGTATGCGTGCCCGCACTGCAAGATCAGCTTCGAGGAGCTCGAACCGCGCACGTTCAGCTTCAACAGTCCGTACGGTGCGTGTCCGGCCTGCGAGGGCCTGGGCTCGATCGAGCAGTTCGATCCCGACTTGGTGCTGCCCGACGATAGTCTGTCGCTGGCCGAGGGAGCGGTGGCGGCCTGGAAGGGAGCCTCGCCGTCGCGCGTGCGCAGCGTGAAGGGCCAGATGCGCGACTGGATGAAGGCCGCGAACTTTGACTGGAAGAAACCCGTCAGCGGGCTGAAGCCGGCCCGGCGGGAGCAGCTTTTGCACGGCGACGGGCGCGGCTTCGTGGGCGTGTTGACGATGCTCGAGCAGCAGTACGTCACCTCGCTCAAGCCGGCCGAACGGGCCAAGCTCGAGGCCCTGCGCGGCGTGGTGACTTGCCGCGAGTGCGGCGGAGCGCGGCTGCGTCCCGAGGCCCGGGCCTGCCGCTTCCACGACAAGGCGATTCACGAGATCACGCACATGAACGTGCGAACCGCGCGCGAGTGGTTTGCCGCGCTCAAGGTGCCCAAGCGCGACCAGCCGATCGCCGTGCCCATCGTGCGCGAGATCGAAAACCGGCTGACGTTTCTGGAGAACGTAGGCGTCGACTACCTGTCGCTCGACCGCGCGGCCGACACGCTCAGTGGCGGCGAGCTGCAGCGCGTGCGGCTGGCCACGGGCATCGGCTCGGCGCTGGTCGGCGTGTGCTACGTGCTCGACGAGCCCTCGATCGGCCTGCACCAGCGCGACAACCAGCGATTGATCGACGCCTTACGAAGCCTGCAACAGCAGGGCAACACCGTGCTGGTGGTCGAACACGACGAGGCCATCATGCGGGCCGCAGACCACCTGGTCGACATGGGGCCCGGCGCCGGCCTGCACGGCGGGCGCATCGTTTCGCAAGGCATGCCCGAGCAGGTGGCCGACGATCCCGATTCGGTCACGGGCCGCTACCTGTCGGGCCATCTGGCCATCGAGGTACCCGGCCAACGGCGGCGCGTGGCCAAGACGCGATCACTGGTAATCGAAGGCGTGACGACGAACAACCTCAAAGACGTTGAAGCCCGGTTTCCGCTTTCGGCCTTCGTGTGCGTCACGGGCGTAAGCGGCAGCGGCAAGAGCTCGCTGGTGAACGAAACGCTGGCCCGGGCCTTGCAGCGGCGGCTCTCTGGCGGCGGCGCAAAGCCGGGCCCGCATCGCAGCCTGCGGGGCGTGAGCCAGATCGACAAGATGATCGAGATCGACCAGACGCCGATCGGCCGCACGCCGCGCAGCAACCCGGCGACGTACACCGGCGTGTTCGACGAGGTGCGCCGCACGTTTGCCGGCACGCGCGAGGCCCGGCAGCGGGGCTACAAGTCGAGCCGCTTCAGCTTCAACGTCAAAGGGGGCCGCTGCGAGGAGTGCCAGGGCCAGGGCGTGCGGCGAATCGAGATGAGCTTTCTGCCCGACATGACCGTGCCCTGCCCCGAGTGCGACGGCGCGCGGTTCAATCACCAGACGCTCGAAGTGCGCTACCGCGGCATGTCGATCGCCGACGTGCTCGACATGCAGGTCGACGACGCGCTGGTGTTCTTCGAAAACTTTCCGCAGATCGTCCGGTTGCTTGCCAGCCTGAAGGAAGTCGGGCTGGGATACCTGAGCCTGGGCCAATCGTCGACCACGCTTTCCGGCGGCGAAGCACAACGCGTCAAGCTCGCCACGGAGCTGGCGCGGGTCGATACCGGCAGCACGCTCTACATCCTCGACGAGCCGACCACGGGCCTGCACTTCGACGACATCAAGAAGCTGCTGGCCGTGCTCGACCGGCTGGTGAGCCTGGGCAATACGGTCGTGGTCGTGGAGCACAATCTCGACGTGATCAAGACGGCCGACTGGATCATCGACCTGGGGCCCGGCGGAGGCGACGCCGGCGGGCAGATCGTCGCCGCCGGCACGCCCGAGGAAGTGGCTGCCACGCCCGGCAACGTCACGGGAGAGTTTCTCGCGCCGCTCTTGGCCGGCACGGCCAGCGAAGTCGAACGCGAGACGGAGCACTAAGCCGCGGCTCGCTTCGCCCGCAGATCCGCTAGCTCCCTAGCGACTCGAAGTAAGCATCGACCGGCGAAGCGAGCGAATCGACGGAAGCTGCGTTGCTGGTCCGTTGAGTTCCAACAACCGTCGCCTCGGCCGATTCCATCAGCCGGCCCGCTTCGTGCTTCGCCCTGGGCGCCTTGTCCTTCTGTCGAACAACAGGTGCCGGTGCAGCAACCTCGACGATCGCGGGCGTGTCGGTTTCGTCGGACATGGCCAGGGCCAGCGGCACGGCCGAGCGGGCTGGGGCGATGCCGGCCGTCGCCGTCGGTTGGGCCTCGGCTACGGGCGTCGCCAGCGGCTCGCTCTCGGCCGCCGGCCACTGCGTCTGTGTCTGCGGAGCCGGGGCGGTGTCGTTCGGCTCGGCAGACTGGGACTGCTGCATGAGCAGATAGTTGATGACCTGCAACACGTCGGAAGCTTGCAGGACGTTGTTGCCGTTGGTATCGATCCAAAATTCAGGATTACCGGTTCCCGGATCCGGCAGCGTGCCGGCCTGGCCCATCAGAATGTGGTTGATGACGATCAACGCATCGGCGGCCGACACGCTGCCGCTGTTGTTGACGTCCAGCCGATTGAGCGGGTTTTGCCAGCGTGGTGGCGTGACGCTCTTGCCGTGCAGAAACAATTGCTGGATCTCCAGCGGCGAGAGGGCCCGGCTGTAGATCGATTCGTTCACCAGACCGCCCACGAAGGGCGCGAAAGAACTGGGCCGGGAGGGGCCGGTGTTGGACGTGAAGCTGCGGCTGCCGATGAACAGGTCGTATCCCGCGCCCGTCGGATAGTCGCCGTCGGCGCCGGTAAGCGTGTTGGCCGACGTGTACGACGTGATCGTGTCGTCGTCCAGCGGCGTCACGTAGAACTGCACGGGACGGTCGGGTCCCGAACCGGCGATTGCGATGTGATACCATCCGTCGTTGCCGAATACGCCGGCGGGGGTCGCGCCCTCGAATCGAACGACCGAATGATTCGCCGTCACCAGCAGGCTCAGGCTGCCGTCCGTATCGCGAAACAGGCTGAAGCCGGGGATGTCCGTTCGGGCGTTGGAAGTATCGAACAGCGTCATCACGCCGCTGGCGTCGCCTTCTATCTTGGCAAACACCGACATCGTGAACACACCCGTGTTCTGGATAAAGTCGAAGCTGCTGGCGTCGGGGCCGTCGATCTTGGGCACCCTCAATCCCGAGCCGAACGATTGTCCCGGGCGAACAAGGTGTCTCCAGTGAGATCCGATCGTCCCGTCGCTGGAGTAGAGAATGCTCCGAAGGGCGGAGTCGGAGTAGACGCGATAGCCGTTCTGCGAAGCGTCCCGCATGCTGCGCGTCGACATGCCCTCGAAGGGCACAAGTGGCAAAGGATCGACCTGTGCCGCGTGATCGCCGAAGAAAAAGTCGGGATGATAGGCAGGCAGCCAGAACTCGAGGCCGGGGACCGCTGTGGGCGCGTTGAACGCGAACGGTTCCGACGGAGGAGGCGTGGGACTAACCAAGTCGACTGGCAGGAAGTCCTGTGGAGCGAGCGCCGCGTGAGTAAATCGCACCGTGTCGATGGTGACCGCCAATTGGTTGCCGGCGCCGGGTCCATTCAGATCGTTGTACGATCCCAGCACAACGGCGTCGAAGTAGGAGACGCCGCTCGGCAGCCGTGGTACGGTTGTATCAGCCGTTCCGCCCGACACGCTGACTCCGTCAACGTACAGCCGTATCAGGCGATTGTTCGCATCGCGGACCGCCGCGATGTGGTGCCACTGGCCGTCGTTGATGGCCGAGTTGGTGGTGATCGACACTGTGTTGATCGTGTCAAACAGCGAAAAGCGAAGCCTGCCGTCGATGACTTCGAGCGTCCAGTTTTGCACGTTCGGCCGCGTGCCGACCAGGATCCCGTTGTCGTCGGTCGTCTTGATCATTAGCTCGGCGGTAAAACTCCCCCCGGGCTTAAGTTGCAGCGGAGAAATACCTCCCTTGGTCAGGACAACGCGATCGTCTCCTTCGGTAAGTTCGAGGGCCGAGTCGCCGTTGCGGCCGGCCACGTAACTCGGCGGCGAACCGGCTACGGTGCCGCGCTGATCCCACGGCCCGTAGTCCTGAATCGCGGCACCAGCGGTATTGGCCGGCATACCGGGCTGGCCCTCGTTGAAAAACCACTCGAACCGATAAGGATCGTCGCTCTCCAACCAGCGCAAGTTGATGCGAACCAGTCCAGTCTTTTGGTAGAAATCTCCACCCGACGCGACGCCGCCGACCAGAGTGCCGCCGGAGTGTCCCCGGTTGAAGGCCAGCAGGACGGTGTCTGGCCCGACCTTGGTCATGCCCGAATAGCCCGAGAAACCCCAGAAGACAACTTTCCGGCGCGACCAGGTTTGAGCATCATCGTAGCTGACCCAGATCGTCATCTCCTGCCGCACATTGTCTGTTCGATTGGAGGGAGAGGCGAACAGAATGACATCGTCGTTGAGGCGTAGCAAGCTACCCTGGACGTTGGTGGACGTCAGGGCATGTTCCAGGGAGTTCGTAGTCCACGTGATTCCGCCGTCCGTGCTGAACGACTTGCCACGGCTGTTGATCGTGTTGTCAACCATGCGGCTGCTCATGTAGACGGTGCCGTCGGACAACTCGACCAGCGCGTTCTCATTCGTGTTGTCGTTGGGGGACGGCTCACCGTCAGGGTCGGGCGAGAAGCCGCCGCCCAGACGCCAGGTTTGGCCGTGATCATCGGAATAGATGACGTGCGCGTAAGACTTGCCCGTAACACCGCCCGTAGTGCGATGATCGGCGGGAATCAAGAGTCGGCCGGCGTGGGCCCCATGCTCCAGTTGAATACCGTTGCCCGGTCCCAGTGCGTTCCAGCCCCAGGGAGTATCGGGGTACATGCCCGGCGGGCCAGGATTTCCCTCGTCGGTAACCTTGACCGAGGTGGTGATGTTGACAGGAACGCTCCAGGACGCGCCATCGTCGGAGGTCTTGGTAACCCACACCTGATCAATCGGGCTGTTGTACAGGAGGAACACATCGCCGGTGACCCGGTCGACGACCGGCGTGGGACTGCCCAGGCGCGGGAACGGGCCGGACGGCACGACGGACACAACGACAGCGGGACTGGTCCAGGTGGCGCCGCCGTCGAAGCTGCGGCGCTGCACAATCGAGTACGAGGCGCCGTCGGTTTCGTTCTTCCGCCCCTCGGCGAAGGCCAGCACAACACCAGAGTTCGTCGTTACGAGCGTGGGCGCGTAGTACACCGAGTGACCGCCGTCGCCCCAATGAAATAGCTCGATCGGCATCCGCTGGTGAGCCGGGTCGACTTCCACCTCCGGCGTGACCAGCGCCAGGGCCGTTTCCGAGGTGGTCGAGTTGTTGTCCGCGATCCCGGCGTCGACCGCATTGGCCAGGCCGTCGCGGTTGTAGTCGTAGGGCGAGGTGATCGCCGCGGCGCCGTGATGATCGAGCGGGCCCTGGCGGTCGGTGTCGTCGACGATCGCATTGTCCGGATTGTTGCCCGACTCGCCCGGTGCGTTGCCGAAGAAGAACACGTCGTCGGCCGCCAGTCCCGTGGCCGCGGTGGCTTTGAGCGTCACCTCGAGCCAGGTCTTCTGGATTGCGCCGTCGGGCCAGACGATTTCGATGCGCGTCGATCCGTCGGCGCCCGCGCCAAGGCGGAGGGTGATCGCGGTCGGTTCCGGTGCGTCGACCCAACTGGCGGTGTCGTCGACATTGCCCACGCGGAAGGTGAAGTCGTCGGCCGTGAGCGTTTCGCTGGGCAGCCCGGCCACGTCGATCATCACGCCGTTGATGCCGCGGCTGTAGCTGGTGTAGTTGGCAAACGCGGCCCTCTGCCCCGGCAGCAGCGCCTGTTT
The DNA here is from genome assembly GCA_003389325.1 of Planctomycetota bacterium. GTDB lineage: Bacteria > Planctomycetota > Planctomycetia > Pirellulales > PALSA-1355 > LB-PLM-3. Next base: position 9,022 of record QQVE01000065.1, read on the forward strand.
GTCCGTCGCGATGGCGGCGTCGTCGGCCGCGTTTGCGGCCGGATCGAAACCGTCGAACGCGGAGTTGTTGTAGAAGATGCTGCGGTCCACGACCTCGACGTCGACCAGGTCGTGAAAGACCGGCTCGGCCGACATCAGATAGCGCGGCTCGAGCGCGTCGACAAGCAGTTGTCGGAAGCGGCGCGCACGCCGATCGGTGCGCGCGCGACATCGGCGCGAGTCTCGACCGCCTCCGGAACTCGTGAGCCTCAAGTCTCGGTCCTGGCTGGGGAGAAGTGCTGCCCTCACCCTCACTCTAACCGTTGCCCAGTATTCTCGCAACGAAGTCGCAGGAAGGCGCAAATCCCCCCGGAATCGACGAGCGCGCCTTCCCGCGCGAGCGGGGTGCCGCGCTACTTTCCCCCGGACAACGCTTCCAGCACCTTGGCCGTGTTGGCCCGCCCTCCGTGAGTCTTGCTCACCTTGGCGAACCGCACGTTGCCGTCGGTGCCGATCACAAACGTCGACGGGTAAGCGGTTTCCCGCGGGGCGTCCCAACGCAGGCCATAGGCGTTGGTGAACTCGTAGCCCGGATCGGTGACAAACGCGAAGTTGTCGGGCAGTGACTTGCCCTTGATGAACTCGGCGGCGCGGGCATCCAGATCGTCGGCCGGACCTGGATAGACTAGCACGACTTGGGCGCCCGCGGACTTGAAGTCCTCAGCATGCTTTAGCAGGTTGCTCACCTGAAACGAACAAATCGGGCACTGATAGCCCGGGTATCCCCGGAGTACGACGAGCACGACCGGCGCATCGGGTTTCAGCTTTTCAAGCGAGACCGATTGGCCATCGAGATCTTCGAGCGTGAAGTCGGGAGCCTTGTCGCCGACGGCTGGAATCTTGGCCTCGTCGGCTCGGGCAACCGCTACGGCAAGTCCGAGGCAAATCGCCAGAGCACTGGTGGCACGTTTGATCATGGTCCTGGTCTCCTGGTGGGTCGATGGGAGCGGATGCCGGATTGGACGAGCGACGAGGCGGCCCGTTACGGCGGCCGCGGATATTGTAGCAGTCGGCTACCGCCGAGCGAACTTTCCCAGCGCATCGGGGTCGAGCTCAATGCCCAGGCCCGGCCCGGTGGGCACGAGCAAATGGCCCTCGGCATCCAATTCGAACCGCGGCAGCACGAGCTGTTCGACGTAGGGCACGCCGGTCTGGTATTCCACCCAGCGGGCCACGGGCATGGCCGCCGAGAGGGCCAGATCGGCCGCCACGCCGACCGCCGTGTTCCAGCCGTGAGGCACCAGCAGCACGCCGTGGTCGGCCGCCATCCAGGCCAGCCGCAACCCTTCGCTCAGGCCGCCGCACTTGGTCAAGTCGGGCTGAATGATGTCGACGGCCCGCGACTCGATGAACGGGGCGAACGCCTGCCGCCGGGTGAGCACTTCGCCGGTGGCCACCAGCACCGGCGAGGCCTCGTGCAATTGGCGAAAGCCCTCGACGTCGTCGGGGGCCAGCGCTTCTTCGAACCAGACGATGCCGTGATCGGCAAGCATCTTCGCCGTCTCGCGCGCCCAATGCACGCCGTGCGGCCAGAATTGCTCGCTGCCGCCGGCATCGACCATCAGCTCCACGTCGTCGCCTACGGCTTGCCGTGCGGTGCGCACCAGCAACTCGTCCATCTGACGGCTGACGCGGCCGAAGGGTCGCCAGCCGAGCTTGATGGCCCGAAAACCGCGCTCGACCTGCTGGTGCAGCTTGTCGGCCAGCACGGGCGGATCGTCGAACAGGATCGAGGCATAGGGCTTGATGCGGTCACGGTAGTTGCCGCCCAGCAGCTTCGACACCGGCTGACCCAAGGCCTTGCCCCACAGGTCCAACAGCGCGATATCGAGCCCGCTGATGGCGTGTTCGACCGAGCCGCCGCGCCCCAGCCAGAACGTGCTTTGCCGCAGGGTCTCGCTCACGCGCAGCGGCTCGAGCGCCGATTGCCCGACGAGCATCGGCGAGAGCAGCTCGAGCGCGCCCTCGACCAGTGCCCGCGTGGTGTAGCAGCTTCCCAGCCCGACGAGGCCTTCGTCGCTGACGACTTCGACCAGCGTGTTGTATTGCACGTTGGGATCGGTGCCGCCGGGCCAGCCATGATCGTCGGTGGCGCCGCTCAAGGCAATCGTGCGGATCTCGGCGATCTTCATCGGTTGAACTCCGTCGCGGGCAGGAAGATACTCATGGTAACTCACGCTCGCCCGCGGCGCAAGCGAAGGCGCCCCGGCGAGCTGGCTTTGGTGTTCATCGCTTTCGTCCCTGTGCAGGTGCCCTGTGACTGACCGCACGACCACGGAATATCGCTACGAAAAACTGACTTGGCCCGAGATCAACGACGCGGTGGACCAGGGCCAGGTCTGCATCGTGCCTTGCGGCGCGGTCGAGCAGCACGGGCCGCACCTGCCGCTGGACGTGGACCTGGTCTGCCCGACGGGCATCGCCCGGGGCGCGGGCCAGCAGATACCGGACAAGATGAAGGTGCTTCCGGTCGTGGCGTACGGCTACACGGGGCACGTGATGGACTTCCCCGGCACGATCAACAACGACTTCGAGCACTTCATGCATCACGTGCTCGACATCACCAAGTCGCTGGCGTATCACGGCTTCAAGAAGATCGTGCTGCTCAACGGCCACGGCTCGAACATGCCCAACCTCGACCTGGTGGCCCGGCGCACCAACCTGCAGACGGACGCCGAGTGCGTGCTGTGCGGCTGGTGGAACCTGTTGACCGTGGACAAGGAGTTCATGCCGCGCTGGCGGCAGAGCAAGTTTCCCGGCGGCTGCGCGCACGCCTGTGAGTTGGAGACGTCGCTCTACCTGTACCTCGACGGCGATCACGTGCGCCGCGACAAGATTGCCAACGGCACGATCAGCTTCAACGAGGAGGAGAGCCCGTTTAACTGGGTCGACCTGTTTGCCGCCGGCCCGGCAACGGTCATCTCGTGGACCAGCAGCTATTCGGAGACGGGCGTGCTGGGTGAGCCCGAACTGGCCACCGCAGAGAAGGGACGCGAAGTGTACGAGGAGGCCGTGAAGCAACTGGTGCGGTTTGTCAGTTGGTTCAAGGACCGCCCCAAAGACGTCCGCCGCGACCGCCATCGACGCCCGCCCACGATGCCGATGCCGTGGGGACAGCGGCCGGTAGAGTAGCAGGCTCACTCCGTGAGCCGTCGCAGAACTACTTCTGGGTATTTTGAATGAGTTGGTTTGCGCGGACGATCGGCGAACTGCTGCTACGGCTCACGGAGTGAGCCCGCTACGATGGACGGCACGGCACGTGAAGACGCCGATCAAGAGAGACGCTAGGCGCACCAATGAACAATTCGCAGGATCCTGCTGCTTCGGTGACGCGCGTCGTTCTGGCGAGCTTTATCGGCACCACGATCGAGTGGTACGACTTCTTTCTCTACGGCACGGCGGCGGCGCTGGTCTTCAACCAGTTGTTCTTTCCCGAGCTCGATCCCGTGACCGGCACGATGGCCGCGTTCGGTACCTATGCCGTGGGCTTCTTCGCTCGGCCGGTGGGCGGCGTGGTGTTCGGGCACTTCGGCGATCGCATGGGCCGCAAGTCGATGCTCGTGGCCACGCTGATGATGATGGGCATGGCCACGTTCCTGATCGGCGTGCTGCCGACCTACGAGCAAATCGGCGTGGCGGCGCCGGTGCTGCTGGTGCTGCTGCGGTTTGTGCAGGGATTTGGCGTGGGCGGCGAATGGGGCGGCGCCGTGCTGATGGCCGTCGAGCATGGCCACCATGGACGCCGGGGTTTGTATGCCAGTTGGGTCCAGGCGGGTGTGCCGGCCGGCCTGCTGCTGGCGACCGCGGTGTTCAATCTGTTCTCTCTGTTGCCGGAGGAGTCCTTTCTGAGTTGGGGCTGGCGCGTGCCGTTTCTCTTCGGCATCGCGCTGTTGGGGGCGGGGCTGTTTATTCGCATCCAGGTGTTCGAGAGCCCCGTGTTCGCGCAGGCCCGGGCCGCGAAGCCCCCGCCGCGGGTGCCGTTTCTCGACGTGCTGCGTCGCTATCCGCGGAACGTGGCACTGGCGATGGGTGCCCGATTCGCGGAGAACGGTTCGTTCTACGTGTTCACGGTGTTCGTGCTCACGTATGCCACCACGGCGCTCGAGGTCGACCGCAACGCGATCCTGGGCGGCGTGCTGGTCGCTTCGGCCGTACAGTTCCTGGTGATTCCGGCCTTTGGCATGTTGTCCGATCGCGTTGGGCGCCGGCCGGTGTATCTAACCGGTGCCGCGGGCCTGGCGCTGTTCGCGTTTCCTTTCTTCTGGATGGTCGACACCGGCAGCACCTTCATGATCGGGCTGGCGATCGCGATCGGGCTGCTTGTGCACTCGGCGATGTACGCGCCGCAAGCGGCCTTTTTCTCCGAGCTGTTCGGTACCGACGTGCGCTACACCGGCGCTTCGATCGGTTACCAACTTGCCTCGCCGCTGGCCGGCGGTCTGGCCCCACTCATCGCCACGGTACTACTGCAAAAGAGCGGCGGCAAGCCCTGGCCGGTGGCCGTGTACCTGATCGTGCTTTCGGCAATTACGCTCGTGTCCGTGTGGCTGGCCGCCGAGACGCACCGCGTGGAGCTCGGCGAGACGGACGCTTAGTACCCGTAGTGGGCGGCGGCGTGCAGTTTGGCCTGGTCGTCGATCAAGAGGCCTTCGATCTTGTGAGGATCGAACGAGTGGTCGCGCGTCAGGTGCGTCCAGTAGGTCATGCCGCTGACGCCGGCCGGCGGCGGATCGATCGTCTTGAGCCACACGTGCAACTCGTCAGCATTCAGGCTCCGCAACCAGCGGCTGGGCGGGCGGCCGTGCCGCGCGCGGCGCGAAGGGCTCGGACGTCCGGCGTCCTCCTCGAAGGCCGCAACGTCGTCGAGCGATTTGGTGCCGTAACGCACTTCGTCGGGCACGAGGCTTGGGTCCAGATAGCCTTCGCTGCCCTGGTACGCTTCGCCGGTGACCTTGTTGTACGGCGTGGTGATGCCGGTCAGCTTCCACTTGCCGTCGACGAGCTCTTCGCGCTCGAACCAGCGCCAACTATTGTTCTCGGCCGGGGTCCAGTGCTCGGCCGACGCGACGGTGTCGCTCGCAGCGTCCGCATCGGACGACGACTCGGCGGCGCGCATGGCGGCGGCGGCGAGATCGTCGAGGCCGCGCGCGTGCAGTTTTTCGCCCAGGGTGAAGAGACCGAAGCCGACCCAAAAAGCGAAGCGGCGACGGGAGATAGGGAAACCAGATCGGTCGCGGCTCATCGGAAAAACCTCCCAGCAGATTCAGACTCAATTGTCGAAACGAGGGTATGCGCCGACAAAGCGTCCTGCTGGTTGGTTGGTCCTGCACAAAATTATAGATCGACCGCATCGCCGGGGTAACAGTTTGCGCAAGCTCTTAAACCCGAGCAGCTTAGGGGGCGGGAAAGCTTTTATTGCGGAGAATCCAGAGGTTGCCCGCTCTGCGTGTCGAAGGACGTGGCCGCCGTGATGGCCTATTCCGCGGGAGGTTCGTCGTTCCGCTCCACCTGTTCGATCACGTGGCCGGAGCACACGAAGCTGACGATGCCGACGCCCGAGCGTCCCACCATCACTGCTTCGATCACGGGCGAGTGAACCGGTTCGTCGGCGAGCCACTCGACGAGAAAGTTCGCGCCCGCGCCGCCGGTCACGTCGGACTGGCCGACAAAGAAGTCGGTTGACCCGAGCGGGTTGAGCGTCAGCGGCTCGGCCAGAAAGTTGCGCACGAGCTTACCCTTGGTGTCGTAGTAGGTGACGTTCGAGATCGTCAGCTTGCGCCGCGAGTCGGTATTGCGAATGCTCAGCGTACCGGCTAGTGCCAGCCGCCGGCCGTCTCCCTCGAAGACGTGAGAATAGAGCGGGACGTACACGGTCTGACCGCGCACGATCTCGTGCGGCAATTCGCTGGGCACGGCGCCGGTGGGTTCACCCGGCGGCCGCCCCGAGCGAGTGACCTGCGCGTCGCGCTGTTCGACGCGATAGTCGAGATAGGCCGCAATGCCGACCCAGGCCAACAGCGCCACTGGGGTCAGCACGAGCGTGGTGACCAGGGGATGCGCCTTGAGCCAGTTGATCGCGCTGGTGCCGGCCGATTCGTCGGTCATCCGTCGTTATCCCCTAAGCGAACGTTCGCTCCCTCCTAACGCGAGGAAACCGACTTCACGCATGCGCTCGGCTTGCGATTCTCAGCCGCCCGGAAACGGCATGGGGGGCAGTCCGCGCTGCTGGCGGCGGGCTGCCAGGTCCTTCATGTACTCGCTAAACATCCCGCGCTGCTGAGCCGAGGTGTTGTCGATCATCCTCTTGCGAAACTCGTTGCGTTGCGCCTCGGTCATGTTGCCGAACGGACCCCGCGGGCGGCCTTCTTCGTTTCCGCCGTCCCGTTGCCTGTCAAACTGTCGGCGCATCGCCTCAAACTGGTCGATGTGCCGGTCGAGCATGGCGATCTTTTCGTCCTCGGGCAACTGGAAGTAGTTGACGACGTCGCGCTGGAATCGCCGCATCGGCGGCGGCGGATTCTCGCGCATCATCTGATCGCGCTGCTCGGGCGAGAGCTTTTCGAACTCCTTGCGCAACTCGCCAAACGCTTCGCGCCGCTGTTCGGGCGGCATCTCCGAGTTGCGGGCGAACGCCTTCTCCTGCAATTGCTGCACTTTGACCAACTGCGGGTCGGGCTGCTCGGGCAGCAGGAACCAAATGAGTAGGGCCAGCGGAACGACGATGGCCAGCGTCAGGATCGTTTTGCGACGATTCATGCTCGAGAGCTCCGCGACAGGTTATTTGCGCCGCCAACACAATTCAGATTACCCGAGGATACGCGGCAGGGGAACACGAAGTGCCGCAACCGGCATCCGGCGGCGTGCCGTCACACGGACGCCGCGAGCAGGGCCTTCTCGAAATACTGCATCTCCTGCGGCCCGCCGACGACGAAGGGGGTTCGCTGGTGAATGCTCGTGGGTTGCACGTCGAGGATGCGCTGCCGGCCGTCGCTCGCTCGGCCGCCGGCCTGTTCGGCGATGTAGGCGATCGGGTTGGCTTCGTACAGCAGGCGCAGCTTGCCCTCGGGCCGCAGGTCGTTGGGCGGGTACAGGAAGATGCCACCCTTGAGCAGCGTGCGGTGAAAGTCGGAAACCATCGAGCCGATGTACCGCGAATCGTAGCGCTTGCCGTACTCGCCTGAACGCAGCCCAGCGACCAGGCGCTGGTACGGTTCGGGGCAGCGATCCAGATGCGCTTCGTTCATCGAGTAGTACTTGCCCGAGGAGGGGATGCGAATGTTCGGATGCGACAGCACATAGGCCCCCACGGCCGGATCGAGCGTAAAGCCGTGCACGCCGCGGCCGGCGCTGTAGACGAGCATCGTCGACGATCCGTACAGCACGTATCCGGCGGCCACCTGCTTGTTGCCCGGTTGCAGCACTTCGTCGGTGGTGACCTCTTCGTCGAGCGGCCGCGTGCGGCGCAGAATCGAAAACGTGGTGCCCACGCTCACGTTGACGTCGATGTTCGACGAGCCGTCCAGCGGATCGAACACGACGATGTACTTGGCCGTCGGCGAACCGCCATGGGCCAGCAACGGGGTCTCATCCTCCTCGGAAGCCATCATGGCCACGCTTTCGCGAACCTTCAGCGCGTGCAGCAGCATGTCGTTGGCGTAGACGTCGAGCTTTTGCTGCACCTCGCCCTGCACGTTGGTGCTTCCCTCGGCGCCCAGAATGTCCGACAAGCCGGCCCGGCGCACCTTGGCGGCGACCAGTTTCGTGGCCAGCGTCAGCCCGGAGAGGAGCCAGGAGAACTCTCCCGAGGCCCCCACGAAGCGACGCTGCTCCTGGAGGATGTGCTGCTGAACGGTGACCAGGGGAGAAAACGTGAGTTTCTGAGGGCGCTCGATGGCAGCCTCGGGGGTGTCATGCACGGTAGCACCTGGCGGGAAGAAACGAGAGGAGGACAACCCAACCCAGTATCCCCGCTGGCCGGCGAATCGGCAATCGCCAAACGCGCGGGCTCGCCGCAAGACGTCGACGCCGCGCTCGAGGCCAGGTCTCTGGCAGAGCGCGATGTGCCCAAACGCACTAGGGTGCGAACGAGCGCAGAGCGCGTTCCAAGGGCCCGTAGCGAAATCGGCGCCGGTAGTTGCACGAGAGCACGAGCATCATCAGGCAAAATCCCACGAGCGACGCCAGCGTGACCGTCGCCGGCACGGTTCCCCGGCCATCGGTCGCGATGTCGAGCATAGCCACCACCACGATGTGCGCGATGTACCAGGTGAATGCCATCTGCCCGGTGGCTGCGGCAGCCTCGAGCCACGTGCCTCGACGCGCGTTGTTCTCGGTCAGATGGACACAGGCCATGATGACCATGAGTGCCGATCCCGTGCTCGATGCCAGGAAGAGCGGCATCGCCGGCAGCGACCTCGTGCCGAACAGTGCCACGATCGTTTCGTCGTCCATGCCGGCCGGATGGGCGCGAAAGTAGTTCATCAGCCCAACGGACGATGCGGCCGCGGCCAGCCAGAGTGCGGCCCCCATGACGAACATCCGTCGGCGAACACGCGTAGCGCGCAAGTCTTGGCGTCCCACGAGCATCCCCAGAAACATCAACGCCAGCCAGGGAAGCACGGAGCGAAAACCGTTGTAAAACAGGTTCAGCAGGGCTCCGGAAGGCGTCCACAGGTCGGCGTAGTGAAACCGTGAGAAATCCCAATTTGTCTCGAAATCGACGAAAAAGATGAGAATCACGAACGAAAGCACGACGGTCAGCGTGGCCGACCAGAGTTGCCAACTGCGAGCCAGCAACAGCCAGGCCGCGGCGACGTAGGCGATACCGTAGACACGCAGAATATCTCCCGGCCAGACGACGAGGTTGACAATGCCGGCCGCGAAAAGGAAAAGCCCGCGCTTGAGAAGTGTTTTTCGAATCGGCCCCGTGTTGCGAGCTTGCCCCTGCAAACGCAGCGTGACGCCGATGCCGGCCAGCACCATAAACAGGGCGGCCGGGCGGCCGGCCAGGCTATCGGTCATCCTTGCCAGCCAGGGTCCGGTCATGTCGGAATGGGACAACACCATGGCGAAGTGGACAAACACCATCCCGCAAATCGCCAGCGTTCGGGCCACGTCGAGGCCAACGATCCGGCTTGCGCTGGCTCTTGGTAGCTCGTTTGCAGCAGGGTTGCGATGCATGAAATCTTCGGAGTTGGTGTGAGCACCCGGACTAGTGGCTTTTCCCACGTCGTCGCTTGGGGGCGGGCCGAAAGCCGTCAAACAGCGTTCGACCGGCGAGCCGTCCCGCGTCGTTGACCGCGATGTTTCCCTCGCGCGCCGCCGAAAGGGCGGCAAAGACCACGGCTTCGACGGCGGCCAGCACCCAGGCGTTGGGTACGTCGGCCGCGATCCCCCCTTCCTGTTTCGCATGATCGACAAGTACCGAAAGCTCCCGGTTCTGCTCAGCCACGCGGGCGGCGACCTGGGGGTCTTCCCAGACGGCGCTCAGCTTCCAGAGGAAATGAAAGCGGTCGCCCACCGGCACCAGCGCCTCGACAATCGCTCGCAGCGCGGCGGTGTACGACGCGGCGTTGCCGGCGGCGGCCTCGCAGGCCGCATCCATGCTGGCCAGCGATCGCAGCGCCAGCTCCCGTAGCAGGTCATCGCGTGAACCGAAATGGCGGTGCAACGTCACCCGTCGCACCCCTGCGGCCGCGGCCACGTCGCTGAGGGTAGCGGTTGGATCCGCGGATAAGGCGCGGAGTGCGGCATCCAGGAGTTCCCCCCGCTCGCTGCTCATGATACATTAATGTATCAGATGATACGTGCGGTGTCCACCGACGCGCCCCGCCTGCGGAAGCCGTGGACGCTCCATGCCAGAAAGGTGCTCAGAAAAGGTGCTCAGACGCTGAACTTGATGTTGAGGATGTCGCCGTCCTGCACGACGTAGTCCTTGGGCTCCTGCCGCACCTGGCCGCGGGCCTTGATCTCGCGCTCGCTGCCCGCGTCGATCAGGTCGGCGCATTGCATGACTTCGGCGCGAATGAAGCCCCGGGCCAGATCCGAGTGGATGTTGTCGGCGGCTTCCAGGGCCGTGCCGCCCTGGCGAAACATCCAGGTGCGGACTTCTTTCTCGCCGGCGGTGAAGTAGAGCATCTGTCCCGAGGCGTCCATCAGGTTCTGGATCAGGCCGTCGCGGTCGGCCCCGCCGACGCCCATTTCCTCGCGAAACGCCTCGCGCTCTTCGGGCGTCATCCGCGACAACTCGAGCTCGAGGCTGGCCGGCACGGCCGCGGCTCGGGCATGGGGGGACGATTTGCGCAGCTCGTCGACGAAGCGCTCGGCGTCGGTTTCGTCGTCGGCGACGTTGAACAGCACAAAGCGAGGCTTTTCGGTCAGCAAGCGAAACGAACGGGTGACCTTGAGTTGCTCGTCGTTCAGTCCGCTTTCGGCCACGGGCGTGCCGGATTCCAGCGCGGTGAGCAACGGCTCGAGGGCGGCCAACTCGGCCAGTTCGGCATCGCGGCTGGGGCGTGCCTTCTTCACGCTCTCGCGCAGCCGCTCGACGCGTCCCGAGACGATCTCCATGTCGGCCAGTAGAAAGTCTTCGTAGAAACCGCGCACGTCGGCCAGCGGCTGGCTATCGCGCGTGAAGGCGTCGACCACCAGCAGCAGACAACCGGCTTCGCGAATCTGGGCCAGCCGGGCGGCGTTGCCTTCGTGCGTGCGGCTCAGCCCCGCAGTGTCCACCAGCTCGATCGCCGCCTGGGTGATCTTCTTGGGGTGATAGATCTCGCACAGGGCGGCCACGCGCGGCTCGGGCACTGTGGCCATGGCCGATTGCGAAGCATGCGCCAGGGCGGGATCCGCCGCGACGCCGGTGAGCCATTCGAAGAGGGTACTCTTGCCCGAGCCCTGGTATCCGATCAGTCCAATTTTCATCGTCGTCGTGCGAGCAGCTCCCGGGCGTTGCTCCGCCGGAGCGCGGGCGCGGTCACTACCGCTTTCCGGCCAGGGAGCGTTCCAATTCCGTCAGTGCGTTTTCTACCGCCTGGGCTTCCTGGGTGTCCAGGGGGCGGTTGCCGAACCGCACGCGGTAAAAGGACTCGACGACGCGGCGCGGCAGATGCGCAAGACGACGATGCTCGATGCGTTCGGCCAGCTCGCCGCCGGCGGCAAGCGCGAATTCGTAGGCCGTTTGCGCCGCGGGGCGCGAAAGCCCTGCGCGCTCAAGCGCCGCTTCCAGCCGACGATACATCTCCAGCACGGGAGCCGCGTCGGCGCCCTTTTTTGCGCCCCATCGGCCGCGGTGCAGAAACATCTCGAGCGCCGTCTTGATGCCGAAAAACGCGCTGACGGCAAACAGCGAGAAGGTGATGGCCACGAGCCCCCCGCGCCAACTGAACCAGTGGCGTCGGTACCAATGCCAGAAACGTCCCGCGAAGCTTCGGTCGAAACGCCGCAGGCGGTCCTGCCAGACCTGGACGCTTGTCAGGTTGTCGATCCCCGCTTCGAGGCCGGCGGCCAGGGGCTCGTAGATCCCCTCGCGCTGCCGCTTGGCGGTGAGGCTGGCGACGTAGTTGATCCACAGCACGCGCGCGTAGTCGATGAACTGGCGGGTGCGCGCCCAGAGGGCGTTGCCACCGGCGGTTGGATCGAGATCGAGCGTGCCCTCGGTGGGGTCCAACGTGGCCCAGGCGGCGCGCGGTATCCGCTCGCCCCCGAAGGCTCCGTCGGGGATCTGGCTTTGGCCGAGATAGGCCTCGACCCAAGAGTGCGCGTGGAGTTGTTGCACCTGGTAGTACTGCCCCACGGAATTCCATTCGCCCCCCTTGAAACCGATCACCACCCGGGCCGGGATTCCCTGGCTGCGAAGCATCAGCGCCAGCGCCCCGGCGAAGTACTCGCAATGGCCGGCCCGATTCCGGGTGACGAAGTCTTCCAGCGGGTCGAGGGCCGCATCGCGCTGCATCGGATCGAGCGTGTAGAAAAACTCGCCCGACTCGTGAAAATAGTCGCTCAGGGCCCGGGCCGCGGCCAGGCGATCGCGAGCCGGGTCGATGTTTTGCTCCGCCAGGATCTGGGCCGCCAGAGCGGTCAGTCCGCTAAATCGCTGATTGGGACCCGTCGAAAACGGTTGGAGCAGGGCCCGCTGCCTGCCGCCCGATACTCGGTCCGCGGGGAGAAACATGCGCTGGCGGTCGCCCGAGATGCCGGTCGTGCCGATGTCGATGTCGATCGGCTGATCGCGATATTCGTCCAGCCGATAGAGTTGATCCGTGCCGTTTTCAACGCGCAGCCGCGGATCGGGATAGTCGATGGCCACGACGGGGGCAACGCAACAAATCTCGCCGACATCCAGCGCCTCGACCCGGATCCGCTGCCGGGTAATCGTGCTGCCGGCATCGGTGGGGAGGCCCGAGGAACGCGTCGTTACCGGCTGGCTCCAGGTGTGTCCTTCGTAGCGCGTCACGACGTTGCCACGGAACAGCGGCTCGGCGGCCAAACGCAGGGGGCGGTTGCTGCGTCCGCGATAGAATGTGACTCGCATCACGACGTCGGGATTGTTGACCACGGCGCCCAACTCGCCGAGCGTGACGGTCTTGGAGTAGCCGACGGTTTGCAGCGGTTCCACGGTGGTGGTTTCGAGTCTGCCCGCGCTCCATCGCGGCAGGGCGAGAAAGAGCAGTCCGCCCATCACGATCGTCACGGCGCACATGGCGCTGGCGGCGGCGAACAGCCCGCGGAGGATGGTGCCCGATTCGACGGCCGCGGTGTCGCCGACGAGAATCGGTCCGCCAGCGGGCCGCGCCGCGTCGAGGGGGCCGACGGCTTTCTTCGCCCGGTCCGATTCGCTGGCCTGCAGCAGGAGGGCGAAGCTAACGATTCCCAGCAGCAGATAGATCAGCAGCATCACGCCGAAAATAGGTCCTGGCACGAGCGTCGACGCGATGGCCACCTGCCCCAGACTCAAGAGGGCCAACTGCCAGTAGATCCGCGGCTTCTTTTCCTGAAAGAGCAGGACGTACTGCAAGTAGCACTGCAAGTTGGCAACCACGATCAGCAGGGCCTGCCGATCGGAGCGCAACGCCGCCACGCACGTATAGAGCACGATGCCCATCGCCAGCATGTCTGCCATGCGCTGCTTCAGCCGCACCCGACCGGTGCGGTCGGTGAAGTACATCGTGAAGACAAGCAGGAAAAGCGTCGTCGCTGGCAGCACGAAGCTGCCCTCGCCGAGGCCCAGCACGCACGTCGCTACCATGATCTGCATGGCGATCACGATTCCGACGAGGTCTTTCAGCGGCAAGCGACTCATGCCAGGGGAGCCTCCTCGCGCAGCCGAAAGTAGCGCGGCAACTCCTTGCCGGTCACAGACACGGCGTGAATCTTGCGCGCGTCGACTTGCGTATCACGCTCGGCGGCCGCCCGGCGGAGTGCGTCCCAGTCGATTTGCCGAGTGCTGATGACGAAGGTCGTGGTCCAGGCCGGCACCAGCGCCAAGGCGTGTCCCAGGCAAGGGGGAAAAGCTTCGTCGTCGTGGGGCTCGGCCAGTGCCAGGATATCCATCTGTTCGCTCAACAACAGCGGCGAGCCGGAGCCCGAGTGAAAGACCGGTGCGGCGGACGCCAATTGCAGCGCCAGTTGCGCACCGGGCTTGCGGCAGGACTCGGCCAGCAGCGTGGCGGCGAAGCTGACGGCCGTCTCGACGGCCTCCAGATCGTCGTCGCTGGGCGTGGACGGCCGCCACAAATCGAGCAGCAGCGCCAGGTTCTGATTGCGGCGCTGTTCGAACTGGCGCACGATGAGTGAGCCGCGCCGCGCGGACGTGCGCCAATGAATCCAGCGGCGGCTATCGCCGGGGCGCCATTCGCGCAACCCGTAGAAATCGGCTTCCAGCATGCCCCGCCGGGTCATTTGCTGGCTGCCCGACTCGTCCTCGCGAATCATCCTTACCCAGTCCTGGCTGAGAGTGCCGAGCCGGGGGTGGACCACCATCTCGGCGTGGTTTTGCAGCAGCAAGCTGTGTCGCACCAGGCCCAGCGGGAACCGCGTGGAGAGGCGCAGCGGACCGAACTGGTAGCGGCCGCGGCGCTCGAGCCGTCCCTCGTAGGTGGCGGGCTGCGTTGGGCAGGCGGCGACCCTGGGGAAGAAGACGCCGACGGTGCTGCTTTCCGGCAGGGCGCCCCCCATGCGTTCGACCGTGTCTTCCACGCGAACCGCCCACACGCTGAACCATCGCCGGCAGTTCTCGACCAGGCAATCGACCCGCAACCGCTCGCCGGCGTGCAGGTGCGAAGGCAACTTGCGCTCGACGGGCAAACGCCGCAGCACGAACCGGCCGTAGAACAGGCTGAACACGAGCGGCCCGGCGAGCAGGCAGCCGACGAGCATCAACAGATTGAGCTGCCGACCGACCGCCCCGAGCAGCACGGCCAGAAACACGACCGTGTAGTACAGGCCTTCTCGCGTGAATCGGATCTGACGAGGGCGAGCCATCGCGCGTGGGCTTTCAGGGGAGAAGTTGCGACGCCAATCGGTGTATTCTACCAGACGCGTCCCGCCACGGCGTTACCGCGGCACCGGGGTCTCTTCCACCAGGCGGGTGATCAGGGCTTCCATCGCCGGGCGGTGCGTGCCCTGCAGATACCCCTTGGCGATCACGCGGTGCGAAAGCACGGGCACGGCCAGTCGCTTCACGTCGTCGGGAATCACGTAGTCGCGGTTCTCGACCAGGGCCAGCGCCTGGCTGGCTCGATACAGGCACAAGGCTCCCCGCGTGCTCACGCCCACGCGCAACTCTTCGCACTGCCGGGTGGCGTCGACGATATCGAGCAAGTACGCGTTGATGCTCTCGTCCATCGTGACGCGCCGCACCGACTGCTGCAGCGAGACGACCTGCCCGGCGTCGAGCACGTGGTCGAGCGTATCGACCGGTTCGCCCACCCGATGGCTGCTGAGCACCTGCAACTCGTCCTCGCGATCGGGGTATCCCACGGCGATCCGCATCAGAAAGCGATCCAACTGGCTTTCGGGTAACGGGTAGGTGCCCTCGAACTCGAACGGATTTTGCGTGGCGATCACCATGAACGGCTCGGGCAACGTGTAGGTTTGCCCGTCGATCGTCACCTGGCGGTCGCTCATCGCCTCCAATAGCGCGCTTTGCGTGCGGGGCGGCGTGCGGTTGATTTCGTCGGCCAGAATGATGTTGCCGAAGATCGGGCCCGGTGTATAGACAAACTGGCCCGTTTGCGGGTTGTAGACGTTGCCGCCGGTGATGTCGCTAGGCAGCAGGTCGGCGGTGAACTGGATGCGGGCGAACGAGGCCGAAATGCTCTTGGCCAGGGCCTTGCCGATCAGCGTCTTGCCCACGCCGGGCACGTCTTCCAGCAGCACGTGATCGTTCGACAGCAACGACACGATGCACAGCCGCACGACCTCGCTCTTGCCCAGCACGACCCGGGCGATGTTCGATTCCAACTCGGCGACGAGGTTTTGCAGTTCGGTGCTCATGCCGCGTATTCCCCAGGCCCGCTGAATAGCATATGCCGGGCATTTGCCTGCAAACCCATGCGGCCGCCGCCTCCGCCGATTGAGTTCCGATTGCCCCGCTTGGACGGAGTTCATCCTATCTTGGCCGAGCGCTCCTGGTCCAGTCCGGGGGTGCCCGACGGTTCGCTCACGAATTGCTAATCATTGCCCGCGGACGTAGATGGGATTGCTGAGGATCCAGGGGCGGCCTTCACCCGCTAGCGTGAGCCAGGCTTCGACGCGGTAGACGCCCGGAGTATCGATGGGGATGTCGATGGTGCGGGCCTCGTGTTCGGCGACGATCTCGCCGTTTCGCACGAGCTTGAACTGAGCTTCGAGCGGGGCCTCGGCGCGCAGACGCAATCCGTCGGCCAGCGGCACTTCGCTGCCGATGGGCCAGTTCTTGTCGCCACGATCGGCGCGGAAGACGAATCCCGTCGGATCGGCCAGCCAGTCGAAAGCCACGTAGGCGCGGCCTTGCTTGAGCGCTTCGCGCACGCTTTGCTCGTTCACTTCGTCGAGCAGCAAGTGCGTGCTCACGTGGCGGAAGCTGCGCACGTAGGGATCCAGGTCGAGCTCGAAGATCACGTCGCCGGGTTGCTTGCCCGATACGAGCAGCTTGAGCGGCGTGATCTTGTCGGGATCGAGTTCGGCCAGCTTCTTGTCCAGCGCGTCCTCGAGCAGCACCTTGCCGCCTTCGGTTACCGTGGCGCGAAAGCCCTGGTTGTGGTGGGCGTCGTTGGCCGAGACGCCCGTCAGCCGCGTGGTCTGGCACAGCTCGTCGTAGCGGGCGAGGTAGTCGGCCGGATAGTCGAGCAGCGCGCCGAAGACTTCTTGCGGGTATTGCTTGATGGCGCCCAGCAGCGTGAGCATGGTGACGGGGTTGCGCAGCGAGGCCATGAACCGCGGCTCGTCCTTGACGTCGGCGTGCGTGTTGTAGATTTCGCTGCCGGTCAGGTCGTCGATCTCCCAGTCCATCCGCTCTTCGAGATGGCAGAGGAACACCATGCCGTCGGTTGCCCGCACCAGGTCGCAATAGGCCTGGGGCGAGTCGGGCTTTTGGTCCTGCACGCTCTGCTTGGGATAGGCCAGGAAGCCGCTGGTCTCGGCGCCGGGAATCAGCAGCACGCCGTCGACTTCGCCGCGGTGGCCGTCTTCGACGTAGTCGTACGTGCTGGCCGGGTGCTCGCTGAACAGAATGACGCGCACGCCGGCTTCCTTGGCCGCGGCGACGATCTCTTCAATCGTGCCGCGGCTGTCGTGAGAAAAATGCGAGTGCACGTGCAGTAGCACTCGCACGTCGTCGTAGCCGCTGGCGAGCTTGACTTCCTGCCGCTGGGTCTTGAGCGCCTCGATCTTCTCGTGCGTGGCCCGCAACCTTTCCGGCTGCAGCCGGGTGACGGCGTCGGCCACGGCGGACGAACCCAAGGCCAAGAGCATCACCACGCCGCAAACTACGCGCGCCAAGTGCATGCATCGACTCCCCAAGAGTGAAAACCGGCTTCAACCCATCCGCGAACTTGCATCGTAGCATGCCGGTAAGTCGCCGAATACAGCCTGGGCCGGCGGCTTGCCGGGGCGATGCCTGCCTCCGGGGCCGCACGGTGTTGCGCGGCCGGCTCGAGTGCTATACTGTGCGTCCGAAGAGCGACAGGCGGATAGCGACATGGAGGAGTTGCGATGCCCTTCCTGATTGGCACGGACGAGGCCGGCTACGCCCCGAACCTCGGCCCGCTGGTGATGACGGCCTCGGTGTGGCATGTCGACGGGGCGACTCCCGAGGTGGACCTGTACGGCCGGCTGAAAGACGTCGTCTGCAAGGCCCCCCCGCCCCGCAGTGCCAAGCGCCCGCACCGGCGGCTGGCCATTGCTGATTCGAAGGTGCTCTACAACACCACGCAGGGTATCGGTCAGCTCGAGCGTGGCGTGTTGGCGGCGCTGGCGCTGGTGGATCATTGCCCCGCGGACTGGCTCGACGTGTGGCAGATGGTCGATCCCCGCTCGCTGGCCTATCTGCCCGAGCTGCCGTGGCACGTGGGCTACGACTTGCGTCTGCCGCTGGCGGCCGATACCGACGACCTGGTGCGGCTGGGTCCGCGGCTGCGCGGCGCGTGCGAGAAAAACGGCGTGCGGCTCGTGGCGATCAAGAGCCGGGCCGTCTTCGCCGAAGAGTTCAATCGTTCGACGACCACGCTAGGCAACAAGGCCGAAGCCCTCTCCTGCGCCACGCTCGAACTGCTCGACGAGGCGCTTGCGCACTGCGAGGGCGAGCCGGTGCTGGCCGTGTGCGACAAGCACGGCGGGCGCAACCGCTACGGCCGCATGTTGCAGCAGAGGTTTCCCGACGTGCTGATCGAGGTACACGGCGAAAACGGCGGCGAAAGCGTCTACCGCTGGGGGCCGTCCGACACGCGCGTCGAAGTGCGCTTCCGGGCCAGGGCCGAATCGTTTCTGCCGGTCGCATTGGCTTCGATGACGTCGAAGTACCTGCGCGAGTTGGCCATGCGGGCCTTCAACGACTTCTGGTGCGGCCGCGTCCGCGACCTGGCGCCCACGGCCGGCTACCCCGGCGACGCCCGGAGGTTTATGAACGCCATTCGCGAAGCGCAAACCGAATTGCAGATTGCCAACACCGTGATCTGGCGCGAGCGTTAACCCTCCGCCCAAGGAATCGGCGGAATCCTCGAGGCGGGCTGAGAGGCAACATGACGACCCTCTATATCGTGCGGCACGCGTTCGCGGGCCACCACGGAGATCCCGGCTACCCAGGTTACCCCGACGATTCGCAACGACCGCTGACGCCCAAGGGCATCAAGCAATTCAGCAAGCTCGTCAAGCGACTGGCAGGGGGCGGACTGGCGCCGCAAACCGTGGTCACGAGCCCCTACGTTCGCTGCCGGCAGACCGCCGAGTTGTTGTGCGAGGGGGTCGATCCCTCGCCGGAATTGGTCGAGCTGGAAGCGCTCGAGCCGGGGAGCGAGCTGGAGGCTCTGATCGATTGGTCGAACCGCCAGGACGCCGACTCCCTGGCCTGGGTGGGCCACTCGCCCGACGTCGAACACCTCGCGGCAGCGCTGGTGTCGATGCGGGCGGGCAACATCTCGTTCTCGAAAGGGGCGGTGGCCGCCATCCGCTTCGACGACGAGATCGCCATCGGCGCGGGCGAACTGCGATGGTTCGTCTCGCCCAAGGTGTTGGGTTGACGCCGCTACGGCAGCTCGCGAACTCGCAGTCCGCGAAACTCGACCGGCGCGCCTTCCGACTCGAGGCACAGCCGACCGGTCGACGGTTTGCAGTCGGTGCCGCCGGACACTTCCTCGCCGTTGACCCAGAGCCGCACTTCGCCGTTGATGGCGCGGACGTAGTAGTGGTTCCACTGGTCGACGCCGCGCGACAGGTTTTTCGAGGGGAAGCTCCGCTTGCCATTCGGCGCTGCCGGCGGAAAGGGCTTCATGTCGGCACTGCCCACGGGAAACACGTCGCCGTTGGTCGTGAACCAGTCGGGCTGCTTGCCGGTGCGCTTCACGTAGTTCTCGGCGTAACCGTGGTCGAGCACCTGCACTTCGATGCCGCTGGGGGGCAGCTTGCCCTTGGGCAGGTCCTCGAGCGCCGCATCGGGCACCCACACGAAGATGCCCGAGTTGCCGCCCGAGCTCAGGTGCCGCCACTCGGCCACCAGCTCGAAGTTGGTGTAGATCTTCTTCGACCGCGTCACGCCGACCGGCTTGCCCGTGCAGTGGGCCACGCCGTCTTTCCACGTCCAGGTGTCTTCGTCGCCGTTGACCATGACGAAGTCATCTCCGCCGAGCGCCTGCCAGCCGGGCCCCGTGCCGTCGACGAACGCTTTCGGCGGGGCCGGTTCTTCGCCCCGCGCGAACGCGCCCGGCAACAAGGTCAGCAACAAGATGGCAGCGCGGAGGATGGTGTGGCGTGCAGGCATGGGTTCATCGGCGGGTTTGCGGCTGGTGGGACGTCTGCGCCTGGCGGCGGAGACGACGGATGACTGGGCGACATTATCCCCGCGGGCACCGTCGACCGCAAATCGCTGCGAGTGATAGTGGTTCGCTTTGAAAGTGCGTGAATCTAGCTGGCCGGATACAATTCCAGCATGGTTAAGTGCCCAAAATGCGAGAGCGCCCTGGTGATTAGCAATCCCGTTGGCCCGTCCACGTGGCAGGAGGACTGCCCGTCATGTGGTTATGTTGGCGGCGGTACAGTATCCCTGCCAATTGAGACGATCGTGCCATGCGACCACCAGCACAACCCGGACCCCAACGAGAACGCCGCCCGGATCGTGGGCGAGTCCGCCGGCCAAGCCGCCGGCGGCACGCCTGCCGACCTTGAGGCCGCCTGGGCGGAGTGGTTGAGCCACATTCAGAAGGTGGACGAGCGGGGAATGACGCTGCTTCGGGCGGCGTTTGAGGCGGGCTGGAGAGCACGCAGGAGCAGTTGTTGAATACTGGCCTCGCCGCATTCGGGGTACAATCCAGATAGATCGCTGCAGAACTGGTCCAGGTCTGAGATGAGCAGCGAGTCCCCCTCCGATTCAAAAAGGCCGTCGATGACGCGCCGATTGTTTTTACGGGGGATCCCGTCACAGGGGTTTCGCCGCAAGCGCGGTGACGACTCGAAGAAGCCGTCGGTAGCGCGTCGGATTCTGCGCGTGGCCGGGTGGATTCCGGAGTTGCTGATCGATCCCCTTCACATCACGGAAGGGGTGGTCGCTGCGACGAAATGGATCGTGCGGATGTGCAGTTCGCCTCGACAGCGGCAACGACAAGAGTAACGCGGCCAGGAGTGAGCTCTCGCCCCGGCCTTCCCCCAAACGTAATCGGGGATCGCCCGACGCTGGCTGCCGGACGATCCCCGGGGGGTGACGCTTGGGTTTTTGCGCGGGGGGCGCTTACCGACGCAGGCCGGCCTGGCGGCGGGCTTGCTCGATCCACAGACGCACCTGGCCCTGGACCCGCTCCATGCGGCGGCCCCAGTTCTTCACCGGCGATTCACGCTCGGCGTCGATCGCCCGGGCGAGCCAGTCGTTGGCCGCCTCGGCACCGTACTGGTCGTAGGCGACCAGAGCCTGGTGGTAGAGGTACAGAGCGTTGTCCGGATCGGCGGCCGTGGCGGCGCCGAAGGCCATCTGGGCGTCGCCCAGGTTGCCGTTGCGATAGGACTGCAGGCCGCGGGCGAACGCTTGCGAAGCGTCTTGCGAGGCGCTGCGGGCCGACGTCAGGTGGAAGTTGTTCCGCGAGTTGCTGGCCGAGGGATCCGGCTCCGGCGGAGGCACTTCCGAGGCGCCCGGACCGGGGGCGGGACCGTCGTAGATCACCTTCTCGTCCGATTCGTACGAGCCGCCGGCGCTCGAGTAGCCGCTGTCGCAACCGACGCAGCCGCTGCCGCCGCAGCTTCCGCCCACGCATCCGCCGTCGCACGAGCCGCAGCCACCGCACGAGCCGCAGCCCATGCCACAGTCGCCACAACCCATGCCGCAGCTACCGCACGAACCGCAGCCCATGCCGCAGTCGCCGTAGCCGCACGAACCGCAGCCGTAGCCGCCGCAGCTATAGCCGCAGGGAGCGCAGCCGCCGCACGAGTAACCGTAGGGGCCGTAGCTGCGCGAGCAGGTCAGGTAGCCAGGCCAACAAGCGCGGCGCGCTCCGCAGAACTTCGGAAAGGCGTACGAGCAACCGTACGTGTAGGGCGGATACGTGCAGCCGCAACACGCGGGAAACGAGTACAGGCCCGGATAGTATGCGATGCACGTGGTGCGCACGCGATGACGATGGAAGGCTTGCGCCGTGTCGGCGCTCACCATGCCGCCGACGGCGACGACGATTGCCAGCAAAACCGCCCTGCTCATTGGATACGCTCCCTTCGGAATGGGTATAGGTTCGTCCCTGGCAGATATCGACTGGCAGTTGGCAAACGTGAAGACTCACCGAAGAAATGCGCTATGAAGCGGCTGGCGCGCAGCCATGGGGCACAACAACTGTAGCGACTATGACGACGCTACGGCGAAGAGATGCCGGCCCGCGGGGGGGCTCAACGGAGCAATGCGCCGATTGGGCGGCCTTTGCCGTCTTTGGTGACGTAGAACGGCCGGCCCTCGGTCACGTAAGCCGTGTCGGCCGGGATGCCCAGCGCCTGGTAGATCGTGGCGTGCACGTCCTCGAGCCGCGCGGCGTGTTCGACCGGGACCATGGGGTGTGCATCGGCCGTGCGGCCGTAAACCAGCCCCGGCTTGAAGCCGCCACCGAAGAACAGCAGGCTGTTGGCACTGGAGAAGTGCCCGTGCAGGCCGTACATCTTGCGGTCTTCGATCACCAGCTCTTCGCCCGTCTGGCTCTCGGCGAAGCCGACCGGTTCGACGCCGGCCTTGGGCTGGTTGGCCACCGTGCGGCCGAACTCCGTGGCCACGACCACCAGCGTGCGCTCGAGCAGGCCGCGCGTGGCCAGGTCGCGAATCAATTGCGCGATGGGCGAGTCGATTTGCTTCTTCATCTCGACCATCCGGGTCTGGCCGTCTTCGTGCATGTCGAAGCCCTTGAACGGGCCGTACTGATACTCGACCTGCACGAACCGCGCGCCGGCCTCGACGAGCCGCCGGGCCAACAGCAACCCATGGCCGAAGCGGCGGCCGAAGTAGTACTTGTTGTTCAGGAGTTCACCGGGCTCGATCTTCGGCTCGTAGGCGGCCAGCGTCGCCGGCGATTCTTCGCGCTGGTAGTCGAACGCCCGCTTGACCGGCGAATCCATCATGGCCCGGGCCTGCTGCATGATCTGCATATAGTTGTCGGCCTCGGGCGCGGTGCGCAAGGCCTCGGGCGCCAGGCCCTGCAGTGTCTTGAGGTAGTCGAGCCGGCGGTCGATGCGTTCCACGGTCATACCCGCCGCGGCGCTGAGCGTGGCCAGCCCGCGCGTCGGGTCGGGGATCATGAACGGCGCGTACTTCACGCCGTAGAAGCCGGGCCCGATGAACTCGCTGATGAACTGCTTTTCGGTGTCGCTGGTGTCGATGTCGCGGCCGATGTAAATGTACGGCGGCATGTTCTCGCGCTTGGGGCCCAACGTGCGGGCCACCGCGGCGCCCATGCTCGGCGCTTTCAGACCGACCGGGAACAGGTGGCCCGTCATCATGTAGTACTGGGCCTTCAAGTGCACGGCGCCGAACTTCGTCTCGTTGGTCAGGCTGCGCAGCACCGTGCCGTGGTGCATGACCGAGGCCATCTGTTCCAGCCCCGCGCCGAGGTGCAGCCCGTCGACTGAAGTGGGAATCGACGGGCAGGTGCTCAGCAGGTGGTTGCCGCGCATGCCGGGTTCGAAGGGCGTGAACGGCTTCGAGTCCCACGTGTCGGCCTGGGCGACGCCGCCGGGGAGCCAGATGAAGATCACCGAGTCGGCCTTGGCCGGCAGGGCCGCAGCCTTCGCGCGCGAACCCAGCGCCGCCAGCGCCGCGCCCGCGGCGGTGCTCTTCAGGAACGTGCGACGGTGAAGGTGCGTGTTCAACATCGGTTCAATCGTGTGCTTGTCGACACTAGCCCGAAGCGCGAGCGAGGGTCGTTGGCGTGCCGCGTGTCAGGACGAAGAGACCCTCGCTCGCGCGTCGGGCTGGTGTGGCTAGGGTTCTTCGTCGTGGTTGTTCCGGGGCGTCGTGGGCACGCGACAGTCTACCTAGGTGCTCCCTCGCTCGCGCTTCGGGCTAGTGGATATGTCGCATGACGTTGCGTGTGATTCATTAGTGGATGTATTGGAACTCAGGGCTGCAGACGAGCACCCAGAGCATGTCGGTCAGGGCTTCCTCGGGCGAAGCGGCTGTTTCGATGTAGGCCATCCCGGCGTTGCGCTCGGGAACGTCGGGAGCACGGGAGAGCACCGTGCGATAGAGCTGGTCGACCATGCGGCGCGGATAGCGCAGCAGCCGCTCGTCGACCAGCGCGCTGGCGTCGGCCAGTTCGTGCATCTCCTTGCCGTTGAGTAGTTCGAGCGCCTGTACGACGGCCACGTCGTCGGGCCGCGACGTGCTGATCTCGTTGCGCGAGGCCGGTCGGCCCAGGGCGCGGGTGAGCGCGGTGGAACGGGCATCGAGAAACGCCCGGCGGTCGGGCGGCAGCTCGCCCTGCTTGGCCAGGCGAATGCTGTCGAGCAACTGTTCGGCCGTCAGCCGCCGCAAGCCGGGCGAGCGGAAGTAGCGCGGCGGATTGTCTTCGCCGGGACGGAAGCTGTCGGCCAGTTGGGGATCGTAGCGCAACTGGTACGTGCCGCTGGTGAGGATCAAACGAATCGTGTGCTTCAGATCGCAGCCGTGGGTCAGGAAGTCGTGGGCGAGCCACTCGAGCAGCTCCGGGTGGCTGGCGGGCACGTCGAGGCGAAAGTCGTCGGCCGGCTCGAACAGCCCCAGCCCCAGGTAACGCTTCCACAGACGATTGACGATCGTCTTGGCGAACCGCGGATTGGCCGGGTCGGTGGTCCACAGGGCCGCGCGGTGCAACCGCTCGGCCACGTCGTCGGGCACCGGCTCGTCGACGCCCGGCAGATCGAACGGGTAGCGGGCCGGCACCGTCTGGCCGGTCTTGAGCTCGCAGCGGATCTTTTCCAGGTTGTGCGAGGAGAACAGCCCGGCGAAGGCCAGGAAGCGCTCCTGCGGCCATTCGTCGTTCTCGAAGTGGTCGTGGCAACTGGCACACTTCATGCTCGTGCCGAGGAAGACCTGGGCCACGTTGGCGGCCGTTTGCAGCGTGGCGGTGTGGTCTTCGTTGCGCACGAACTCGATTTCGAATTGATCGCCCAACACCTCCTGCGATTGCGGACCCTTGCGCTGCGGCATGGTAGGATCGATCAGCTCGGCCACCATCACGTCGTAGGGCCGGTTGCGCATGAAGCTGGAGATCAGCCAGTCGCGGTAGTTGCCGCGGGTGAGGATGCCCCCCTGCGACAACACGTTCTGGCTCGCCAGCGCGTCCTCCCAGAAGACGGTCCAATGGGCCGCGTAGTCGGCGTCGCGGGCCAACAGTTCGTCGACGAGTTTGGCCCGCTTGTCCTTGTCGCGCGAGGCCAGAAAGCGGTTGGTTTCCAGCATGGTGGGAATCACGCCGATCACGTCGAGATATGCCCGGCGGATGAACGTGGCGTCGTCGCACAGCCGCGGGCGCGGGGTCTCGTCGTTGGCTTCCGGCCAGCGGGCGAGGATGAACTGGTCGATGGGGTTGTAGGTGGCGACGCCGACCTTGGGCGGCTGCGGCGGCGCGGGAAGCTCCTTCACGCGGGCTGCGCGGCGCTCGATGAGCTGCTGCTCGGCGTCCGCGCCGCGAGCAGAGGGCGAAGACGTTGCGAACACTAGCGCCGCGAGAAGTAGGGGAACCGCGCGAAGTACCCGAGCATGCTCACGCGAGCGTGAGCATGGCACCCCGGATGGATCGGCGGATGGAGCGCCGGGGGATCGCGCGGAGAGCCCCCGCGGTGAGTGCGCGCGGGGATCGGCTGAGCGGTTGCTCCGTGCCAGGCTCATGGGTTCTGGTAGCTGGGGGCGTTGATGTCCGAATCGGCCAGGATGTCGTGCTTGATTTCCACCACGGGCAGGCTGCGGGCGTCGGTGCCTTTGACGGTTTGCGGCACGTAGCGGACGTATTCCTTCTTGAGCGGATCGTAGAAGCGATCGCCCTTCTGGAAGATCGGCCGGTACTCGGCCATCTCGCCGAACCAGGCCGGACCCAGCACCTGGGCCGGGATCCAGTGCCCCTTGCCCTTGTTGTCGACCAGGTAGAACTCGGGATAGTCGTGCGAGTGCACCCAGACCGTGCGGG
This sequence comes from Planctomycetota bacterium, assembly GCA_003389325.1. Taxonomy (GTDB): domain Bacteria; phylum Planctomycetota; class Planctomycetia; order Pirellulales; family PALSA-1355; genus LB-PLM-3. Next base: position 34,374 of record QQVE01000065.1, read on the forward strand.
CAGGAATGTCCGACAGGCGGCAGAGGCCGACGAACAGGGCGCTCATCTCCTCGCAGTCGCCGCAGCGCTGCTCGATGGCGTGCATCGCGCCGCGGAAGTCGCCGTTCTCGAACTTCACGTTGTCGCGCGTCCAACTCCAGAACGACTTGGCCAAGTCCCACGGCGGGGCGTTCAGATTGGCCGTCTGCAGCGTCTTGGCCAGCTCGATCATCTTGCGATCGTTGGTTTCCACGCCGGGGGCCATGCCGGCCAATTGCTCGCGCAGCTCGACGGGAATCCGCTTGGGCAGCGCCAATTCGTCGGCGGAGAGCGTGAACTTCGTGCGGTAGCGGGTGATCTCGTACATCCGCTCGACAAAGGCCGCCTCGCCCTGCTTGATGAACGGCACTTGAAACTTGATGAACGCCGCCTGGCCGGGAAGCACTTCCTCGCTGACGCGCGAGGCCGGGCTCAACTCCTGGCTCAACAGTCGCACTTGCTGCTCGGGCCAGTCCATCGGAATCGGGCACGTGGCCGTGATGCCTTTGACCGGGCCTTCGGGCGCCGAGATGCGAATCATGACGCGGAGGCGATAGGTGCGCGGATCGGCCAGCTCGAGCGCCGGGTCGGGCACCGCAAAGCGATTCTTGGGGCGGCGGCGGAAGCCGCTGGGTGGCTGGGCTGCCGGCTTGGCTGTCTTGTCGGCGGCTTCCTTTTCACGGGCGCGCTCGAACAGCGGTCGCGAGTCGGCATCGGTGGCCACGACCGTATCTTCGACTTCTTCTTGCTGGGCCATCGCCGTGCCGGTGCGAAGCAGCAACACCAAAGCGGCGAGCGCCACCAGAAACGGAAACGCGCGGAATGCAGATCGCATAGCCAAGAGTCACCCCAGGGGTCGGGTTCCGATCGTGCGCGGGTCGAACGCCTCGCGTCGAGTCTGGGGAATATGCCCAGTATGGCTAGTATGATTGGAATGGGAAAAGTTGTCAAAACGCCGGGAGATACCGCGGCGAGTCGCAGACCGGCGTTTTCGGCCGATCGGAGTTTCCCATCGCGCGGGCACCGGCGCTAGAACACCGGCTCGATGCTGGTGAGGCGCTGCTTTGTTTCGGCCATCAGGGCGTCTTCGGCCGCTTCGTCGGCGGCTTCGTACGTGACCGAGAATCGCAGGAACGCACCGGCGTCGTCCCACGGCACCGTGCAGATCGAGTGCTCGGTGATCAGGTACTGGCTGGCCGCTTCGGCCGTTTCGAATTGCGGACCGCCGGCCAGGCCGCGCGGGCTTTGGGCATAGATGAAGTAGGTGCCGCCGGGCATCTGGCACTTGAAGCCGGTGGCATTGAGCACGTCGACCAACTTGCGGCAACGGCGCTCGTACTTGGCCCGCACCTGGCGGGGGATCGCTTCGTCGTCGAGCGCGGCGGCGGCGGCCTTCTGAATAGCCAGGAACTGGCCGGAGTCGCAATTATCCTTCACGTCGGCAAAGGCCTGCACGATCCGCTCGTGGCCGCAGACCCAACCCATCCGCCAGCCGATCATGTGAAAGCCCTTGGACATCGAATGCACTTCGACGCCCACCTCGCGCGCCCCGGGCACCGACAGTAACGAGAGCGGCTCGCCCTCGAAGGTGAGCATGATGTGCGCGGCGTCCTGCACCACGACGATGTCGTTGCGCTTGGCGAATTCGATTACCCGCTGGTAGAAGTCGCGGGTGGCCACCTTGCCCGTGGGGCTGTTGGGATAGCAGAGCACCAGCAGCTTGGCTTTCGCGCAGACTTCGGCGGGGATCGCGTTGAGATCGGGCAGGAAGTCGTTCGCCGCCAGCAGGGGCAGGGCGTGGACGGTGCCGCCGTAGTACTTGGTGTGCGTGCCGGCCACGGGATAGCCCGGCACGGTCATCAGGGTGATGTCGCCGGGGTTGATGAAGGCGGCCGGCAGCATCGCCAGTGCGGTCTTCGAGCCGATGCAGTGGTTCACTTCCGTGGCCGGGTCGAGCTCGACGCCGAAGTTGCGCTGCATGAACCGTGCGGCCGCCTCCTTGAACGCGGCACCGCCGTTGTCGGCATAGCCGCGATTCTCGGGCTTGTTGATTTCCCCGGCCATCACGGCCCGCACCGGCTCGGGCGCCATCTCATCGTTCTCGCCGATGCCGAAGTCGATCAGCGTCCGCTCGGGATGCTCGGCTTTGGCCTTGCGCTTGGCCCGCTTGATCTTCTCGAACTTGTAGATGGCCGTGCCCTTGCCGTAGTTGGCACCGCCGATCCGCTCGGCAAACAGGCTCTGGAAGTAGGGATCGCTCATGGAGACTCACTGCACGCGGGGCCGCGGGAAGAAACCGGAAGTCGTAGCCTAGCGAAGCGGGCTATCGCCGACAAGCGGCTCGGCCCGGCGCGACCCTGCGACAGAAAGCGTCCCCGCTACTTCACCGCCAGCATCCGCTCGAGCGCCACGAGCGACCACTTCGACGTGTCGTCGTCCACGCGGATGATATTCACTGGCGTGCCGGCCGCCAGGTTCTCGAGGCTCCAGCACAGGTGGGCCAGGTTGATGCGGTACATCGTGGCACACATGCACACCACGGGCGACAAGAAGTGAATCTCCTGCTCGGGGTGTTCGTGCTTCAGCCGGTTGACCAGGTGCAGTTCGGTGCCGATGGCCCACTTGGTGCCCGGCGGGGCGTTCTCCACTTCGCTGATGATCTTGCCGGTCGAGCCGCGGACGTCGGCCTTGTCGACCACTTCCATCGGACACTCGGGATGCACCAGGATCTTGATGCCCGGGTGCTGCTTGCGAAACAGATCGACGTGGGCCGCGGTGAACATCTGGTGCACGCTGCAGTGCCCGCGCCACAGCAGCACCTTGCTGCTTTTGAGCGCTTCGGGCGTGTTGCCGCCGAACTCGTCGGCCATCGGATCCCAGACAGGCATTTGCTCCAGCGAAATGCCCATGGCCTTGGCCGTGTTGCGGCCTAAGTGCTGATCGGGGAAGAACAGCACCCGGCTCTTGCGCTCGAAGGCCCACTTGAGCACTGCCGCGGCATTGCTCGACGTACAAACGATGCCGCCGTGGCGCCCGCAGAAGGCTTTCAGGCTGGCCGCGGAGTTGATGTAGGTGACCGGCGTGATGTCCTCGGTGTCGATCCATTCGCCGAGTTCTTCCCAGGCGGTTTCAACTTGTTCGATCTCGGCCATGTCGGCCATCGAGCAGCCGGCGGCCATGTCGGGCAGCACGACGGTGACGCGCTTGCCGTCCCGCTCTGCGAGCTTCAACGGCTGGTTGGCCAGGATGTCGGCCGTTTCGGCCATGAAGTGCACGCCGCAAAAAACGATGGCCCGGCAGTCGCCGCTTTCGGCGGCCATTTTGCTCAGTTGATAACTGTCGCCGCGCAGGTCGCTGTGGGCGATCACTTCGTCCTGCTGGTAGTGGTGTCCCAAAATCAGCAGCTCGGAGCCCATCTTGGCGCGCACCGCCTCGATCCGCCGGCTAAGCGTTTCGTTGTCGAGCGATTTGTAGGGAGGCAGCTCAAATGTGGCCGCCCCATGGGGAGGTGCAATGCTCATGGCAAGAAAGGGATGGCGCGCCAGACCGCGCAATATCCTGGTAACCCGCAGGACCTGTTTCGAATCCTCTAAGTATATCGGTCTGCGGCGGCGCGGGACAGCGTCAAATCCCGGCAGTCGCACGCCGAGCGTACCCCGAAGCGGCGAACGATTTGCCTTCGGCGTAGGCGGAAGCGATACAATAGGTTGCTGCGTCGCGACGGCCGCTGTGCCGCGCGCAGGCCCACGGCTCCTCGCCGCGGCGAATCTTCTCAGACGGATCGCACGCGCGCCGGGCGGACACACTGCGGTGCCGCCTGTCGCGGCCATGACGGTTGCGCAAGAGTGCGATACAAGGCGACAGAGTTTGCCGCGCCGTGTCGATGTCTACCCATGGAGTTGATTGGGTCGTGTGTTTGGGGTAGTGAGCAATGGCTACGGTTCTCGTTACCGGTGCCACCGGATTCATCGGCGCCAAACTCGTCGAGCGGCTGGCCCAACGGGGCGATCACGTCACCTGCCTGGTGCGGGCCACGTCGAATCGCGCAAGCATCGAACGATCCGGCGTGCGCTTTATCGTGGGCGACGTTTGCGATGCCGACTCGGTGCGGAAAGCGGTCGGCGACGCCGAGGTCGTGTATCACCTGGCGGGCGTGGCTGCCGCGTTTCACACGTCGAGCTTGATGGAAGTCAACGCTGAGGGCTTCCGCAACGTGGCGGCGGCCTGCGCGGCGTGCCAACCGGCGCCCGTGCTGGTGAGCGTCTCGTCGCTGGCGGCGGCTGGTCCTTCGCCGCCGGATCGTCCGCGCACCGAGAGCGATCCGCCCTGCCCCGTGTCGCACTACGGCCGCTCGAAGCGCGCCGCGGAGCTGATCGCCGAAGAGTACGCCGCCCGGGTGCCGATCACGGTGGTGCGGCCGCCGATCGTGTTCGGCGAGGGCGACCCGCAGATGCGCAACGTGTTTCGTTCGATCTTCCGCTACGGGGTGCACGTAGCCCTGGGCGTGGCCGGCTCGCACTACTCGTTGATCCACGTCGACGACCTGGTCGACTCGCTGATCGCCTGCGCCGACCGCGGCACCAGGCTGGCCCCGTCGAAAGAACATGCCGCCGATCCGCCGCCGGGCTATTACTTCGTGGCCAGCGACGAGCAGCCCACCTTTGCCGAGTTGGGGCGGATGATCGGCGCGAGCCTTGGCCGGCAGAGCGTGCGCATCCTCCGCAGCTCGGGCCCGGCACTGGTTTGGCCCGCCGCGGCCCTGGCCGAAGGCATCGCCCGCGTGCGAGGACGCCCGTACATTTTTAACTTCGACAAGGCCCGCGAGGCCACGGCCGGCAACTGGGTTTGCTCCACCCAGCACATTCGCCACGACGTCGGTTTTGCCCCGCAGGTCCCGGTTGCCGAGCGTCTGCGTCAAACCGCCGAGTGGTACCGCAGTCAGAATTGGCTGTAGGTGACCAACTACGCTTAGTTGTCGGGTACAAGAACCGTGCGATCGTGGGTGCCATGCTCACGCTCGCGTGAGCATGCTTGCGGGGCGCAAGCACTTCACCCTGACAAATTGACGTAGTTGGTCGAGTAGGTCATGCACCCCCGTGCAAAACAAGCTTTCTGACACTAGCCCGAAGCGCGAGCGAGGGTCCTCACCGTAAGCGCTAAACGACCGCAAGACCCTCGCTCGCGCTTCGGGCTAGTGTCAGCGAGTTCGCTGAGGTTCAGGGCGCCAACTTGTCGGGGGACACGCTTGCGCCTCCACATGCACCCCGCGCGTGACGTGCTTGCCAAGACGTGGCATGGCATGAAGTGCCGTCATGCACCCCCGTGCGCACGGAGAACATCACCTACAGGGCTCGTGGTGCGGTCCAACAACTCTCTGGTCATCGATTCGTGGGCCGATACCCTGCCCGATCGCACGGCGAACGGGCAGGGGACAGCCGTGGTCGGACGACTACTTCCGGATGCGCCAGGCCAATAAGCCGATGGCCGCCAGCGCTGCCAACAATAGCGACGACGGTTCGGGCACGGCGGTGAGCGTCAACGAGGCGTCGTCGACGAAACCGACGCCCGGTACGCCCTGCGAATCGAAGAGCGAGGCATTGTTGTAGGCGAACTGCATCAGCAGGTAGGTCGTGTTGGCGGGCACGGCCGCGCCAACGATGTTGATCGCTTCCCAGGTGGTGACGTTGTTGTCGACGAAGCCACCGGAAAGCGTGTTGCTGCCCACGATGCTGAAGCCCAAACTGGCATAGGTGTTGTCGAGGTACGTGACGCTGACCGACGACACGGCCGCGGCAATGGTCGCCGGGGTGTTGAACAAACCGCTGGCGTCGACCGTCACCAGGTTGGCATTGATATCGACGGCATACGGTGAGACGTCGATGAGTTGGAATGACTGGGTCGTCAACCCGCCGTCGTCCGACATACCCAGCATCACGGCTCCGCTGGCGGGCGTGATGCCGAAAGCGGCGCCCGACAGGGCTCCCATTTCGGCGCCCCACACATTGGTGTTGTTCGGAGGGCCGAGAATCTGCACGTAATTGCCCAGCGGATTGTTCTCGAAGCTCGGGTCGGTCAGAAGGTTGCCCGTCGTGTAGGCGGCCTCGAGCGGCGCTGCGGCGATCGCTGCCAACAAGATTCCGAAAACGACGTTGGCGCAGCACATGGTTTGCTTGTTCATTAGTCGAGCCCTTTCCAAGGTAGTAGAGGATTCCCTATCGCAAAGTGGTGAAGACGCACCTCGACCCGTTCCGAAAAGAGGGCGCACGCCGGGCGCGAGCAGGAATCGAACGCGCTAACGAAAAGCCCGCGGAGAGCACGGCGGCACCGGCGCGCGTGGCGCGGTTCGGCCAACCGTGTCATCGAGCGTTATGTGTCGGGGAGAGAACGCTGCCGGTAGTTCAGGCAGCCGAGTGGCAAGAGAGGCACAGAATCGACGAGTGCATGACTTCGCACGCCGGGTGGACTCATGAGACACCCCACATCTGAGCTGAGCGCACACACCATGCGCCGAATGCCCACCCGCCCGCCGCGAGGACCGGGGCACACACGAGAGCCTCGTGCAACGGCCGAGTCTTCAACACCTTGCCGAAATTGAAGTCGGCAACGGGCATTTCGGGCCGCGTCATCATATCGTTGGCCGGAGCGTCGTCAATCAGGCGACAGAAAAAAAGTTGCAATTGTGGACCCTAATGGGCGAAGACGCACAGGCTGTAGGTCATGCACCCTGTGCATGACAAGCTCCCGCAAGACGTGGCGTGACACGAGATCCTGTCATGCACGGAGTGCATGACCTACACATCGCGCGCCTACACCCCCGGCATGCCTTGGGCCCGCCGCCAGGCGGAGCGTTGGACCAAGTGCTGGCCTTGATGTGACGTGAGGATGTGGACCATGGCCACGCCGACCGTGGGCAGCGAGGCCCGCAGCTTGGGATTGGGGAACTCCTTGTCCAAGTCCTCCGGCGACGCCGCTTTCACAGTGTCGACGATGCGCTGGTAGTTCGCCAGATAGGCCGCCATCAGCTCTTCTTTCGAGGGGTACTTGTCGCGCTCGGGCTGCGGCTGCGAGGGGACGTTGAACAGGGCCTTCCACTCCGGCGACATCGTGGGCTTCTGTCCCCACACCGCGATCATCGAATCGAACACGTAGGCCAGATGACCCAGCACCCAAGCCGCATGGTTCATGCCCGGGGCCGGCTGGGCGGCCATCTGCTCCTCGGGAATGTCGGCCATCAGGCGTTTGGCGTAGTCGATGTTCGCTTCGGCGGCGCGGAGAACGTGGTCGAGCATGGCTGGGCTCCTGGTGGCGTCAAGATTCGGCGAGCGGCGGCAATTTCCGGCCGGCGCGCAGTGAATTACACTCCCTGCGCACGCGTCTGGCAAGCCAGCGCCGGCCGGCGGCCCGCAATCCACCGGCGGCCTCGGCGAGAAAGCGACTTCGCGCGTCGACTTCGAGCGGCGTTTCCTCCTGGAAGAAGCAAACCGACGCACGGCTCGCCGGCACGGCCTGCTTCCAGGCCGCGGCAGCCGCCCGCTTCTCGCCCCGATCGCCGCAAAGCAGCGCACGGACGTGCCACAACCGGCACAGCGTATGCTGCGAGCCGGGCATGGCTCGCAGAGCACCACCTCCCTCCATCATTGCCAAGGCCTCGTCGAGCAACGCGCCGGCTTCTTCACGCTCCCCCGCCAGGCGGCGCTGAGCCGCGATTTCGCCAAGCACGGACGCGCGAATCTGCGCGTACACGGGTTCCACAGGTAGCTCTGCTAGGCATTCCCGTAGTGAGGCCTCCACTTCCGGCGAATGCTCCGCGGGACCTGCGAGATCGGCAAACTGACGCGCGACCATCGCATGGAAGACGTCGAGACCATTCTCCGTCGCCAGTGCGTTGCCCCGCCGGCCGTGTTCGAACGCCTCGTCGTGCCGGCCTAGAAACTGGCACAGCCGCCCCAGACGCATGTGCGTACGTGCGGCTTGATAATCCTCCGAGTCGATTGCCAACTTCTGCCGATAGAGTTCCTCGGCCGCTTCCCAGTCGCCGCGCTCGATCGCTTCGTCGGCTTCCGCGTCAAGCTTGTCGGCAGGCGTCTCCTCCGGTGGATGCTCCAGGGCCCACACGAAAGCCTTGAAAACCTGGGTCGCCGCTTCGTCGAAGCGCTCCTCGTTCACGCAGTCGCCATACGCCTTGATGATCGCGCCGAACTCCTCATCGTCGGCCGGGGTGGTGGACGGATCGTCGCGTTCCTTCTCGACCACGGCATGGTCCCCACTAAAGCACGCAAGATTTGCAACTCGTCCCGTGCCTGCATTGTAGCCGATTTGCAGCCCACGCCGGTCCGCAGGATTGCGGCAACCAGAGGGCCGACATACGATTTCACGCGACGCGTGAGGGCGAAAGACTTGCTAGTGCGATTGGAAACCGCGAAGCCCATGACCCCTGAAGGCGCCTACATCTGCGATGCGTGCGGCGAGGAGATCGTTGTTCCGCTCGATCTCTCGCAGGGAGCGACGCAGCAGTACGTCGAAGACTGCCCGGTCTGCTGCCGGCCGAATGTGATCCACGTCGAGATCGATGAAGAGGGCGAAGCCCGGGTGTGGGCCGAGGCCGAATAGCGGCCCTGCTCAGCCGGCGCGGCGACTGCTGAGGAACAGCCGCAGCCCGGGAAAGGCCACCCGGCCCATCAGCTCGACGAGTTCTTCGGCCTCGTCGGGCGATTCGTCTTCGTCGGCCAGTTCCGGCTCGTCGAGTTCGCTGGCCAACAAAGCCATGGCGGCGTCGATCGAACTCGTGATTCCAGACGGCGCAGCGGCGGCGGAAGCACTGGCGACCGAGAGCGACTCGCTCGCCGCAACGTCGTCGTCGGACGAGTCATTGCCACTCGACGCCAGCAAGAACCGCAGAGAGCTCTGGCTGGAGGGAGACGACTTGGCGGCCCACGGGCCCAGCGTGATCGTCACGTCGGAGAAGCTGGCCACGCCGATATCCGAAGCGTGGCCCCCCTGATCGTCGAAGGCGAAGCCGTAGGCCAGGCCGCCGATGCTGATGTCGTCGCGGTGCATGAACTCCGCGTAGCGGTTGTGGTTCTGGTCGGTCGTGTAGAACTTGCTGCCGTCGGCCCAGGTGCCGGTGGGGTCGCTGGCGTCGTAGCCGGGCAGCAGCGCCACGCCGCGGTTCAGGGCCGAGACGATCTGGTTTTCGAGGTTGGCCAGCGTGACCAACTCGTCGGCGGTGTACTCGCCGCTGCGGTACTTGTTGTCGGCGAACACGCCGTTGCACGAAAACACCATCTCCGAGGGCGAAAGACTGGCCACGTTGGCGTTGATGTCGGCGCTGGGAGCGTTGCGCACCGGCAACTGCGGCGAGTAGCCGGCCCAGTAGTACTTGTTCTGGTTGAAGAACGGGTAGTAGATGTCGAGTTCGGCTCCGCCCATCACGCCCTGTTGCGTGAACCGCATCACAGTGGGGTTGAGGCCGTCGGTGATGACCTCGCCCTCCCACACCTGTTGCGGTTCGCCGTCCGGCTTGTAGCCCAACTCGAGCTTGCTGGTCGTGTTGTGGTACTTGGTGAACAGGGCGTCGATGGCGGCATTGAAGTAGCCGTTGTAGCCCAGCCGGGTCACCGAGTCGAAGTAGACGATGGCTTCCTGCTGGTGGGCCACGGCCGTGGTGTCGAACTGGCCGCGAATGACCGACCAGGTGGTGGTGCCGTTGGGGTTCGTGCTTTGCTTGCCGGTAACGGTGACGATCTCGTTGCCGATCCGCAGCCGGAAAGGATAGGTGTCGGGAAAGCCAACGGTGTTTTCCACGGTGAGCGAGGTCTGGCTGGCGGTGATGGCGGGGCCGAGCGGTTTCACTAGCGCCGACATCACGTGCGGGGCGGCCGTGGTGCCGTCGACGCCGCGGGTGACGGTCCAGTTGGTCGTGCCGTCGCGCAGCTTGGCCACGCCGTCGACCTGGATCACCTCGTTGAAGATCTTGACCTTGAAGGGGGTGGCGGTGGGAAAGCCCGCGGCGTCGACGTGGAGCGTGGTGTCGGTGGCGTTGATGGCATTGAGCAGAAAGGTCTCGGTCTGCAGCTTGTTGATGGCGACGGTGGCGTCGTCCATCACGTCGCTGGGATTGGTGATGCGGTAGGTGCCCCAGTTCTTGTCCGAGGTGGGCCACAGGCTGACGGCGAAGGGGTCGTTGGCGTTGCTGGTGAAATCCTGGTACTGGTCGATCACGTAGTCGCGCAGCGCGTCGACGCCCACGCTGGTGCTGTCCACCTTGACCTGGACCGGGATGCCGAACTGGTCGATCGTCGAGGTGTTGATGTTGAGATTGCCCGTCGGATTGTTGGGCGCGTTGTAGGTGAACTCGATGAAGTCGTAGAACTCGGACTCCGTGGGCACCGGCGCGTTGACCGTGCCGTCGGCGTTGACCGTCACTTCCAGCGGCTTGTTGAGGGAGAAGATCATCCGCGCCGACTTGGGGCCGTAGCTCGACCCCGGCAGCGTCTCGGGCACGGTCAGGGTATAGGTGTGGTCCGACGTTTTGGTGAACGTGTTGAGCGTGTAGTTGGGGATCAGCCGCTGACCGTTGCCGTTGGGCGTGATGCTGGTGGTCGGGTGCGCCGTGCCCGAGGTGTCGAAGTAGTAGTAGTTGGCGCCCGAGTTGTCCTCGGCGTAGATGGCGACGTTGACTTGGGTGTCGAACCAGGCGAACCTGCCGCTGGCGTAGCCGACCTGGTCGTTGACGGTCGTGAACGTGGCGTCGAGCACTTCGCGGCTTTCGAGCGCCTCGAAGGTGGTCGCGCGCGGCCGGGGGCGCCCGCCGTGCCGAGGGGACAGCGCACTCCAGAACTCGCCGAACGTCGGGTGGATGCGTTCCATAGAGTCAGATGCCGGCGGCAACCTGCTGCCGAACGTTGCGCACGCGCTTCTTGCAACCGCAGTGATAGGAGCGACGTGTGCGGCGCTGGGAAACGCGCCGCGCATGGGCGACGGGCAGGCGTGGTGAGGCCGGTCTTGGGGGCGAATGGGGAGGGGTTGGGTCTACGTATATAGGTCCTTATCGGATACGCCCCCCCGGCGGGCGACTTTTTCCGCCGAGTTGCGCGCTTTGCAGCACGCTGGCGGAAGTCTGCTAGCGTCGAGCGCGATGACGGTTGGGGCCGGAATCGGCGCGGCCTGTGCCGGCACGGCGCACCGATCGCCCCGCGCGGTCGAGGCGCAGGCGAGGATTCGGTCACGGCCATCCGAAACCGATCCTCGCCTGCACCCCAGTGGGCGACCGACCCGATAACGCGCCTATTGCTCGGGCGTGGCTCAGCGCCGGCGGCGGCGGGCACCGTCAAGCTCTTCCATCAGCGGCGCCGCGTCGCGGTCGCCTCGACTTCGGGAGCCCGAGCGGCCGCCGTCGCGGTCGCGCCGTTTGCCGTCGCCGTCCCGCACCGTCACGTCCGTGTCGCCTTCGTCGACGATCGACACCCGGTCGCGCTCGCGGCCGGGCGAGACGACCAGTTCGTCAATCGTCGAGAACTGCACGACCGTGCCGTTGATGTCGACCTGCGGGGCGTCGACGACGATCGTGTCGCGTCGCGTACTGCCGTCAACGATCAGCGTGTCCAGCCCTCCACGGCCGTACACGATCACGCCGTCTTCGAGCCCGCCCTGCGCGGCGGCCACGGCCACGCGGATGGTATCGTTGCGCGTGGGGGAGCCGACGATGATCACTTGCGAGATGTCGTCCAGCGACGCTACGTCGACGGCGCGGTTCGAATCGCCCCGGGCGATGGACACCTGCCCGGACGAGGCGACGACGTAGGTCTCGGCCGATCTGTGCGCTGCGGGCACTTCGTAGACCAGGACCGAAGGATCGAAGAACACGTTGTCCTGCAGGTCGGTGACGCCGGTATTCCACTGAATGATCTTGGCAAGCGTCACCTGCTCCAGATCGACGATCCTCTTCGCGTCGCGTGACGCGAGCTCGGGATCGTTGGTGTAGAAGAAGCGGTCGCCGTCGCGCAGCCGGGTGAACTGGTTCACCAGCACCGCGTCGACCAGCGGCCCGACACTCGAGCCCGACAGGTGGTCTTCGGCCAGGGCGCCGACGAAGGCATCGATATTGTCGATGTCGCCGTACAGTGCTTCGAGTTGTTGCTGGATGGCCGGATCGGAGTTGATCTCGGCGAACGACGTGACGCGTTCCAGACCGTAGAATGCGCGCAACGCGTTGTAGTCGGGCAGCCCGTGATCGCGGCCGCGCTCGATGTCGAGTGCGGCCAGGTCGACGCCGCCGGCGCCCGGGGGACCGAACAGGTTGTTGCGCACGCCGTCGACCAGCAGCAGATCGTTCTCCTGCCCCAACTGCTCCGAGAGCCCCTTCATCAGCAAGTCGACGGCCTGGGGATTGTCCTTCAAGAAGTCGGGATCGAAGAAAGCCTCGTCCAGCGACAGGCGGTCGACGGTGTGGCCGGCGTTGTCGACCAGCAGCAGGTCTTCGTTGATCATGCTGTGGCCGAAGCGGAAGATCGCGGCCGCGAACGAGTTCGTGATCGAGGCGTTCAGCTCCGCGTCGTACACGGCGTCTTCGGCCCGCGGGGCCGAGTCGTATCCTAGCAGGGCCGGCAGGAACTCGTTGTAGGTGATGGCCTGCATCTCGGCCCCCACGATCCTCCGCGCCAATTGATAGATCTCCTCGTCGTTCAACTGCGGGTAAAGTTCCGCGATCCGGTCGGCCAGCCGGTTGTGCTCGCGCACGAACAGGGCGTGCACGGCCGTGAGCGCGACCGTTTCGTTCGCCCGGACGTCGCCGGCCAAGAACAGTTCTGCGCCCGCGCGGAACGGGTCGTCGTTGTCCAGCCCGACGTCGTTCAGCCCGGGCAGCAGTCCGTCGGCCGAGGTGATCAGCTTGCCGCCTTCGAACGTGCGCAGGGCCGCGGCGCGCTCGGCGTCGGAGCCGTACACGTTCGACGCATCGATGTACGACGTGACGCGGTTGATCTGTTCGCGCCAATTGGCCCGCGGACCGAAGCCCGTGTCGATCAGGTCGGGCGTGCCGGTGGTCGGGTCGAACTCGGTGCGGTTGAACGGCATCGGGTTGGGGCCCAGCGGATCGTTCGGGTCGTTGATGGCGATGCTGAAATCCCCCACCTCGCCGGTCGACAGCTCGTTGTACAGACTGCCGTTGATCGTCAGGTCCATGTCGTGCGTCAGGAACTGCCCCCACTGAAAAATCCAGTCGGTCAGGTGACGGTCGTTGACCACGCTGTCGCTCTGGGCGTGGATGGCGTTGCTGATGTCGCGCGCGTTCGGGCGTCCCTCGACGTCGACGACGTCGCCGTGTCCGTCGGGGTAGACGGCCGGGTAGCCGAAGCGGATGACGCGCGTGTCGGCCGCGCCTTGGGCATCGTCGACGAGGTTGTTGCCCGAGCCGTCGATGCTGCGAAACTCGACGTTGGAAAGGTCGAGTGGGCTTTGCGGCTCTAGGCCATCGATGGCATCGGCGGCCAGCAGAATACGGGGTTCGAGGTTCTCTGCGCGCAGGCGCACACACAAACGGTTGGTTGGAGTCGGCATGGTTCTGTTCCTAAAAGGCGTTTGCCGGATTCGGCCCGCGATGAGTCGTGGCTATGCTAACACGCAGCGCAGCGGGTAACAAATCGCAAACTGCCGCAGATGTGGAGGGCGAAACGCTTCTCAATTGTCACGCTACGCTGCGCAATGGCGCTAAAGCGCCCGGATGCGTATCACTGCCAACACAACCGGACAGGCAAGTGCCGCGCGTCGCCTCTTTGGCGGCTTCATGAAGTCTTAAGGCAACGCAAGGTATCGTTGAACGAACACTTCAACGAAGCCTCAAGAAGAACAGGAGTGCAAACCATGCTGCTGCAACGCTGGTTTTCTGCGCTGGGCCGGCGGTGGCGGGCGGCCGTCGTGGCATGCACCGTGCTGGGCGTGGGTTGGGTGGCCTGGGCCCAGGGACCGCCGCTGCGCCGGCTGTTTGTCGTGGGCACCCAACCGCTGAGGCTGGTGGCGGCGCGCGAAGACCCGCCGGCCGAGAGCCAGGCGCAATTCGACCGGCGTCACGGCCATCGCCACGTGGCGGCCAACGGCATCCCGGATCACAAGGTCGGGCAGTTTCCCAACCGCGGCAATCCCAACGCCATTCGCGAGCAGCGCTACCAGTTCAACCTGCCGGCCGACCCCCAGCCGGCCCAGCGCATCACGCCGCTGCACGATGCCGGCCGCCGCGGTCCGCCGAACATGCCCTTCGGCGTGGCCACCAACGGCGTGCTGTTCGATCCCGGCACGGCCGAGTTCTATGGCGGCGATCCGCGCGGTTGGAACTACGAGGCCCTGGGCGGAGCCGTGCCGCTGGGCATCGACACCAACCACGCCCACGTGCAGCCGGGCGGCAGCTACCACTACCACGGGCTGCCCACGCTGCTGCTTGCGCAACTCGATTGGAGCCGCGACCGTCACTCGCCGCAGATCGGTTGGGCGGCCGACGGCTTCCCGATCTACGCCGTCTACGGCTACGCCGATCCGAAGGACCCCCAGTCGGAAATCGCGGCGCTGCGTTCGAGCTATCGCTTGAAGCGCGGCAATCGTCCTGGAGGCGCGCGCCATCCCGGCGGCAAGTACGACGGCACGTTTATCCAGGACTACGAGTACGTCGCAGGCGCCGGCGACCTGGACGCGTGCAACGGGCGATTCTGCCTGACGCCCGAGTTTCCCGAGGGCACGTACGCCTATTTTCTGACCGAGGAGTGGCCGGTGATCCCCCGCGCGTTTCGCGGTACGCCGGTCAACTTGCGGATGCGGCCGCCGCGGCGCTAGTGCTGGCAATGCAGGCGATCGGTTTGGAAAAAACTTTGCCAGGAGACTACCATCGCAATCTCCCGCTAGTTACTCTGTAGGGCCGGCGCTCGATCTGTTTGCGGGAGGAAGTTCATGCCTCGAGCAGAACATCCGGCGCCCGGCGTCGCGGAACATTACGATCGCCACTTGGGGCCGGTCTATTCCTGGATGGTCGGCGATTTTGCCGCCGCCTGTCAGTCCACGGCCGAGTACTTCGACGCGATCGATCTGCGGCCTTTCTCGACGCGCGTGGCCGTCGACCTGGGCTGCGCTCACGGTCTGCAGGCGATTCCGCTGGCTCGGCGCGGCTATGCGGTGACGGCGATCGACACCTGCCGGCACCTGCTCGATACGCTCAGCACGCACGCCGACGGACTTCCCATCAAGGCCGTGCACGACGACCTGCGCAACTTTGCCGGCCACGTCGAAGGACCGGTCGACGCGATCGTGTGCATGGGCGATACGCTCACGCATTTGGCCACGATGGACGAAGTCGTTGCGCTGCTGGTCGCCGTGTCGGCGAGGTTGGCTCCCGGCGGAACTTTCTGCGCGTCGTTTCGCGACTATTCGGCCGCGTTGGTCGGGCCCTCGCGGTTCATACCCGTCCGCAGCGACGACGAGCGCATCTGTACGTGCTTTCTGGAATTCGATTCGCAGACGGTCCACGTCTACGACATGCTTTACGATCGCAAGCCGGGCGGTTGGACAATGTCGGTCAGCAGCTACGACAAGCTCCGCCTGTCACCGGGTTGGGTCATCGACGCTGCCGGTGCCTGCGGCCTGGAACTGCGCCACGAAGCCAAGTCGCGCGGCATGCTCCACTTCGCGTTCGAGCACCGTGCCGCTTGACGTTGGCTGCAGGCAAGTAGACGGTATCCCCGGCCGGCGTTCGGGCGTCACATGTCGAGGGTCATCCCGCCGCTGCTGCTGACGAACACGGTGCGGGGCAGCGCTCCGGCGATGGCTTCCATACGATCGAAGAACGCTTGCTCGAGACCTTCCGCCGGTGCTTCGAATCCCAGGAAAACCACTGCCGAGGAGGCGGACGTGGCCTGAATCGCCTGCTGCGCGTCGGGAGCGATCACCACCTGCGGAATCGCCCGAATCCGGGCGGTTTCGATCAGGTTGGTCAGATGCTGGTGCACTTCGTCGTAGCCGGCCTCGTTGGCGATCACGCGCAACACGCGGATCGTGCGCCCGCGCCAGCCGCTGTTCTGCGTCAAGAGATAGGCCAGCAGCAGCATCAGGTCGCCGTTCTGGTGTCCGCGCCACCAGACGTCGATGGTCCCGGGCGGGGCTTGCCAGGCGTCGTCGGGTTCGGGCCGGAATCGCACGGTCACGATGCTGCGCTCGAGCCCGGCGACGCTTCGCAACATGGCGCCGAAAGCCTCGCCACGATTCGGGGCGTTGGGCCAGCCGACCAGGATCGTGTTCGGCCGTAGCGCGCCGAGGCCGTGCGACTGCACCAGCGCCTCGATGCCGTCGGAAACGTGCCGGGCCACGACCACGGCCGGGAAGGCTTCGAGTTCTTCTTCGCGGATGAAGCGGTGCAGTAGCTGTTCCTGGTTGCGGCGGCGCTCGAGCCGGTTGTCGACTTCGCCGGTGATGATCTGCCCGAGGGTCAAAATGCCCCGGCCGGTGGTCAGCCAGTGGCCGTAGACGGCCAGGTGCGGTCGGCTCCAACCGGTGCCGCTGAGTGCCAGCACGATGGGCCGCCAGTTCTTGGGATGGTAGAGCTCTTCTTCGAGCGCCAACAGGTTGCGGCGGGCGCGCTCGAACAACACCCCGCTGTGAACGTCGCCCCAGCGGGACTGAATTTCCTTGAGGCTGATGTAGCGATGCAGCATGGCGACCAGCAGAATTGCGGCGCTGGCCCAGCGCCAGTCGATGAGAACCATCACCGCCAGGCAACCGACCGCGCCGGCCAGCGACATCGACCAGTGGCACCAGCGAAACCGGGGGCGGTAGCTGGGATTCTTGGTGATCGCTTCGTAGAACGTGGCCAGGTTGAGCAGGCCGTAGGTGATCAGAAAGGCCATTGTCACGACCGGAGCGATGGCGTCCAAGTCGCCCAGCAGAATGCAGACCTGCGAAATTGCGAACGTCACGACGATCGCCCGGCGCGGCTCGTTGGCCGGACCGCTGCCGACGCCCACGAATCGCAGCCACTCCAGCACGTTGTCGCGAGCGAAGGCCTGCAGAATGCGCGGCGCCCCCATCATGCTGCCCAAGGCCGACGAAAGCGTAGCGGCGAACACTCCGGCAGTAATCAGCACGGGCCAGCGGGCAATCGTGCCCATCACCAGGCTTTCGCCCACGAGAACCGATGCCGGCCGCGCGGCTCCCAGCATCAGCACCAGGCTCAGGTACACGGCAGCCGTGACGGCCACGGCCGAAAGCGTTCCCAACGGAATCGAGCGGCCGGGGTTCTTCAAGTCGCCCGACATGTTGGCTCCGGCCATGATGCCCGTGACGGCCGGAAAGAACAGGGCGAACATCGTAAACAGGCTGGTGCCCGGGCTGAAGTGTGGGTCGACGTTCTGCTGGAGCAGGGTCGAGTCGAACGAATCCGCCGCGCCGACGTAGAACGACAGCAGCGACGCCGCCAGGAGTGCCAGGATCAGGTACTGCACCTTAATCGTCCAGCCGGCGCCGATGAACACGCAGACGAACACGCCGGCGTTGACGATCGAGGCCAGGGCCGCCAGCGTCAGTCCGCCCGAGGGCAGCGCGTCGCGATAGGCTTCGCTGAAGCCGATGACGTACATGGCCACGGAGATCGACTGGGCGAGAAAGAACACCACGCCGATCGCTCCGCCGAACTCGACGCCCAGGCTGCGGCTGATCAGGAAGTAGGCCCCGCCGCCGCGGACGCGCGTGTTCGTGGCAATCGCCGACAGCGAAAGACTCGTCAGCAGCGTGATCGCGTTCGCGGCGGCCACGATCGCCACGCTGTAGACGACTCCGGCTTCGCCCACGACCGTGCCGAACCGCAGGAACATGATCACGCCCAGAATGGTCAGCGTGCAGGGGGTGAACACGCCGCCGAAGGTGCCGAAGCGGGGGGCTGCCATGCCAGGGTCTCGTGCGAGGGATCCGATTGCAGATCCCATCTCGTATCCTTTTCCGCCCGAACCGGCAAGGGCAACTCGATCAAGTGCGCTTCCCGCGACGTGTCCGTCTACGTGTCCAACGCCACGTCGCCGCTGCTGTTGACGAATACCACGCGCGGCAACTCGGCGGCAAAGGATTCCATCTCCTCGAAGGAGGCGCGTTCGCGCCCTTCTTCAGGAGGTGTGAAGCCCAGAAACACGACGGCCGAAGAGCCGCTCGTTTCGCGGATGGCCTGCTTGACGTCGGGAGCGATGACCACCTGGGGCACGGCCCGGATCCGCGCCGTGTCGATCAATTCTCTCAGGTGTTCGAGCACCTCGTCGCGGCCCGCCTCGTTCTCGATCACGCGCAAGACGCGAATCGTGCGCCCGCGCCATTCGCTGTTTTGCGTCAACAGGTAGGCCAGCAAGAGCATCAAATCGCCGTTCTGGTGCCCGCGCCACCAGACGTCGATCGGCCCCGGCGGGGCTTCCCAGGGATCGTCGGGTTCGGGCACGAAGCGCACCGAAACGATGCTGCGCTTGATGAGGTGAACGTCGCGCAACACCGTGGCGAAGGCCTCGATCCGCTCCGAGTGGCTGGGCCAGCCGACCAGAATGGTATTGGGCCGCAGCGCCCCCAGGCCGTGCGATTGGACGAGCGCTTCGATGCCTTCGGAAAGGTCCGAGGCCACGACCACGGCGGGAAAGCCTTCCAGCTCTTCCTCCTGGATGAAGCGGTGCAGCAGTTGTTCCTGGTTCTGGCGGCGCTCAAGCCCGTGGTCGACTTCGCCGGTAATGATCTGGCCCAGCGACAGAATCCCCTGCCCGGAAGTGAGCCAGTGGCCGTAGACGGCCAGGTGCGGGCGGCTCCAGCTCGTGCCGCTCAGCGCCAGCACGATGGGCCGCCAGTTCTTGGGATGGTATCGCTGGGCCTCGAGCTTGAGCAGGTTGCGGCGCGTGCGCTCGAAGAGCAGCCCCCGATGCACGTCGCCCCAGCGAGAGCGCACCTCGCCGAGGCTGATGTAGCGGTGCAGTAGCGCCACCAGCAGGATCGCCACGGCGGCCCAGCGCCAGTCGACGAGAATCATCACCGCCAGGCATCCGACGGCCCCGGTCAGCGACATCGACCAATGGCACCAGCGAAACCGGGGGCGGTAGCTGGGGTTCTTCGTGATCGCTTCGTAGAAGGTCGCCACGTTCAACAGGCCGTAAGTGATCAGAAAAGCCATGGTCACAACCGGCGCGATGGCGTCGAGATCGGCCAGCAGAATGCAGACTTGTGAAATGGCGAACGTCACCACGATCGCCCGCCGCGGCTCATCGGCCGCGCCGCTGCCGGCGCCAAACAAACGCAGCGACTCCATCACGTTGTCGCGGGCCACGGCTTGCAGGATGCGCGGCGCTCCCATCATGCTGCCCAGGGCCGACGAGAGCGTGGCGGCCAGCACCCCTGCGGTAATCAGCACGGGCCAGCGAGCAATCGAGCTCATCACCAGGCTGTCGGTCGAGAGGACGTCGGTCGATCGCGACGACCCCAACAACACGGCCAGGCTGAGATAGATCGCCACCGTGACGCCGACCGCTGAAAGCGTGCCCAGCGGAATCGAGCGGGCCGGGTTCTTCAGATCGCCCGACATGTTGGCTCCGGCCATGATGCCCGTAGCGGCCGGAAAGAACAGGGCGAACATGGTGAACAGGTTAACGCCCTCGCTGAAATGCGGTGCGAGGTTTTCGCGCAGCAGGCGGCCGTCGAACGCTTCGGCTGCGCCCAGGTAGAACGACAGCAGCGACGCGCCCAGCAGCGACAGGATCAAGTACTGCACCTTGATCGTCCAGCCGGCGCCGATCAGCACGCAGGCGAAGACGCCCGTATTGACGATCGTGGCCACGACAGCCAGCGACAGTCCGCCGGTGGGCAGCGCGTCGCGGGCCGCTTCGCTGAATCCGATCACGTACATGGCCACGGAGATCGACTGGGCCAGAAACAGCACCACGCCGATGGCGCCGCCGAATTCGATTCCCAGGCTGCGGCTGATCAGGAAGTAGGCCCCGCCGCCGCGCACGCGGATGTTCGTGGCGATGGCCGACAACGACAGGCTCGTGAGCAGCGTGATCAGGTTCGCCACGGCCACGATGGCAATCGTGTACACGACGCCGGCCTCGCCCACCACGGTGCCGAACCGCAGGAACATGATCACGCCCAGAATGGTCAGCGTGCAGGGCGTGAAGACGCCGCCAAACGTGCCGAAGCGAGCCGCTGCCATGCCGTGTTTTCCTAGCGGTGGATATCCGTGGCGTACCAACTCTCGTAGCTTTTTCACGCGAAACCGGCAAGGGCAACGGGGCCGCGACGCTCGGCAGGGGCCGAATTGGTGGACAAAACAGCCCGGCTGGATCACGATTGAGCCCTGTTCCCCCGGGCCGGACAGGGCAAGACTCTCAACAGAACAGAGGCACTTCCATGATGCAGCGCGCGATCGTGTGCGGTTTTCTTCTCCTCGTTTGCGGCGCGGACAGCGGCTGGGCCGCGCCCCCGCTTTCGGTGCAATTCAAGAATGACTCGGGGCTGGCGAACTCGGACGTCTACATCGGCTTCGTCGGGCCCGGGGCGCTCGATGCCACCAACGCGGCCACGAATGCTCCGCTGTCGGTGAGCCAGTTCGGCGACGAGAACTGGTACACGCTCGACACGCTGCCGCAGGGCATCGAACTCAACTCGTTCAGTGGGCGGATCTACGTCGGCTACGGCAGCCCCTGGTCGTTCACGCACAGCGGCTACGAGCCGTCGCCCGTCTCGCCCAGCGATCCCAATCGCCTGCTGCGCTACGACAAGATGGAGCTGACGTACCACGGCAACCCGGCCGACGTGGCCGATACGACGTCGATCGACTACTTCAGCATTCCGCTTGAGCTGAACGTCTATCAGGGCGGTCTGGCCGGCACGAAAGTATCGAGCCTCACCGCCTCGCCGACGCAAACGACGCTCGACGCGGTGCGCGGCATTCCGTCGCCCGCGGATGCGGCCGTGGTGACCGACGGCGGCGGACAGTTCGTGCGCGTGATCGGCCCCAGTGCCTATCCGCCGTCGCCCGGCTTGCCGGCATCGCCTTACGATAACTTCGACGCTTACCTGACTTACGTGCGCGATAGCTACGCCCCGTCGCACGGCGGTACGGTGGCCACGATCAAGGGACGCTTTGCCGGCGTGGGCCCGGCTCCGGTCACGCCCGAGACGATGGGGCAGGACTACGCGTTCACCGCCACGATCGACGCCGACAAGAACATCACGCTCACCGGCGCCGGAACGATCACGGGCGCGCACACGCTGCTGTTCAAGTACGAAGACCTGACCAACCCCTCGGGCATTTACGGGGCAAACCCCTCGTTCTACCTCGATGGTTCGCCCACACCGATCAACCCGCAGAACGACGTCTTCGGATGGCTGATCGGCGACCTGATGGCCGGGTTCAACATCGGCGCGATCGGCAGCACGGTGTTGGAAGGCGGTGTCGAGGTGGGTACGCTCGACAGCCAGGATTGGTTTGCCCTGACCGAGCTGTTCGCGGCGCTACAGCCGAACGATCCGTTCTACAACCCGTGGGCCGCGACCATGAGCGAGATCTCCGAGGCCTACAACTTCGCCTACTCCGACCGCTTCGACCACGTTGTGGCCCCGCTCGACCCGGCCCGGGTCGACACGCTCGAAGTTGTGTTCCTGGCCCAGGTGCCCGAGCCGTCGACGTACGTCATGCTGGCCACGGGAGCCGCTCTGCTGCTGGCCGTGCGTTTCTACCCGAGACGGCGAGCCCGTCGCTCTTAGGCCCAGGTCTCGGCACTTTTCGCCGCGAGGCACGTCCGCGACCTAGATTTGTACGGGCCGGCGGCCGCGCCGACCGTTCGAAAGTTCGTACGAGGGGTCGAACCATGATCGGAGACTTGATCGGGGGCGTGCTGACCTATTTCAGCATGATCATGCTGGTGTTGGCCGTGGGGATCGCCGTGGCCATGGCGCGGCCGTGGCGCAAGGGCACGTGTGCGTTGTTTACCGAGGAGCTGTTTCGTTGGGTGGCGCTGCTGGGCGCGGGTGCGGTCGGGCTGTACACGGCCGGAATGCACATCTTCTTTCCCAAGGTCTCGGCCGAGGCGATCGGCTGGGCCACGAGCCCGTTTCAGTTCGAGGTGGGCATGGCCGACTTGACGATCGGCGTGCTGAGCGTGCTGGCGTTTCGCGCCGGCTTGGGTTTTCGTGCCGCGGCGACGATCGCCGTGACCGTGTTTCTCGGCGGCGACGCGGTGGGCCACGTGCGGCAGATGATCGTGGCCGACAACTTCGCCCCCGGCAACGCCGGCCCCTGGTTCTGGAGCGATGTGCTCGTGCCCGCCATCATGATCGGCACGCTGGTCGAACTCTGGCGGCAAAGCGCAAAGCCGGAAGGAAGCAGCCCGCGAGGCCGCGCGTTCGATCTTGCGGAGCCGCAAGAGGAAGAGGCGCTGGCGGCGGTATAGCCGAGCGGCGTCCTCGCACACCGTCGACAACTACTGGCGAAACGACGGCCACGCTGTCGGGCCCGCTAGGACACGTACGGCTCGATTTTCAGCCGCAGACGGCCCTCGCCGAAGTCGACCGACACCCTCACTTCGTCGTAGTGCGTGCTGGACTTTGTCTCGGTCGGCCGCAACGAGGCGGTGAACGTGCCCTGCGCCGCTGGCTCTTTCATTCCACAAATCTCAGCTATGTGTTCCTTGAGCGGGTTGAAGAGCATCGTTGGTAGAGCGTCCCTCTCCATCGCTTCGTCACCTCGAACGAAAAACACGGGGCAACGATCCGCTTGGGCGTCGATCGTGATCCCGTTGAACCGACCAGCCCATGCTTCGCGGACCATCAATTTCACCAGCCTGCGAATATGCAGCGGTTGTTCGGCTCCTTCATGTCCGTCGTTGGAGTGCCCATGGCCGTTGTGCGAGAAGTCGGACATGTTGGTCACCCGTTGGGCCTCGCCCCCGTAGGCGTCACGCCACCGCCACGCCCAGCGAGGCGGCGACGTCGGTGATCGAGCCCCAGGTGTTGTCGTCCAGGTCGATGCCGTCGCGCAGGCGCTGGGCTCGGGTGCGCTGCTCGATCTCGCCGGGCATCAGGATCTCGCCGCCGGGCTGGGTGGGCTGCGAGCTCTTGACCCAGTCGATGAAACGCTTGACGTCGGCGGCGAACGCCGAGTCCTGCTGAAACGCCTTGGGATCGAAGTAGATCGACAGCATGCCGTTGCCCAACCGCGAGGCCTTGTCGGGATGGCTCGAACCGCCGCCGGTGAGCGAACCGGCCAGCACTTCGGTCAGCACGCCCAGCGCATAGCCTTTGTGTCCGGCGATCGACAGGATCGCTCCCGGCTCGCCGTAGAACACGCCCGGATCGGTCGACGGCTGTCCCTTCGAGTCGATAATGCAGTTTTCCGGCACCTGCACGCCCTTGTTCAGCGCCACCTTTAGCTTGCCTTCGGCGATCGTGCAGCAGGACATGTCCACCAGGATCGGCTCCTGGCCCTCGACCGGCACGCCCGCGGCGATGGGGTTGGCCGACAGGCGTCGCTGGATGCCGCCGAAGGGCGCCACCAGGATGCCCGCGCCGCTGGTGTTGACGAAGTGCAAGGACACCAGCCCCGCGCGGGCGGCCAACAGCGGCCAGTCGCCGATGCGTCCCAAGTGGCCCGCGTCGCGCAAGGCCACCACGGCCACGCCCTGCTTCTGGCACTTATCGATGCCCAGCTTCGTGGCCTGCTCGCCGACCGATTGGCCGAAGCCGTACTGGCCGTCGACCACGGCGATCGCGTCATTTTCAAAGTCGATCTTGATCTGCTGGTTGGCCAGCACCTTGCCCGCGCGGAGCCACTCGATGTAGTAGGGGATGCGGATCACGCCGTGCGAGTCGTGGCCCACCAGGTTGGCTTCGGTGAGGTAATGGCCGATGCGGGCAGCTTCGGCCTCGTCGCAGCCGGCGGCGGCAAAGATCGAAGCGGTGAGTTGCTTGAGTTTTTCGTGCGGGATCTTCATGCAGTTTCCTGATCGGTGACGCGAACGAACTTTTGCAGGGCAGGACAGTCGGGCGACACCAGTCCGGCATTGCCGCCGGCCGAAAGCGTCACTTCGCCGACGTAGAGATCGCCGAACGGGTCGATCGCCAGGTCGTGCGGCGCGAAAAAGTCGCCCCAGGCACATGGATTGTCGCCGCCCCCGAAGCGAGCCGCCAGCTCGCCCTGGGCGTCAAATATACTCAACCGCCCGCCGGTCCTCTGGCCGGGCCCGGCCGTGTTGCCGGGGAACATGCCGGCCCGATAACCGAGCTCGGTAACGAACACGCGATCCTCGGCGTCGATCCACACCTGGGTCGGCCGTGCCAGATTGGGCCACTGGTGCAGGAACTCGCCCTCGGGCGAGACCCATTGCAGCCGGCTGTTCTCGCGATCGGCCACCACCACCCTGCCCTGCCGGTCCACCGCAATACCATGCGGCAGGTGAAACTGCCCGGGCTCGGCGCCCGGGGTGCCCCACGAAGCAATCAACTCGCCCTCGGGTGAGAATCGATGCACGCGGGCGTTGCCGTAGCCGTCGGCCACGTACAACTCGCCATTCGGAGCGATGGCCAGCGCCGTCGGGCAGTTGAACGGCCCGGAGGGACGCTCGATCGTGCGATAGTCGAGCCCGCGGGCGCCCGTGGCCGCAGGGCGTCCGCTGCCCAGGCTGAACACCCGTTCGCCTGCGAGCGTGAACTTGTGGACGTTGTGCCCCAGGTCGTCGACGCAGTACACGGCGTCGTCCGGGCCGATCGTGATGCCGTGGGGCCGGGCGAACACGCCTTCGCCCCAAGTGCGCAGGAACGTTCCGTGGCGATCGCACACGACCACCGGGTGCTCGCCGCGATTGAACAGATAGACGTTGCCGGCCGAGTCGGTGGCCACGCCGGGCACTTCGCCCAAGGTGATCTCGGGCGGAATCTGCTGCCACGCGGGCTGCACTTCGAAGCGGAGCGTACGGCTGCTGCCGCGCGCGCCGGACGAGCCAGGAGGAGAAGCCAAGCACATCGAATCGCGTTCCTTCCGTTGTTGCCGGACCGCCTAAGGCCGCGCGGGTGTCGTACGCTTCATTCCACCGGAGCCACGCGCGATCGCTCGTCGGGCGGCTCGGGGAGCATCATCGCCACGGCCGCCGCCGGCAAAAAGCCAAATGCCGTGTAGAACAAGGCCGTGCGAAAGTCGCTCACCTGGCTGAACAAGCCGAAGAACACCGTGCCGGCCGCGGCGGCGATGCGCCCGATGTTATAGCAGAAGCCCGCGCCCGTCGTGCGCAGCAGCGTGGGAAACAGCGGGGGCATATACATCGTGAACAAGGCAAACAGCCCCGACGAGGCGCCGATAATCGTCCACATTGCCAAGATCTGCCGGTAGTCGCGGGGCGTGGAGTAGGTAAAGGCCATCGACGCAGAGTACACCACGCACATCGCGGCGATCGTTCGCCGGTAGCCGAACCCGCGGGCCAGCCAGGCCGCCAGGAAGTTGCCCACGATCGACGAGACCATCAGCAGGGCCACGCCCGTGCTGACCAGCTCGCTTCGCTCGGCGTCGGTCCAGCTTGCCACCTCGGGCAGCGAGCGCAGTTGTTGGGCGCTCCAGAACACGAAGGCCCAATGCGCCGACAGCGACAGCGCGCAAACGGCGATCGTCAACAGCGTGGTGCGTCGCACGTCGCCGCGAAACAGCTCCAGCACGCTGGGATTCTGGTGGCCGTGGGCCTGCCGGGCCGCTTGCCAGGTTTCGGTCTCGGGCACGGCCTTGCGAATCCACAAGGTCACTAGAGCCGGGAGAACGCCCACCAGAAACACGGCCCGATACGGCAACTCGGCCATCAGGAACGCCGCGACCGAGGCCAGCACGATGCCGCAGTTGACGGCCGTTTGCAGCACGGCCGCGATCCACGGGCGCCAGTGCTTGGGCCAGGTTTCCGACAGCAACGCCGCGCCCACGGCCCATTCGCCGCCGATGCCCAAGGCCGCCAGAAAACGACAGATCAGCAGATGCCACCAGGTTTGTGCGAAGAACGACAGCCCCGTGAAGACGGCGTAGGTGAGAATGGTGAGCATTAGCGCCCGGCTGCGGCCGAGCGAATCACCGATGCGACCGAAAAACGCTCCGCCCAGCGCCCAGCCGACCAGGAACGCCGCCTGAATGATCGAGCTGTAGGTGCCGACGCTGGGATCTTTCTCCTCGACGCCCAGCAGCAGTGCCACAAACGGCAGCGCCACCAGTGTGTAGAGGTGCATGTCCAGGCCGTCGAACAGCCACCCCAGCCAGGCCGCGATGCCGCTCTTCCACTGCTGGGGCGAAAGATCGCGCAAGCGGTGAATGTCCTGCCCGTCGCCCATGCCCGGCGCAGTGCCTGGCACTTGGGGTGTCGAGTGCGAACTAGGATCGACAGAAGTCATGGAATGCGTGCCGGGGAAGGATGCCACGGCCCGCCGCACGCCAGAAACGCGCCCGAGCCCGCGGCCAGGATAGTCGCTCGCGCGGGGCGATGCCAGTTGACGGGGATGGTTGTTCGGTCAGTTGCCCGGAATGAACCACACGTTGTGACGGCTCCCTCCGGAGGCATAGAATCCGCCGCCGTGCGGCCCGCGAAACTTGGAATCGCGCCGGTAGGGGTGCTCGCGCGGGTCGTCGGCGAAAGGCTCGGGTCCCGACGCCCAGGGAAGACGGAAGTCGATCGGCACGTCGCCGAACCACACGAGTTGCCGCTTGTCGTCGCGAACCAGCATCGCGTAGTGCGCCGCGGGGATGCCTTCGATCGTGCTGTCGCCCTCGTAGGCTGAGGGGCACGAGAGGATGGTCGGCCGCACGGCAAGCTGCGGGGAGCGCATGTCCAACGTCAGCTCCGGGCTGGCCAGGATGTGGTCGCGGGTGATCTCCGCTTCGAGAAACGGCAGCAGTTCGATCGACCAGCCGCTGGCCACGTCCGGCACCGGCGGCAGCGGATTCCGCTTCTTCACGTCGACGAAGTGCTGCTGCGCTGCCACCAGTTGATGCAAATGGTTCTGGCACTGCGCCCGGCGGCTCATCTCCCGCGACCTCTGCACGACCACCAGTACCAACCCCGCGAGCACGGCCACGATCGCCATCACCACCAGCAACTCAATCAACGTCACGCCGCGCGGCCTGCGGGATCGCGATGGGGATGTGGTGGGCATGCCGCGATTGTAACTGATGCGGGCACGACTGCTCGTCAGTCAAGTGGCGAAAACAGCCATGATGAAATTGGGCCAGGGTTTGGTCTACAGTCCACATCCGCAAAGTCGCTGGCGGTCCAGCGGAGCAGATTTTTCTCGGAGTGGATGGCATGGTTTTCGAAGATCACGCAGACGAACTAGATCGCGATCACGGACCGGTGGAAGGGCAAGAGGATTCGCCTGATCAAAAAGAGGCTGTCGACGGTGAACTGAGCCAAGCTGATGATCCCTGGAATGACCACGTACGAGACGAGGACGGATCCGAGCCGAGCGCAGAAAGCCTTCCGGAAGGCGACGCCGTGGATGCCCCGCAAAGTGATTTTTTGGGGTCCGAGTCGTCGACGCCGATTCCCTCTGAGGAGGCTACCGCAATGCCGCCTCTGCTGCCTCGTACGGGGCCGCCCGCCTTTGAGCCACCAGCCCAAAGTCAGCTCGATGCCGCATCGGCCGAGGGCGATATCGCCTTTAGCGCTTCGGCGCACACCTCAACAACTGGCGATGCAGAGCCGTTGACGAACGACAGCCCAACACCTGACGAAACGACTCTCGGAGCAAGTGAGCTAACAAAGGAGGGCGACGTTCCACCTCTGCGATACACCGACGAAGCGCTGCGCCGAAAACGCGATGCGGCTTCGCGCGTTGAACACGCGTTATTCAAGCAAGCCACGGCAGAGGCTGGACATCCGAGGACGCGCAGGCGGCTTGAGATCGAGGTGGAAGTCACTGTTCAGAATGTCGAACGAATCACCCGCATTGCCATCGACGAGTCGAAACGCACGTTGAAGCAGGTGGTCAACGAGCCGATTGAAGAGCTTCGCTTCGACCTGTTCAAGCTGACGTCTGAGATACACGTCGTTTTCGGCCGCTACTAGGCAGCCAACAGTTCGGCAGGAGGGAGCCTGCTCGTGATTGACCATGATCTAGCGACCGATCGGTTCTTGCGCGCCGTCGAAAACAGCGTCAACACGCAAATCCATCGGCAATGCGAGCAGCTTGGCGAGAGCCTGCGCGATCTGCTCTACGATTTGCTCAACTACCCACCGGAGCGATCGCGCCGCGACTCGTTGGCGATCTTCGCGGATCACTGGTCCGCCCGCGGCCTACGCCTGACTCCACGAACGGTCAGGTCAATTGAGCAGCTAATTGAGGACGAGAGAGGCGTTCGTGGTGCCGAACTTGGTTGGGGAATTGGCGCAGAGGATCGCCGAGCCGATGCGCCAGCGGTACTCTTGGCCGCGGCCCCCCGTGGCCGAGGCCGCAGCGGGAAGGGATCAAGAGGTAATAGTGGCGGCCGTCGAAGGCAAGCAGCGAAACCTCCTGCGGGCATTGATTCTCGCAACTATCCCCGAGGAGAGTGGGTCACAGGCGTAGAGGGCAACGGGTTGCGCAAACTCGAAAAGCCGATCACGATCGGGAAAACAGGAGAGGTTGTCACGCATAT
The DNA here is from genome assembly GCA_003389325.1 of Planctomycetota bacterium. Classification (GTDB taxonomy): domain Bacteria; phylum Planctomycetota; class Planctomycetia; order Pirellulales; family PALSA-1355; genus LB-PLM-3. The sequence goes on from QQVE01000065.1 coordinate 63,037, forward strand.
CGAGTTCCGCAATGGATTTCCCGTTCTCGACAAATGGGCCCTGCCAAACCAGGACGTGACCATCGCGATCACAGGGAATCCTGACTTCGACAGGATAGAGGCCCGGAAGGCATGGAAGCACACGCATGGGGACGTTCCGCAAAAGGTCGTATTTCATCATGATGGAAACTTCACTGAGCTTGGAAAACACAAGAACCACCGGATTATGGCAGGTAGGATGCAAATGCTTCCCGGCGAGTTCCATCGCGTACTGAAACACAAAGGATCGGCGTCGTTAGCACGTTTCCATTACTTGAACGAAAAGGTGGCCCGTGAAGTCAATGAATTGGCCAGGAAAGGAAAGGGGCCTCTTGTCGCTCTGCAAAGGCGACTTGCCCAACGGGTCACCAGAAGCCTTCGCATTGGACGTGTTGTTCCAATAGTCGGCGGACTGATCACGCTGTATTTCTTTGCAGAAGATGTCGAAGCGCACGGGCTTGGCGGAGCAGTCGTTCGCGCGACACCGCTGTTGGGAGATATCGTGTCGGCCGCAGACTTGGGAAGGGAACTGGCCGCGGAGATCCGTGCTGCGGCTCGCAGGCGGATCAAGGATGCCGAGGACAGGGCAAATCTCCCAGTCAAGGCGGCACAGAGAGACGCCGCAGAAGCCACGTCGGCGGCTTTCATAGAGATTGCTCGCACACTACCAGTCACGAAGGAATACATGCGACTTGAAGAGATCGAGCAGGCTGTTAGAGATGCAATCAGGGGTTTTACGGCGAGGTCTACCCAATGTATCTTCACATTCATACGGGAACCCATGGAGGCGCTGCGGCAATCGACATCGAGAGGCGACTTCGGGCCGCGAGACACAAGATGGAGCAGGAGCTACAACAGAGGCTACAGAAGCCCCCAAAACTGGATTGGCAGGGCCCTCTAAGCTAGTTGATGTAGACCTATGCTCAACCTCTCACTTCCCATCCTCGATCGGCTTCAGGACTGCTGGGATCCGATTACTGAGGATCAGCTCGATCGACTCCGGAGCGAGATCGGAGCATCCTTGCCGCAACAGTATGTTTCGTTTTTAAAACAGTTCAACGGCGGATACTGGGCTCACGAGGTTTGGGTGCAGGTGGATCGAGAGGCGTCACAACACAATGTGGCCCATGTCGCCACCAACTTTGGAGTCATCCCGAATAAACGATTCTCGACGGATGACATCCTTGATGTCTGCGAGCAATACAACGACGCTGTGCCGCGGGACTGCGTGCCCATCATGCAAACACTGGCGGGGCTCATCTGCCTCAGCATTCATGAGACTGAAGTCGGCCGAGTTTATTATTCCGACCTCGGGCGTTATCAAGACGGGGAGGAATTCATGCTTCCAATCGCAAACAGCTTCGCGGAGTTCCTGCTGCTCTTGAATCCCGAAGACGAAAAAGAGTTTTTCCGAGAAACGCTACCGGTGTTCCAGGCGTGCGAGCGAGGTGACAAGCACATGGTTCGCGAGTACCTAGACGATGCCGGGAAAGTCGACATCCGCAACGAAGCGGGTCACACTCTGGCCGTGTGCGCGGCTCGCACAAGGTGGCCAAAGATTCTGGCGATGCTGCTCGACGCTGGCGCCGATCCTAGCGCTCACGATTCCGACGGGCGCTGTCCCTTGCACCACGCCGTTGCGGGAGCGTCACTCGATGGCACGAAACTGCTGCTGGCAGCCGGCGCCGATGCGCGATACAGGGACAGTGAAGGCCGTAACTTGGCCCAGATCGCCCACGATGGCTTCCACTATCGTTTGCAGTACTTCCTTGAACCGCTGGTGTCGTAATTTTCGCGGCCAGTCCGTTCGCTTAGCTAGTCGACGTTGCCAGTGGTACAGGCCAAAGATGTTCGACTTCTCCCTTCCCATTCTCGATCGCCTACAGAATTGCTGGGACCAGATTGCCGAGACTCAAGTTGATCAACTCCAGGATGGTCTCGGAATCGTATTTCCCCAAGACTACCGAAAGTTTCTTCTGCGGTACAACGCGGGCGATTGGGCCCACGGAGTGTGGGTTCACGTGCCAAGCCTCGCGCCGGACTACGACCGGTTCCACATCACGCAACATCTCGGAGTGGTGCCCGACGATCGGTTTTGGCTGCACGACATGCTGGCTATGCATGACCACCTCTCCGCTGAAGTGCCCGGTATGTATTTGCCCATCATGAGTGGCCCCGACGGTATGATTTGCCTCCGGCGCCACCAGCAAGTCCAAGGCTGGGTCCACTTTTGGGATCGGGAACGCTGTCGCGACCGTGAAGACTTCATATTCCCCATAGCGGACACCTTTGCGGAGTTCTTGGTGGGATTGAATCCTGATGACAACGAAGAGTTCTACCGCGAAACGCTTCCGGCGTTTCAGGCGTGCGAAGGGGGCGACAAGCAGGCCGTGCGCCAGTATCTGGCCGATGGCGGCAAGGTCGATCTGCGCAATGAACGCGGCGAAACGTTGACGGCCTGCGCGTCGTTCAACAGTTGGCCGAAAATCGTCGGTTTGCTGTTGGAAGCGGGAGCCGATCCGAACGCCCGCGATGCGGCGCAGCGCAGCCCCCTTCATCAAGCAGCACTAAGCTCGTCGCTCGATAGTGCGAAGCTGCTACTGGCCGCGGGAGCCGACGTGCACTACCGCGACGCGGAAGGGCGCAACCTGGCGGAGATCGCTAAAGATGCGCACCAGTACCGCATGCAGTACTTCCTCGAGCCGTTTGTATCCTAGGCTGGCCCCCCTCTCTGCCGGCGCACGCCTGCCACGCGGCAGTGCGCCAGCACGCCGCCCGCCCCGAAATTCGTAATCCCAACCGCCCCTTACAACCGATAGCATCGATAGGTTCCGCAGAATCGGAACGCTGACGCGCGGGGAGGTTGCGATGCGACGGGTTTTGGAATGCGTGGTTGCCGTGGGGCTGGGGCTGGGGCTGGCGGGGTGCTGCGCCGGGCCGGAGCGGTTCTACGAGAACGCCTACGGCTTCAATAACCCCGACATCGAAAAGTATCCGCCGGGCCCGCCGCCGCCGGTCACCACGCCGCCGGGATACAGCGAGCCGGCCGTCTCGGTCGCCGACACCGAAACGCCCGAGGAAGGTCCGGTGCCGGCGCTGCAGGCACCGGTCGAATCACGCCGCCGCCCGGGCCGAACCGCCCTGCGCCGCTATCAGTCGGGCGAACAGTACGCCGATCGGGCCCCGACGTACCCTTGGGCGTATCGCCGCTAAGCGAGAAGCGCCAGCGCGGTCGAACGCGCTGCGGTCAGATCACCCAATACCGGCCGTCGTCGTGGGCTGCGCGGCCGTCGTCGATCGACTTCTCCAGGTGCGACGTCACCTCGGCCGTGGCCAGGGTGAGGTGGTAGCCGGGCAGCTTCTTCCAGAGCACGCCGGCGATTTCGTAGACGGTCATCGGGCCGTCGCTCTCGTGCAGGATTTTGAGAATCGCCTCCTCGCGCTCGAGATGATGCGACTTGAGCTCCGCGCACCGCTCGGCCAGGTTCGAGAACGCGGGGCCGTGGCCGGGCAGCACGACCAGGTCGTCGTTTTGCAGGGCCGCCACGCGATCGAGCGAATCGAGGAACCGCTGCACCATGCCCCGGCGGCGCATCTCGCCCGCCCCAATGTTGGGCGAAATCGTCGGCAGCACCGTGTCGCCGCTGAACAGGTGATTGCCGTAACGCAGGCAGATGCAGCCTTGCGTGTGGCCGGGCGTGTGGATCACTTCCAGGGTTTCGCCGCTGATTTCGAACGTGTCGCCGTGCCGCAGCTTTTCGGCGGGCGTCTGCCGGGCGAAGCGGCGGCCGTGGCCGAGGAACTGCTTCATCTTTTCGATCCGCTCTTCCGGCACGTGGGCCTTGCGGAGCGTGCGGCAGACCAGCGGAACGAACTCCTCGTGCCGTTCGTCGAGATTGGCCACGCCCTCCCAGTCGTCCTCGTGGACGTAGACCGCGGCTCCCGAGCGGTCGCGGATGTCGGCCGCCAGCCCGATGTGGTCGGCGTGCTTGTGCGTGAGGATGACCTGCTCGACTTTGTCGATCGAAAGACCGTGCGACTCGAGGCCCGCGGCCAGGGCATCGAGCGCCTCGGGCGTGCCGATGCCGGTGTCGACCAGCGTGAGCGGATCGCCGGCGATGACGTACATGTTCAACTCGCCCTCGAACATCGGGTTGGGAATTCCGATGTGCAGGACGGAGGCGGAGGAATCGGTTTTCACGCGGTTACTTTCCAGTGAAGTTGGGAGCGCGCTTCTCGATGAAGTGGGCCACGCCCTCTTTGAAGTCTTCGCAGCACAGGGCCGGCACCATCTCCTCGTTGGCCACGTCGATGGCCTCGCCCAAGCTCGAGAACAGCCCGTTGTAGACCTGCCGCTTCATGATCCGCATCGAGCGCGGCGACGACATGCTGGCCAGCTCGACGGCGTAGGCCCGCACGGCGTCGGCGAATTGATCCAAGGGAATCACGCGGCTGACCAGCCCCATCCGTTCCGCTTCGGCGGCGTCGATCAGTCGGGCCGAGTAAAGCAGATCGAGCGCGTTGGAGACACCGACGATCCGCGGCAGCATCCAGGACATGCCATACTCGGCGATCAGCCCGCGGCGGGCGAAGGCCGTGCTGAACTTGGCCTTGTCCGAGGCGAAGCGGATATCGCAGAACAGCGGAATCACCATGCCCAACCCGGCCGAGGCGCCGTTGATCGCCGCGATAATCGGCTTGCCGATGGCGGGGAAGTAGGAGTAGGTCTTCTGAAAGTCGCTGCGCGCGCCGTCGATCTTGGGGCCGACGAAGCGGGCCTGCAAGTCCTTGAGCAACTGCTTGGGGTCGTTGCTTTTCGACACGCTGTCGAGGTTGCCGATGTCGGCTCCGGCGCAAAAGCCTTTGCCGGCGCCGGTGAGCACGATCACCCGCACGTCGTCGTCGGCTGCGGCCGAGAGCATGGCCTCCTGCACCTCGGACTCCATCTGCGAGGTCCAGGCGTTGAGCTTGTCGGGCCGGTTGAGCGTCACCGTGGCCACACGATCGGCCACGTCGTAGAGGATCTGTTCGTATGCCATGGCTGGGTCCTTGGGTCTGTTGGTGGGCGATATTAGCCCGAAGCGCGAGCGAGGGTCTTGAGGTGCTGGATCGTCGAACGACCCTCGCTCGCGCTTCGGGCTGGTGTTGTGTTGGTTTATGCGAAACGCAAAGACGCAAAGCCGCAGAGGGATAACGAAGTTTTTTTCGTGCTAAACGCAACGTGCGCTACCGTGCCTGGTGCTCGCTACTTTGCGTCTTGGCGTCTTGGCGTTTCCTTCCTCGTCTTTCTTCGTGACTATTGATGAACGGTGGCGGCCTGGCCGCGCTCGTGTTGGGCGATCAGTTCGCGCTTGAGAATCTTGGCCGAGGGGCCCTTGGGCAGCGGCGTGTCGCGGATCTCGACGATGCGCGGATACTTGAACGCCGCGATCCGCTCCTTGCAGTAGGCCTTCAACTCGTCTTCGCCGACCGACGAGCCGGGCTTGAGGTACACCACGGCCTTCACTTCCTCGCCCAACTCGGGATGCTTCACGCCCACGACGGCCGCTTCCTCGACGGCCGGGTGCTCGTAGAGCAGCTCTTCGATCTCGCGCGGGTAGATGTTCAAGCCGCCGCGGAGGATCATGTCCTTCTTGCGGCTGACGATGTACAGGTAGCCGTCCTCGTCGAGGTGCCCGATGTCGCCGGTGTAGAACCAGCCGTTGCGAATCGCCTGGGCGCTCGACTCGGGCTGGTTGTAGTAGCCCTTCATCACGTTGACGCCGCGGATGAGCACTTCGCCGTCGGTGTTTGGCGGCAGCGTGTTGCCGGCGTCGTCGACCACCTTGATCTGGCAGCCCCAGATCGCCTTGCCGCAGGAGCCGTGTCGCGGCACGACCGGGTCCTGGCTCCAGGTGGCCGTGGGCGAAGTTTCGGTCAGGCCGTAGCCCTCGCGAATGTGAAAGCCGTGCTCGGCCTTGAAGGTTTCGAGCGTCTCCACGGCGATCGGCGCTCCGCCGCTGTTGCACACGCGCAACGAACTGAGATCGTACTTGGGACGGTCGGGATGGTTGAGCATCGTGACCCACATCGTGGGCACGGCCGCGAAGTGCGTGACCTTGTCGCGCTCGATGATCTCCATCGCACGGCCGGGCTCGAAGCGCGGCATCAGGGTCAGCGTGCTGCCCATGGCCAGCACCGTGTTCATCACGCACGACTGTCCGTAGGAGTGGAATAGCGGCAGCACCGCCATCCGCACGTCGGTCTCCATCGGCACTTCGGTCGTGAGCATCGGCAGCACGCGCGACTGATAGAACAAGTTGAAGTGCGACAGCTCCGCGCCCTTGGGGTGCCCGGTAGTGCCGCTGGTATAGCCGATGGCCGCCGTGTCGTCGGGCGAAGTGGCGGCGAGCTCGAACTCGGGCGCGCCGGCCTCGATCAGCTCGTCGAAGCGGTGCACGCCCTTGTCCTCGACGTCGGGGGCGCGGTCTTCGTAATCGACCAGGATCAAGTGGTGGCAGGTGTCGACGTTGCGGAACGCCTCGAGCGCTTCTTCGAGGTACTCGGTACAGGCGATCAGTCCGATCGCTTCGCTGTCTTCCAGCAGGTACTCCAGCTCGCGGGCCTTGTACAGGATGTTGACCGGCACCACGACGCCGCCCGGCTTCAGCACGCCGAAATAGGCCACGACGAACTCGGGGATGTTCGGCAGCATGACGAGCATCTTCTGGCCGCGATGCAGCCCCAATTGGGCCAGCGAGTTGGCCAGTCGGTTCGTGGCCGTCTCGAGTTGGGCGTAGGTGAGCTTGCGCTCGTCGCAGATGACCGCGGTGCGCTCGGGGCAGATCTTGGCGTTTTCTGACAGCACGATGGCCAGATTCAGCATGACGAGGTCTCCTGGTTCGATGGACCAAGCCACGAAGGGCGGGGAATTCGCCGGGCACGTGGCGTTCACCAGCATACGCTGGCCGCGAGGCGCGAGCGAATGCGCGCCCCTGGCGTTGCCACGCACCGCGTGGTTGAGACCCGGACCGGGCAAAAAAATGTGGTTGCCGGCGTGGTTCGGTCTCTTCCCAGCCTGACGTTCCCAGTGTACATTCTACCGAACGGACGGTAGGCGCCAATCAGGAGGACGAAAAACGGTTTTGGCTCGGGCATTCTGCCCGGCGAAGGCCTGTTTTGGCGCTGGTCGACAGCGCGTCTCCAGCAACCGTGCGTTTCCAGCAACCGTCATCCCATCCCAAGAGACCGATTCCGGCGCGCCTCGCCAGGCGGCACCCGCTTTGTCGAGCGAGCGCGAAGATGTCCCGATCCAGGAGAGTCCACTCATGAGAGAAGCCGTCGTGGTTGCCCACTCGCGGACGCCGCTGGCCAAGAGCTTTCGCGGTTCGTTCAATCTCACTCGGCCCGACGACCTGGCCGCCCACTGCATCACGGACGTGCTCAAGAAAGTGCCCGAGCTCGACCCGGGCGAGATCGAAGACGTCTTCATGGGCTGCGCCAATCCCGAGGGCACCCAGGGCACGAACGTCGCCCGCGTGGCGGCCATGCGGGCTGGCTTGCCCGTGACCGTGGCCGGCGCGACGATCAACCGCTTTTGCTCTTCGGGGTTGCAGGCGGTGGCGCTGGCGGCGCATCAAATCATCAACGAAGGCAGCGACGTGATGCTGGCCGGCGGCGTGGAGAGCATCACGGCCATTGCCGGACGCCGCGGCGAGCCCAACCCGGTGCTGGCGGAGAAAATGCCGGGCCTCTATATGGTGATGGGCGACACGGCCGAGGTCGTGGCCAAGCGTTACAACATCAGCCGCGAGACGCAGGACGAATACTCGTTGAGCAGCCAGCAGCGCACCGCCCGCGCTCAGGCCGAGGGCCTGATCGACGAAGAGCTCGCGCCGATGACCGTCACCCGCGGCATCGTCGACCGCAAGACCGGCGAGATCACCGGCAAGGAAGAGCACACGATCACCAAGGACGAATGCAACCGGCCCGACACGACGCTCGAAGGCCTGTTGAACCTGAAACCGCACTTCGATCGCGAAAGCGGCCAGGGATCGGTCACCGCGGGCAACGCCTCGCAGATGTCCGACGGCGCCAGCGTGTGCGTCGTCATGTCGCGCGAGCGGGCCGAAAAGCTGGGCATCAAGCCCAAGCTGATTTTCCGCGGTTTCCAGGTCGCCGGCTGCGAACCGGACGAAATGGGCATCGGGCCGGTGTTCGCCGTGCCGAAGTTGCTCGAGCGCACAGGGGTGAAGATGGACGACATCGACCTGTGGGAGCTCAACGAGGCGTTCGCCGTGCAGGTGGTCTACTGCCGCGACCGGCTGGGCATCGATCCTAAGAAGCTCAACGTCAACGGCGGGTCGATCGCCATCGGTCACCCGTTCGGCATGACGGGCTCGCGGATGGTCGGCACGATCGCCAACGAGATGCTGCGCCGCAAAGCGCGGTACGGCGTGGTGACGATGTGCATCGGCGGCGGTCAGGGTGCCGCGGGCCTGTTCGAGGCCTGCCTGTAGCCGATCCGTTTTCATTCTTAGGGAGTTATGCCATGACGCGCGCGTTCGTTCTGCTCGCTCTCTTGCTGGCGGCGCCGGTGGCGTCGGCGGCCGAACCCGAACCCTCAGGAGGCGGACCGATGAAAACCCTGCGAACGCCCGACGCGCGGTTCGAGAACCTGGCCGATTGGCCATACGAACCGCACTACGTGGAAGTGCCCGGCGGGTTGCGAATGCACTACGTCGAAGCCGGCCAGGGCGATCCGATTTTGTGCGTGCACGGCGAGCCCACCTGGGCCTACCTGTACCGCAAGATGATCCCCGCGCTTTCGAAGCAAGGACGCGTGGTGGCCGTGGACCTGGTGGGCTTTGGCCGCTCCGACAAGCCCGTGGGCCGCAAGACCTACACCTACAAGCTGCACCACGACGCGCTGGCCGCGTTCATCGAAGAACTGGATCTCAAGAACATCACGCTGGTCTGCCAGGACTGGGGCGGATTGCTGGGACTGCCGATCGCGGTGGAACAGCCCGAGCGGTTCGCGCGGCTGGTCGTGATGAACACGGGGTTGCCGGTCAGCGGCAAGCCGTTTGGTCCGGCGTTCATGGCCTGGCGGGCGTTTGCCGAAAAATCGACCGACATGGACATCGGCCGGCTGATCCAGCAGGCCACGGTAAGCGACTTGTCCGACGAGGTGCTAGCCGCTTACAACGCGCCGTTTCCCGACGTGAGCTACAAGGACGGGGCGCTCGAGTTTCCGCTGCTGGTGCCGGTTTCCGAAGACGCCGAGGCGCTGCCCGCGATGCGCGCGGCAGCCGATGGCCTGAGCAAGTGGACCAAGCCGGCGCTGGTGATGTTCTCCGACAAGGACCCGATCACGGCCGGCGGCGACAAGTACTTTCGCCAGTTGATCCCCACGGCCAAGGATGAGCCGGAAATCACCATCCAAGACGGCGGGCACTTCCTGCAGGAAGACCAGGGCGAGGTGATCGCCGAGCATATCGTCGAGTTCATCAAACGGCGCCCCATTAAGTAGGCAGAGCAAGCACCAAACCCGATATCGATTCCACACACGAGCCCGAAGCGCAAGCGAGGGAGCACTACCCGGCGGCGTCCTTCGTGTTTCGTGGGAGTACCGCGCCAAACGACCCTCGCTCGCGCTTCGGGCTGGTATGCATGACAACCAACTTCAACTTCCCATACGGCCGCGCGGCCTGAGAATCTGGCCCGCGCACCAACGACGAGGACGAATTCATGAGCGACCTGGTTCAACTGACCAAAGACGGCGAGATTGCCGTGATCACGATCAACAACCCGCCGGTCAACGCGCTGAGCCCGGGCGTGCCCGAGGGCATCAAGGAATCGGTCGAGGCCTCGATCCAGGACGACGCCGTCAAGGGCATCGTGATCATCGGCGGCGGGCGCACGTTCATCGCCGGGGCCGACATCAAGGAATTCGGCAAGATGACCTCGGGCAAGAAGGATCGCGGCGTGGGCTTCAACCCGATCCTGAAGATCGTCGAGAATTGCCCTAAGCCGATCGTGGCCGCCATTCACGGCACGGCCTTCGGCGGCGGGCTGGAAACGGCCATGGCCTGCCACTACCGCGTGGCCGTGCCTTCGGCCCTGGTCGGCCAGCCGGAAGTGAAGCTGGGCATCATCCCCGGCGCCGGCGGCACCCAGCGGCTGCCGCGCTTGGCGGGCGTGGCCGTGGCCGCGGAAATGTGCGCCGTGGGCAACCCCGTGCCCGCGCCCCAAGCCCACGAGGCCGGCATCGTCGACAAGATCATCGACGGCGACCTGCTCGAGGGGGCCGTGGCCTTTGCCCGCGAACTGGTGGCCGCCGGCAAGCCGCCGCGCAAGACCTGCGACCAGACCGACAAGATCTCGGACCAGGCCGCCAACCAAAAGGCGCTGGCCGCCGTGCGTGACAAAGTGGCCAAGCGTGCCCGGGGATTGATGGCGCCGGGCAAGGCCATCGACGCGGTGGAAGCGGCCACGAAGCTCCCCTTCGAAGAAGGCGTCGCCCGCGAGCAGGAGCTGTTCAAGGAATGCCTGCACTCCGACCAGTCGAAGGCCATGATCCACGTCTTCTTCGGCGAACGGGCTGTGGCCAAGGTGCCCGGCATTGCCAAGGATCATCCGAAGATCGAGATCAAACGGGCCGCGGTCGTGGGCGGCGGCACGATGGGCGGCGGCATCACGATGAACTACGCCAACGCCGGCATTCCGGTGTTGTTCAAGGAAATCTCTGACGAGGCCCTGGAAAAGGGCCTGAGCATCATCAAGAAGAACTATGCTGCCACGGTGTCCAAAGGCCGGCTCACGCAAGAGCAGATGGACCAGCGGATGGCGCTGATCGAGCCGACCACTTCGTACGACAAGTTCAAGGAGGCCGACATCGTCGTCGAGGCCGTGTTCGAAGAGATGGCGCTTAAGAAGAAAGTGTTCGCCGAGTTGGAGAAGGTAACGCGGCCCGACGCGATCCTGGCCAGCAACACCTCGACCTTGAACATCGACGAGATCGCCTCGGCCACGTCGAAGCCCGACTACGTGATCGGCCACCACTTCTTCAGCCCGGCTAACGTGATGCGGGTGGTGGAGATCGTGCGCGGCAAGCAGTCGAGCGACACGGTGATTGCCACCTCGATGGCGATCGCCAAGAAGATCAACAAAGTCGGCATCTTGGTCGGAAACTGTCGCGGGTTCGTGGGCAATCGCATGTTTCACTGCTACCAGCGCGAGGCCCAGTTCCTGTTGGAGGAAGGGGCCCGGGTCGAGCAGGTCGACAAGGTGCTCTACGACTACGGCATGGCCATGGGGCCGCTGGCCGTGGGCGACCTGGCCGGACTGGACGTCGGCTGGCGGATCCGCAAGGAGTACAAGCATCTCGAGCCGGAGGGCATTCGCCAGCCGCTGGTGGTGGACCAGATCTGCGAGATGGGCCGCTTCGGCCAGAAGACCGGCGCCGGCTGGTACAAGTACGAGGCGGGCAGCCGGGCCCCGATCCCCGATCCCGAAGTGCAGAAGCTGATCGAGGAGACGGCCGCCAAGGCCGGGATCGAGCGGCGCGAGATCTCGGACCAGGAGATTCTCGAGCGTACGCTGTACGCCCTGGTCAACGAGGGAGCCACCATCCTGGCCGAGGGCATCGCCCTGCGGGCGGTCGACATCGACATGCTCTACATCTTGGGTTACGGCTTCCCGGCACAGCGCGGCGGCCCGATGTGGTATGCCGACACGGTGGGGCTGAAGAACGTTTACGAGCGAGTTTGCGAGTTCGAGAAGCAGCACGGCAGCCTGTGGGCTCCGTCGCCGCTGTTGAAGGAGCTGGCCGAGAGCGGCAAGACGTTTGCCGACTACGACGCGTCGAAGGCGTAGGCCGGCTGCTTGGCAAGATGTTTCGAGCGAGCCTCGGGGAGGAATTCCCGGGGCTCGCTGTTCCTGGCACGCGCGAGAGCTTTCATGGCGAAGAAGATTCCGTCACTCGATCTGCAAGGGTTGCCGATCACCTACCAGATGGAGATTCCCGAAGACTACCTCGATGCGTTCGGCCACATGAACGTGATGTGGTACACGAACCTATTCGGCCATGCCTTTGGCCGGTTCGGACGCGAGTTCGGCTTCGATATCGACTACTTTCGCCAGCACCATCGCGGCAGCTTCGCGCTGGAGTCGCACATGCGCTACGTGGCCGAGGTTCGGGTGGGGTGGAACGTCACGATCCGCAGCCGGGCCATCGGCCGCAGCGAAAAGCGATTCCACTTCATGCACTTCATGACCGTGGACGAGACGGGCAAACTGGCTGCCACGCAGGAGAATATCGCGGCGCACATCGACATGGACACGCGGCGGATGTCGCCCATTCCGCCGCAGATCTGCGAGCGGTTCGACGCCGTAGTGGCCCGGCAAAACGCCCTGGGCTGGGAAGCGCCGGTGTGCGGCGTGATGCACCCGTAGGAACGTCGGCCGATCAATAGGGCTCGCCGACGTGGATGTGGCGGACGATTTCGCCCTCGACCATGTAGATCACGTCTTCGGCGATGTTCGTGGCCATGTCGGCGATCCGCTCCAGGTGCCGGGCCACCGACGAAAGCCGCAGCAGGCCCTTGGTCCGCTGCGGGTGCAGGGCGATCTGCTCTTCGATCTGTTTCTCGATCGTGCGCCGCTGGACGTCCACGGCGTCGTCGCTTTCGCGCACGTTCTGGGCAAGCGCGGTATCGGAGTTCACCAGCGCGTCGAGGCTGTCCTTGACCATGCCCTTGGCCCGGGCGGCCATGTCGCGGTAGTCGACGGGCAACTCGTACATCTCGCATTCGGCCAGATAAACCACGCGTTTGGCGATGTTCTTCGCCAGGTCGCCCATCCGCTCCAGATCGTTGTTGATCTTGAGCACGGCGACGACGAACCGCAGGTCGGCGGCCACGGGCTGATACAGGGCCAGGATCTTGAGGCACTCTTCCTCGACGTCGACTTCCATGCGGTCGATCTCGGCGTCGGCCTCGATCACGGTGTTGGCCATCTGGGCATCGCGGCTATTGAGGGCAAGAATCGCCTTGGCGATCGCTTCTTCGACGAGCGTGCCGACGAAGAGGATCTTTTGCTTGAGCGCGTCAATTTGTCGCGGAAGTTGTTTGGCCATGGGGGAAAGTCCCATCCGGGGCGGGCCGTCAGACAATCGAACAGGATTATCGGACAGGATTGCTGTGCGGCCGTCACGCCCGTCGTTCCGCCCGCCTCAGCCCCGTCATGCGAATGCCTCGAGGGCCTTCGATTGTTGTAGCCGGAAGCGGGTGATATTTCCAGTGTGGCACGGTGCAAGGACAGTAAAGCATGGTAGTTTCCGCCATGCGCCAGCCTATCCGTAGCGGCCTTCGATGTACATTTCGGTTTCTTTGCGTTGCGGGTGGAGGAAGATGTCCTGCGTCTTGCCGTGTTCGATCACTTCTCCCAACAGCATATAGATACACTCTTCGCTGGCCCGGGCCGCCTGACCCATGTTGTGGGTCACGATCACGATGGTGTAGGTCTGCTTGAGCGTGTCGATCAATGTCTCGATGGCCAGCGTGCCCTCGGCGTCCAGGGCCGAACACGGCTCGTCCATCAGAATCACGCGCGGCTTGAGCGGCAGCAGCCGGGCGATACACAGCTTTTGCTGCTGCTCGAGCGTCAGCAGCGTGGCCTTCTTATTCAGCTTGTCCTTTACGTCCTTCCAGAGAAACACGTCGGACAGCGCCCGTTCGACCAGCGCGTCGCGCTCTTCGCGGCTGAAAGCGTCGCGGCGCGTATGGACGCGGAGCCCGAAGAGCACGTTTTCGTAGATCGAGATCGGCAGCGGATTGGGGCGCTGAAAGACCATGCCGACGGTCTTGCGCAGCTCGGAGAGCGACACGTCGGAGTCGTAGATGTTCTTGCCCAAGATCGAGATGCCGCCGGTGGTACGGACGTTGCCGTAGCGCTCGTTGATGCGGTTGAAGCACCGTAGCATGGTCGTCTTGCCGCAGCCCGAGGGGCCGATCAGCGAGGTGACGCACGAGGCGCGGATGTCGACGTCGATGTGCTTCAGCGCCTGAAAGTCCCCGTACCACAGGTTCAAGCCCCGGGTCTGGATGCTGTACGGATTAGGGCCGCTGTCTACCATCAGCCGATGTTTCCGGTTACGTAGTCGTACGTCAGTTCGTGTTCCGGCTTGGTGAACATTTGCTTGGTGTCGCCCACCTCGACCAGCTCGGAGTTATTCAGAAAGGCCGTCTGCTGGGCCAGCCGCCGGGCCTGCTGCACGAGGTTCGTGACCAGCACGATCGTCATCTCCTTGCCCAGTTCGAGCAGCACCTCCTCGATTTTCATCGTGGTCACCGGATCGATGGCGATCGAGAACTCGTCGAGGCAGAGCACGTCGGGCTCGAGCGACAGGGCCCGGGCCAGCGTGAGCCGCTGTTGCTGGCCGCCGGAGAGTTTGGTGCCCAGCATGTCGAGCCGGTCTTTCACTTCGTCCCACAAGGCGGCCTGGCGCAGGCAGCGCTCGACCAGCGCGTCGAGCTGACCGCGGTGCCGCATGCCGGCCATCCGCGGCCCGTAGGCCACGTTGTCGTAAATCGACATGGGCAGCCCGACCGGCAGCGGAAAGACCATGCCGATCCGCCGCCGCAGCTCATAGACGCTGCTTACTTTGCGCACGTCCTGACCACCGAGCGAAACGCGGCCTTCGACCTTGGCGGTGTCGACGAAGTCGATCGTGCGATTGATGCACTTCAGCAGCGTGGTCTTGCCCGAGTTGGCCGGGCCGATGATGCCGAAGATCTGGTTCGCGGGGATGCTGAGCGAGATGTTGCGCAGGGCACGGTGCTCGCCGTAGCTGACCGAAAGATCTTGGATCTCAATTTCGACCACGGCGCGCCTTACCACTTCTTGTGCGAGCGGAGATACACTCGCAGCCCGATCGAGACGCTGTTGACCGCCAGCACTAGGCCGATCAGCACGACCGCCGTGCCGTACTGCAGGTGCTCGAGCGGCATCGCGTTGCCGGCGGCAATCTGCTCGTCGCTGGCTCCCTTGACCTGCGTCATCAGCACGTACAGGTGGTACGACAGGGCCATGCAACTGTCGTCGAGCGAATAGGGCAGGAAGTAACGCAGCCCCTTGTCGGGCACGTTCAGAAAGAACGCCGCGCCTGTAAACAGAATCGGCGCCGTTTCGCCCGCGGCGCGCGAAACCTGCAGGATCACGCCGGTCAGGATGCCGCTGATCGAATTGGGGAGCACGATCGTGCGGATCGTTTGCCAGCGGCTGGCGCCCATGTTCCAGCAGGCTTCGCGGAACGTCATGGGCACGCTGGCCAGCGCCTCCTTGGTGCTGGAGATAATCACAGGCAGCGTCATCACGGCCAGCGTGCAGGAAGCGGCCAGCACCGATTCGCCCATGCCCGCGAAAAGCACGAAGGCCCCCACGCCGAACAGCGCGTGGACGATGCTGGGCACGCCGGCCAGGTTGACCACGGCCAGGTTCACGATCCGCGTGAACCAGTTGTCCTTGGCGTACTCGTTCAAATAGACGCCGGCCAGAATGCCGATCGGCGAGGCGACCAAGAGCGAGATGAACACCAGGTAGAACGTGCCCACCAGCGGAGCCCAAATGCCGCCGGCGGTCATGCTGGTGCGCGGGTTCTCGAACAGGAATGAAACGCTCAGCGCGGGCCAGGCCTTGACGACCAGGTGGCCGAGGATCAGCACCAGCGGTACCACCAGTAACAGCGTCATGATGCCGCACACGATGCCGGCGATCGTTTCGGTGCGGCGGCGGCGGCGATCGATGGGCGTGGCCGAAAACACCTCGCGGACTGAAAGGGCCATGTGCTCGCCGGGCGCCAGAGGGATCGACCCTTGCTCGTCCAACCGGGCGACGCCCGCCAGCGCCGTGTCGAGATCGGGCCAGGGGCGCTGCGCGGTGCCGGTGCCCTCGCCGTCGGCGGCGCCCAGAGGATCGACGTAGAACTCGTAGCGCGGAGCCCGGCCCGGCTGCCCCGGAGCGCCGGGCTTGTCGAGGGCAAAAATTTCGACGCGGTCGTACCCGGCCAGCCGTTTGACCTGCGGCGCGCTGCCGCCGTGCTGCTGGGCGATGTTGGCCAGCGCGTCGCGAACGCTGGGCAGCGGATGCTCGCACGAGCCGTCGCCGCCTGCGCCTTCGCCGTTTTGGCGGCGCGAGACAAAATACTGGTAGCGGTTTGTCTTGGGATCAGGCATTCTGCTTGCCCCGCACGCCGCGGACCACGAGGTCGGCGGTGAGATTGACGACAAAGGCAATCACGAACAGCAACATGCCGATCACGAACAGCACGCGGTAGTGGTCGCCCCCCTGCACCGTCTCGCCGAGCTCGGCGGCGATCGTGGCGGTGAGGGTTTGCACGCGATCAAGCAGGCTGGTGGGAATTTGATTGGCGTGGCCGGTGGCCATCAGCACGGCCATCGTCTCGCCGATAGCGCGTCCGACGCCCAGCAGCACGGCGGCCAGCAGGCCGTTTTTGGCGGCTGGAAACAACACGCGGTACACCAACTCCCAGCGGCTGGCGCCCAGCGCCAGGGCCGCCTCGCGATACGAATCGGGCACGGCCTTCAGCGCGTCCTCGCCCACCGACACGATCACCGGCACGCTCATCAGCGCCAGGATGATGCCGCCGTTGAGGATGTTCAGACCCACCGGAGCCCCGGTCACGGCGATAATCATCGGGTTGAGCGTCATGTAGGCGATGAAGCCCCATACGATGGAAGGAATGGCCGCCAGCATTTCAATGGCGATCTTGAGGCCTTCCTTGAGCTTGGGCGAGCAGAACTCGGAGACGAACACCGCCGCCCCCAGACCCAGCGGCACGGCGATGGCCATGGCCAGGGCCGTCACGGCCAGCGTGCCAGTCAGCAATCCCAGGATGCCGTAGTGCGGGGTGTTGGCCGTGGGGTTCCACTTGCTGCTGGTGAAGAACTCCCGCAGGTTGAGCCCACCGAACAAGAACGGCGCGCCCTCGCGAAACACAAAGAAGAAGATGCCGAACACGAACAGGATGGCGCTCCAGCCGCACAGCCGAATGAGCGCCTCGATCAGCAGCTCGGGCACCCGGCGGAAGCGGGACGAGGTTCCGCGGCGAGCCCGCGGGCCATCAGGTAGTGTGGAGACGGTTGCCATCGGATGCGAGTGCTTGCACTACTGTTCCGGCTGAGAGTCCGAGCTGTTGCCGTCGCCCTGCTTCTCGGCGGCGTCGGCACCTTTGTTGGCGCCGTCCTGTTCACCGCCATGGTCTTTTTCTGCTTCGTCGCTGCCTTCGTCCTTGGCGGCCCGTTCGGCGCCTTCGGTGGGCTCTTTGTCGGACGATTCGACGGCGGCGTTGGGCACATAGCCTTCGCGCTCGACCAGCGCCTGTCCTTCAGGTCCCAACACCCAGGAGATGAACTCCTGGACGGCGCCCGACGGTTCGCCCAGCGTGTAGAGATAGAGCGGCCGGGCCAGCGGGTAGCTGCCGTCCAGCGCCGTTTCCACCGTCGGCGGAGCGCCGGGCTCGCCCTTCTTGGCCGATACGTTGAGCAGCTTGACGTCGTCGGTCTTGTAGCCCATGCCGCTGTAGCCGATCGCGCAGGGGGTGCGCGAGATCAGCGTGGCCAGCTCGGCCGAACCGCTTTGCGAGGTGGTGCCTTGCTTGTATTGGCGCTCCCCGCCGAGGACCTCTTCGCGGAAGTAGGCATACGTGCCGGAGCTGTTCTGCCGGCTGACTTGCACGATCTGGCCGTCGCGGCAGAGCGTGTTGTCGACGTCCAGTTGTTCCCAACGAGTGATTTTTCCCCCTTCGCCGTAGATCTCGGCCAATTCGTCGAGCGAGATCGTCTCCATGGGGTTGTCTTTGTGGACGTAGATGGCCAGGGCATCGCGGCCGACGATGATTTCCTTGGGCTCTTTGCCGGTATTGTTTTTGGCCAATTCGATTTCGTCGGGCTTCATGGCCCGGCTGGCCGTGGCGATGTCGATCTTGCCGTTGCACAGCCCGGCGATGCCCATGCCTGAGCCGCCGCCGCGGATTTGCGGCGAGATGTCCGGGTGCGTCTTGTGGTACTCCTCGGCCCAGGCCTGGCAGAGCTGGAGCATCGTGTCGGAGCCGGTGATCTTGATCGTGCTATCGTCGAGACGCTTGGAGAAGCAGCCGCCGGCAAGCAGCAGGACGAGGCCGGCTGCCAAAGCAGGCAGTGTCCTGTCGCGATGCTTGGGCATCATCCATTCCTTCCGGAGGGCCGTGGGAGCAGGGAGGGTGTTTCGCCGACGGCGCGCAGCACGTCCGCCCGTGGTCGCAAAGTTCGACGCAAAGAACATGAAGGGACCGCACGCGGCGTTACGCGACTGTTCCTTCCGGTATGCCGGTAATCGCGCACCGCTTAGAATGACCACCCGCTCCGCCAAGCGCGGAAGGCCGACGCGTTGAAAACAAGTCGACCCCTTAGTATTTCACGTTCGTTTGTCGACCGTGAATATAGGGGACGATTGTTAGTAAATTATTAGGACCGGTGGGGGGTCGTGTGTCACTGGGTTGTGTCCACACTGACGGGGGGGGGTTAGTCGTCGCCAAACCGTATGTTTCCTGGGTTTGTGTCGTAGTAGTAGATCCCGAATTCCCTCAAGGCCCACGCGAGAGACGCCACGTCCCTCCATCTCTCCCCGAACAGCTCCCGGGATTTTTCTGCATGGTCCGCAAGAGCCTCTGCCGAGAAGTCGGGCGGGTTATCGAGCCATGCCTTAGCGAAGTCCAGAATGTATGGAGGGGCCACGATGCTCATTTCGATGATCAGAAGGTCATCGCTGAATCCGAAGAGCTGGGGGACCGAGAAGCCCTGGATTCGTATTACCCGGTTGTCCTTAAATCGTTGATAACACTCAAGTTCTGTGTCATAACTGAATGGTCGCTCGAAGGCTTTGACTGCGGTCTTGCGGCTAGACTTCCAGACGCAACCGTCCTGGCCTTTCCCGAGTGGGGTTTTCAGATTGAGAGTGATCTTGCATAACTCGGCGTACTTTGTCGCAGCAACCTCAAGCTCTTGGTTTGTCATATGGGCCAGCGTTGGCTAGACGGCTATTCGGCCGATGTCGAAATCTACTTGTTGATTGACGGCAAGCGTTTCGACGTTGCCCAGATAACCGATGGATCGCTCATTCTACGGGATTCATATGAGATCCCAGCAGAAACGGCAGCCGAACTCGTCTTGAAGATAGACGGGCATGAGGAGCGAGAGAAGATTTTTCTTCGCTCTGGCTCCGAGAGCCGTGAAGAGCCGGTGCCATTCTTCTAGGCCCGGCGACGATTTGCCCTCATCGCCCCGGGGCACTTCCAACCGGGAATCCGGCCCTTGCTCATGGGATGTCGGTTACGTCGAGCCTCACGGCATCGCCGCTTCAACACAAGCGCGGGTCGATGGTTTTGTTCAGGAACCATGCGGATTTTCTGGCGGACTTGCCATCGTAGCCCATGCGCCTGCCGAGTTCGTCCAGGCTGATGTCGGCCGCCGCGAATGCGCGCCGGGCGTTCTCCATCGTTTGGTGCGTTTAGTCACCCATTCCGGAAGTCTATTAACGACCCACTATCGACGGGTCGGGGCCGATTGGTGTGTCGAAGGATTGTTGGGCCCCCTGCGGGGTGGGATCGGGGCAGTTTTCTTTAGTCACGCCGCTCGGTGAACATCAAGCTGATGAGCCAGGCCACGGAGACGCTCAGGCTCAGCCAGAGTGGGAGCCATGCGGCCGACAACGGCGGGTCGCCGCTCCGCAGGCCAAGGATCGTGGTCGCCACCACGACGCCTGCCAGGATCCCCGTGATAATAGAACTCAGCCTCCTCCTCCCCATCGACTCCAAGCTAGTCGCTTCCGGGGCTGCGCTGCAGCCCGCGAACGAGCGGTGGGAAATGCGACGGAGTGGGGGCATTCTCTAGACTAGAGGCCAGGACGCTTGCGGGCGGCCGAGGCATGTTTGGTCGGGCAGGCGATACGACGCCAAGAGGCATCTAGTCTAAACGATGCGTTGCATACGCTACGGAGCGGTCTGGCGGTGACACGCGCGGGTTGCGCGGGCCGTTGCCCCAACTGCCGGCCACGGCTAGATTTGATGCTAGACGGCCGGTTTCTTTTCCTTTCCCCTCAACGTCGAATTCCTGCATGTCTCGCGTCGTTTTGGCCATGTCTGGCGGAGTGGATAGCAGCGTGGCGGCCCATCTGCTCCGCGAAGCCGGGCACGATGTCGTCGGCGTCTTCATGCGGCACGGCGAGGCGGCTCCCGAGAGCTGTTCCAGCGGCAAAGCTGTCTCGGGCGGGCTGCCCGTCGTGACGGCCCGCACGGATCACAAGCAGGGCTGCTGCACGGCCAGCGACGCCGCCGACGCCCGCCGCGTGGCCGATCGGCTCGACATCCCCTTTTACGCGGTCGACTTCCAGAACGACTTCGCCCGGATCATTGACTACTTCATCGACGAGTACACGGCCGCCCGCACGCCGAACCCGTGCGTGATGTGCAACAACTGGATCAAGTTCGGCCGGCTGTTCGACTATGCCGACAGCGTGGGGGCCGAGTTCGTGGCCACGGGCCACTATTGCCGTCTGGCCATGGGCACCGATGGCCGCCCTGCCCTGCTCCGCGGACTCGACGAGACGAAGGACCAATCGTACGTCCTGTTCGGCATCGATCGCGACTATCTGGGCCGCATGCTGCTGCCCGTGGGCGGCTACCACAAGCGCGACATCCGGCGGATGGCGGCCGAATTGGGGCTGGCCGTGGCCGACAAGCGCGACAGCCAGGAGATCTGCTTCGTGCCCGAGGGCGATCATGCGGCGTTCATTCATCGCAAGCGCGGTCCCGGAGCAACCGGAGAAGTGGTCACCAGCGACGGCCGCGTGGTGGGCACACACGACGGGCTCGAGCGTTTTACGATCGGCCAACGCAAGGGGCTGGGCATTGCCCTGGGCGAACCGCATTTTGTGGTGCGGCTGGAGAGCGACACCAACCGCGTGGTGCTGGGCAGCAGGGAAGAATTGGCGCGAGACCACCTGACGGCCAACCGCACCAACTGGCTCGCCTCGCCGCCGACTGAGCCGGTGCGGGCCGAGATCAAGATCCGCTACAACGCCCGTTTCGCAAGCGGCACGGTGCAGGCGCTGCCGGGCGAGCGGCTGACCGTCTCGTTCGATGAGCCGCAGTACGGCGTGGCGCCCGGCCAGGCCGTGGTTTGCTACGACGGGCCGCGCGTGCTGGGCGGCGGCTGGATCGAATAGCGGCGTGTCGTGCGGCGTTTCGCGTGGCCTTTCCACGCGCAGAAAGTCGACGATTTGCGAGCTTTGCATCGCCAAATGCCCGCTGTTCCCACGCAGTTGGGTCGGATATGCTTACATCCAGTGAAGGGTGCCGCCCCGCGGGGCAGGTCGCGCCGCAAGCGAATTTCGGGCTCGAAACGAGGTGTTGCCATGGCTAACTGGTCCCTGCTACTGGCCCAGCCCGGGCCGCTGCATTGGACGTACTGGGTCGGCGGGCTCATCATCGTCATCTTTGTGTTCCTGTTCGTGCTGTCCGTGATGATCTACGGACGGCTCTGGTTTCAGGCGTACATGTCCAATGCCCGCGTCGGCTTTTTCAGCCTGATCGCCATGAGCCTGCGCCAGGTCAATTCGGGCGTGATCCTCAAGTCGAAGATCATGGCTCTGCAAGCCGGCGTCGGCGCCGACCCGACCACGGGCATCACCACCGCGCGGCTCGAGGCCCATTACTTGGCCGGCGGAAACGTGCCCAACGTGATCAACGCCATCATCGCCGCCCATCGTGCCGACATCGATCTCGACTTCGACCGTGCCGCGGCGATCGACCTGGCCGGGCGCGACGTGCTGGAAGCGGTGCGCACGAGTGTTTATCCGAAGGTGATCGACTGCCCGGATCCGACCAAGGCGAAGAAGTCGCACTTGAGCGCCGTGGCCAGAAACGGCGTCGAGCTCAAGATTCGTGCCCGAGTGACGGTGCGCACCAACCTGGTGCAGCTCATCGGCGGTGCGACCGAAGATACGATCATCGCCCGGGTGGGCGAAGGCATCATCACGTCGATCGGTTCGGCTGCCAGCCATCTGACGGTGATGGAGAACCCGCACCTGATCTCGAAGGCCGTGCTCGATCGCGGGCTCGATGCCCACACGGCGTTCGAAATCGTGTCGATCGACATTGCCGACATCGACGTGGGCGAGAACATCGGCGCCCGGCTGCAAGCTGACCAGGCCGAGGCCGACACGCGCGTGGCCCGCGCCAAGGCCGAGGAGCGCCGTGCCAACGCCATCGCCCGCGAGCAGGAGATGAAGGCCAAGGTTGCCCAAAATCGTTCGCGGGTCATCCTGGCCGAGGCCGAAGTGCCGCTGGCGATGGCCGACGCCTTCTCGGCGGGCAACCTGTTTGCCAGCGGCGACTCCGAAGGCTCCGGCGGCAACGGCCGCAGCATCTGACGCGGTTCTGTGCAAGCCGATCCTCGCGCGAGAAACTCAGACATGACGATCCGCCTCGCCCGTTGTGCGCAAAGTCTGCGACGCCAATCGCTGGCGGCCGTGCTCGTGCTGATCGCGGGGCTATGCATCACCCCGCTGGCTTTCGGCGATGACCAGCCGAGCGGCGAAGAGCTTGAGCTGCTTCAGACGTTCCGCGACGAGTTTATCGAGATCACGCCGGGACGCGCGCGGTTTCCGCGGTCGTTCCGGATGGGCAGCGACGATGGCCCGGCGAGCGAAGCGCCCGAGCACCGCGTGACCTTCAGCGAGCCGTTTGCCATCGCCCGCTACGAAGTGCCGCAGAACCTGTGGCAGGCCGTGATGGGTAACAACCCGAGCAGGTGGAAGGGGCCGCGCAATTCGGTCGAGATGCTCTCCTGGGACGATGCCGTGGCCTTCTGCCAGCGGGCGACCGAGCGGATGCGGGCCGCGGGCTTGATCGAAGCTGAGCAAGTCGTGCGGCTGCCGAGCGAGGCCGAATGGGAGTACGCCGCCCGGGCCGGCACGACGACGCGCTACTCGTTCGGCGACGACGCGAGTGAGCTGGGCGACTATGGCTGGAGCACGGAGAACGCGGCCGGCAACGATCCGCCGGTGGGCGCAAAGAAGCCCAACGCCTGGAAGCTCTACGACGTACACGGCTACCTGTGGGAATGGTGTGCCGACGCCTGGCACGACACCTACCAAGGCGCTCCGGCCGACGGCTCGGCTTGGGCCGGCGACGGCCCGGCCGAGAAGCGCGTGCTGCGCGGCGGCAGTTGGAAAGATCCAGCCGAACAGCTCACCAGCAGCTATCGCCGGGCCGGCGCTGCCGGGCTGGAAGACGACGCCGTGGGGCTGCGCTGCGTGCTGAGCGCGAACTAGCGTGGCGCCCGTTTGCCGATCCGCGACGCTACGCGTCGGCTCCCACGACTTCCGCGATGCGCTCGCGGGTGACCGGCTCGATCACGCCGCGCTCGGTAATCAGGGCCTTGATGAGCCGCGCCGGCGTGACGTCGAACGCCGGGTTGTACACCTGCACGCCCTCGGGCGCCGTCTGGCGACCGAAACCGTGGGTCACTTCACGGGCGTCGCGCTGCTCGATGGGAATCTGATCGCCGCTGGCCAGCGACAGATCGAACGTGCTGCTGGGCGCCGCCACGTAAAACGGAATGTCGTGCGCTGCGGCCAGCAGGGCCACGCCGTAGGTGCCGATTTTGTTAGCGGCGTCGCCGTTGGCGGCAATACGATCGGCCCCGGTGACCACGGCCTGCACGCGACCTTCGCGCATCACTTGGGCGGCCACGGAGTCGCAGATCAACGTGACGTCGATCCCCCGCTGCTGAAGTTCCCACGAGGTGAGCCGAGCGCCTTGCAGCAGCGGCCGGGTCTCGTCGGCGTAAACGTGCAGCCGTTTGCCACTTTCGGCGGCGGCGAAAAACACGGCCAGGGCCGTGCCGTAGTCGGCCGTGGCCAGCCCGCCGGCGTTGCAGTGGGTGAGCACGCCCTGCCCGTCGGCCAGCAGTTCGGCGCCGTAGCGGCCGATGGCGCGGCACATCTGACGGTCTTCTGCTTCGATGGCGCGGGCTTCGTCCAGCAGCTTCTGCCGGATCTCCGAGAGCGACGCTTCGCCGCGCAACGCTTCGGCGCAGCGCTTCATGCGGTCCAGCGCCCAAAACAGGTTGACCGCCGTCGGCCGGCTGGACGCCAGGTACGTGGTCACCTCGTCGAGCCGGGCAAACAGCGCGGCCTCTTCGCCGTCGGCGGCCGATTGCAGGGCGATGCACACGCCGTAAGCCGCGGCCACGCCGATGGCCGGCGCGCCGCGCACCCGCAACGAGCGAATCGCTTCCCACACGCACTCGACGTCGCGGCAGTCCACGTACGTCAACTCGGTGGGCAGCCGCGTCT
Source organism: Planctomycetota bacterium (assembly GCA_003389325.1). Classification (GTDB taxonomy): domain Bacteria; phylum Planctomycetota; class Planctomycetia; order Pirellulales; family PALSA-1355; genus LB-PLM-3. Next base: position 87,451 of record QQVE01000065.1, read on the forward strand.
GGTCGATCAGCGAAAGATGTCCCTCCACGCCGCCGACCCAGGCCAGCGTGGCGGGGGATTGGGATTCGCGTTTCATACTGGGCCCGTGGAGGTGGTGGTGAGAACTTTCGTGTGCCGGGCTTCCTATGCTACGTTATGTGCCGTGGGGGCCCGATAGCGAAAGGGGATTTTTGTCCTATCGGATCCGAGAGGTAGAATAAAGGAATAGGCGAGCCCGAGTACTCTACAGTCCCCCGCTCTCATGCCATGGCCACGCGAACCGGGAATCTCGATCCTTCCGCGACACCGGCTCTGGCGGCCGGTTATGAGCAGCAACTCAACGACGACCCAAGGTGGGCATTGAGCGAAGGAAGTCGCCATTTTGAAGAGAAGAGCGCCGTTTTCGACGCCCTTCACAAGATCGCCGGCCGGCTCGACGAGTTGCATATTCCCTATGCAATCATCGGAGGAATGGCCCTCTTCATGCACGGTTTTCGTCGCTTTACCGACGATGTCGACGTGCTCGTCCGTAAGAGCGACCTGAAGCTTGTTCACGAGAAGTTATCGGGGCTTGGTTATCTGCCGCCCCACCGGCATAGCAAGCATCTACGCGACGTCGGCAACGGCGTCCGCATCGAGTTTCTCACTTCCGGCGACTACCCGGGAGACGGCCTCGAGAAACCGGTTGCCTTCCCAGATCCTGGCACAGTGGCCATCGAGAGCGGTTCGATCAAGTACATCAATCTCGAGAAATTGATCGAATTGAAGCTCGCCTCGGGGATGACCGGCGCTGGGCGGCTGCGCGATCTGGCCGATGTGTCCGAACTCATCCGACTGCTCGATTTGCCGGCCGGCTTCGCCGATCGACTCGACCCGTACGTGCGTCCGGCGTACGACGGCTTGTGGCGTCAATCCCGGCAGCGATTCGTCATGCGTTTGAAAAAGCCGGACCCCGCAGTACCGGCGACGATCGATGACCTGAGCGCCATGCTTCCCGAGCAGGCCGAAAGCCTGAAGGCCATGAAACGCGACGGGATCGCGATTGATGCCTCTCGTAGCGGCGCGTCGCACGCGTATCTCGTGACGACCGATCCCCAGGTCGCTCGGAAGTACGACATGATCGAGGAATCGGAGTATTGGAGCGACGACTCGGATACTTAGCGTCCGATCGCCCTACGCCACGTCGCGCGTATCCCAGGAGTCGCTTCCCGAGCCCGATTTGCCGGCCGCGGCTTGCGCGGCGCCCTGGTAGACCGTGACGTGCGGGAACGGGATCTCGATGCCCTGGCGATCGAACTCGTTCTTGATGCGACGCAGCATCTCGCGCTTGACGGTCCATTGCTGCAGCGGCCGTGTCTGGATGTAAAACTTGATCACCACGGCCGAGTCGCCGAAGGCGTCGACGCCCAGCATCACCGGGTCGTCGAGAATCAGCAGCCGGAATCCGTCGTCGCGGCGCAAATCCGCGGCCAGCTTGTTGAGCAGTTCGATGACGCGATCGACGCTTTCCTTGTAGGCCACGCCGATCTCGAACACCGCCCGCGACCAGCCGTGGGTGAGGTTGGTCACGGTGTTGATCTGGCCGTGCGGAATGAAGTGGACCTTGCCCTCCAGGTCGCGCAGCACGGTCATCCGTAGCGAAATCCGCTCGACCTGGCCGGTGATGTCGCCGATCCGCACGACGTCGTTGATCAGGTACTGCTGCTCCATGAGCACCATGAAGCCCGTGAAGTAGTCCTTGATCAGGCTCTGGGCACCGAAGGCCACGGCCAAACCGAGCACGGCGGCACCTCCGATGAGCGGCGTCACGGAAATGCCGATCTCTTCGAGCACCATCACGAACCCGCCGGTGATCAGCAGCAGGTTGGCGACGTTGTGAAACACGCTCAGCATGGTTTTCGCGCGGTTCTCGCGGTCCTCGCGGCTGCCCCGCCGGCCGCGGCGCGCCAGCAGATCCACCAGGCGCGACTTCGAGACGCGACCCAACCACAGAATGGCGCTGACGACCGTCAGGATGATCAGGATGCGCGGCCCGTGGTCGATGAGCCACTGCGTCACGTTCTGCAGCGTGAACGGGTTTCGCAGTTTGTCGGCAGCAGCCTGGTCTTCGAGGGCCGCTTCGCGCAACTTGAGCGCTTCGGCGCTGGCCGTAATCTGGTCGGCCTGCAACAGCGCTAGCGCCGACTGCAATTCGTCGAGGTGCGTGGCGATCTGCCGCGCCTGGGCGCGGTTATCGGACAGCCGGGCCGTGGCCTCGTCGATCTGCTGCCGCACGCCGTCGATGTTCTCGCCGGCCATCAGCTTGCGGAACATTTCGGCATTGAGGGACTTGAGCGTCTCGTCGGCGTTGTCGACCATTTTTCGAAACGTATTGCGCCGCTCGCGCTCGAGACCGATGTCCTTTTGCAGGAACTCGATCCGATCGCGGATCAACTTGGCTTCCGCCTCCGCGGCGGCGGCGGCGTCGAGGCTCTTTCGGGCCGCTTCCTCGGCAGCCGCTAATTGGGCCTTGGTTTTCTCGGTAAGCGCGAGCTTAAAGTGGCTCGTCTCCGCAGCGGCTGGTTCCGGCTGCGCCGTGCCTTCCGCGGGCGCTGGCGGCGCGGCCGCTTGCGGCTCGGGTTGAGGCGCGACGGGAGTCGCCGCGGCTAGTGCTGCTGTGGCGGGAGTCTCGACCGGTGGGGCGGCCGACGGCGCGGCGGCGGCAACCGGTTGGGGCGCGGGTTCCGGGGTCTGGACTTCGGCCGGAGGCGCCTCGGACGGCAAAGGATCCTGCTTGGGTTCGTGCGTGCCTTTCAGCTTGGCGAGGGTTTCGCGGTCGCGGCAGAGCTTCTCCTGCAGGGTGGCAACGCTCTCCTTCGCGGCCTTGCGTCCCTTGATCGCCAGGTCGAAGCGTTCCTTGGCCAGGGTCCACTTCTTTTCGAGACTCGCGAGATCCTCCTCGAGCTTGGCGACCTCTTCCTTGTTGTCGGCCTCTTGGGCCGCGGCGAGTTTCTGCTTTAGTTCGTTCTTCTCGGCGTCCAACTGCCGGAAGTCCGTCTCGGCCTGCACAAACTCGCCGCTGGGCGCGGTGATCGAGTGGTTGAGCTCGTCGAAGCGCTTTTGATCGCTCTCCAGCGAGCGCTCCAGCCGCGCGATGCGTTCGGCCTCGGTCGGGACGGGCTTGGGGGCTTCGGCCGGCTTGTTCTCGTCGGCAGCCGGCTTGGAGCCGGAAGTCAGTTGCACCTTGGCCTGCTCCGCGTCCGGCGGGTTCTCGCCGCGCGGCGCGGTCTGGTCCGGCTGCGGATTCTCGTCGTGGGGGGCATCCTTCTCGGGCAGGGCCGCGGCCTGGTCCGCCGGAACTTCCAGTTTGGCCGGCTTGTCCGGAGCTTCGCCGTCGGCGACGACCACTCCTGGCAGCCCAGCGATCAGCATCCATGCAATAGCGAAACGAGCCAAACGATTCACGCGAAGCCTCCTGCCGAACGTGATGGAAGATTTGGGGCGGCGGAGTGTATCGGCGAGGCGGTTTTGCTTTCAAGCCCGGTTCTTGGTGGTTTGCGGCGTTCGGGAGCCAGCCGCGCCGTAAGTTGCTCGTCGTCAATGCTGGCATGGCCCGGATGCGTCGAGTATCCTCGAACTCCAACGCGTGTCGCGGACCCTGAATTTTGGACCCCTACCGCACCCGGTGCCACGATGAACACCTTCCGCCTTTCCCTGCTTACTCTGGTCGTGCCGGCGCTTGCGGCGCTGGTCTGGGGCACTTTTTCGCCCACGCTTTCGGCGGCCCCCGACACGGCTCCGCCCGCTGGCTTGCGCGAATCGTCGCACGACGTGCATGCCATCGTGGGGGCTCGCATCGTGGTCTCGCCCGAGAAGACCATCGAAAACGGGACCCTCGTCATCCGCGACGGCGTGATCGAAGCCGTGGGCGAAGACGTCGAGCCGCCGGCCGATGCCAAACGTTGGACAGCCGCAGGCAAGACGCTCTACCCCGGCTTGATCGACGCCTACGACGAACTGTCGAGCGAAGCCTCGCGTTCGGCCCTGCCAGACGACGCCGGCGCCCGGTACTGGAACGACAACGTTACGCCGCAGGCCCGGGCCGACCGGGTGTACGCCAGCGATGCATCGACGAACGAGAAGCTCCGCGGCCAGGGCATCACCGCGCGGCTGCTGGCTCCCTCGGCCGGCATCGTCAAAGGCACGAGCGCGCTGGTGAGCACGGCTGACGACGATCCGCAGCAGGCGATTCTCAAGGACCAGGTGGCGCTGCACCTGCAACTGACCACGCGCCGCTCGGGCGGCTATCCCAATTCGCCGATGGGCGCCGTGGCGCTGGTGCGGCAGGCGTTCTACGACGCCGGTTGGTACGGCCAGGCCTGGGAAGCGTTTGAGAGCGATGCCGCCCTGCCCCGACCCGAGCGTAGCGACGCGCTGGCCGCGCTGCGAGCGTACCTGGGGCGCAAGCCGCCGGTCGTGGTCGACGCTGCCGACGAGCTCTACTTTCTCAGGGCCGACCGTTTGGGCGACGAGTTCGATCTGAACGTGATCGTGCGCGGCTCGGGCAACGAGTATCGCCGGCTGGACGCGATCAAAGCCACGGGCCGGCCGGTGATCGTGCCGGTCGACTTTCCCAAGCCGCCCAACGTGGCCACGCCCGAGGCAGCCATGAACGTCTCGCTCGAGCGGCTGATGCATTGGGATCTGGCGCCGGAAAACCCCGCGCGGCTCGACGCCGCGGGCGTGAAGATCGCGCTGACGTCGGATGGGTTGAAGGACGCCGGCGCGTTTCTTGCCGGCGTACGCAAGGCCGTCGAGCGAGGCCTTTCGCCGGAAGCCGCCCTGCGGGCGCTGACCGTGACGCCGGCCGAACTGTTCGGCGTCGGCGACCGATTGGGCACGCTCGAGGTGGGCAAGGCGGCCAATGTGGTCGTGGCCGATGGCCCGCTGTTCGCCAAGAAGACGAGAGTGCTCGAAACCTGGGTCGACGGCACGCGCTATGAAATCGAAGACGCGCCGCCAGCCGATCTGCGCGGCAAGTGGAACGTGGAAGTCACCAGGCCCGACGGCGAAGAAGAGACGTTGGTCATCACCCTCAGCGGACGGCCCGACAAGCTCTCGGGCAAGATCGCCCGGGGCGAGGAGTCGACCAAGCTGATCTCGCCGCAGTTCGATGCCTTGCAATTCGCTGCATCGTTCAAGGGCGAGCCGCTCGACTACGACGGCATCGTCCGCCTGAGCGGCACGGTCTCCGCGCCGGCGGTCGACGCCGAGCAGGCCGATCCCCCCGAGCTCTCCTGGCTGGGCACGCTTGTCTGGGCCGACGGCCAGCGCACGGCCTGCACGGCCAGACGCACGTCGACCGACACCAAGGACGACGAAGACGAGAAAGAAGATGACGACGACGAAAAAGACGAGCCGGACGACCAGGACGAAGCCGATTCCGATGACGACGACCAAGACGACGAGGAAGACGACGACCGAGACGAGAAGACGAGCGACGAACCCAAGCGGGCGATCGCCGAGGTGAACTACCCGTTGGGCGCGTTCGGCCGCACGGCGCCGCCGCAGCGGCCGCAGTCCGTGCTGTTCCGCGGAGCCACGATCTGGACCAGTGGTCCGCAGGGTCGTTTGGAAAAAGCCGACCTGTTGGTCGAGTCGGGCAAGATCAAGGCCCTCGGCGAAAAGCTCGCAGCGCCCGAGGGAGCGCTGGTTGTCGACGCGGGCGGCAAGCACATCTCGCCGGGCATCATCGATTGCCATTCGCACATTGCCACCGACGGCGGCGTGAACGAGTCGGCCCAAACGATCACCGCCGAAGTCCGCATCGGCGACTTTATCGATCCCAACGACATCAACATCTATCGGCAACTGGCCGGCGGGGTCACTTCGTCGAACATCCTGCACGGCTCGGCCAACACGGTCGGTGGCCAGAACCAGGTGCTCAAATTCCGCTGGGGTGCCGGTCCCGAGGAGATGAAATTTGCCCAGGCCCCCCCGGGCATCAAGTTCGCTCTCGGCGAGAACGTCAAGCAGAGCAACTGGGGCTCGCGCAACACGGACCGCTATCCGCAAACGCGGATGGGCGTGGAGCAACTCGTGCGCGACGCGTTCGAGGCGGCCTTGCAGTATCGCCGCCGCTGGGACGCGTACAACCGCACGAAAGTGGGCCTGCCGCCGCGAGTGGATCTCGAGTTGGAGGCCTTGGCCGAGGTGGTTGAGGGCAAGCGGCTGATCCACTGCCACTCGTATCGCCAGGACGAGATCCTGGCCTTGATGCGCACCTGCGAGGCGTTCGACGTGCAGATCGGCACGTTTCAGCACGTGCTCGAAGGCTACAAGGTGGCCGACGTCATCGCCAAGCACGGCGCCGGCGGATCGAGCTTCTCCGACTGGTGGGCCTACAAGTTCGAAGTCTACGACGCGATTCCCTACAACGGCGCCCTGCTCCACAACGCCGGCGTGGTCACGTCGTTCAACTCCGACAACGCTGAACTGGCGCGGCGGTTGAATCTCGAAGCGGCCAAGGCCGTGAAGTACGGCGGCGTGCCCGAGGAGGAGGCGTTGAAGTTCGTCACGCTCAATCCGGCCAAGCAACTGGGCATCGACAAGTACGTCGGCTCGCTCGAAGCGGGTAAGGACGCCGACCTGGTCGTGTGGAGCGCTTCGCCGCTGTCGACCCTCAGCCGCTGCGAGCAGACCTGGGTCGACGGGCAGTGCTACTTCGACGTCGAAGAAGACAAGAAGCTGCGCGAAAAGGCCGCCGCCCTGCGGGCCAAGCTCGTGCAGCGCGTGCTGGCTTCCGGCGAACCGGCCGCGAAGCCCGGCGACGACGAGGGCGAACGCTGGCCGCGCGAAGACCTCTTCTGCCACGGACACGACCACGGACACGGACACTAACCAAGCGGGAACTGCACCCATGCGATACGCACTGACACTCACACTGGCCGCTTTTGCCGGGCTGGTTGCCGGCCCGGCCACGGCTTCGCCGGAGATTCCCGGCGCCGAGCAGGATCATCCGATCGCTCTAGTGGGCGGCACCATCCATCCGGTCAGCGGGCCAGCGATCGAGAACGGTACGCTGCTGTTCGAGAAAGGCAAGATCACGGCCATCGGCCGCGAGATAGAAGTGCCCGAGGGCGCCGAAAAAGTCGACGTCAGCGGCAAGCACGTCTATCCGGGCATGATCGACGCCAACAGCCAGTTGGGTCTGATCGAAGTGCCCACGATTCGCGGCACGCGCGATCAAAGCGAAACGGGCCTGATCAATCCCAACGCTAAAGCCGAAGTGGCGTTCAATCCCGACAGCGAGTTGATCCCGGTTGGCCGCTCAGGCGGCATTCTCACCGTGCTCACCGTGCCCAGCGGCGGATTGATCACCGGCAAGTCGGCCTGCATGCACCTGGACGGTTGGACCTGGGAGGGCATGTGCCTGCAGAATGCTGTGGGGCTGCACATCAACTGGCCGCGGATGGCGCCGCTCGATGCCTGGTGGGTCGAAGAGTCGGCCAGCGAACAGACCCGCAACCGCGATCGGGCCCTGAAGGCGATTCGCGAGGCGCTTGCCGACGCCCGGGCGTATCGCACGGCCAAGCAGGCATGGGCCGATGGCAAGGGACCCGTGCCCGAGCACGATGTCCGCTGGGAAGCCATGATCCCGGTGCTGGAGGGAAAGACGCGGGTGTTTATCGACGCCGACGACGTGCAGCAGATTCAAGCGGCGCTGGCCTTTGCCGAGCGCGAGGGGCTGCGGCCCGTGATCGTGGGCGGCTACGACGCGGCCGAGTGCGCGCCGCTGCTCAAGAAGCTCGACGTGCCGGTGATCCTGGGCGGCGTGCATCGCCTGCCGGCGCGGCGAAGCGAGGACTACGATTCGGCCTTTACGCTACCTGAGCGCTTGCGCGAGGCGGGCATCCAATTCTGCATCGCGGGCGTGATCGGCGGCCCCTCGGGTTCGTTGCCCTCGAACATCCGCAACCTGCCTTATCACGCGGCCACGGCCGCCGCCTACGGGCTGCCGGCGGACGAAGCGCTCAAGGCCGTCACGCTCTACCCGGCAGAGATCCTAGGGGTAGCCGACCGCATCGGCTCGCTCGAAAGTGGCAAAGACGCCACGTTGATCGTCACGACCGGCAACCCGCTGGAGATCACGTCGCTGGTGACCGGCGCCTACATCCAAGGCCGCGCCGTCGACCTGAACGACCGCCAAAAGCGCCTGTGGGAGAAGTACAAGGAAAAGTACCGCCGCATGGGCATCGAGAACTAGTTTAGCCCGGAGCCACCGGCGACGGCGCGTCCGTCGCGGCAAACGTTCTCAAACGATGTCACTAGCCCGAAGCGCGAGCGAGGGTTTGATCGGGGCGCGACCCTCGCTCGCGCTTCGGGCTAGTATTCACTCACACGCCACGCAGAATCTCCGCCGCAGCGTTCTTGCCGCAGGCGCCCATCACTCCGCCGCCGGGATGCGAGGCGGCGCCGCAGAGATACAACCCGCCCAGCGGCGTGCGATGATCGGCCCAGCCGGCCACGGGCCGCAACGAGAACAACTGCCCGAGCGTCATCGCGCCCTGGAAAATGTTTCCGCCGGTCAGCCCGTACGTCCGCTCCAGGTCGAGCGGCGTGAGCACCTGGCGGTGTAGAATGGCGCCGGGCACGTTGGGGGCAAAGCGGGCAAGGACTTCGATGCAGCGATCGCCGAACGCCTCGCGCTGGCTATCCCAGTCGCCTTCGGCCAGGTGATACGGCGCGTACTGCACGAAGATCGACACGATGTGCTTGCCCGGCGGGGCGATCGTGCGGTCGACGCTGGTGGGCATCGTCAACTCGAGGATCGGCTCCTGGCTGTAGCGGCCATACTTGGCGTCGTCGTAGGCCCGTTCGAGGTATTCGAGCGAGGGACCGACGTGCATTGTGCCGTGATGGTGCGGCCCCAGACCGTGTTCGTCCACCTCGCGATCGCGGCTGATGAATTGCGGCGGCTCGGAAAGAGCCAGGTTGATCTTGGCCGAAGCCGACGCGTAGTCGATGCGTTTGACCGCCGCCAGGAATTCCTCGGGCAGGTCGTGCGGCTCGAGAAATCGCTCGAAGGTCAGATGCGGATCGACGCTCGAAGCCACGACCTCGGCGGTGAGCTCGCGGCCGTCTTCCAGCAGCACGCCGTGCACGTTGCCGCCGCCGGCGAGAATGCGCCGCACGGGCGCTTCGCGCAGGATGTCGACGCCCAGGTCCTTGCACGCTTTTTCCAGCGAGGTGGCCAGGCCGCCCATGCCGCCCTGGACGTATCCCCACACGCCGCGGGCGCCGCCGGCTTCGCCCATCACGTGATGCAACAACACGTACGCACTGCCGGGGGCCGAGATAGGCGCGAACGCCCCGATGATCGCGTCGGTGGCCAAAGTGGCCTTCAGCACGTCGCACTCGAACCAGCGGTCGAGGATCGGCCGCGCGGCGCCGGTGAGCAGTTCCAGCGCCTCGGGCAGATCGGCGCCGAGGTCGCCCATCGCCTTGTACAATTGCCAGCCGACGCGCGCGTCGCGCAATCGCTTGGCCAAGTTGCGCTGGCGCCACTCGGGCGGCAGCGGCAGCAAATCGGGGGCCGGGCTCGAAAGGGCCGGCTCGAGCGCCGCGGCCACGCGCTCGAGCAGCGCCTCGTAGCGCGGATACTGCTTGGCGTCGCGGGCGCTGAAGCGGGCGATCTCGCGCTCGTTCAATCCCGGCTCGGGGCCCATCAGCAGGCTGCGGCCGTCTTCCAGCGGCGTAAAGCTCGACGGGCTGCGCGGCAGCACCTTGAAGCCGTACTCCTTGAGCTTCAGATCGCGAATGATCTCGGGCAGCAGCAGGCTGACGACGTAGGCCGCCGTCGAGACCTTGTAGCCAGGCCACAGCTCCTCGGTCGTGGCTGCCCCGCCCAGCACGGCACGCCGCTCTAACACGCAAACCCGCCGCTTGGCCCGGGCCAGGTAGGCGGCCGTGACCAGTCCATTGTGGCCGCCGCCAATGACGATGGCATCGTACGTTGTCGTGGGTGGCATAAGAGTGCCGCTGGTTTGAGCCGGTGAGTTGCGCCTTCTCAGCGCGGTGAGGTCCCGACAATAATAGCCCACGGGCTTGTTACGAGCCCAGGGGGATTCCCTTCGCCGCTCGTGCTTCGGCCGCCGCGGTGTTGTCCGCTTTCGCCTTCCAGCCCAGGAGTGACCATGACCCACCCACACATCAAGACGCGCCTGGAAGAGGCGATCTGGATCGTGACGATCGACCGTCCGGCCAAACGCAACGCGCTGACACCCGAGATGATCGAGGCCCTCTCGGCCGCCGTGCGCGAGGCCGACGACCAGCCCGAGGTGCGGGCGGTGATCGTCAACGCCGAGGGCCCCGTCTTCTCGGCGGGGATCGACCTGGGAGCGCTGGCCGAATCGATGATGGCCGCGGGCATGCGGAATCCGGCCCGCTGGCTGCGGCGTCTGGCCGATCGCCTGCAGGACGCGCTCCATACGATCGAGGCGACCGAAGTCCCGGTGATCGGGGCGATGCAGGGCAACGTGATGGGATTGGGGCTCGAGTTGGCGCTGGCCTTCGATCTGCGCGTGGCGACCGAGGATTGCCAATTGTCGATTCCCGAGGCCCGCGTGGGGCTGGTGGCCGACGTGGGCGGCACGACGCGGCTGGCCCGCACGGTGGGTTCGAGCCGGGCCAAGGACATGCTGCTCACGGCGCGCAGCGTGGGGGCCGAAGAAGCGCATCGCTGGGGACTGGTCAACCGCGTGGTGCCTGCCGGGTCGGAGATGACCGCCGCGATGACGCTGGCGCGCGAGATCGGTGCCAACGCGCCGCTGGCGGTGGGCCTGGCCAAGCTGATCGTCGATCAGGGAGACGGCGTGCCCAAACACACGCAAATGGCCATCGAGCGCTGGGCCCAAAGCCAGTTGATCACCACGGCCGACGTGGCCGAGGCCATGCAGGCGTTCGTCGAGAAACGCCCGCCCAAGTTCAAGGGAACCTGAGCGGGCGCGGAATTCCTAAAGCGATTTTGGGCGGCGCAATAATACTAGCCCGAAGCGCGAGCGAGGGTTTCTTGCGTCGCGTCCCGCGTTCGATCGACCCTCGAAGCGCGCTGCGGGCTAGTAGCAAGACGGCAAGCGTCGGCTATTTCTGGGTGTAGGCCGAGCGGAGCAGGGCTTCGTCGAATTGGCGCGGTACCTCGCCCTTGGCGGCGTACAGGTACAGCGCGGCGATGATGATCGTATGCAGCGCCGCTGACACGAGCGAGATCACGATCAGCAGCACGGCCGAAATCGTGATACCGATCACCGCGGCGATCATGTTGCCGGAGATCACGCCCAGCACGCCGGGAATGATTGCCGCGAGGCTGGCCAACGTGACGATCAGGCCCACGCTGAACTGCGAGACGAGCGATTCGCCCCAGGTCTTGCGCAGGATGGCGAACGAGCGCTTCACCGCGTCGATCGGTCCCAGCCCTTCGACCACCAGCACCGGCACGACGAAGTAGGTGACGATCGACCAGGCGGCGCCCAACAGGCTCGAGGCGATCTGACCGACGCGCTGGGAACGCGACTCGATGGCCTTGAGAATCACGCCCACCGTGGCGCTGACCAGCGCCCAGGCGATGATTTGCGGCAGCCGCGAGGCGGCTGCGCTGAGGCCGTCGCTCACCGTGGCATCGCCGCCGTGGAAGCGAACGATGGCGCAACTGATCAGGGCGGAATTAAAGAACACGATCACGAAGTAGTTGACGAAGTAAAACGCGAACAGCAGCACCCAGGCGATGGGGTCGTTCTGCAGTTGTTCTTCGCCGAGCACCTGTTGGGCGTAGCCGGTAAACCACAGCGGCACGGCGAAGCTGGCCAGCACGAACATGCAGGCCATGCCGGAGAGCAGCGGAAACACGACCAGCGACTTCTCCTCTTGCAGAACGTGCCAACTTTGCTTGGCCAGTTCCATACCCCGGGAGATGCGTTCGAACATGGCACGGGCTCCTTGGAATTCGGGACGTCGGGCGGCCGTTTTCTCGACTGAAACTGCTGCCGCCCCCTTCGAGTATACGTCAGGGTAGGCTGTGCTTAGACTGTAATGTAACGCACCGGGGACATTCGTAGGATACCGAGTTGAGGACCGTGATGCCGCGCACGAGCGTGTCGATTGGGGCAATTCTGGCGGCCGTTCTGGCCGCTGTTCTGGCCGGCAGCGCCCACGCCGCCGAGCAGCCCTATCTCGTGGGACGCGGCATGGCCGATATCACGGGCCCGCCGGTCGGGATCATGATGTTGGGCTACGTGCGCCCGGATCAGATCGCCGAGGGCCTGCACCTGCGGCAGTATGCCCGCACTTTCATCGTGGCCGAGCCCGACGGCCAGCGCCGCGTGGCCGTCGTCACCACCGACCTGCAAAGCGTCACGCATTCGCTCGTGCTGTCGGTGCTCGATCAGTTGCAGTCGGTGCTGGGCGACGTGTATCGCGTCGACAACGTGATCATTGCCGCCACGCACACGCACGCCGTGCCGGGCGGATACTGGCAGTACGGGGCCGACACCGCGCTGGGCACGCCCTTTCATCCGGAGCACTACCAGGCCATCGTCGACGGCATTGCCGAATCGATGCTGGCCGCGCATCGCGATCTGAGTCCGGGGCGGATCCTGATTGCCGAGGGCGAGGTCGAGGCCGGCGGCGCCAACCGCTCGCGCACGGCCTACCTGCAAAACCCCGAGCAGGAGCGCCAGCGTTACTCCGCCGACGTCGACACGCACATGACGCTGCTCAAGTTCGTGCGCGACGGCCGCCCCATCGGCCAGCTCAATTGGCACGCGGTGCATCCGACCTCGATGAGCCAGAAGAACCGCCTGATCTCCAGCGACAACAAGGGCTACGCCGCCTACGCCTTCGAACGGGCCGAGCGTGCCGGGGGCGACGATGCCTTCGTAGCGGCCTTTGCCCAAAGCAACTGCGGCGACGTGACGCCCAACCTGACGCTCGACCAGCGCGGGCCCGGCAAGGACGAATTCGAAAGCACGAAGATCATGGGCACCCGGCAGTGCGAGGCCGCGCGGCGGCTGTTCGACGCGGCTGAAGAGGAAGTCGCCGGTGCGGTCGACATGCGGGCCGCGTACGTCGATCTCTCGTGTGTGCCGGTGGCCGACGCGTTTACCGGCTGTGGCGAGCAGAGCACGTGCCCTTCGGCGTATGGCTACTCGTTCGCTGCCGGCTCGAACGAAGACGGCGGCGGCCAGCCCCTGCTGTTTCGCGAAGGCATGACCAAGACCGAGGGGCTGATCGAACGCATGGCCAAGACGTTCGTGCCGCTGCCGCCCCCTAGCGACGAGCTGCGTCGGGCCCACCAGCCCAAGCCGATTTTGTTTGCCATTGGCGCGGCCGACCCGCCGGCGCTACCCAACGTGTTGCCGTTGGGCGTGGCCCGCATCGGCCAACTGGCGATCGTCGTCGGACCGGCCGAATACACGACGATGAGTGGCCGGCGGTTTCGCGATGCCGTGAAACAGGCGATGCCCGGCGTGACCTACGTGGCCGTGGCCGGATACGCCAACGACTACTGCGGCTATGTGGCCACGCGGGAAGAATACGAGGTGCAGCACTACGAAGGCGCTTCGACATTGTTCGGCCCCTGGACCCAGGCGGCCTACCAGCAGGAATTCGCCCGATTGGCTGCGGACTTGGCGGCCGGACGGGCTTCGCCGCCGAGCGATCCGCCGCTCGACGTGCGACGCACGGTGCATCCCGTGCCGCTGGGTACCCGGTACGACGAGCCGCCGCCGGGCGATGCCCAGTACGGCGACGCGGTCGATCTGCCGGAAGCCACGTACCCGGCCGGATCGCAGGTGGTTTGCTCGTTTTGGAGCGGCCATCCGCAGAACGGTTACGAGGCGGCGCGGCAATATGCGGTCGTCGAGCGCCAAGTCGACGGCCGGTGGCAGCCCTATCTGGCCGACGGCGACTGGGAAGTGAAGGTCCGCTGGAAGCACGTGCCCGAGGCCGGAAAAAGTGCTCAGGCAGCCCGCGTCTGCACCGTAGAATGGGACGCGTCCCAGGAGACGCCCGCCGGCATGTACCGCGTGGTTCACCGTGGCGTGCACAAGACGCCCGACGGCGAAGTGCACGCGTTTGCGGCCGTCTCGCGCGAGTTTGCGATCGAGTAACGCGGCTCGCGTGAAAGTGCTTCTCGTGCAAGGCGATTGAAACATCCCGTCACGACGTCGTCGCTGACGATCTCCACAGAAACGAGCTCCGCGATGAAATGGTTTTGTGTGTTGGTTGCCTGCTTGCTCGCCTGGGCCGGCGACGCGGTACGGGCCGCCGAGCGGCCGAACGTCGTGATGATCATCTCGGACGATCAAGCCTGGAACGATTACTCGTTTATGGGCCATCCGCACGTCAAGACTCCGCGAATCGATCGCCTGGCCCGCGAGAGCCTGACGTTTCGCCGCGGCTACGTGCCGTCGAGCCTCTGCTGCCCGAGCCTGGCGTCGATTATCACGGGGCTGTATCCCCACCAGCACAAGGTGACCAGCAACGATCCGCCGTTGCCGCCGGGCGTGCCGCGGCGCGGCTTTCAGAGGCGTCCCGAGTTTGCCGCCGGACGCGAGGTGATGAACCAACACCTGGAGGCCGTGCCGACATTGCCGCGCATGCTGGGCGAGCGAGGCTATCGGAGCTTTCAGAGCGGCAAGTGGTGGCAGGGCCACTATCGCCGCGGCGGCTTCACGCACGGCATGACCCAAGGCGAGCGGCACGGCGACGCGGGGCTCGACATCGGCCGCAAGACGATGGAACCGATGTTCGATTTCATGGACGAATCGGCTGCCGCCGACGAGCCGTTTTTCGTATGGTACGCCCCCTTCATGCCCCACAGTCCCCACACGCCGCCCGAGCGCCTGCTCGAGAAGTATGTCGACCAGGCCCCCTCGATCCACGTGGCCCGCTACTGGGCGATGATCGAGTGGTTCGACGAGACCGTGGGCCAGTTGCTCGATCACCTCGAGGCCAAGTCGCTGGCGGCGGACACCATCGTGATCTACGTGGCCGACAACGGCTGGATTCAGAGCGTCGACAATCCGCGCTTCGCGCACCGGTCGAAGCAGTCGCAGTACGACGGCGGCGTGCGCACGCCGATCATGGTTCGTTGGACCGGCACGGTCGAGCCGCAGATGTCAAGCGAGCTGGCCGTTTCGGTCGATTTGGCTCCGACGGTGTTAGTGGCCGCGGGCCTGAAACCCACTCCGGAAATGCAGGGAATCAACCTGCTGGACGAGAGCGCCGTCAAGGCTCGCCAGGCGATCTATGGCGAGTGCTTCACGCACGACGCCAACGACCTGAACGACCCGGCGGCCAATCTCCGCTGGCGCTGGATGGTCGAAGGCGACTGGAAGCTGATCGTGCCGGATCCGCAGAACGAACCGGATGCCGAGGTCGAGCTGTACAACCTGGCCGACGACGAGCACGAGCAGCACAACCTGGCCGGCGACGAGCCCAAGCGCGTCTCGCGGATGCGCGAGATGCTCGACGACTGGTGGAACCCCGCTGGCGGCGCGTGATCACCGGCGGGCACTGCGAGCCGAGCGAGGGCGTTCTGCGCCGTGCCGATCGTCGCTACCGTTCCGGCGACCACTCCGGACGCCCGTTGCTGGCCTGGCGCGGCGAGCGCGGTTCGCGGCGCGCGCGGCTGCGGTCTTCATCCCCTTCGCTGTTTTCGCGCGAGAGGGTGTCGGTGCGCTTCAGCCGCGAGCGCGGTTCGCGCTGGACGGTCTTGCCGGGCGAGTCGGAGGCCATCCGCAAATGCAACGGCGCGTCGCTGGTGAGCTTCGAACCGTCGGGAGCCAGGTAGCGCACGAACAGCATCAGGTCGCGATTCTTGGGCGGTCCATTGGGCCAGCTCAGCTCGTATTGCAGCCCCTGACCGAAGGCCGACTTGCGAAAGTGATCGTCGAACTCGTGGGCCTGAAAGTCCCAGCGCGCCACTCGAGCGGCGTCGCCGCTGAGTTGGGGGTCCATCACCACGACGGACACGGCCCCCGGGGCCCGGACCAGTTCGCCGCGGTCGTCGCGCGGCTCGACCATGACCATGATGCCCTCGTCGCCCCCTTCGCGGTCGCGATCGAGCCCGCCGGTAAGGCGCTGGTTGATCACCAGCTTGGTAGGTTGTTCGTCGGAGACGTCGCGCGACGCGCCGTCGGGGATGGCGGCCGGCTGCTCGTCGCCGGGAACGAACACCTCGGGCGGCGTGTCGCTGGCCTCGGGCAACTCGATCTTGGGAGGTTCCAACGTCGGTGCCTCGCTGCGAGGGCCGCGCGAGGGCAGGGGCATCTCGACCGCCGGCGGATTGTAGCCGCCTGAGGAGCGACTGCCGCTGCTGCTGCTACCGCTGCCGGGAGGGCCGCCGCGCAGGTCGGCCAGTTGGCGCTTGAGCTCCTTGTTCTCGCGGCAGCAGCTATCCAACTGGGCCTCGAGGCGATAGACCTCATCCTCGAACATCCGCGCTTCCTGCTCGACGAGCGTCTGGTTGGTGTTCGAACGGCACCCCGTCGCCACCGCGAGCGCGAGTAGCGGCAAAGTCCATGCGATGGAAGGCGTTTTCATGTCAGCCTCATGCGACAGAAAATCGATTGCCTTGGTGGCGCGAGCACCGGCCTGCCATCCTGGCGGCGATGCGGCACGCGCCGTTGGTTGTATTTGCGAACGCTTTGCAGTGCGAACAACCGGTGCGGGAAGTGAGGTTGTCCGGCGGGGCGACCCACGGGGGACGCCGACTCAGTTGGTCTTGGCCACAGGTTCCATGTGCTCGATCACGCGATCGATGAGCTTGTAGTCCAGTGCCTCTTCGGCCGTCATGAAGCGGTCGCGATCCGTATCGCGCTCGACCTGCTCCAGCGGATGGCCGGTGTGCTTGATCAGAATGTGATTCAGCTTTTGCTTGACCTTCTTGAACTCCTTGGCGTGGATCATGATGTCTTCGGCCGTGCCTTCCATGCCGGCCAGCGGCTGGTGGATCATGATCCGGGCGTTGGGCAGCGCGTAGCGCTTGCCCGCGGCACCGGCCGTAAGCAGCACGGCGCCCATGCTGGCCGCCTGGCCGATGCAATAGGTGGCCACGTCGCAGGTGACGAACTGCATCGTGTCGTAAATCGCCAGGCCCGCGGTGACGCTGCCGCCGGGCGAGTTGACGTACAGGTGGATATCCGACTTGGGATCTTCCGACTGCAGGAACAGCAGTTGGGCCACGATGGCGTTGGCCACCTCGTCGTTGACCTGCGAGCCGAGAAAGATAATGCGATCTTTCAGCAGCCGGCTGTAGATGTCCATGGCCCGCTCTTCGCGGCCACTTTTTTCGATCACGTAGGGAATCAAGGGCATGGCTATGTTCTCGCTCGCGCGCGTGCGGCTTCGCCGAAAGCCTTTAGGCGGTTAGTCTTTTTCTTCTTCCTCTTCCTCGGTCGGCTCGGGACGCGTAAGGATGTCGTCCACCACGCCGTACTCCTTGGCCTCGGCGGAGGTCATGTAGTAGTCGCGATTCGTGTCTTTGGCGATCCGCTCCAGCGGCTGTTCGGTATGCCGGGCCAGGATCTGATTGAGCACTTCGCGGGTCTTGAGGATCTCGTCGGCCTGAATCTCGATGTCTGAAATCTGTCCCCCGACCTGGCCGTAGGGCTGGTGGATCATCACCTTAGCGTGCGGCAGCGCAAACCGCTTGCCCTTGGCGCCGCCGGCCAACAGCACGGCGCCGCCGCTGGCGGCCAGCCCCACGCAATAGGTGGCGACCGGGCAGCTCGAAATCTGCATCGTGTCGTAAACGGCCAGGGTGGCGCTGACGCTGCCGCCGGGCGAGTTGATGTAAAAGTGAATCGGCTTGCGGCGATTCTCGCTCTGCAGGTAGAGCAGCTTCATCACGATTTCGTTGGCGTTGCCGTCGTGAATCTCGCCCTGCAGGAGAATAATGCGGTTCTCCAACAGCAAGTCGCCCAGCGTCATCGTTCGCTGGCGCTGGTATTCGCGATAGGCCATAACTCGGTATCCTTCGTCTACTCGCTCGCTTGCGGCGACGCGGGAGTCGGCCGGCGGGCGCTTGTTTGGTTCTGGAATCGCACCGCTTTCGCACCGTCAAGCGGCACCGAGCGCGGATGGCTCGTCAAAGGGGGCGAATGAAAACGGCGCCTCCGTGTCGCCAGAATCGGACTCCCTGTTTATTCGCTTTCCTCAGGCGCCGACGCCTGCTCGGCTTCGCCGGATTGCTTCACCGCCGGGATGTCCGGCTCTTCCTCGCCGCCGGCCGCCTGCTCGATGGCTTCGGTATCGGTGCCCTCGGGCCTAAACGGCACATCCTTGAACTTGGCGTGCTCCAGCACCAGGTCGATCACCTTGCGCTCGACCACCTGGTTGCGAAGGGCATCCATCAACCCCTGCTTTTCCAGGCGGGCCCGCACGCGCCGCGCGCTCTCGCCGCTTTGCTCGGCGATCATGCGGATCTCCTCATCGTAATCGTCGGGTTCGGCCTCGATGTTTTCCTCTTCGGCGATCCGCTCCAGGATGAAGTGCTCCTTGAGGGCCTTGGCCGTCGAAGCCATGCTGTTCTGCCGCAGGTCGTTCTCGTAGGCGCGAATCTCGGCATCGCTGAAACCGTTGCGCCGCAGTTCGAGCACGGCCCGTTCCAACTCGCGCCGCGCCTGGCGTCGGAGCAAGTCGGGCGGCAACTGCCAGTCGGCGCTTTCGGTCAACAGGGCCGTCACCTGACGGCGGGCTTCCTGCTGCTGGTGGTACTCGAGCTGCCGCGCCAGGTCCTCCTGGATCGCATCGCGCAGCTCGCCTTCGGACTCAAAGCCGCCGATCTCGTCCAGCAATTCGGGCGTCAGTTCAGGCAGCTCGAGCTTCTTGATCTCGAGCACTTCGAAGACGGCCGTGATCTCCTGGTTGCGAAGCGACTCGTTGGGGGCGTCACCGGAAATCTTGGCGGTGGCCTCGCGCGTCTCGCCCGCCTTGACCCCCTTCATCGTCTTGTCGAAGCCTTCGATCTTGCCGTCGCGGAAGCTGAGCACGGGCCGCAGGCGGATCACTTCTTCCTTGGCGCTGGAGAGCTCGACGGCGCCGTTCTTGAACGTCAGGTTGCAGGTAATGTAGTCGCCGCTGGAAGCGGCGCCCTTGTGGGGCACCAGCCGGCCGCTGCGGGCCAGCACCTGCTCGAGCCGGCGCTCGGTGTCCTTCTCGTCGAACTCGCGGACCGGCCGATCGATCTTCAGGCCCTTCCACTCCGGCAGGTCGAACTCGGGACGGACCTCGATGTTGAACTCGAAGGTCATCGGCCCCTCGTCGGGAATCTCGACGGCCAACGGATCGAAATCGGGCTCGCTGATTGCCGCGAAGTCCTGCTCCTCGGTGACCTGCGTCATGCTGTCCATCAGCAGATTGCCTTTGACCTGGTCGGCCACGTCGTCGCGGTAGCGGGCCTCGATCAGCTTGCGGGGGGCCCGGCCGGCGCGAAAGCCCGGCACGGCGGCCGTGGGCATCATCTCGCTGAAGGCTTTGTCGAAGTAGCGGTCGATGTCTTCGCGCGGAATCGTCACGGTGACGTGCCGTTCGCAAGCCGAGGGGCTGTCGACCTTGATCGTCAGGTCGAGCTTTTCCTCCTGCTCCAGTTCATCGTCGGCAACAGGCGGGTTGTCGGAGGCGGACATCATGATTGGCTACTTGGCGACTGGATACTGGCTACTGGGAGCGCGAAACGAGCAAGGCATAAAAGTTCGAGAGGCCCGCGTGGGGCCCCTGGCGTCGAAATGACATCTCGTCCCTGCTCGTTTCTTCGGTGGGACGCAAGGAGCGGGTGATGGGATTCGAACCCACGACAACGACGTTGGCAACGTCGTGCTCTACCAACTGAGCTACACCCGCCTGCCCGTTCCACCACTCGCAAGCAGGGCGTCCATGAGACAAGCTTGTGGGCGAACGGATTATAGGGGCGGACCCCGAGGGGACAAGGCCACTTAGCCCCATCCGGGCAGCGTATGACAGCAGCCCTGCAAGCGTCAAGTCCCTGGGGGGTGTTTGGGAAGGATTTTCGCCTTCGGCACGCCGTTTTGCGGCACGCGTGCAAGCTCGAAAGCGCGCGAGCAGCGCCGGTTATTGCTTGCGGCGTTGATAGCGTCGGCTGGCTTCTTCCAGCGTGCGCCGCTCTTTCTTGCTCAGGCTGGCCTCGCCCTCGCGGCTGATCTTTTCCAGGATCGCGTCGACCTGCCGGCTCAGGTCGCGCGATTCGCGATCGGGGTCGTGAATGCGCAATTTGGGCCGCAGCAGCGTGCGCTTCAGGTCGCCCAAACCGCTGGGCACCAGTCGCCCCAGGTTCCACTTCATGCGGAAATAGAGAAAGCCGAAGGCGGCCCCGGCCAGGTGAGCCACATTGGCCACGCCCACCTGTCCCGGCTGGCGGGCCTGGGCCATGCCCAGTAGATCGCCCACGACAAAAAACGCGCCCAGGGCCCAGGCCGGCACCGGCAGCACGCCCCAGATGTAGATCAGCCGCCGCGGAAAGTGCATCACGAACAGCATCACCACGCACATCACGCCGCCCGAAGCACCCAACACCCGGGCCGGCGGCTCGTCGGCCGATTGCGTTGGAGCCGTGAAGACGACCCACACGATGCCGGCCAGCACGATGGAGACCAGGTAAATCCGCAGGAATTCTGCCTTGCCGTAGATGTCTTCCAACTCGCGGCCGAAGAAGAACAGGAACAGCATGTTGAACAGGATGTGAAACACGCCCTGGTGCGCAAAGCCATAGGGCAGCAGTTGGTAGACCTGCCACGGCTGCTGAAAGAGATTGCTCTTCAGTTCCAGCCAACTGTTGAGCGGTGTGTCGAACACATCGCCGAGCACCCAGATGACGACGTTGATGATGATCAGATTGACCACCACCGAACGGCCGCCTGCCCAACCGCTCGAGTGTTCCTCGTCGTGCAGGTAGGGCCGGTCGTAGATCCCCATGCGTCGCCTTGCAGAGCTGGCAGGTAAAGGGAGCGTAAGAAAGTCAGGCGGGCACCGCGCAGCGCCGGCCGCTGGGTCGACGCCGGGGCGGCCGTGCAAGCCACACTAGAAGCATATCGCGCGCGGCGCACTGCGGAAAGTGCGGCCTGTCGGCTGAGGCTCCGGGCAGGGAACGCTGGCGGACGCGACGCCCCCCTGCCCGCAACAGGTTGCCGGGGGCTACGGGTTCGCCGCGGCCACGCCCGCCTGGCGGTTGATGGTCCGCTGCAATTCGAGCTGGTGCCGGGTCAGCACGGCTGCGGCCCGGCGGTTTTCGATGTACTGCTGCTTGGCCCGCTCGCGCTCCTCGGCCAGCTTCTGCTCGAGGGACTTTTGGTACTTGGCAATCGCCTCGGCCTCGAAGCGAAACTTTTCCAGATCGGACTGCAGCTTGGCTTGCTCGCTCTGGCGATAGCTTACGGTAGCGTTCACCCGCTCGGTCGCCTCGGTGGTGCGCTGAATATTTCCCTCCAGATACGCCAGGTAGTCGCGTAGCAGGACCGACTGCACGTAGTGTTCGTGGAACAGGTCGTGATAGTCGCGCAGCGGGCGGTCGGCGTTTGCGAACTCCTCGGCGCTTGCGGGGGGCAGCATCGATTGCCGCTTGTCCGCATCCATCTCGGCGAAGACGCGAGGGTTATCCGTCGGCATCGACATGTACAGCGTCCAAGGTACGTCCGAGGCGGCTTCGAGGTGCTCGCCCTGCGCTTCGGTCAGCGGCAGGTTGGGGGCCAGCTTGACCACCGGGTTGCCGGGCTCGCTTTCGACGACCTTAAATTCGCCCAGGTAGCGTCCTCCCTCGGAGACGGGTCGCTCCTCGAAAGCGAACACGATCGTGTCGGGCACCAGGCCGTGTACGAAGTCGCTGGCGGCCTCTTCTCCGGCCGCAGCGCCCGGCGGACCGGGAAGCCCTTGGCCCGCGGGCGGCTGAGCTGCCGCGGGATCGACCGGCGCCGGTAGCCCGGCATCGGGCGAACCAGGTTGCGCGGGATCAGGTTGCCCATCCGCGGGTTGAGCTGCGCCGGGTTGTCCGGCGTCGGGGGGCACAGGTTGAACTGGCTGGTCGGGAGTGGGTTGGACCGGGGCCGGCTGTCCGGCATCGGGTTCACCGGGCACAGGCTGAAACGCGACAGGTCGGAAAAACGATCCGCGCGCCGCTTGAGGAGCGAACGGCTGGTCCGTGGCTGGCTGGCCCGGATCGGGCTGCACGCCCGGCGCGGCCTCGCCTCCGGGAACGGGTTCAATCGGCGCGGGCTCTTCAGGGGCTGTTTGAACGCCAGCGTCTGGCTCGCTCGGGACGGGCTGACCGTCGGGGATCGGTTGCCCCGTGGCGGGTTCTGCCGGTACGGGTTGGACGGCGTCAGGTTGCCCCGGATCGGGCTGGCCCGGATCGGCTTGGCCGGGAAGCGGTTGTGCTGGCATTGCCTGACCCGGTTGCGGTTGTCCGGGGAAAGGCTGGCCCGCGCCTTCTTCGGTCGTTCCACGCTGGTCGCGGTTGAGCTTCAGGCTCACGACGTTGTCTTCGATGTTCTCGACGTCCGCCGAATAGAACACGCCGCCGCGCTCGCGCGTGATCACCGCCAACTCGTGCCGCAGCTCGGGCACTTCGCCGGCGACCGCGCGGCCATCCGGGCTCAGCCCGCCGCGCAACGTGACCAACTGGCTCTCGTAGTTCTCCAATTGCTGCTGCGCCTGCTGGTAGCGTTCGCGCCAGTTCTTGTGCGTGGAAAGGGTCTGGGCCGAAAGGAAGAAGAAGATCACCGCAAACAGCGCAATGAACGCGACCAATACGGTCTGATAGATCGGCCAGGTCTTGCTGCTGACGAAGGCGACGATGAAGCTCGCCAGCAGAGCTATGGCCAGAATTCCTAAGAGGGCATACGCCATGGCACGGTTCGATCACTCAAAGGCGAGATGAGACGCGCGCCCGCGCCCGCGTGCGGGGGCATCGCGGCTCGCGGCAGCCGAACGAAGGGACTTGCGCTCGCGGTCCGCCGGCAAACAATCTTCTCTGGGTTCACGTTGTGGGGCAGCCTCAGGCTGGCCCCCGGGACGACGCGCGTCAATCGGTCGTATGCCCGAATGGCGACAGGACTTAGCACAATTTCGATGATAGATGGGCGGCAGAGAAGTGTCAAGTTTGTCCACGCCACCCATTTTACCCGGTTAAGCGGCCCTCTCACACGATCTGGAACGGGTCGATCATGGTCCGGGTGGGATCGCGGCGAAAGCCCATGCCCCGCCCCAGGTAGTTGGGCGGCCGGTAAATTTGCTCGATCGGCCGGGGCTCGAATCCAGCGGGCAGGCACTCGTTGGCCACGAAAAACGAGTTGGCCCCGGTCCCCTCGCAGTGGACTAGCGTGTAGCCCTTGTGCCGTCCCAATTCGGCCAGCGCTGCCAGGCTTGCACCGAAATAATCGGTGCCTTGCCACTGAAAGCTCGGCTCGTAGCGAATCGTGCGACGCAGGAACGGCGAGATGTGCGCGTTGTACTCCAGCACGCACACGCGCGGGCGGCGCTTGACTTGTTTCCAGACCCAGAAGTCATTGCCATCGATATCGATCGACAGCAGGTCGAATTGCTGCGGCACGCCGTACTTGTCGAACAGCAATTCCACGTTCTCGGCCGTGACGAACTCGTTCTTGATGTCGATGGCCGGATCGGTCGACTCGTTGAACGGGTCCATCAGCAGACCCTGCCAGCCGGTCGCGAGCAGATGCGCGCTGTTGCACTCTTTCTCTTCGCAGCCGAACTCGACCAGAAACTTGTTGGTCGTGCCGATCTCGTCGAAGATGGCTTCGATCACGCCGTCTTCGCCGTTTTGCGAGCGGACGCTGCGTTCGCATTCCGCCAGGTTGGCAAGCGTCATGGCCGGAACCGGTGGTGACAGGATGCATCGAGGGTCCGAGAAGCGTCAGACGCGCTGGGGACAACGCCCAACGACTCAACTCTACCGACCGGCTGCGCGGATCGCAACGCGGTCGAGCGCCTCGACCAGCCGCTCGATCATTGCCTCGGTGTGGGCCGCCGTGAGGCTCACCCGCAGCAGCGACTCGCCGGGCGGCACCGAGGGGGGCCGGATCGCGGGCACCAGCAGCCCGAAATCGCGCAGTTGCCGCGCCAGGTGCGTGGCCGCTCGAGGCTCGCCGAGAATGATCGGTAGAATCTGGCTGGACGAGGGGCCGAGTTCCCAGCCCTGCGTTTGCAGCCGCTCGCGTAGCGAGTCGGCTCGTTCCAGGAGCTTCTGCCGCATGTGTGGGTCGGCGTGCACGATGGCCAACGCGGCCCGGGCCGCGGCGCACGTCGTGGGAGGAAGAGCCGTCGAATAGACGTACGCCCGTGCGCGATTGACGAGCCACTCGGTGAGCCGCGCCTCGCCCACGACAAAGCCGCCAGCGCAACCCAGGGCCTTGCTTAGCGTGCCGATGCGAACGTGCACGCGATCCTCGACGCCGAGCCGTTCGCACAGCCCGCGACCCTGTGGGCCGAATACGCCCGTGGCGTGAGCCTCGTCGACCAGCAGCATGCAATCGAAGCGCTCGGCCAACTCGGCCAGTTCCTCCAGCGGCGCCCGATCGCCGTCCATGCTGAAGATGCTTTCGGTGGCGATCATTCGCCGGCGATACGAACCTGACGAGGCCAAAAGCGCTTCGAGCGCCCGGGTGTCGCGGTGTGGATAGACGTGTACGTCGGCCCGCGAGAGCCGGCAGCCGTCGATCATGCTGGCGTGGTTCTTCTGGTCGGCATAGATTGCATCGCCCTGCGCGGCCAGCGCCGTGATGGCTCCCACGTTCGCGGCATACCCGGAGCTGAACACCAGCGCTCGCTCGGTTCCCTCGAACTCGGCGAGCACTTGCTCCAATGCGGCCAGCGCCGCGCCGTGACCCGTGACCAGCGGGCTGGCTCCGGCGCCACAGCCTTCGTCGTGGGCGGCGCGTGCCGCGGCCGACGCCAGCCGGGCGTCGTGCGCGAGGCCCAGGTAGTCGTTGGAACCGAAGTTCACCAGCGGCTGCGAGGCGACTCGTAGCTCTGCGGCCTGCGGCGACTCGCGCAGGGTCCGCGTGCGCGCCAGCCCGCGCGCCTCGAGTTCTTCGAGCTCGGCGTCTATCCAGGCCAGCGGATCGTGGTGCGGTGAGGTCATCGGCCGGTGCGCCTAGCGCGCCGAGGAGCGCTTCTTGCGGGGTTTCGCTGCGGGTGCAGCTTTCTTCTTGGCCGCACGCTTGGCCGTGCCGGCCGCCTGCCCGGCCAACTGCACGACGACTTCAAACTCGCGCGGCCGCACCGGCTGCACCGAAAGCCGCGAGCCTTTGCGCAGCAGTTCCATATCTGCCAGCGCTTTCACCTTGCGCAGCTCGCCAAGGGGCAGCGGCTCGGGAAAGATTTCGTCGAGTTTGATATCGACCATTTCCCAGATCGGCTTTTCCTTCGTGGCCTTGGGGTCGTAGTGGTGGTCCTTCGGGTCCAGCGCCGTGTGATCCGGATAGGCTTCTTTGACGACCACGGACGTACCGACGACTGCCGACGGATCGGCACTGGAGTGATAGAACAGCACGCGGTCGCCCTTTGTCATGTCGCGCATGAAATTGCGAGCCTGGTAGTTGCGCACGCCGCTCCAGTCGGTGGTCTTCTTGGGGCTGCGGGCGAGGTCTTGGATCGAAAAGCTTTCCGGCTCGGATTTCATCAGCCAGAAAGAGGGCTTGGTTGCCATGCGTGGTGCCACTGGGAGCCGAGGGTGCTCTCTGTTGGAGCCAGAACGTGATTGGATCGCATTTTAGGGGAGCGGGGCCGGCGTGGAAACGCCCCGCAGCGTGGCGGCCTATCCCCAACGCCGCCAACGACTTGGTCCCCGGTGTGATAAAATCGCATCTTTTCCGGGCAAGATCCGGCCGCCGGCGGCAACTATCTTCCGACGGCGGCGAAATACTGCCAGAAGCCAAGACGTAACCGAGCGTAGGGATCCGACTCGCCCGATGCCGCAGATCGACTGGCACGCGACGCTGGCAAAGCACGACCGATGGTTGCGCACGGTGGTGCTTGCGCGGCTGGGCGAAAGCGGCGCGGTCGACGAAGTGATGCAGGAGGTATCGCTGGCGGCCGTGCGGCAGCAGTCCCCGATCGCGGATGCGTCGAAAGTGGCTCCCTGGCTGTACCGGCTGGCCGTGACACAATCGCTGCTCTATCGCCGCCGGCAGGGCCGCATGCGAAAGCTGACCACGCGGTATGCCGAGCGCTTTCGCCCCGGCCAGCACGATCCGCGGCCTGAGGCCGATCCGCTTGCGTGGCTGTTGGCCGACGAGCAGACGCAGTTGGTTCGCCAGGCCATCGGCCGGTTGCCGCGGCGCGAGGCCGAGATCCTGCTGCTGAAGTACACCGAGAACTGGAGCTACGAACAACTGGCCCAGCATTTGGGCGCCAGCCACAGTGCGGTCGAGAGCCGGCTGCACCGAGCGCGTGCGAGCCTGCGGCGCGAGCTGGAAGCCCCCGAGGGCGTGGAGGTCGAACGATGACGATCGTGGATGAATTCCGTCGGGACGCGGGGCGCGTGCTCGACCGGCTGGTCGATGGCGAGTTGGCTCCCGTGCAGCGGCGTGAGTTGCTGTTGGCCCTGGACGACGAGCCGGGCGGCTGGCGGATGTGCGCGCTGGCGTTCGTCGAATCGCAAACGTGGCGGCTCGAGATGACACGCTTGGCCAGCGAGCCGATCCTAGCCAGCGTGCATGCCGCGGCGCCGCGGGTGACGCTCAAGGGCGTCGCGCCCCCCAAGCGCCAGGCCTGGGGCTGGTTCTTGGCGTCGGCGGCCAGCATTGCGGTGGCGTTCGCCCTGGGAACGCAGTTTGGGCCGACGCAGATAGCCGGCGACCCGCAGCGCACCGATGCCATCGCGCAGCAATCGACGGATGTGCCCGAGCCTGACATTTTGGCCGTCGGAGCGGAGAAGCATGAGGCCGAATCGGCCGAAAACGCACAAGCCGAATCTTCGCCGGGTGATCCGGCCGTCGACCAGGCGCTGCCCTGGCAGACCTTGATGCTGAAGCCGGTGGACGACTCGGCAGCGGGTACGCCGATTGAGCTGCGCGTCGTCGACGCTGCCAGCGACGAGGCCTCGAGCTGGCTCGAAGCTCAGGCGGGAATATCGAACCTGTTGACGCAGCAGTTGCAGCGCGACGGCTGGGAAGTGCGGCGAACCCAGGACGTGGTGCCGATCGATCTGTCCGACGGCCGGCGCGTCTTGGTGCCGATCGAGCAAGTCGATTTGCACTCGCCCGACGTGGTGACGTTCTAAGGACCGGGAACCGAGGCATTCGAAGCGAACCAACAAAACCCAACCAGACCGGGAGGTTGACATGAGATCGATGAGATGGCTGATGGCGGCGTCGTTGTTGTGGTGCGGGGGCACGGTGCTTCTGGCCGACGACGATCCGAGCCAGGCAAGCGAAGAGATCGAAGAAGTCGTCGTCACCGAAATCGAAGAAGAAATCGAGGTCGTCGTCGAGGAGCAGAAAAAAGAGGAAAGTGCTGCCGAAGCCGAGCAGCAAGTCGTGGTAGAGGAAGAGATCGAGGTCGAGGCACCGCAAGTCGCGGAGGAAGACGAAGACGACAACGGCGATGCGTATCGCGAGGCGAAGCAAGCCTATCAGGAAGCCGCCGAGGCGGCGCAAAGGGCTGCCCGAGAGGCACGCAAGGCCGCCGAACAGGCCGCCCAGGAAGCGCGCGAAGCCGCCGAAGACGCCGCCAAGGAGGCACGTCACGTGGCCGAGCAGGCCTACCAGGAGGCGAGCGAGCAAGCGGCCAAGGCCCGCGAGCAGGCCTATCGCTATTTCAAGCAACGCGTCGCGGACGCCAAGAGCAAAGACGGCTACCGGTTGCAAATCTCCGTGGCGCCCGTGCCGCGGTCGCTCGACACCCAGTTGAAGCTCAAGGGGCAGGGGTTGCTGGTTGAGCGCGTGGGCAAGGGCGGACCCGCCGACAAGGCCGGCTTGCAGGAGTACGACATCCTGTTGTCGGTTGCCGACAAGCCGATCGAGCGGCCCGATGTGTTGCTCGAGGCTGTCGAGCAATCCGAGGGAGAGGAACTCGAGCTCAAAGTGCTGCGGTCCGGCGAGCCGGTTGTGCTGACCATCGTGCCAGCCGAGGCTCCGCAACAGGAACAGGAAACCGAAAAAATCGAGCTCTCGTTTCCCAGCCGCGAATTGAACGTGCAGATCGAGCAGCTCGAGCAGAAGATTCGCGAGAAGCTCAAGAACGCCGGCGTCGACGTGCGGATGCAACTGATCCGCCCGGGCCGCGTGTTGCACTCCCTGAACTTTACGTCGACGGAGCACCAGGAGTTTCCCAAGGATCTGAACGTGGAGATTCGCAAGGAGGGGCCCGAGCCTGCGAAGATCACCGTAACGCGAGGCGAGGAGTCGTGGACCGTCGGGGAAGGCGAACTCGACAAGTTGCCCGACGACGTGCGCCCGCACGTGGCCGGCATGCTGGGGCGAGGGCCGATGCGCTTCGCCATTGCCGACGTGAAGCAGGACGTTCGCGCGAATGCGGCGAAATCGCCCGATTCCAACCCCGCCCACGTGCCGCTGACGCGCGAGCGCGTGCATGACAGGCTCGAGCACAAGCTCGACCAGCTCAACCATGATGTCGAACGGATGAACGACCAGCTTCACGAGCTGCAAGACGCGATCCGCCGCGAGCTGCCGAAACTGCGCGACCGACGCTGAAAGGCAAGCGCGATCACCGAACGCCCTCCGGGGGCGGGCCCATACGGCCCGTCCCCTTTCTTTTTTCGGGAAGCGGGCGCCCTGACGCGCACCGATACGCTAAGCTGATACGCGTCGCCTGCGAGATCTCCCTGCCTTGAGTCCCCGGAAAGGTCGTGTCATGACGGCCAAGACCCGCAGCGTGGGCATTCTGATCTTTCCCGACGTCGAGGTGCTCGACTTTTGCGGGCCGTTCGAAGTGTTCTCGGTTTGCGGCCACCAGGTGGCGCCGGGGAGCTTTGAGGTGTTTACCGTGGCGCAGTCGCGCGAGCCGTTGCTCGCGCGCAACGGGCTGGAGATCGTCCCCAGGTACGCGCTGGCTGAAGCCCCGCCGATCGATTTGCTGCTGGTGCCCGGCGGGCAGGGAACCCGGCCGCTGGTGAACGACGCGGAGCTGCTCGGCTGGATACGTGCCCGGGCCGAGAAGGCGGAACTGGTGCTCTCGGTGTGTACCGGCGCGTTGTTGCTTGCCAAGTGCGGGCTGCTCGATGGGATAGCGGCCACGACGCACCACCTGGCGCTTGACCTGTTGCGCTCGCTGGGTCCACAGACCGCCGTGCGAGACGACCAGCGGGTCGTCGACAACGGCCGTGTGATCACCTCGGCCGGCGTGGCCGCGGGCATCGACATGTCGTTTCACGTGTTGGCCCGATTGGTCTCGCGCGAAACGGCCGAGGCCACGGCCCGCTATATCGAGTATCCCTGGCCACGCGACGAAGCGCGGCAGCCTAAACGGCCCGCAGGTGGATCGTGAAGGTGCTGCCTTCGCCCATGGTGCTGTCGACGGTGACGCGGCCGTGGTGGGCCTGCACGATGTGTTTGACGATGGCCAGGCCGAGCCCCGTGCCGCCCAGCTTGCGGCTGCGAGCGCGATCGACGCGGTAGAAGCGTTCGAAGATGCGCGACACGTGTTCGTCGGCGATGCCGCTGCCGTGATCGGTGACGCTGATCTGCAGCTCGCCGGCCAGGGGCGTCACGCGCAGGTCGACCTCGCTTTCCGGCTCGCTGTACTTGATGGCGTTGTCGAGCAGGTTCACGACGGCTTGCTCCAGCAGCAGCGGATTGACGCTGGCTCTCAGGCCGTCGGGGCAGTCGAGTTTGACGTCGATCTGGCGGTCGCGGGCCGCGTTCATGCAACTGGCCACGGCATTGTCGAGGATGCCTCGCAGCGGCGTCGGCTCGAGTTGCAGGTCTTCGCTTTCCTCGCTCTGCTCGATCTTCGACAGGGCCAGCAGGTCTTCGATGATCGCATGTAAACGATCGGCCTGCTTGGCCACGATGCGCAGGAACCGGTCCGAATCGGTGGGGTCGCGCATGGCGCCGTCGAGCAGCGTCTCGACGAACCCCTTGATCGACGTGACGGGCGTCTTGAGCTCGTGCGAGACGTTGGCCACGAAGTCGCGGCGAATGTGCTCGAGCTTGCGAAAGTCGGTCACGTCGTTGAGCACGATCACGGCACCAAGGGGACGCCCGTCGGGGTCGTTCAGCGCAGCGCCGTGCGCCTGCATCACGCGCTCGCGTTCGCCCAGCAGCAGCACGTCGCCCTCGACGGCTTCGCCGTTGGCAAGCGCTCGGGTCACGATGCGGCTCAGGTCGGCGTTGCGCACGACTTCGTTCAGGCGGCGTCCCTGCACTTCGGTGGGATCGAGGTTCAACAGCCGGCTCAGCGCGCGGTTGACGCTAATGATCCGCTCGCCGCTGTCGACCGCCAGCACGCCTTCGGCCATGCCGGCGAGCACGGCATTCTGTTCGTTGTTCTGCCGCGTCAGGGTGTTGATGCGGTTCTGAATCTTGTCGGCCATGGCGTTGAAGGCGGCCGCCAATTCGGCCGGCTCGCGCGTTTCGGGCAGGGTGACGCGGGCCCCCAACTGCCCAGCGCCAAAGCGATCGACGACCGCTGCGAGCTGCTCGACCGGCTCGGCCAGTTGCCGCGCCGTGCGCCAGGCCACCGGCACCGCCAGGGCGGCCAATACCACGGCCAAGATCACCGTCCACCAGCGCATTTGCACCGCGGCTTGATCGAGCCAGCCGAGCCTCTTGGAAAGGTAGAACACGCCGATCAGCCGGTCGTGCCGCATGATCGGCACGCCCATGTAGATCACGCGCTGGTTCAGGCCGGCGTTAAACCGCACCTGGTAACCGGGACGGCCGTCGAGGGCGCCGCCGATTTCGGGGCGGTCGGCCTGTTGGTCGAACTCGTCGGGCCGGCCGCGGCTGTCGGCGGCCACCTGCCCGTCGGGCAAGAGCAGCGTGACGCGCAGCCCGAGCGTCTCGTCGAGTCGCCGGGTCAAGCGCTCGAACTCGCGTGGATCTTCCGGGATGCCGGGTCCGAGTCGTCCGTCGAGAAAGTCGGCCCAGCCGGCCAGATCGTTCCGGGTCGATTCGAGCAGGCTATGGTCGAGGATCGATAAGGCCACCCAGCCGAAGCTGAGGGCCGCCACCAGGACCAAGAGGCCGAAGGGGAGAAAAAGCTGCCACACTAAGCGGCGCTTCGGCATGGACTATTCCTTGAAGCGGTACCCGACTCCTCGTACCGTTTCAATATAACTTCCCAGGTCCCCCATTTTCTTCCTCAATCCGGCGACCTGCACGTCGACGCTGCGTTCGGTGACCGGATAATCCTCGCCTTTGACGGCGTCGACGATCTGGCTCCGTGAAAAGGCCCAGCCCGGTTTTCGGGCCAAAAACTGCAACAAGCGGAATTCGGTGAACGTCAGATCGACCGGCTGGCCCCGCAGCAGCACTTCGTGCCGCCCGGGATGGATCACCAGCTCGTGGACGCGGATCGTGCTGGGGTCGTCGTCGGCCGGCGAGGCCAGTTGGCGCCGCAGCACGGCGCGGATGCGAGCCAGCAACACTCTAGGACTAAAGGGCTTAGTGATGTAGTCGTCGGCCCCAAGTTCCAGCCCACTAACGACGTCGGCCTCTTCGGTCTTGGCCGTCAGCATCATAATCGGGATGTGCTGCGTCTGCGGGTTGCTCTTGAGAATCTTGCAGACCCCGAGCCCGTCGACCGTGGGCAGCATCAGATCCAACAGGATCACGTCGGGAATGCTGACCTTCGCCTCTTGAATGGCTTCTTCGCCGGTGGCGACGCAGCGAACCTGATAGCCTTCCTTGGTGAGATTGTAGCGCACCAACTCCAGCAGATCCTCCTCGTCGTCGACGACGAGGATACGTTGCGCTGCCATATCGACCAATTCCGCTAGACCCGCTGGTGCCTCTCGACTCGTCATGGATACCATGGCAATATTAGCGTTCGGTTAGAGAAACGTTCGGATTCTACACGGACCGTTCGGGTGGCTTGCAGCCCTCGGAATCGTGCAACGGCGCGTTCCCCTGCGCGCTAAACGTCCTTCGAGCGCCATCATAGCCGAGGTACCCTCCGGCGACTAGGAGTCTGCACAAGCCCGCCAGGTTGTGGTATCAAGTCGGTCGAATTCATGCTTTCGATCCTGCACATCTCCGACTTGCACTTCGGACCGGCCTACCTGCCGGCGATCGGCGAGGCGGTTCTCCGCGCCGCCGAAGAACTGCGTCCCGACATCGTCGTGGCCAGCGGCGACTTCACCCAGCGCGCCAAGCAAAGCCAATATGCCGACGCGCGGGCCTTTCTCGATCGTCTGCCGGGACCGCAGGTCGTCGTGCCGGGAAATCACGACGTTCCGCTGTACCGCGTGTTCGAGCGGATATTTTCGCCGTACGCGCTGTACCGGCGATACATCTCCGAAGAACTCGACACGGTGCTGACGCGCGACGACGCGGTGATCGTGGCGCTAAACACGACGTCGCCATTGCGCACGATCGTCAACGGTCGGATTCGCCGCAGCCAGCTCGATTTCTGTGCCAAGGCATTTGCCGACGCTCCGGAGTCGGCCGTGCGGATCGTCGTGGCCCATCATCACTTCGCCCCCGCGCCCGACTACGACAACGAACAAGACGTGATGTGGCGGGCTCGCGAAGCTTTGGACCGCTTCAACGAGCTGGAGGTCGAGCTGATCATGGGCGGGCATCTGCACCGCGCCTACATCGGTAACTCGTTGGACATCTACCGCAGCAAGACGCCGGCCAGCGGCATCATTATCGTGCAGAGCGGCACCTCGACGTCGCGCCGCGGGCGAGCACGCGAGCACGCCAAGAATTCGCTGAACCTGGTGCAGATCGGGCCGGACGTCACGCTGATCACGCATTTCATGTACTTCAGCGAGTTGGGCGAATTTGCCCCGACCAGCCGGCACACGTTTCCACGCCGCCGCCTGCACTTCCTGCAGCCGGCGGAAAGCGCACCGGCGCAGGCATCGGACGACAAGGCCTCGTAGCACGCAGGCCCTAGCAGCCTGTTGAAGTTGGCCAGGATGGCTTACTTCAACGGACTGCTAGTGCAGCACGTCCACTTCGCCGAGTTCCTGGTCGAAGCGGATGATCTCCTCGACGGGAATCTTCGTGCCCTTGAGCAAGACGACGTCGAGCGTCTTGATCGGGCGGATGTAATCCAGGGCCGCCGGCGTGACTTCCGTGCCGCGCAGGTCGATGGCCTTGAGATCTTGAATGTCCCCGAGCGACGCGAGATCGTCGTCCTGCACGAGCGTATCGCGGAGATTCACTTCAAAGCCGCCGTCGCGAAGATTCACTTCGCCTCCCAGCTCCTGGAACCGAGCCACGGCCTTGGTATGTTCCGGCGGCATCGGGCTGCCGCATCCACTCAGCAGCGTAGCGAACAGCAGCACCAGCGAAAGCCACGGCACGCGGCAAGAATATGTGCGCAAAGCAAGCATGTGTTTTGGATTGGAGAGCGAGGGGTATTCTTGCGTTCGGCAAGGACAACGGATGAGTCGATTCTAAGATTCTAACTCGGCGCGCGTCCAACCGCCTCCCCGCAGCCCGTAATTGGGTGCCCGAACAAGAAACACCGCGAACCGGACGACCGGTTTTGCGGCGATGCGCGGTTTTTTGCTTGAGCGGCGACCCGGGTCCGCCGTTTTTCTCGGCCTTTGCGGTGCGGCTCAGTCGCCGGCCGCGTCGGAATCGCGCCGCTCGGCGTTGCGCTCGCGACCGCGGAAGCGGCGCGGCGGCAGGACGTCGGCAATGTCCCAATCCTTGGGCACCGCGATGTCGAACCAGCCGATCATCATTTCTTCCCAGGTCTGATCGCCCCAGCGCACCGGATTCTCGGGGTCCGGGTTGGCCGGATTGTCGGCCGAGTTGTCGAAGTGCGCCGTGCAATGCATGGTCGTCCCGGCGGGAATCTTGAGCGGCTCCTCGAAGATGTAGCTGGTCTGCCAGTTGAAGTCGTAGCGGGGCATGTTCATGATCGTCTCCCGGCTACCATCCGGATACACCAGGTCGTAGCGGAAGTCTTTTCCCCGCAGATGCATGTGCGGGAACACCGACAACAGCAGCACGTCGCGGCCGTAAGTGCGCTCCGACTCGACCTTGTGGTTGGGCGCGCCGGCCGGAATGTTGAAGAACGCGTTGATGGCGTTCGCGGTCGCCACGCGATACTTGACCGTCTCGGGATCGACGAACTTCATGCCCACCGAGCTGCGATCCTGTTGCGGCGAGCCGTTGGGTGTGTAGTGCATCTGGAACACGAGCTTCGAGCCGGCCGGAATCAGCTTGGCCATGCCCTCGGGCAAATGGTGGGGGCGCGTGCCCGGCGCGAATCCGCACAACTGCCCGAACGAGGCCTGGCCTCGGGGCGCCCCGCGGCCGCTCTTCTTCTCGTCGTCGTCGTCGTCCGGCGACGGCGGCCGCAGGAAAACGATCATGTGGTGCACCACGCCGCGGTTGTCGGGCATGCACTCGGCCACGTTGACCCACTTGTCTTCCTTGAAGCCCGGATCGACGACGTAGTAGCGATAGTCGACCGTACCCTCGGCGGGAACGTCGACCGGTTCTTCGGCAATGTGAAATACCACGTCGGGTCCGCCGGGCATCATCCACTTGCCGGCATACTCCTTCGGCTCGGGCAGCTTGGACGGATCGCCCTCGGGCGCGCCGGCCTCGACCCACTCATAGATCAACTCTTTCTCCTTGTCGGAGAGCGAGATGTCGTTGATAAAGTGTCCGACGCCGGCCTCGGGATGCCAGGGGGGCATGCGATTGTCGCGTACGACCTCTTCGATCATCTCGGCCCAACCGGCGGCTTGTTCGTAGTCCTGCAAAGCGAAGGGCCCGATCTGGCCCGGACGATGGCACTCGACGCACTTGTCCTGGAAGATCCGCGCGATCTGGTTCGAGTAGGTTACGTCGCTGTCCTCTTCGGCCTCGCGCACGCGGCCGATGAGGCAGCCCTTGGGCTCGGTCTCCGGCACGCTCACCTCTTTGCCGGCCAGCAGCTCGTCGAGAGCCAGAGCCAGATCGTCGCGCGTGCCCTTGGGCTTGGCGTAGCCGCTGCCGGTGTCGTAGCCGTATTGATCGTCGACGCGGCCGGCATAGCGGATCACGCGATCTCCGTCGAGCACGAACACCTGCGGCACGCGCGCCGCGCCCATGGCGTCGGCAAGTTCGTTGTTCAGATCTTTCAGCAGCGGAAAGTTCAATCCGTGCTCGCGGGCGTAGTGCCCCATTTCGGTCACGGCGTCCTGGCGGTTGGGATCGACGCCGACGAACGCCACGCCCTTGGATTCGTACTTCTCGGCCAGTTGCGCCAGCCGCGGTGCGTAGAGCTTGCTCAAGGGGCATTCAACGCCGACGAACGCCACGACCACGGCTTTGGCGTCCTTGACGTCGGAGAGAGAAAACGGCTGGCCGCGGTAGTCGTTGAGCGAGAAAGACTCGATCTTTTCGCCGAGCTTGGGGCTGACCTCTTCCTTGGCCCAGGCAGCAGGCGCCACGGCGGCGCACAACATCACGACGAACACGAGCATGCCAAAACGTCTCATGGCTGGCCTTCCGGCTGAGGGACCGAAGATAGGAACGCGACGCGAAATGCCTCTTGTCGTGTTATCATATCGCCGTTTTCGCCCCGGTTGCAAGACTTTTGCCTTGCCTTCGAGCGGCTCGGCGGAGGGGGCGTGAGCCAGCGGCAGGCCCTTGGCTCGGCCCAGGGCCGAAACTCCTCAGCGTTTGCGGCATTTAATAGGTTAGGACCTGCGGCAAGTGCCTGCACGCCCGGCGGCCGGTGCGCCCGCCTGTGCTAAACTGAAAGACTCCCGCGAGGGAAGATGGCTACCCTCCGAACTTCGACAGTGAGGCGCCCCGTTGGCGGTCAGCGAATCCTCGGCCCAGCAGTACCAACTGCAAGATCCGGACGTGCGGCTGATGCTCCAGGTCCGCGACGATAACGCCGCGGCGTTCGACGAGTTGATGCTCCGCTACCAGAATCGGCTGGTGACGGTGCTCGAGCATCTGGTCGGCCGACGCGACCAGGCCGAAGACCTGGCCCAGGAGGTGTTCTTGCGGGTGTATCGGGCCCGCAAGCGCTACGTGCCGGGGGCCAAGTTCTCGACCTGGCTGTACACGATTGCCAATCACGTGGCGGCCAACGCGCTGCGCTCCCGTTCGCGTCGGCACGAAGTGAACGTTACCGGCAAGGTCAGCGAGTCGGGCGCGTCGAGCTTTCTCGACAAGATGGCCGTGGCCGCCAGCGGCGCAATGCCCGCCAGGCAGCTCGACAAGGCCGAGCTGCGCGGGATCGTTCGCGAGGCGCTCGAGGGACTGAACGAGCGGCAACGCATGGCCGTGCTACTCAACAAGTTCGAGGGGCTCAGCTATGCCGACATCGCCGAAGCCATGGAGATGACGCCCCAGGCCATCAAGTCGCTGTTGTCGCGGGCACGGGTCAACTTGAAGGAGATTTTGGAGCCCTATTTGGAGGACGGCACGAGGCCGCAATAGAGCAAAACGCGGCACGGCGGACGGGGCAAGCCGCCGGCCGGCTGAGAATCAACGATGAGCCAAGAACCTTCCAATCAGACACTGTACGACGAGCTGACGGCGTACCTCGATGGCGAGCTCGATGCCGAGGCCGTGCGCCGCGTCGAAGAACGGCTGGCCCGCGACGCCGACTATCGCCAGGAGCTGCACAAGCTGGAGCGCGCCTGGGATCTGCTCGATGGGTTGCCGCGGGCGACGGTCGACGACGAGTTCACCAAGTCGACGCTCGAAATGGTTGCGCTGTCCGCCTCGCAGGAGGCCGAAGCCGTAGCCCAGGAACTGCCTCGTCGCCGCCGTCGGCAGCGGATCGTGGGCATCGTGTCGATGGTCGCGGCCCTGCTGGTGGGGTTCGTGGTCGGCACGCAGATCTGGCCCGACCCCAATCGCGACATGCTCATGGACCTGCCGGTGCTCGAAGATCTCGACTTGTTCTACCAGGCCGATAACATCGAGTTCCTGCGGTTGCTCGAAGAGGAAGATCTGTTTCCCGCCGAGGGTCCGGATGAATCCTGAGCCGCATCCTGCATCGCACGAACCCTGGTGGCGCGTGGCCGCGGTGCCGGCCGTACTCGTATCGGCCTGCCTGGCGATGGCCGCCGACGGACGTCCCAGTTCGCAAGAGCTCGCCGCCCGCCGGGCCGAGGTGGCCTCGATGTCGGCCGCCGAGCAGCAGGAGTTGCTGCGCCGCTGGGAACGCTTTCAGGCGCTACCCGCCGCAGAGCAGGAACGCCTGCGGAAGCTGCAGGCCGAAATTGCAGCCGACCCGAACTCCGAGCGCCTGCGAGAGGTGCTCGCTCAGTATCACGAGTGGCTCAAGACGATCACTCCCGCCGAGCGGGCGTCGCTGGCCGAGTTGTCGCCCCGTGCCCGGGTCAAGGAAATCGAACGGATCCAGCGCCGCGACCGCTTCGAGCAGCGGCTCGAAGCGCTCGAGCCGAGCGACTTCGACGAAATCCGCCGCTGGATCGACGACCTCGTCGAGCAACATCGCGAGGAACTGGTCGAAGGCCTTTCGGGCCGCTACCGCGCCATGTACGAGCACCGCAGCGATCCCGACGCCAAGAAAATGGTGCTGGTCTATCGCTTGTTCGCGCATCGCGGCCGCGACGAATCGCTGGTCACCGCCGACGACGTGCAGCTCCTCACCGACAGCCTGTCGGAGTCGGCACGGGCCAAGCTGGATGAAGCGACCACGGCCAAGGAGCGGCGGCGCACGATCGGGGGCTGGCTGTTTGCGACGCTGGGGCAGAATCACTCCTGGCACGGCGGGCGGCACGCCAATCCGATGGTGGGTGAAGAGCTGCTGCGTTTCTTGCAGAACGACGTGGAGCCGGGCAAGCGCGAGGAGCTGCTCAAGAAGCCCCGCGAGGAAATGCTACGGGAGTTGCGGCGGATGTACTTCGAGCGCGAGCTGCGCCGCGGCCCTCCCCGCCCTTCGTTCGACGACCGTCGCCCCGGCCCCGGCCCCCGCAGCCGGCCACCCGCTTCCGACCGCGAAAAGCCTCGTAAGCCGAAGCCGTAGCCCGTTTAGCCCGGAGCCGCCGGCGACGGCGCGTCGCTTCGTTTCTTGATTCACGCACGAGTCCGCGCATTGCCAGCGAAGCTGTGCGGCGACCGCAATCTCGCGGCACTGCCGCCTACGCGCCGTCGCCGGTGGCTCCTGGCTAAACGGGGGTTACGGCGAGGCCATGCGCGCTAGTCCCGGCATCGACGTCCAGAGGTAGTATGCCCGCGGCACGGTCAGATCCACCAGCGCCCCCAGATCGAAGTTGGGACGCGCGGCCGCCTGGCTTTGGCCGAACAGGAACATGTCGAGCGCGCCGACCGGCCGCTTGTAGCGCACGACCTGCACGTCGCTTTCGTCGAGGTTCGCCAGTTCGGCCGCCCGCTCGACGGCGTCTTCGACGAAGCCGATCTTGTCGACCAGCAGATTCTCCTTGGCCTGCTCGCTGGTGAAGATCCGCCCGGTGAAGACTACGTCCTGTTTGCCCTTGTCTTCGCGCAAGGCGGGCCGGCTGGCCAGCACGATGTCCTTGAAGCCGTTGAAGCTCGACTCGACCAGGCCTTCGAGAATCTTGCGCTCCTCTTCGGCGATCGGCTCGGGGAAGTCGCGGGTGGGGCTACCCATCATCTTGAGCGGGTTGCTGGCGATCGAATCGTCCTCGATTTCCCACTTCTTGAGCAGCTTCGAAATGTCGTAGTGCGGGATGATCACGCCAATCGAGCCGGTCCAGGTCGTGGGTTCGGCAAAGATCGTGTCTTCGGTCTCGCCCACGGCCATGGCCACGTAGTAGCCGCCGCTGGCCGCGATGCCTCCCATGCTGACTACTAGCGGCAGTTGCTCCTCCTCGCCCAGCTTTTTTAGATGGTGATAGAAGTAGTCGCTGGCGGTGACGGTGCCGCCGGGCGAGTCGACGCGCACGATCACGGCCTTGACGTCCTCGTCGCCGCGGACCTGATCGATCTGGTCTTTGACGTAACCCTCCTGGCCGATGATCGTGCCTTCAATCGAGATGATGGCGATCTTGTTCGTAGCGGTCTTGCTCAGCGAATGCCATTCTTCCTCGAGCTTCGTATCGTCGGGAACGAACAGGCTGGCCACGACCAGCACGAGCACCACGAGCAGCACCCAACGAACGATGCTGCCAAACCAACTGCCCGGCGTGCGTTCGATGACCACGCGGATGGGGCCGCGCGCCGCCTCGTTGACCACTTGCGGGGTAACGTACGATTGGGGGGGCGTGGGCTGAGATTCCATGACGATCACCTCGTGAAGGATGACTGCGGGGCCCCGAGCAGTAGCCGCTCGGATAGGGCTGCGCGCGGCGCAGCGCGACACGCACCTGGCGTGCAACTGCATTATAGGACGTGCCCGCCGACGCGCGAAAGGCATCGCGCCGAGTTGCGACTTTCGCCGCGCGATCGCCTAGGCCGCGAGCCGGGGACGAGCCTGGCGGGACTCGCCGCCCGCGATCCATACCGTGCCGAAGACCTGAATGTCGGAGCCGAAGTTTTCCTCGACGGCCCGGACGATCGGCTGGTGAAGCCGGGCGTTGTAGTCGTGGCCGGCGATCACGGCCACGCCCTGCTCGCGAGCCCAGCGAATGTCGGCCTGCACGCCCTGGTAGGAGTGGTCGCCGTCGATGAACACCATGCTCGGCGGCCGTCCCGCGTAGGTGTCGTAGAACTCGCGCGACGAGCCGTCGAAGATCCGCGTGCGGCAATGCTCGAGGCAGTAGTGCAGCGTCCGACGCGTGATCACGCGGTGATCGTCCGGTGGAACGCAGAACGGATTCCAGCAGAAGTTCTCGACCGCGATCAACTCCTTTTCCGGCGACTTCAGGCTGGCCAGGAGCTGCGTCGTCCAGCCGAACAGCGTGCCGATCTCGACGATCGGTCCCTCGAAGGACGCCGCCCGGGCGACCGCCTCGCGCAACCCGCGGTGATCGTCCTCGGAGACGCCGCCCCAGACCGAGACGTCGCGGTTGGCGAGAAAGAAGGCGTGCCACTCGACCGCCTCGGAGATGAAGCGGCGATGCTTCCAGATGGTCGACCATTTGCGCCACCGGCGCGAGAGCTTTTCAAACATGCAAGCGACCTAAAGAGCGGACCGAGTCGGGTTCGGATGACGTTCGGGGGCGGTGAGCGTATCCGAAGCGGCAGCGCGCCCGCCAGGGCAATCGGCGCGCGACGGCGTGCCTAACCGTTGGCTTGGGCGGGGTGGGCCATGGGTTGTTCTAGCTATCACGCGGCGGCCGAAGAACCTCGTGCGACGACGATACAACGGGGACGCGCGGCGCGACGCGGCTGCCTGGCGCCCGGTGTTGCCAAAGGTTCCGGAAAGCCGTAAGCTACGCCACCAGAACGACCAACGGCGCGCCTCTTGTCCCGGCGCGCTTGAGCACGGAGGGTTGAGCGTGTTTGTTTCCGCATCGAGCGAATGTTTTGGCGATCTGTCCCTGCAAGGCGTCCTCGAGCGGCTGGTCGACCTCGAGTACACGAACATCGAGATCGCCGTTCACGAGCGCGGCGGACAGCTCAAGCCGTCGGAAGTGCTGGCCGATCCGGACACCGTGCTGGCGATCTGCCGCGAAACCAAGCGGTTGAACATCTCCGGGTATAGCGTCGATATCGACGCCGAGGGCGAGGAATACTACCAGCAGTTCGAGGCTTGCTGTCGCCTGGCCAAGGCCACGAAGGTGGTCTCGCTGACCATGCCCGCGGCGGAAATCGGCACCCCCTTCAACGCCGAGATCGAACGCTTGCAGCGGCTGGCCGCCATCGCCACGCGCGAAGGCGTCTTGGAGAGCATCAAGACCGAGACGGGCAAGATCACCCAGGACCCCGATACGGCGGTCGTGCTGTGCGACAACGTCAAGGGGCTGGGCCTGACGCTCGACCCCAGCCACTACATCTACGGCCCGCATGCCGGCGGCAGCTTCGACCAGGTGATCAAGTACGTCTACAACGTCCACCTGCGCGACACGACGAAGGACAAGCTGCAAGTCCGCGTCGGCCAGGGCGAAGTCGAATACAGCCGCCTGATCAACCAGTTGGCCAAGGTGAAGTACCACCGCGCCTTGGTCGTGCACATGACCGAGACCGAAGGCGTCGATCACGCCGCCGAGATGCGCAAGATGCGGCTGCTGCTGGAAAGCATGCTCTAGCGATCAGAGCCTCCGGGCGAGTTGGTCGCCTCGCCGACGTTTGATTCGTGCGGAGCAGGATCTGACTTCGCCGCCCGCTCTCGAATCGCCTGGGCTTCCTCGACCTTGCCTTGCTCCTCGCACACTCTGGCCAGCTGCTCGAGTGTGTGGCCGACAAGGAAATGGCGCGGACCCGCCAGATTTTCCAGCTTCGGCAAAGCGGTGCGATAGAGCGATTCCGCCTGGGAGTAGTTTTCTAGGGCGGCCTTTTTGGCGGCTTGGTTCAGCAGCGTCGTCGTGACTTGAGAGCTATTTGGTCCGTAAGCTTCGCGCTGGATCGCCAGGGCCTCGCGATAGAGCTCATCGGCGCGGGCTTGGTCGCCCTGATCGTCGCTGCACATGGCCAGCGCGACAAGTGCGTCGCCGGCATCTGGGTCGCCGGCTCGCTGGTAGATCTGCAGTGCGCGCAAGAGTACCTGTCGGGCATCGGAGTGCTTTTGCTGGTTGCGGAGAGCGAATGCCAAATTTCGAAGCGCGGCGGCAAGCTCCACGTCGTCTGCGGGAAGTGCGTCCTCGAGGACCGTTACGGCCTGGCGATTCAGCGACTCGGCGCGTTCGTAGTCGCCCTGCAGAATATCGTCCGTCGCGAGGCGCTGTAGCGTGCGGGCCGTATTCACGACATCTTTCCGGCTGCGCGCACGCGCTGGACCGAGGTCCAACTCGGGTTCGGCTGTGCACGACATCACGCAAAGAGGAAGGAGGACCAACAAAAGTGGATACATGTACCGCGTCATGTCATGTCGGGTTTGACTCGGTCCACATTAGAGATCGACAACGGAATACCAGGCCACGAACCAATTGGGTTCGAGGCACACGTACCTTTGCAGCACGTGGCGTACGGGTCCTCCTTTCATAATGTGCGACTCAACCATCTTGTCCAAGAAGTGCGTTGTGAATGAGGTGGGTTCGCCTTGGGGGTGGAACTCGACCTTGGTCTCGATGGTTTCCAGGTCGAATGCCA
Organism: Planctomycetota bacterium; assembly: GCA_003389325.1. GTDB lineage: Bacteria > Planctomycetota > Planctomycetia > Pirellulales > PALSA-1355 > LB-PLM-3. The sequence continues at coordinate 129,738 of QQVE01000065.1, forward strand.
GGCCGCCGTCTTTCAGCCTCCAAATCGCCGGACCGAGCAAGGGAGACTCGCCGCCGTTCAGCAGATGATCGACGACTGCATCGATCCATGCGAACTCCCAACCCTCGTCGACCTGGTATTTCCCACACCCTTGCAGGGTGCCTTCCGGGCCCGCCCAACCGTCAGCCAGGTCGGCCACGTCCTGTTTGAGGACTGGAAGCACTTGGCGCGCCAACTCGGTTGCCGTTGCCTTTCTCATTCGCGCGTCTCAAAAAAGCAGGGTGGCCAGTTGCCGTATTGTACCCACTCCCAGTCGAGAGTTGCCCGGTTTGATTTCGACCTTCCGCTAGGCTAGGCTGAATCGGCCGCGGCGTCCCAATCTCTGCTGACGATGCGCGGGTCCTAGCCATCCCACCTGCCAACCCTGGTGATCTGCCATGCTTCGCTCGCTCTTCTGTTGCTTGTTGATTGCCTCGATCTCGTGCAGGGGCTTCACGGCGGCCGCCGCCGAAAAGAAGCCCGAGATCAGCTTCAAGCGCACCCAGCTCGAAGGCAAGTTTCGCAGCGAGGGCGTGGCCGTGGGCGACTTCAATAGCGACGGCAAGCTCGACATCGGCGCGGGGCCGGTGTACTTCGCGGCGCCCGATTGGAAGATGGTGCCGATCGTCGAGAAACCGCAGGAGTACGATCCGCACGGCTACAGCAACTCGTTCGTGTGCTTTGCCGACGACGTCAACGGCGACGGCCGCACGGACTTGATCGTGGGCGACTTTCCCGGCAAGGAGACCTGGTGGTTCGAGCAGCCCGAGGATCCGGCCGGCAAGTGGAAGCGGCACACGGCCACGCCGATCACGAACAACGAAAGCCCCAGCTACGTCGACGTCGACGGCGACGGCCAGCGCGAACTGCTGTTCGGCTACGACCCGGGCAAGCACATCGGTCTGGCCAAGCCCACGGCCGACGGCTTGTGGCCGATCACGCCGATCTCGGGGCCCAACGCCCCGGGGACCGATCGCTTTTCGCACGGCATCGGCACGGGCGACATCAGCGGCGACGGCCGAAACGACGTGATGGTTGCCGACGGCTGGTGGGAAGCCCCGCCCGAGGGCTCGGGCGCCAGTTGGGTTTTCCATCCCGGCAAGCTCAGCGACGCCTGCGCTCACATGTACGCCTACGACTTCGACGGCGACGGCGACAACGACCTGCTCTCTTCGAGCGCGCACCAGATCGGCATCTGGTGGCACGAGAACACGCCTGAGGGTTTCAAGACGCACGAGATAACGAACCAGATCACGCAGACCCACTCGCTGAATTTAGTGGACATGAACGACGACGGGCTGCCGGACATCGTGACCGGCAAGCGCTGGTGGGCCCATGGTCCCAAGGGCGACGCCCGGCCCGACGATCCGGCCGTGGTGTTTTGGTTCGAACTGTCGCGCGAAGACGGCAAGCCGGTGTGGACGCCGCACGAGATCGACCACGACAGCGGCGTGGGCACGCAATTCGAGGTGGCCGACGTCAACGGCGACGGCCTGCTCGACGTGGTGACCTCGAACAAGAAGGGCACCTATTACTTCGAACAGCAGCGCAACTAGCCGGGCGCGAATTGATCGAGCGACGATCATCGAGAGCGGCGGACGACCCACCGCCGCTCTTTTCTTGCGCTGAAGAGGCCCAGCAAGGGCCGGCAATTCCAAGCCCTCGGCCGCCGGCGAACCCCCGGAACCAGCAAATCGCAGGATTACCGCAGCTTCAAATATGGCCTAGAATTTGCTGAGCGTTGGGCGGGCTCCCGGCAAAGGGGCCGGGCCGCCGCGCCTCCTCTTTGGATTGGGCCTCAAATGCAATCGTACACCTGCGAGTGCGGCAACACCCTCTTCTTCGACAATAGCCTCTGCCTGGCCTGCGGGCGGGAAGTGGGACACTGCCCCCGGTGTCGCCGCATTGCGACGCTATTGCCCGAGGGAGACGGTACGTTCGTGTGCGCCAATGACGATTGCGGCACCCACCTGGCCAAGTGCGCCAACTATGCGCAACACGACGTCTGCAACCGCTGCGTAGAGGCCGCGACTGCCGCTGAAGCCCCGCTATGCGACTGCTGCCGCTTCAACCTCACCATTCCCGACCTGACCGTGCCGGGCAACTTGCAGAAGTGGTATCGGCTCGAGGCGGCCAAGCGGCGGTTGTTCTACGACCTGGGCGAGCTGGGTCTGCCTTACGGCACGGCGGCCGACGGCATCGATCCGCCGCTGGCCTTCGACTTCAAGGCCGACGTCATTCCCAAGAACGATTTCTGGCGCAGCGGTGCCGCCGGCGAGAAGGTCTACACCGGCCACGCCGCGGGGCGCATCACGATCAACATTCGCGAGGCCGACGACGTGGAGCGCGAGAAACTGCGCGTCGACATGGGCGAGGCGCATCGTACGCTGATCGGTCACTTTCGCCACGAAATCGGTCACTACTACTGGGACATGCTGGTCAAGAACCGCCGCGAGGACGATTTCATCGCGGTGTTCGGCGACCACAACCATCCCACCTATGCCGAGGCCCTCGACGCGCACTATCAGAACGGCCCGCCGCCCGATTGGCCGGCCCGCCACGTGAGCGCGTATGCCGCCATGCACCCCTGGGAAGACTTTGCCGAAACCTGGGCCACGTATCTCGACATGGTCGCCGCTCTGGACACGGCCGGCAACATGGGCTTTCACGAGCCGATTCCGCCGCGCGAGACCGATCTGGAGCAGATGGTCACCCGCTACCAAGAGCTGGGCGTCGCGCTAAACGAAATCAACCGCAGCATGGGCCTGCTGGATATCGTGCCCGAGGTGATCGTGCCGCCGGTGATCGAGAAGCTGCGATTCGTTCACGAGCTGGTGGAGCAAGGCCGTGCCGAGAACGGAGCGCTGCATCCGGAGCCCGAGCCCGTGGCAGCCGGCGCGGCAGCCATGCCCGAGGCGATGCCTGCCCAAGCCGATCAGGGCAAGCCGGCGCCGCCCCCCGCGCCGCAAAAGCCGATAGCCGGAACCAAGAAGACCTAGGCGCACTCTGCTCAATCGGGAGCCTTGTCCGAAGAGCTAGGGCCGACCCCTGCCTCCTCGCTTGCGCTTCGGGCTGGTGTGCTCGATGGCATCTCGCGCGGGAGCGATTTCCCTCGCCCCTAGCCCTTGTCGAGCGTGGCGGTTTGCGGCGGGCGGCGCAGGTCGAGCGTCATCGGGTAGTCGCGATTCAGCTCTTCGGGCGGCAAGTCGAACCGTCCGCCGGTATGGCCGATTGGGAAGAACCGGGCCGCGCGGCGGCTTTCGGCTTCGTAAGCGTTCACCGGGAAGGTGTCGAAGCTGCGTCCGCCCGGGTGCGACACGTGCCAGGAGCAGCCGCCCACCGAGCGGCCGTTCCAGGTGTCGACCAGGTCGAACACCAGCGGCGTGTGCACACCAATCGTCGGGTGCAGGCAATTCGGCGGCTGCCAGGCCCGGAAGCGCACGCCGGCCACGGCTTCGCCCGGTGTGCCCGTGGGATGCAGCGGCACGCGTCGGCCGTTGCAGGCCAGCACGTGCCGCGGGTCGGTCATGCCGCGGACGATGACCTGCAATCGCTCGAGCGACGAGTCGACGTGCCGGGCCGTGGCTCCGCCGACGGGTTCTTCGCCCAGCACGTGCCACGGCTCGATGGCCTGCCGCAGCTCGATCTCGATGCCTCGCTGCGTGACCTTGCCCACTTGTGGGAAGCGGAACTCGAAGTGCGGCGCGAACCCTTCCTGCTCGAATTCGAAGCCTGCGCCGTTCAAGTCGTGCAACACTTCCTGGAAGTCCTGAGCCACGAAGTGCGGCAGCATGAACCGGTCGTGCAAGGCCGTGCCCCAACGCACCAGCGGCTGCTCGTAGCGCTGGTTCCAATGCCAGGCCACCAGCGCCCGCAGCAGCAACTGCTGGGCCAGGCTCATCTCGGCATGCGGTGGCATCTCGAAGCCGCGGAACTCGACCAGCCCCAACCGCCCGGCAGCCGTGTCGGGCGAAAACAGCTTGTCGATGCAGAACTCGGTGCGGTGCGTGTTGCCCGTCAAGTCGGCCAACAAATTGCGCAACAGGCGGTCGACCAGCCAGGGCTGCTGCTGGTTGCCGTCCGGCAGTTGGCTGAAGGCCGTTTCCAATTCGTAGAGTGCTTCGTGCCGCGCTTCGTCCACGCGCGGGGCCTGGCTCGTGGGCCCGATGAACAGCCCGGAAAACAAATACGACAAGCTCGGCCGGTTGTTCCAGTAACGGAGCATGCTGGCCAACAGCTCCGGCCGCCGCAGGAACGGACTGTCCTTGGGCGTGGCGCCGCCCAGCACGAGGTGGTTGCCGCCGCCGGTGCCCGTGTGTCGGCCGTCGAGCATGAATTTTTCCGTGCCCAGCCGCGATTGTCGCGCTTCTTCGTATAGGGCCGTCGTGGTCTCGACCGATTCCTTCCAGTCGGCCGACGGGTGGAGATTCACCTCGATCACCCCAGGGTCGGGAGTGATCTTGAAGTGCTGCAGTCGCGGGTCGTACGGCGGTGCGTAGCCCTCGATCCGCACGGGCATCTTCAAGTCGCGGGCCGTTTGCTCGACGACGCTCGTCAGGTGCAAATACTCTTCGACGATTCCCACCGGCGGCATGAACACGTGCAGCGTTCCCCCGCGGACTTCGACGCAGAGCGCCGTGCGAACGATCCAACCGGCCGACTGGCCTTGCGACGGCATGGTCCACAGCCCGGGTTCGCGTCCGGGATCGCGACCCGCCTCGGCCCGTTCGGCATCGTCCGACTCGTCTTCTTGGCCCGAGCCGTCTCCTCCGCCCACGCCAACGACCTGGCGCAGCAAGCGCGGCTGCCGGTCGAGCATCCGGCCGTTATCGCCGCGGCCTCCACCGCCCCAGGCGGGCCGCGTCGCCGCAGCAAGTTGCTCGTAGGGCATCAGGGTATTGCGGGCGGCAAAGGGGTCGCGCTCGACGTGCCAGGCGACGTCCTTCTCGGCCACCCAGGGCAGCGAGTCGAGCGGCAAGCGCAGGCCCATCGGCGAGTCGCCCGGGGTGAGAAACAGGTTTTCCTGGCGTAGAAACCAGGGGCCGCTTTCCCAACGGGGCACCCCCGACCAACCGTCGCGCGGCTTCAGCGGCAGCGCATAGCCGACGACCTTGTCGAGCCCCTGCTCGAACACCTTAGCCAACCGCTCGCGCTCTTCTTCATCTTTCAGGTTCGATTGCAGCGGGTCGACGTTCACCGGCAAGCGACGCGACTTCCAGAGGTAGTACCACACGTCCTCGTAGCCGGGAATCGCCAGGCCGGGATCGACGCCCAAGCGGTCGGCCAGCGCATAGGCGAATTGCTGCGCGTCGTGCTCGGTGAGGCCGTAGTCGACCTCGTCCTGGGCGATCAGATCGCGCTGGTTCCAGATCGGCTCGCCGTCCTTGCGCCAATGGCAGCCCAGCACCCAGCGGGGCAGCGACTCGCCCGGGTACCACTTGCCCTGGCCGAAGTGCAGCAGCGGGCCGGTGGCAAAGCGATCGGCCATGCGGCGAAACAGCGTGCCGGCCAGGCGGCGCTTGTGCGGGCCCTGGGCCGTGATGTTCCATTCAGCGCCGTCCATGTCGTCGATCGATACGAAGGTCGGCTCGCCGCCCATCGTCAGGCGCACGTCGCCGGCGGCCAGTTGGCGATCGACCTTCTCGCCTAGGTGCAAGATGCGCGACCATTGCTCGGTGTTGTAGGGCTTGGTGACGCGCGGATCTTCGTGAATCCTTTGCACCGACATCGCGAAGCCGAACTCGGTCTGGCAGGGTTCGACGCTGCCGGTGATCGGCGCGGCCGAGATCGGATCGGGCGTGGCCGCCAGCGGCAGATGGCCTTCGCCGGCGAACAGGCCCGACGTCGGGTCGAGCCCCACCCAGCCCGCCCCAGGCAGATACACTTCGGTCCAGGCGTGCAGATCGGTGAAGTCTTCCTCCGCCCCGGCCGGGCCGTCCAGTGGCTTCACGTCGGGCTTGAGCTGAATCAGGTAGCCGGAGACGAACCGCGACGGCAGACCCAGGTGGCGCAGCAACTGCACCAGCAGCCAGGCCGTGTCGCGGCACGAGCCGTTGCGATAGCCGAGCGTCTGTTCCGGCGTTTGCACGCCCGCCTCGAGGCGAATCGAGTAACCGATGGCCTCGTGCACGTAGCGATTCAGATCGACCAGGAAGTCGACCGTGCCCTTCGACTCGTGCGGCACGCCGGCCAGGAACTCCTGGAAGAGCGGGCCCGGGTCGTGGCATTTGCGGTACGAAGCCAACTCCGAGTCGAGCCACGAGGCGTACTTGACCGGCACCTCCGTGGCGTCGGCTTCCAGGAAGAAATCGAAGGGGTTGATGACCGTCATCTCGGCCACCAGATCCACGTCGAGCTCGAAGCGGTCGGTCTTTTCCGGGAAGACGAGCCGCGCCAGGAAGTTGCCGTGCGGGTCCTGCTGCCAGTTGATGAAGTGGTCGCTGGGACGAACCTTCAACGAGTAGCTCACCACCGGCGTACGACAGTGCGGCGCGGGGCGCAGCCGCACGACCTGCGGCGACAGCGTGATCGAGCGGTCGTAGTGGTACGTGGTCCGGTGATGCAACGCCACGCGGATAGCCATGGCCAAGTTGTCCTATTGAGAGAGTCGGCGCGGGAGAAAAAGCGGGAAGGCGGGGCTCGAGCGCGGCACGATACGAGGCGCGGATGCCCATTTCGTCGGCAGTTCGCCTGCCACGCGAGCACATTCCCCCGCGAAAACAGCAACGAATTCTAGCTTGGACCGGGCCCGGATGGCGAGCAAATACCGCGCCGTCGCACGCCGCGCGCTTGCGGGCGCAAATGCGTGTCAGCTAGGCCCATACAATCGGCATGCCTTGCCTGCCCGGGGGGTCCCCCCATGTACGCCGCCGGGCCGCGACGGCAAGTGCCAGTGTCCCCCCCGGCATGTTCCCACCTTGTGCCAATCCGTTTATACTACACGGTTGGTGGCAACGCACCCTCCCCCAAACCCTCCCGCCGACTGTTGGGTGCGGCCACCAGCGACTGGCTCGATTCCCACCTGCGACAAGCCTCCGGGGGCGGACGATGATTCGACGCGCTTGCTTCGTGGCCGCGATGGCCTGCGGTCTTGTGAGTTTTTCCGCGCTGGCCCGCGCCGACGAGACGATCGGCTACAACCGCCAGATCCGGCCCATCCTGGCCGACAACTGCTTTGCCTGCCACGGACCCGACAGCGCGGCCCGCAAGGCCGATCTGCGCCTCGACCAGCGCGAGCTGGCGATCGAAATGGGTGCCATCACCCCGGGCAAGCCCGACGAGAGCTCGGTGATCGAGCGGATCACGGCCGCCGACGAGTCGATGCTGATGCCGCCGCCGGCAACGCACAAGAAGCTCAGCGACGAGCAGAAGCAACTGCTGGCCAAGTGGATCGCCGCAGGCGCCGAGTACGAGCCGCACTGGTCGTTCATTCCGCCCCAGCGGCCCCAAGTTCCTGAGGTGCAAGACAAGTCGTGGGCTCGCACGCCCCTGGACGAGTTCATCCTGGCACGACTGGAGGCTGAAGGCCTCGAGCCCGCGCCCGAGGCCGACCGCCGCACGCTGGCGCGGCGCGTGAGCCTCGACCTGACGGGTCTGCCGCCCGAGCCTGCTCTCGTCGAAGAGTTCTTGGCAGACCAAGAGCCCGGCGCGTACGAGCGGCTGGTCGATCGGCTGCTGGCCTCGAGTGCCTGGGGCGAGCACCGGGCCCGCTACTGGCTCGACGTGGCCCGCTACGCCGACACGCACGGCATTCACTTCGACAATTTCCGCGAGATGTGGTCGTACCGCGACTGGGTCATCAACGCCTTCAACCGCAACATGCCGTTCGACCAGTTCACGCTCGAACAGCTGGCCGGAGACTTGATGCCCGAACGTTCGCTCGAGCAGCTCGTGGCCTCGGGCTTCAACCGTTGCAACATGACCACCAACGAGGGCGGCATCATCGACGAGGAGTACCTCGTGCTCTACACGCGGGACCGCACCGAGACGACCTCGCAGGTGTGGCTGGGGATGACCGCCGGATGCGCCGTGTGTCACGATCACAAGTTCGATCCGCTCTCGCAGCAAGAGTTCTACGAGATGGCGGCGTTCTTCAACAACACGACGCAGAAGGCCAAAGACGGCAACATTCACAATACGCCCCCCACGGTGATCGTGCCGCAGGAGCAGGACCGCGACGCCTGGAAGACGCTGCCCGAGCGGCTGGCCAGCGCGCAACAGCAGGTCGACGCCCGCCGGGCGGAAGCCCGCGACGACTTCGCCGCCTGGTTGGCCGAGGCAACGCCCTCGAAGCTCAAGGCCGGCGTGGACAACGCGGCCCTCGTGTTTCACGCGCCGTTGGGTGAGTGCACCAACAACCAGTTGACGCTCGCGCTGCGAGGCGAGGTGCAGAACGTCTCGCTCGCCAGCCAGCCGGTCTACGACTCCGGGGTGACCAGCGCCAAGGCGTTCAAGACGGCCGCCGATACCGCCGTGGCCGTGCCGACCGCCGGCGATTTCGAGAAGGATCAACCGTTCACCTGCTCGGCCTGGATCAAGGTGCCCACCGGCAATCTCTCGGGCGCCGTAGTGGCACGCATGGACGAAGGGAGCGACTATCGCGGCTGGGACCTGTGGCTCGATCAGGGTCGCCCGGCCACGCACATCATCCACAAGTGGCCCGACGATGCAGTGAAGGTTATCGGCAAGAAACCGCTCGAGGCCGGCAAGTGGCACTACGTGACGATCACTTACGACGGCGGCGGCAAGGCCAAGGGCGTCGGGGTGTACGTCGACGGGGCCCAGCAGGAAGTCGACGTGGCCGCCGACACGCTGAAGAATTCCATCCGCACCGACGTGCCCTTCAAGCTGGGACAGCGCAACAGCAGCGCCCGCGTCGACGGGCTCGCTCTGCAGGACCTGCGCGTGTATGCCCGATCGCTCTCGCCCGAGGAAGTGTCAGCGCTGGCCAGCGTGACCCGGGCGGCCTACCTGGTCAGCCAGCCGGCCGAGGGGCGCAGCTCGGATGAGACCGAAGAGCTGTATTCCTGGTGGCTCGACAAAATCGATCCCAAGTCGGCCGAGCTCGTGGCCGCGCGGGCGGCGCTGCAAGAGCAAGAGGCCGAAATCAAGGCCCGCGCGACCGTGGCTCATGTGATGCAGGAGAACGACGAAGAGGCGATGGCCTACGTGCTGTTTCGCGGCGAGTACGACAAGCGCCGCGACCCGGTGAAGCCCGACACGCCCGACATCCTGCCGCCTTTCCCCGACGACTTGCCCCGCGACCGGTTGGGCTTCGCCCACTGGCTGCTGCGCGACGATCATCCGCTCACGGCCCGGGTCACGGTCAACCGTTTCTGGCAGCAGGTGTTCGGCACCGGCCTGGTGGAGACCGCGGGCGACTTCGGCGTGGCGGGCACACTGCCCTCGCATCCCGAGCTGCTCGATTGGCTGGCCATCGAATTTCGCGAGAACGGCTGGGACGTCAAACAGTTCTTTCGCATGCTGGTGCTGTCGTCGACCTACCGGCAGGCCGCCACCGTGACGCCCGAGAAGCTGGCGAAAGACAGCGACAATCGCCTGCTGTCGCGCGGTCCGCGGTTCCGCATGGACGCCGAAATGGTCCGCGATTATGCCCTGGAAGCCAGCGGGCTGCTGGCCGACAAGATCGGCGGTCCGAGCGTCAAGCCGTACCAGCCGCCCGGCGTGTGGGAGGCGGTGGCCATGATCGGCAGCAACACGCGCAACTACGAGCAGGATCACGGCGAGAGCCTGTATCGGCGCAGCCTGTATACGTTCTGGAAGCGTGCGGCGCCGCCGGCTTCGATGGAGATCTTCAACGCTCCCAATCGCGAGATCTGCAGCGTGCGCCGCGAGCGCACGAACACGCCCTTGCAGGCGCTTGTGACGCTGAACGACCCGCAGTTCGTCGAAGCCGCGCGGCGGTTGGCGGCCCAGGCACTCGCCGAGGGGGGCGACAGCGACGCGGCGCGAGTGGACTACATCGCCCGCCGCCTGCTGGCCCGACCGCTGGCCGAGGAGGAGCAGGCGATCGTCGAGGGGTCGCTCGCCGAACTGCTGAAGTACTACCAAGAGCATCCCGAGGACGCGCAAAAGCTGATCGCCGTCGGCGAATCCAAGCCCGACGCGTCGCTCGACCCGGCCGTGCTGGCCGGCTGGACGATGCTGACCAACGAGTTGATGAACCTCGACGAAGTGTTGAACAAATAGCGCCCGACGAGGGCACAAGCATACCGACAACCACACGCCGCCAGGTGGGCGGCGGGAGGAAAGGCATGAATCCGCTCTTCACCGATTGGGTCCGCTCCGAAACGCGCAGGCAGTTTCTCGCCAAAGGCGCAAACGCCCTGGGCACCGGCGCGCTGGCCGCGCTGATGGGATCGGATTTGGCCCGGGGCGCTACCACCTCGGGCAGCGTCGGCTTCGGCGGAGCCGAGGGGCCGCACTTCCCGCCCAAGGCCAAGCACGTGATCTACCTGCACATGGTCGGCGGCCCGTCGCAGATGGACCTGTTCGACTACAAGCCGCAAATGCAGGAGTACTACGACAAGGATCTGCCCGACTCGGTCCGCAACGGGCAGCGGCTCACCACGATGACCTCGGGCCAGAAGCGGTTTCCGATCGCTCCCTCGATGTTCAAGTTTGCCCAGCACGGCGACTGCGGCATGTGGTTCAGCGAATTGCTGCCGAACCTGGCCAAGAACGCCGACGACATGTGCTTCATCCGCAGCATGCACACCGAGGCCATCAACCACGAGCCGGCCATCAGCTACATGCAGACCGGCAACCAGATCACGGGGCGCCCGTGCCTGGGGTCGTGGGTCTCGTACGGGCTGGGCTCGCTCAACCAGGATCTGCCCACCTTCGTCGTGCTGGTGGCCAAACCCACCAATACCGAGCAGGTGCAGGCCATTTCGGCCCGGCTGTGGTCCAGCGGCTATCTCTCGGGCGAGCACTCGGGGGTGTCGTTCCGCTCCGGCGGCGATCCGATCCTGTACATCAACAACCCCGACGGCGGACCCACGCAGGTGCGCCGCAACACGCTCGACGGGCTGCGGGCGCTCAACGAGCTCAACTACCGCAAGGTCGGCGATCCGGAAACGCACACCCGCATCCAGCAGTACGAGTTGGCCTTCCGGATGCAGGCCAGCGTGCCCGAGCTGACCGACACTTCGGACGAGACCGAGGCCACGTATCAGCTCTATGGCGACGAGGCCAAGAAGCCCGGCACGTTCGCCCACACGGCGCTATTGGCCCGGCGGATGGTCGAGCGCGGCGTGCGGTTCGTGCAGGTGTACTTGACCAACTGGGACACGCACTCGAACGTGGCCGGCCGCTTGCCCGACCAGTGCCGCGACATCGACCAGCCCTGTCACGGCCTGATCGAAGACCTGCGGCAGCGCGGCCTGCTGGACGAAACGCTGATCATCTGGGGCGGCGAGTTCGGCCGCACCATCTATTCGCAAGGCGGCCTGTCGAAGAAGAACTACGGCCGCGACCATCACCCCCGCTGCTTCACCATGTGGATGTGCGGCGGCGGCGCCAAGGGCGGGGCGATCTACGGCGAAACCGACGATTTCTCCTACAACATCGTCCGCGATCCGGTGCACATTCGTGACTTCCACGCCACGGTGCTCAAGCTCTTGGGCTACGATCACGAGCGCTTCACCTACAAGCACCTGGGCCTGGACCAGCGGCTCACCGGCGTCGAGCCGGCCAAGGTGATCCCAGAGTTGCTGGCCTAGCTGGCACGTGGCTGTGCGAGAGAGCGCCACACACATACGGCGGCGAAGTGTGTCACAACGCACATTTGGTTCGTCGAATTGGCCAACGCGTGCGAGTGTCGGTTTCTCCGCCGCGCAGAAAATCTAGCAAGCACGACGCATGGATGTGCCGGCTCGTGCTTGGCGGTCGCCCTATTGGCCGTTGCTCAATCGCACCGGCATCGATAGATTTGCAGGCGGCAGGCGCAGACCGTTTTGTATTGCTTCCTGCAAGACATGAGGAACTTCTGATGGCCCACAGTCTGAGCATTCCTGAAATTCATGTTCAAGACATCCAGCGCAACATGGTGCCGGCCAAGTTGTACCAGGAGGCCATTCGCCGCGAACCCGACTCGGCAATTGCGGCCTCGGGCGCCCTAATCGCTTACAGCGGCGCGAAGACCGGCCGCTCTCCCAGCGACAAGCGGATCGTGCGGCACGAGGACTCGGAGAACGACATCTGGTGGGGCTCGATCAACGTGCCGATCGAAGACCCGGTGTTTCGCATCAACCGCGAGCGCGCGCTCGACTACCTGAATACCTGCGATCGGCTGTACGTGGTCGACGCCTTTGCCGGCTGGGATCCCGAGTACCGGATCAAGGTGCGCATCGTCTGCTCGCGCCCGTACCACGCGTTGTTCATGCACACGATGCTGGTGCGGCCGACGACCCTGGAGCTCGAAAACTTCGGCGAGCCCGACGTCACGATCTACAACGCGGGCCGCTTTCCGGCCAACCGTTACACCTCGGGCATGACCAGCAAGACCAGCATCGACCTGAACCTGGAGTCGGGCGAAATGGTCATCCTGGGCACCGAGTACGCCGGCGAAATGAAAAAGGGCGTGTTCACCCTGATGAACTACCTGATGCCCAAGCGCGGGGTGCTTTCCATGCACAGCTCGGCCACGGCCGACCGCGAGACGGGCAACTCCACGATCATGTTCGGCCTCTCCGGCACGGGCAAGACCACGCTCTCGGCGGACCCCAAGCGCCTGCTGATCGGCGATGACGAGCATTGCTGGACCGATCGTGGCATCTTCAACATCGAGGGGGGCTGCTACGCCAAGGCGATCTTCCTGACGCACGACTCCGAGCCCGAGATCTTCGACGCGCTTCGCTTCGGCGCCGTGCTGGAGAACGTGGTCTATCATCCGGAAGATCATTCGGTCGACTACTTCGACGACTCGATCACGCAGAACACCCGCGGGGCGTATCCCATCGAGTACATTCCCAACGCGAAGATCCCCTGCAGCGCCGGTCATCCCAAGGACGTGATCTTTCTCACCTGCGACGCGTTTGGCGTGCTGCCGCCGGTCAGCCGGCTGACGCCCGAGCAGGCCATGTACCACTTCATCAGCGGCTACACTGCCAAGGTGGCCGGCACCGAGGTGGGCGTGACCGAGCCACAGGCCACGTTCTCGCCGTGCTTCGGCGGCCCGTTCCTGATGTGGCACCCGGGCAAGTACGCCGAGCTGTTGGCCGAGAAGATGAACAAGCACCACACCGACGTCTGGCTGGTGAACACCGGCTGGAGCGGCGGCGCGTACGGCGTTGGCAAGCGGATGAAGCTCTCGGTCACCCGCACGATTGTCGACGCGATCCAATCGGGCCAGCTTGCCGATGCGCCGGTGGAGGTGGATCCGGTGTTCGGCCTGCACGTGGTGACCAAGTGTCCCGACGTGCCCGACGAAGTGCTGATGCCCAAGCGCACTTGGGCCGACCCGGCCAACTACGACTCGACGGCCCACAAGCTGGCCGAGTTGTTCCGCAACAACTTTCAGAAGTACGAAGCCGGCGTCAGCGAGGGCGTCCGCGCGGCGGGACCGAAGGCCTAGCCGCGAGCACGCTGCAGAATGACGCTCGGCGGTCTCATCGCCACGAGTTGCATCCTTGCGTATGAAGTATTCTGTAGCGAAGCTCGGCCCCGATGACCTGGCGGCGTTCCGCGAGCTACTCCTTCTCTTCGAGCGAGTCTTTCACGATCGGCAGACTCCCGAACCAAGACTGCCCACGGACGAGTATCTTCGGCATCTCCTCAACAAATCCGATCTGCACGTGTTCGCCGCGCTCGACGGCGCGCGGGTCGCTGGCGGCGTCACGGGATACGAACTCGAGCTGTGCACGCGAGACGCCAAGGAGATCTACGTCTATGATGTTGCCGTCGATGAAGGGTATCGGCGGCAAGGCGTCGCCCGATCGCTGGTGGGCGCGATGCGTCAATTCGCCCGCGACCGTAGCGTGTCGGTGCTGTTTGTTGAGGCCCACGCGGAAGACAGCGGCGCGGTCGCCTTCTATCAGGCGTTGGGCGCCGAAATGGAAGACGTGAAGCACTTCAACTTGGACGTGCTGCGGGATTAAGGAGTTAGGGGAGCAGGTAGCTTCGGCGAGATGGCACGCGCGCGATTCCACTTAACGACGCTGTTTCTTGCCGTTTGCGTGGCGGCCGTCTGGGCGCTGGCGATCCGCACCGTGGGGCTCGAGCGGGTGGCGTTCGCGCTCTCCGCGGTCGCCTTTTTCTGGGCCCCCATCATTCTGGTGAGCTTCGCCATTGTCGCACCGTGTCGGTCCTCGCGGCGCGGGCGATTCTAGCGAGCTTGTAGTGCCGGGCTGGTTAGGTTGCCGAACTGGCGCATCGGTTGATCGGCCCCCGCGGGTCACGCATACTGGGCTTCCCGGCTCGAAAGGGCGCGGCGGAGCGCCCCCGAGCGAGTTCGCATTGCTGCCAGGAGTCTCGCCGTGCGCCGATCCTTTCGTTTCTCGCCCGCTGTGTGCATTGTCGGGCTGACATTCCTCGCGCTGGTTGCCACCGCGCTGTATCCGGCACGTGCGGCCGAGCCGCCGCGGCCCAACGTGGTGTTCATTCTGGCCGATGACCTGGGCTTTTCCGACCTGGGCTGCTACGGCGGCGAAATCGACACGCCCAATCTCGATCGGCTGGCCGAAGGCGGTCTGCGGTTCACAAACTTCTACAACACGGCCCGCTGTTGGCCTTCGCGGGCCGCGCTGATGACGGGCTATTACGCCCAGCAGGTTCGCCGCGATGTCATTCCCGGGGCCAACTTCGGCAGCCGGGCGAAGCGGCCCGATTGGGCTCCGCTGCTGCCGGCCATGCTCAAGCCGCTAGGCTACCGCACTTACCACTCGGGCAAGTGGCACCTCGACGGCAAGGCGCTGCCGGCCGGGTTCGATCACTCCTACATCCTCGACGACCACAATCGCTTCTTCGCGCCCAAGAATCACAAGCGCGACGACGAGCCCTTGCCGCCGGTCGAGGCAGACGAGAACTACTACGCGACCACGGCCATTGCCGACCACGCCCTGGCCTGCCTCGACGAGCACGCCCGCGAGCATGCCGCCGAGCCGTTCTTTGCCTACGTGGCGTTCACCTGTCCGCACTTTCCGCTGCACGCCTTGCAGGAAGACATCGACCGCTACCGCGAGCGTTACCTGGCCGGTTGGAACAAGATCCAGCAGGAGCGCGGCGAGCGACTGGCGAAACTGGGCATCGTCGAGCACAAGCCGCCAGCTATGGAGCGCAAGCTGGGCCCGCCGTACGAGTTTCCCGGCACGGCCGAGGCGTTGGGCTCGGGCGAAGTGTTTTACCCCATCGCGTGGGAGGAGTTGACCGACGAGCAGCGCGTCTTTCAAGCGCAGAAAATGGCCATCCACGCCGCGATGGTCGATCGCATGGACCGCGAAGTGGGGCGGATCGTCAGCCGCCTGAAAGCGATGGGCGTGCTGGACAACACGCTCATTTTGTTTGCTTCGGACAACGGCGCGAGTGCCGAGATCATGGTTCGCGGCGACGGCCACGACATGGCGGCGCCCTTCGGCTCGGCCGCGACGTTTTTGTGCCTGGGCCCCGGCTGGTCGAGCGCGGCCAACACGCCGTTTCGCCGGCACAAGACCTGGGTGCACGAAGGCGGCATCTCCACGCCGCTGGTGGCCCACTGGCCCCAGGGGATCGAGGCCAAGGGCGAGTTGCGCCACACGCCGGCACATCTGATCGACATCGTGCCCACGGTCCTCGAGCTGGCCGGCGGCAGCCCGCCGGAAACCTGGAACGGCAAGAAGGTGCCGCCCGCGCCGGGCAAGAGCCTGGTGCCGGCGCTGGCCGGCGACGTCGAAATCCAGCGCGACGACTTGTGGTGGTTCCACGACGGGCACCGCGCGATTCGCGTCGGCGACTGGAAGGCCGTCAGCGACGGCAGCGAAGCGCCCTGGGAGCTTTACAACCTGGCCCGCGATCGCGGCGAAACCCACAACCTGGCGGGGCAAGAGCCCGAGAAGCTCAGCCAACTCAAGCAGGCCTGGAACGAGCACCTGGACGAGTACCGCGAGTTGGCCACGCGCGACTTGCAGAAAAACTAGCCCGAAGCGCGCCAGCGAGGGATGCTCGAACCGGACTGGTTGAAAACAGTTGACCGCCGGCGTTGGGTCTAGCGCCCTCTGGCTGGCGCTTTGCCAGTCTAGTCTCGTGAGAGAGCGCGCACTACACCGCCACGACTTCGAAGATGCGCTCGGCGCGGCGGCGGTTTTCGCTGGTGTAGCGCTGGCAGTCGCCGGTGAGAGCTTCGGCACTGGCATAACCCAACAGCTTGGCCAGCTTGGCCAACTCGCGGGGATCGTCGGGGAGCACGTCGCGGGCCGTGGTGTTCATCAGCCGCATCCGCAACTGCACGGTGCGCAGGAAGCTGTAGCTGGCGACGAAGAACTCGTGATCCTCATCGGCCAGGGCGCCGGCTGCGTGCAGGGCGTCGAGCGCCTCGATCGTGCTGGGCGCCGCGATTTGCGGCTGGTCCTGGGCGTGTTTCAATTGCAGCATTTGCACCAGAAACTCGATATCGACCAGGCCGCCGGGTCCGCGCTTGAGGTTGCCCGGCGTGGCCGTCTCTTCCAGCCGTTGCCGCATCTGCCAGATCTGCTCGGCGTTCTGGGGCTGCCAGGCCGGCACAAACGCGGCCTCGCGCACGGCGGCAGCAGCCAACTCGGCGATACGCGGCGAGGCGCAGACCACGCGAGCCTTGCACAGCGCCTGGCGTTCCCATAACTGCCCCTCGCCCGAGTGAAAGTAGCGGCGGAACTCGCCCAGCGACGTCGACAGCGGGCCGCTTCGCCCGGTGGGACGCAGCCGCGGATCGATCTCGTACAGCCGGCCGTAGGGGCCCAACTGGCTGGTCACCTTGATGATGCGCTGGGCCAGCTCGCTGAAGAAGTGCTGGTTGTTGGTCGTCTCGTCGCGGCGGCTGCGGCGGGGATGGGCCGTCATCCCGTCGGCTTCGTACAAAAACACCAGGTCGAGATCGCTGTAGTAGTTCATTTCGCGACCGCCGAACTTGCCCATCGCCAGGATGACCAGGTCGCATTCCTCCCCCTCGCGCTCGACGGGTTGGTCGACTTCGCCGGGACCGATCATGGGCCGCCCCCAGCGCTGGGCCAGCTTGTCAAACTCGCGCCGCGTGATCTGCTCCAGGCAGGTCTGCGCAATGTCGCTCAAGGCCCCGCACGTGGCCTCGGTCTCTTCCTTGCGCAAGATGTCGCGCACGCCGACGCCCAACTGCTGCGCGTTCTTGAAGCTGTGCAGCGCCGGCTCGATGTCCTCGGCCCCGCGGCACAGGTCGGCCAGGTTGGCCCGCAGCTCGTCGAGCGAGGGCAGCTTGTCCAGCAGCAGGCTGTCCAACAGTTCGTCGAGCATGCCCGGGTTGCTGGTCAGAATGCCGGAGAGGAACTGGCTTGAGGAGCAGAGATCGACGTACAACTGCAGCGTGGGAGGGTTGAAGCTGAACAGTTCCCAGAGCACGCCCTTGCCGCCCAGCGAATCGCTCACCTTGCTCAAGTTCACCAGCGTCGAGTCGGGGTCGGGCGTGCGCGCGATCGCGGCCAGCAGTTGTGGGGCGATCGCCGCCAGAAAGTGCCGGCAGCGGCGCGTCGATAGAAAGCGAATCCGCTCGGTCGCCAACTCCATCAGGTTGCGATAAGCCTTCTGCACGTCCTGAAACTCATACTTGCCCAGGATCTCGGCGATTTGATCCCGCCCCGGTTCGGGGTCGAGCACCAGGTCGCTTTCCGGTTCGGTCTGCTTTTCGTCGCTGAAAGCGTCGTGCAGCAGGTGGTCGAGAATCTTGCGGTTCAACTCGGTCTTATGTTGGAAGTCGGCCTCGAACGCCGCCAGCGCCGGCTGCTCGCGGGTGTCGGTATATCCCAGGCGAATGGCCAGCCGGCGCATTTCTTCCGGCTCGCGGGGCAGCATGTGCGTTTGCAGGTCGAACATGATCTGCAGCCGGTGCTCGATCTTTCGCAAGAAGGCGTAGTTGGCCTCGAGGATCATCCGCTCCTGCGTGGTCAGGCAGCCGCATTGCTCGAGTTGGGCGATGGCTTCCAGCGTGTTGCCCGTGCGCAGGGCCGGCAGATCGCCCCCGTTGAGCAGTTGCAGAAACTGGATCACGAACTCGATATCGCGAATACCGCCGTGGCCGGTCTTGACGTTGAGCGTATTGGCCCCGTCCTGGCGGGCCCGGTGTTCGATGCGGCGCTTGAGGGCCTTGATGCCCGTGATGTCGGCGCGGCTCAGGTAGCGGCGATAGATCCAGGGTTCGAGCTGCGCCAGAAACACGCGGCCGAATTCCAGGTCGCCGGCAATGGGGCGGGCCTTGACCATGGCCTGGCGTTCCCAGGTGCGGCCCGCCGTGTCGTAGTAGTGCAGCGCCTGGGCATAGGCCACGGCCATGGGGCCCGCATTGCCTTGCGGCCGCAGGCGGAGGTCGACGCGGTAGGCGGCGCCCAGGTTGGTCGACTCGGTCAGCAGCTTGAGCACTTCGCGCACCAGCCGGCTGAAGTATTCGCCGGCCGCCGTTTGCTGGTTGATGTCGGCCCCGGGCGGCCAGTCGTAGAGGAAAATCAAGTCGATGTCGCTGGAGTAGTTCAGCTCGGCGCCGCCGAGCTTGCCCAGGGCCAGCACGACAAACCTGCCGCCGGCGGCGGCCGGGGGCGCCGCGCCGCGGCGCTCGCGCAGGCGATGCTTGGCGGCCTGCAGCGCGGCCTCGACCACGGCATCGGCCAGGTACGAGATCTGCCGCGTGACGGTGCTCACCGTCTGGTTGCGAATGATGTCGCCGTAGGCGATGCGCAAGGTTTCGCGGCGCTTGAAGCGGCGCAGCGTTTCGGCCACCGTGGTGCCGTCGCCGCCCATGGTCGTGATCTCGGCCGCCAGCTCGGCCACCAGAAACTCGCGCGCCACCGGTTGGCCTTCGGTGATCCGCAGCAGGTCGTAGCTTTCGGCATCCAGAATCAGCACGTCGCTCAAGTGCTGGCTGGTGGCGAAGATCTGCAGCAGAATCGGCAGCGCCTCGGCGTCGCGCTCAAACAGCGTGGCCAGCGACAGCGAGTTGCGAGCGGCGTCGAAGAACCGCTCGAGGTTATTGAGCGCCATGTCCGGATCGCTCGAGCCGGGAAGCTGCTCGGCGAGCTGATCGCAGATGACGGCCAACAGATCGAGCGTCACTCCGGCCTGGGCAATGCGCGTCAGATTGCCGTGCGCCTTTTCGACGTCTCGCAATCCCCACGCGCGCAGCCACTTTGCCGCTTCATTCGGATGATCTAGATAGTGGTGCAGTTCTTCGATGCGCATCACTTGCGGCGGCTGGAGCATCGCGGGGTACCTAGAGCTGGAACACCTCCGGCCCGACGTGTGCCGTTACCACGCTGGCAAAGAGCGTAAAGGCGTTGGCGTCGTACACCGCCACGTCGAGCAGTTGCCCGATCTGGCGACGGTTGCCGTCGAACACCGCGATGCGATCGCAGTGCGTGCGGCCCACCAACTGAAGCGCGTCCGAGCCGTCGTCGTCGCGGGCGGCGTTCTTGCTCGGGCCCTCGACGAGAACCTCGACCGTGCGCCCGATCAGCGGTTGATTGTCTTCCTCGCTGATCGCGTTCTGCACGGCCAACAGCTCGTTGTTGCGTCGCTTCTTTACGTCTTCTGGCACGTCGTCGGGATAAAGTTGAACGCTCTTGGTGCCTGGGCGCTCGGAGTACTTGAAGATGAAGCTGTTCTTGAAGCGCGACGCGCGCACCAGCTCCACCGTCTGCTGAAAATCATCCTCGGTCTCTCCGCAAAAACCGACGATAAAGTCGCTCGTCACCGTCGCCTCGGGCACCGTAGCCCGGACGCGGGCGAGCATGTCGCGATATTCTTCCACCGTGTAGCCGCGTTTCATCCGCGCGAGCATGCGGTTCGAGCCGCTTTGGGCCGGCACGTGCAGATAGGGCGAGACCTTGTCCAAGTCGCGCACGGCCGTGAGCAACTCGTCGGTCATGTCCTTGGGATAGTTCGTGACGAATTTGATCCGCGCGATGCCGTCGATCTCGTGCAGCTCGGCCAACAGGTCGGCCAGTCGCCAGGTGCGTCCGCCGTCGGCGTACTTGTAGCTGTTGACCGTCTGGCCTAGCAGCGTGATCTCGCGGCAGCCCTCGTCGGCCAGTTGCCGGGCCTCGGCCAGAATGTGCGCAGGCGGCCGGCTCTGCTCGGGCCCCCGCACGCTGGGCACGATGCAGTACGTGCAGAACTTGTCGCAGCCGATCATGATCCGCACGAAGGCCTGAAACGGCGTGGGCCGCATCTGCGGATCGCGCAAGGGATCGTACGACTCGAAGCTCTGTTCGACCTGGCTGCGCGAGCCCCCCTTGCGGTCGAGGCTCACTTCCAACTGTTGCCCGCCGCCAGCCTCGACCCGCTGGATCAACTCAGGGATCTGGTGAAGCTGGCCAGGACCCACCACCAGGTCGACGTAGGGAGCCCGGTCGAAAATCAGCCGCTGGTCCTTCTGGGCCATGCAGCCGATGACGCCGATGATCTTGCCCGGGTTGTACTTCTTGGCGTGCTTCAGCCGCCCCAGGGCGCTGTAAATCTTGTCCTCGGCGTGCTGCCGGACGCTGCACGTGTTGAACAGGATCGCATCGGCCCGCTTGGGCGAATCGACTACCTCGTAGCCCTGCTTGCGCAGGCTGGCCACGACCAGCTCGCTGTCGAGCATGTTCATCTGGCAGCCGACGGTTTCGATGTAGAGCTGCTTGGCCATGGCGCGCGTGAGGGGCGGGAACACGGACTCCGGGAGCGCGGACGCTGGAAATGGACGGTCTACCGGGGGACTCGGTCCTCAGGGCGCGCCGGCTGCTGGCTATCTTACCCTTCCTCGGGGCTCGAAAGCCAGTCAGAATTTCTGCTTACCGCGGGTATCAATCGCCGCGACCGGGCCCTACTCGGGGCCGAAGTGCTCGCCCGCACGCACTGGGTAGCCACGCAGAAACTCGGCCGTGTCGAGCACGCGTTTGCCGGCCGGCTGCACGGCCTCCAGCGCCAGCGTCCCGCCGCCGGTGCCTACCACAAGCCGCTCGCCTTCGGCTGCCAGCACGACGCCGGGCTCGCCCGCACCGGGTTCGGCGTGTACGCGGTCGAGGATCAGCCGCAGCGGTGCCCCGCCCTCGCGGTGCCAGAAGGTGTGCGTCTTGGGCCAGGGCTTGAGCGAGCGCACCTGGTTGTGGATCTCGGCGGCGGTGCGCCGCCAGTCGACGGCGCCGTGCTCCTTGCGCAAGCGAGGCGCTCTAGTCGTCAGGTTGGCATCCTGCTCCAGCGGCGCGGCCGTGCCGCTCTCGAGTGCCCCCACCGCCTGCAGCACCAACGGCGCACCCAACTCGGCCAGCCGGGGCTCGAGCTCGGCCGCCGTCTCGTCGGGGCCGATGGGCGTGCGGGCTTGCGCGATAGCGGGGCCGGCATCGAGCTGGGGAGTCATGTGGATCACGGTCACCCCCGTCTCGGTTTCGCCGTGATACAGGGCCCAGTTGATCGGTGCCGCGCCGCGATACTTGGGCAACAGCGAGGCGTGCAGGTTGATGCCCCCCAGCCGCGCGATCTCGAGGGTCGAAGCCTTGAGGATCTGTCCGTAGTCGCAGACCACAAGCAGATCGGGCCGGTAGCTGGCCAGCACCATCCGCGCCTCGGGCGCGTTGACGCTCTCCGGCTCGTGGATCCGCAGCCCGCGCTCCTCGCCCAGAGCGCGCATGGGATTTGGCGGTGCCTTGCTGCGCCCTTTTTGTGGGCGCTCGGGCCGCGTAAATAGTGCCGGCACTTCGTGCGCCGAGTTCAACAGCGCGCGAAACGTGGGCACCGCAAATGGCCCCGTACCCATCATGATCACGCGCATGCGACGTTACACCTGAGTGGATCCGAGCAGGTTGCCGCCGAGCGTGGGATGGCCGATCCGCTTGTCGCCCACGACGTTGATCACCGCCGGCTTGCCGGACTCGAACGCCCGCTTCAAGGCCGGCATGATCTCGTCGGGCGCCTCGACGTGCTCGCCGTGGCAGCCCAACTCCTCGAAGATGCGGTCGTAGCGGATGCCCGGCAGCATGTCGAACGGGTCGGTGCGTCCCTTGAGCATCGGCATCTGATCGAAGCCCGGCCCCCAGGAGCTGTTGTTCCAAAGCAGGGCGATCACCGGGATGTTGTACTTGGCGGCCGTTTCCATGTCCCAACCGCCGATGCCGATGCCGCCGTCGCCAATCACGGTGATCACCTGCTTGCCGGGCCGGCCGAGCTGCGCGCCGATGGCCATGCCGATGCCGTGCCCCACCGGCGCGAGCGGCCCCGCGTCGACGATCTGGCCGGGAAACCGCACCGGCCAGTGATGGCTGATGTAGCCCGACAGCGTGAAGCTGTCGACCACGATCGTGGCATCCTTGTCGGCCACGCTCACCAGGTCGGAAATCAGGCGGTCGGGATGGATGGGCAGTTCGCCCCGGACCTTATCGGTGCGCTCGCGGACCTGCTTGTTGAAATTCTCCCGCGCGGTATTCACTTCCGCGCGCCAATCGGCATTTTTGTTTTCCGGGAAGTCTTTCTGCCGCGCCTTGACCCCTTCGATCAGTTGCCGCAGCACGAGCTTGGGGTCGCCGACTACGGCCACTTCGGCCGGAACCTGCCAGCCGATGCGTTCCGGCGTGGCGTCGATTTGCACGTACGTGGCCTTGTCGGTCCAGGTGGGCGGCTGGCCGAACTTCTCACCGCTCCAAAAGCGAAAACCAATGGCGATCACCAGGTCGGCTCGGCCCGTGAAGGGCTTTTTCCACGCGCCCCGCACGGCCAGCGGATGCTCTTCGGACAAAGCGCCATGCCCGGCCCGGCGGGTGTAGGTCGGGGTCTGCGTCAACTCGGCCAGCTCGGCAAACTCCGGCGCGGCTTGCGACCAGAAAATGCCGTCGCCGCCGACCAGCAGCGGGCGTTCGCTATGGGCGAGCAAATCGGCCACGCGCTCGATGGCTCGGGGATCGCCCAGCGAGCGTAGCTGGTCGGTGTCGTACACCTTGGCCCCGGGCACCTGGTCGGTCTCTTCCTCCTGGTGGTAGAGCACGTTGGTCGGCAGGTCGACGACCGACACACCCTGCGGCGGCAGCGTGGCGTGGCGAAACGCCTGACGCACGTCGAACGACAGGCGATACCAGTCGAGCGCGCGGTGCGCGAACTTGCTGAACGTGCGGCAGACCTCGGCGCCGTACGCCTCCTGGAACGAACCCAGGCCGTCCTCACCCACCGGATGCTGACCCGCGAGGCACACCACGGCGCTGCCGGTCAGCCCGGCGACGCACAGCCCGGTCACGGCGTTGGTCAGCCCGCAGCCGGCGGTGACACAGCACACGCCGGGCGTGCCCGTGGTGCGAGCGTAGCCGTCGGCGGCGTAGGCCGTGGCCTGCTCGTGCCGCATGTGGATCAGCTTGATGTCGTTTTCCTTCAGCGTGGCCAGGATCGGAAACAGATGGCCGCCGTTGATCGAGAACAGGTACTTCACCTTCTGTTCTGCGAGCACGCGGCCCACGAGCGTTCCGCCGTCGACAACCGCCATCTGTCAGGTCTCCAGAAGATGCGCCAAGCGAAGCGAATTGTTCCGTCCGCGCCAATCTACCGCCGCGTAGCGCGCCTCGCAACCAATCGCCGCGCTATCGAGCCTGGAAACCTCCGTCACTCGCCCGAAGCGCGAGCGAGGGTCGTGCCTTTCTGCAACGATGTATGCAAGGGCATGCCCAGCGAACATCCGACCCTCGCTCGCGCTTCGGGCTAGTGAATCGGGTGGCGAGCGGAAGCCCGCGTGAAATGCGTTCTAGCGGGCGGCCGCTTTGCGCTGGCGGTAGGCGACGGTCTTGGCGATGTAATCGGCGGCGTCGGGCGTCTTACAGCCGGTCGCGCCGTGGTCGACTTCGACCTTGCCGATGCGCTTGGCCGAGGCGAGCGCCGCGCGGCGCAGCTTTGCATTGCGCACACCAATCGATATCAGGGCCATGTTCATCGCGTCGCGCACGCGGTTGGGGGCCGTGTGGATGCGGGCTTCGATCTGCGGCAGCAGGGCCAGCAGTTCCGCGTCGTCCATGGCCCCATCGCTGCCGGCCAGATGGGCGACGATCGTCCATCCCGCGCGGCCGATCCATTCCTTTTTCGAAGCCAGCCATTTCTGGGCTTTGGCCTCCGCCACCGCCGTGCGGGCGATCAGCTTGGCAAAGGCGTCGCACAGCACGTAGTTGCCCAGGTCCTTGACCCAGCGCTCCGCCAGTCGCGCATCGATCTGCGCCGGATCAGCCACCATCGTGGCCAGTACCCGGGCATCGTGATTGCCCGAGTCCCATAGTTCGCAGGCCAGCGCATGGTTGCACTTGAGCTTTTTGGCCAACAGGCCCTGGTTCTTGTAGCTCACACCGAACAGCGGCGGCGCCACGCCGTGCCGCGCGTACACCTTGCGGTGCTGGGCCGTGCCCATCGCTTCGAGTTCCTTCAGCACTGCCGCGCAATTCATCGTGGCCTCCTGGAACGAATGTCTGTCGGCGTTATAGCAAACGGGCATTCGCTTGGCGCGGCCGAGGCCATTTCGACGCGGCTTGCCAACTGCTAGAATCCCGCGCTGCAGCCCTTGATCGAACCCATGCAGGCGGAGAACGCGTCGATGAAACTCGTCATCCATCCCCCCGTCGACCCGGAGCGCGAGCGGCATATCGTGGCCGCGGCCGAATCGATGCGCGTGGTCAACGCCGGCAGCGAGGAAGAAGCGCTGCAGGCGATCGCCGAGGCGGACTGCTTCTTCGGCAAGCTGACGCCCGAGCTGTTGACCGCGGCCCAGCGCCTCCGCTGGGTGCAGTCGCCCACGGCCAGCCTCGAACACTACATCTTTCCCGAACTGGTCGAGCATCCGCTGGTGCTGACCAACATGCGCGGGCTGTATTCCGACGTGATCGCCGAGCACGTGCTGGGCATGATGCTCTGCTTCACGCGCAACCTGCATCTCTATATCCGCAACCAGATGCAGGCCAAGTGGGATCCGGTAGGCGGCGAGCAGCAGCGCGTTACGTTCGCCACGGGTCCCGGCGTGCTCAACGACATGGACCGGGCTCACCTAAGCCTGGGCGATCTCACGGCCGGCGTCGTGGGGCTGGGGCACATTGGCGGCGAAATTGCCGAGCGGCTGGCCAGTTTCGGCACGCGCGTGCTGGGCGTCGACCCGCAGGCGACTTCGGCGCAAGGCGTCGAAGAGGTATGGCCCGTCGAGCGGCTCGACGATCTGCTGGCGGCCAGCGACTTCGTGATCATTGCCGCGCCGCACACGCCCCAGACCGAAGGCTGGTTCGGGCGGAAACAGTTTCAGGCGATGAAGCAAAGCGCCGTCTTGATCAACATCGGCCGTGGGGCGATCGTCAAGCTCGACGACCTGACTGCGGCACTCGAGGCCGGCGAAATCGCCGGGGCAGGCCTCGACGTGTTCGAGATCGAGCCCCTTCCACCCGACCACCCGCTGTGGAAACGGGAGAACGTGATTCTCACGCCGCACGTGGCCGGCCAGTCGAGCCGCGTCCCGCCACGGCATCTCAACGTGCTGTTGGGCAACATTGGGCGCTTCGTGCGCGGCGAGCCGCTGACCAACGTCGTCGAAAAGAGCCGCTGGTTCTAGCCGACGCGTACACGCCCGCGCCAACAACTACCCGCGGGCCTTCACTTCCTCGGCACGGCGGGTCGCCCGGGCGAGTTGCACGCGGCGGTGCAGTTCCGCGTCGGTGCTGTAGGCCCATTTCTCTAGATTTTCCAGCCACTCCAGGGCCTTGCGATCGTGCAGTTCCACCGCCGGCAGGCCCTCTTCGCGGCAGATGCGGGCGGCGCCGCGCAACTGCGCGCACACGTCCAGCATCCGCAGGGCAAGCTCGTCGAGTCGCTCGGGGCTGTAGGCTTGCAGGGTCATGATTTGCGAGCACCTCTTCGGATATTGTATTGACCTAAATAAGTCCCTGATTTAGGCACCCATCCTAGTCATTCTCCTGCAAGAAGTCGAGTTATCGCGGAAAAAAGCTCAATATATGGTAGCTGGTTGTCATTAATGGTCCAATATTATGGTCAAAACTTTGGTTGAATTATGGCCAATTTTGTCCTAAGATGCGGACCTGTTGAGCCAGGCCTCCCCGGGCGGAGAGGCATCCGGGCCTGAGACTAGGCGTTTTCCGCCAGAGCTAGCGAGGACTTCCGCATGAACTTTTCCCGCGAAACCTGCCGCACGTCCCCCGCTGTCGACCCACGGGATTCTGCCCATCTTTGTGCCGCCGACGCCGCGGCCGATCCGTGCGGGCCGGAGTTGCCGGATGCCCTGCTGTGGGAGGCCGATGAACTGGACGACGAGTCGCTGCCCGAGCCAGGCGATTTTTGGCTGGAACCCGAGGACGACGAGTAGACGGCAAGCAACACGCGGCCGGTCGTTTAGATGCCGGCCCAAGCCAAGGAGACGAGCCGATATGTTGGCGCCTGGGAAAGTGTTGGAAGTGCAAAAGCTGCTGGCCGAAGGGCGGCTCTCGCAGCGCAAGATCGCCAAGGTCCTGGGCGTCAGCCGCGCAACGGTCGGCGCCATCGCCAGCGGCAAGCGTCCCGACTACGCGGCGCGGCAGCGGGCTCGCGAAGCGGAATTCGAACCGCTGGGCCCCATCGAGCGCTGCCCCACCTGTGGCGGCCGGGTTTACATGCCGTGTCGGCTGTGCCGGGTGCGGGACTACAAAGCCCGCGAACAGCAACGACTTAAGGCGTTGCGCCGCCAGGCCCGCCGCCGCGCGCTGCGTCGCCTGCTGGCGGCCGTGCAAGAAGCCGGCGCCTCTTCCGAACAGCCGTAGCCTCCGCCCCGCGTGCTTGACCCCCGGCTCTACAATGCATGCGGTCTCGATACGCACGCCACAGGAGAGCCGGCCATGGGAGTCCTGCGATACCGACACGTCAGCGGCGACGAAGCATCGAACTCCGACTGGGGCACGCCCGACGAGCGAAGCTCGCAGCACCGCGATGCCGAGGCGCTGGATGCCTTTTCCCGCGTGGTCTCCGGCGTGGCCGATGCGCTGATGCCGGCGGTGGTCAATCTTCGCGCCGCGCGTGGCCGCCGCGGAGGCTCGGGCTCCGGCGTGCTGTTCACGCCGGATGGGTTTCTGCTCACCAACCACCACGTGGTCCAAGGCCAGTCGCATCTGCGAGTGCGCACTAGCGACGGCCGCGACCTGCCGGGCAGCGTCGTGGGCGCCGACCCCTGGACGGATCTGGCCGTCGTGCAGGTCGACGCCAGCGGTCTGCCCTATGCCCCGCTGGGCGATTCGGAGAAACTGCGGGTGGGCCAGTTGGCCGTGGCCATTGGCAGTCCGTTCGGCTTCGATTCGACCGTGACCGCCGGCGTCGTGAGCGCCTTGGGCCGCACGCTGCGGAGCATCACGGGCCATCTGGTCGACAACGTGATTCAAACCGACGCGGCCTTGAACCCGGGCAACAGCGGCGGCCCGCTGGTCGACAGCCGCGGCACGGTGATCGGCATCAACACGGCGATCATCCAAAGCGCGCAAGGCATTTGCTTTGCCATTCCGATCAACGCGGCCAAGCACATCCTGCCGCAGTTGATGCAGCACGGCCGGGTGGTGCGCGGCTATCTGGGCCTGCACGGACGAAGCGTGCCGCTGGCGCGTCCTACCGCGCGGCTGCACAACCTATCGCAATCCAGCGCCGTGGAAGTCGTGGCCGTCGAGCCTGAGGGGCCCGCGGACCAGGCGAGCATCGAGCCGGACGACTTGATCGTGTCGCTCGGCGATCGCGACGTCACCAGCGTCGACGATCTGCACCGGCTGCTCACGGAGTTGCCGGTCGGCGTGCCCAGTTCAGTGATTCTGCTGCGCGGGCAACAGCGCTTGCAGCGGTTCGTGCTGCCCGAGGAGTATCCGCATTGGGATCCGGCGCGTCGGTAGCAGGGCCGCCGAGAGGAATCAAAGCAGGTGCCGGGCCTTAATTTCGAGATAGCGGTTCACCAGCGGCGCGGTCATCTGCTCGGGGAAGACGTCGAGCGACAACACGCCGCGGCTCTCCAGGTCGGAAAGCACGCCCCGCCGCCAGTTGACGATTTCGCTGGCCGCGGCGGCGCGGTACAGGTTCGCCTCGTTTGCGGCGTGTCCGACCTCGGCGGCGTCGAAGATGTGGTGGTCGCGCATCAGCACGCCCAGCGGCAGGTGCCGTCCCACCAGGCTGGTCAGGTAGCGCTCGATCTGGTTGGAGTTCACTTCGTCGATGACGTTGGTGATCAGAATCACCAGCGACCGCTTGCGGCAGCGGGCGTTGAGGTAGACGAACGCCTCGTCGTAGCGCGACTCGTGCAGTTGGGGAAAGCGATCGAACGACGCGTGCAGCAGGCGGTTCATCTGGTTCAAGCCGCCGCGCGGCGGCACGTAGGCCGACACCTCGTCGGAAAAACACAACAGCCCGACCGAGTCGCCTTTGACCAGGGCCACGTAGCTGAGCATCAGCGCCGCGTTGAACGCGTGGTCCAGCAGGCTGATGCCGCCCGCGGTGTTGGTCATCATCCGCCCGCAGTCGACCATGAAGATCACCCGCTGGCTCTGGTTGGCTTGAAAGTCTTTCACGGTCAGCTTGCCGCGGCGGGCGGTGCTGCGCCAGTCGATGTGTTTGTAGTTGTCGTCGAGCGTGTAGTCGCGCAGCCGCTCGAACTCGTTGTCCTGGCCGATCCGCCGCGTGCGTCGCAGCCCCACCAGGCTCAGACGATTGGTCCGCGCCAAAAGCGCATACTCGCGCATCTGCCGCATGTCCGGATAGACGTGCAGCAGATCCTGCGCGGCGTAAACCAGATCGCGCTGCCATAGCCCCAGCCGGCTGGACATGCGAAGATAGACGGACTCCAGCTCGAACTTTCCGCGGCGACTAACTTCCAAATGATAGTGGACCGTCGAACGGCTCGTGGGCGGCAATCGCAGGTGCAGGTGTTCCGGATCGGCCGTGCACTCGTCGGGCAGATCGTCGCGCACCCAAACCTCGTGCATGCGCGAAGTGCGGTTGGCGATCGTCAGCTTCACCGGGTGCGGCATCTGCAGCGAGGCCACGCGCTGCGTCTCGCGGGTACAGGCGAACCAGCCGCGGCGGGGCAGCGTCAGGGCATCGCCCAGGAACACGGTTAGCGCCAGCGCGTCGAGCACCAGAACTGCCGGCAGATATTGCCGTCCGCCCACCAGACCCACCGAGGCCAGCGCCGGCACCAAGGCCCACCACACCATCGCCCGCCGCGGATAGATCCGCAGCCGCCGCGCCAGCTCGGCCAGCACGATGGGAATCAGCAGCAACAGCGCCAACGGGTTCACAGCCGGGGCACCTCGATCGTGCGGATCATTTCACGCAGTTGGTCGTCGGTCGTTTGCCCTTCGACTTCGGCTTCGGCCGTGAGCACCACGCGGTGGCGCAGCGCAGGCAGCGCGATATCGACCACGTCGTCGGGCACGGCGAAATCGCGGCCACGAAAAGCCGCCAGGGTGCGCGCGCCCTGCACCAGCGCAATGCCGGCCCGCGGCGATCCGCCGATGTGAAACTGCGGCCACTGTCGCGTCTGCCGCACCAAGGCGTTGATGTAGGCAAACAGCCGGTCCTCGACGTGCACGCCGCTGCACAGCGCCGTGATCTCGACGATCTCCTCGGGCGTAGTGACCGTGGTCAGCGTCGTGGCGAGCCGGCTGTCCAAATCGGCCTGCTTGCCGTGCTGTTTGAGGATCTCGATCTCTTCTTCGGCCGATGGATAGTCGGCCACGATCTTGAACATGAACCGATCGAGCTGCGCCTCGGGCAGATTGTAGGTGCCTTCCGACTCGAGCGGATTCTGCGTGGCCAGGACCAGAAACGGGCGTTTCAGCTTGTGGCTGGTGCGCTCGATCGTGACGCGGTACTCCTGCATGATCTCCAGCAGCGCCGCGTGCGTCTTGGCCGGCGACCGATTGATTTCGTCGGCCAGCAGGAACTGCGTGAACACCGGGCCGGGACGAAAGCGAAACTCCTGCTGCTTCATGTCGAAGATCGGAGCGCCGGTGATGTCCGAGGGCATCAGGTCGGCGGTGAACTGGATCCGCCCGCACTGGCAGCCCAGCACGCGTCCCATGGCCCGCACGAAGAGCGTCTTGCCCAGGCCGGGCACGCTCTCGATCAGCACGTGCCCGCTGGAGAACAACGCCACGAGCGTTCCCAGCACGAGCTCGTCCTGGCCGACGTAGATCTTGGCAATCTCGTCGCTGATCCGGTCGTACAGCGACTTGATGCGGGCCACGGCGGCAGACGTGGGACGCGCCGCGGCGGAGGAGCCTGTGGGCGCGGCCGGCGGCTGCGGAACGTATTCGGCGGGGGAATCGGTCATGGGCAGAGTCACTTGCCTTTCGGTTCAGGAGGCGACGGAACGGCTTCGGCTGCGATCGTCTCGCTCGGTTCGGCGGCATGGCTTGCGCGGCGGGCGGCAAAATTGCGATCCTTCGTGCGCGACAGCATTTGCCCCACTGCGACGATATGGTGTGCGAAGTCAGACGCCGGTTCGGGCGGCGGTCGTCGAGGTCGCCCGAAGATCGGCCAACGGGCAAAGCAAAAGATGACCCCTACGACGGCCAATTGCAAGAGGATCACGTTGAGCGGAAACGCTCCGAACAGCGTCCAGATCGAGGCGTCGGTCGAGGGCGGATCGATGGGCGGCGGGCCGGGGCCGCTTTCGAGAAACACGACGCTTCCCGCTTCGCCCGTGGCCGCAATGAGCTTGCCGGCCAGTTTGCGATTCTGGTGGTTCACCAGCGGCAGGTTCAGCAGAAACGATCCGTTGGCCACGAGAATCAACTGGCTGTCCTCGGCGTACGGCGCGGCGTGCCGCGCGACGAGCATGTCGCCGTCGGACTCGAGCAACCGGGTGGCTCCCTGCTCGGGGATCATGCGCGTGCGGAGGCGAATGCCGGCCTGGCTCGCGTCGATTCCCGCCGCCCAAGGGCCCTCGATCTGCCGCACCTCGCGAAAGGGCACATTCGCGCCGGCGAAAGCCTTATCCTCCTCGTCGCTGTCCTCTTCATCACCGTCCTCTGGATTGCCGTCCTTTTCCTCGCCGTCCGGAGCGTCGTCCGGTTCCGACGGTTTTTCATCGGGTTCCGCTGGAGTGTCTTCGTCGCCGTCGGGCTCGCCGTCGGTCGGACTCTCTTCCGGTTGCTCGTACAGGAACCACAGGCACTCGCGGCCCTCTTCGTCGAGCGTGGGCAGGTAGCGATCGCTGAGCTTGGCACTCTCCAGATTCAATTCATACTCCCGCTTTTCGGGACCCGACACGTGTGGCAGCGTGGCCTGCCAGTATTGCAACGCCGCGTCGTAGTCGCGTCCGACGTAGATCACGGTGCGTCCGGTTCCCTCCGACAGCCAGGTCTCGAACCAGTCGACGACTTCATCGCTGGGCGCTTCGTAGGCGTTGGGAATCCAGACGATGGTGTCGGCCCCCTGCATCTGGGACGTCACCAGCGACGTGCGGAAGTAGACGTTGTGGCCGGCCTCGGAGAACATGCCGGCCAGCACGTCGGTGCCGTTGACGCTGGCCTTCAGGCTGGCCGTCTGGCCACCGATCTCGTGCCGGCCGTAGTAGGTGGGCAACCCGTCGTTGAACCCGCAGCCGCACGCCAGCAGCAAAGCGCAGGCGATGCCGCAGCGCGCGAAGGGCGCGAGCGAAGCGAGCGGGCGTGCGAGTGCTCGGGTCATGACGTGGCTCGCAACTGTTGTTCGAAGTCGGGCAGCGCGTTCCAACAGGCTTCGAACCCCGCACGGTCCAGCCCGCGCTGGCCGAAGAACACATGCTCGAAGGCCAGCATGGTCCGTTCCAGCGATCCACCGAGCGGGGGCACGCGGCCCGCTTCGCGGAGATACTGGCGATTGGTTTTTCCCTTGGCCAGTCGGATGAGGGCGAACTTGTCGAGCTGCAGGAGCTGGTAGCTGAACAGGTAGATGATCGCCTCGGCGTAGTTGCCCTCTTCGTAGTAGCGCCGGGCTCGGCCCAGCAGGTCGTCGCGGGGGCGTTCGGCCAGAAAGCCCAGGGCCTCGACCTGGTCGGCCGCCAGAATCTCGTCGCTCGTGCGTTGCAGGGCGACGCTGAGCTCGCGGCTCGTTTGGTCGCGCGTGAAGCGGTAGATGAGCACGACCAGCACGATCACGAGCACCGTAATCCCGATCCAGAAAAGTATCTGGAGGACGGAGCCGAGGTCGACTGGGGAATCCCATTTGGGCGGGTTCCAGAACTCGATCGGCTCAAGCGAGTCACTCTCGCTGTTGTACCAGGGAAACGTGGCGTCGCCGAAAGCCTCGCGTCCCTGTTCGACCGCGGGATCCTCGGCCTGGTGGCCTGCGGCGGGTGCCGGCATCGCGCACATGCTTCCGGCGGCCAGTAGCAGCCAGACGGCCGCGCTTCTCGCGCGGTTTTTTTGGGCGATCATGCGGCGTGCCTCATCATGCGTTCGCGTTGCGCTCGCAGGAACAGCTCGACTTCCCAGCCCTCGCTACGAATCCGCTGGTCGAGATAGCTCAAGAACCGCACGACGGTGAAGAAGACCGCAACGATCCACAACACGCCCTGTAGCGCCAGCACCCGCGCCGTCCACCCCTCGCTCACTCCGAACAACACGCGCAGCACCATCGATTGGGTCACGTACAGCGCCACCACCAGGAGCCCGCCGAAGAAAGCCGCCGCCAGCCCCCGGGCGATGTAGTCGCCGCTCTTGCCGCGATGCAGCACCGAGCTGCGCTTCATCGTCGAAAGCTGTCCACCGCGAGCCGACAGCGGATTGCGCTCGAGCAGGATCACCTCATTCAGATACGGCCACAGCGCGTAGGGGATCACCGCCGACAGCACCATCACGAACAGCAGCCCGCGGAGCAGGAATTGAAACAAGAACAACTGCGGCAGGCAGGCCAGCAGGTCGCGGGCCACTTTTCTGCCGCTAGGATGTGCGTCGAACAACGCCTGCCCGAGGTACAAAGTCACGGGCGCCGTGGCCAGCGGCGCCTCGAACAACACGGCCACCAGGCTCCACCAAACCATCTCGAAGGTGGCTTCTTCCGACAGGTCGCCGCTGAGCAGCACGTACAGCATGGCATAGTTCATCGCCACCAGCGGCAACACGCCCCAAGCGGCCAGCACGCACACGGCTTTGAAATGCGTGCGGATCACCTGCAGCGCCAGATCGAGGTTGTCGAGCCAACTGCGCTCGCGGATCGCGATACGGGCCTGGTCAAACTGCACGGCGCGGCCTCCCCAGCCAACCCAGCCCGAAGACGTAGAGCAGCAACAAGATCGTAGACACGACCGCCACGCCGGCCTTGGCGGCATACGGCAGGCTCGACGGCGAGATGAACCCCTCGATGACCGCGGCCAGGCAAAACAGGATCACGGCCATCGCCATCGTGGGCACGGCCTGGTAGACGGCCCGTTGCAACGACTTGATTCGCGACAGTCCGCCGGTGTCGACCAGCGCAAACCCCAACCGCATGCCGGCGGCCGACGAAAACACGATTGCCGTGAGTTCAAAGGGTCCGTGGGCGGTGACGAATTCGATAAAGTTGTCGCGCGCCTCGACGGTGAACATGTGGCCGAAAATGGCGCCAAGCTGAATAGCGTTCGAGATCGTGATCAGCAAGCCGCCCACGCCCAGAACCAATCCGCCGGCAAAGCAGCGCAGCCCGATGCCGGCATTGTTGAAGACGTAAAACCCGCCCATGGCTCCCGAAGTGTTCGCGTCGCGGCCGCGGGGCGGCGTGGCGAAGCTCTGCTCGACGCTTGCCAGGGCGTCGACGCCCACCGTGTCTTCGCAGTAGGAACGCGAGGAGTACCCCAGCGCCATCGAGGCGAAAAAGATGCCCCAGAAAACGGCGGTCGCCAGCCACAGCGTGCGGTCGAACAGCAGCCGGCGGGGCACTTCCACGAACAACTCGTGTCCCCACTGGCGCCAGCGGAACATCTTACTGCGGTACAGTTGATTGTGCGCTCGGCCCACCAGGTCGTGCAGGTACTGCACGGTATGGGGCGGCAATTGGTAGGCGTCGGCCAGCGCCAGGTCGGCGCAGGCGCTGCGATAAGCCGTGGCGAAACGCAGCACGCCCTCGGGACCCAGCCGCCGCGTGCCGCCACTCTCCAGGGTGCGGCACATCGTCTCCAACTCGGCCCAGCCCGCCCGGCGCTTTTCGAGAAGCTGCGCGACCTTCATGGCAGGGTCACCTCCGCGTCGGCCATTTCCTGCGCTTCGCGCTCCGGCGACAGCGGCGTGCTGCCGGCCGACGAGTCGGCGATGAACGTGCGGTAGTAGAGCGCGCACAGCAGCAAGTCGGGATTGGTGTCCCCGGGAAGCGAGAACCGCGCGGCCAGCGGCTCGGCCAGCGAGCGCGCGATCTCGTACCGCCGGGCCGGCGCAATGCGCTCGCGCCGCGCCACGTAGACCGACAGCGCGTGCGCCAGGCCGCGACTGACCGTGAAGCTCACCGGCAATTGCAGGGCCATCCGCACCACGTCGGGATGTTCGATGCGGGCCACGCCTCGCAGCCGGCTGCGCCGCTCGACGACCACGATCGTGCCACAGGCCAGATCGCCCAGCCGCTGGTAGCGGCTTCCCGCGGCCATGGCTGCCAGACCGCACATATAGAACGGAATGCCCAGACCGCCGGCTCCCCAAAATGGCAGCCCGTCGACGGCCCGCAGCACGTTGCGCAGGATGGCCTGCATGGCGTTGATCGGCTGCCCGTTTTCGGAGAGCACTCGGAGGCCCAGCATCCGCTTGCCCGGCGTTTGCCCGTTCCACAGGGTCTCGAACACACCGAAATAGAACCAGCTCACGATGAACACCAGCAGCAGCCAAAGCCCGATTCCCAGTCCGCCGACGCCGCCGAACGACGTCGTCATCGTGAGCACGATGAAGGCCAAAATCAGAAAGCCGAGGATGATGCCGCAGTCGATCAAGTAGGCCGGCAAGCGCCGGAACGGACCGGCCAGGATGTAATGGAAGGCAATATTCTCGGGCGTAACGATTTCGATGCGCGAATCGAGTTGTCGCTGCGGTTGCGGCATCCCTCCATTATTCGTCTGCGGTACCCACCTCGCAAGCTCGCGGAGGGCCCTTGCCACCCGGCTCGCGCGGGCTTAAGTTTCACGAACGACCAGGGCGGCAACTTCGGCTTGATGCGAGGACCACGACGAATGCGATTGGCGGGTAAGACGGCCGTGATCACCGGCGGCGCAACGGGAATCGGCAAGGCCATCGCGGCCAGCTTTGCCGCAGAGGGATGCCGCGTGGCCATCGCCGGACGGCGCCAAGCAAAGCTCGAGGAAGCGGCCGCCGAAGTCGGCGGCGAGCCGCCCGTGCTGACCCACACCGTCGACGTGGCCGACCGCGACAGCGTGGCCAAGCTGTTTCGCTGGGCCGAGGAAACCCTGGGCAAGGTCGACATCCTGGTCAATAACGCGGGCATCAATACCCCGCAGCGCACCATGGCCGACATTCCGCCCGAGACCTGGGACCAGGTCCTGCACATCAATGCCACCGGCGCCTTCAACTGCATGCGGGCCGTGCTCGACGGCATGCGCCAGCGCAAGGACGGGCTGATCATCAACATGGACTCGATCTCCGGCATGCGCGCGAGCATCCTGGGCGGCGTGGCCTATTGCGCCTCGAAGTTCGCGCTGACGGCGCTGGGCACGTGCGTGGCGCTGGAAGAAGGCAAGAACGGCATCCGCGTGACCAGCATCTGCCCCGGCGAAGTGGATACGCCGCTATTGGACGGGCGCCCCACGCCCCTGACCGCCGAGCACCGCGCGAGCATTCTGCAATCGGAAGACGTGGCCGCCGCGGCATTGATGGTGGCCTGCCTGCCGCCGCGGGCCCACGTGCACGAGCTGGTGATCAAGCCCACGTGGCAAGACTACGCCTAAGCGGCGTGAGTCGCCCCCGACTCGTGGATCCCTCAGGCTGCGCGGCGCCCGAGAATGAATCCGGCGGCCAGAGCGCTCAGATGGCGCAACCGCCGGCCGACGCTTGCCGATTCGCGAGGCGCCACGGGGGCATGCATCTCGCGCGTGGCCGCCAATGCCCGGTAGCGTGCGAGCACGTCGGTGTAGGTTTCCAGGCCGCCTCGCTGCGGAGCGTAGGCGAAGTGCGCCACGAGCGCGTCGCCCACGATGGCGGTGGTGCGGCCGGTCTCGCGCGGCACGTGCTCGGTGACCCAGGCCTCGTCGTCGTCTGCGAAGCGGCGGGCCGGCTCGGCCAGGTCGCGGCCCAGCCAGCACATGGCGTTGATCGAGAACCGTTCGTAGTCGGTCAGTTCCCACGTGTCGAAGTGGAACTTGTGCAACTCGCCGGCGGCGCGAAGGTCGAAAAACGTCTCATGGGCGGCGTGCGCCGTGCGCCAGCGCCGCCAACTCACGTCGCCTAAGCACTCGTACTCGACCGCCGGGGTGTCGGCCAGCAGACCCTGCTTTTGGTGCAAGTGCGAACAGAGCGAGTTGTTGACCGTGTTGGGGAACACAGTCAGATACTGTGGATGATCGAGCCGGAACTGCAACAGCCGCTCGATGGCGCCGTCGTCGATCCACACCAGATCGTCGTCGAGCTTTAGATAGAGCGTGTGGTCCTCGTCGCACTTCTGCCAAAACCAGCAGATGCGCGGCACGGCACTCTTGCGCGAGTAGCGCGAGCTGTCGTGCACGAGGCGGAAAAAGTCGGGATAGGCCGCCGCCAGGTCGCGCGCGTACTGCACGTCCTCCGGGCAGTCGGTGTTGATCCAGAAATGATGCTCGTCGATCAGGTCGCGCAGACCGAGCAGATAGCGGACGAGGATCTCGACGTAACGGCGCCGCCCGTACGGCGTCACCGACACCACTCTTCTTCCTTGAAACATGGCGGGCTCTCGCTTGGCTGCCAGCAGCGCCAGTGCCGATTCACTTCTGGTCTTCTTGAGGGCCCGAATTCTGGGCCAAAGACCCCTGATGGGTCAATGGCAATCGCGCTGCTAGCTGTTCGGCGAGCGTCAGTC
The DNA here is from genome assembly GCA_003389325.1 of Planctomycetota bacterium. Lineage (GTDB taxonomy): Bacteria > Planctomycetota > Planctomycetia > Pirellulales > PALSA-1355 > LB-PLM-3. Next base: position 166,908 of record QQVE01000065.1, read on the forward strand.
GCCGGCGCCCGCGGCATTCGGGCCGATGCAGTACAGCGCCTTGGTCGAGCGGATCAGCAGTTGGCCCTGGCAGGGAACGATCGACGAGCGGAACACCTCTTCGCGATCGCTTTCCAAGCGGCTCTTGGCCACGATGTGGGCCGCTGCGGCATCGGGCTCGATGACAATCAACTCGCCGTCTTCGGCAAGCAGATAGGCGCGCTCGCCGCAAACCAGCGGCGTGGTTGCGAACTTCGAGCCGATCCGCTCTTTCCAGAGTTCTTTGCCGGTCTCGCAGTCGTAGCCCACCAGGATGCCTGCCATGCTGCACCCCAGCAGCACGTCGCCGACGACCACCGGCGAGGGCAGATCGCGGCCGGCCCGTCGCGTGGTGTGCCACAGGCGGTGCGTCTTGGTCACGTCGCCCTCGCCGCCGGGGCGCACGCAGTAGATATCGCCCATCAGCCCGTTGATCACGTACAGCTTGTCGTGGGCCCATGCCGGCACGGGCTCGCCCCGTCCGTTGAACCCGTCGCAAGACCACAGCTCCTCGCCGGTTCGGGGATTGTAGCTGCGCACGCCGGTGTGGCTGTTGAGGATCAGTTCCTCGCGCTGGGGTGTGTCGATCACGATCGGCGTGCTCCAGCCGCGAATCACCTGCCGGGGCGTGCTCCACAGGGTCTCGCCCGTGCGGGAGTCGAAGGCCACGAGCGCCGACTCGGGCGACTCGCTATCGCAGTTTTGAATCACGGTGTCGCCATAGAAGATCGGGCTGGCGGCCGTTCCCCAGGGCCCGTCGAACGCGCCCAGGTCGCGCGACCAGAGCAGCTTGCCGTCGAGGGTGTAGGCGTGCAATCCGCCGCGGCCGAAGAAGGCCACGACCACTTTGCCGTTGGTGGCGCACGTGGCCGAGGCGTGGCCGTTCATGCGATGCGAGCGCTCGGGCTCGCCGGTCCAGGCCACGTGTTCCCACAGCGTGCGACCGCTTTCCCGGTCGAGGCACAGCACGAGCCGCTTGGCTCCCTCGTCGAGCGCCGTAGTGAGAAAGATCCGCTCGCCCCACACCACCGGCATCGATTGGCCACTGCCGGGAAGCGTTGTCGTCCAGGCGACGTTGTCCTCGGTCACCTTCAGCGGCAGGTCCGTCTCTTGCGTATGGCTCGAGCCGTCGGGCCCTCCCCAGCGCGGCCACGGATCTTCGCCGCGCGCGGCCAGCACAATCAGGCACGTCAAAACGGCCGCTGCGGGCATACTCCTAGACAATCGCTGGCGCACGGTGCAACTCCCGGGGAGGTCAGGTTTCAGCAGCGGCGGGTGGGCCCTAAAGGAGCTCGGCAATCGGCTCGCCATCTTCAATCATATACACCGGGCGGCCGGCGTTGCTGATGAACTGCGTCTGGCGGTCGATGCCCAACACGTCGAAAACCGTGGCCATCAGGTCCTGCGGCCGAATGGGCACGCTCTTGGGCACGTCGCCCTTGGGCATCGATTCGCCCACGACCTGGCCGGTCTTCAAGCCGCCGCCGCTGACGGCCAGCGTGCTCAGGGGGGCCCAGTGATCGCGGCCGCCCTTGCCGTTCACTTTCGGCGTGCGGCCAAACTCGCCGGTGATCACCAGCATGATGCGATCGCTCAGCCCGCGCTGGTGGATGTCGTCGACAAACGCGGCGATCGCCTGGTCCAGGCTGGGGCTGCGCTGCTTCATCCGCTTTTCGATGCCGTTGTGCATGTCCCAGCCGTTGTACGAAAGCGTGACGAACCCGCAGCCGGCCTCGCACAGCCGCCGGGCCTGCAACAGTTGCTCGCCGATTCCCTTGCCGTAGCGGGCCCGGGTCTTCGACGACTCTTGTTTGATGTTAAACGCCGCCGGCGCCCCGCCCAGCACCAGGTCGAAGGCCTGCTGCTCGAAACGATCCATGCCCGTCATGGCGCCCGTGGCGTCGGCTTCACGCTTCAGGCGATCGAGGCTGGCCAGCAGAAAGCGGCGGTCGCCGACGCGCTTTTCCGGCACGGCCAGCGACAAGTTCTTGAGGGCTTGCCCTTTGGGGTCGAAGGGGCCGTAGGAGGTCCCCAGAAACGCGGGCCCGTCGATGCCCGAACGCAGTCGGTTCAAGGCCACGTAGGTCGGCATGCCCGTCACGCGGTGATTCGTGCCGCGCACGCGGGAGACGATCGCGCCGAGGGCCGGCCGGGCCGGGGCCCCGCCATTGTCGATGTTGCGGTTGTCGTAGCCGGTGTTCACAAAGTGCGTGCCGCCGACGTGCCCGCTGTTGTTGTGGGCAAACGAGCGCACGAAGGCCATCTTGTCGGCCACGCGGGCGATCTTGGGGAACGTGCCGCCGATCGTCACGCCGGGGAGCTTGGTACGCACGTGCCCGGTGGTGCTGCGGTACTCGACCGGGGCGTTCATGTGCGGATCGAAGGTTTCCATCTGCGTCGGACCGCCGGCCAGCCAGACCCACACGATCGCGGTGTCCTTGACCGGTTTGCCCTGGGCCTTAGCTTCGGCGCGGGCCGCCAACAGGCCCGGCAGCGTCAGGGCTCCGGCACCCAAAGCGCCGACCTTCAAGAAGTCGCGCCGCAACATTCCGGCACAATCGCGCGAGCGGGAATCGGAGAGGATACTCAGCATGGCCGCGTCCTCCGTCGTTCGTTCCAAGGGGGGAAGGCAGTGGAACCTATCGGTGGGATTTTATCCGTGACGCAGTATAGCGCCGGTGGCCGTTTCAAGCAACGCTGTGGACGAATCAATTCGGCGCCGGTGGCGCTGCCCGTTTGGCCGCTTAGCCCGGAGCCAACGGCGACGGCGTGTCGATGTCGACGTGACCGATGCGCGCAATGCTTCGTCACCCGTGTGCCGGGAACAGAATCAAATTCGCTTCCACGCGCCGTCGCCGTCGGCTCCAGGCTAAACGTGATGCGTTACACGTCCTGCGGGACGACGAACGGTTCGCGGTAGGGGCGGGTGAGCAGGACGTTGGCCTGCTCGGCGCCGTCGCCCGTGAAGCGCTCGCTCTGGGCGTCGAACTCCAGCGTGGGGCCAACGCGGTACTCGACTTCGTCGAGCGTCATGCCGATGGCCTTGAGGTTGTCCTGCAAGGCGGCGAAGCTGTCGACCACTTGCTTGTTGTCGCCGAGCTTGCCCGACTTCTTGTCGAACTTAGCCACGTCGCCCAGACGATAAGAGATGTTGGCCAGGTGGCACAGCGATGCCGAGTGGTGGGCCGTTTCGGCATCGGCATTGTTGTCTTCCGGCTTGCGGCTGCGCACCGCGGCGATGAACGCGCCGAACGTGCCGCCCGGCGTAACGTGCGCGTCGGGCCCTTCGAGCTTTTCGCCGGTCTTTGAGCCGTGCGGATAGAACTTGCCCTCGCGGATCATGCCTTCGGTTGTGTAGTACTCGTTCGACACGTTGCGCGGGACGTCGCCGCGGTCTTTGTTGGCCACCAGCCCCCGCACCTCGAACAGCAGCAGGGCGTCGCCGTAGTCGAACACGGCCATCTGCGTGTTGGGCGTCTGGCCCTGATCGTTGTAGCCAAAGCGTCCGCCCAGGCTCCACACGCTCTTGGGCAGCGTCGAATCCTTGATCGCCCAGCGGGCCACGTCCATCTCGTGCACGCCCTGGTTGCCGATGTCGCCGTTGCCGGTGTCCCAGAACCAGTGCCAGTTGTAGGGCACCAGGTTGGCGTGGTACGACTGCTCGGGCGCCGGGCCCAGCCAGAGGTTGAAGTCGAGCTCGCTCGGCGGGGCTTCGGTCGGCTTGTCGCCGATGCTCCAACGCGGCTTGCAGCAGTAACCTTTCGAGACTAGCAGCTTGCCATACTTGCCGCTTTGCAGGGCCGCGATCTCGCGGGCTCGTCCTTCGCTGGAGCGCTGCTGCGTGCCGTGCTGCACGACGCGGTCGTACTTCTTGGCGGCGCGCACGCACTGCCGGCCTTCGAACACGTTGTGGCTGATCGGCTTCTCGACGTACACGTCCTTGCCGGCCTGGCAGGCCCACACCGTGATCAGCGAGTGCCAGTGATTGCAGGTGGCCACGCTCACCGCGTCGAGATCCTTGTCGTCGAGCGCCTCGCGAATGTCGAGCACGCACTTCGGCTCGTTGCCGCCCAGGTCGGCCACCGACTTCTTGCGCGAGTCAAACCAGCGGGTGTCGGGATCGATCAGGTACGTGACCTGCACGTTCTGGTCCTTGAGCTCGCCGGCAAAGGCGTCGATGTGCGAACGGCCTCGCCCGCGGATGCCCGCCACGCCGATGCGAATCGCGTCGTTCGCGCCCAGCACGCGTCCCGAAGCCTTCGTACCGGCCACGGTGAACAGCCCAAATGCGGTGCTGGCAGCGGCGGAACGTTTTACGAACTGGCGGCGTGTAACTCGGGCCATGGTTGGGCTCCCTGGAGATTGGAGTGGCGATTGCTGGCGGGGAAACGAGCGGTTGAGCCCGATTGTAATGCAACTCCGCAGCCCAAACCAGCTTCCAGCATGCACCACTCGATTGCCGACCAGATCCATATACCCCCGGGGCGGCGGATCTCCGTATAATCGAAATCGCATGACACCCCCCGGCGGCGCACTGGGTAGTAGAGGTAGGTACCCTCGCCTCGGCCCGCGCTGGCAAGTGGTCGCTCTTGCCCCTCGTAATACTCGGGTAACGAGAGAACGAAGGAAAAACTGTCAACGAAGGAAAGCCGCTATGCTTGCACGTTTTCGGTCGGTCGCGCTTGTCTGTGGAATTCTCGCCAGCGGGATGACCGTCGCCGCGCCTGCCGTGGCGGCCGAATCGCCCGTCGGCAACAAAACGCCCGAGTTCCGCCTGCAGGATCCCGACGGCAAGACCCACAGCCTGGCCGACCTGAAAGACGCCAAGCTGGTCGTGGTGCTGTTCATGGGCAACGAGTGTCCGCTCGCGCGGCTGTATGCTCCGCGGCTGAACAAGATGGTCGCCGAATACGCCGACCGCGGCGTCGCCTTCGTGGCCATCAACTCCAACGTGCAGGACACGCCCGAGGAGATCGCCGAATACGTCCGCGAGCACGCGATCACCTTCCCCGTGCTCAAAGATCCCGAAAACATCGTGGCCGACGCCTTCGAGGCGGTGCGCACGCCGGAGGTTTTTCTGCTCGACGCCTCGCGCGTCGTGCGCTACCACGGCCGCATCGACGGGCAATACGTGCCGGGGCTGCAAAAGACTTCGAACCCCCGGGCCGACCTGCGCGAGGCCATCGACGAGCTGCTAGCCGGGAAGGAAGTCAGCGAGCCGGAAGTCGAAGCCGTGGGCTGCTTCATCGGCCGCGTGCCCACGCCCACCGAAGGCAAAGTGACCTACTCGCGGCAGATCGCCCGCATCTTTCAAAATCGCTGCGTCGAATGTCACCGCGAGGGCGAGATCGGACCGTTCAATCTCACCAGCTACGACGAAGCTGTCGGCTGGGGCGAAACGATTCGCGAGGTGGTCGATCAGGGGCGCATGCCGCCCTGGTTCGCCGATCCCAAGATCGGGCACTTCATCAACGACGCCCGCTTGAGCGACGAGGAGAAACGGCAGATTTCCGCTTGGGTCGATGCCGGCTGCCCGGAAGGCGATCCGGCCGATCTGCCCGAGCCGCGGCAGTTCGTCGAGGGCTGGAACATTCCCGAGCCCGACCTGGTGCTCGACATGCGCGACGAGCCGTTTCACGTGCCGGCCGAAGGCGTGATCGACTACAAGCACTTCGTCGTCGACCCGGGCTTCACCGAAGACAGGTGGATGGTGGCCTGCGAGGCCCGGCCGGGCAATCGCCAGGTGGTGCACCACATCCTCGTGTTCCTGCAAACTCCCGACGGGCAGAATGAGTTGCTGCGCGGATCGCTGCTGGCGGCCTACGCGCCCGGCTCGCCGCCGCGGCGGACCGATCCAGGCATGGCCAAGCACATTCCGGCCGGCTCGAAGATCGTGTTTCAGATGCACTACACGACCAACGGCAAGCCGCAGGACGACATGAGCACCCTGGGCTTGAAGTTCTGCGACGCCAGCGAAGTGAAGCAGAAAGTGGAAAGCGGTTTCGCGATCAACTTCGCGTTTGCCATTCCGCCCGGCAAGGCCGATCACACGATCACGGGCCGCCACCACTTCAAGGAGGATCGCCTGCTGCTGAGCCTCACCCCGCACATGCACATGCGCGGCAAGTCTTTCAAGTACACGGCCGAGTTTCCCGACGGCCGCCGCGAGGTGCTGCTGGACGTGCCGGAGTGGGACTTCAACTGGCAGATCGACTACATCCTGGCCGAGCCGATCCTGATGCCGGCCGGCTCGAAGCTCGACTGCGAAGCCCACTACGACAACTCGCCCGAGAATCCCACGAACCCCGACCCGACCCGCTGGGTCCGCTTCGGCGAGCAAACGTGGGACGAGATGATGATCGGCTGGTTCACAGCGGCCACGCTGCCCAATGACGCCGAGCTCTCCCAAGCCAAGACCAGCGACACGACCGTCGAGTAAGCATCGCCCGTCGGCCATGCTCACCCGTTTAGCCCGGCCCCACCGGGGCCGGCGCGTCGCCTATTCCCACTGCCAGGTGTCCAGCACCTGTTTCATGGCGTGCTTGATCTCGGGGCCCTTGGTGGCGGCCATGATCAAGTACACCTTGCCCTCGCGATAGACCACCACGGCGTAGCGCGGTCGCGAGAGATCGTCGGAGGGGGTTTGCACGCGGATGCCTTCAACACCGTCGAGCATCAAGGGCGCGTCGAACACGTGGCCGTCGCGGCCGGCCATGGCTCGGGCCGTCTGCCGGGCCGTGGGCAGCGCCGGCTTGCCGACGTCGACTTTGATCATGGCGTCGGCCTGTTGCCAGTTTGTGGCGCCGAGCAAAAGCATGGCCTTGGTCTCCGTGCGGTCGGGCTTCGCGCGTTTCCAGGCGGGCGGCAGCTCGAAGTCGAACGCGCCGAACGATTCGACCACCGGCCCCGAGCGCACCACGGGCGACGCGCTTGTCGAGTGCTTCGGCCAACTCGGCTTCCAGGCCCTCAGCGGCTCGGGATCGACGAAGATGTGCAGCGAGACGTTACAGACCATGCCGACAACCAGAGCGACAGCGCCGGCGAGGCTCGAGCGGTCGGTGGTGAAATAGAACACCGCGGCGGCGATGAGCGGTAGCAGCAATCCGCCAAAAACCCGCCCACCGACGTAGCCTGCCCGAAAGTCGGGCGGGGCGCCGGCCGACTCGTGTAAGCCGTACAGCACGTGAAAGGCAATAAACGGAACGACCGGTATCAGCAGCAGAAACCAGGCTGCCGAGGGGCGCTGCGGCGGGTCGGCCCGGCGGAGATCGTCGAGCGTGGGCCAGCCTTGCTGATCGAATTGTGCGTCAAAGGGGGCCTGCATACTGAAGTGTAGTACGCAGAAAGGGACCGTGAGGGGGCCAGGCGAGGGGGGGCGCCGAAACGCCGTCGCCGGCGGCCCCGGGCTAAACTTGTCGGGGTGAAGTCGGTGTTTGCGGCCGAACCCATACACCGGCGGCATGTGTCCCTGGGGGCAGCGATTTGGGGCCCCGTCGCGCTGTGCCGGGCCCAATCGCGAGAGTGAATCCGTTTGTCGAACGGGGGCCAGGAAGGTATCCTAATTTGTTTGGACCGAATGCCTTTCGCGGCCCCCTCCACCCGCATTTCCAGGAGTGAATTCCCGTGGCTACCTCGACCCCAGACCGCACTGGCCTCGCCCTGCAATCGGGCGCCGATATCCTCATCGAGAGCCTGGTGCGGCACGGCGTCGACGTGATCTTCGCCTACCCAGGCGGAGCCAGCATGCCGCTGCACCAGTCGCTGACCGCTTACAAGGACCGCATTCGCACCGTCTTGCCGCGGCACGAGCAGGGCGGCGGCTTTGCGGCCCAGGGCTATGCCCGCACCACCGGCAAGCCCGGCGTGTGCATGGCCACCAGCGGCCCCGGCGCGACGAACCTGGTCACCTGCATCGCCGACGCGAAGCTCGACAGCATTCCGCTGATCGCCATCACCGGCCAGGTCAAAACGGCCGTCATCGGCAGCGACGCCTTTCAGGAAACGCCGATCGTCGAAGTCTGCCGCGGCATTACGAAACACCACTACCTGATCACCGACGTCAACGACGTGGCCCGCATCGTCCGCGAGGCGTTTCACATTGCCACGACCGGACGCCCCGGGCCGGTGCTGCTCGACGTGCCCAAGGACGTGCAACTGGCGCAAATCGTTCCCGACTACGAAGCGCCGATGAACCTGCCGGGCTACCACGTGGAGACGCATCGCGCCCCGGCCGAGCAGATCTCGCAAGTGGCCGCGGCCATCAAGCGCTCGAAGCGGCCGGTCATCTACGCCGGCGGCGGCGTCGTGATGGGTGATGCATCCGAACAGCTCCGCAAGCTAGTCGCCAAGACCAAGATTCCCGTCACCATGACGCTGATGGGACTGGGAGCCTACCCGGGCGCCGATCCGCTCTCGCTCGACATGCTGGGCATGCACGGCAGCGTGTACGCCAACTATGCGGTCGACGAGGCCGACCTGCTGCTGGCTTTCGGCGTGCGGTTCGACGACCGCGTGACCGGCAAGGTGTCGGAGTTCGCCAAGCACGGCAAGATCGTGCATATCGACGTCGACCCCTCGGAACTGAACAAGAACAAGGAAGCCCACATTCCGATCGTCAGCGACATCAAGTACGCGCTGACGGAGCTCAACAAGATCGTCGAAGCGCCCGACGACCTGAGTCCCTGGCACGCGCAGATCGCCGACTGGAAGAAGGCCTATCCGCTCAAGTTCGGCAAGAACGAGGCCGCGATCTCGTCGCAGTACGCGATTCATCAGTTGTGGGAGCTGACCAAGGATCAGGACACGATCATCACCGTGGGCGTGGGCCAGCACCAGATGTGGGCCGCCCAGCACTACCGGCTGAAGGACCCGCGCACCTGGTGCTCGAGCTCGGGGCTGGGCACGATGGGCTTCGGCCTGCCGGCGGCGATGGGCGCCAAGATCGCTCACCCCGAGAGCCTGGTGATCGACATCGACGGCGACGGCAGCTTCCAGATGAACATCCAGGAGCTGGCCACCTGCCATTGCGAGAAGATTCCGGTCAAGGTGCTGCTGCTGAACAACCAGCACCTGGGCATGGTCGTGCAGTGGGAAGACCGCTTTCACGCTGGCAACCGGGCCCACACCTACCTGGGTCCCATTGACAACCCCGAGGCCATCGGCCGGGGATGCGCCGACAGCCCGGCCGACCGCTATCCCGACTTTGTCACCATCGCCAAGGGCTTTGGCGCGGGCGCCAGCTACGTGCGCGAGAAGTCGGACCTCAACGACGCCCTGAAAGAGATGATCAACTACCCGGGCCCCTACGTGCTCGACGTCGAGGTGCCCTACCAGGAGCACGTGCTGCCGATGATCCCCGCCGGCATGACGGTCAAGGAGCTCATTAAGGACTAGGGACGCTCCTTTGCCGGCGCCATGCACGCGAAGTGCGTGACCGTGCGCGACTTCTCCCGCCTTCCGCGCTGCGCTTGCATCTTCGCTCGCGCAATCGGCACAACCGGACCTCGCAGAGGCGACTTTCGTCCGGTCGGCCCTTCAGCTTGGGCGTCTCGGCGGCCGATGTAAAGTTTGCCGCTCATGGAGGAGTTTGAGGGTTGGGCAATCGGCGGAAACGTCGCGGCTTGCCAGTCGCGCGAGATTGATCCGGCAGCAACCTCCTCGCCCAGGCTGAATCGCGGTCAGGGAAACGACTTGCCGAGAACGAAGCATCATCCCTGACGTGTTGTGAATAAACAAATCCCCAATTATCTGCGGCTGGTGACCGATACCAGCATGCAGCCTGCCAAGACCGACAACGAAGATCTGGCGGCGCTATCGCGCCTTTGCCGCGCGTTCTCCGAGGCGACCCAATGGCGCTTGGAGTATGCTGACGGCGCCGCCCCTCGCGAGCTTACGAACCTGATGTGGTCCGCCCCGGTCAACCCGGGCGTCGGAGCCTCTCCCGGACACGTCAGGCTTCTTTTGCCCGAGGGTTCGACCAGCCGGCCGCGCGTGCCGCGGGAGCAGGCCGAGCTGCTGGCCGACGCCATCGGCCAGATGTGGGGAGAGCTGCTCACGACGCGCCACTCGCTGTGGCAGCGCGAAGCCGAGTTGGCCACCGGGGTTCCGGTGATCGTGCGCGAAGACGACGAGCGCGCCCCGTCGCTGGGCCAGCGGCTCGAGAGCGTGCTGCGCGGCGGGGCCGAAGCGATCGGCTGCCAGGCCGCGGCGCTCTACCTGCTCGATTCGGCCACCACCGAGCTCAAGCTGCGCGCCAGTTGGGGACTGCCCCGCAAGCGCTTGACCGAGCCGGCCCGACCGCTGCCGCCGGCGCTGGCGGATCTAGAAGCCCTGTTGGGCCACGCCGTCGTGCTGGTCGAACCCTCGCTGTTCGACTACTGGAAAGTGCCCGAGCCGGGCTATCGTTCGTGCGTGTGCGTGCCGATCTCCACGCCCTCGATGCCGCTGGGAACGCTGTGGGCGTACTGCGATCGGGTGCGCGAGTTCACCGACGCCGAAACCAACATGCTCGAGGTCGTTGCCGGCCGACTGGCAGCGGACCTGGAGCGCGAGCTGCTCGTCGACGAAGCGGTGACGGCCCGCGACCAGTCGCACCAGATCGCCGCGGCGCAGCGGCTGCAGCTCGAACAACAGCCGCGCGTGGCGCCGCTGGTCGAAGGCTGGCGCGTGGCTGCCCGTACCATGCACAGCGGACCGCTCGGCGGCACGTTCTACGATTGGTTCGCGCTCGACGACGGCAGTCTGTCGCTGGTGGCCGGCGACGTCTGCCAGCGGGGCATCGAAGGGGCCATGACCGCCAGCCTGCTCCGCGGTGCCGTGCGCGCCTCCGGCACCAGGCGCGCCGCGGCCCACGAGCTGCTCGAGCAGGCCGGCTCGGTGCTGTGGACCGGATCGGCCGGCAACAGCACCGCCGGCATGCTGCATGCCGTCGTGGAACAGCACGGCGAAGCGATCGAGTTCTGCGCCGCGGGGCCCATGCGCGTCGTGTCGATTCGCGGCGGCGAGTTTGCCACGCTCGAAGCTGCTTCCACGCCGCTGGGCACCGACGAGCAAGTCGCGCTCGGCACCCGGCACCTGCCGGCCGCGCCGGGCGAGCTCATGCTGGTCTACGGCACGACCTTTGCGCACGATGCCGACGAGGACACCCTGGCGGCGCTCGACCAGCGGCTGGCGATCGCGCTCGAGCCGCGCCGCACGCAGACGGCCGAAGAGCTCATCGACGTGGCGGCCGAGATCCTGCAAAACTACTTCACCACCGAAGCCGCCGATCGGGTCGTGGTGCTCTGTCAACGGCGTCCTCAGTAAGGGGGCGCTTTCCTCAGGCGGCCGTGGGTTCCATCTCGCCGATGGTCACGGCCATGGCGTCGACCAGCGAGCGGGGATTCAGCGGCTTCATGAACCAGCCGTTGAGTCCATCCTGAGCCGGATTGACGTGGTTCTCTTCGGGTGTCGAACCGCTGATGGCGAAGATCTTCACACCATCGTAGGCGGGATTCTCGCGAATGCGGCGAATCGTGGAGGGGCCGTCGCAGCGGGGCATCCGCATGTCGATTAGCACGACCGAAGGTTTCTCGTGGTTTTCGAGATACTCCATCGCCTCGAGCCCGTCGCCCGCGGTGGCCACCTGGTAGCCGTGCAGCCGCAGGAAGCCGGCCAGCATCTCGCGCTCGTTGGCCTCGTCTTCGACCAATAGCGCCGTCGACTCGGGTTGCTTCTCGGCCGAGACGCCTTCGCGCGACAAGACCTGGTTGGTGCACACGCGTTCCAGATGCGTGACCAGCTTTTGGAACGTGGCTTCCGCGTCCTTGGAGTAGCCGGCGTCCATCTCCTGCTTGAACAGATGCAGCGAGATGCTTAACGCGTTGAGTTCGTTGCGGAGTTCGTGCCGCAGGTTTTGCGGCAGGCGAATCACGTGCTCGCGAGGCTTTTCGTCGGGTCCGGCATCCTCGAGCTCGTCGCGGATGATCCGCACTTCCATCGGCGCGTCCACGCCGAGCCGCACCGTCGAACCCTTCACGCGGAGAATCTGGACGGTGATGCCCAGACTCGGAAACGAAACCTTTTGATCTTGCTTACGACTGAGAACGAGCATGGATTCGATTACCTCCTTGTAGAGACAACCGACGTGTCGTTCTCCTTCCTGGAGAGACTTACTAGATGTAATGCGTCACGAGCGTCCTGCTCGCGCCTGACTCAATGGGTCAGGAGGGGTCGGTCATCCAATCCTTCTTGCGGCTACGGAATGCGTCGGCAATTGCGCATCTGATCCGCGATCGCCCGCGGCGTCAACACCACTTTTCAGGTCGCATCCCGAACGGTCAGGGATGCTATCGCGGCAGAGGGGATCGCGTCGTTGCTAGCACGGCATCGTTAGAGAGCCGTCGCAGGCAATGCTCGATCGCGGCGTACGTCAGATCGGCACCGCTGTAGTCACCCGATAGCATCTCCTGGCGAAGTAGGTCGAGTCCGATCTGAACCGAGTGAAGCTCGTCGCGAATGCGCAACTGATCGTCCAAGGGCAGAAGGTCTTGCGCTTGGGGGCGCGACAATTCGTGGGGGTGACTCACGCCGTGTCCCTCCATGGACCGTCGGAAAGGTAAGCAGCTTCAAGCTGTCATGCCGGCGATGGAACCTGTCCGGCAAAGCGACAAATGTTACGAATTCCCTTGGATGCGTCAAGCACGGATTGGTCGAATCCCGCTCCACGTGCAAGCACGCCGTTCCGAGGTAGATGCGCAGCGCAACTGGCTCGCCAGCAAGCCGATTACGTGCCTTGCCGCGAGTTGCGTCTCGCCCCAATCAGCTCGTACAGTTCACCCGGGTCCAGCGGCTTGACGAGATGGGCGTCGAAGCCGGAGTGGAGTGCCTTCTGCCGGTCGGTTTCTCGGCCGTAGCCGGTTAGCGCGATGAGCATCGTGCCCGCCAGTTTATCGTCCGCGCGCACTTGCTTGGCCAGTTCGTAACCGTTCATCACCGGCAGGCCGATGTCGATGACGGCCACCTCGGGCCGGAAGGAGCGAAACGCCTCGATGGCCGCCTTGCCGTCCGGGGCATTGGTCACCTCGAACCCCTGCAGCCGCAGCGCTTTGGTCAGCATCGTACGGGCATCTTCGTTGTCTTCGACCAGCAACAACTTGCAGCCGTCGAAGGAGACGTGCGGCTTGGGTGGCTGGGGGCGGGGCGTCCTGTCGGTCAAGGGGAGTTGAATGGTGAAGGTGCTGCCGCTGCCGGGACCGTCGCTGTGGGCCAAGATTGTCCCGCCGTGCGCTTCGACGATGCCGCGCGCCAGCGACAGGCCGACGCCCATCCCGCCCGACGAGCGGGCCAGCGTCGACTCGCCTTGCACGAACATGTCGAAGATGCCCTGCAGCAGATCGTCGGGAATGCCCTCGCCCGAATCGCGCACCGTCACGACGACGTTCTCGCCGTCGCGGGCCATGTCGTACCAGATCTCGCCCGACTCGGGAGTGTACTTCGAGGCGTTGGTCAGCAGGTTGACTTGGGCCTGACGGATGCGGGCCGGATCGGCCATCACGTGCAGCGGCCCCTCGGCGACGTCGACGTGCAGTTTCTGGTGCTTGGCTTGGACCTCGTAGCGCACGGCTTCCAGCACGTCGTCCGACAGCGATGCCAGGTCGACGATCTCCTTGCGGAACTCGATCTTGCCCTGGCCCAGCCGGGCGATGTCGAGCAGGTCGTCCAGCAATCGGGCCATGTGCCGCGTCTGGCGTTTGATGACGTGCCGCGGATGTTCGAGCGGCACCTCCTGGTCGGGCTGCTCGGCGTCGAGCACTTCCAAGGCGTTCTGCACCGCCCCCATCGGGTTGCGCAGCTCGTGGGAGAGCATGGCCAGAAACTCGTCGCGGCGGGCGACTTCCTGCGCCAGCGAGCTTTCGGCCGCCTTGCGATCCGTGATGTCGACCGAGATGCCGCAGGAGCCCACGACGTGGCCGTGGGCATCGCGAAGCGGCGAGCGCAGCGTGTAGAACACGCGCTGCCCGCAGGAGGTAGCCAGCAAGACTTCGCCGGCCTTGCGCTCTTCCTTGGCGATGACTTGCATGTCGAGCTCGTGCGAATCCTCGCCGGCCTCGCCGAACAGTTCGACGTCGGTACGCCCGACGACCGCGTCGCGCGGCTTGCCCAGGTTCGTGGCGCCGAACTGGTTGAGCTCGACGTAGCGGCCTGAGCGATCCTTGAGGAAGATGATGCACAGCGACTGATCCATCACGGCCTTGAGCCGCGCGCGCTCCTGGCCGAGCGACTGCTCGCGCTGATCCAACTCGAGTTCCACCGCCTTTTGCGCGGTGATGTCGATCAACGTCAGCACCGCCCCCGCGGGCTTGCCGTTCGACAGGTACGGCAGGATCCGCAGCAAGTAAATGCGGCCATCCGAATGGCTCACTTCCTCCTCGTGTTCCTCCCCTTCAAGCGCCGCGGACAGCCGCTCGACGAGGTCGTCGCAGTCGAGCCGGTGCGTGAAGCCGTCGATCTTCCGGCCGATGTCGCTGTTGATGAGGTTGAACACCTCGGCGATATCGGGGGTGAACTTGCGAATGCAGAGCTGCTCGTCGAGAAACAGCGTGTGGATCTTCGTGCTGAGCAACAGGTTATCCATGTCGTTGGTCAGCTCGGTCAGCTCGGCGATCTTCCGCTGGTACTCGGCGTTGACCGTGTACAGCTCCTCGTTGATCGAGTGAAGCTCCTCGTTCGTGCTCTGCAGCTCCTCGTTCGAGGCTACGAGCTCTTCGTTCGTCGCTTGCAGTTCCTCGTTGCTCGTTTCCAGTTCCTCGATCGCCGCTTGCAGGCTTTCCTTCGTGTACCGCAGCTCCTGCTCCAGCTCCCAGTTCTGGTTGCGCGAGACCTCGCCCAGGTCGATTTCCTCGGAAGGCTCCTCGGGCGTCTGGGGCTGGTCGAGCTCGTGCAAAGCGACCAGGAACTTCGTCTCATGCGCGTACTTGCTCACCGGCTGAACGTCGATCCGCAGGAACTGCTGGCCCGCGCTGGTGTCGATGCGGACGCGTTCGCAGGTGACGGGCTTGGCCGATTTGGAGACGCGTTGCAGTGCGCCGGTCAAGGCCAGTCTCAGGTCGCCGTCGACCAGGTCGAGTACGCTGGTCGACATCCGGCCATCCCGGATCTTCAAGAACTTGCCGGCACCGCCGAACATCTGCAGAACACCCCCTTTCTCGTCGATGAGGAAGGCCGGCGGCATGAACTGGTCGAGCAGTTCGTCGTACGTCGCGATCAAGTCCCCATCGGCCGAGACTGCCGCTGAACGTCCTTGACTGCGGGCTTCACGCGTGATGGGCGCGGGGTAGCCAAACGAGCGAAAGTCGGTCGGCAGCCGCACGTCTCGGCTCTTGCGATAAATCTTCCAGCGCTCGTGGAGCGTGTCGAACTCGTCGCTCAACTCGCCGGGGCTCTCGCTGGCTCCCATGAACAGCACCCCGCCGGCTTTCAAGCCGAAGTGGAACAGCGAGATCACCTTCTTCTGCGCCATCGTGCGCAGATAGATCAGCAGATTGCGACAAGTGATCAGGTGCAGGTGCGTGAACGGGGCGTCCTTCACCAGGTTGTGCGGCGCGAAGACGATCATCTTGCGCACCTCGGGCAGCACCTGGTAGCCCGACTCCACTTTGTTGAAATAGTTCGTGCGGCGCGCGGCGGTCATCTCCTCCAATGCCGTTTCCGGGTAGATGCCGGGATGCGCGATATCGAGCGATGTCTGGTGGACGTCGGTAGCGAAAATCTTGACCGGCAGACGGCGGTTCATGGCCCGCATGCATTCATCGATCAGGATGGCGATGGAATAGGCTTCTTCGCCTGTGCCGCACGCGGCGACCCAGACGCGAAACTCCTCGTTCGTGTTGTGGGCCATCAGTAGCTGCGGCAACACGTCGTTTCGCAGTATTTCGAACGCCTCGCCGTCGCGGAAGAAGCGCGTGACCCCGATCAACAGGTCCTTGTACAACAGATCGACTTCGGAGGGGTCCTCTTCCAGCCGGGCCACGTATTCATCGAGATCGCCGTGATGGTTCAGTTGGATGCGGCGCTCGATGCGGCGGCCGATCGTGCTGGGCTTGTAGTAGGCGAAGTCGATCTTGTGCCGCTGCTGCAACAGGCGAAACACGTGCTGCAGGCTCGTTTCGTCGACCGGCGCATCGCGCTGCTCGAACTGCGAGCGGAACGGGTGCTTTGCGTAACGATCGAGGATATCGGGGATCTTGCCCGGATCACTGACGATATCGACGAGCCCCGTGTCGATGGCGCTCTTGGGCATGCCGTCGAATTTGGCGCTTTCGGGTGACTGGGCGATGACCAGCCCGCCGGCTTCGTGCACGTCGCGGATCCCCCGCGACCCGTCGCTGCCGGTGCCCGAGAGCACGACGGCGATGCCTTGCGATCCGGCGTCCTGGGCCAGCGAACGCAGAAAGTGATCGATAGGCAGCGAGAGCGAGCTGTTGGGATCTTTCTCGGTCAGCAGCAGCTTACCGCCGGTAATGATCATTTCCTGCTTGGCCGGAATCAGGTAGAGCGAATTGGGCTCGACCTGCATGCCGTCCTCGACGCGGTGGATTGCCATCTTCGTGTGCCGAGCCAGCAACTCGTCCATCACGCTTTTGAAGTCCGGCGAGAGATGCTGGACGATGACGAACGCCATGCCGCTATCTTCGGGCATGGCCTGGAACATGCGCTCAAGGGCTTCCAGCCCGCCGGCGGATGCACCGACCCCGACGATATAGAAGGGCTCCCGTTGGTCGAAGGTGGAAGCTTGCTGGAGATCCTTTTCGTGGTGATCGTCTATTTTCAACATACTCCCTTCACTAGAAGTGACCCCAGCGGGAAAGTCTGCGCCTCTTTCTCGCCGCGTTTCGGCATATTTTCCGGCGCACCAGCGCAGCAGGCAAGCGGTCGCGTCCCCAAAGGCAAACGACGTGCCGGGTGTCGCAAGTGCGATATCCAGTCGCACCTTTCGCGCGTCGGTCGTATGACACTTGGTCGAGTGCAAGCCGCGCTGAGCGAGCGTCGACCAGGACCGCCACGCCCTGGGCTTGTTCACCAGGTTTGCCCCGCTCAGCCGGCTTCGCCAACTGCCGCGCATGCCGAAGGTGGGGTATGTGGCGCGTCCAGTGCCTTCGTCACCGCCGTGACGAGGTCTTCGGCCCGATAGGGCTTGCTCAAAAAGAATCGGGCGCCGGCATCGATCGCTCGGTTCTGATCGACCACGCTGGCCGAAAGCATGACCACGGGGACATTCCGTGTATCGGCCTCGGCCTTCAGCTTCGACAACACGGTCATGCCGTCCATGTCCGGCATGCGCACGTCGAGCACGATCGCGTCGGGCCGCTGCGCCAGGGCCACTTGCAGGGCTTCGCTTCCGTTGGAGGCGCTAGTGGTCGTATACCCCGCCCGGACGAGGCGGGCGGCGACGGCAAACCGCACGTCCGCGTCATCGTCGACGATCAGTATCTCGCGTTTGTGGTTCACGAGCGTCACCTCCCCTTTCACTTCGGCACGGCGCGCGCTGGCACCTGCGTCCTTTACGGACACGCCGCGGTTTCGCTTGTCAGGCAATTGCGCCACTGTGCGAGCAGTTCTTGTTCTTCGTGAGCCGTGGGCCAGGTGCCCATGGCTCTTGTGTTGAAGTGCGGCAGCGGCCCGCCCAGGCGATTGCGTTCGAGTTGGCGTTGCTCTTGCTTCATGCGATCCAGGAAACGCACCGCTTCGGACTCGCCTGCCGCCAGTGCGATCACCCAGTCGTGCGTCGTTTCGCGCCACAGCAAGTCGTTGTGCCGCAGCATGCTGCTCAGAAAGAAATCGATATCGTCGGCCCGCTCGTGGCCCACCGGGGCGGAGTGTACGGCCACGAGGGTGACCGCCGGCAGCGACTTCTTCTTTTGCCGGAGCTGCTCGGCGAAACGCTGCAAGACCACCTCGGAATCGGCCAGCGGGATGGAGAAAGAAAACGTGCTGCCGCGCCCCAACTCGCTATCGACGTGCATGCGTCCGAAGTTGAGCAGCGTCAGCTCGTGGGCGATGTTCAGTCCCAGACCGAAACCCTTGGTGCTCTGCTGAATGCTGACCGAGCCGCGGCGGAAGCGCTTGAAGATCAAATCGAGATCCTCCGGTGACATTCCCGGACCGTTGTCGCTGACCGAGACCACGATTTCGCCGGCCTCGCAATCGGCCCGCGCGGACAAGGTCACGCGGCTGTTGTCTCCGGAAAACTTGATGGCGTTGACCACGAGGTTGATGATCACGCGGCCGATCTTCTCGGGGTCGCAGTAGATGTTCGGCAGGCCGTCCGGCACATCGATCGTGAGGTCGATGTTGCGCACGGCGGCCTTCTGTTTGAGCGACGGTGCGACGAACTCGGTCACCTCGGAGAATTGGCATATCCGCCGCCACGCTCCCAGCAGACCCGCCTCGAGCTTGCTGACGTCGAGCATGTCGTCGACCATGTTGTTCAGATCGTCGACGCGCACCGAGGCGATTTCCAGCAGGCGATGCTGCTCGTCGTTCACCGGGCCGAACATTCCTTCCTGAACGAGCGACACGTAGTCCTTGATGACGGTCAGCGGGGTGCGAAACTCGTGCGACACGTTGTCGACGAATCGCTGAGCCGTGCGGTACAGGTGGCGCAGGCGGCGGTTCTTTCGTTTCAGCAGTTGCTTCTGTTTCTTCAGCTCCGCCTGGCTGACGTGGAGGCTATGCACGAGCTCCTTGATGCTAACCTCGTTTTCCTGCCGCTGGATGGCGTGGTGAATCGACCGCTCCAGAATCGCCGGAGAGGCCAGGTCCTTGGAAAGATAGTCCTGCGCGCCGCAATCAAGGGCCGCCTGCTCGATCTGCGGATTCTCCAGCATCGTCAAAACGACGATCGCCACCTCGGCGTTCAGCTTGCGGATCTGCTTCACGCCCTCCAGGTCGGAAGCATCGGGCAGCGACAGGTCGGCCAGCACCACGTCGAACGGGTCGGACCGCAGCAGTTCCATCGCCTCGGCAAGCGTCCTGGCCCAGGAGACGTGAAACTCCGACGACGTCTTGCACAGCGCCCGCTGCACCAGCAGGCTGTGTCCGGAGTCGTCCTCGATTAATAGAACTCGTACGCCGCCGTGCATCTGCCCCTCTCTAAGAGCGTCAATCGACATCGCGACACGGTCAGGCCGGCGGAATGCGCTGCCAGCCGGCGGTCGCGTCATAGCTTTCCGAATCGGTTGGAGTATCTCGTTTGCGCAACTCGATGTGCTTTCCGATTTCCTCCAGCAGGTCGTGGATGTTGACCGGTTTTTGTAAGTGGCCCGCGGCGCCCAGCCGTTTGAGCATCCGCTTGAGGTGCGGCTCGCGTCGCCCAGTCAGCACGATCACCGGCACTCCGCCGGTCTTGGGCACGGTCTTCAGGCATTCCACGACAAGCTCGCCCGAACCTTGCGGCATTCGCAAGTCGGTGATCACGAGGTCCGGGTCCTGGGACAGCGTTTCCCAAATGCCATGCTCGCCCGAGTAGGCCGAAACCACGTTGACCTCGTAATGGGTCAGCAGCAGACCAATGGCCTGCGTGATGTGCGGGTCGTCGTCAATGCAAACGATCGTCGGGTAGCGCTTCTGCTCGCCTGGCGTCGCAGGCGCGGTGGATGTTTGTGACATGAGCAAGCTCCTGGGTGCAGGTTTAAAATGCCACTTGAACGCTAGCATAGGGATTTTCGCGAGGCATGACTTGCCATGGCCTGACGCCGAGTTTGCGGGTTGTAGTGCCCGTGCGGCGCGAGGTTGTTACAGGAATACATGGGAAAGCCGGCGAATACGCCCAGTCACGCGGCGGCTTTTCCGAGTTGACCGATTCCCGACGATTTCGCTAGCATTTCTCCCGGCAGCGCCATCCGAGCACCCCGGATGCTCGACGCCGCGACGGGTTATCTAGCGTGAGGGAGGAGCCAAGTCATGCCAGAGTTCGTCCAGGGACTCTTCGATACGACGGACTTTCCACCGCGCTGGCATTGCGGAAGCTGGTCGACGGCGCACGGGATAACCCATATTGTCGCCGATGTGTCGATCGCTTCGGCGTATGCCGCCATTCCTCTGGTGCTGGCATTTTACATTTGGCGGCGGCGCGATACGCCCTTTGTGCCGGTCTTCTGGTTGTTTGCTGCCTTCATCCTGTTTTGCGGAATGGGTCACGCGATCGAGGCATCGATCTTTTGGCATCCCTGGTACCGCGTCTCAGCGCTGGTGAAAGTTTGCACGGCCCTTGCGTCGTGGGCGACCGTGCTGGTGTTAATTCCGATCATACCCCAGGCGCTTTCACTTCCCGGACTTGCGGCAGTCAACAAGCGTTTAGCCGAGGAAGTCGCGGAGCGGCGCGCGACGGAACAACGGCTCAGAGAGTCGTACGAGGAGTCTCAGAGATTCTCGCGTTGTCTCATCGATCGCGAGGAGCGCGTGATCGAATTGAAGGAGGAGATCAACGCACTGCTGCGCGAGCGGCAACAGGCTCCGCGCTACATGACCCAGCCGCCCTGTTAACTTGAGTGCCAGAGGGCCGGAATGGAAACGAAGCCCCATCGCCGCTACCCGTTGTGGATCGCCGCTGTTGCGGCGGCCGTCATTTTCCTGGCCGACATCCTCGTTGAACTCGGAGTAGCCATTCCGCTGCTGTATGTCGTGGTTGTGCTGCTCGCCTGCCGCTCCGGCAGCGAACGCGGCGTGTGGACCGCTGCCGTCGGCTGCACGCTGTTGACGCTGGTCGGCCTGTTCCTCTCGCGCTCCGGTGGCGAACCGGCCAAAATCATCGCAAATCGTCTCCTTTCGGCCTCGGCCGTCTGGATTGCGGCAGCCACCTGCCTGCACATTCTCACTCTGCAGAAGCAGCAAGCCCAACGGGCCAAGACGGCCGAGGATCTGGCGGCCGAATCTCGGCGACGGCAGATGGAAGACCACAAACAGCGCCGGGCCCTGCAGAGCGTGTTGGAGGACCTGCGGCACGAGCGCGAGCGGCTGGCGGCTAGCAACAGCAGGCCTTCGGCTACGGTGGATGCCGCCCCGACGGCAATGCTGATGGTCGATTCCGGCGGAAGAATCGTGCTTGCGAACGCCCGCGCGAACGAACTCTTCGGCTATCAACCCACTGAATTGTTGGGGCAAGCCATCGAGGTGCTCATGCCCGAACGGTTTCGCGCGGAGCATCCGAATCATCGCCGCGACTTTTTGACGAGTCCCGCGGCGCGCCCGATGGGCCCGGGGCGCGACCTGTACGGGCTGCGAAAAGACGGCAGCGAGTTTCCAGTCTCCGTGGGTCTAAGTCCCTTCGAGACCGAAGAGGGCACGTTCGTCCTGAGCGGCATCGTCGATATCACCGAGAGCAAGAAGCTCGAGGAGGACCAACGCAAGCTCAACAGCGAACTGGAACGTCGCGTCAAGGAACGGACCGCTGAGCTCGACGAAGTGAACCAGGCGCTCAAGAACACGAACGCTGAGCTGGAACAGTTCGCCTACATCGCTTCGCACGACCTTCAGGAGCCCTTGCGCAAGGTCTCGGCGTTTTGTGAGCTGCTCCAAGAAGAGGTGGGCGGCGAACTCAGCGGCGATGCCAACCAGTACATCGGCTACGTTGTCGACGGGGCCCGGCGGATGCGGGCACTGATTAGCGATCTGCTGATGTATTCGCGGGCCACGAGGACCGGCCGGCAGCTTGTTGTCACCGATTCCAACGCCGCCTGGGACGAGGCCGTGGCCCTAATGGACTTCGACCCTGCCGACGGCAGCGTCCAAATCACGCGCGATAACCTGCCGCATGTGCTGGCCGAAAAGGTGGGGTTGGTGCAGCTCTTTCAGAACCTGATCAGCAATGCCTTGAAGTACCGATCCGATGCTACGCCCGTTGTTCATGCGGCAATCGCCCAACGCGACGGCGAGTGGCTCTTCTCGGTCAGCGACAACGGGATCGGAATCGAGCCTCAGTATCTCGAGACCATTTTCGTCATCTTCAAGCGGCTGCATGCCCGTGACGCCTACTCGGGCACCGGCATCGGTTTGGCCGTGTGCAAGAAGATCGTGGAGCGACTCGGCGGCACGATCTGGGCCGAATCCAAGCCCGGCGAGGGAACGACGTTTTACTTTACCGTGCCCAACGAGGGAGTTTCGAGCGATGTGTGCATCTCAGACGAAAACTTCGCCACGGCTGATTGACGTGCTGTTGGTCGAAGACGACCCGGGCGACGTGCTGCTGACGCGCAAGACGCTGGAGAGCGAGAAGATTTTTACGTCGTTGCACGTCGTTGGCGATGGCGTCGAGGCGCTGGAATACTTGCGGCAAGGCGAAAAGTATGGAGATGCGAAGCGGCCCGATTTGATTCTGCTGGACCTCAACATGCCGCGCATGGACGGTCGCGAGTTGCTCGCCGTGCTGAAGGCCGACGAGGATCTGAAGAACATTCCCGTCGTGGTTCTGACAACGTCGAGTGCCGACGAGGACATTCTTCGGTCGTACGATTTGCAGGCGAGCTGCTACGTGACCAAGCCGGTCGACCTCGATGCCTTCAAGAAGGTGATCGCCGCGATCGGAGATTTCTGGCTGGCCTGCGTCCGCTATCCGCCACACGACAGTGGGTGAACGCTCGGCCGCGGTGTTTGAACACGTTTGCCTCCCATCGCTGCCCGCAGACCTTCTCGCCGCAAGGGTCGTCCCGGGTCGAGAGCCGTCGAGATTTCGGCCCTGCCGCAACCTGCCTGCGGAATCCGCGGTGCAGGAGGGATTGACCCCCGCCCCCACCGGCGTAAGCTGAAGGTTTGCAGCCAACGCACGCGGGAATGGCGGAATTGGCAGACGCGCTAGGTTGAGGGCCTAGTGGGATAATATCCCGTGCAGGTTCAAGTCCTGTTTCCCGCATTTCACTTCGCTGCATGCCATCGTCTCGCCGGCCGCTTTCCTCGAGCCTCTCGCGCGTTGACGCGTGCGTTGACTGCCATCGGCGGGTCCCTCGTCGCGTGGGCGAAGGCTTTGCAACTCGGCGGCTAACTCCGCCTCGCTCATGGCGTCGAACGCCGGCAGGGTGCGCAGGGCGCGTGGCGTGGGGTAGAGGATCGCGGTGGCGGGCAGGTCGCCCTCGCCGGCCGGAGGGTCCGAGACAAGGTATCCCTCTTCCAGCAGACGCGCGAGCGCCGGTGCGAGTTGCTTGGGCGTCTTGTCCAGGTAGACGGCGACGGCCTCGACGCTGGGGTGATAGCGCCGCTCTTCGCCGTCGAGGTACATCACCGCCAGGTCCAGGACGTACGAGACGATCTCGCGGCCCAGCCGGGTCAGCGCGTGCCGGGCGCGCTCGACTTCGCTGTGCGGTTCCTGTTCGAGCGGATGACACTCGCCGCACGGCGTCGGCCCGCCGCCGGTTTGTTCGACGGTCCAGGCTTCGAGTTCGTCGGCGTCCAGCGAACAGGCTTTGAGGTGCGCGCCGCTGGTGAGCCGAGCCCGCTTGTGCGGTTTGACCCGCGAGCAGGTGGCGCGGTGCAGCGTCACCTTCCCCTCGGCGGGCTTACGCTTGCCGTCGACGACGAAGCCGTGTCGATGGTGCGAAATCCACGAGAGATAGGCACGATCGTCGTTGAGGTAGATCACCATGCGCGTGCAGAGCCGATTGCGGACGAACGCCTCTGTGCCACTGAGGAAGCCGTACCGATGACATGCATTCTTGCAAGGCGAAGCTTATGTAACCATAACACTCCACTGAATTCGCAAGCGCCGGCCCGGCGGGGGAGTATTTCGACTGAAATGGCCACGATCGATCATGGCCACGATCGATTTCGACCCATCAACTTTCGTGGATTGGCGCCCCGGGACGAACTGCCGTTTGTTTGTAGTGCAAGTGCGCAAACGCTAGATTGCGGGTTGCAGTTCTATCTCGGAGACACTGCCATGGACCCACGCGAAGCGGAAACGGTCGAGTTGTTCAAGCCGGCGCTGGCGGCCGAGAAGTACTTTTTCGATACGGCGGTCAACCTGGCATTCGAGTTCGGCGGGGCCAGCCACGTTGGCCTGCGTCGCGCGGAGAACCAGGACCACTACTTGGTCGTGCGCCGCACGCGCACGCAGGAGGTCGTGCTCACCAACGTCGACCGCGACCAGTTGGTGCTGCCGCCCGACTCCTCGTACGGCATGGCTGTGGCCGACGGCATGGGGGCCACCGGCCGCGGCGACCTGGCCAGCAAGTTGGCCATACGCACCGCGTGGGAGCTGGCCGGACGCACGACCAGTTGGCTCATGCGGCTGGGCGATTTGAACACCAATGAGCTGGCCGAGCGCATCTCGGGCTTCACCTACCTGATGCAGCAGGCGTTCGACAACGAATTCAGCGACAACCCGGGTTTTGCCGAGAGCGGGACGACCTGGACGTGTGCCTACTTCGTCAGCTCGTTTGTGGTGGTGGCCAATATCGGCGATTCGCCCTGTTTCCTGTGGCGCGACGGCATCATGGCACGCGTTTCGATCGACCACACCGTCGAGCAGGAGTTCATGGCCGCGGGCGTGCCGGGCGAGGTCGCGGGCAAGTTCGGGCATATGCTCACCCGCTGTTTCGGGTCGCACACCCAAAACGCGCGTCCCGACGTGCACCACCTGCGGCTGCAAGCCGGCGACCAATTGCTCTTGTGCACGGATGGATTGACCGACATGGTCGCCAGCGAGCGCATTGCCCAATGCATCGACGAGTCGAAGACCGCGCAGGCGGCGTGCGACGGGCTTATCGAGTTGGCGCTGGCCGCCGGCGGCAAGGACAACGTGACCGCCGTGCTCGCCCGGGCGAAGGCGGAGTAGCCACCAGTCACCAGGTGGTTGCATTGGAACCACCAGGCAGGAAGGACGTTCGAACGTCTGTTGTCGCTTTTTCCCGGCAGCGAGGGGGCCTGTTCGCCAACTGCGTTGTCGGCGGGTATGGGGGTATCGGGGCGCGGGGGCATCTGCTAAGAAGAAGGTTCCCCCCGGGCGGCGCGCAGCCGGCAGCGCCTTGCCCCTACCTTGGAGCGCTTCCCATGTCAGTTTCGCATGCCAGGCGGCTCGACCGCAACTGGTGGGCATTTGGCGTCGTGGCGGGCATCCACGTGGCGGCCCTGCTAGCCCTGGTCCCCTGGCTATTCAGTTGGACAGGCCTGGTGATGGCGTTTGCCGGCTGCTACCTCTTCGGCACGCTGGGCATCAACCTCGGCTTTCATCGCCTGCTATCGCACCGCAGTTTCAAGTGCCCGCTGTTGCTCGAGCACGCGCTGGCGGTGCTCGGCGTGTGCTGCCTGCAGAAGTCGCCCGGGCAGTTCGTGGCCACGCATCGGGCCCATCACCAGCACGAAGACGACGAGCTCGATCCGCATTCGCCGCTGGTGACGCTGTTTTGGGGGCACGCCGGCTGGCTGTTTGTCGAGAACCGCGACTTCGACAACGTTTCCACTTACGATCACTATGCCCGCGACGTTTTTCGCGACCCATTCTACTTGCGGCTGGAGCGCCAGTTCGGCTACCTGTGGGTCTATGCCGCGCACGCGTTGCTGTTCTACGCCGTGGGCTTTGCCGTCGGCTTGCTCTGGCCGGGCGGATCGTTGCTCGCCGGCGTGCAGTTCGGACTGAGCTTGTTGGTCTGGGGCGTGTTCGTGCGCACGGTGCTGGTATGGCACATCACCTGGAGCGTCAACTCGTTCGGCCACGTGTGGGGCTATCGCACCTACGAGACGCGCGGCAACTCGCGCAACAACGTGCTGATCGGGCTGATCAGCAACGGCGACGGCTGGCACAACAACCATCACGCCGACCAACGTGCCGCTTCGCACGGCCACCAATGGTGGGAGCTCGACGTCACGTATTTGACCCTGCTGGCACTCCGTTTCTGCGGTCTGGCCTGGGATCTGGTGCCGATCGGGGCTCCGAGTGAGCCTGCGGCCCGCTAGCGGGCCCGGGAATCGACCTAGCTTTCGGGGGCGAATCGCGTATAGTACGAGCAGTCGGTGTGACGGCGCGCTCGAAGCGTTGGTTCTCCAGAATCCGCCCTCGTCCTCTCTCGTCTTGCCTGCTTGGCGGGGGCCACCACGTTGGCCTCTTTTCGATTCGACCCCGAAAAAAACGTTCTTTGGGTCGAGAAGCTTCCCCCGAGGAGTCGATTCGTGGGCAAGAAACTGTATGCTGGAAACCTGAGCTACAACGTCACCAGCAGCGAATTGGAAGAATTGTTTGCGGCCTTTGGCAGCGTGCGCAGCGCGCAAGTCATCCAGGACCGCGACACGGGCCGCAGCAAGGGCTTCGGCTTTGTGGAGATGGACGACGACAACGCCGCCAACCAGGCCATCGAGGGACTGAACCTGAAGGAGCACGACGGCCGTGCCATGACCGTCAACGAGGCCAAGCCGCGCGAAGATCGCGGCGGGTCGCGCGGAGGTTACCGCGGAGGACGCCGAGCTGGACAGTACTAACACGTCGTTAACTGCGGCCAGATACAACGCTCCGGAGGGGCGCGCAGGCGCGTGCCCCTCCGGTTTCGTTTTCTGGCAAGTGGTCGGGCACGACACGACATCCCACGGATGTCACACTACAACATGAGGGCCATCACGATTGGGAAATAAACGACCGCACCACAACAACCGTCGTCGCAAGGGCCGGGGAGGCGCTCCGCCGCCGCCCCCCATCGTCATTCCCCCCAGCAAGCCCCCGATCGAATACGGGGACCCGGTCACCCTGCTCGAAGACCGCAGCAAGGCCACGTTCGAATTCAAGTCCGGCACCTGGGTGCCGTTCGATATGTCGATCGCCGAATGCCGGCGGAACGACTGCGAGGTCAAAGAGCTGCCTCAAAAAGTGAAGCAGATGACCCGCTACGAAGTCCGCTTCCCGCTGGAGTAGCGCGCCTCGTTCTCTGTGGTCTCCCTACGTCATTCGAGTTCGAAGCTCACCTTTTCGATCTTGCCGGTGAACTCGAACTTGCCGCGGTCGGCGTAGGCCGGATCGACCGGCGTGATCGAGTCGCGGCCCACCTCGAAGGGCTCCAGGCCATAGCGGAACAGCGTGCGCTCGAGCTTCCCCTCGCCGGCCGGTTTGCCGTCGACCACGAGCGCAAGCGTGCCGCCCCCGTTTTTCGATCCGTCGGGGGTGAACTTCGCCTCGAGCGTGACCGCTCCCTCGGGCACGGAGACCGTGCCGGGAATGTCGACGTTGGCGATGTCGAAGCACGTGTAGCGGAAGTGCGGCTTGCCGTCCATCACGTACAGCGACCAGCCCGCGGAGAAAGCACCGACGCAGGTGACGACGCCTTCGGCACCGCCCGAGGGAATCACGAGCTCGGCCGTGATCGTGTGTGCACGCGGAAACGTTTGCGGCCCGACCGGATCGGGCATCTTCACGTCGTTGCCGTAATAGGTCCAGCTCGTGGGGGGCGTGCCGGCCACGCGCAACTTCGGATCGAACCGTTCCGACATGCGCGGATCGAGCGGCAGCACGTCGTATTTCCGGGCCTCGACAAAAAACAGGTCCTGCAGCTCCTTCAGCTTGTCGGGGTGCTCTCGGGCCAGGTCCACGGCCTGGGAGAAGTCGTCGTCGACGTGGTAGAGCTCCCACGTGGCACTCTTCAGGGCTCCGACCGAACGCCCGCCGGTCTGCCACGGGGCCGCGAATGCCGAGCAGGCCATCCACCCGTCGTGATAGATCGCGCGGTTGCACATCATCTCGAAGTATTGCGTCTTGCGCGTCCCTTCGGCATCCGCGTCGTCGAACGTGTAGCACATGCTCACGCCTTCGATCGGCTTTTGCGGAATGCCGTCGACCTCTTTCGGTTCGGCAATCCCGCACGCTTCGAGAATCGTGGGCACGACGTCGATCACGTGATGGAACTGCGTGCGCTGCTCGCCCCCCGCCTGGATTCCCTTTGGCCAGTGCACGACCAGCGGGTTGCGGGTGCCGCCGAAATGGCTGGCCACCTGCTTGGTCCATTGAAACGGCGCGTCCATCGCCCAGGCCCAGCCCACCGGCACGTGCGGTTCGCTGGTGGGCCCACCGATTTCATCCAGGCGATTGATCGTGCTCTCCAGCCCGAGCTGAATGCCCAACAAGCTCGCCAGTTCGCTGAAGGTGCCTTGCAGCCCGCCTTCGGCGCTGGCGCCGTTGTCGCCGACGATGTAGAAGATCAGCGTGTTGTCGAGTTCCCCCGCAGCGTCGAGCGCGTCGATCAGCCGGCCGACGTGGTGGTCGGTGTGGGCCATGTACTCGGCATAGTTTTCCATCAGCCGCAGGTAGACCTTCTTTTCATCAACGCTGGTGCTGTCCCAGGCCGGGATCGAGGCCGGACGCGGCGTCAGCTTCGTGCCTTTGGGGATGATGCCCATTGCGAGTTGCCGCGCGTGGATCTTTTCGCGCTCCTTGTCCCAGCCGTGATCGAACTTCCCCTTGTACCTGCCTCGCCATTCCTTCGGCACATGGTGCGGCGCGTGCACGGCGCCGGTGCTGAAGTAGCAAAACCACGGCTTGTCGCGATCGGCCGCGCGCGTGTTATTGATCCAGGCGATGGCCTCGTCGGTCAGGTCCTCGGTGAGGTGGTAGCCTTGCTCCGGCGTCTTGGGCGGCGCGACCATCACGGTGTTGCGGTACAGCGTTGGGTAGAACTGGTGGGCTTCGCCCTGGTTGAACCCGTAGAAGTAGTCGAATCCCAGCCCGGTCGGCCAGCGGTCGAAAGGCCCCGCCGGGCTGATATCCGGTTCCGGCGTGTTGTGCCATTTGCCGAACATGCTGGTGGCGTAGCCGTGGTCGCCGAGCATCTGAGGGACCAGGGCCGTGCTGCGCGGGATGATGCCCGTGTAGCCGGGAAAGCCGGTGCCCATTTCGATGATCACGCCCGTGCCGACGCTGTGGTGGTTGCGCCCGGCCAGCAGCGCCGCGCGCGTGGGGCTGCACAGCGCCGTGGTGTGAAACCGCGTGTAGGTCAGCCCGCCATCGGCCAGCTTCTGCAGGTTGGGCGTTTGCACCGAACCGCCAAACGGCGAGCACATGCCGAAGCCCACGTCGTCCAGCAGCACGATCAGCACGTTGGGGGCGCCATCGGGCGCTTTGATCGGCAGCGGAAAATCGGGCGTCGAATCCTGGAACGTCGGGCCGATCTTTCCGTCGAACTGCGGATCGGGCGGAGGAAGCTGCTCGCCTTCGGTTGGGGCATCCGTCTTGTCCCACGCCAGCACCGGCAGTCCGATAAACGCCACCTGCCAACCTAAGACGATCAGCAGCCCACACAGCGCGGCACACGTCAGTCTACGGCAACACATCGTTTGAAACCTCGGCAGGTTGAGTCTTCAGGTTTGCTTGGCGGCGGTTGCCGCGCGGTGCTCGCGCTGCTCGCGAAAGAACCGCTTGATCAGATCGAACAAACTCCAGCCGGTGACCA
Organism: Planctomycetota bacterium; assembly: GCA_003389325.1. Classification (GTDB taxonomy): domain Bacteria; phylum Planctomycetota; class Planctomycetia; order Pirellulales; family PALSA-1355; genus LB-PLM-3. The sequence goes on from QQVE01000065.1 coordinate 196,316, forward strand.
TGCCCAGCAGGTAAGCGACGATCACGACCAGGAACTTCGAAACGCTGATCGACCAGGCCAGGAAAGTGACTTGGATCGCCTCGAGATTCTGCACCGAGAAGATGGCGATGGCCACCAGCGCCAAAATCGCCAATGCCGCTACGACATATCGCATGGTTCGCTCCTCGAAATCTGGGGTGCAAGCGCACCGATCGCGTTTTGACCCGACGCCGCCTCTCCCCATCGGGCGAGTTTGACGCAGATCACGCCCGCAGGTCACTTCCCGGTCGTGGCGTTCTCGATTTGCTTCTGAATCTTCTCCAGGTTGAACGAGCCGGGCGTCTGGCTGGGGGGATAGTCCTGCATCGACTGCAGGAACTTCCCGGCGAGTTGCTGCATCGGCACCAGCACGAACGCATGGTCCAGAAACCAGTCGTGGTATACGTTCGCGTCGATCTGGGCTTTCTCGAACGGATCGCGCCTCAGGTTGAACAGCAGCGGCACGCGCAGCTCGGTAAACGGCTCGCGCCAGATCTGGAACGCGTCGGCGCGGTTCTCCAGAAACACGGCTTTCCACGGACCCAGCCGCAAGGCCACCACCTGGCCGTCGTCGTTGACGTAGAAGAACTCCTTGCGCGGCGAGGCCTGGATGTCGTCGTCGATGGTCTTGTAGCTCTTGGCATTCGACAAATACTCGGTAACGTCGTAGCCGTCGAGATGCTGGCGATAGTTGCGGCCGATCGCCTCGTAGCCGTCGAGCATGTCCTCTTTCAGGTCGGCCTTGCCGGCGGCGGCGGCGAACGTGGGCATCCAGTCTTCGTGGGCTACGATGCCGTTGACCGTGATGCCGGCGGGAAACACGCCGGGCCAGCGCACGAAGGCCGGCACGCGGTAGGCCCCCTCCCAGTTGGAGTTCTTTTCCTTGCGAAACGGCGTATAGCCGGCGTCGGGCCAGGTGTTGAAGTGCGGGCCGTTGTCGGTCGAGTAGTAGACGAGCGTGTTGTCGGCGATGCCGAGCTCGTCGAGCAAATCGAGCAATTCACCGACGTGCATGTCGTGCTCGACCATGCCGTCGTGGTACTCGTCGCCGCTGGCGCCGCTGATGCCGAGGTGCTCCTGCTTGACGTGCGTGCGAAAGTGCATTCGCGTGCCGTTCCACCAGCAGAAGAACGGCTTGTCCGCTTTCGTCTGCCGCTGGATGAAGTCCTTGGCCGCGGCCACCGTCTCGTCGTCGATCGTCTCCATCCGCTTCTTGGTCAGCGGGCCCGTATTTTCGATCGTCTGCGTGCCGTCGGCGTTGGCCTTGGTCTTGAGCACCCCGCGGGGACCGTACTGCTCGCGAAAGGTCTTGCCGCTGGGCAGCTTCATATCGCCGGGGTAATCGCGATGCTCGGGCTCTTCTTCGGCGTTGAGGTGGTACAGGTTGCCGAAGAATTCGTCGAAGCCGTGGTTCGTGGGCAGATGCTCATCGCGATCGCCGAAGTGATTTTTGCCGAACTGCCCGGTCGCGTATCCCTGCTCCTTGAGCACGGCGGCGATGGTGATGTCCTGCTCCTGCCAGCCCTCGGCGGCGCCGGGCAAGCCCACCTTGGTCATGCCCGTGCGCACCGGCACGGTGCCGCCCATGAACGCGGCCCGACCGGCCGTGCAGCTTTGCTGGCCGTAGTAGTCGGTAAACGAAATGCCTTCCCGGCCGATGCGGTCGATGTTGGGCGTAGCGTAGCCCATCATGCCGCGATTGTTGTAGCTGATGTTCCAGGTGCCGATGTCGTCGCCCCAGATGACCAGAATGTTCGGCTTCTTGCCGGCGGCCTGCGATTTGGCTGCGGCATTCTGGTTGAACGACGCCAGCCGCATCACGTCGCTCTTGGCGGCCGCGTCGCAGCAGGCCGACGTTTCGCCGGCTGCGAACAGGCACGACGCCGGCGACTTTTCGTCTCCAGCCAGCGCCAGCGCGATCGTCTCAAAACCGCCCGAGGCGGCGGCGAATCCCAGCGCCGCGCCGACCGCGATGCAAACAAGTGTGGCAACTCTCGTGTGGTTCAACATCGGACCCCCTTGAATCGCGTAGTGAAGCTTATGGATTGGTAGTCTTCGGACTCTTCGCACACCGGAAACCGACGTGCGACATGCCCGTGTCGGGACTGCAGCCGTGTCGCGCGCTCGGCCGATAGCGAGAGCAGTAGCTGTCGTTGCACAGAAACGATCCGCCGCGCTGCACGCGCTGCGGCTGATAGGGCTGCGTGGGATCGGACGACTGTTCCGGGCCCTGGGGGTTGTCGATCACCTCCCCGCCGGCGCGGCGTCTGTAGAGATTGCGATCGTACCAGTCGCCGCACCACTCCCAGACGTTGCCGGCCATGTCGTACAGGCCGTAGCCGTTGGGCTCAAACGAGCGCACCGGTGCGGTGCGTACGAAGCCGTCGCTTTTGGTGTTGTGGTGCGGAAAGGTGCCCTGCCAGAGGTTGGCCTGCCAGCCGCCTTCGCCCGGCTTCGTGTCGCCCCAGGCATACGGCTGGTTTTCCAGCCCGCCTCGCGCGGCAATTTCCCATTCGGCCTCGGTCGGCAAACGTTTGCCGGCCCACTTGGCATAAGCCGCAGCGTCATCCCACGAGACGTGGACCACCGGATGATCGCCGCGACCCGTCAGATCGCTGTCCGGTCCTTCGGGATGCCGCCAGTCGGCCCCCGGCGTCCACTTCCACCAGGCCGTGAAATCGTCGAGCGGCACGGGACTCGTCGTCGGCGTGAACACCAGCGCTCCCGGCACCAGCACCTCGTCCGGCGGAGGCGGCGTGCCGGGAGGCAGTTGGGCCAGGATCTCCTCGGCCGTCGGGGCCCGCTCGGCGGTGGTCACGTAACCCGTGGCGTCGACGAACTCGCCGAACTGGTCGTTGGTCACCTCGGTCTCGTCGATCCAGAACCCATCGACGCGCACGCGATGAGCCGGGCTTTCGTCCGGCCACCCCAGGTCCGAGTCGGTGCCCATGGTGAACTCGCTCCCGGGAATCCAGACCATGCCCGGCGGGCCATCCGCGGGCACGGCCTCGGCGTGCCGCGGCGTCTCGTCCGGCGATCCGTCACCGCGCCACGCCGCCACCAGCACGAAAGTGGCCACGAAAGCCGCGACGGCCATGGCCGCGGGAATCAACAGGTTGGAGTACCGACTTCGCATCGCAAAACGCGGCTTGAGGGCCGCAGGGGAATCACAGTTGCTGGTAGGGCAATTCGAACAGCTCGCCGATGCGGTCCAAGTCGCCCGTTTCCAAGCCGAGCGTGAACCATTTCATCCGCTGCTCGGACGTGCCGTGCGTATAGTTCTCGGGCGACGTGAAGCCGCGCGAACGGCGTTGCAGGCGATCGTCGCCGATGGCGTTGGCGGTGGTGATGGCCGACCGAACGTCGCCGGGCTCGATGAAGTTGAACTTCCGCTGGCCGTGATGAGCCCACACGCCGGCCAGGTAATCGGCCTGCAACTCGAGCCGCACGGACCACTTGTTGAACTCCGAGGGCGGCAGTGTGCGCCGCTTGCTGTTGACCAGTTCGCTGTAGCCTAGCAGGTTCTGCACGTGGTGTCCCACCTCGTGGGCGATGACGTAGGCCTGCGAGAACTCGCCTTTGGAGCCGCCGAGCTTGTTCTGCAACTCGTCGAAGAACGTCGGGTCGAGGTACACGGTTTCGTCGGCCGGACAGTAGAACGGCCCGACGGCCGACGGTGCCCGCCCACACCGCGTGTCCACCGCCTGCTCGAACAGCACGACGCGCGGCTTTTCGTAGCGCTCGCCGGCCCGGCGGAATTGCTCGTCCCACACCGCCTCGGTGAAGCCCACCACGGCCTCGACGAACTCGCGCTGCTGGCGCTCTTGCGGCGTCAGCTCGCGCTCTTGAACTGCCCCGCCCGGCCCTGGCGCTCCTCCCTGCCCCTGCACGAGAAACTGCTGCGGATCGACGCCGAACACCAGGCTGAGAATGATGATCAGCAACAACCCGCCGCCGCCGATCGCCACACCGCGGCCGCGCATCCCGCGGCGATCCTCGACGTTCCCACTGTGGGGTCCTCCTCTCCAACGCATGTCCGTGATCCTGCTACATGACCTTAAAAGGTTCAAGGAAACGATTCATCGACGCTACGCCTGTCGGCTACTGCGCTAGCGCCGCGCGCACGCGGCCCTCGCGATACTGCTGAAGCTGCTCCTCGGTGAGCGTATGCTCCGAAAGGTTGATCGTGACGTTTTCCAGCGCTCCGCCGTAGGCGAACGGTAGCCGGTAGTCGTCGTTGATGGGCGTGCCCGTATCCTCGCCGATGTCGAGCGTTTCATCGAGCGACATGCGGAAGGGAACCGTGCGGGCGAGCTTGCCGCTGGCCACTTTCTTGGCGTCGACCGAAAGCGTGGCCTGGCCGCCTTGGCCCACGCCGCCACCGTCGTAGTTGAAATCGAGCGTGACCACGTGGCGCCCCGGCGGCAGCGGCTCGTCGCCGGAGAGCGTGTAGCGGTGGACCCCGCAGTCGTTGTAATGAAACACGGGCCGGCCGTCGTGCACGTACAAGGCCAGGCCGCAGAACCGCCCGCCCTGGGTCATCAGCATGCCGTCGCCGCCGTCCCGGGGCACGTTCACCACGGCGCTGATACCGAACGACTTGTTCTTCAGGTCCGGCGCGCCGCCTTCGGGAATGCGGACCATGCCGTCGTAGTACTTGAACTCGGAGAGCCCGCGGATGTTGCTGGGTCGGTTGCGCACGTCGAGCCGCTCGACCTTGCTGTTGTCCAGCGGCAGCACCTGGTATTTGACCGCCTCGACGTAGAACAGCCGCTGCAAATGGCGGAGCTTGTCGGGGTGGGCGCTGGCCAGGTTGTTGGCCTGCGAAAAGTCCTCGTCGATGTTGTACAGCTCCCACTGGTAGCCGTCGATCGGGTCGACCGGATCGGCCACGGCCTGCCAGGGCGGCGTGGTGGGCGTGGTGGCGGCCACCCAGCCGTCTTCGTACAGCGCGCGGTTGGCGAACATCTCGAAGTATTGCAACTGGCGCGGCGATCGCGCTTCGGCATCGTCGAAGGCATAGACCATGCTCACCCCTTCGACCGGCTGCTGCTGGATGCCGTACACCGACATCGGCTGCTCGAGCCCGATCACTTCCAGGATGGTCGGCATGACGTCGATCACGTGATGGAACTGCGTGCGCAACTCGCCGCGGGCCTCGATGCCCTGCGGCCAGGCCATGGCCATGCCGTTGCGCGTGCCGCCGAAATGCGAGGCCACCTGCTTGGTCCATTGAAACGGCGTGTCCATCGCGTGCGCCCAGCCGATCGGATAGTGGTTGAACGTCTTGGGGCCGCCCAACTCGTCCATTCGCCGCAGCACTTCGGAGAAGGGTTCCTTGATGTTGTTGAAGAACGTCATTTCGTTGAGCAGGCCCTGGACGCTGCCTTCGGCCGAAGCCCCGTTGTCGCCCTGGATGTAGATCACCAGCGTGTTCTCGAGTTCGCCCATCTCTTCGATGGCATCCAGCACGCGTCCCATCTGATGATCGCAATGCGCAAGCGCCGCGCAGTACACCTCCATCATGTGGGCAAACACCTTTTTCTGGTCCGCATCCAGCGAGTCCCAGGCCGGAATCCCCGGCGAGCGCTCGGTGAGCTTCGTGCCTTCGGGGACAATGCCCATCTCCTTCTGCTTGGCCAGCGTCATCTCGCGCTGCTTGTCCCAGCCGTGATCGAAGCGACCGCGAAACTTCTCGATCCATTCCTTGGGCGCATGGTGCGGAGCGTGGGCCGTGCCGGGAGCATAGTAGGCGAAGAACGGTTTGTTCGGCGCCACGGCGTGCTGCATCCGCAGCCAGGCGATGCAATGATCGGCCATGTCGCGGTCGAAGTGATACTCGGGATCGTCGCGCGGCGGCTCCACCGGCCGGGTGTTCTCGACCAGGGCCGGGGCCCATTGATTCGTGTCGCCCCCCACAAACCCGTAGAAGTACTCGAAGCCGAGTCCCACCGGCCACAAGTCGAACGGCCCGGACTGCGTGGTCTGCCAGTCGGGCACGTTGTGATTCTTGCCGAACCAGGCGGTGTTGTAGCCGTTCAGCTTGAGGATGTCTCCCAGCCCGCGCTTGGTCTGCGGAATGAGCGTGTTGTAGCCGGGATAGCCGACGCCGGCTTCCATGATGCAGGCCGTGGCCACGCTGTGGTGATTGCGCCCGGTGAGCAGCGCTGCCCGCGTAGGTGAGCAGAGCGCGGTGGTGTGAAAGCGATTGAAGCGCAATCCGTTGTTCGCCACGCGGTCGAAGGTGGGCGTCGGGATCGGACCACCGAAGGTGCTGCTGGCCCCGAAGCCCACGTCGTCGGTCATGATCAACAGCACGTTGGGCGCGCCCTCGGGCGGGGTCACCGCCTTGGGAAAGTCCTTCACCGAGTCGGAGGGGCGCAGCCCGATCTTGCCCTTAAACGGCGGGTCAGGCTCAGGCAAAACGCTCTGCGCGGCCAGCGGCCCGCAAGCGGCGACAGTGCATGCCGCCGCGACAAACGTACTGAATCGCTTGAACATCGAGGTCTCGCTTCTTCCAGATGAGCGGCGGTTATGCCATGTGGTGCATCGGCGGCATGCGGATCGTGGACCGCCGGTCGAGGGACGTTTGTTGCCGTTTGTCTTACGAGAAAAGAAAAGCTTAGGCCCCACTCAGGCGCTTGCCCACGCGGCGCAAGCGAAACGCGAATGCGATCAACGAAATGCCCGACCCGATGGCAAAGATGCCCAAAATACGCACGACCAACAGCCCGAACGCAATGGGGGCGATCAACAGCAGGATGCCGAACAACACCGTCAGCGCGCCGCCAATCAGCAGCCAAACTTCGCCCTCGATCTCGCGCCGGTCGTGCACGGCGGCCCAGATCTCGATCGCGCCCAGCGCAATGGCGGCAAAGGCCAGCAGGTACAGCAGAAACGCCGCTGTGACGCCCGCGACCAGCGCCGGATTGGCGAACACGAAGCCACCGATCAAGACCGCCACGACGCCGCGGGCGATCGTCCAGCCGCGCGACGGTACGTCGCCCACGCTGCCCGCGATGACGGCCAGCACCCCATCGGCGATCAAAAAGACGCCGACCACCTGCGTCAGCACGCTCACGGTCATGCCGGGCCGGAACAGCGCGTAGACTCCCAGGATCACCAGGAACACGCCGCGCAGCAAAGGCACCCACCACAGGCTGCCAATCGCGCTGGCCAAAGCGTGCCGCGGGCTGGCCGTTGATTCATCCATTGCAGTCCCCTCCTGGCTCGCATTGCAACGGGATCCACGGGCGAACGCCGGGACGACCGTTTGAAGCAGGAGTTGTCGTGAAGTGTGTGCGCGCGGCGGTCGAGCCCCTTGCGAACCAACTGCCAGCCATATCGTAGCCGTTGCAGAAGCGAATGTCTTCTTGCTGAACGAATTTTTATTGACGGCTGAAGGCTACCCGTGTTGGTTCCGCGCAGGCGATGAATGAGTTGCTTGGTTTTGGCCGGTTCGGCAGAGAGCAGCGCGGCTCGGGCTCGCGTCGAATTTGACAATCGGCGAGAGGGACTTACAATCGGCCCTATTGAGATTCTATCTCAAGATGTCCAGGCCGATCTCTAGCCCGCTTCGCGCTCGCCAACCGTTCGGCCGGTCCCTGGCTAGATGATGCTTCCCGTTGGCGAGCCGATGAGTCTTTCGACCGAAACCCGTCCGGCGCCGGCGCGTCGTCCCAGCCGGCGCAGCCTTGCCGTCCCCGCCGAAGCAACCCAGCCGGCGTCGCGTTTGTACCGCGTGATCTGGCGATGGCACTTCTACGCCGGGCTGATCGTGGCGCCCGTCGTGATCGTGATGGCGGCCACCGGGGCGTTGTACATCTTCAAGGACGAGCTGGAAGAAATCTTCTACGCGCAGCAGCTCTTCGTGGAGCCCGGCGGCGATCGCCTGTCGTACGACGAACAAGTGGCCGCGATCGAGAGCTCGCTGGGCGAGGGCTTTCACGTGCACCAGCTCCACGTCTTTCCCGATGCCGAGCGGAGCACCGAGTTGTCGGTCAACCATGGGACCGAGTTTCGCCGCGTGTTCTTCGATCCTTACCGCGGCACGACGCTGGGCTACTTGGGCAACAACGAGTTCTTTGGCGTCGTGCTCAAGATCCACCGCACGCTGTTCGCCGGCACGCTGGGCCGGATCGTGGTCGAGCTGGTTACCTGCTGGACGATCGTGCTGTTGGCCAGCGGCGTCTATCTTTGGAGGCCGCGCGGGCGCAAACGCCTGTGGGGGGCCTGGCTGCCGCGACTTCGCCGGCATCCCTACGTCACCTTGCGCGACCTGCACGCCGTCAGCGGCGCATACGTGGCCATCGTGCTGTTGGTCATCGCCGGCACGGGCATGCTCTATACGTATGTCTGGGGCACCGGCTATCGCTACGTCGCCAACCAGACCGCCGCCTACGACATTTTCGTCAACCCACCGAAGTCGCATTCCTCGGCCGAGACGCCCCGGCTGCCGCTCGATGCGATCGTCGCCGCCGCCGACCGCACGATGCCCGATGCCACGCTCTCGATCACCCTGCCCCACGACCCGGACGGCGCCTACGTCGTGTTTGCCACGCGGCCGCTGGGCCCCTTCAGCGACGAGTTGGCCGTCATCGATCACTGCACCGGCGAGGTGATCGAGCATCGCTTGAACCGCGAGTACTCGACCCTGGGATGGTGGGCCACGTGGAATTATCCGTTGCACGTCGGCTCGGTGCTGGGCTGGTGGACGAAGGTGCCCTGGCTCGTGGCCTGCCTGGTACTGATGCTGCTGCCGGTGACCGGAGTTTGGATGTGGTGGCAGCGCCGGCCCCGCGGGCGCACCGGTTTCCCGCGCAAGGTGCAATCGCGCATCCCGCGGACGCTCGTACTGGGCATTGTGTTGCTCGGCGCCGTGCTGCCGGCCCTGGGGCTCTCCGTCGTGGCCATTCTGCTTGGTGACGTAGCCGTGAACCGGCTGCGCGGACGCCGCGCCGCCTCGAGCGCGACTGCCTAGCTTCCGCGACGAAAGATCGACATTCGCCGCACCATTCGCGCGAGGGGGCGACGATTGGCCGTCCGGCGAACAGAGCGGTTGCTCGAAGCCCACTGCGGCACCGCCGCCGCACACTCGCGTCGGGTCCGCTCGCTTTCTTCAGCCTTTGCCCGTGCGATGCACCTACCTACGAGGCCTTTCAGTCGTTCGCTGCACGTGGAGCCCGCGGGCGTACCTGCGGTTGACGCTCCGGCACGCGCTTTGCTTTTAGTTCATTCACGGAGATTCCTGGCCCAGCGCGTCATGCGATCCACCACAAATTTCCGGGAATCACGCTTGAAAATGAAAGGGAGATATCGATGGCAAACCAAGAGCTACTCAGCGGTCTCAATCAGCAGATGAACCGCGAAGTGACCACGTTTTTGCGCTACATGCTGCAAGGCTCCAGCATCAAGGGCGCCCAATGGGATAGCGTCCGCGACATGTACCAGGCCGAAGTGCTCGACGAAGTGGGGCACGCTCAATACCTGGCCGATCAAATCGTGATGCTCGGCGGCGTGCCCAAGCTGCAGCCCGACTTGAGCGCTCCGCCGGCCGACGTCAAGGAGATGCTGCGCCACGACATCGAGGAAGAAGCAGCCGACGTGAAGAACTATGCCAAGCTGGCCGAGCTGGCCGAGAAAGAAGGTCTCACGGCGCTGAAGCTCAAGATGGAAGAGCAAGCCGGCGACGAGGACGACCATCGCCAGACGATGCAGCGGTTGCTCGGCTAGGCTGCGCCCTCACGCCCTCACCGCGAAGCAGCGCTGCCCTTCACGTCGTTGCTTCGCGGTGAGCGATTCTGATCACCGCTGAGCGACCCGGCACGCTCCAATTTGGGGCATCCTGATGCGTCGCGTACTTCAAGCTGCTTCGAGCGTTTGACTTGCGTTTCTGAGCCCCCCGCCGGGTATGCCCTTTGCGTTCGGGAGTTGATGCGGATAGCAACAAACTCCAGCACGCCAGGGAGCATGACCCAGGGCCGGAAAACCGCGACGGCGCGCACTCCCGGCCGGTGCCCTTTGGACGCCGCGCGTCGAGTGGTAGATTGTCCTCGATGAGCACGCAAGGCGCAAAGCGTTGGCTGCGTTGGGCGGGCCGCGGCGCGGTCGTCGCCGGCTTGTTCGTGGCCGTCGGCGTGTTGATCTTGTGGCTGGCCGGCAAGTTTTCTGCCAAGGTCCCCACGCCCACGGCTGCGACCAGCTCGGTCGAGCAGGCGCCCGAGGGCCAGGTCGTGCCGGTGCGCATGCTGCGCATCCCGCGCACGGAGACAGCCGTGGGCACGGTGCGCGCCGTGCACGAAGCCACGATCGGCTCGAAGCTGCTGGCGCGCGTCGTCGAGGTGGATCTCAAGGCCGGCCAGAAGGTGAGCCAGGGCGACGTACTGCTGCGGCTGGACGACACCGATCTGCGGGCCCGCCTGAAGCAGGCCGAGGCGGCCGTGGCCTCGGCCGAAGCCGCGCACACGCAAGCCGTGGCCGACCAGCGCCGCTTCGAGCGGCTGCTCAAGTCCAACGCCGTCAGCCGCCAGCAATACGAACAGGCCGTCACGGCGGTCACCTCCACCGCGGCCGAGCTGCGCCGCGCCCGCGAAACCCTGAACGAGGTACAGGCCACGCTCGACTTTGCCACGGTGCGCTCGCCGATGGACGGGATCGTCGTCGACAAGCAAGTCGACGCCGGCGACATGGTCACGCCCGGCCAGGTGCTGGCCACGCTGCTGGATCCCAGCCACATGCAACTGGTTGCCAGCGTGCGCGAATCGCTGGCCCACCGGCTGCAAGTCGGCCAGACGATCGACGTCGAGTTCAACAACATCGATCTGGAATGCCAGGGGCAAATCAGCGAGATCGTGCCCGAGGCCCAGTCGGCCAGCCGGGCGTTTGAAGTCAAGGTGACCGGCCCCTGCCCCGAAGGCGTGTACAGCGGCATGTTTGCCCGCATTCTGATCCCGCTGGACAAAGAAGACGTGCTGGTGATCCCGCAGGAGGCCGTGCAGCGCGTGGGCCAGCTCGAGTTTGCCAGCGTCGTCGACGACGGCCGCGTGTTGCGCCGCGCGATTCGCACCGGCCGCGAGCTCGACGGCAATGTCGAGGTGCTCTCGGGCCTGCGCCAGGACGAGCGCATCGAGTTGCCGCCGGCCGCGGCAAGCTCTTCCGAGGCGAGCGATGGCTGAACAAGCGCGGCACGACGAGCACAACTTCACCAACAAGATCGTCAAGATCTTCCTGGAGTCGAACCTCTCGCTGATCCTGATTCTGCTGGCCACGATCGTGGGCCTGGCGGCGCTGTGGCTGACGCCGCGCGAGGAAGACCCGCAGATCGTGGTGCCGCTGGCCGACGTCTACGTGTCGTTTCCCGGACACTCGGCGGCCGAGGTGGAGCAGCTCGTGGCCACGCCGCTGGAGAAGATCCTGTTTCAGATCGACGGCGTCGAATACGTCTATTCGATGAGCAGCGAGGGACAGGCCATCATCACCGTGCGCTACTACGTCGGCGAGGATCGCGAGCGGAGCCTGGTCAAGCTCTACAAGAAGATCGACGAAAACGTCGACATCGTGCCGCCCGGCGTCACCGGCTGGGTCGTCAAGCCGGTCGAAATCGACGACGTGCCGATCGTCACGCTTACCCTGGCCAGCGCCACGAGCGACGACATGACCTTGCGCCGCGTGGGCGAAGAGATGGCCCAACGCCTGGCAGCCATCGACGACGTGTCGCGGGCCTACGTCGTCGGCGGCCGGCCGCGCGTCGTGCAGGTACGGCTCGATCCGGACCGCATGGCCGGCTATCACGTTTCCCCCTTAGAGATCCAGCGAGCCATCGCCGCCACCAACGTCCGTCGCATGGCCGGCGATTTCCGCGCGGGCGACGAATTGATCCGCGTCCAGGCCGGCAAGCGGTTTGGCGACGTGCGGCAGTTGCGCGACCTGGTCGTGGGCGTGTTCGACGGCCAGCCCGTGTTCCTCAAGGACGTGGCCGCGGTAAGCGACGGACCCGACGAGGTGACCAACTACGTCCGCCACGGCTGGGGCCCGGCCCGCGGATTCACGCATCACGAGGGCTTTCCCAGCACCGAGCTGGGACACGTCTCGCACTCCGGCGAATCGGAATCCGCGAGCGAGAGCACGAGCCAGTCGGCCGTCACCATCGCCATCGCCAAGAAGAAGGGCTCCAACGCCGTTTGGGTGGCCGACGAAGTGCTGGCCGAAGCCGAGAAACTCGGCCGAACGCTCGTGCCCTCCGACACCGAGATGGTGATCACCCGCAACTACGGGCTGACGGCCAACGAAAAAGTGAACGAGCTGGTCGAAGCGCTGGCCGTGGCGATCCTGATCGTGGTGGCGCTGCTGACCATTGGCCTGGGCTGGCGCGAGGCATTCATCGTGGCCGTGGCCGTGCCCGTGGTGTTCGGGCTCACGCTGGCGGTGAACCTGATGCTGGGCTTCACCATCAATCGCGTGACGCTGTTCGCGTTGATCCTTTCGCTGGGTTTGCTCGTCGACGATCCGATCGTGGACGTCGAGAACATCACCCGACACTTCCACCTGCGCAAACGGGCCACGCGGCGGATCGTGCTCGAGGCGGTGGCCGAGATTCGCCCGCCGCTGATCGCGGCCACCCTGGCCGTGATCGTCAGCTTTCTGCCGATGTTCTTCATCACCGGCATGATGGGGCCCTACATGCGTCCCATGGCCCTGAACGTGCCGGTGACGATGCTGATGTCGATGCTCGTGGCTTTCACCATCACGCCCTGGCTGGCCTACCACGGCCTGCGCCACAAGTACCGCCAAGGCGGGTTGGAGGACGCCCACGGCGAGGTCGACGACCTCGACGCGGTCAAGAGGTCGCCGCTGTACAAGATGTTCTATCCGCTGATGGCCCCCCTGCTCCACAGCCGGCTGGTGGCCTGGTCGTTCCTGCTGCTGATGTTCGTGCTTACCGTGGCCGCCATGGGGCTGGCCGCGGTGCGCAGCGTACCCTTGAAGATGCTCCCCTTCGACAACAAGAACGAGCTGCTGCTAGTGCTCGACTTCGACGAAGGCACGACGCTCGAGCGGAATGATGCGGCGGTGCGCGCGTTCGAGGACTTTTTGGCCGGCGTGCCCGAGGTGGCCGACTTCACCAGCTATGTCGGCGTGGGCTCGCCCATGGATTTCAACGGCCTGGTGCGGCACTACTACCTGCGCCAGGGAGACAACGTCGCCGACCTGCGCATCAACCTGGCCGGCAAAAAGAACCGCGACGCGCAAAGCCACGGCATCGGCCTGCGGATGCGCAACGAGCTCCAGGAAATCGCCGACCGGCACGACGTGCGGATGAAGCTCGTCGAGACTCCGCCCGGTCCGCCGGTGATCGCCAGCGTCGTGGCCGAAGTCTACGGTCAGGAAGACGACAGCTATGCCGACATCCTGCGGGCCGCCGACACGGTGCGGGCCCGCCTGGCCGAAGAGCCCGGCGCGGTCGACGTCGACGACGTGCGCGAGGCCCCGCAGGAAAAATTGGTCTTCATCACCGACACCGAAAAGGCCGCCCTGAATCACATTTCGGCCGACGACATCGCCTCGACGCTCGCGGCCGTGCTGGACGGGACCACCGTCGGCATCATGCGCAGTGATACGGAACGCAACCCGCTCAAGATCGAACTGCGGATGCCCGTCGACCGGCGCTCAAGCGCTGCCGACCTGGCCCGCGTGCAGGTCAAGGGGCGCGAAGGACAACTCGTGCCGCTGGCCGAGTTGGGCAATTGGGAAACGGCCCGCGTCGACCAGATGATCTATCACAAGAATCTCAAGCGCGTGGCCTACGTGTTTGCCGAGACCGCGGGCCGCCCGCCGGCCGACGTGGTGGTCGACGTGATGGTCGACCGCGACGACTCGGGCACGATGCCGCCGGATGCCCGCCCCGTGGGCGCTGGCTGGGTCGCCGAGACAGACGCCCGGCCGGTCGAGGAGCGGACGTTCTTCTCCAACGGCAGCGACATCGCCTGGTCGGTGCCGCCGGGTTTCACCATCGACTTCGCCGGCGAGGGCGAATGGAAAATCACGCTCGACGTCTTTCGCGACCTCGGGCTGGCGTTCGGCGCGGCGATGATCGGCATCTACATTTTGCTGGTAGCGCAGATGCGGTCCTTCGTGATTCCGGTCGTCGTCATGCTGGCCATTCCGCTGACGGTGCTGGGCGTCATGCCGGGCTTTTGGCTGCTCAACGCGCTGAACGCCAGCCAGATCGGCGGCTTTCTCGATCCGGTGTACTTCACCGCCACGGGCATGATCGGCATGATTGCGCTGTCGGGCATCGTCACGCGCGACTCGATCATCCTGGTGGACTTCATTCACGTGTCGCTCGCGCGCGGCCGGTCGCTGTTCGACGCGATCATGGAAAGCCGCGTCGTGCGGCTGCGGCCCATTCTGCTCACGGCCTCGACCGCCATGCTCAGCGCCGCGCCGATCATCATCGACCCCATCTTTTCCGGCCTGGCCTGGGCGCTGATCTTCGGCCTGTTCGCCTCGACCCTCTTCACGCTGTTCGTGATTCCCGTGGCCTACTGGCTGCTCTATGCCAACACCCCCGGCCACGGCCTGCCCGTCTCGCTGATGGACGAAGAAGACCCGCTGCACCACCATCCCGAGCCGATCGAACACGCGACCGCACCGTAGCCGCCCGGCTAAAATTCCTGCCGACACCAGCCCGAAGCGCGAGCGAGGGTCGTTTCGGGTTCTTTGACCCAACGACGAAGAACCCTCGCTGGCGCTTCGGGCTGGTGTGACGGGCGGAACGCGCTGCCGGCGCTATAGCCCCACTTGAATCAGCACGCCGCAGGCTAATACGGCGGCGCCGGCCAGGGCGTGGGCGAAGCGTTCGACGCCCGTCTTGGGCAAGAGACCCGCGGCCAGGAACACGACGCTGACGCAGCAGACCATTGTGATCAGTGTCGCCGCGGCGAAGCCCAAGGTCACCAGCAGCACGGCCTGGCTGTCGAGCGTGGCCGCCGGATACATCAACAGCGGAATCAGCGGCTCGCACGGGCCGAACACGAAAATCAAGAACAGCACCCACGGCGTGGCCGAAGCCTGATGGGCTTGCGCCTCGTGTTCCTCGTCGGCCGCCGGCCCCGGGTGGACTTCGTCCGCGTCGTCGGCGTGGCGGTGGACCAGCATCGTGCCGTCGGGCAGGCGATGCACATGCGCGCTGGGCACGCGCCGCACGGCCTGCACCAGTCCCCAGGTGAGATACACGGCGCCGAAGGCGATCATCAGCCACCCGGCCAGATCGCCGCGAGCCGCTTCGATGGTCTCGAGCCGCACGACCAGCACGCCCAGCGCCAAACCCAATCCGCCCAGCAGGATCGAGCTGCCGACGTGCCCCAGCCCGCAAAGGACGGTGATCACCAGCATCTTCTGCAGCGACCACTGCCGGGCCTTGGCCAGTGCGGCAAACGGCACGTAGTGGTCCGGCCCCAGCAGCGTGTGCATGAAGCCGATCGAAACCGCCGTCGCGAACAGGATGGGAAGCTCAGTCACGGCGACACTCGCTAGCTGTCTGAAGGAAGACGTGGCGACGGGTTGCGTGGTCACACGCCAAGAATTCTCTCGCGCCGGCGAGCAAAAGTCGACCCAAGGGACGGAAAAGTCCCTCGGGCGACCCCGGCGCGACCACCAACTCTACCATGCTTTGTGTCTTCAGTGACGGTTGGGAGATCCCCAGGCGGCGGCCCTCGACACCCTGCGAGGCTGGCTGGTCCTGGCACCCAGATGTTGAATTCCTGCATGCGCTCCTCGAAAATCGTTGTGCTGGCTCGAAGTACCGAAACCGGGAATCCACGCGTGCACGAGTTGTCCATCGCCCACAGCCTGGTGACCACGGCCACCGACGCGCTCGATGCCGAGCGCGCTAGTGGGTCCGATCCGCTGGGCAGAGTCAAGGCGGTTCATCTCCGCCTCGGCCGGTTGGCGGGAGTGGTCCGCGACGCGCTCGAGTTCTGCTACGATCTGGTCACCGAGGACACGCTGCTAGCCGGTTCGCAATTGGTGATTCACGACATCGACGTGGTCGTGTTTTGTAACGCGTGTCAGGCCGAACGGACGTTGCCGGGAATTCAACGCTTTCGCTGCCCAGAGTGCGACAAGCCGACCGGCGACATCCGCCACGGGCGCGAACTCGAGCTGGAATACATCGAACTGGAGTGAGCGATTCGGCGCTGGCCGTCGCCCTCGCCGCCGCACCGAGGTATCTCATGCATCCCCGCATCCTGGAAGTTCGCCGCAATCTGCTCAAGAAGAACGACGAGTTGGCCCGCGACCTGCGCGGACGATTCCTCTCCGACGGGCTGTTCGTAGTGAACCTGGTTTCCGGCCCCGGCACGGGCAAGACCGCGCTGCTGCGGCGCACGCTGGGCGAACTACTGAACCGCGGCTACCGGCCGATCGCGCTGGTCGGCGACCTGGCCACCGACAACGACGCCCGCCGCCTGGCCGAGAGCGGGGCGCCGGTGCGTCAGATCACGACCGACGGCGTCTGCCACCTGGAAGCCGACATGGTCGCGCGGCACCTGGCCGAGTGGTCGCCGGGTCCGGCCGACTTTCTGTTCATCGAAAACGTCGGCAACCTGGTCTGCCCCGCCAGTTACGACCTGGGCGAGTCGCTGCGCGTCGTGCTCTTGTCCGTGACCGACGGCGAGGACAAGCCGCTTAAGTATCCCAAGCTGTTCAACACGGCCGACGTGGCGATCGTCACCAAGGCCGACCTGGCCGAAGCTTGTGAATTCGACCGCGCTGCTGCCGAGGCGAACATCCACGACGTGCGCCCCGGCATGCAGATTTTTTCCACTTCGGCCAAGACCGGCGTTGGCTTCGATGCCTGGCTCGCGTTCCTGATCGACCAACGGACCGCGTGCGGATTGCCGGTGCGTGACGAGCGGCCGTTTGTCTCGCAGCCCTGAGCGATCGATTGCGTCTCTAGCGGGTCGATCTGCTAGAATGCCGGTATGTGCGACATGAACAGCCCAAGCGGGGCGCGTCCCCGAGTGAAATCACGGCGATGGCTATGCGTCATCGTGTTTCTGGGGCCCGTCGGCGTGATCGCCTCCGGTTTACTCTCGTTGTCCGCGGGAGACTCGCCCCGCCTCGCGATGGCGTTGATCACAGTTGGGGCCTTGCCGTTTGTGATGACGGGCATGCTCAATCTAGTGTGTTACCTCGCCGGCGCCTGGAAGCCCGGCAGGCCGATGGGTGCCGATTGGCCGCAATCCGGTCGAAGCTCGGACGCGCCTACCTAGGATTTAGGCGTTTCCTCGCGCGCAGTCGCTGGCGATTCAACGGAACCACCGAGGATGTGACATGTGCCTGGCCGTGCCCGGACGCGTCGACGCGATCTACCATGCCGAGGGAACGCGCATGGGCAAAGTGAACTTCGGCGGCGTGATCAAGGAGGTCTGCCTGGCCTGCGTGCCCGAGATCGAAGTGGGCCAGTACGCGATCGTGCACGTCGGGTTCGCCATCAGCCGCATCGACGAGGCCTCGGCCTTGCGAACGCTCAAGACCTTTGAGGAGATGGGGCTGCTCGAAGCAGAGCTCGAAAGCGACGTCGGCTAGCGCGCTTTAGCGCCCCGCCGGCCGCAACGCCGGCACACGAACCAGCGAGGTGGCCATGAAGTATCTGGACGAATTTCGCAACGGCGAAGTCGCCAAGCGTCTGGCCCGCGAAATCCGCGACGCGACGCGCGGACGCTGGCGCATCATGGAAGTCTGCGGCGGCCAGACGCACTCGATCATTCGTAATGGCATCGACCAGCTACTGCCCGAGGGAATCGAGCTGATCCACGGGCCCGGTTGCCCCGTGTGCGTGACGCCTTTGGAGTTGATCGACAAGGCCCTGGCAATCGCCTTGCGGCCGGAAGTGATTTTCTGCTCGTTCGGCGACATGTTGCGCGTGCCCGGCAGCTCGCAGGACCTGTTCGCGGTCCGAAGCCAAGGCGGCGACGTGCGCGTGGTCTACAGCCCGCTCGACGCCGTGAAGCTGGCTCGCGCCAACCCCGATCGGCAGGTCGTGTTCTTTGGCGTGGGCTTCGAGACCACGGCTCCGGCCAACGCCATGGCGGTGCACCTGGCCAAGGCCCAGAACGTGCAGAACTTTTCGATGCTCGTCTCCCACGTGCTGGTGCCGCCGGCCATCGAGGCGATCATGCGCTCGCCCGGCAATCGGGTGCAGGCCTTTCTGGCGGCGGGGCACGTGTGCAGCGTGATGGGCTTCTGGCAGTATCCGCCGCTGGCCGAACGGCATCGCGTGCCGATCGTGATCACCGGCTTCGAGCCGTTGGACGTGCTGGAGGGCATCCGCCGTGCTGTGGTGCAGCTCGAGGCGGGCGAAGCGCGCGTCGAAAACGCCTACGCCCGAGTCGTCACCTGCGAAGGCAATCGCGCGGCCCAGGACCTGTTGGCGCAGGTGTTCACCGTCACCGCGCGGGCCTGGCGGGGGATCGGCGTCATTCCGAACAGCGGCTGGCGGCTCAGTCCGGCCTATGCCGAATTCGATGCCGAGCAGCGGTTCGACGTCGGCGGCATCGAAACCGTCGAGTCGCCGCTCTGTCGCAGTGGCGAAGTGTTGCAGGGGGCGCTCAAGCCGCATCAATGTCCGGCCTTCGGCAAGGAGTGCACGCCGCGCACGCCGCTCGGCGCGACGATGGTCTCCAGCGAAGGGGCCTGCGCGGCCTACTACAACTACGGGCGGCTGCTCGAGCAACCCGTGTGAGTACCCATGGCTGATTCGATCGACATCGACGAACTGGCTTGCCCCGTGCCGCTACGCGATTATCCGGCGATCGTGCTGGGCCACGGCGGCGGCGGCAAACTCTCGGCCGAGCTGGTCGAGAACCTGTTCCTGCCGGCCTTTCGCAACGACGCGCTGGCGCAGCTGGGCGATGCCGCGGTGCTGCCGCCGGGTTCGGGGCGGATGGCGTTCACGACCGATTCGTTCGTCGTGCGGCCGCTGTTTTTTCCCGGCGGCTCGATCGGCGACCTGGCCGTTCACGGCACGATCAACGACCTGGCCGCCAGCGGCGCGCAACCGCGCTTCTTGAGCGCCGGCTTCATCATCGAGGAAGGCTTTGCCGTGGCCGACCTGCACCGCGTCGTACGCCGCATGGGCGAGGCCGCCGCCGCCGCGGGCGTGCCGATCGTGGCCGGCGACACCAAGGTCGTCGAGCGCGGGCACGGCGACGGTTGTTACATCAACACGGCCGGCATCGGCGAGGTGCCCGACGGCGTGACCATCGGCCCCCACCTGGCCCGGCCCGGCGACGCGGTGATCATCAGCGGCACGATCGCCGATCACGGCATGGCCATCATGAGCGTGCGCGAGGGGCTCGAGTTCGAGTCGACGATCGAGAGCGATACCGCGGCGCTGCACGAGTTGGTGGCGCGGATGCTCGACGCCACGCACGAGGTGCACGTCCTGCGCGATCCCACGCGGGGCGGCATGGCCTCGACGCTCAACGAGATTGCCGCCGCCTCGAAGGTCGGCATCGTGCTGGACGAAACATCGCTGCCCATCGAGCCAGTGACGCAGGCGGCCTGCGATGTGCTGGGGCTCGACCCGCTGTTCGTGGCCAACGAAGGCAAGATAGTGGCCATCGTCGCCGCCGATGCGGCCGAGTCGCTGGTGGCGGCGATGCGCGAGCATCCGCTGGGACGGCAGGCCGCCGTCGTCGGGCACGTCACCGGCGAGCATCCCGGCACAGTCGTCGCGCGCACGGCGGTGGGCGGGCGGCGGGTGATCGCCATGCAAATCGGAGAGCAGTTGCCGCGCATATGTTGAACGTCACGCCGGAACCCATCGAAGCTCGCCGGATACGTGTGCGGGGCGTTGTGCAAGGTGTCGGCTTTCGGCCCTTCGTCTACCGCCTGGCCGTCGAGCGGAAACTGCACGGCTGGGTGCTCAACGACGAGGCGGGAGTCGAGATCCACGTACAGGGCCCGGCCGAGGCGATCGGGCGTTTCGCATTGGCCGTGCGCAACGAGTGCCCGCCCGCGGCGCGGGTCATCGACCTCGAGTGCCGACCGGTGGAGCTACTCGATGCCGACGCCTTTCGCATTCTGGAAAGCCGCCACGGCGAAGCCCCCACCACGCGGATGTCGCCCGACCTGGCCGTGTGCGAGGCGTGCCTTGCCGAAATGTTCGACGAGGGCGATCGTCGGCACGGCTATGCGTACATCAACTGCACGCACTGCGGGCCGCGGTATTCGATCATCCACCACCTGCCGTACGATCGAGCTGCCACGACCATGGCCGACTGGGCGATGTGCCCTCGCTGCCGGGGCGAGTACGACGATCCGGTCGACCGGCGTTTTCACGCCCAACCGACGGCCTGTCCCGAGTGCGGACCCGCCTATCGGTTCGAAGTGTGGGCCGACCCCGGCGAAGGAGAGGAGGGCGGGCAGCAAACGGACGCGGTCGCACGCGCGGCGCGAGCCCTTGCCGATGGACGGATCGTGGCGGTCAAGGGCATCGGCGGATATCACCTGGCGTGCGACGCCGGCAACGCCGACGCGGTCGAGCGCTTGCGGGCGCGAAAGTTTCGCAAGGAGAAGCCGTTCGCCCTGATGGTCCGCGACCCGGACGAGGCCCGCCGACTGGTCGAGCTCACCGGCGCGCACCAGGAGTTGCTGGGCTCGGCGGCCCGGCCGATTGTCTTGGCCCGCGCCCGAGTCGAGTTGCCGGGCGTAGCCCCCGACACCGACGAGCTGGGATTGATGCTGCCCTACGCGCCGCTGCACGATCTGCTGTTTGCATGCGGGGCGCCGAGCCCGCTGGTGATGACCAGCGCCAATCGTTCGAGCGAGCCGATCGCCTATCGCGACGACGATGCTCGCGAGCGGCTGGCGGGCATCGCCGACGCGGCGCTAGTGGGCGAGCGTCCGATTGCCCGCCGCGTCGACGACTCGGTGGTGGCCGTGCGCTCACGCGAACCGCTGATGATCCGCCGCTCGCGCGGGTACGCTCCCGGCACGGTGGCGCGACTGCCCGGCGGACGGCCGATCCTGGCCCTGGGCGCCGACTTGAAGAACACGATCGCGCTGGTCGTCGACGGCGAGGTGGTGGTCAGCCCCTACATCGGCGACCTGGGCGATTTGGAATCCAACCGCGCGTTCGAGGAGACGGTGCGCGACCTGCTGGCGATGTACGAGGTGGGCGGTCGCGATCTGGTTGTGGTTCACGACTTGCACCCGCAGTTTGAATCGACCCGGCTGGCCGGCGGCCTGGCCTGCCGCGAGCGTGTGGCCGTGCAGCATCACGAAGCGCATGTGGCCAGCGTGCTGGCCGAGCACGATCGGCTGGACGAGCATGTGGTCGGCGTGGCGCTCGACGGCACGGGCTGGGGCCGCGACGGCACGATCTGGGGTTTCGAGTTTTTCACCGGGAGCGTGCGCGAGGGATTCCAGCGGCAAAGCTGGCTTCAGCCGGTGGCCATGCCGGGTGGAGACGCCGCGGCCCGCTATCCGCTGCAGGCCGCCGCGGCGTTTTTCGGCGAAGACGCGGGGATCGATTTCCGCCAGCCGCCGTTTGGCTTTGGCGAGCGGTTCTTTCTCGGTCGGCAACTGGTGGCCAAGAACGTGCGCTGCCACACGTCCACCTCGGCCGGCCGGCTGTTTGACGCCGCTGCCGCCGTGCTCGGCTTTGATCGCGAAGTGTCGTTCGAGGGCCAGGCCGCCATCTGGCTCGAACACACCGCGGGCGTTGCGTCTTCGCTGCCGCTCGATTTCGGCGTGCTCGACGGCTGCCGGCTCTTGCGGCAAGTGGTCGACGCGCGGCTGGCCGATCGTCCGATCGCCGAGATCGCCTCTGCGTTTCATGCGGCGATCGCCCGCGAGATCGCTGCGCGCGCCGCTGGTCTTGCCCAGGAGCAGCGACTCGAAACGGTGGTCGTCTCCGGCGGCGTGTTTCAAAACCGGCTGCTGCTGGCGCTGGTCGAGCGCGAGCTGGCCGAGCGCGCGGGCTTGCGGCTGCTGCGCAACGTCGCCGTGCCGCCCAACGACGGCGGCATCGCGCTAGGCCAGGCGGCGCTGGCGCGCTTCGGTAGCGCCTGAACCTGCACTACGTTCCGGTACTGCGTGCGCGGTGCCATGCTCACGCTTGCGTGAGCATGTTCACGACGGTTGCGATGCGCGCACCGAACACCATCGCGAATGAACCTACCGCCGGCCCGTGATGGCCAGGGCAAGCATGCTCACGCGAGCGTGAACATGGCACCCCGGCGCGCTTCGGTAGCGCCTGAAACGGCGAATCTATCGGTCGGTGTGGTGCGTTACGCCTTATAGGCCGCTTCGAAGAACTCGCGGCTGTCACTCGGCGTGGGCTTGATCGTCTTGGCGCCGGGGTTCCAGTTGGCGGGGCAGACTTCGCCGTTCTGCTCGAAATACTGCAGCGCCCGAACCATCCGCAGCGTTTCGTCGACGCTGCGTCCCAGGGGCAGGTCGTTGACCGTCTCGTGGCGGACGATGCCGTCCTTGTCGATCAGGAACAGGCCCCGCAACGCAATGCCCTGCGGCAGCAGGATGCCGTAGGCCTCGGAGATCTTCTTGTCGAGATCCGCCACCAGCGGGTAGCCGATCTCGCCGAGTCCGCCGGAGGTGCGCGGCGTATTGCGCCAAGCCAAATGCGAAAAGTGGCTATCGATCGATCCGCCCAGCACCTGCACGTTGAGATCCTCGAATTCCTGCACCCGATCCGAGTAAGCGATGATCTCGGTGGGGCAGACGAAGGTGAAGTCCAACGGGTAGAAAAACAGCACGACGTACTTGCCGCGATAGTCGGACAGCTTGATCTGCTTGAACGACCCGTCGGGCATGACGGCTTGGGCGGCGAAATCGGGGGCCTCCTTCTGGACTAGACAGCTCATGGACGATTCATCCTCGCAGCAAGGGAAACACGGAAATCGGGAAGTCCGGCGAATCGAGAATGATTCTCGATAAGCGGCCATTCTCCCAGGTACCCCCAGGGTTGTGCAAGGGGGTGGAACGCGGCGAATGCGGCGAGGGAGTCAAAGAAGAAAACGCAAAGACGCAAAGACGCAAAGACGCAAAGGAAGAGAAGGGAGGAATAGCGCCGTGGCCAATGTTGGCAGCGCCGTTTCCGATCATTCCAGCCTTCTTTTCCCTCTACTCCTTTGCGTCTTTGCGTCTTGGCGTTTCCTTCCTCGTCGATCGAACCGTGGGCCTCAGCTTCGCCCCTTCGTGGCCTCGCGGGCGGAGCGCAGGCGATTCAGCTCGGCGACGACCCGGGCCTGCTGCTCGAGCAGGTAGTTGAACTGTTGGTCGCAGCCGGCGATCGGCGTGGGGTAGGTTCGGATCTCCTCGTACAGCCGCTGTTTCTCGGCTTCGAGCCGTTCCTCGCGATTCTCGACGTCGCTGGTGTCCATGCCCGTTATTCTATCACGGGGGCCTGCTGCGGCAGGCGGTTGCGCAGCGCTTCGAGCACGGCGCGCGACAGGCGAATCGTGGCCACGGGCGGGTTTCCGACCGTGAGCGTCGTACCGTCTTGTCCGTGGAATTCGTTCCAGGGGACGAGCGCCGTGGAACGCCAGATCGAGACGTAGAGTCCTTCCTCGGCGATGCCCAGCGTCGCGATGTTGTTGTAGTTCACCGAGCCGACGCGCACGCTTTGCCACGACCTGACGTCGCCCCGCGGTGGGTCGTTCGTCGCATAGACCTGCTGCAGCCGCGTCCAGGAGCCCGTGCCGCCGCCCATCGACTTGAGCAGGAACACCAGCAGGATCACCGGCCCGGCGATCACGACCGCGAGAACGGCCAGGCCGACGAAAATCGAAAAGAGCACGCCGAGTTCTGCCACGTTACTCGTCCGCTCAAAGGGTGCGATTCGAAGACAAGGAAGTCAACGCAAAGACGCGAAGGCGCCAAGACGCAAAGAAGGAAAGAATGACGGAAGGGCTCAACACAGACAACGTTGTTTCGAATCCTTCCAGTCTTTCTCCCAACCCTCTTCTTCCTTGGCGTCTTGGCGTCTTTGCGTCTTTGCGTTTCTTTCCCCGTACTCCCGCTCCGTCTACACCTCGGCCAGCCGCTGGCGCGAATCGCCGAACGCGTCGAGGTGGATGCCCGTCTTGTCGAGCAGCGAGAGGTACAGGCTGCACATCTTACGGTTCGGCTTGTCGAGGTAATCGAGCACGCGGCCGGATTGGATCTGCCCGCCGCCGCGGCCCAGCACCACCACGGGCAGCTTCGTGGCGTCGTGGCTGCCGGTCAGCATGCTGGAGCAGTAGAGGATCATCGAGTTGTCGAGCGCCGTCCGCTCGCCTTCCTGAATGGCGTCGAGCTTTTGGCCGACGTAGGCCAGTTGTTCGAGGAAGAACTGATTCACCTTCAGCCAATCGGCCGTGTCGCTATGCGAGAGAAGGTGATGGATCATGTAGTCGACGCCCACGTGCGGGAACCGCAGCGAGCTGTGGTCGTTGTTCAGCTTGAGCGTGCAGACCCGCGTGGCGTCGGTCTGGAAGCCGAGCACGAGAATGTCGCACATCAACCGCATGTGCTCGGCGATGTTTTGCGGAATGCCCTCGGCCGGGCGCGGCACGTTGGGCTCGGCGAGCGTGGGACGCCAGCCCTGCAATTCGCCCTGGGCCCCGGAGCGCTCGATCCGCTGCTCGACCTCGCGGACCGAGTCGAGGTATTCGTCCAGCTTGCGCTGGTCGGCCTGGCTCACGTGGCGGCGCACGTCGCGGGCGTCTTCCAACACGGCATCGAGCACGCTGCGGTCGCCGCGTTCCACTTCGTCCTTGAACAGGCGATCGAACGCCAGCGCCGGGTAAAGTTCCAGCGGCGTGGGCGACGTGGGCGAGCTCCACGAAATGTGCGAGCTGTAGAGCATCGAATAGTTCTTGTGCACCGAGGGGTTCGACTTTTCGCAGCCGAGCACCAGGCTGGGCACCTTGGTCGAGCGACCCTGCTGCTGGGCGATCACCTGGTCGATGCTGGTGCCCGAGCGAATCGCGCCGCCGGAAGCCAGCGGAGCGCCGGAGAGCAGGTTGCCGGTTTGCGAGCTGTGGATGTTGCCCTTGAGGGCCTCTTCGTTGTACAGCCCGCGGATGAAGAGCATCTTTTCGCGCAGCGGTGTGAGCGGCTCGAGCACCTGGCCGAGCTTCATGTCGGCACCGGTGCCTTCGGCCCACCACTCGCGGCTGTGAAAGCCGTTGCCCGAAAACAGCGCGGCAAACCGCACGGGCGCCTGGCTGCCGCCGCCGGCTACCTCGTCGCCCCACACGGCCACCGATTCGAGCCAGGGCAGGGCCATCGTCACGCCTACGCCCCGCAGAAACGTCCGTCGCGAAAACTCGTGCGTATGCATGCTCGTTCTCTCAGGATCTGTCGTGTGGCGGCTTGTATTATCGACCAACGGCACCCACCGTGCCAAGAGCCGTGTTCTTTCTAACCCCTAATCCCTGCTCCGCATCGCGTCCGCGGATGTTGCGAAACTGCGGGCTGCGGACGATCGCCTCGACCGCGGCCGAAAACTTGTAATCGTGCCGGGCCAGTTGCTGCTGCATCTCCTCCAGCAGCGGCTCGTCGGAAAGCTGCACGCCGCGCCCCAGGGCAAAGCCCAACAGTTTGCGGCAGAACTGTCGCAGCATCGCCTCGCGGCGGGTCTTGAGCAGATAGTCGCGCAGGCCCTGGGCGCCTTCGATCTTGGTGCCATCGGCCAGCTCCGTATGATCGTCGATCGGCTGGCCGGCCAGGTCCTGCTCGCGACGGCGGCCAATCGAGTCGAACGCCTCGAGCGAAAAGCCCAACGGGTCGACGCGCTTGTGGCAGCCGGCGCAGCGCACGTCGCGAGCATGCCGTTCAACGATCTGGCGCACGGTCAGCCCCTCGGTGGCCGTTTCGTCTTCGGGAATCTGCGGCACGTCCTTGGGCGGCGGCGGCAGCTTTTCGCCCAAGAGCACCTCGCAGACCCAATTGCCCCGCAGCGTGGGGCTGGTGCGCGAGGCGCCGGAGTGCTTGGCCAGCGTGGCAGCCAGGCCCAGGATGCCGCCGCGGCCGTACTGGCTCGCCCCCTCGACGCGCCGCCACTCGGGCCCGCTCACCTCGGGAATGCCGTAAAACGCGGCCAGCGCGTCGTTGACGAACACGTGGTCGGCCTCCAGCACGTCGAGCACCGACGCGTCGCGCTGGAACATGTCGGTGAAGAAGCGAATGCACTCTTCGTACATGTCGTCGCGCAACTCGACGAACTGCGGGAAGTGGCTTTCGCTCTTTTCGTCCAGCGTGTCGAACTCGTACACGTGCAGCCACTGGCAGGCAAACTCCGTGGCCAGCCGCCGCACGCGATCGTCGGCCAGCATCCGCCGTGCCTCGGCAGCCAGCACGTCGGGCGCGTGCAGATTGCCCGCCGCGGCTGCCGCCCGCAGTTGCCCGTCGGGCTGCGATGACCAGAGGAAATAGCTCAGCCGGCTGGCCAGCTCCCAATCGGACACGGGCCCCGGCTCGGCGCCGGCAGGCGCCTGTTCCAGACGATAGAGAAAGGCCGGCGCGACGAAGATTCGCGCGAGGGTAAAGCGAAACGCCTCGTCGTGCGACAGCTCTTCCTCGCGCAGTTGCGTGTACAGCTCGCGCAGGCCCGCGGCCTCGTCGTCGGCCAGCGGGCGGCGATAGGCTTGCTCGGCGAAGTCGACCAGCGCGTCGAGCTGCTGCGGCTCGGCCTCGATGAGCGCCTGGCGAAACGCGTCGGCCGCGTCGTGGATCGGTTCGCGATACGGTTCGAACAGTCCCGGGTCGCTGTCCTGCGAGGCGTATTCCAGCAACTGGGCAAAGGCGTCGACCTGCGTCAAAGCATCGTGGCTGACGAAGTGCAGTTCCTGCCACAGGCGATCGAGCCGGGCCCGCTGCTCGTCGTTGAGCATCAGCCGAGCCAGCGGCTCGTCTTCGCGATGGAACAGCGTCAGAGTCACCACTTCGTCGGTCGGCACGATCTGCGTGTAGCACAACGCCCGTGGAAACCAGCGGCGGAAGTCATCAAAGCTTTTCTCGAATCGCTGCCGCGCGGGGCTGCCTTCGCCGGTCAGCACCGTCACGCCCGGCCGCAGCGCCTCGAGCTCGCCGGGTTTGTCCGTGCCGATGGTAAGCTGCACGGCGCCTTTGGCCGCCGACTGCGGATCGAGTTCGGCGGTGGTCACCAATTCGGCGCCGGAAGCCAACTCGGCCGGCAGACGGATCGCCACCAGCGACGGCGCCTGCACGGCCAGGCTCTGCGAGTCGATCGCCGTGCCGTCGGCGCGCGTGCCGAACCGTTCGGGGTCGAGTCCCCAGGCACTGTCGCCGGCGCTCGAAGCCGCTGGGGCATCGGCGCCCATCGAGTCGCCCAACGCACCGGCCGAGAGCGGACCGGCCAGCGACGTGAGCTGCTGGTAGAGCCGTGCGTCGGGACCCTCCTTGTCGGCCGGGGCAGCGCCGGCGAGCAACTGCTGCACTTCGGCGGCGAGTTGCTTGCGTTCTTGGGCATCGGCCGTGGCTTGCCCGCGGGCCAGCGCCGAGCCGGGGGGAATCGTGGGGCCGATCGCGCGTTCCGCAATCGGTTGCGAGTAAAAGTGCCACACGTCCGCGTTGCCGTGGCAGTCGGCGTGGGGATTGCCCGCCAGCACGTCGGACGTGATATCCGGAGCCAGGTCCCACGTGCGGGTGTCGTCGCCGGTGCTGGTGAGCTTCAACTCGATCTCGGTCAGGTCGCAGCCGTGGTTGCCGTCCTTGGGACCGATGGCCAGCGACACCGGTCGCCCGGGCGCACCGCCACCGCTTCGAGCGGGCCGATGGCCGTGGAGCCCGCCGTTCCGCTGGCCAGCGTTTGCCGCGTGTAGCCGCGGCGCAGCTCCAGTGCCCAGGTCACTCCGTTGCCGCACTCGGCATGAGCGTCGGCCACCTTGCCTTCGATGCGCACAGCGCCTGCCAGCGGGCTCTTCCAGCCGACGGCCGCATACAGCGTGGGCGAAGGATGCACGGCCACGCCATGCGGTTTCAATCGGCCGGGAATGCGCACTTCCTGATCCGAGGCGTTGGCCACCAGACTCGGCGTTTGCGGCGAGCCCCATCCCTGCACGAAGTCGTATCCCCCGGTCGTGCGCAGCCGATTCTCGAAACGATCGAGCTGCACGTTATCCGAGGCCTCGATGCCCAGGAACGTGAACCAACTCGAGAGCACCTCGGGCGCCACGTTGTATTTTGCAGACAGTGCTTTGGTGTCGGAAGCTTCACTCGAGCGGCTGGCCTCGTCGGCCGCCAGCAGCGACTTTTCGGTCGCGCTTAGCACCCGCTTGCGGTGATCCACGAGTCGATCGACCGCCGCCCTCACGTCGCGCAGCGGCAGATCGGGCCGGCCCGGCACGACCAGTCGGGGGCGCTGCCAGAACACTTGGTCGTGCTCGCCCCCGTCGCCCGCGGTGCCGGCCGCAAGGTAGAGGGTCACGGCGTCGCCGGCCAACTGGCCCAGGTCGACGCGAAACTCCTGCCGCGCCGTGAGCGGGGTGACCGGCACCATCCAGGGCTTCATGTGCCCCACGGCCTGAAACGCCTGTAGCGCCTCCTGCCAACGGGCGATCTCGGCCGCCAGCGCCGCGGCGCCATCGGGCTGCGCGTCGCGCCAGCGCGCCCGCACCACTTCGAGTACCGGCGAATCGTCCTGCTCGTTAAGCAGCTTCCACAGCGAACCCAGGTACTTGGCATTCAGGCCGCGCTCTTGGGCCACTTCCTCGACGGAGCGCTCGCCCGAGGTGAGCGCTTCGCGTGCGGCCAGCGTGGCGGCCAGGTAGGCTTCGACTTGCAGGTTGCCGCCGCCGCGGGTCTTCCAGTGCAGGCCGTGCAGGTTCACGTCGGCAGCGCTACCGGCGCCGGCATGTTCGACGTACATCTGCCGGATTTCGGCCAGCACTTCGTCGGTCCAGTCGCGCCGCGTGGTGCCGGGAGAGAAACGGAAGCCGTCGGGCAACAGCACGGCGTGGCGGGCAATGTCCTTGCCGGCGTCGAGGTACTTGGTCAACAGCGATGGCGACATCACCAGCGCTCCGCCCGCGTTGGTGAAGCCCTCGCCGGCCGCGTTGTCGGCGGGGAACTCCCGCGTGGGGCTGAGCTCGATGCCGGTCAGGTCGCGGATGGTGTAGGTGTATTGCGCGTTGTTGAGCCGCCGCAGCACGACCGGGCCCGGGTCGCCGGCTGAAGCCGCGGCCTCGGCCTTCACGTAGCGATCGATCCACTGTTGGAGTTGCTGGCGCTGGGCGTCGCTGGGTTGCGCGGACTCTTCGGGCGGCATCTCGCCGCCGGCGAGCATCTCGGCCACCTTGAGCCACGTGGTCGCGTCGCGGCGCACGTCTTCCAATGCCGCGAAGCGTTCGAGATCGAGCTCGCCCTCGCGCACGTCGGCTGCGTGGCAATCGAGGCAATAGGTCTCCAGCATCGCGTGGATCGGCCCGGCGTATTCCGTGCGAAGCTGCTCGAAGGGATCATCCTCGGCCGCCGCGGATAGCGCTATCGAGGTCCACGCCGCGATTGCCAGCAGGCAGAGCGAGACGTGCTTTCGCGCCGATCTTGTGAAGTGGTTCATCGTGTTGTCGGGGTAGGAGGGTCTCGCGGCGGCCGCGGCCGCGGCGGGGTCGTCCGCGCACGTCGGCTTCACTTTGGGGTCGCGATGCGCTTGCGGTGGCTTTCAATGTGTTTGCGTAGACGCTTGTCGGCCGCGGCGACTTTGCCGGCCTGCAAGGCGTCGATGATAAACTGATGGCTGTCGGCGCCGTCCTGCCATTGGCCTTTCTTGACGCTTTCCAGAAAACGGCGGAAGAACACGACCAGCATGTCGCTGAAGGCCATCAACGGCGTGACGCCGCTGGCGGCTACCAACTCGTGGTGAAACGCGATATCCAGCTCGACGAACTTCCGCAGGCTGCGGGCCCGCCGCAGGTCGGCGTTGATCCGGGTGAGCCTTTCGTGAATCGACGGGTCCTGCCGCATCCGCCGCGCGACGAAGGGCAGCACGCCGGTCTCGATCACGGTTCGCGTGTCAATCAACTCGCCCGGCTCGACGTCGTGCAGGGCCGGGTGAAAGCCGAGATGCTCGACGATCCGCTGCATGTCGATCCGCCCCACGGTCAGCCCGCGGCCCGGCTTGGCGTCGACGATGCCCAGGAACTCCAGGGCCTTGGTGGCCTCGCGGAGGCTGAGGCGATTGACGCCGAAGCGGTCGGCCAGCTCGGTTTCGGTGGGCAGCCGATCGCCGGGCTGCAGGAACTCCTGGGCGATGTAGTTCTTGAGCCGCAGGGCCACAACGTCGCGAATCTTGGGGCGTTTGACCGCTTTGAGCATGGAGGGACTCCGGAGGCGCGCGGGGGTTGGCGATTGACAGATTATCAGACAATCTTCGGCGGTCAAGCGTCTGGCCCCGTCGCGCACCCGAGGGGTGCAAGCCGGGCGTTTCGGCCGCGGTTTGGCACGAGGAAAGGGGGGCTTCTCGCCCCGCGCGGCACGCGGGCGGCCGCGGACCGCGAGGCCTCCAGTGGGCGCTCCGCGGGCCGCGTGATAGACTTCGGTGGATCGTTCGAGAGGGGTGGCGGAGCACTTCGGTGCGCGGCTCGGTCGCGCGTCTCAAGTCGCACCTTCTCGCGTGTCGACAATACCGTCATCGGCCTCCCGCGCGCGGTATCGCCCTACCCCGCGCCTGCGCACAGCGACGAAGCGAATCGTGAACGCAAATCATCGTAAAGGTGCCAAGAGCAAGCGGCGATCCAAGCGGCGCACTTGGATCAAGCTCACCGACGAAGAACTGCTCAAGTGGCGCATCTGCGACCTCGGGCTGCACATCGAGCGCACCGTGCTGGTCGAGCGCATCGAGCGGCTGTACGAAGAGCTCGAACAGCGCGACATCCGCTTCCGCCCGCACGTCTGGCTGGGCGAAGAGTGGTTCTCGCCCGACGGCATTCCGGGCATCGCCATTCCGTTCTATTTGGCGCATCCGCGGCTGTCGCGGCTGGAGCGGCGGCAGATGCTCGAAGTCGAGGGCGGCACCGAGGACTGGTGTCTGCGCATTCTGCGGCACGAGGCGGGGCACGCGATCGACACGGCCTATCGGCTGCACCGCCGCAAGAAGTACCGCGAGCTGTTTGGCAGCTACACGAAGCCGTATCCCGAGTATTATCATCCGAAGCCGTACAGCAAGAACTATGTGCTGCACCTCGAACCCTCGTACGCGCAGGCGCACCCGGCCGAAGACTTCGCCGAAACGTTCGCCGTGTGGCTGCGGCCGCGCTCGCCGTGGCGGGCCACGTACGAGGAGTGGCCCGTGATCAAGAAGCTGGAGTACGTGGCCGAGTTGATGGAGGAGATTCGCGGCGAGAAGCCGCTGGTGACCTCGCGCGAACACGTCGACTCGGTGCGCACGCTGCGCAAGACGCTGGGCGAACACTACGCCAAGAAGCGCGAGCTGTACGGCATCGCGCTGCCGAACCTGCACGATCAACACTTGCGGCGTTTGTTCTCCGACGCGCCGGAGTTCGCAGACGCCCCGTCGGCCGCGTCGTTCCTGCGCCGGCATCGGGGCGAGCTGCGCAAGGCCGTGGCCCACTGGACAGGCGAGTACCAATACATTATTGATCAAGTGCTCAAGGAAATGATCGAGCGCTGTCGCGAGCTGAACCTGCGAATGGACCGTCCGGTCGAGCAGGCCCAGCGGGATGCATTGGTGCTGGTAACCGTCCAGACCATGAACTACCTGCACGGCGGATATCACCGGGTAGCTCTCTAATCAGGGTGACGACGTGGCCAAGAAGGCAAAGCGTAAGGAGTTCAAGAAGCTCCGCGTGGTTGTCCTGGTGCATGCGGATCTCGTGCCGCCCGATAGCCTGGAAGGCTACACGGACAAGCAGATCCAGGAATGGAAGACCGAGTACGACGTGGTGGCCACGCTGCGCGAAATGGGCCACGACGTGCGCCCCCTGGGCGTGTGGGACGACCTGGGAAAGATCCGCAAGGAGGTCGAAGAGTGGCAGCCCCACGTCGCCTTCAACCTGCTCGAAGAGTTCCACGGCGTGGCCGTCTACGACCAGCACGTGGTCAGCTACCTCGAACTGTTGCGGCAACCCTACACCGGCTGCAACCCGCGCGGGCTGCTGCTCGCGCACGATAAGGCGCTGTCCAAGCAGATTCTGGCCTACCACCGCATTCACACGCCGAAGTTCAACGTCTACCCCATGCGGCGCCGTGTGATTCCCAGCAAGCGGCTCAGCTATCCGCTGGTGGTCAAGAGCGTCAGCGAAGAAGCCTCGTACGGCATCTCACAGGCTTCGATCGTCACCAGCGACGAGAAGCTCAAGGACCGCGTCGAGTTCATTCACGAAAACGTGCAGTCCGACGCGCTGGTCGAGGAATACATCGAGGGCCGCGAGCTGTACGTCGGCATCATCGGCAATCAGCGCCTGCAAACCTTTCCGATCTGGGAATTGAAGTTCACCAAGGGGGGCGACGTGCCGCTGATCGCCACCGCCAAGGTGAAGTGGGACTACGAGTACCAGGCCAAGCTCGGCGTCATGACCCAGGCGGCCAAGGACCTGCCCGACGGGGCGGAAAACGCGATCCTCAAACAGTGCCTGCGCACCTACAAGGCCCTGTTTCTCACCGGCTACGCCCGCATCGACCTGCGGCTGGGCGCCGACGGCCGGGCCTACGTGCTCGAGGCCAATCCCAACCCGAACCTCTCGTACGGCGAAGACTTCGCCGAATCGGCCCATGCCGCGGGGCTCGAGTACGACGCCCTGCTGCACCGCCTCATCACGCTGGGCCGCAACTACAAGGCCGCCTGGCGCACCTAGTAGACCAACTACGCCTAGTTGTCGGGTACAAGAACCGTGCGATCGTGGGTGAAGCTATGAAAAGGGAGGTCGCGTCGCGTTTGGGGAGTCCTTGAATGCGTGGTAAACCGGTGTAGACCCAGTTTCCACAAAAGGAGCATTCCCATGAAATACGTCGGCGTCGACCTCCACAA
>QQVE01000001.1 GCA_003389325.1 Planctomycetota bacterium
TGATGTGCTGGCCGCCAGCGAAGTGGAGTTCGAGGCCGCGTTGCGGCGCGAGAACCACACGGTCAAACGGGCCCTGGCCGATCCGCGGCTGTTCAGCGGCATCGGCAACGCCTACTCCGACGAGATCCTGCACCGGGCCGGGCTGTCGCCCTTCGTGCAGACGCAGAAGATGACCGCCGAACAGGCCGGCCGGCTGCATACGGCGACCCAGCAAGTGATGGCCGAGTGGATCGAGCGGCTGCGGGAGCAAGCCGGCGATGGTTTTCCCCGCGACGTGACGGCCTTTCGTCCGGAGATGGCCGTGCACGGGCGGTTCGGCAAGCCGTGTCCCGTGTGCGGTGCGCCGGTGCAGCGGATTCGCTATGCGGACAACGAGACGAACTACTGTCCGGGCTGCCAGACCGGCGGTCAGATCCTGGCCGATCGGTCGCTCTCGCGGCTGCTAAAGGACGACTGGCCGCGGCATCTGGACGAGCTGTAGCGGGTGGCGCAAGAAAAGGCCCCGCCGCGAAGAGCAAAATGGCCGGGCAAAGTATGCGTGACGCTGCTTCGTCGTGCATGAGCATTGCTGCTGCTGATGACTCTTAAAGTCTTCAATTGCTCACAAAGTCCGGTCCTTCGACGACGCTCCAAGTATCGCGTTCTTTGTTGTATCGAACTGTCAGGACGAAGTAGGACCGGACTGTCGCCCCGAACCCGTTCTGTGAATCGACCCATCCATGCACCCGGTAGGTGTTCTCACTGATCGGCAGCACGCATTTCGTCGGGTCCTGATAGTCGTCATTGTCGCTCTCGAAGCTGGCCGTACTTGGTGACCGGAGGCTTTGCGTCACGAACTGCTTGGCCATCGTCCACGCACTGAGCTGCCTGACATACGCTGACTCGCCTCCTCGATCCATGATCATGAAGAAGCCGCCACAACCACACACCGCGATGACGGCCAGCGTGAAACACCCGGCAGCGATCGTGGCGGGCTTGTTTTTTCGTTTCTTCGACGCGGCCGCTTGCTGCATCGCAGCCTGCGGTGGCATGTTCGCATGATGCGGGATCGGCGCCTGCTGCGAGCCGATTGGAGGCGCTGGGGGCGCTGCAGCCACATCGTCTATGAACAGGTCTTCTACATCGCCACTGGGCAGCGTGATCGTGAAGCGGTTGCCGCACTTCGGGCACTTCGCCCGCTTGCCGACATACTGCTCTGAAACTTGAAGGCTGCTACCGCACGACGGGCAGGAAACGTCTATCGCCATGTATCTCACCGCTCGATGACGAACTCGGACAGATATAAAGTGTCGTGCAACATCTTAGCACCACGATCCCCCACGTCGCTGGACACACAGCAGCCGGCACTCGCACACACGACAAGACCGGCCCTCTTGAGAGCAACACGCACGCGATGAGTGCAAGTGCCGCCGCGCGTGAGCCTCTCAACAGCGCCTGATCGACACGCTTGACTTTTTCACGGCACTTCTGCCACCATATTAGCGGCCCATGTCGGGCCATCTCAATCTCCGCACGCCATTCGTTAGACCTGCAACAACCTGGCCGGATTCGACTTTGCCCAAGGGACACTTGTGTTGACCGAGGCCGGGGCGAAGCGCCGGGCTGCGCTGTTCGTGGTGCAGGGCAGCGACGGGCTGGCCGAACACGATCGCGGGGGCATTGATGTGCTGGCCGCCAGCGAAGTGGAGTTCGAGGCCGCGTTGCGGCGCGAGAACCACACGGTCAAACGGGCCCTGGCCGATCCGCGGCTGTTCAGCGGTATCGGCAACGCCTACTCCGACGAGATTCTGCACCGGGCCGGGCTGTCGCCTTTCGTGCAGACGCAGAAGATGACCGCCGAGCAGGCGGGCCGGCTGCATGCGGCGACCCAGCAGGTGATGGCCGAGTGGATCGAGCGGCTGCGGGAGCAAGCCGGCGACGATTTCCCTCGCGAAGTGACGGCCTTTCGTCCGGAGATGGCCGTGCACGGGCGGTTCGGCAAGCCGTGTCCCGTGTGCGGTGCGCCGGTGCAGCGGATCCGCTATGCGAACAACGAGACGAACTACTGTCCGGGCTGCCAGACCGGCGGTCAGATCCTGGCCGATCGGTCGCTCTCGCGGCTGCTGAAGGACGACTGGCCGCGGCATCTGGAGGAGCTGTAGCGGGTGGCGCAAGAAAAGGCCCCGCCGCGAAGAGCAAAATGGCCGGGCAACGAGATACCCGCCTCGCGGCCCCGAATTGCTGCGCAGCTTCTCGGTTCCGCGTATCAGAGATGCTTTCACGGCAGGGCTATTCGAATCGTTGCCGCGCGGTGGCGCGGGTCCATCCCCCCTTTGGCCCCCTGTGGCCGCAGGAGTTTGTTGAGCGGGGCTGCCAGATGGGTCGGTTGCTGCCCCTGCATGTTTCTACGGAATGAGCGCGCGGAACGTTCGCGATTGCCCGAAAGTCGTCGGCGGTGCGCGGGACTCCTGGCCAGCGAGTTGGCAACGCCGCATGCGCGAGCGCCGCGCGACCAGGTACGTCGCTTGTCGAAGAAGCCGGCGCAACATGGGGCGATTGGGGTTCGCCAGAACGGGGGCATGCCGTTAGAATTTGAACTTTGCCGACGCTCCCTTCGAGCGAACCAACTCCTTTCAGCGAAGCAATGGCCCAGCCCCCGACGAACCAATCCTTCCAGCGACGTCTTCACGTGGGCGCGGAAGTTCAAACCGGGGGCGGCGTCCACTTCCGAGTTTGGGCGCCCCGCCGCAGCTCGGTCACGGTCGTGCTGAGCACGTCCTCCGGCACGAGCGAGTTGCCACTAGCGGCCGAAGGCGACGGCTACTTCTCGGGCTTTTCGCCCGATGCCGCGGGCGGCACGCGGTACGGTTATCGGCTCGACGACGATCCGAAGCCGTATCCCGACCCCGCCTCGCGGCGCCAGCCCGAGGGGCCGCACGCGCTTTCCGAGGTCGTCGATCCGGCCGCCTTTGCGTGGCACGACGGGCAGTGGCCGGGCATCAAGCTGCACGGCCAGGTAATCTATGAGTTGCACATCAGCACGTTTACGCCCGAGGGCACCTGGGCCGCCGCCGCCAAACGGTTGCCCGACCTGGTCGAGTTGGGTGTGACCTCGGTCGAGGTGATGCCGGTGGCCGAGTACGACGGCGAGTTCGGCTGGGGTTACGACGGGGTGAACCTGTTCGCGCCGACGCGGCTCTACGGCGAGCCGGACGATTTTCGCCGCTTCGTCGACGAGGCCCATCGCCTCGGCCTGGGCGTGATTCTGGACGTGGTCTACAACCACTTCGGACCCGTGGGCAATTACGTCGGCCAGTTTTCCGACGACTACACGACCCCCAAGCATCAAACCGGCTGGGGCGACGCCATCAACTACGATGCCCAGAACTCGGGCCCCGTGCGCGAATACTTCGCGGCCAACGCCGGCTACTGGATCGACGAGTACCACATCGACGGGCTGCGGCTCGACGCGGTGCACGCGATCATCGACGACTCGCCCGAACACATTCTGGCGGCGGTGACGCGCCGCGTGCGCGAAAAGGGCCAAGGTCGCGGGACGCTGGTGATTGCCGAGAACGAGTTCCAGCAGTGCTACCTGCTGCGCGATACGGCCAAAGGCGGCTACGGATTGGACGCCGGTTGGAACGACGATTTCCACCACGTGGCACGCGTGGCCGCCACGGGCGACGCGGCCCACTACTTTGCCGACTACGCGGGCACGCCGCAGGAGTTTCTGTCGCTCGCACGATGGGGGCATCTGTACCAAGGGCAATACAATCCACGGCAGGAACGACACCGTGGCACGCCGGGCTTCGATCTGGACGGCGCGCAGTTCGTCAACTTCTTGCAAAATCACGACCAGGTCGGCAACCTCCCCGGCGGCGCGCGGCTGCACCAGTTGACCTCGCCAGGACGGTTTCGGGCCCTGACGGCGCTGCTGTGCCTGGCGCCGGGCACGCCGCTCTTGTTTCAGGGGCAGGAGTTCGCGGCCACGAGCCCGTATTACTTCTTCGCCGACCACGAGCCGGACTTGGCGCCGCTGGTGCGCGAGGGCCGCTTGAAGGAGATGTTTAACTTCCGAGCGCAGGCCGACCCCAGGGCCGGCGATCATTTTCCCGACCCGGCCGCGCGCGAGACATTCGAGCAGTCGAGGATCGACCATGCCGAGCGCGACGTGCATCAGCAGGCGTGGCAGCTACACCGCGACCTGCTGAAGCTGCGGCGCGAAGACGCCGTGTTCGCTTCGCAACGTGCCGACCGCATTCACGGGGCCGTGATCGGGCCCGAGGCGTTCCTGCTGCGCTACTTCGGCGAGGATGGCGACGACCGCCTGGTGCTGGTGAACCTGGGACGCGATTTCGACTATCAACCTGCCGCGGAACCCTTGGTCGCACCGCCGGCGGGGCGTGCGTGGAATACTCTCTGGTCGAGTGAAGAACTGCGTTACGGCGGACTCGGCGTGCCGCCGTTGGGAGCGGAATACTGGTTCGTTCCGGGGCATGCCGCCTTCGTCCTGGCCGCCGCTCGCGCATGATTCGGCAGCCGCACCGCCGAGTGAGCCTATGAAAAGGAAAGCTACCAAATCGAAAAAGAAGTCCCGCAACCTGGCGCTCACCGGAGAGCCCCAATGGTACAAAGACGCGGTCATCTACCAGCTACACGTCCGCTCGTTCATGGACAGCGACGGCGACGGCATCGGTGATTTTCGCGGCCTGACCAAGAAACTCGACTACTTGCAGGATCTGGGCGTCACGGCGCTGTGGCTCTTGCCGTTCTATCCCTCGCCGCTGAAGGACGACGGCTACGACATCGCGGGCTATACCGACGTGCGCGACTCGTACGGCACGCTGGGCGATTTCAAGACGTTCGTTCGCGAGGCCCATGCCCGCGGGCTGCGCGTCATCACCGAGCTGGTCATCAATCACACGTCGGACCAGCATCCCTGGTTTCAGCGCGCGCGGCACGCCAAGCCGGGCAGCCCCGAGCGCGACTACTACGTGTGGAGCGATACGCCCGAGAAGTATCAGGACGCGAGGATCATCTTCAAGGACTTCGAGGTTTCGAACTGGGCGTGGGACCCGATCGCCAAGGCGTACTACTGGCATCGGTTCTATTCGCATCAGCCCGACTTGAACTTCGACAACCCGCGCGTGCAGCGCTCGGTGTTCGAGGTGCTCGACTACTGGCTCGAGCTGGGCGTCGACGGGCTGCGGCTCGACGCGGTGCCGTATCTCTACGAGCGCGAGGGGACCAACTGTGAGAACCTGCCGGAGACGCACGCCTTTTTAAAGGCCCTGCGATCGCACGTCGACAAGCAGTATCCCGATCGCATGCTGCTGGCCGAGGCGAACCAATGGCCCGAGGATGCGATCGCCTACTTCGGCGACGGCGACGAGTGCCACACGGCGTTTCACTTTCCGGTGATGCCGCGGTTGTTCATGGCGATCCACATGGAGGACCGCTTTCCGATCGTCGACATCATGCAGCAGACGCCCGAGATTCCCGAAGATTGCCAGTGGCTGATCTTCCTGCGGAATCACGACGAGCTGACCCTCGAGATGGTCACCGACGAAGAGCGCGACTACATGTACCGGGTGTACGCCCGCGACCACCAGGCGCGGATCAACCTGGGCATCCGCCGCCGGTTGGCTCCGCTCTTGTCGAACAATCGCCGCAAGATCGAGTTGATGAACGGGCTGCTGTGCGCGCTGCCGGGCACACCGGTCATCTACTACGGCGACGAAATCGGCATGGGCGACAACATCTATCTCGGCGACCGGCACGGCGTACGGACGCCGATGCAGTGGAGCCCGGACCGCAATGCCGGGTTTTCCGACGCCAACCCGCAGCGGCTGTATTCGCCGGTGATCATCGACTCGGAGTACCTGTTCGAGTCGGTCAACGTTGAGACGCAGCAGCAGAATCCGCATTCGCTGCTGTGGTGGATGAAGCGCGTCATCGCCCTGCGGCAGAACTTCATCGCGCTGCGGCGCGGCACGATGGAGATTCTTTCGCCCGAGAACACCAAGATTCTGGCGTTCACGCGCGACTACGAAGACCAAAGCGTGTTGATGGTGGCCAACCTTTCGCGGTTCGTGCAGTTTGTCGAGTTGGACCTGTCGCGTTTCGCGGGCCGGCGGCCGGTGGAAATGTTCGGACAGGCGCACTTCCCCGTGATCTCGAAGTCGCCGTATATCCTGACGCTCGGGCCGCATGCGTTCTACTGGTTTTCGCTCGAGCACGAGGCGATCGAGGCGGCCGTGGCCGACGATACGGATTCGCCCCGGCTGACGGTATCGACGGGTTGGAAGGAGCTGACGCGCGACCGGCCGAAGCGGCAGTTCGAAAAAATGCTCCATGGCGAGCTGACCGGACAAGGCTGGATCCGGGCCGATGCGCGGCAAGTGCAGGGCGTGAAGATCTACGATGCGATCGCCTTGGGCAAGGGGCAGGGCGGGCCACCGGCCGGGCTGTTCGTGCTCGACGTCGACTACATCGAGGGCGAAGAAGAGACCTTCCTGCTGCCGCTGGGGGTCGCCTGGGGTCACGAACAGATCGAGTGGGCCATCACCACCGCCTCGCCTCCGCTGGTCGTTCCCATTCAGCGCGGCACCTCGAAAGAGGCGGGCATCCTGTTCGACGCCTCGCACGATCGCTCGGCCGCCGCCGCCCTGGTCGAATTGATGGTTCGCCGCAGGCGCTACAAGGGCACGCACGGCGATCTGGTCGGCTGGTCGACGCCCCATCTGGAAGACTTGATCGCAGAGTCGCTCGATCTGGCCACCGCCCCCATGCGGGCCGAGCATCGCGACAACTCGATCGTGATCGGCGACAAGCTGGTGTTGAAATTGGTGCGCCGCGCCCAGGCCGGAACGCATCCCGACTTGGAGATCGGCCGTTTCCTGGGCAACGGCAAGGGACGCTTCCCCGGCACGCTCAAGGTGCTGGGTGCGGTCGAGTATCGGCCGCGCGGCGACGATCCGCTCACCGTCGGCGTGTTGCACGAATACGTGCCCAACACGGTCACCGCCTGGCAGTACGTGCAGGACGGCCTGGGCCGCTTCTTCGAGCACGTGATGACCTTGCCGGTCGACGAGCGGCCGCAACCCTCGACCGGCTGGTCGTTGTGGGAAATGGCCCGCGGAGACGTTTCGCTGGAAGCCCAGGAGCTGTTGGGCGGCTTTCTGGAATGGTCCGCCGCGCTGGGCAGCCGCACCGCCGACCTGCACGTGGCGCTGACAAGCCGCGTGAACGGGGATTTCACACCCGAGCCCTTTACGCAGCTTTACCAGCGGTCGCTCTACCAGTCGGCACGCAAGCTGGCGCTCAAGGCGTTTCAGCAGCTACGAGCCAAGCTGAAGTCGATGCCCGAGGACCTGTACGAGCCGGCCCAGCAGGCGCTGGCGCAAGAGAAGGTCGTGCTGGAGAAGTTTCGCACGGTGGTGGGGCAGAAGATCTCGTCGCACCGCATCCGCTGCCACGGCGACTATCACCTGGGGCACGTGCTGTACACGGGACGCGATTTCCTGGTCGTCGATTTCGAGGGCGATCCTGGGGCCTCGTTTGCCAGCCGACGGGTGAAGCGGGGGGCGCTGGCGGACGTGGCCTCGATGATCTATTCGCTGCGGTCGGCCACGCTGCAAAAGCTGCAGTTGCCGATGACGGGTATCGAAACGCCCGAGGCCGCCGAGTCGTGGCGGCAGGCCGCCGACTTCTGGTACCAGTGGAATGCCGCGGCACTGTTGCGGGCTTACGTGGCCAATCCCGGTGTGGCCGTGCTGGTGCCGCCGGCGGGGTTCCAGCTCAACCAGTTGCTGGAGTTCTACCTGCTGGAAGAAGCGATCGAGCAGTTGCAGCACGACTTGGCGCACGATGCGTTCGAGTTCACTGCGGTGCCGCTGGGACACATCGCCGGCGTGGTGGCCGAGTAGTGCGGCTTACGTCGATGAGCCGGCCTAGAGGATCGACTCGTTGTTGTTTTGCACGCGCGAACGCAGCACGACCATCGAGCAGGGCTGCAGCGGATAGGAGTCGCTCAGGCTGACGTCGTCCTCGATCTCCTCCTGTGCCGAATCGATCACCAACTCCCAGGGGCCGTCTCCTTCGGCCGTCTGCGGCAGCACGAAGGGGATGATGTTGACGTGGTCGGCGTTGAACAGTAGCAGGATGTTATCGCCGCAGAGCCACTCGCCGTGGTCGTCCACGTCAATCTTGCCACCCAAGAGATGCGCGCCCAGGCAGCGCACGTAGCCGGTCGTCCAGGAATCGTCGGACATCTCGCCTCCGCTGGGATCAAGCCAGGCAATCTCCGGAGCCTCGCCGCCGCGAATCGACTGGCCGTGAAAGAATCGCCGGCGGTGAAACACGGGCTGCTCGTGGAAGAAGGCGATCACGGCTCGCGTGAATTTGAGCAGCGATTCCTGCTCGGGGGTGAGGTTCCAGTCGAGCCACGAGATCTCGTTGTCCTGGCAGTAGGCGTTGTTGGTGCCGCCCTGCGTCTTGCCCAGCTCGTCGCCAGCCAACAGCATGGCCACGCCCTGCGACAACAGCAGCGTAGCCAGGAAGCTGCGCTTTTTCTTTTCGCGCAGTTCGAGAATGGCCGGGTCGTCGGTGGGACCTTCCACGCCGCAATTCCAACTCAAGTTGTCATCGGCGCCGTCGCGGTTGTCTTCGCCGTTGGCCTCGTTGTGCTTATGGTCGTAGGAGACCAGGTCGTGCAGCGTGAAGCCGTCGTGGCAAGTGACGAAGTTGATGCTGGCGTGCGGGCGGCGGCTGCTCCACTCGTAGAGATCGCTCGAGCCGCAGAACCGCGTGGCGAACTCCGAAACCACGCCGCCGTCTCCCTTCCAGAAACGGCGAATGCAGTCGCGGTACTTTCCATTCCACTCCGACCAGAGCGCCGGAAAGTTGCCCACCTGGTAGCCGCCTTCGCCCAGGTCCCATGGCTCGGCAATCAGCTTGACCTGCGAAATGATCGGATCCTGGTGAATGATGTCGAAGAATGCGCCCAGCTTGTCGACTTCGTGCAGCTCGCGCGCCAGCGTGCTGGCCAGGTCGAAGCGAAACCCATCGACGTGCATGTGCGTGATCCAGTATCGCAGGCTGTCCATGATAAGCTGCAGCACGCGAGGATTGCGCATGTTGAACGTGTTGCCGCAGCCCGTGTAGTCCATGTAGTAGCGAGGGTCCTCGGGCGACAGCCGATAGTACGAGGCGTTGTCGATGCCGCGGAACGAGAGCGTGGGCCCCAGGTGGTTGCCTTCGGCCGTGTGGTTGTAGACGACGTCGAGAATCACTTCGATGCCCGCACTGTGCAGGTTGCGGACCATCGTCTTGAATTCGCGCACGACGTCGGCCGCGGCGCTGACCGAGGCATAGCGCGCCGCGGGGGCAAAGAAGCTCAGCGTGTTGTATCCCCAGTAGTTGCTCAGCCCGCGCTCGACCAGGTGGCGGTCGTCGAGCGGTTCCTGCACGGGCAACAGTTCCACGGCGGTGATGCCCAGATTCTTCAGATAGCGAATGACCGCGTCGGAACCCAGGCCCGCATAGGTGCCGCGTTGGTTCTCGGGCACTTCGGGGTGGAGCTTGGTGAATCCCTTGACGTGCATCTCGTAGATGAGGGTCTTGCACCAGGCGATATTGGGGCGGCGATCGCCTCCCCAGGTGAAGGCCTCGTCGACGACGGCTGCCAGCGGGGCGAAGCGGGCGTTGTTGCGCCGATCGAACGACACGTCCGCCTTGGGGTCGCCGACGCGATAGCCCCACATTTCGTCGGCCCAGTTCGTCTGCCGGGCGATGGCCTTGGCATACGGATCGAGCAGCACCTTGTTCTTGTTGAAACGGTGTCCCTCCGCCGGCGCGTAGGGGCCGTCGACCCGGTAGCCGTAAAGCTGGCCGGGCAGCACGTCGGGCAGATAGGCGTGCCAGACCATGTCGGCCTGCTCGCGGATCTTGATCCGGTGCGTTTCTTTCTTGCTGGTGGGCGAATCGAACAGGCACAGCTCGACGCCCGTGGCATGATCCGAGTAGATGGCAAAGTTGGTTCCGCTGCCGTCCCACGTCGCGCCTAGCGGATAAGGGCGCCCCGGCCACACTCGCATTTGGCGCGGCTTCTTTCTTTGTACGACTGACATGATCCCATTCGGTTAGGGTGAACTACTTTGTATCGCCTATCAACAGCGCCACGGGAAATCCCTCCAGCACGCGCCCCGCGTCGAGCAGCAACTCGCCGCCCTCGACGGGCTCCAGCGGCAAGTCATCGCCCGTGAAGTGATGGCGAAGCTCTCGGGGCGCCTCCGACGGTAAGCGAATGACCGTTTCGTCCCACCAGGGAGCGATCGGCCAGCGCGGTTGATTGGCCCCCGCTGCGTTCCCGCCGGCGGGATGCCACGTGCGCCACGCCTCGCAAGTGAAGCGCGGCACGACGCACACGGTCCACTCGCCCTGGTGCACGCGGGCCATCGCGCAGAGGTGATCGCGCCGCGGTCCCTCGACGACCAGCGGCTCGTACTGGCCCTCGCGAAACGAGGCACGCTCGCGGCGCAGCTTCAGCGTGCGCCAAGTAACAAACAGCTTGATGCGCTCGTCGGGCCAATCGGCCAACAGCTCCGAGGCCAGCGCCCGCGGACTCGACTTGGCCCGCGCCAGTTGCTGCGAAAGCGCCTTGCGGCGGGCGGCGAAATCGACCGGCCGGCGATTGTCGGGGTCGACCAGGTTGAAGTCCCAATACTCGACGCCCTGGTACAAGTCGGGTACGCCCGGCACGCACATCTTGAGCAGCACCTGGGCCAGCGAATTGACGAAGCCCGCATCGGCGATCGACGCCACGAACTCGTTCAGGTCGCGCACAAAGGGCGAGTCGGCGTCGCCGAGAATGGTGCGCACGAAGTGCGCCACTGCGGCGTCGTATTCTTCGTTCGGGTTCGTCCAACTGGTGTTGAGCTTTGCCTCGCGGAAGGCCTTGTCGATGTAGGCGGCGATGCGATCGACGTATTGGCCGTGGGTCTTGGCCGTGGGCTTACCCGTCGGCCAGGTGCCGACCAGCGTCTGGTAGATGAAGTCTTCCTCGTTGGCCTCAGGTACCGCGTCGCCGTCGAACTCGCCCCGGGCCGCCGCGTTCATCTCGTGCCACTGCGAAAGCTTGGTCTCCCACTCGTCGGGCACTTCCGACAGGACGTTCAGCCGGGCGCGCATATCCTCGCCGCGCTTGGTGTCGTGCGTGCCGGTGGTGACCATCGTGTGAGGCCAGTTGGCCTCTTGTTCCTGGATGCGGCGGTGAAAGTGCTCGACCGACACGCCGGGAGTGGCCGGCTCGCCCCCCACTTCGTTGAGCGAAGCCAGCGGATAGTAGCGGTAGAACGCCGTGTCTTCGGTGCCCTTGGCGGTCACCGGCCCGGTGACCTGTTGAAACTTTAGCACGAACTGCCGCCGCTCCTGGCGCTCCTCCTCGGTGAGGCCGTCCGGTTCTTCCAGCAGCAGCACCGAGGCGATGAAGTCGAAGAAGGCCCCGCTCATGGCCTGGTTGCGTCGCTTGGCCGAGCGGACCGCGGCCATGATCCGGCGGCGATCCTCGTCGCGCACCTCCTCGCAATTGGGGCGAATGTACGTGCGGTAGACCGGAAAGCTCGCCACCACCT
Source organism: Planctomycetota bacterium (assembly GCA_003389325.1). GTDB lineage: Bacteria > Planctomycetota > Planctomycetia > Pirellulales > PALSA-1355 > LB-PLM-3. Next base: position 11,616 of record QQVE01000001.1, read on the forward strand.
CGCGCAATGCGCGGTGCAGCGACAGCCGCGTGAAGTCGCGCGACCAGCGATGCTGCTCCGAGATGCGGTCGAGTTGATGCGACAGCGTGTACAGCTCGGCCGACAGCGAAGCCGACAGAATCGTGCGCTTGCTCTCGTGCAGGATCTCCGTCCACGGCTTCCAGCTACCGATGAACCGCGCGTAGGCGTCGCGCAGCAGATATCCGCCGCGGCGATCGACGAACACGCCGTTGAGCAGATTCAAGAAGTCGTATCCGGTCGTGCCGTGGGTGAGCCATTCGTGCGGCAAGGCCTCGTCGTGCGCGAGCACCTTTTCCACGACGGTGTAGAGCCGCATCCGCGGCGGCCCCGTCTCTGTTTTTTCGCCCAGCGCACGCGCACTCGCCTGGGCCAGGTCGATCAGGTACTGTTCCGGGTCGAGCAGACCGTCGGCGTGATCGATGCGAAAGCCCGTGACCCAGCCGTTTTCGACGAATCGCAGGACGGCCGCGTGCACGCCGTCGAACACCTCCGGATCTTCGACGCGGATGGCGGCCAGCTCGTCGATGTCGAAGAAGCGGCGGTAGTTGATCTCGTCGGTGGCGACGCGCCAAAAACAAAGCCGGTACGGCTGCTCGGCCAGAAACGCGTCGAGCTTGTCGAAGCTGGCCAAATCGCCGCGGCGTCCGTTGTAGTCGACAATCACGCGCTCAAGCGCCGCCTGCACGACGTCGCTCGACTCGAGCAGCAGCGCCAGGCGGCGGCGGGCCACTTCCTTCTCGCGGTATCGGGCCTGGATGGCCTCGTCGTCCGCGTCAGTGCGCGGCGGCAGGTACTCAAGCGCCGTGATGATGCTTTCCAACTCCATCCGCTCGGGCACTTCGGCATCGAGCTGCGCCGACACCACTTCGAGCACGTCGTGCAACAGCAGCACCCAGCTGCCCGGATCGGTGGGCAGCTTGCGTTCGTAGTATGTCACCACGAAGCGCTGGTCTTCGTACGAGAGCTGCAACTGCCGATCTTCGAGCACGCGGCCGAACTGGTCGCCGAGCACCGGTAGCAGCACCTTGCCCTGTAAGCCTTGCTTGGGAGGATTCCAGTCGATGTCGAAGTAGCCCGCGTATTCCGAAGCCGGACCGTTTTCCAAAACGTCCTGCCACCAGCCATTGTGCGGATCGTCGATGCCCATGTGATTGGGCACGATGTCCACCAGCAGTCCCAGCCCGTGCTTGTGAATCGACTCGGCCAGGGCCTGGAAGTCTTTTTCGGTGCCGAGCCGGGGCTCAAGCTCCGCGTGGTCCACCACGTCGTAGCCGTGGGTGCTGCCGGCCCGAGCCCGAAAGAACGGGGCGAGGTAGACGGACCCCACGCCCAGGTCGGCCAGATACCCGGTCAGCTTGCGCGCAGCGTCGAACGTCAAGTGCCCGCAAAGTTGTAGCCGATAGGTGGCGTTGGGAATCGACGGCGACGGCAAGCTCACAGAATACTCCATCCTTCTAGCTGCCGGTCCTGCATCGGCCCGCGAACCCCGCGGGCGCCCAGGCGATCGTGCTGCTGCGACACGCGGCGTCCGGTCGGCTCTCTCCGTTCGGCCGGGCACACGCATCGGCGCTTGCAAAGTCCCCGCACAGCCGCCAGCTCGCGGGGGACGCGCGCCCATCTATGATAGCAATTCGACCGGCGGTAGGGGATGGGGGGAGCGTCGAGATTCAGTCGTTCTCACTTGGCAGCCGCGCGCCCAGCGAAAGCGCGAACAGCGACCAACAGGCGGCCGGGGTCGAGATAAACTGATCCTTGCCGTGCGGGTCGCCGTTGTCGAAGTACACCTGCACGGGCTTGGAACGCGTCTTGACAAACCACGACCCGTCTTCTTGCTGGGTGTCAAGCAAGAACTCGAGCCCGCGGCGACAGGCCGCCTCCTCGCGCGTCGACCCGGTCATGAACAGCACGCACAGCGTCAGGCCCGTGGCGTAGGGATCGCTGGGCATCGACTCGAGTTGCCCCCAACCGCCGTCTTCGCGCTGGGCGTCGAGCACGGCCCGGCGGGCTTCGTCGATCGCAGCCGCGGGGCGCTTGAGCATGTGCAACCCCCACAACTTCGCAACGAGGTCCTCCTGGCTCTTGGTTTCGGCCGAATCGATCCAGGCGCCGGCCTTGGAGACCGCCGCCTCGACATCGCCGCGCTGCTCGTCGACGGCGTACTTTCGCAGCCCGATGATCGACAGCACCGTGGTGGTCAGCGCCGATTCTTCCATGGGCGGTCGGTTGGCGTGCACGTCCCAGCGGCCGTCGTCCTCCTGGGTCTTGAGCAAGTACGTGACCATGGCCTCGGTCACCTCATCGGGCTTCTGTCCGCCCAGTCCCAACGTCCAGAGACCGTAGCCCACGGTGAGGCCTTTTCCGCCGATCCCCTTGCCCGCCCGCAGGTCTTCCAAGTCGTATTCGAAGGAGGTGTGCGTGAGTTCCTTCTGGGCATCGAATTCCTTCCGGTCGATCTTCTGCCCGGCGTTCTTGGCGGCGACCATCGCCAGCATGGGCAGCGTCTGGTGGTGGCACGAGAAGCACTTGCGATGCTCGGGATAGCGCCCGGCGGCCTGCTCGACCAGCGGCAGTCCGCGCTCGACGGCGGTCGTCAGCTTTTGACGGAACGCGTCATCCGGTTCGGCTGCTGCGGCGGGCAGAGCCAGCAGGAGCGTTGCGGCGGCGACCGCGATCAGACGCACTGCAAGCCGAGGACGTTTCCAGGCGGGCAACCGTGTGACCAGAGCAGTCGATAAGTGCATCGGCAGGACCTCCGCAGGCGAGACAAGTACGGCGCGCCAGCGCGCGGCCGTCGCGCTTTGAGTCTACCCGATACGGCGGTGCCGTGGGACAGTCGGCGCGGAGAGTCTTGCGGCCACCCGTGCGATCGCGCGGTTTAGGCAGGATTGCCGGCCGGAGCCAGCACCACGACCTGGTCGCGGCCGTGCTGGCAGGCGTGCGCCAGCGCCGCCTGGGCATCCGCGAGCAAGTCGGCCGCCGTGGCACCGGCCGCGGGAACGCACGTCGCGGCGCCGACGGTGACCGTCACGTAGGACGAAACCGGCGAACGCGGATGATGCAGCACCAGGGCGTCGGCCTGCAACCAGATTTCGTCGGCAAGGCGCCGCGCCTGGGGCTCGTCGGTTTCGGCCAACAGCACCGCGAACACGCCGCGGGCGAAGCTCGCCACGACGTCGCGCGGTCCGCGTACGGTTTCCGTGATTGCCTGTGCGACCGCCTCGCGGCATTCGGCGGTCGATTCGCTGCCGCAGGTGTCCTCGAACTGGGTGAAGAAGTCGATCTCCACTAGCAGCACCGCCAGCGGGTTTCCGAGCTCCTGGTGCTGCTTCCATTCCGCGGTCAGAGCGGCGTCGAACGCCCGGCGCGATTGCACGCAGTTGGCAGAGTGGGGACACCAAGGGGCGGCAAGCATGGCGACCGACATCGGCAAGCCTCCAGAGGCGGGGTGAAGAACACGTCTCCACCCCAAGCGTAGCTCGCGAAAGGGGCCGCCGCTGGACCGAAAAAGCGGCCCCCGGGCCGCGGCGAGGGAGCGACGCGGATTACACGCCCGGTAGCGGATCCAGCGCCGTGGCGGCCAGATTGTTGGAACCGAAGTCGCCGTCGCCGCGCCCCTGGCGCCGGCGGCCGTCGCACCCATCCAACGCCAGGCCCGCCTACGTTTTGACCGCGGCGCTTGCTTCTGTGGCGCGCGAGGGACCGTAGAGCAAACGCAGGTACGCGCTAGCGATGTCGTGTCGGCGTACCAACCCGAGCACGCGCATCTCCTTGCGATCGTTCACCACCGGCAGCGCTTGCAACTCGTTCTCAATGAACAACTCGTAGGCCTTTTCCAACGAGTCGTCGGGCGTGGCGGGGTGTACTTCGGTGCGCATCAAGTCGGCGGCGATCACCAGCGGCCGCAGCGCGGGCGTGTGCGATGCGAGGTACACCTCTTCCAGGTCGACGATGCCCAACAGGCGGTTCTCGTCGTCCACCACCGGCATGACGGCGATCGTGGCCTCGTCGAACTCGTTGAGCACTTCGGCCAGCGAATCCCCCGGCCGCAGCCGCTGAATGTTGGCCGTGGTCATAAACTTGCGGACGTTCACCCCGGCCAGCGCCTGGCGAACGAAGCTGCCCTGGTGGGCCGGCGAGCGGGTGCGCGAATCGACCTGGTTGCGATAGATCGACTGCCTGTCAGACAGCATGAACGAAAGCGTGCAGACCCACAGTGCCGGCAGCAGCAGCAGGTAGCCGCCGGTCATTTCGCTGACGATGATCATCGTCGAGAAGGGGGTCTTGGCCGCCGCGGCGAAGAAACCGGCCATGCCCACCACGGCAAACGCGCTGGGCTCGGGCACGAGCGACGGCGCGATCTCGTTGAGCACCAGCCCGAGGGCCCCGCCCAGGCAGCCGCCAATGATCATCGAGGGGCCGAACACACCGCCCGAGCCGCCGGACCCGATCGTGAGGCTGGTCGTGAGTAGCTTGCCCAGTGCCACGGCCAGCAAGAGCAGTGCGCCCATCGATTCCGGTTCGAGCAGCGCCCCCTGCACGGCCGCGTAGCCGAAGGCCAGGACCGACAGGGCCCGTTGATCGCCGAAGTAGTAGTACAGCGCCAGTCCGATCAGCCCGGTCAGCAGGCCGCCGATCGCGGGCCGAATGTGACGCGGACCCGGTAGCCGCCGAAAGAGCGCTGTCAGACCGTAAAAAGTGCGCGTGTAGAGCATGGCCGCCGGCACCATTGCCAGGGCCAGCACCGTATAGGCCAGCAGTTGTAGTGGATCGGCGAATTCCAGCTCGGGGATCGTGAACAGCGGTGTCCAACCGAACACCGCCCCGAACGTGCTATAGGCGATCACGCTGGCCAACGCCGCGGGCAGAATCACTTCGGGCTCGAATTCCGGCGACGAGTAGAGGACTTCGGCGGCGAACAAAGCCCCCGCCACCGGCGCGCGGAAGATTGCACCGATGCCGGCGCCCATGCCGGCGGCCAGCAGGATGCGGCGATCGATGGGGCGCAAGCGCAGCATGTCGGCCAGCACGGACCCGAAGCCGGCGCCGATTTGCGCGATGGGGCCCTCGCGCCCGCCCGAGCCGCCCGAGCCGATCGTCAGCGCGCTGGCGATGATTTTCACCACGGGGACCCGCGGCCGCATGAAACCCTGTCGCTGGTGATAGGCTTCGATCACCGAGTCGGTACCGTGCCCTTCGGCCTCGGGCGCAAAGGTGAAGATCAGCAGCCCGGCTGCCAGGCCGCCCACGGTGGGAATCACCGCCAGCAACCAGGGGCGAAAGGGGCGCGTCGTGGGCGGCATCCAACTGAAGCGGATCTCGCCGCCGGGATGCGGTTCGGGACGGTAACCTGCCAGTCCGTCGAGCGCATAATAGGCCGCGGCCTCGGTGGCCACGTAGAACACCACCGCAGCCAGGCCGGCCACGATGCCCACGATCACCGAGAGGCCCAGAACGCGCACCTGTCCCCGGATGCGGGTCTGGCTGAAAATAAGAAACTCCGGCCACCAGCGCCTTATCGGCGGGGTCGGAGTTGGTCCTGGTTCGCTCATGAGAGCGTCTACGGTAGCCGAAAGCGCAGGGCTTGTCGACTGCGGCTGCTTGCTCGGCCTACGAGCTGCTCTCGGTCGAGCTATCGAGCCCGAGTTGCAGCCACGGTCCCTCGAGCCGAGCCCGCTTGAGCTGCAGCACAGCCTCGCTGTCGCCCGGCAGCGGCAACGACGAATCGGACCATTTCAACTCATCGGTGAGCACCTTCTCCAGCTTCCGCTGAACGGCCAACTTGAGCGTCTGTTGCCGGCCGCTGATCCGCGGAGCGTCGTTGTCATTCGTCGCCATCGGCGTCACGCGCAACCTGCCCTGTCGGACGAACACCACGCCGCCGTCGCGCTCTTCGGGCTTGTAGGAGAAGTCGACGGTCATCGCCGGGTACTTCACGTCGTCGGCGTCGAACTTGGTGATGTACAACCGGGCCTGGATCGCCCCGTCTTCGAAGCGAAGATCGCAGGGGTCGGGCTCGAAGGTGACGTGGAAGTCGTCGGGGCCGCGGTCGCCTTCTTGCTGGAGCGAGGGGCCCATGGCTTCAAGCAGTTCCTCGCTGCTCATCGCGCGGCCGGCGAGCGTGACGGCCGCCTGCTCCTCCATCGCCGAGGCGGCCAGGCTCATCACGATGTCGCTGCCGGGATCGTACTCGGGCGGAGACGATGCGGCCGCGAAATCGCGCGGGCCTTCCAGGCGGCATTCCCAGCGCAAGACGTCGTCCGCGGCGCGAACCCGCACGTCGGGAGCGGGGCGGTGGGCGTTGATTCGCGGATCGCGCAGAGCGTCGTGATACGACTGGTTGAACTCCTGGGCCATTTCAGCGGCCTCGCCGTTGATCTGTTCGAGGATCGAGCGGCGGGCATAGGCGGCGCTTTCGGATTCGGCCTGCGGTCGGCGGGCGTAGGTCTCTTGAATCGCCCGATTGCGCCGGCGGGCCAGGCCGGGCGAGTCGATCTGCTCGTACACGATCGACGTGTTGGCCCCGGCCCGTGCGCGCTGGGGCGTTAAGCCGCGCACGTCCAGCGTGAACGGTTTCGTGGCCGCGACCTGGGTCGTGGCGCGGCTGACGACGTAGACGCGATCGCTTGAGCCGGAAGTTCGTGCCGTCGAGGTGCCATTGATCCGCAACAGCCACCGGCCGACGGCCTCGGAAGGCAGGATTTCGGCCCGCATCTTGGCGACCATCCGACCGCTGCCGCGGCTGCGCGTGCCGGCGAAGACGCCGTCGACGTCATAGGGTTCGTCGATATTCTGCGCGACCTGCTCCTCGAGCCAATCGGTCGGCACTTCGATGATCAAGTTCGGTTGCGACAACGCCCGGCGGATCGACGCGGTCAGCCGCGATGCCTGGGCCAGGCTCTCGCGCTCGTTGACCGCCGCGGCGATCTCCGAGGTGTTCTGGCCGTCGCTGGGCAACGCTTCGAGCTTTTCGGCCAGGGAATTCCAGGCGTCGGCATGTTGCTCGGCGGTCTCGCCTTTCAGGTAGGCGCGCAGCAAGCGGATGTAGCTGCGGGCCGCAAGCGAAGCGTCCAACAAACGCGTGTCGTCCCACACGCTTGGAGCGCTAGCCCAACGCGTTTCCAGCCGGTCGAGCAGTTCCGCCTTGGGCGACGGGGCGGGTTGGCCGTTGGCCAGTCCTTGCGACTCGTCCCAGTAGAGAAACGTGTTCCAGGCACTACCTGCCTCGCTGACCGACGGCAGCCAGGACGCGAACGCGCCCAGTCGCTCGGCGAAGGCTTCGCGGGCCGCGTCGAGCGATTCGACCGTGACCGGCGAATACTGCTCGGCCTGTTCGCGGCAAGCCGACGGCCAGTCGCTCTCCGGAAGAGGCCGCAGTTGCTGGGCCAGCACGTCGAGGGCTTTGGCCAGCCGCGAGAATGCCGGATCGGTGTACTGCGGTACCTCGCCCGAGAGCAGCTCCCGCGTGGCCGCTTCGAGCACCGCGGGGTTGCCCGATTCGCCGGCCAGAACCTCGAACTGCACGTCCGGCAGATTCAACTGCTCGGACCACTGCTGCCACTGCGAGAATCCGGAATAGGTATCCGTCACCGCCTGGAGTGCCGCGCGGGCTTCGCGCGCCGCGGGCGTGTCGACTTGCGCAAGCGCGGTGCGCGGCGGGAGCAAGGCCAGTAGAGCTAAAGCTCCGGCGGCGACGTAGACCGAAGAAAAGCGACGTGTGGTTTGTTGAACGAGCCCGAGGGGTTGCATCGTGTACCTGAGGTCAAGGAGCTGCGCGTTGGGCGTCAATGGTGAGGGTCCAGCCCTGGTCGCTGGACTTTAGGGCCGTGCCGGTGGCGGGCAGCGCGGTGCGAACGCGACTGTAGGGCGGGGCGGCCGCCAGCGGGACGTCGGCCTCGGGGTCGGCCGTGCCGAACAGTAGCACGCGCCACAGTTCACCGGCGGGAGAGCCATCTTCTTCCTCTTTCTCCGCGGGTGCGGAAGTCGCCTGAGCATACGACGGCTCGAGCACGTGGCCTAGTTGCGCCAGGCCCCACAGGGCGCCTTCGCTCTGCCGCTGGCGGAGCGTGTCCCACAACGTCATCCAGTTGGGATCGTCTTTCAGCCGCGTGCCCTCGGGCCCGCCGGCCAAGGTGGTGCGGAGCAGTTGTTCGTCGGTGCCGAACAGCATGCGGCCTTCGCCCAGCGCCAGGGCTCGCACGCTCACCACCGAGTCGCTTTCGCCCTCGACAAACAGCGAGGCTCCCTCGGGCACCGTGTAAACCTGGTACTCGCCCACCTGTTCGCTGGTGACGCGATCGTCGCCGCGGTAGAAGTCGGCCAGGGCCTTGGCCACGGTGTCGACGTCGCGCACCTGGGCCATGTAAAGCGTACGGTCGCCGTGGGGAAGCTGCTCGGTCTTGGGACCCAACCGGTCGGTGATGTTCATGATTCCCGGGCCGAGTTGCCCAAAGACATCGCGTCGCAGGTCGACCTGGACGCCCTCGGGATCGTCGCGCAGGCCATCGAGCATATCTTCGAACAGGCCCACGCCGTCGGGCCCCGGCTCATTGGCTTCGTCGAACAGGTTGCCAAAGCCCTTCATTGCCGTGGGGAAGTCCCACCACCAGTAGCTGGTGCTGGTGACGTCGGCCCCGATCCCATCCCGTAACATCGGCACGGCGCCGGACTCGAACTTCAACAGGCGCAGCGCCTTGTCGAGGGGCCGCTGAACCAGGACTTCTGCTGCGATGCCCCAGTCGCGCCCTTGCTGCGCGGGAAACGTCACGCGGCCGGCCGCCGATGCGATGCCGTCGAAGCCCAGTTGCCGGCTCGAAGCCAAGGGATCGCGCTCGGGTTCGTTCGAGTCGGCCGGCTGGCTTTCCGTGTCATCGCTGGAGGCTTGCCGCGCTTCGTCGGCGCGGCGCAGCAGCTCCCACAACTCCATCGGCCGCAGGACGAACGACACGTCGCCTGCCCGCGGAGCGGCCACCGTGCCGCCGGGAGTCGTTTGCTGCCAGAGCGGAGACGTGGCCAGCGACGCTTCCTGCTCGACCGCCAGCACGGCCGCGGCCGCTTCGGGCGAATTGGCCAGGCCGTAGAATCCGTTGCCCACGAACTGCACCCGCGGGGTTTCGTCCTGCTTGTCGTCGGGCGGACGATAGATCGTCAACGCCGCGCCGCCGCGCTGTTCGGTCGAACGCGCGAAGCCCTGGGATTGGAAATAGCGCCCGGCGGCAGCCAACGGGCTGCTACTTTCGTCGGACGGCGTGCCGTCGAATACCCAGGCGGCGCCCTGCTTATCGTCGGCCAGGGGGAAGATGAACAAGCCGCCGGGTGCGTGCAGGTCGTCGAGCTCGCTCCAGTCGAAACCGAAGGCCGGCCGCAGGTGTAGCGGGCCGGCCATGTCGCGGCGGCGCAGCTCGTCGACCAGTGGAGCGAAGTCGGGGCCGGAAAGCATCTGTCCGATGCGCGTGGCCAGGAAGTCCTGGCACGTTTCGGCCACGTCGTTGCTGGCCACGGCCAAACAGGTGTCGGCCGGGGCATGTTCGGCGACGCCGGCGGCGGATTGTGCGTGGGCCGAAAACGCGGTCAGGCATAGCCCGACACACAGAAGGGTCGTGCGAAGTGTCAAAGTGCAAACTCAGCGCGGGGGTCAATCGCGGGGTGAATGCGGGCCGCGTCTAGCCTGACGGGCCCGTCGCCAAGCCTGCATTTTAATGTATGATTGAGAATTTAGGAAATCTGCACACGCCCCCGCTGTGCGCACACGCGGCAAGGAGGTCGAATAGGCAAAGGGCCGCGGGGCCCACCCTCAGTATCTCTCGCAGTCGGTGCATGGCCGCATCGTGCCATCCGTTCCAACCGGAACTTTCGGAAACTCCAGATGTCCGTTTTGGTCGCCAAACAGATCGCCAAGGAATACGGAACCGGCCCGGCTAAAGTCCAGGCGCTGAAGGGAGTGGACGTCAGCGTCGAGGCGGCCGAGTTCGTGGCCGTGATGGGACCTTCAGGCTGCGGCAAGAGCACGCTGCTGCACGTCTGCGGCGGCATCGACCCGCCCACGTCGGGCCAGGTGCTTCTCGAGGGGGAAGACCTCGCGGCGATGGACGATACGGCCCGCAGCATTTTGCGGCGGCGGCGACTCGGCTTCGTGTTTCAACGGATCAACTTGTTGCCGACACTTTCGGCTGTGGAGAACGTGGCCTTGCCGCTACGCATCGACGGCGTCGCGCGTCGCGCGGCCGGGGAGCGGGCCCAAGCCGAATTGCAGCGTGTGGGCATCGCCCACCGCGCTGGGCACTATCCGCACGAGATGTCCGGCGGAGAGCAGCAACGCGTGGCCATCGCCCGGGCGCTGGTGATCCAGCCGGCGGTGGTGTTCGCCGACGAGCCGACCGGTGCGCTCGACAGCACCAACGCGCAGCACATCCTCGATTTGCTCAGCGCGTGTGCCGAGGCCGGGCAGACGATCGTGATGGTCACGCATGACGCGGGGATGGCTCGCCGCGCGGGACGTGTGATCGTAATGCAGGACGGGCAGATCGTCGAAGGCGTCGCGTGTGCGGAGGAGCCGTCCGATGCGCTGTCGCGTCCCTGGGACGAGCGGCCATGAGCTTTCTGTACCTGATCGTTCGGTCGTGGCGCCAGCGTCCCGGCCGGGCCGTGCTGTCGGTGATCAGCGTGGCCACGGCTGTGGCTGCCGTGCTGGGCACGGGATTGGCCCAGTCCAGCGTGCGGCAGGGGGTGGCCAGCTTGTCCGAAGAATTGGACAAGCATCCGGGGATCGAGATCGTCTCGCTCTCGGGCGACCGCCTCGTGCAGGCCGACGTGCCAGACGTGGCCGACGTGCCGGGAGTCGTAGGCGTGTTTCCGCTGGTAACGCGCGCGGCGCTGGCACGCGTTCACGGGCAGCGGTTCCGCACCGTGCTACTGGGATTGCCGGTCGATAGCGAGCAGGCGGCCCAGGCACTGATGCTTGCCGAGGGGCATGCCCCCGCGGCGGCCGACGAAGCCGTGATCTCCTCGGACCTGGCCAAGAGTCTCGATGCCAAGCTGGGCGACCGTTTGATCGTGATCACGCGGCGCGGGCCCAAGAGCGCCAACGTCGTGGGACTGGCCGACCCTTCGGCGCTGGCGCAATTCGCTCCGGCCGCGGGCGTGGTGCTGCCGCTGGCGGCCGTCCAGGAATACTTTCGTCTCGAGGGGCAGGTCGATCGGGTGCGCGCGCTGGTCGCGTCGGGCGACCAGCGGGAGGAGGTGCTGGCCGACGTATCGAAGCGCATGCCCGAGGAAATGGCGGCCCAAATGCCGCCTGCGCCGCTGGAAATGATCGATACGACGCTGCGCTCGACGGAGCTGGCGCTGCAGCTTGCCGGGGCGCTGTCGATGGCCATGGCCGCGTTCATCATCCTGAATACCTTGCGGCTGAACTTCAGCGAACGACGGCGCGATCTGGCCGTGGTGCGCGTGCTGGGGGCCACGCGAGGCCAGGTGCTGGTGCTACATCTGATCGAAGGGCTTGCCCTGGGCGTGGTCGGCACGGCGCTGGGAACGCCCTTGGGCTGGTGGCTAGGGCAGGCGCTGGAAGGTGCCATGGGAGCGCTGCTCGAAGTCGACATCCCGTCGGCGCAGCTCCCGCTGTCCACGCTCGCGACGGCCCTGGCCTTGGGACCGGCCGTGGCACTCTTGGCCGCGCTCGTGCCCGCCCTGCAATCGCGCGACGTGCCGCCGGTCGAGGCTTTGGGCGACATGGAACTGCGCCGGGCGGAGCACTTCCCGATGTGGGCCACCCTGGCCGGCGTTGGGGCCTGGTGCGTGGCCGTGGGGCTGGTGGCACTCGTGGCGACCGAGCGGCTGACGCCCGAGTGGGCGATTCCGGCCGGGTTGCTGATGCTCGTGGCCTTTATTGCCGTGATTCCGGCCGTGGGCCGACCGCTGCTCTGGGCCCTGCGATGGCTGCTCGCGCCGCTGCTAAAGACCGAGGGACGCCTGGCCTCGGAACAATTGCTGGCCCGTTCCACGCGCACCGGGCTGACCGTCGGCGTGCTGGTCGTGGCCCTCAGCGCGGGGCTGGGCCTGGGGACGGCCATTGTGAACAACGTCGACGACGTGCGCGGCTGGTACCGCCGTTCGCTCTCGGGCGACGTGTTCCTAACCGACCCGGCCGCCGCCGACGAAACGGCCGCGTCGCAGGAGCGTCCGGATATCAAAGCGCAAGTCCTTGCCAGGCCCGACGTGGCCAGCGTCGTTGAGACGCGATTGATCACCAGCCGCGTCAGCGGTATGCCGGCGGTGTGCGTGGTGCGCGACTTCGTTCCAGAAGTGGCGTTGCCCTGGGACCTGACGGAGGACGAAGAGCGGCAATTGCGCGCGAAGCTCGACGCCGGCGAGATCGTGGTCAGCAACGTGCTTGCCCGCAAGCTCGGCATCGAGGTGGACGACGAAGTGCAGCTGGAAATCCAAGGGCATTCCAGCGCGCACCGTGTGGCGGCGATCGTCAACGATTACCTGCTCGGCGGCCGGGTGGCGTATCTGGGCCTGGCGGCGGCCGAAAAGATTGTCCAGTTGGGGCCGGCGGAATTTTACGTCGTCGAGGCGGCGCCCGGCACCCCGGCCGACGTGCTGAGCGCGGAACTCGAAAAGCTGCTGGCTGAGGAAAACATCGTCGTGCAATCGTTCGCCGAGTTGCGTCGTCAACTCGACGGGCTAATCAACAGCGTCGTGGCCGCGCTCTGGTTGCTGTTAGCTATCGGCTTCTTGATCGGTGGGGCGGCCGTGAGCAACACGTTGGTGATGAACGTCCTGGAGCAGACTCGCGAGCTGGGGCTGCTGCGGATCATCGGGATGACGCCTGCCCAGGTGCGCAAACTGGTATTCTGCGAGTCGTTGCTGCTGGGGCTGTTCGGTGCCGTGATGGGCACTCTGGGCGGCATTACCACGGCTGCGGTGATCCACTTCTGCAACGAGCCCGTGCTGGGGCGGACGATCCCCTTCCAGCTCCACGGCTGGCTGCTGGCTGCCAATGCGGGGGGGTGCCTGGTCATCGCCTTGCTGGCAGCCTGGCGACCGGGCCGCCGCGCGGCACGACTCGATCTGCTCGAGGCGATCGCCTACGAGTAGGCAACCTCCGACCCGACGCTAGCCTGCCTGTGGTGGCCCCAAACAGCCGCGTCCGGGGCTAGCCGGATTCGATATGATTGGTTTGACCGCGCTGACCTGCTCGCGAGTTCAGAAATCGCGGTCGCGGCGCCGCGCACAATCGCCGGAAAAGCCAAGGTATTTACCCCTTCCACCCCAATCGCTGCCGCTTGACACAGTATGCGCCTAAACGATAATGCAAGCCACAGCTTGGCAAGCTGAGCATCATACGATGACTAGTGCATTTGTGGCGTTTTTGTTTTTGCATTAGGCGGCATCCTCCAAGGGTCAGAGCAGTCCGTAAATGACGCAACTAACAAACGGCAAATTGTTCGAGACGGTCTCCACAGGATCTGAGCAACAACTCGAACGCGCCCGGCAGAGCATTGCCGGCGGCGACAACAGCACCATGCGCGTGCTGCCCTATCACCTGCCGCTGGTGGCTACCCGCGGTCAAGGCTCGACCATCTGGGACGTCGACGACAACGAGTACATCGATCTGAACATGGCCTACGGGCCGTTGATCTTCGGGCATCGCCCGCCGGCGGTGATCGATGCCGTCGTGCGGCAACTGACCGAAAGCGGCAGCCAACTTGGCTTTCCGGCCGAAATGACCGCCCGGGTGGCCGAGAAGGTGAAGCTGCTCTACCCGCACATCGAGCTGATGCGGTTCTCGAGCACCGGCAGCGAAGCGATTGCCGCGGCCTTGCGGTTGGCCCGCACGTTTACCGAGAAGCGCTACATCATCGCCTTTGAAGGGCACTATCACGGTTCGAGCGACGCGATCTTCAACCGCTATCATGCGCCGCTAGAGGATCTGCCCGAGGGGCCGTACGGTCCGGCCACGCCCGGCACGCTTGGCATGAACGGCGCGCCGCACGACGTGCTGGTCTGCCGTTGGAACTCGCCCGAGGCGCTCGAACAGTGCCTAAGCGACCATGCGGACGACGTGGCCGCCGTGATCATGGAGCCGGTGATGGGCAACGGCGGCGTCATTCCGCCCAACCCCGACTTCCTGGACGTGGCCCGCGCCTTGACGCACGAGCACGGGGCGCTGTTGATCTTCGACGAAGTGATCACCGGCATGCGGGTCGCTCCCGGCGGCGCGCAGGACCGCTACGGTGTTGAGGCCGACATCACGATTCTCAGCAAGGCCCTGGGCGGCGGCTTCCCGATCTCGGCCTTGGGTAGCACCCGCGAAATCATGCAGTCGATCGTCGAGGGACGGTTGTTCCACGGCGGCGTTTACTCGGGCAACACGCTGGTGATGGCCGCGGCCGATGCCGTGCTGGACGAACTGCACGCCAACAAGGAAGGCATCTATCAGCATCTGGAGAGCGTGTCGGAAACCCTGGCCACGGGGGTGGAAGAGATTTTCACTCGGCTGGGCATTCCGCATCGGGTACACTGCGTGGGCCCGATGATCTCGATGGTGCTGACGCACGACGACGCGGGTCCGATCACGAGCTATCGCGAGATGCGGCGCCACTGCGATTTCGACAAGTACATTCGCTTTCAGCACCAGCTTCAGCAATCGGGCGTGTATTTCCACCCGAACCAGTTCGAGCCGTTGTTCCTGTCGACCGCCCACACGCACGAGGACATGGCCACCGTGCTGGAACGGATCGAGGACGGGGCTCGGGCCGTGCTGCTGGGCTGAGAATGGACACCTCGCCGCTGCCTATCCTGGATGCCGCCGAAAGGTACGGCGGCAGATTCGTGGATTTGGACCGCGAGCTAGTCATCGAGGCGGCCGGGTTTCACGCAGGTCGCCAGGCTCTGGCTACGCGTCTGACTGCCTGGGGCCTCGCGCCCGGGGCACGCGTGGTCGTCTCAGTAAGCAATGGGCCGCAGTTCGTGGCCACATTGGTATCGATCCTCGCCGCCGGCGGCTCGCCGTTGTTGGTGCATGCCAAGACTCCGGCCACCGAGTTGAAGCGTACGGCGCTGCGTTTCGGGGCGGAGTTCATCGTGGCCGATGAGTGCCCAGTGGGCGATTTCGAAGCCGAGTCGCTACCCAGCACCACGTTGGAGGCGGCTGACTGGCTCCAGCTTTCCGCCGGACGGGTCGACTCAGGGACGCCAGGATTTCACGGAGAATTCGCGGCGCTGCCGGGCGTGCCGCTGCATCCGACTTCCGGCACGACTGGCGTGCCTAAGGTGGCCGTGCGGCCCGGCTTCGCAGCGACCGAAGAAGCAAGACACTACATCGAGACGTTGGGCGTCACCAGCGACGACACGATCATGGCTGTAGCGCCGATGTGCCACGCCTACGCCTACGGCATGTGTGTGATGGTGCCGCTGTTGAGCGGGGCGGCGGTCGTTTCCATGCGGGGCTTTCAGGCCGGGAAGGTATTTCAGGGACTGGCACAAGAGCCGGTGACGATCCTGCCCGCCGTGCCGGCGATGCTCGACGTCCTGCTATTCGGGGCGGGCGACCGGCTGCGGGGCACGGTGCGGACGGTACTTTCGGCCGGTTCCCCACTCTCGGAGCGGACGGCCGAGCGGTTTCATGCGCGCAGCGGGGCGACGATTCGCCCGCTGTACGGCACGACCGAAACCGGCGGTATCACGATCGCGCCGGCAGGCGAACAGCAGATTGCCGGCAGTTGCGTTGGCCCGCCGATGGAAGGCGTCGAGGCGCAGGTGCGACCCCATCCCGAACATTCCGACGCGCAGCCGGGCGTGGGGCGGCTGTTCATTCGCTCCTCTTCGATGATGTCGGGCTACCTGGCCAGCGACGGCGTCGACACTTCGCCCGTGGTCGACGGCTGGTTCGAGACGGGCGACCTGGCCCGCATCGACGAGCACGGCTACATCCACTTGTTGGGGCGCGAGGCCGACGTGATCAACGTCGAGGGCCTGAAAGTGATTCCCTCCGAAGTGGAAGAGGTGATCGCGGCGATTCCCGGCGTGGTGGAAGTGAAAGTCTATGCGGGAGCGCGCAAGAGCGGGGGCCAGTTCATCAAGGCCGCGGTCGTGGCCGAGTCGGCACTCGACGTGCAAACGATCCGCGCCCACTGCGAGAAACACCTGGTTTACTACAAGCGGCCCGAGCGCATCCATCCCTTGGACGCCCTGCCGCGCTCGCCGGCCGGCAAGATCCAGCGCGACAAGTTGCCTTGAAGCGCGACACGTCCCCCAGGCGCTCGGCGTAGCGCCGCCCTTTGGTCATCTCGTCCGACGGTCACATTTCCACGCGGCACACGCAGGCAATCAGAGGGCCGGCATGAATCTCGGCAATTGGCAGCTCGACACGATCAACGGCGGCCAGTTCTGGCTCGACGGGGGTGTGATGTTCGGCGTCGTGCCCAAGACCGTATGGAAGAACGTCGTGCAGGCGGACGACATCAACCGGATCCCCTGCGCCAACAACTGCGTGCTGGCGCGCGACGGCACACACACCGTGCTGATCGACACGGGCTACGGCGGCAAGTTTGCGCCGCTCGATCGCCGCTTTTACAGCATGGAGGAGGGTGAGCCGCTCATCGAGGGACTGGCCGCCCTGGGCGTGGCGCCCGAGGACATCGATACGCTGGTGTTCAGCCACTTGCACTTCGACCACGTGTGCGGAGCCACGAGGTTCGACGACCAGCGGCGACGCGTGCCGATCTTCAGCCGGGCCCGGCACCTGGTCGGTCGGATCGAGTGGGAGGACGCCACGGGCCGCCTTCCCGAGTTGGAAAGCGCCTACCCGCTGGACGACATCTTGCCGCTGTACGATGCGGGGCTAATGATGGTCGTCGAGGATGGTCAGGAACTCGTGCCGGGATTGACCGGGTTCGTGACGGGAGGCCACACGCGGGGGCACATGGCGCTGGTGTTCGAATCGGGCGGCCAAAAAGCGGCGTACCTGGGCGATATCTGCCCATCAACCGTCCACTTACGGCGGATGTGGCACCTCTCGTACGACACCTTTCCGCTGGAGACGAGGCGACGCAAACCGGAGTGGCTCGCCAGGGCCGCGGACGAAGGTTGGTGGATCATGTGGAATCACGATCCGCGCTACGGCGCGAGTCGCGTGGCGCGCGACGCGAAGCGCGAGTTTGTGGCTGTCGAAGCGCGCGCGAAACTGTGACGTTTGGGTCGTGTCGATCGCGCCGAATTACCCGATCGTCAGCCCCTTCGTAATCGTCGCAATCTCTTTATTTACACCATGTTGACGTTCTTCCAACCCATTTGTAGAATCAAGGCTTACGCCGCTTGCCAAGAGCATATAATCCGTGCTTGCTCGCAGGCGGCGTTCTCAACTTTGAAGTGGTGCCCGGAGCTAGAGACTGCCGCATGAGTTACCTTCTTCTGACAGGCTCCACCGGTTTGGTCGGCCGTCACCTGCTGCGTGACTTGTTGGCCGCTGAAGTCCCGGTCGCCGCCATGGTGCGGCCCGGCAAGGGCCCCACCACGCTAGCTGGCATCATGGGCCACTGGGAGCAACAGGCCGGCCGCGCGCTGCCGCGTCCGGTGGTCATCGAAGGCGACTTGTGCCTCGACGAAGTCGTGCCCGACGCGGATCAGCGTCGCTGGTTGAGCGAGCATTGCGACTCGATTCTGAGTTGCGCCGCTAGCATGACCTTTCGCGAGGACAAGAAGGGCGAGCCTTTCCGCACCAATGTCGACGGCACGCGCCACCTGCTCGAGCTGTGCCGCAGTGCCGGTATTCGCGACTATCACCAGGTGTCGACCGCCTATATCTGCGGACTCCGCCAGGGAAAAATTCTCGAGTCGGATATCGACGTCGGCCAGACGCTGGGCAACGTCTACGAGAAGAGCAAACTTGAAGCCGAGAAGATGATTCGCGCGGCCGACTTTCTCGACCAGCGCACCTTCTACCGGCCGGCGAGCGTGCTGGGCGACTCACGATCCGGCTACGTCACCAGCTTCCACGGCTTTTACCTGCCGCTGCAACTGGCCCACGCCATGGCGGGCCGCGTGCCCGTGAAAGAGATGAACGAGCGGTTCTTTGCCAAGCTCGGCCTGCAAGGTCACGAGGGCAAGAACCTCGTGCCGGTCGAATGGCTTTCGGCCGCGATCGTCCACCTGGTGACGCGTCCGGAACATCATGGCCAGACGTATCACCTGGCGTCGGCCGATCCGGTGCCGGTGGCCAAGATCCAAGAGGTCATTCGCGACGCGATTGAGCGGTACTATCCGCGGCCCTTGGCCACGTCGATCACCGAAGCCGAGCTGGCTTCGCTCGAGGGCCTGTTCTACGAGTACATGTCGATCTACGAGTCGCACTGGCGCGACGATCCAAAGTTCGACCTGACGAACACCCGGGCGGCTTTGCCGCACCTGCCGTGTCCGTCGATGGACTACGACGCGCTGTTGCGGGTCTCGCGTTATCCGGTGGAGCGGAACTTCATCGCTCCGCGTCACGAGGTGCCCGCCGTCGATTTCGACGTGGCGGCGCACGTCGAGGGACTGGCCGGCCGGGGCCCCGCGAGCGGCGAGACGATCGGGCTGCAAGTCAACGGTCCTGGCGGCGGGCAGTGGCAACTGCAACTGGCCGGCGGCGAAATCGCAGCCGTCGAGCGCGGTCTGCCCTCGCGCGCCGCTCCCGGCTTCTACCTCTCCGCCGCGACGTTTGCACGCCTCGCCCAAGGAGAGAGTTCCATCGTGACGGCGATCAATTCCGGCCGGCTCATCGTGCACAGCGATGGTCGGCGACAGGACGAGTTCCTCGGCGCACTTGAGCAAATCGTATCCGGCCGCACCAGCGGCCGAGTGGCAACGCATGCAATGAATTAGACGCGCGTCGGAGACGTCGCCCACCGTTTGCCACGGGCGTGGCCGCTTTGCACGGCCGCCGCAGCGACGGGCGATCCTCTCTCCTAGCGCATCGCATCCCAGGGAGGGAAAGCGTCCGCGGCGCAATGCCGGCATCACGGAGGTGAGTCTCTGGAATCCCGCAACTTCGAGCGAATCACCAACATGGCCGACCGCTACCCTCCCGATCAAGTTCCCTTGGCCATCGTGGGCATGGCCTGCCGCCTTCCCGGGGCAGACGATCTCGATCAGTACTGGCGGATGCTCGTCGAAGGACGCAGCGCCGTGGTCGAGCTGCCCCCTGATCGGCTCGATCAGGACATGTACTTCGACCCCGAGGTCGGAGTGCGCGGCAAGACGTACTCGAAGCTGGGCGCGATCATCTCCAGCCGTACGTTCGACCGCAGCCGCTGCCCGATCGACGAGAAGCTGGCCGCCAGCGTCGACATCGCCCACCTGCTGATGTGCGATGTGGCCGCTTCGGCCCTGAAGCACGCGGGCATCGATCCCTTCAACGTGCCGCTGCGCAACACGGGCGTCTACATTGGACATGCCCAGGGGAGCACCAAGGCCGGCGACCACACTTACTCGAGTTGCATCAGCGAAGCCGCCGAGTTCCTGCGCGAGGTGCCCGACTTTGCCGGGTTGCCCCCCGCGGAGCAGCAGGCCGTGATCGATGAGCTCATCGAGCGTGTGCGTGCTCCGCTGCCGCGGCCCACGGCCGATGCACCCGACGTGTCGGCCAGTCTCGTGGCCGGCACCATCAACAAGGCTTTCGGGCTCAATGGCCCCTACCTGGCGATCAACTCGGCGTGTGCTTCGTCGTTGCAGGCGATGCTGCTGGGAGCGCGGGCCCTGCAGTTGGGCCGGGTCGACATGGCGATCGTCGGCGGTGCGTCGGACTGCAAGAGCGATTCGCTCGTGCTGTTTTCCAACGCTCGGGCGATGAGCTCGACCGGTACGCGTCCCTTCGACAGCGAGGCCGATGGGCTGATCTGCGGCGAGGGCTATGTGGCCCTGGTGATGAAGACGCTCAAGCGGGCGCTCGACGATGGCGATCGCGTGCTGGCCGTGGTGCGTGGGCTGGGCGTTTCCTCCGACGGCAAGGGCAAGAGCTTGTGGGCACCGCGCAAGGAAGGCCAGCTCAAAGCTATGGAGCGGGCCTACCGCGACCAGGGTCTCGACCTGGGCGATATCGAATACGTCGAAGCACACGCCACGGCGACGAAGCTCGGCGACGCCACCGAACTGAACACGCTGACCGAGATTCTCGGCAAGCACCTGCCCCCCGGCAAACGCATTCCCATCACGAGCGTGAAGGCCAACATCGGCCACACGCTGGAAACGGCCGGCATCGCGGGCGTGATCAAGACCGTGCTGGCCTTGAACAACGAGACGGTGCCGCCGGCGATCAACATCAAGGAATTCAATCCGAAGATCGACTGGGACAACGCCCCGGTCTACGTCCCCACCACTCCGGTGCCCTGGCCCAAGCGGGCCGACGGCAAGCCGCGCCGCGCGGGATGCAACGCCTTCGGCATCGGCGGGTTGAACATGCACGTGGTGATCGACGAGTTCACCGAGTCGCATCGGGCACTGGCCGCCGCGGCGCCGGGACCGCCGGTGCAGCAGCTCTCGAGCGACGAAGCGGCCGTGGCCGTGATCGGCTTGGGCTGCGTCTTGCCGGGCGCCGAGAATCCCACGGTGTTCTGGGACCTGCTGGCCTCGGGCACCGACCCGAAGATGCCCGTGCCGCCGGATCGCTGGCGGCCCGAGATCGCGATGAAGACCGCCCAGGCCGGTGCGCCCGCGCCTAGCTCGCTCAAGGGCGGATTCATCGCCGAGTTCGAATACGACTGGAAGCGTCACAAGGTGCCGCCCAAGCAAGTGCAGCAGGCCGACCCGTTGCAGTTCATGCTGCTCGAGGCGACCGACCAGGCGATGCAGGACGCCGGCTACCACGAGCGGCCGTTTAATCGCGAGAACATGGGCGTCGTCGTCGGTACCGAGTTCGGCGGCGATTTTTCCTTCCAACTGCAGATCGGCCTGCGTTTGCCCGAACTCGAACGGCATATCGAAGCGCTGCTAACCCGCCGCGGGTTCGACGCGGCCCGGGCCCAGCAGGTCGGCAAGAACTACGCCGAGACGTTGCTCAAGCACTGGCCGGCACTGATCGACGAGACCGGCAGCTTCAGCACCAGTTCGCTGGCTTCGCGGATCGGCAAGACCTGGAACACGATGGGCGGTGCGGCCGCGATCGATGCCGGACAGACTTCCGGCCTGGCCGCGCTGTCGACCAGCATCGACATGCTGCTGGCCGGCGACTGCGACATGATGGCCTGTGCGGCTGGGCAGCGCCGTATGGGCTGGCCGATCTACGAGAGCCTCGCCATCGGCGGCGACCTGGCCCAGGGCGACGCGCGTTCGCCGCTCGATGCCCAGGCCCAAGGCTGCGTGCCCGGCGAAGGCGTGGTGGTCTTCTTGCTCAAGCGGCTGGCCGACGCCAAACGCGACGGCGATCAGATTCATGCCGTGCTCCGCGGCGTCGGTGCGGGCCACGATCCGAAGTCGTGGGGCCACGCGCTGGAATTGGCCATGGAGCGCTCCTTTACCGACGAGGCTGCCCGGCCCGGCGACGTGGGCGTGCTCGAGTTGGATGCCCTGGGCAACAACAGCAAGACCGCCGAAGAAGTCCACGCGGTGGCCGAAGTGTACGGCAAAGACGGCCGCCAGAAGCCGCTGATGCTCAGCTCGATCGTGGGCCAGTTCGGTAACACGCAGGGCGCTTCGTCGCTGGTGTCGCTGCTGAAGGCCGTACTCGAAGTGAGCCACGGCGAGTTGCCGACGCCGGTGGGGATGCAAACGCCCGCGCCGTTCGTGGCACAGCACGCAGGTGTGCTCAATGCACCGTCGGCCCGCACGGCGATCGACATGACCACGGCCGACGGCCGGCGTCTGGCTGCCGTGGGCACGTGCTCGCGCGGCTTGGCTTATCACGCCGTGCTCGAATACGGCAGCCGCGTGGCCAGCGCCTCCCCGGCGCCCGCTTCGGCACCCGCTGCCGCGCCTGCTCCCGTGGCGGCCACTGCAGCTCCGGCGCCCGCGGCCACCAGCGGCGTGAACATCTCCGAGCTGGAGCAGTTCCTGATCAACTTCGTGGTCGAGCAGACGGGCTACCCGCCGGAGGTCGTGGAGCTCGACGCCGATCTGGAAGCTGACTTGGGCATCGACAGCATTAAGAAGGCCCAGATGTTCGGCGAGCTGCAAGAGTATTTCGACGTCACGCCGACGGATGACCTGACGCTCGATGACTTTCCGACGCTGCGACACATCGTCGAGTTCTTGGCCAAGGTGCCGCAGAAAGGCAGCACGGCCCCCGCGCCTGCCGCTTCGGCCCCCGCACCCGCGCCTGCCGCCGCAGCCACGGCCCCGGCAGCCGCTCCGACTCCTGCTCCTGCGCCGGCACCTGCGGCGGCTGCGCCTGCAGCCCAGCCGCCGGCCGACACCAGCGTCAACCTCGCCGAGCTGGAACAGTTCCTGATCAACTTCGTGGTCGAGCAAACGGGCTATCCGCCGGAAGTGGTGGAGCTCGACGCCGACCTGGAAACCGACTTGGGCATCGACAGCATCAAGAAGGCCCAGATGTTCGGCGAGCTGCAAGAGTACTTCGACGTCACGCCGACGGATGACCTGACGCTCGACGACTTCCCGACGCTGCGACACATCGTGGAGTTCTTGGCCAAAGTGCCGCAAAAGGGGAGTGACGCGGCGGCTCCTGCCCAGTCAGTCGCTCCGGCGCCGACTGCGGCACCCGCAGCACCTCCGACACCGGCGCCCGCTCCCGCGGCAACCGCACCCGCACCGGCCGCCTCCCCGGCGCCAGCGCCTCAACCCGCGCCGGCGGCTGCCGGCGAGACGTTCCAGATTTGCCGGTTTGGTGCCGCCGACGCGGCGTCGCTACGGCAAGCGATCGAAGCCGCGCAGTCGAACTTCAGCGCGTTCGACGTGGCGACCCGCCGTCGCTTTGGCGCCGGCGACCGCTTCCGTCTGGCCGTGGTGGCCGACGGCCCCGCGACGTTGTCGACGAAGCTCGCCCTCGCGCTTAAGCAAATGGACAACGCTCAGGCCCAAACGGTGCTCGAGCAGCAGGGCGTGTTCTATCGCGAAGCCAATCCCGAGACGCGCGTTGCGTTCCTGTTCCCCGGTCAGGGATCGCAGTACACCGGCATGCTTCGTCAATTGGTAGAGGAAGTGCCGGCCGTGCGAGCCAAGCAGGCCGAGATCGATGCCGTGATGACCCGGCTCGGCTATCCGACCTGGGCCCAACTGGCCTGGGACGAATCGTCGCCGTTGGGCAAGGACGTGTGGACAACGCAGGTCTCGATGTTGCTGGCCGACGTGCTGGTGCTCTCGGCCCTGCAAGACCGCGGCATCACGCCCGACCTGGTGGCCGGACACAGCTACGGCGAATATCCTGCCTTGCTTTCCGCAGGTGCCTGGGACCTGGAGCAGGCGATCCGCGTCACCCGGCACCGCTGTGAATCGATCACCGCGTTCCCTGGCGGACAGGGCGGCATGTTGGCCACCACGGCCACGCCCGAGACGATCGAGCAACTGGCCCCACAGGCCGGCGGTCCGGTGTATGTGGCCAATCACAACGCCCCGGATCAAACGGTGGTCGGCGGCACGCTGCCGGCCCTGGGCCAACTGGAAAACATGTTGCAGGACGCGACGTTCGACACGCGGATGCTGCCGGTTCCCAGCCCGTTCCATACGCCGCTGATGGCCGATGCCGCCGCTCGGTTTGGCCAGTGCATCGCCGGCGAAACGTATCGCGCTCCGGCGGTCACGACCTACAGCGTCGCTACGAACGAGGCGATCGCGGATCCGAGCGAGATCGGCCGCAACCTGGTCGCTCACCTGACCACGCCGGTGCAGTATGCGGCACTCGTGCGCAAGCTGGCCGGCCAGGGTCCCACAGTGTTTGTTGAAGTCGGTCCGCAGCAGGCGTTGAGCCGGTTGAATCGCCGCAATCTGGCAGTTCACGAATACGCAGGCATCGCCTGCGACAATCCCTCGCGCCCCGGCGTCGAGCAACTCGTGCGCGTGCAGGCCCTGCTCGAGTGCACCGGCGCCCTGGATCGTCAGCGGACGTCGGCCAGCGAACCGGTGGCAGCCGCGCCGACTGCTCCGGCGGCGCCGGCGGCCCGCGGCCAGATCTGGCATTTCGACGCCACGTCGCGCCGCCGCGACAAGATGCGTCAAAGTGCTGGCGGCAACGGCCGAGGGGGCGCTGCGACCCGTCCGCCCGCGCGGGCGACGAGCGCTCCGGCCCCGGCTCCCGTAGCGCCGCCACCTACGCCGGCTCCAGCACCCGCTCCGGCCCCCGCACCCGTTCAGCAACAACCGGCACCGAGTCCGACTTCAGCGCCGGCGCCGCCCGCGGCACCGGCTCCGGCCGCGACCGCAAGCGCTCCGGCCCAGCCGGCGGCCAGCACCACGGTCAACCTGGCCGAACTCGAGAAGTTTCTGATCAATTTCGTGGTGGAGCAGACCGGCTATCCGCCGGAAGTGGTCGAGCTCGACGCCGACCTGGAGGCCGATTTGGGCATCGACAGCATCAAGAAGGCCCAGATGTTCGGCGAGCTGCAAGAGTACTTCGACGTCACGCCGACCGACGACCTGACGCTCGACGACTTCCCCACACTGCGACATATCGTCGAGTTCCTGGCCAAGGTGCCGCAAAAGGGCAGTGGCGCTGCCGCGCCAGCCGAGCCCGCGCACGCTCCGGTCGCGGCTGCCCCGGCGCCGGCTCCTGCCGCACCCGCACCTGCTCCAGTTGCCGCCGCTGCTCCTCCCCCGGCAGCGGCCGCGCCCGCTCCGCCAACGCAACAGGCTGGCGGCGCCGTCGACGTGGGCGAGTTGGAGCAGTTCCTGATCAACTTCGTGGTCGAGCAGACGGGCTACCCGCCGGAAGTCGTGGAGCTCGACGCCGACCTGGAGGCGGACCTGGGCATCGACAGCATCAAGAAGGCCCAGATGTTCGGCGAGCTGCAAGAGTACTTCGACGTGACACCGACCGACGACCTGACGCTCGATGACTTCCCGACGTTGCGACACATCGTGGAGTTCCTGGCCAAGGTCCCGCAAAAAGGTGGCGCTGAGGCGGCTTCTGCCCCGTCCGCCTCGGCGTCCGCCGCACCAACGCCGGCTGCCGCCCCCAGCGCGACCAGCGCCGCGGGAATGACGGCCACCGCGGGCACGCAAACCGAGACGGCGCAAGTCGATATGTTGCACGTCCGCGGCACGCCCTACGAGATGGGGCACCAGCACGGACAGGAAAAAAAAACGGAAATTCTAGCCCTCCTCCGGCGAGTCGCTGACCTGACCGACGGCGATTGGGACGAGTTGCCCGTGCCGCCGCAAGCGCGAGCCAACCCTCGCGCGTTCTTTACGCCTTCCCAGTGGGACGAGCTGCGCGGCATGGCCGAGGCCGTGGGGGTGCCGCTGGGCAACCTGGCGGCGCTCAACTTGGCGGTGCAAACCGACTTTGCCGCCGGTAGTGCCCAGGTGGCGCTGCTGTCGAACACGGGTTCGGCTTCAGGCGTGCTGCACGGACTCGTCGGTGAGCTATCGCTCCCATCCCCACTGACCGAAGTGCTCGCCCCCTTCGTACTGGTGCGCGAGCCGTCCGAGGGTTGGGCGTGTGCCACGGTGACGTTTGCCGGCATCGTCGGCAGCCTGGTCGGGCTCAACGGCAACGGCCTGGCCGCTTCGAGCGGTGCGGTGCTTAACGGCAATGCCGCCTCCAACGGCTCGGCCCTCAATCCGACGACGATGCGCGTCGACGGTTTGTTGCAACGCAATGATACGCTCGAGCGCGCGGCCAGCAGCCTTCGCGGCGTGAAGACCTCGCGCGGCTGGACGGCCTGTTTGAGCCACCAGGCTCAGCACCGGCTCTGCACGGCCGAGCACGACGGCGACCACCTGGCCGAACGAGATGTTGCCGGAGCGGTCGTGGCTGCGAACCACTGTGTGTTGAATACCGCCGCTCAGCCGGCGCCCGCGGCTTCGCTCGAGCGGTTCACCTGGCTCGAACAGCGGCTGGCCGCGCAGAACGCGCCCCGCGATGCCGGCGAGTTGCTGCACGCCCTGGGCGAGATGCCCAGCTCCGGAACGCTGCGGTTGATCGCCGTGGTGGACACGGCGGCCGGCGACCTGTTACTCGAATGCGGCACGCTGCACGAGCGCGTTCACGTCGGCGCCCTGTTGCCGGCCTCTCCGGCGGGCGACCCAAGCACGTTTGCCAGCAACGGCGCGGCGGCCGCCCCCGTGGCGAAACAAGCACCGCAGGAAACGCCCGCCGCCCCGTCGTCCGACGATCTGCGCGATCGCTCGGCCGACGATTCCGAGAGCATGCGGTTCGCGCTGCGGATGGTTCCGACACCGTGGGAAAAACAGCCGCCCGACTTTCCGGTCTTTAAGGGCGCCGCTGCCGTGCACGGCGATAATCCCCTGGCCGACGCGCTTTGCGCGCGGCTGGCTGAGGGCGGCGCGACGGTCGTGCGGCTCGGCGAGAACGCATCGCCCGAGGCCGCCGTGGCCGAGCTCGAACGCGTGTGGCAGCAGCAGCCGATCATGCACTTGTTTCTCACCTCGCTTCGCAACGATGAGTCGCTCGAGCGGACGGATCCGGCCGATTTCGATCGCGTCTATCGCGAGCGGATGCTGCTGCCGTACTTTCTGTGCCAGCGCCAAATGCAACTGGCCGGCGACGCCAAGCGGCTGCGCGACTGCACCGTCGTGGCCGCGCTCGATCTGGGCGGCGACCTGGGATTCTCGGGCAACGTCACCTCTCCCGAGTCGGGCTTTGTCAGCGGGTTGATCAAGTCGCTATTGCTCGAATACGCCATCATGCGTGAACAGAAGGGCTTTCTGGCCAAGGGCGTCGATTCGCCGCGCGGCGAAGCTCCCGCCGAACTGGCCGCCAACATCCTGCGCGAGCTGGCCCACGGCACCAACGACTACGAGGTTTCCTTTGTCGGCGGCCAGCGCTACCTGCAAGTTGCGTTGCCCGAACACGCGAACCTCGAAAACACCAGCACCATTCGGCCTGGCGGTACCTGGGTGCTCACCGGCGGGGCACGCGGTATCACGGCCGAATGCGGACTGGAGCTGGCTCGCCGTTTCGGTTTGAAGCTGCACCTGATCGGCACGACGCCGGCCGGGCCGATCGATCCCACCTGGCGCGATCTCGACGAAAAGCAAACCGCCGCGCTGCGGGGCCAGGTGATTGTCGAAGCCCGTAAGAACGGCCAGAGGCCGAACGAAGCCTGGGCCCGCGTGGCCAAGGCCATCGAAATCGATCGTAACCTGCGCACGTTCGAAGAAGCCGGCGTGGCCGTGACGTATCATGCCTGCGACGTATCGGATCGCGCGGCGCTGTCGCGCGTGCTCGACGAAGTACGCCGGGCCGATGGTCCCATCGACGGCATTCTGCACGGCGCCGGCATCGAGCAGGCCTGCCGCTTCGAGAAGAAGACTCGCGCGACGGTCGAGGCCACGATCGGGGCCAAGGTGCTGGGCGCCTACAATCTGATGCACCTGACGCGCGACGATCCCGTGCGGCATTTCCTGGGCTTCGGCTCGATCAGCGGCCGCTTGGGGAGCAACGGTCAGACCGACTACGCGGCAGCCAGCGACATGCTGTGCAAGCTGATGGGCTGGTACCGCACCTGGCGGCCCGATTGCCACGCGGTGGGGTTTCACTTTCACCCCTGGGACGCCGTGGGCATGGCGTCGCGTCCCGAGACCGAGGCCATTTTGAAGGCCAGCAACCTGCGGCTGATGCCCAAGCCCACCGGCTTACGGCACCTGCTCCGCGAACTGTACACCAAGCCCGCCGACACCGAGGTGCTGGTAACCGACTGGGAGTACCACCAGCGCTACTACCCGAACAACTACGACGAAGTCGCCAAGCGCGACGACCTGCTGGGGGCGCCCGGCAGCGAGGTGCCGCAAGGGACCGCGGCTGATGCCGCGCACAAGTCTCGCATCGCCGATCGCGTGACGATGCACGTGGTCGACGCGCCGCTTGCTACGACGGCCACCCGAGCGCTGCCGGCCGCGGCGTTTCTGCTGGGCGCCAATCCCGACGCCGACGCGCTGGCCGAGGCACTCACGTCCCGCGGCGTACAGGTGCAACGCCTGCCGGCCGATGTCGACGCCGAGGCCGCGTGCGCCGCGCTTGCGCAGGCCTTTGAGCAGTCGCCGGCCCGGTGCCTGTTCGTGGCCACCTCGCGCGACGCTGCTAGCGACGCCTGGAACGATCGAAGCGCCAGCGAGGCACGCGTCGAGCGCGGCGTGTACCTGCCCTACTGGGTCATTCGCAAGTGGTTTCAGCTCGTAAACAAGACCCCAGAAGCGGGGCCGGCGACGCTGGTGGCGCTCACGTCGCTGGGTGGAGACTTCGGCTTCGGCGGCGATACGCCCAACCCCGAAGGGGGCGCGCTGACCGGGCTGCTCAAGTCGGTGTTCGTCGAAGACGCGCGCTACAACCACGAGCGTTTCCACGTCAAGGTGATCGACGCCCCGACCCATGAACCGCCTGGACAACTGGCCGATGCCGTGTGCGGCGAGCTTGCTTCCGCGGCCCCCGAGATCGAAGTCGCCCACGCCGGCGGACGGCGGAAGGTCGTCAAGGTACAGCGCGAGCCGGTCGAAGCACTGTCGCTGGGCGAACTGCCGCGCGGCGGCGTGTGGGTCGTGACCGGCGGAGCTCGCGGCATCACGGCCGAAACGGCGCTGGAGATCGGCAAGCGCTACGGCCTGAAGCTGCATCTGCTGGGCAAGAGCGCCGCGCCCGAGCCGAATCCTCCCTGGCGCAATTGCAGCGAAGAACAGCTCAAGGCGATCAAGGCCGACATCGTTCGCAAGGCGACGCTCGAAGGACGCTCGCCCACCGACGATTGGGATCGGGTACGCAAGGACCGCGAGATTCAAAAGTCGCTCGATCGCTTTGCCGCGGCGGGCGTGCAGGCCACGTATCACGCCTGCGACGTCTCCGACTGGAACGATGTGGACCGCGTGCTGCGTGAGATTCGGGCCGCCGACGGCCCGATTGAAGGCGTGATCCACGGCGCCGGTTACGCCAAGAGCTTTCGTTTTGGCACGGGCGCCGCGCACAAGCTCCGCGACACGATCGACCCCAAGGTGGGCGGGACGCTGGCCTTGATGCACCTGACCAGCGGCGACCCGCTTAAATACTTCGTCGGCTTTGGTTCGCTCAGTGGCCGCTTCGGCGGCAATGGCCTGAGCGACTACGCGGCGGCCAACGACATGCTCGCCAAGCTGTGCGGCTGGTTTCGCACGCGGCGGCCCGAGTGCCACACGGTTTGCTTCCACTGGCAGACCTGGGACGCGGTCGGCATGGCGCTGTTGGCCGACGGCGTGGGCATCACCAAGAACGCGTTCAAAATGGACTTCATTCCGCCCCAGGAGGGCGTGAATCACCTGATCGACGAACTGCGGGCCGGCACGCCGCGCAGCGAGATCCTGGTGACCGACGGTTTCTTTCAGCGGCAATTCTATCCCTTCGACATGGAGATCGCCGGCGAAGCTCCGACTGCACACGGGGCGCCGACCGCATCGCCCAGTGGGGCTCCGCTGGTAGCCGAGTGGAAGGCTGCCGACGGGGGCGGGACTGCGAAGATTCTGTTCGATCCGGTCGGCGATCCGTTCTTGAGCCAGCACCGCTTGAAGGGCAAGCCGTTCCTGCCGGGCGTGGTGGGACTGGAGTCGTTGGCCGAGGCGGCCTCGTGTGCTTTGGGCGGACAAGCCGTCAGCGAGGTGCGAAACGTGCGGATCAAAAACGGCATGATGTTTTCGACCGATGCTGCGATGGGGGCTCGCGTCGAGGTAACGCCGGCCGAGGGTGGCTTCACTTGCCGGCTGCTGACCGAACAGCGCGACCGCAAGGGCCGCATGATCGACCCGGCCCGGCTGCACGTCGAAGGGTTCGTGCCCTCGACGCCCGACGCCTCGCCGCTTCAAGGTGAACCGCTCGAGCGTCCGCCGCTGGGCTGGTTCCCGCACGCCTATCCCGACGAAGGGCTGCTCTACCACGGCCAGCCGCTGCGGTGCTTGAAAGAGTGTGCCTATCAATACGATGGCGGCTGGGGCAAGATTGTCGCCCCGTCGCTGGCGGAGTTAGCCGGGCCGCGAGGCGAAGCCGGATGGATGACGCCGCCGGCGGTGCTCGATGCGTGCGTCGTGGCCTGCGGCAGCTTTCTGTTTCTGCAGTTTGGCGGCGTGTTGGAAGTGCCTTACGAATTTGAACGCCTGCGCGTGGCCCGCATGCCTCGCGCGGGCGAGACCTGCATCATCCGGCTGTTCTTCCGCGAGCGGGGCGAGCGACACAGCCGCTTCGACTTCACGCTCTACGGCGAAGACGACCAGCCGCTGCTGCAGGTCGATAGTTATCGTACGATTCGCGTCGGCGCGGGAGGTCGTTGATGGCTCGCATCGCCTGCCAATACGCCCGGCTGTCGGAGCTTGTGTCCGACGAGGCGCAAGCGGCCGCGCGCTGGCTCTCGGCCGACGAGCGTCGCGCCTGGGAGTCGATGCGCTCGGCAGAGCGCAAGCGTACCTGGCTGGGGGGCCGCACCTTGGCCAAGCGTATGCTGCTCCAACTGCTGGGCGAGACCACCTGGCAGCGAGTGGCCGCCGCCGAGATCCATATCGAAACGCGCTCGACACGGCCCGGCCACGGCGAACGACCGGTGGTGTTTGTCGGCGGGGAGCGATTGGATTGCGGCCTGTCGATCGCCCACACGTCGCGTGGCGTGCTCGTGGCGGTCTCGCGTGACGTAGACTTAGCTTTGGGCGTCGATCTGGTCTGCCGGGCCGACGCTTCGCCGGGCGGCCTGGCGTGGAGCTTGTCGACCCGCGAGCGGCATTGGCTGGCGACCGGACCGCGAAACCAGCGCAGCGGAGAACAGATCTGGGCGATGAAAGAGGCCCTGTACAAGGCGGCCCAGCGGGGCGAAGGGTTCTCGCCGGCGCAGATCGAAACCGTGCCGGGCTGCCCGCCGACGTACCCGGGCACGAACGCGGCAGACGTACAGAGCCTGGAGAGCTGGCGCGTCGATGGACACTATGCGGCGCTGGCCGTGGTTCGCCACCGGGAGCAGCCGCCCGCTCCCGTGGCAGCCGACGGGCTGTTGGCCGCGACGGCATAGGATTACCGACAACACAATCTTCCGAATCAACTGACTGACTCGCAGCGATCGAGAGACCCCTAACATGATCGACTTGACTGGACGCAAAGCTTTGGTGACCGGCGGATCGCGCGGCATTGGCCGTGCCTGTGCTCTGCGTTTGGCCGAAGCTGGCGCCGACGTGATCATCAACTACGTCACTTCGCAGGCCGCGGCCGACGAAGTGGCCGAAAGCATTGCCGCGATGGGCCGCAACGTGGCCGTGGTGAAGGCCGACATCAGCGAGCGCGACGACATCGACTCAATGATGGAGTTCGTCGACGAGAAGTTCGGCAAGCTTGACATCCTGGTGAGCAATGCCGCTACCGGCGGATTCCGCCCAATGCTGGCCATCACGCAAAAGAACTTCGAGTCGACCATGAAGACCAACGTGATGGCCTTGATCCACCTGGTGCAAGCCAGCGTGCGGCTGCTGGAACGGGCCGAAGGCCGCTCCAAGGTGGTGGCCATTTCCAGCCACGGGTCGCACATGGCGCTGCCGATGTACGGGGCGGTGGGCGGCTCGAAGGCGGCCCTGGAAAGCTTCGTGCGGCACTTCGCACTGGAGTTGGGCGGCAAGGACATCAACCTCAACATCGTCAAGGCGGGGCTGGTGGAGACCGACTCCACGCGGCGGATTCCCTATGCCGACCAGTTGTTCGCCTCGCGCAAGTTGCGAAGCATGACCGGCGATCGCTTCCTGACCGCCGAAGACGTGGCCAACTGCGTGCTGTTTCTATCCAGCCCGCTGGCGGATCTGGTGCAGGGTGAAACGCTGACCGTCGACGGCGGCGCCGCCGTGCACGCGTAGCCACGGCACCGGTCATTTTGGCTCGGCTTTGTCGCTGCTGGCGATAGTTCGTCGCACCTGTCCCAGGAACGCGTCGAGCAAGGCCTGGGTGTCGCTGGCGGCGAAGTGCTGCGGATCGCAACGTAGACAGAAGGTCGTCGCTCCGCCGTACTCGATGACGATCATGGCCGCCCGCGTCAGCTTGCGGATGGGCGGAGCGCCGCACACGCGATCGAGCACCAGATCGCCGCAGGTCCACTTCTGGCCACGTTTCAACGAGCGCTCCGGCGCGAAGCGTCCCACGTTGCTCAACACGGCGGTGGCCAGCGAGGCATTCCGGCTCAGGACCCAGCGGATCGCCGAGCGAAAGCCGCTGGCCAAGGTCAGCCCGCCTAGGAAGTACAGCGCCAGCTTCCAGTCCTTGATGCGATGCGTTTCGGAGCGGACGACTTCCAGCAGCGCCGCGTCGTCGGTCGCCGTTCCGTCGTCGGTGACGAAAGCGTAGCCGAGGCGGTTGGCCGCCGGCATGCGTGCCTCGTCACGCGTGCGCAGGCTCACCGGCACGTTGACCTTCAGGCGTCCGCGTGCGCTGCCAGCATGCGTCTCGTTCCAGCGTCTGAGCGCGACGAGCCAATCGCGCAACAGCAAGTCGTTGCTGCTTACGCCATGCGAAGCGGCCAGATCGCGCAAGCCGCGCGACTCGGCGGCCGAAAGGGTTGCTACAACGAACGGCAGTATCGGGTCGGGACTTGGTTTCGACGCGCCCGCCGGCGCGGCCAGCGGCACCGGCTGTTGCAGCAGGATCCACGACCAGACGTTGAGCGTGTACAACGCGTCGCGCACCGAGACGGCCAGCGACGGCTTTGGCGTGTCCGGCGGGACAATATCGCCGCGGCGGCGAAGCAGCTCCGCGTCGCGCTTGATGGGCTGGTCGCCCTTGTAGGCCGCCAGCAGATCCTTCACCATTTCGAGCGCCGCCAACCCGTCGCAGCAGGCGTGATGGAACTGAAACAGCACGCGTGCCTGGCCTGGCGATGTGCGGACCCAGGTGCGCAGTCCCGGCGCAGATTTCAAATCGATGAATTCGCCATCGGGGTGCGTGATGGGTGCCGTGGAATCGTCCCAGTCGATGAAGGGCTGTTCGCCGGCGGCGGGCACCCAACGCGGCGTGCCCGAGCGATCGTCGATCGCAGCCCGCAGGAGCGGGTGGCGACGCACGGTTTCTTCGAGTGCCGCGTAGAATCGCTCTCGGTCGAGCGTACCGGTGAACAGCAGCTCGACGGGAAAGGTCGTCGGGCACGCGGGGCGATCGTCGAGGTAGTAGTAGAGCTCGAACGGCGTCAGCGGTAGTGGAAATACCGCGTCGGCCGGAAGGCTGTTCGAGGCAGGCGCGTTTTGGCAGGGGGACGACATACGTGTGCCGCGGCTTCCCTGCTCAAATCACAAGACCGCGCTTGTACGACTCAAGGGCCGGGGGCATCGGCGCCGGTGCCGACCTCTTCGTGAACTTCGTCGCCGGCGGGGTTCTCGCCCGGCACGCCGCCGCCGGTGCCGGTGGGGCCGGAGCCCTCGCCGCCGGTGCCGCCGGAGATACCCGAATCGCCGATCCCCGCGCCGATCGGATCGCCTTCCTTGTCGGCACAGCCCGACAGGGTGAACAACAAAGTCAGGCTCAAGGCCAGAATCGCATGTTTCATGAGTTTCTGCTCTCGTGATGTGGAAAGGTCGGTTCGTGCCCGAGGAGCACGAGCTACGCCTATTCTAGCGGCCTCATCAAATCTACGACACGGTGGGGAGCCGTCGAGCGGCGGAATCCCCACGGGGGCTCATTTCTGGGCCGCGTCAAAATCGGATTTGGCCTTCGCTTCCTGCGCGCTGGAAAGCTCGGGATTGGGCGCGGCGTCGCCCTCTTCCATCCCTAGCATCCACTTAATCCCACCCAAGAGCGACTGCTGGTACTTCTCGTTGGTCCACACGTCTTCGCGATGCCCCAGGCTCATGTGCAGCACCTTGCCATCGCCGTACTGCTTGACCCAGGCGATGGGCACGTGATACGGCTTCTTGAGGCTCGTCTTGGCCATGTTCAGGCTCATCAGCACGTGCACCTTCTCGGGCTGCCAGTGCTTGAATTGGTAGATCTCGTCGGTGATCTCGAACTCGTCGCCCCACGGCTGGCTGACCGGGTGCTCGGGGTCGTGCACCGTGACGGTGACCGTCTGGTTCGCGTTCCACGGGTGCCCGTTGAACGTGCCGCCCAGCATGTCCCAATAAGGCTCGTAGTTGTGATAGGTGTCGGCGGCCGAATGTACGCCGATGAAGCCGTGTCCCTTTTGCTTGGCCCAATCGTTGAACAGGTATTCCTGCACGTCGGGTTCGAACGGCAGATCGCCCGTGGTGTAGAACATGACGATGTCGTAGTTGTCGAGCATGTCCTTGGTGATCTTGCTCACATCCTGGGTGCAGTCCACGCGAAACAGGTTGCTGGAGATGCCCAGGTCGGTCATGGCCCGTTCGGCCGGCGAGAGCTGCTCGCTCTTGCGGGTGACCGAGCCGTGCTTGAAGCCGGCGCTTTGCGTGACCATCAGAATCCGGGCGGGATTGGGTGCCGCGTCGGCGGTCGCGAGGCTCGAAAGCGCAAAGCCGGCCGCCAGGCAGAGGGAGCAGAAAACGCGTCGCGTGATCACGGGTGGACTCCTTGGAGGGACAAATGCGGGTCGCTGGAACCGTTATTCAAGCATGCGACCGGCCAGGACGCAAACGGTCGGGGCGGAGTGGTGATTCCGCTCGGTCGTGAGACCGGGAAAAGTCGCGCCCGCGAATGGCGCGAATGCCCGGAGAAACCGGGCAAGTGACGTGGCCTTCGCGGAACGCTGACGTTTCAGCCGTCACGCGCTTTCGCGGCCGCGGCGGCGGAACTGGGTGGGGGAGGGCTCTTCGTCTTCGACTTCCTCCTCATCGTCCTCGTATTCCTCTTCGTATTCTTCTTCTTCGTACTCCTCGCCGTCTTCGAGTTCGTCTTCGACCTCTTCTTCATACTCCTCTTCGGAGTCTTCGTCGGACTCGTACGCGTCGTCGTCGACTTCCTCTTCTTCGTCGTCCTCGATTTGAGGTTCGGAGCGCGCGGCCACGGTCAAGACGCGGCCGGAACGCGGGGCAGAGGGAGCCGCGGGGGCGGGCGGCTCGGGCGCCGAAGTCGAGCCCTGTCCGCACATCTCCTCCCACTGCTCGGGCGACACGAGCACGTCGCGGGCTTGCGAGCCGTTGTATTGGCCCACGATTCCGTCTTCGGCCATGTAGTCGATCAGCCGGGCGGCCCGGCCGTAGCCGATGCCCAGCGTGCGCTGCAACAGCGAAACGCTGCCGCGGCCTTCGCGCACCACCACCTCGACGGCCCCCTCGTAGAGATCGTCGCGGTTGGGCAACTTCTTGCCGCCGCCCTCGGCGCCGCTCGAGTCGGTCACCTTCAACTGCACCAGTTCCTTGACGAACTGCGGTTCGCTGGTGCCGACGCGTGCGATGATCGAATTGATTTCGTCGTCGCTGACGTACGTGCCCTGACCGCGCAGCAGCATGCTGGTGCCGGGAGAGAGGAACAGCATGTCGCCGTTGCCCAGCAGTTTGTCGGCGCCCATTTCGTCGAGCACCACGCGGCTGTCGGTGCGGCTGGCCACCTGAAAGGCGATGCGGGCCGGCAGGTTCGACTTGATCAAACCGGTGATCACGTCGACCGTCGGCTTTTGCGTGGCCAGCACGAGGTGGATGCCCACGGCACGGCTCTTTTGCGCCAGGCGGATAATATGCTGTTCGACTTCCTTGCCGGCGGTCATCATCAAGTCGGCGATTTCGTCGGCGACGATCACGATGAACGGCAGCGTGTTGGGAATGTTGCGGCGTTCCTCGTCGTCTTCCGGCTGCATCCGTTTCATCAGTTCGCTTTCGCCCAACCCGTTGTAGCCGGTGATGTGCCGTACCCCGGCTCGGGCCAGCAGCGTGTAGCGCTCTTCCATCTTCTCGACGGCCCAGGCCAGAATCGCTTCGGCCTTGCGCATGTCGGTGACGACCGGGTGCATCAGGTGCGGCAGCGTCTTGTAGGGGCTCAGTTCGACCATTTTGGGGTCGATCATCAGCATCCGCACTTCGTCCGGCCGGCGCGTCATTAGCATCGAGACGATGATCGAGTTGAGGCACACGCTCTTTCCCGTGCCCGTGCGGCCGGCGATGAGCAAGTGGGGCATCGTGGCCATGTCGACGACCATCGGCTTGCCCGAGACGTCCTTGCCCAGGTAGATCGGAATGCGCATCTTGCTGGCGCGGTTGTCGGCCTCTTCCATCACCTCGCGCAGCCGCACCAGGTGGCGCTCGGTGTTGGGCACTTCGATGCCGACGGTGTTCTTGCCCGGGATGGGCGCCACGATGCGCACGCTGGGGACGCGCAGGGCAATGGCCAGGTCGTCGGCCAGGCTGGTGATCTTCGACAGCCGCAGCCCGGCCTCGAGCTCGACCTCGAATTGCGCGATCACGGGCCCGGTTTCAATTTCGACGACCTTGACCTGGAAGCCGAAGTCCTGGAACGTCTTTTCCAGAATCTTTGCCTGGCGGCGCACCGACTTCTCGTGTTCCTCGTAGCAAATATCCTCGCCGGGCATCAGCAGATCGATCGGGGGCAGCTCGTAGGCGGTCGCATCCTCGGTGAGGCTGGCGGCGTCGAGCTCTTTCATCACCTCTTCGCGATCGCTCTTTTTCTGCGGGCGCTTGAACCGCGGCCAGGCGACGGTTTTCTTGGCCTTGGTATCGTCGGTTTCGTATTCCTCCTCCTGCTGCTCTTCCTCCTCTTCGTATTCCTCTTCCTCTGCTTCGTACGCTTCCTCCTCGACCTCCTCATCCTCGGCTTCCTGCACGCGCGACGCCGGCTTGCCTGCGATCTTCACCGACAGTCCGCTTTCGTCGGCCTCATCGAGATCGGCGCGGACTTCGTCGTCGGCAGAGCGTTCGGCCGCCGAGAGCGCCGCGGCGAGTCGCGCGCGGCGCAGCGCCCGCCCGCCGTAGGCCACCCCGCGCGCGGCGGCCTGCGGCAGCAGGTATTCGGTACACAGCAGCATTCCGCCGGTGAGCAGACTGATCGTGAGGATGTAGGCCCCGGCACTGGCGAAGTGCATCTCCAACAGTCCGCGGCCGGCAGCGCCCACGAACCCGCCGGGCCCGACGACTGGACCGGGCGACCAACCCGAGACCGTCAGCGACACCAGCGTGCAGAGTGCGACCAGCGACATGGCCCAGCCGATGGCGCGCAGAATGGGCTGCGACACCGGCCGCCGCGCAAGCAGCCAGGCATCGACGACAGCCAGCGACACCACGAGATAATAGGCGCCGACGCCGAACCCTTGCAGCAGCAGATCGGCGGCGATGGCGCCCGCGCGGCCGCAGGCGTTGGCCGTTTTCGTCGGGGGCGGGTAAACGAGGCCGTCCAGCGAGTCGGTCGGCTCGTACGTCCACAGGGCCATGCCCAGGAACACGCACAGGGCCAACAACGCCAGCGCCGTCAGGTCGCCTCGAATGCTTCGTGCATCAACCATAGGTGGGGAGTCGTCCATTCTCGTTCCGACCGAGTCCAGCGGCCGTGGGCGGAAGTCCATCTCGATGTCGTATCTTCGCACGTGCGCCGCAGAGTGCGCGTACGAACAGACCTTGCTTCAGTGGAAAGCTTAGCACGCCCTCGGCGTGCCGGTCGCCGCGCTTGCGGGATGCGCCGGTCGTTTGGGACAAACGATCGAGAAACTTTGCGGGTCGTGACGGATGCGCCGCCAAACGATCGCGGTTGGCGGCCGCAATCAGTTGCCGCTCAGGTTCTTTGCCGCCCGCAATACTCCCTCGGGCGTGCGCGTTAGTATGGCGAGCAACCTGCCCGTGGCGTCGAACGCGGCACAGCGATCTTCGACGCCTTCGCGCGCTTCGATGGTCTGACCGCGGGCCAGACGTCCCGCCTCGTCCGGCGAAACGGTTACCTCGGGCATCATTCCACGCACCGCGAGCTCGGGCGGCAGCAACAGCCCGGGCAGGTTCTCAGCCGTGGGTGTGTCGAGCGCGACGGCCTCGGCGATGGTGAAGGGTCCGACCGCCGTGCGCACCAGCGCCGACATCACGGCGGCGGTGCCGCAGCGCTCGGCCAAATCGCGTCCCAGCGAGCGAATGTAGGTGCCGCCGCTGCACTGCACGTCAAGGCACAGCTCAGGATACTCGTAGCCCTCGATTCGCAAGCGGTCGATGCGCACCTGCCGCGGTTCCAACTGCACCGATCTTCCGGCCCGCGCCAAGTCGTAGGCCCGACGTCCGCCGACCTTGAGCGCCGAAAAGGCCGGCGGGCGCTGCTCGATCGAACCGGTGAGCCCGCGGGCCGCCTGTTCGAGCTGCTCGCGCGTGGGTGGCACTGCGGAAGGCAGCTCGGTCACTTCGCCGTCGACGTCTTCGGTGGGACTGCTGCGCCCCAGTAGAAACGTGGCGCGATATTGCTTGGGTGCCTCCTGCACGTATTCGATCAGTCGCGTGGCCGGGCCAATGCCCAGCACCAATACGCCTGAGGCCAGCGGATCGAGCGTGCCGGCGTGACCGACCTTGGCCGGCTTGGCCAGCCGTGCGATACGGTCGACCGCGCGGCGCGAGGTCATGCCCGGGGGCTTGTCGACGTTCAAGAGACCAAAAAGCGGCATGGCGATCCTCGAATCGCCTAGCAATTGACGATCTCGAAGTTGTACAGGTCGGCGATTTCGTCGGCCGATTTTTCCGCCAGACCGGTGAAGCGCTGGTAGAGCGCGTCGACGTCTTTGACGCCCAACCCGGCGAGCAGGCGGAACTTGTACTCGAGCAGGCTCTCCAAATTGCCGCTCGTATTGCGGGCGTGCCCCTCGGGGTACATCACCAGCCCGCTGGAGAGGCTGCCCAGCTTGCCGTGCTCGATTTCCAGCGTCGTCGGGATCCCGTCGGGGTATTTGTCGTCGTATTCCCGGCCGCCGTGCCGGAATTCGATGCGGTCGATGAGCTGCCGCGTGAGCGGATCGTGCAGGCTTTCTTCGCTATAGTCTTGCGGCG
This sequence comes from Planctomycetota bacterium, assembly GCA_003389325.1. Classification (GTDB taxonomy): domain Bacteria; phylum Planctomycetota; class Planctomycetia; order Pirellulales; family PALSA-1355; genus LB-PLM-3. Next base: position 50,649 of record QQVE01000001.1, read on the forward strand.
CGAGCATTAACTCGCGCCAGCCGGAGGTGCCCGACGCGAAGGCCTTGCGCAGCAGCGTGGCGACGATGTAGACCATCGAATGGTCGGCGCTTTGCCGCGTGCGCGGATCGCGCTTGGCTGGGTCGCCGATGATGCCGAAGGCCGGCTCGTAGATCGTGATCCGCACCGAGCGGACGTTGTCCGGGTTGTCGAGCAGTTTGGGGTGCTTGCCCAGCAGGTCCATCAACCCCTGGATGGCTCCAGCCGACTGGTGCTCGTACAACCCCAGCTTGAAGTGCATGCCCATCACGGCGAAGTCGTCGCCCGAGGCGCCCAGCGCCAGCTCGAAGGGGCTGGCGTCCTTCTCTTCCGGCTTCTCAAACAGGCAGAAGATCGCTTCGGGGTTGCGAAAGATGTCCGCAGGACCGACGAAGCCGCGGATCGCACGGCGCATCGAAAGCACGGCGGCCTCGGCACTGATGGCGGCCGAAGCGCCTTTGGAGTCGGAGAGTTGCTTGCCGGCCCGGATCGCGCGGAAGGGTATATAGTGGGCGACGACCAGGCCGATGGCCGACTCGATCTGCTCGGCGCTGGCGCCCAGGATGGCGCCGAAGGTGGCCGCCGAAGCGATGGCACCGTGGACCACGTGATCGACCTTATAGTTCTTCAGCGCGAACACCTCGGCCAGCCGACCGCGGATCTCGTCGAGCAGGATCATGGCCAGCAGCGTTTCGCGGCCATTGAGGCCTTTCATCTGCGCGGCGGCGACCGCCACGGGATAAAAGTCGTTGTGCCCGAATTCGCCCCGGGTGGCGCCTCGCGCCGGGTTGTAGCCGAAGTTCGTGCCGTTGGCGTCCCACTCGCGCGCCGCCGAACTGTTGGCCACCACCGCCTTCTCGGGCGTGACGTTGACGCGCGAGCCGAGCACCGGCGCCCCCTCGCCGAGCTCGTGGCTGACGTACTCCAACGCCTCGGAGCGGAGCACGCGCGGCGCGTTGGTGCCGCAGGCCAGTGCGGAAACGCCGCAGGCGATGCTGTCCAGGTGAAACTGTTCGACGCGCTTGAGCACGCCGTCGTCCGGCTGGCCCAGCTTGCCGGCCAGGAAATCAATCGCGTATTGCCCGATGCCCCGGGCTTGATTCTCGCGGCGCGACAGCACCACGTACTCGTTCGACACGAAGAGCCTCCTCTGCCGGTTGCGACGCTTACTCGAATTTGGAAAGACCACGGCAATCTACCGGCGGCTGAACCCCGTTGTAAAGGCGCTCCACCGCCCGGGTCGCTGGTGCCCGGGGGGGCGTGTTGTTAGGATTGAAGTTGGCTTTCTCTGGACGGGAGCCTGGCGGTTGGGCCGCGGAAGACGGGCTTCCGCCCATTGCCAGGCACTCCGCTGTCGAACTCTCGAAATCGCGTTCTTGCTCGCGCTTGGGGCCTAGAGCGGCGCGAATAAATCCCATGCAATTTGAGCAGCTCGGACCCTATCGCCTGGGAAAGAAGCTCGGCCAGGGCGGCATGGGGGCGGTGTACGAGGGCATCGACGTCGACAGCGGCGAGACGGCTGCCGTCAAGGTTCTTTCGCCCAGTTTGGCTGCCGACGAAGGCTTTCGCGTGCGCTTCGAGGCCGAGATCGACTCGCTCAAGAAGCTGCGCCACCCGAACATCGTGCGCCTGTATGGCTACGGCGAGCAGTCCGGCACGCTGTTCTACGCCATGGAGTTGGTGCGCGGCACCAGCCTCGAAGACGAGCTGCGCGCGGCGCGCCGGTTCGATTGGCGCGAGGTGACGGCGATCGCCATCAAGCTTTGCCGGGCGCTGAAGCACGCGCACGACCACGGTGTGATCCACCGCGACCTGAAACCGGCCAACCTGTTGCTGGCCGAAACCGGCGAGATCAAACTGTCCGACTTCGGCATCGCCAGGCTATTTGGCAACACGCGCACCACGTCCGACGGCGGTGTGCTGGGCACGGCGGAATATATGGCACCCGAGCAGGCCGACGGCCGCAACGTCACCGATCGGTGCGATCAATACAGCCTGGGCGGTGTGATGTACACGCTGCTGGCCGGCCGGCCGCCGTTTCGGGCGCACACGCTGGTGGAGATGCTGCAGATGCAGCGCTACGCCGAACCCGAGCCGGTGACGCGCTATGCGCCCGAGACCCCGGCCGAGTTGGCCCGGATTATCCATCAACTGCTGGAAAAAGAGCCCGAACGGCGATTTGCGAACACGATGATGCTGGCCCGCAGCCTCGAGGCGATGGAGCGCGGCTTGAGCGTCTCGATGAGTGGTCACGGCGACGATTTCATCCTGACGCCGCCGGAGCGACCGGCGGTGAGTTCTTCGAGCTACAACCCGCTGGCGGCCACGCTGTCGCCGTCGGAGCTGTCCGACGCGTACGAGATCGACGTGGACGAGTCCTCGGGTCCGGTCACCGCGGCGACCGTGGCGCGAAGCGCCGTCGAGAACGAGGCGGAGCCTTCCGGCGCGAGTGCCGCGCCCGAGGAACCACCGGCCGATCGATTCACGAAGGTCGACGAGACGAGCGAGCCGCCGCATTCGCTGTCGGAGACGTTGTCGGTGATCTTCGCGCCGCAGACCGTGGCTCTGGTAGCGGGGCTGGTGCTGTTGGTTGCCGGCGGATGGTACCTGATGCGACCCGAGAGCGCCGACGAGCTGTTTACGCGGATCGACGCCGCGGCGGGCGAGGGGGACTTGGAGAGCTTGAAGGAAGTGCGGCGCGACATGGACGACTTTCTCGCCCGCTACCCCTCGGACCCGCGCGCCGAGCAGGTACGTTCGTATGTGGACGAGGCCCGGGCCTCGAGCCCCGTGCAACGCGCGTACGCCGAAGCCAAACGCTATCTGCTTGTCAGCCCGGAAACGGCGATGGCCAAGTTTCAAGCTTTGATCGACGTCTACGACGACGGCCAGGATGGCTCGGAGCTGACGCAGCGCTACGTTCGGCTGGCACGGCTCGAGCAACAGCGATTGCAGAAGCGCGTCGCGCGATACATCGACGAGGGGCGTCTGCTGGTCGAGGCTCGGTTGGAAAAAGCCGAAAAGCTGGCGGCCGACGACCCGGCCGCCGCGCGCAAAATGTACGAAGGGATTGTCGAGCTTTACGGCGATAAGCCTTGGGCCGATTCGCTGGTGCGGCGGGCCAAAGACGCGCTGGCCGAAGCGCCCCAGCGGCAGGCCGCGGCGCGCTAGGAATTTGTTGGCCTTTTCGCCGCGGACGGCGCTACAAGGAGATGTCATGCAGAAGGGCCCCACACCATCGTTTCCCACCACCAGGATGCGCCGCCTGCGGCAACATCCGGGCGTGCGCCGCATGCTTGAGGAAACGCGTCTAACGCCGGCCGACATGGTGCTGCCGCTGTTTGTGCGGAGCGGCAAGGGGGTGCGGCAGGCTATCGGCTCAATGCCGGGGCACTTTCAGATTTCGCCCGACCAACTGGCCGCCGAACTCGACGAGGTGGGCGAGTTGGGCCTGGGAGGCGTCATTCTATTCGGCATTCCCGACACGAAGGACGCCGTGGGCAGCGACTCGACCAGCGAAGCGGGCATCGTGCAGCAGGCCGTGGCGGCCGCCAAGAAAGCTGCGCCGGACGTGCTCGTGATCACCGACGTTTGCTTCTGCGAATACACGGACCACGGCCACTGCGGCGTGATCAACGACAAGACCGGACGCGTCGACGTCGACAACGACGCCACGCTCGAGTTGATCGCCAGCCAAGCGCTGAGCCACGCCCGGGCCGGGGCCGACGTGGTTGCCCCCAGCGGCATGATCGACGGCATGGTCGGGGCGATCCGAGCGCGGCTCGACGCGGCGGGGTTTACGCACGTACCGGTGATGAGCTATGCGGCCAAGTACGCCAGCGCCTTCTACGGGCCGTTTCGCGACGCGGCCGAAAGCACGCCGCAATTTGGCGACCGCCGCAGCTACCAGATGGATCCGGCAGCCGATGCCCGGCAGGCGCTGCGCGAAGTGGAGCTCGATTTGGCGGAGGGGGCCGATATCGTGATGGTCAAGCCGGCCTTGCCGTATCTCGATATCCTGCGAGACGTGCGAGACGCTTTTCCGGGAGTGCCCTTGGCGGCGTACAACGTCTCAGGCGAGTTCAGCATGGTCAAGGCCGCGGCCGAGCGCGGCTGGATCGACGAGCGGGCCGTGGCGCTCGAGTCGCTGCTGGCGCTGCGCCGCGCCGGGGCCGGTATTCTGTTGACCTACTGGGCCAAGCAGGCCGCCCGTTGGCTGGCGTAAACGTCTGAATCGCGTTACGTCTCGGCCATCCGCGTCGTTGTTGATTCGTTCTGCAAGTTCCAGGAGGCGACATGAAATCCGAAGGCAGCCACGCCGCATTTGCCCGAGCCCGGCAACTCATGCCCGGCGGCGTCAACAGCCCGGCGCGAGCATTCGGCGGCGTGGGCGGCGAGCCGATCTTCATCGACCACGCCGAGGGCGCCTACCTATTCGACATCGACGGTCAGCGCTACATCGACTACGTGGGCTCCTGGGGACCGATGATCCTGGGCCACGCGCACCCCGAGGTGATCGCCGCGGTGGAGAAGGCCGCTGCACGAGGCACCAGCTTTGGTGCACCTACCGAGGCCGAAAGCGAGTTGGCCGAGTTGATCATCGAGGCGGTGCCGTCGGTCGAGAAGGTGCGCCTTGTCAATTCCGGCACCGAGGCCACGATGAGCGCCCTGCGACTGGCGCGCGGCTTCACCGGTCGCGACGTCGTCGTGAAGTTCGCCGGCAACTACCACGGTCACGTCGACAGTTTGCTGGTGGCCGCCGGCAGCTCGGCCGCGACGCTCGGCGTGCCCAATTCGCCCGGCGTGACGGCTGGAACGACCAAAGACACGCTCGTGCTGCAGTACAACGACGTCGCGGGACTCGAGCGGGCATTCGACGAGCACGGCAAACGCATCGCCGCGGTGATCTTTGAACCCGTGGTCGGCAACATGGGATGTGTCGTGCCCACGCAGGCGTTTCTCGACGCGCTCAATGGCCTTACCAAGAGGCACAAGGCACTGTTGATCTGCGATGAGGTCATGACCGGCTTTCGCGTGGCCTACGGCGGAGCGCAATCCTTGTTCGGGTTCGAACCCGATTTGACGACGTTGGGCAAGATTGTCGGCGGCGGACTGCCGGTGGGGGCCTACGGAGGCCGGGCCGAAATCATGCATCACGTGCTGCCCGAGGGCGACGTCTTTCAGGCCGGCACCTTGAGCGGCAATCCTCTGGCCACGGCGGCCGGGATTGCCACGCTGCGCCGCCTGCGCGACGAGCCGCCCTACGCCACGCTCGAAGAGCGCAGCCGGCAACTGGCAGAAGGCCTCGACGATGCGGCGACCCGGGCCGGGATCCCGCACACGGTGGCCCGCGTGGGAAGCATGTTGACGCTGTTTTTCATCGATCGCGCCGTGGTCGATTGGACGGTGTCCGAGAGCTCGGACACGGCCCGTTTCGCCAAATACTTCTGGGGGCTGATCGAGCGGGGCAGTTACATGCCCTGCAGCCAGTTTGAGGCCTTGTTCGTCTCGGCGGCACATCGCCCCGAGGATATCGCTGCCACGGTCCAGGCGGCTGCTGAGGTGCTAGGCGAGATCTCGGCTCATGCCGGCGGTAACTGATGGTTTCTCACCCGTTCCAAGGCGAAACTTCAAAAAACCACGCGTTTCGTGTCGATTTTGCGTGCCAGCGTGCCTGGATTAGCTCTTCAGGGGGGCATGGGTTCATGGGCGGGGGGTATGTAAATGGCATCTAGCTTTGGCTTTGCGCCCCGACATCGTTAGCTAGGAAAAACCCAAAATTCCTAACCAGAAACTTGCAACCGGTTCCGGTCGTGACTATATTCACGGACGTAATGCGTAGCTTCGTGGCTAGGCAAGTTTGGGCAACTTCACGATTTTGTTCTAAGGAGACCGCTAATGCGTGCATTGAAACTGGGTGGTATTCCGCCTTGCGGCCGAACGTTCGGTCGCACGCTGGTGGCAGTCGCTGCGATGGCAGCGCTCTTCTCTGCCACTTCTGTCGCTCGGGCCGGCGTCTTGCCGTTCACGATCGACGAGACGCAGAGCTTCCTGACGTATCAGACAGTTATTGACTTGACTGCTGGTATGGGAGGCATCCAGTCGACGACCCCGGCGTTTCCTGGGTCGGACACAACGTCACTGTACGGCGAGATGTACATCGACGTGCAGCCGGCCTCGATCGCTTTCGCGCCGGGTTCACAAATTTCGACCGCCGTGAATGCGTCTCCCGGCGTCGGTGGCATCCCGGGCAACTACCGTCCGTTCGACCCCGTCGTCAGCGATCCGGTCGGTCCGCCGCCGCAGGGTACGACGCCGAATTCGAACTTCGGTCTCGTCGCGCCGGGAATCGGCTTGACGGCCGTGATCTACAACCTGGTCAACACGTTGGTTCCGGGGGCGCCGATGCCGCTGGTCGGAAACAATTTTGACCTGGCTGGGCAACAAGGCGCGGCGGTTGACGGACGACAGGCGTTCGTCTCTTTTCTGGGGAACGACACGGACAGCATCGTGGGTTCTCCGATCTTTTTTGGCAGTGCGGCTCCGGATATCGGAACCTGGGACGGCACCACCTTGACGATCCCGATTCACTCGACCTTCACGACCCTCATCACCGACGATCCGTTCGACATTTTCACCTCGTTCAATTTGACGGGGCAGATTGTCGCTACGGTTCGTACCGTGCCTGAGCCTTCGACGATGGTCCTTGCGGGATTCGGCGTCGTTGGCCTGCTGAGTTGCGCTTATCGCGCTCGTTTGAAGAAGCGCTCGGCGTAGCTGAGCCTTCTGAAGTTTGCCTGAAAAACCTTGAGATCTGCGTAAGTCGAGCTACGAAGCTCACCACCCACCCGAGCCCGCCGATATGATATCGGCGGGCTCGGTTCATTTTGGTACTGCGGTTCTCACGCTTCGCGCTTGGCCGACGCCTTGCGTTCCCACTGTTCCTCGGCCGCGGTGCGGCGAAAGTAACGAGGTACAAGCTCAAGCGGCCTGGCACGACCACCGCCTTGTTGCCCGGCAAGGCCAAGGCGGCCGACCGCAGACGCTGTCGGATGCCAAAGCGACTCTTCCACCAAGATGGCCTTGCCGCCTAACCGCTGAGCCCACTTGGTAAGCCCCGGGCCGGTGACGATGGCGCCGGCGGGCAATTCGGCGATCCAGGCCTCGGCCGTAACGATGCGGGTCGTCTCTTCTCCCGACAAACGGCCGTCGGCGGCACGGGTGAAGTCGCCCACGAACAGCTCGTTGCGCTGCGCGTCGAGCACGACGTGGAATGCCGCCGTCGCCGCAGGCATGCGCTCGGCGATTGCCAGCAGGCTGTTGACCCCCACGGCACCGCAGCCGGTGGCATAGGCGAAGCTCTTGGCCGTGGTGACGCCGATCCGCAAGCCCGTGAACGATCCCGGTCCGGTGGCCACGGCCACCAGCTCCACTTCTCGCGGCGTCCAGCCGGCCCCGAAAAGCAGATCGTGGATTCCTGGAGCCAGCGTTCGGGCGCTGCGGCGCGACGCATCGAGCCGCGTTTCCGCAACGAGGTGCTGGCCGTCGAGCAGCGCCACCGAGCCGGCAGTTTCGATCGTCTCGATGGCCAGAATACGCATGGGTCGAGGGCTGGAGAGGGATGCCGTTGCGAAGTAGCAGCCGTACTGTCGCTGGAATCAGGCTGTCCTGCAAGGTGCGTGGTGCACGATAATTGCATCAGCGGCGGCTTATCTGTTATACTTCGCCCGCGGTGCAGAGGTCGACTCCATCCCCACGATACGGGAGCATGAACCATGGCGCGCAACTCCGGCCACGCCCAGGCACATTCGCGCGGGCTCCCGCGCCACCCACTGCTTCCGCCGCAGCAGGACCTGGTACGCGTGGGGTCGCGGCGCTGGTTTCTGCAAACGGGACTATCGGGCCTTGCCGGATTGGCGATGGCCGATGCTCTGGCCGCCGGGGCGCTTACCGGCTCGAGCAACGCGGTCAACCGCTCGGGCAAGAAATCGGTGATCTTGTTCTGGCTTTCGGGCGGGCCCAGCCACATCGACATGTGGGACCCCAAGCCGAACGCACCGGCCGAAATCCGCGGGCCGTACCGGGCCATTTCCACGAAAGTGCCCGGCATCCAGGTCTGCGAGCATTTGCCGATGCAGGCCAAGATTGCGGATAAGCTATCGATCATTCGCTCGGTCGACTGTTCGGCCAGCAACCACACGCCCATCACGATGCAAGCCGGCAACGCGCTGGCCCGCCGCACCAACGACGGCAACGACGGAGGCGGCTACCCGTCCATGGGCTCGATCGCCGCGAAGTTTCGCGGGCCGAACGCCCCGGGCATGCCGCCCTTCGTGGGCCTGGCCGATAGTTGGAAGTCGGACGTGTGGGGCGCCGGCCACATGGACCGCCGCTTTGAGCCTATTCAGGGCAAGGAGTTGACCGGCCGGCTGGCCATGCCCAAGGGAATCGACATCGACCGGCTTCAGAACCGGCACGAGCTACAGCGACAGTTCGATCGCCTCAACCGCGATCTGGAGCGGACCGACGCGCTTGAACCGGTGGACCGCTATACGCGGATGGCTTACGAGATGGTCGTTTCCGGCAAGGTGCAGCAGGCCTTCGACGTGTCGCGCGAGTCGGACGCGACGCGCGATGCGTACGGCCGCGAGAGCATCGGCGAAAAGGCATTATTGGCTCGCAGGCTGGTCGAGGCCGGCGTCACGTTCGTGCTCGTGAGCGGGGCCTGGGGTTACTTCGACCACCACGGTGACGAAGTGCGCTGGGGCGGCATCGAGAAAGGCCTCACACCCCTGTTGCCGCGCGTCGATCGCGTGATGCACGCGCTGGTGACCGATCTGGAGCAGCGCGGGCTGTTGAATTCGACGCTGGTGCTGATGATGGGCGAGTTCGGCCGTTCGCCCGTGATGACCAAGACCGCCGGCCGCGGACACTGGACGCCGGTGATGTCGATGCTGGTGGCCGGTGGCGGACTGCCGACGGGGGAAGTCATTGGCAGCACCGATGACAAGGGCTATGCCATTCGGGACAGCCGGGTGACCCCCGCCGACCTGGCCGCGACGACGTTCCGCCACCTGGACATCGACCTGAATGCCCACTGGGTGAATCCGCAGGGCCGGCCGATCCCGATCGTGACCGAGGGCGGCCGCCCGATTCCCGCCCTCTCCTAGGCGTACGTGTTGGCGTTGGCCGATTAGGCCGTTACTTGCTCAGCAGCCGCTTGGCTTCGCCCAGCAGGAACTTCACGTCTACGAACGGCTCGTAGCTGATGTCCTGCCATCGCACGAGCCCATCGGCGTCGACCAGGAACGTGCCGTGCAGCGGCATGTTCTCGAAGTCGTCGTAGGCGCGATAGGCCCGGAAAATGTTCATTTCCGGATCGGCCGCCAGCGGGAACGGGATCGATTCGCCGGGGGATAGTTTTTCCAGGGAGCCTTTAAGCGTATCGAGCGGTTCGCTCGAGATGGCCACCAGCGACACGCCCTCCCCACCGAACTCGCTGGTCAGGGGAGCAAATTTCTGGATCTGCTCCACGCAATGCAGACAGCCTGAGCCGAGGTAGAAGATCACGATCACCGGGCGGCCGCGGTAGTCGGCCAGCGAGACATTGCCACCCTCGGCACCCGGCAGCGTCCAGCTCGGGGCCGGCGTAGGGCTCCAGCGAAACGGGCCCAGGCTGGATAGCTCGGGCCGCCCGCCCACGTCGACCGATGGGGCCTGCGAACCACGCCAGTCCTCGGGCAGCCCGAACTCCTCGGCAATGGGCCGTAGCCGGCGGAACACCGCCGCATCCAGATCGGCATAGGCGGCCAGCGGACGCAGATCGGCCCAGGCCTCGCGGGCCGCCTCCTTCTCGCCGGCTCGATAGAGGACCTCGACTAGCACGGCCCTTGGATAGACCTGGCCTGGGCCATCGTCTACGAGTTTCTTGGCCAGAGACTTTGCCTTGGCATGATCGCCGGCCAGCGAGAACAGCCGGGCCAGGTGATCCTTGCGCACGCCGCCGGCATCTTCGAGTTTCTTCAACTCGGCAAGAGCCGCTTTCTCATTGCCGTCGGCCAACGCCGCGTAGGCTCTGAGCTCGCTTACCGCTTCCTCGACCTGCCGGATGGCTCGGCCGTGCGGTTTGAGGGCGTCGGCCATGGCCTTGGCCACGTCGGATTCCGACTTCTTGGCGCTGCGCGCCTTGGCTTCGGCCTCGTCGGCAGATTGGATGCGGGCCGCCTGCTTTTCGGCCAGCATCTCTTCGAGCGCGGCGATCTGCTCGCGTCCGGCCTCGACGTTGCCCAAACCGAACGAGGCCAGGCCCGTCAAACGTGCTTGCTTGAGCGGGTCGGTTTCGCCGCGCGCGTTTTGCATGAGCGGGCGGCCTCGCGGCCCGAGCAGGTCCTGCCAGCACTCGTATTGCACCAGCACGTCTTCCAGGCGGTCGTGCCCATAGGCGGCGCTGGTGCCCCGCTTGCTGCGCGTGTTGTACTTGGGATGCCGGGGCAGCGAGATCATGTTCTCGGCCAGGTCGATCGCGTCGTGCACGCGTCCCAGGTAGGCCAGATTGCGGATCAGCCACTCGTTGTTGTGCGCGTAGTTGTGAATCTGATCGGGGAGCACGCCGTCGCGCATCATGTGCGCGTGGTCGACCCGGGCGCTGGCTTCCTGCTGCCAGGCGGCGTCGACGTAGCGGTGTAGCCGCGAATAGATGTGGCCCGACATGTGCCACATGTGCGCGATGCCCGGCGACGCCTGGCCGCAGCGCGAGGCGGAAATCAAAGCCCGGGCCGGCTTCTCGCGGTCCCAGAGATGGATGCGATAGTGATGGGCCGGGTGCATCGGATTGACGTCGAACACCTGGTCGAGGATTGCATCGACCGCCTGGTGGCTGGAGATCGGGATCTGCCGCTTGCCCTCGGTCATCCAACTGCCGTTCTTCCAGATTTGCAGCGCGAGAAAGGCTCTAGCCTCGACGTCGTTGGGGTAGTCGTGCACGATGGCTTCGAGGTCGCGGACGTACTTCTGCCGCTTTTCGATATTGTTCGGCGCGTCGTGCCAGGCGGCCAGCGCGTCGATCCAGGCCGCCTCGCGCGGGCTGGCCAAAGCTTTCTTTTCGACGGCCTTCTTGATGAACTCCTTGGCCCGTTTCTCGTTGTTGTCGTTGGCCATCGCCATGCCCCAGTAGGCCATGGCGCAGGCCGGATCGAGCCGAGCCACCTCGCGGAAGGAGCGTTCGGCTTCGAAGTACCAGAAGCCGTGAAGTTGCCCCAGCCCCTGATCGAAGTACTGCTGCGCCTCGGGCACCGATGTCGTGATCTCGAAACGGACGTTGCCCGTGTTGTGCATCAGGTAAGGCTTTTGCCGCGGCCCTTCGTTGAAGGCTTCGCCGTGCATCGAATGCCCTGCCGGCGGTTCGTTGGCTTGCGTGGCATCGGCACTGGGCTTGGCAGCGGCCTGCTCGCCGGTCTCGGCGGCCAGGGCCCAATTGGAAGAAAGCCACAACAGGCCGACCAACAGAGTGAGGCTCTTGGCGGGCATCGATACCTCGGTGGGAAGAGTGGGGGTGCGGCAGCGCCGATCTCGCTCAAACTTAACTGCGGGTTGATGCGTTTGCAAATCACGTTGAACGGATCCTGCAGGGGGTGGTGTGCTCGCATCGCTACGGTAGGCGACGCTCGTGCCGGCGCGGTAGACTTTGTGGCCGTACATCGCGCATCGTCATGCGTTTTTCCAGGCGAGGGTGCCATGAGTGTATTGGATCAATTCCGCCTTGACGGCAAGCGATTGCTCATCACCGGCGGCAGCCGCGGGCTGGGGCGTGAGATGGCGCTGGCCATCGCCCAAGCCGGTGCCGACGTCGTGCTTGTGGCGCGCGACCCGGAGCCGCTCGAGGAGACCGCCGAGGCGATCCGCGCGCTCGGTCGGCAGGCCGCGACGATCGCTGCCGACGTGAGCCGTCCCCAGGCCTGTCAGCAGGTGTGCGAAACGGCACTCGCCGATCACGGCCACATCGACATCCTGATCAACAACGTGGGAGGCCGCCGCTTCAATATTCCCACCGCCGAGCTGCCGTTGGAGAAGTGGGAGGAGATCATCCATCTCAATCTCACCAGCACCTTCGTGTGTACCAAAATGATCGGAGCGGCCATGCTCAAGCGGCGCCGCGGTGGCCGCGTGATCAACATCGCTTCGATGTCGGGCATGATCGTCAATCGCGGCATCGGAGGACGCACCTACGAAACCTCGAAGGCCGCGGTGATCCACTTCACCAAGGCCACGGCCGCCGACTGGGCCCCCCACGGCATCACCGTGAATGCCATCTGCCCCGGGTTCTTCATGACCGAACCCAACCGCCGCTGGGCTCGCGAGCATCCGCGGCTGTTCGAAATGTACAAAGAGCAGATTCCCGCGGGCGAATTCGGCCATGCCGAAGATCTGGGGCCTTTGGCCGTCTATCTGGCCAGCGACGCGGCGCGCTACGTGACGGGTGCCAATATCGTCATCGACGGCGGCTACACCCTTTGGTAGCCGCTGGATTCCGACCGCGCCGCCTTCTTACAATAGGTGCTCACGAGCACCTGGGAGAAAACACCATGCATAGCGCGCATCGCGCCGCCCGGCGGGGCGGCATCGCACTCTTATTGTTGGCCGCAATGGTTTCGTTCGCCTGCGGCGAGGACAACGGCGACAAGTTGCGGATCATCTGCTTCGGGGCCCATCCCGACGACGCCGAGTTCAAGGCCGGCGGCGTGGCCGCCAAGTGGGCCGAGCAGGGACATAAGGTCAAGTTTGTCTCGGTGACCAACGGCGACATCGGTCACTGGCAGATCGCCGGCGGTCCGCTCGCCCAGCGACGCAAATCGGAGGTCGAAGCGGCCGCTCGGGTGCTGGGCATCGAAACCGAAGTGCTCGACATCCACGACGGCGAGCTGATGCCAACGCTGGAGAACCGCCGCAAGATCACGCGGCTGATTCGCGATTGGGAGGCCGACGTCGTCATGTCGCACCGCCCCAACGACTACCATCCCGACCACCGCTACACGGGCGTGCTGGTGCAGGACGCCGCATTCATGGTCACGGTGCCGTTTTTCTGCCCCGACACGCCGCCGCTGAAAGACAACCCGGTGTTCTTCTACTATTCCGATCGCTTTCAAAAACCGAACCCGTTTACGCCCGACGTGATCGTGGACATCGACGACGTGTTCGACAAGAAGATCGGCGCCGTGCATTCGCTGCCCTCGCAAGTGTACGAAGGCGGCGCTTCGGGCTCCGAGGAGTTCGTGGCCGAAGTGCCCGAGGACGACGCCGCGCGGCGGGCCTGGGCCATCAAGGTCCACGGCAGCCGCTACGCCGCGGTGGCCGACAAGTATCGCGACGCCCTGATCAAGTGGTACGGCGAAGACCGCGGCGAAGACGTCCGCTACGCCGAAGCCTTCGAGATCTGCGAATACGGCCGGCAACCCAGCGAGAAGGAGCTGCGCGAGCTATTTCCGTTTTTTGAGTGAGCAAACGGGAACCGCGTATCCCATGTCGCTCAGCCGTCCTCCTTCAAGCTCATCGTCAGGAACTGTCGCGGCCCGGGTGATCGTCTCGCCGGTCAGCGTCTCGATCTCGGCATAGTGGGCGTCGAGGTGGGCGAAGGTGTCGGCTTGCATCGATCTAGCGGGATGGAGTGGAGAGCATGATCTTCGATGCCGGAGGTCAGGCGAGCCCGAAGTCTCGACGGGCTTCAGCAAGGGAGCATTGCCTAGCGGGTGCGTTTGCAGGATTCGCATACGACACAAGACGGGCGTCGCCGGTGTAGAACATTTCGTTGAAGGCATCGATCCCCAGCGAAAATGCATAACGGTCGAGCATTTCCGGAGTTAACCGGTCTACAATGCGTTGCGACTTGTAGCGGTCGACCTCCTCGAATGGTTGCACGCTTCCGCTTTGATCGAAGTACCATCTTCCGCCATCGAATGTCACTCCGACGGAGCGAACACACTCGAGTGGATCATCACTCGATGGCCCGTACATTTCAAATTGAACCGCGCCGTAAGTTCCCCGGTTGCGGTCGGCGTCGTTCTGGAGCGTGTGCGGGACGCGACTCAGAATGACACCGCGGCAACCCAAGAGTTTCGACAAGTAGCTAATGGAGCTAAGCGCATCAGTTCCCAGGATCGAGTTGTCCACGTAGGCTGTCCACAGCGATCGTGTGCGCAGCCACAACGAGCGTCGAGGGGGCATGGTTAGCGGCTCAAGGGAAGCAATCACTGCGGACACTTCCCCGGAAGCATCGACGACGTGGACTGTATGATGCAGTTGGCGAATCCAAGATGTGAACGTCTTGACCACGGCATCGAGATCGATCTCAAGGAAGCCGATGTTGAACGTTGTAGGAGCATATGTCATTCCGAAATCTGGCATCTATCAATCCTTAAGGAAACCGTTTCAGTTCGATCACTCCATCCGGATCATTCGCCTGGATCCGTCGCGCATGTTCCGGCCCACGCGGCGTATTTGGGAAGCTGCTGCGCGTAGCGCTATCATACTCGATATAGACGCGCGTGCCGTCTGGTCTGGTATATTGAAGGTCGGGGCGATTAATGCCGACCCTAGACTCTCAATAGCGTCCAGATCGACCAGCACCGGTGAGCCGGGCGATGCTGTGTCAAACTCCTGGCCAAGAGTGGTTAGCATCTGCTCGAGTTCGTCGAGATGGCGCTGCGCTTGAGCCAGCTTCTTCCGAAAGAAGGACTCCGCTGGACTCAAGATCCGGTAGTCCCGCCTATCGAAGCGACCTCGTCGCTTGCGACTGGAAGTTGGTGTTTTCTTTGCTGCTTGTCGCCCGGACAATTGCTGTAACGCGGCGCCATTGGCATCACGTTTCGGCCTGTTTCTCGTGACGTCCGCCCAGATGTTTGGCGACGCTATCCAACCCTCCAGAAACGCCACGAGCTCCTTGCGGCTTTCCGGTGTGATCGTGCGGCCGGAGGCGGCCTGGTCGGCGAGGAAGTCGTTGAGACGCTGCCGCCAATCGTGCGTGGGGTGGGCGAACAGGGTGTTTAACCAGGCATCGAAGGCGGCGGCGAAGTCGCCTAGCTCCGCGTCGATGCGGCGGGTCCAGAGCTGGGCGACAAGCTCGAGAAAGTCGCGAAGCACAACCGCGTAGGCATCCATGGCATCCTTGCCGACACCGTGAGATCGGTGTGCCGACCCCGCTTTGTCTCTTAGTATGGGAGGTCAGACAGGAGGGCACGCCGCTCAGCGTCGCGTTGCCAAAATGCACTCGCGACTTCCGCCTCGGCCGCTTTTCGGATCCGCTCGGCGAATTGCTCAACCGCTTCGTGAATCAACTCTTCAAACACGGCCCGGGCTTCGGCGAGCGTGACCAGCACGAGCACCCGCGGGGCGACCTGGCCGCCGGTCTGGGACGCTGCCGGAGAAGGCACGGCATGCCTTCCTACGACGGGTTCGTGGCCATCGCTCCGGATCGGCGGTGCCTGCGGAAAGATCCTGTCGGCCGGGCCGCGCGGGGCGTCGCGATCGTCGTTTTCTCCAGGAAAAGGGAGCAAATACTCGCGATTCCCCGCCGGCGACGACGGCGGAGGGGCGGGGTGATCGCTCACGGGTCTGTGTTCGACGCTTTGGACGAAAAGCACTCCCGCCGCCTCCTCACCGGTGGACGTCCCAGCCGACGGTTGCGCGAGTTTCACGGGGGCTTCCTGGGGTTCACCGTATCGGTGCACCTGGACACGGGCCTGCTTCGCGTTGTCGGAGCCTTGGGCCTGTCGCAGGAACGCTTGACGGACTACGTCTGCGTTCTTCACGTCAGGCGATCCGAGTCCGGCATGTTCCTCCGTGCCTTGTGGATCGTCACCCGCACTGAATGCGACATCTGCGGAGTCAACCGCGTCTGCGTTATCGCTATCCTGCGGGCTGTCGATCGTTTCGGACGCTTCCACCTCTTGGGGCGGAAATCGAGACTCTTCGCCGGGTGGAACGAATTCGTCGTCGTCGCGTGCGGGTTGGTCTTGCTGCGCCATCTTGCTCTCCTGAAACGAAAAAGCCCGCCGCCGGACGATGTCGGCAGCGGGCTCTGCGGAAACCCGGGTCGGATGAACCAGGCTCTTGGGATACCAATCGAATGTGCGATCAACTCGTGCGATCCTAGCGACCGCTGGAGGCTTTGTCAGTGGCCAGAATTAGGCCAGCGCGGCCGCCGATCGCAACACTTTTTCGGCCGTTCAAGTAGGCGGGAAAGTCGCGCGACTTAGTGCTTATCCGCGGCGTGGCTTGCCAGCGCCCGAGCTTTTTCCACCACGGCGTCTTGGTTCCCGGCGAAGTCGTCGGTGGAAAACATGGGCACCGGCGCCACGGGCGGGATGCCGACCTTTTCGTAGACGTCGCCATCGATCGTGGCGTAGATCTCGTTCGAGAGCGAGAACGACCAGCCGCCGGGAAGGTGTCGCATGAGTTGGTCGGAGTGGATCCCCATGGTCGGCATGCCGGCCTGCTGCACGTGAGGCAGGGCGTTCATGCAGAACACGAAGATCTCGGCCGCGCTGGCCGTCATTGGGCTGGTGAGCAGCGTTACAGGTCGCGTGTGCTGCCGTGGGCCGGAAGGTTGCACATAGACCGTGTGCTTCGGCGTGAATCCATCGGGAGTGCGGGCCTTCTTGGTGAACGCCGGGCGGCGGCGATCGGCAAATCGGCTGGCGATCCGCACGGCCGCCGGATCCCATCCGCCGCCGTTGAACCGCACGTCGACGATCATCGCGCGAGCGCCGGCCAGATCGTCCATCGCTCGGTCGAGGGCTTTGTCCAACGCACCCAGGTGCTGTTCGGGGGGCGCATCATCGTCTGAGACGAAGCCGGCCATGCTGCGTATACCGAGATAGCCGATCTCATCGGGCAGCATTCCCCACACCAGCTTGCCGTCGGCGCCGCGGTGCGGGCCATCGACCATCTGTGCGGCGATGAGCTTGGCGCTGGTCTCAACGTACTCGCCGTACTTGCCGCGGATGAAAGTCATCAGGTCTTCGTCTTGAGTGCTCGATGCGTGCTGACGCTGCCAGGCATGTACGAGCGGCACATTGGGCAACGTCCGATGCCGGTCGAAGTCGAAGCCGGGGGCATTGAGTTCGACGTGATTGTCCTCGAGTGCAGCGAGCATTTTGGCCAGGACCTCGAACAATTCCGCGTCGGTGGACTCGGCGGTAAGCTGCGGCCGGAACGTATCGCGGGCCTTTTGCCAGTCGAGGTCGCGGAGTTCGAAAAAGGCGTAGTTGTTGTTGAAGGTGTGCCAAACGATGTCGAACGCCCGCAGGGGGTTGCGAGCGTCGTCGTCAACCGTCAGGCGGGATGCTTCCGGCAGATTCTCCACACGCTTCCACGCGATGGGCGCGATCGACGTGGGGTCCTGCGTTTCGAGGTGTTCCGAGGCGTCCAGCTGCATCGTTCCCGCCAAGGAACGCAACTTCGCCAGATCGCCTTGGTCGACCTTTAGATTGCCGATCGGCGTCGTCTCGTAGAGTGCGAAGTGGTCGCCTTCGATGGCCAGAGCGAGATCGTACCCGATGGACTGCCATGTGCCTTCGACGGCATCGCCAGCGGCAGCCGATGGGGCGAAGACAGTTACGGCGGCCAGGACGGTGCACCAGAGGAAAGGCCTAGACGTAGTCCGTCGAATGCCAGAACGATCGGGCAGGGCAGGGGGCTCGTTTGGCACGGTGGCACCTTACGAATTGAACGGGTTTCGTGATCTGCGAAGCGGGGCTCTATAATAGCCGCTTGTTAGTTCGCTCGCGCGCCTTTGATCTTGACCACAGAATCGTTGCGATCTTCAGCTCGTCCTAGCCGCCGAGCCGTTGCGACTTTTCCGAACTCCGATGAACAACGACGACGAACGCACGCTGGGACAGTGGCAATTGCGTCATCTGTTTGGTCTGCTGACCATTGCGGCGGCGCTGCTGGCGATGGTCGCGCCGCTGCTACGACGTCTCGAGCCGGAGCGGCAGGTCGAGGCTGCGCTCAAGATCCTGGTCGCGGCCGGTGCCGCGGGGGGAATCGTCGTCTTTCTGGCGATTCGCCGACAGAAGCTCGAGCAACAAGGAGGGCCCATGATCGCACGCTTCGAGCGGCGAAGCTCCCGGATCTGGAGCGGACTGATTGTTTGCGTTCTGGTAGTGAGCTACGCGGCGTCGGTAGTGGTTGACGAGCTCGACGCCGCGTTTTCGCCGATTAGCGGCTCTCCTTGGCTGTTGTACCTTGCCGTGAATTACGCTGTCGTGCGGTTTTGGTGGAGAATCGACCCGCTGAGTATCGAAGCCCGAGAGGGCGGTCTGATCCTGGGGTCGGTATTCTTTCGTCCCTGGGAGGAGATCAGCCGCTACACCTTTTCCGGCAGCCCGCCGCGACAGCTCAATCTGTTCGTCACGAGTCCCTTGCCGATGGTCATGAATATCAAGGTCGACACATCTGGCGTCGAGCGTCTGGACGAGATACTCGCGCAGCACGTGGCCGCACCACGGTCGGCGGGCCACTTGGCGGCGGCGGCAACTCAGTCGGCCGCTGCCAGGCGCGATTCCCAGCGCGAGTAGGCCCGGGCCGCGGCCAGCGCGACGCCGGCGACGAGCAGCCCGCCGACAACGTCGATCGAGTAGTGAATGCCCGTGGTGATCGTGGAGATAACGATCAGGGTTGCCCAGGCGACCGTGGGCCATCGGAGCCAACGAAACGGCCATAGCGCCGCGGCCGCCAGTACGGTGAGCACGACGTGAAACGACGGGAACTCGATCAGACCGTCGCGGTTCGTGACGTCGATCATGAAGACCTGATCGGTCTTGAGCTCGGCCATCATGGCGGCCTTGCCTCCCAGCGAAGGAATGGCCGGCGCGAAGTCGTAGTACTGCCACGGACCCACCGCCTGCAGGCACGCGAAGATGGGCAGCGAGATCGACGCGGCGACGATGCAGCCGATCAGGAACTCCTTGGCCTTGTCCATGCGATTCATTAGCGGCGGCAACACGGCGGCGAGCGTCATCAGCGGAATCAGGGTCATGTAGATTTGGAGCATGGCCCGACTCAGCCATGGATACGGCGCAAGTGCCGCCCTCACATTGGGCACCTCGATACCAATCGCTCGATCCGCCCGGGCGAAAAGAGCATCGCTGATCGGCACATCGGTTCGGGCCGCCATGTACATCGGGAAGAAATGCATGTTCGTGACCAGGATGATCCAGAAGACCATCATCACGACCTGAAACAGCCGTCGTTCGCCGCGCCAGCGATACTGCCCCGCCACGCCCAACAACACCGCGAGCACCACCAACATCGGAGCCGCCTGGCGGAGCGAGATGGTCAGCTTGCAGAAATGCCAACCGGCCAGCGAGATCAGCAGCGTCGCACATGCCGCCGCGGCCATCAGGCAGTGAAACCGTCCTTCCCACGGGCCCACCGCGGCCGCCATCTTTAGGCGGCCCACCTCGCGGATTCTCTGGCCCTCGACCACCGTGCTCATGACGGCTCCCTTCGGCTGGTGCACTGGCGAAGCGCGCAGGCTCCGCGCGTTGTGCGCTACACTAGAAGCCTAGCCCACGATCCAACACAGAAATTTCGGCTTTTCTGCCGCGAGTCCAGCCATAGCAGGCGCGGAAACCGCAATCCGCCGGGGCTGCGTGGGCTGGTTGAAGGGCGAGTCTCGATTGCAGGCTTTGGGGCTGCGCGATAAAATTCCTCGTTTCCTGCCATGGTCGACAAAGGCCCGCAGACACCGTATTCTTTGGTTTGAAGGCCCCACCGATACCGCGCCCGCCGCGGCCATCGTAAGTTCCTTTCCAGCAAAGAAAAACGGTCACGAGCACCCCTAGCTCAATTGGATAGAGCGTCGGTCTACGGAACCGAAGGTTAGAGGTTCGAGTCCTCTGGGGTGTACTTGACTTACGACGAGTGAAGTCAAGACTGTCAGAAAAGTTTGTCAGAGAACTTATTGCGGCGTCGACGTTGCGAGCCTTCTGGACCGCTCCAAGTCCCACTTACTTGGAGGTTCGCAATGCCACACTTCCCCAAGCCGTTCTATCGTCAGGCTCGACGTCGTTGGTACGTCGAGGTCGGCAGCAAGCAGATCAATCTCGGCCCAGATCGCGACAAGGCCTTCCGTCAGTATCACGAACTGATGGCCTTCCCCGAGCAAACGACGAATCATCCATTGGCAACTAGCCAGCGGGTGGCGGTCCTCTGCGATCGCTTCTTGCACTGGGTGGAGACCCATCGAGCCAAGCCGACCTACGAAGCCTATCTGTACCGGCTTCAACGCTTCATCGATTGCTATCCAGACATCACCGTGGATCAGCTACGTCCCTTCCACGTGCATGAATGGGTGGACCAATTCGAGGTCTCGGCCACGACCCGCGTAACTACTTGCGGAGCATCAAGACATGTCTCCGCTGGTGCTGCAAGCAGGGGCACATCGAGAAGAGCCCCTTGGAGTACATGGAGCTTCCCACGGCCAACCGCAAAGAGGTCTACGGCTCACCAGAGCAGTTCGCCGAACTATTGACGTTTGTCACTGATCCGACGCTCAAAGATTTGTTCATGACCACGTACGAAGTCGGATGTCGACCTCAAGAGAGCCTACGAGCAGCGACATGTCGACCTGGAGAATGAGCAGTAGGTCTTCCCGAGTTCGGAATCAAAGGGCAGATCCGCGCCCCGGATTGTCTACCTCACGGACACGGCGTTGGCGATCACGCGTCGTTTGATGCTCCAACATTCTCGGGGGCCGTTGTTTCGCAACACGCGCGGCAAACCGTGGACGCCGGACTCCGTCAATTCTGCTGTCGACCGCATCCAAATTCGTATGGTGTGGGCAGAGTTAGACCGACTCAAAGAAGCAATCTCAGAAGACGACGTCGATCGAGTTGAGGAGACGCTAGATCACTTCGGAAACGTCAAAGGTAAGCGCATCCTTTTTTGTGATGCGAAATCTTCCGACACGTGTAGCAGCGTCTTCGGGTGTGCACGAATCTCCACAGAGCACAGAGTGTCGCACGGTTTGCCACCGACGCTGTATCAGATCCTGTATCGCGAGGCGAGCGCCGAAGAGCCTTCTGAAGCGAGGGTGCGACACCGTGTCAGACGCGCGTCCGACCGGCCCGTCTTGCTGGGTAGCCAAGTCGCATCGGTCGAATCCACCGACGCGACTTGGGTGCGAGCACAACTCAGCGAAGTCGATGCAACCGCTGCAGCGAAGCAAATGGCGCAATTCGCGTCGGTCGCAATCACTGCACTCAGCGAAGCGGCAGCACGTCGAGGCCGGTCAGCCCTCGCTCCCAGAGAAACTCGGTGAGGAGTTCGTGGGGATCGGGGTTCGGGATGCTGATCTTCTCGTCGTTGAGCCAAAAGACGAGCGTGCTGGTTTCGTTCATGACATCCTCCGTGCGCCAGAGCACCAAAACCGTCGGGGCGGGGCCGTCATACCACATTGGGGGATATTCACAAAGATCACTGAATCATGAGCTTCGGACTGTCTTGGGGATTCCGGCCAGACCGCCGCGGAGGCGTCGGGATCCGACCGTTTTGGACTCGTTCCATGCCGCGGCTGGAGCCGGCCTGGCCGCCCGTCACGGGTCGGCTAGCTGTGGCGAACGGGACCTGCCCAACCACGAAGCAGTTCGCCGCGGTGGAAGTGAAAGGCCGCCTGGCACGAGGTGCGGCGACCGACACGCATCAACCTCTTGCGAACTGTGCGGTACGCCTTTCCGTCGGTTTCGCATGGCGTGCAATAGGAGACGGAGTGGCTGCCGCGCTTGGCAGGGTAGGCGGCGCCACGCCAGAGACATACAATACCTGCGCAGCTTGATCTTCAGCATTCGATCTCGAGAACCGGGCGGGAGTGCGGGCGAGTACACTCGTGTCTTACGGTTCCATCCCTATCACCACGGCTCCCAACAAAAGGAGGGGAGAATTATGGCCGCCAAGGACCGCAAGCCGACAACGACCGATGCTGGCATTCCCGTTCCCAGTGACGAGTTTTCGCTCAGCGTCGGGCCCGATGGTCCTCTCCTGTTGCAGGACCACTACTTGATCGAGCAAATGGCCAACTTCAACCGCGAGCGGATTGCCGAACGGCAGCCGCACGCGAAAGGCTCCGGAGCCTTCGGCCGCTTCGAGGTGACCAAGGATGTGAGCGCTTATACCAAGGCGGCCGTTTTTCAGCCCGGCACGAAGACCAACACCCTGATTCGGTTCTCCACGGTCGCCGGCGAGCGCGGCAGCCCGGACACGTGGCGCGATCCGCGCGGCTTCTCGCTGAAGTTCTACACCAGCGAAGGCAATTACGACATGGTGGGGAACAACACGCCGGTGTTCTTCATCCGCGATCCGATGAAGTTCCAGCACTTCATCCGCTCGCAAAAACGGCGTGCCGACAATGGTCTGCGCGACAACGACATGCAGTGGGACTTCTGGACCCTCTCGCCCGAATCGGCTCATCAGGTCACCTGGCTGATGGGCGACCGCGGCATTCCCAAGACCTGGCGGCACATGAACGGCTACTCCAGCCACACGTACATGTGGGTCAACGCCAAGGGGGACCGCTTCTGGGTGAAGTACCACTTCAAGACCGACCAGGGCATCGAGTTTCTCACGCAGCAAGAAGCCGACCAACTGGCCGGCGAAGACGCGGACTATCACCGCCGCGACTTGCACGAAGCGATCAAGCGGGGCGAGCACCCCAGTTGGACGCTGAAGATGCAGATCATGCCCTTCAAGGACGCCGAGACCTACCGCATCAATCCCTTTGACTTGACCAAGGTCTGGCCGCACGGCGACTACCCGTTGCAGGAGGTCGGCCGGCTGACGCTCGATCGCAATCCGACCGACTTCCACACGGAGATCGAGCAGGCCGCGTTCGAACCGAACAACCTGGTGCCGGGCATCGGCCCCAGCCCGGACAAGATGCTGTTGGCGCGGCTGTTCTCCTACGCCGACGCACATCGTGCCCGGATGGGGGTCAACTACAAGCAGATTCCGGTCAACCGCCCGCAGTGCCCCGTCCACAGCTACAGCAAGGACGGGGCCATGCGCGTGGAGAACGTCACCGACCCGGTGTACGCCCCGAATTCCAAGGGCGGACCGGCCGCCGATCCCGAGCGCTTTCCGTACATGGAAAAGTGGTCCGCCAGCGGCGAGTTCGTGCACGCCGCCTACACCAAGCGCAAAGACGACGATGATTGGAGTCAGCCCGGCACGCTCGTGCGCGAGGTGATGGATGATGCGGCCCGCAAACGCCTGGTTTCGAACGTTGTCGGTCACCTCAAGAAGGGCGTGACACCGCCGGTGCTCGAACGGGCCCTGGAGTACTGGCGCAACATCGACAAAGGAGTTGGCGACAAAATCGCTCAAGGCATGGCGGGCAAGTAGGCGCTGCAACAACTCGTGCAGCTACGGACCGTCTTGCGCCTTGAGCGTAATTTCCGCCGCCGTCGTGCGTGCTGAGCGGGCGATCCTAGAACAGCAAGATGGCGCGCAGCGTGACCGGCAGGGCGCTGGGGATGCCGGGTGAATCCGCCGGGTTCGGGATATAGCTGATGTTCGGCTGCAGGAAGCAATTGGGCCCGACCATCCACTGGTAGTACCAACTCAAGATGGCTTCATCGGCGCCCAGGTCAAGCGCCGGATCGTCGCTCATCTTGCCGTAAGCCAGACCCCAGCCCACGGAGTCGTCGTCGCGGCCCGGAAGCAGACCGATGTACGTCAAGCCGCAACCGAAGTAGCGTTGCGTGTCTACGAAAGCGCTATTCGTTCCGGCGAATTGAAAGTAGGCCAGCAGTCCTTCGTTCGTGACGTCACGATGCTCGTAGGTCAGTCGCTGCGATCCAAAGAGATAAATCCCCTGCGCCCCATCCACGGGCCCGCTCGCTGCCTGAAGCACCCCCGTCTGCGCCCAATAGCCGACGCCGAACTTGCCGGTCAGTTCACCTTTGTCGAGTCCCCAACTGCAGCCGGTCTCGACCATGTGTAGCACGTAACCGTTGAAGCGAGGTCCCTCGGTGCCAACTTGCCGGCCTGCGGCCAGATTGCCGTCGTAGAGCCCGTACTTGATGTAGGTCTGCTTGATCGGGATCCAGGTCGTCACTACGCCGGTTGCCGAGTTGAAGTATCCCGGCACAACATTGTATTGCGTAGGGCTGAGGTACAGCGGCGTGAAAATCAGCGAAGACACGGCCGCGATGTCGTAGGCCGCATCGTTGAGCGCGGCCCCGACGACGACGTTGTTGAAGTCGTACGTCGTGATCGTCTTACCGATGCGAATCGACAGGCGGTTGTCGGCGAAGTGATGGCGGTACCATAGCGCATAAATCTCCGCGCGATGATGGATGTCGATGTCCAGCGAGTTGTACCCCATCACCGAGCCGGCGTTCTGGTTCGTGGGACCTCCGGAATAGTAAAGCAGTTCACCGCCGACCAGACCGTTCTCCCAGCCCATGGATTCTTCAAGGTCGAGCGAGATATCGACGATCGTCAACGCGTTGGCCGTCCACCCGGGCACGACGCCGCCGCTCAACCCGTTGGCATCGGTGATATTCAATCCTGCGAAGCGCCACCCGTTTCGATTGATGCCGAGGTAGTCCCCCAGCCAGCCGGTACCGACGACGACGTTCGAGGCGCCGGGGTTACCGGAGACGACGCCGTTGGAATCCATTTGGCCCATGCCGGCACCTGTTTGGGCGTTTCCCCCCGCACTACCTTGGGTGCCGTCTTGCTGGGCGACGAACACGATTTCGGGGGCGTCAGCGTGGGCGGCCGGGTTCGAAAGGAAAGGCTTGCGGGCGAGAAGACGCACGCTCTGGTCGGCAGCATCGGCGGTGTGAATCGTCGCAGTCGCCGGCGGGAGCGGCTCGGTCGCCCCGGCGCGAATACTAGGCCAGAACAGCAATGCCATCGCCAGGACCACAACTGCCGCAAAGTCCGTGGCATTTCCACGCATCGCCGTCACGAACTTCCATGCTGTGACCCGACTAACTGGACCGCTCCCTATCCTCTTTTACTCGTCATGTTTGCAGCCACACGGTGAGCCGGAATCCGCGCTAGCAACGGGAGTCATTCGACGGAGGGCGATAAGCCGCGTCGAGTTTGACGGTTGTAGGCGATGCTGTGCGTATCCGGCATGCGCGGGGTCGCTGACAACGCGATTCACTTCGAGAAGGGAAGTCGAAGGCTGTTGTGGCACCTGGGCGGCGTTCTCGGCCGTTTCGAGACGTAGGGTTTCTCCAGGAGCCGAGCGACGGCTTTGCTCGCCGGCCGCTTGGCCGGATGGGTAGGGACTGCACACTAGGCACGTGTGCCGAAGCCGACAGAAAGGGGCTAGCCATGAGTACCGCTTCTCCGTCCAACATCGAAAGATCGGCCGACGCGTCGACCGTGATCGTGCATCACTTCCCACGCACCTGGCGGACCGGTTCGTGGAGTGGGAGGAGGAGATCACCCTGGCGGCCAGGGAACTCCCCGGCTATGTGAAGACCGAGATCTATCCACCTGCCAACGAGTATTCCACGCAATGGGTCATCGTGATGACCTTTGCAGATCAGGAGAGTCTGGATCACTGGCTCGAGTCTCCCGAAAGAGACGAAGCCGTGGCCCGAATTCCTGAAGAAATACGCTATTCGGTCGAGAAGATGCCCAGTGGCTTCGGAGCGTGGTTCGCGGGTTTGACGCGCGACGGCATGCGGCTGAAGATCTGCCGGGATGGAAGATGGCGACGATTGTTACCTTCGCCTTGTACCCCCGCCGTGATGTTGCAGTCGATGTTTGTCTCTCCGTGGCTGAACGGCATCCTGGGCTTATCGTTCGCGATGTTGGTTCTCAACGCTGTGGTGGTAAGCATTCTGCAGTGGGCCCTCGTGCCGCCGCTGATGTCCGTGTTGCGCCGCTGGCTGTTGACGCCGTTTCGCAAAGCCCCGCTGTTCAACCTCGGCACGGCACTCGGCATGGCGGCGATTCTCATTTGCCTGGCGGCCCTGTTCCGCCTGTTCGCAGGCTAGTCGGATTTGCGCGGCCGGGCATTCTCTCCGGGGACGTTGCATCCAAGCAGAGACCGAGTCAGCGAGCGGCCACGTCTTGCGAGGGTTGCCCGACGCGGAGCACGTCCAGCGACCATTCGGGGCGACCGCCGTGCTGCCGGGCCGTGATCAGGCAGTCGCCGCTGGGGGCGAAGACAAACTGCCGGACGACCTGGAGAGGTGGCAACTGCTGCGCGCCCAGATGACGGCGCGTCCGGACGTCCCAGTAGCGAACGGTGTTGTCGTGGCCGCTCGATACGAGCGTCTTGCCGGACGGATGAAACGCGAGACCCGTCAGCGCACCTGCCTTGTGCCCTTGCAGGTCATAC
This sequence comes from Planctomycetota bacterium, assembly GCA_003389325.1. Taxonomy (GTDB): domain Bacteria; phylum Planctomycetota; class Planctomycetia; order Pirellulales; family PALSA-1355; genus LB-PLM-3. Next base: position 77,029 of record QQVE01000001.1, read on the forward strand.
GCGAGTTTACCCGCCTCAATGTCCCATACCCGAATCGCATGATCTTGATGCGTCGACGCCAGATAGTGCCCCTGGGGTCCAAAGGCAAGCGAACGTGAATCGACGAGCGACTCCAGGCGCTGAACGATCGTCCAGGAGCGCGTGTCGAAAAGCAGGATCTCCGGCGCGTGACCTCCCAGTGCCAGCAAGGTGCCATCGGGCGAAAACTCGACATCGCGTCCCCACGAGGCGAGCTTGTATTGGAACACTTCTCGCTGCGCGGCGAGATCCCACACCGACGTATAGCCGTCGACGCCGGTGATCGCGAGCAGTCGATTGTCCGGCGACACGGCCACTCCCAGGACTTCGTGCTCGTGTCGGAAGGTTGCCGACACCCGCGGCGATTCCCAGGCCCACACGTCCACCTCGCCACTTGCCGCAGCCGTGACGAAACGGCGCCCGTCGGGGGCAAACTCGATCGTGGCGAGCTCTGCGTAAGGGTAGGGCGTGCTCCATAGCACCTCGCCGTTGTCGGTGCGCTCGCACTGCAATTGCCCAGTTCGATTGAAATGCAGCATGGATCGTCCATCAGGGGCCAACCGCGCGTGTGTTGCGGCGAGCTTGCGCGACGGGGATTCCCGCGCCAGTCGCCAAACCTTCACCCGCCCTTCCTCTCCGGCCGACGCGAGGCGATCGTTGGCGAGAAAGGCGATTGAAGTCACGGCACCGTCGTGCGCGGGAATGACCTGGCAACGCTTGAACCGAAGGTTCTGTGGATCGCGCGTTGTCCAATCGGTTGGGAAGCGCCACACGCGGAGCATGCCGTCGTTGCACGCTGCGACGAGCATGGATTCGTCGGGCGAGAGGGCCAGGTCCTCGATCGTGGCGGGGATGAGTTTCGTACTCGCGGCGACTTTGCCCGTTCCGGCATGTTGCAGGGCGATTCTTCCGGTCGACGTGGTGGCGATCAGGAAATACTCGGGCCGCGACGTGGCACAAACGAGATTGGCCTTCTGGTACTGCGAAGTGAACGTCTCTAGGACGGCGCCCGTTTCGATGTCCCAGGTCGAAACGTGACGATCGTTGTCGATCTCACAGGCTGCTGTCACGCGCTTGCCGTCGCCCGAGAACGTAAAGGACTCGTTGCCAGTGAGCGTCTCCAGAGTGATCGCCGGCGCATCGCCGAGGGAGATGACCCGAGCCGCTTCGTTGCGCGAGCCGGCGACGAGATGCCTGCCGTCGGGCGAGAACACGGCCTCCTCGATCGTCGTCTCGAAGTCCGCCACGTCGTCGGCGACGCGGCCCTGTTCCAGGTTCCAGAGCTGCAGCGTGTTGTAGCCGGTGGCGATTGTTGCGCCATCGGGTGCGACCGCCAAAGCGTGGAGAGACCGGTGCGTCGTAGGGATGGTTTGTAGCAGCTCGCCGTTGGCGATGCTCCAAATGCGAATCGTGCTATCGTCGCCGACCGAGACTAGCCGCTGGCCATCGGGGTGCGCGGCCACCTCGCGGACAGGTCCTTCGTGTCCCTGCATGACCGCCAGCGGCGGGAACGACGACCATGCATCGAGCACGTACCAGGGAAACGTGCGCAAATCGGATCCGCCCTGCTGAGAGATTTGGCGGTGCAGCAACTCGCGCACTTCGTCCGGTCGATTTCGTTTCCAGGCCGTGAACGCCTGCCGCACGTTAAGTGCGTACAATTCCTGTCTTAGCAAGTGGCGATGCTGATCTGCCCGCTGCCGTTGGGATTCGGCCTCGTAGTACAAGCGCGAGATCGCGACGGCACTGGCACCGACGCCGAACACGGCAACACACAGTACGGCCACCGCAAACCATGCCAAATCGCTGTTTCGCCGCGACCACTTGTCGAGCCGATCCATCGGCGTGGGCGGCTTGGCGCGTACGGGCTGATTGTCGAGGAAGCGTCCCAGATCAGCGGCCAGCGATGCGGCGCTCTCGTATCGGCGGGCAGGGTCCTTTTCGAGGCACTTCAGCGTGATTTCCTCCAGGTCGCGCGGAATGTCCTTTCGCAGCCGCCTGGGACGCGTGGGCTCGTCGGCAACGACGCGTCGGAGGGTGTCGGCATCCGAGTCGCCGCGTAGCGGCGGTTGCCCGGTGAGCAGCTCGTACAAGACCGCGCCCAGCGAGTAGACGTCGGTGCGCTCGTCGATCTCGGCCACTTTGCCTTTGGCTTGTTCCGGGGCCATGTAGGCTGGGGTTCCCAGGATGCAGCCGGTGCGCGTGATGTCGCGCTCACCGTCAAGTAGTTTGGCCAGGCCGAAATCGGAAAGCCGGGGCACCAGCGCGTCCTCGCCCAGGTCGACACCGGCCGGACCCGTCCGACGCTCGAGCAACACGTTGCCGGGCTTGATGTCGCGGTGGAGGATCCCGTGTTCGTGCGCGTGTTGCACGGCCTCGGCTACGGCGAGGACCCACCGCGCGGCCCGGTGTGGCGAAATGGCCTCGGCTTGCTCGGCCAAGTGGGCCGAGAGAGTTTCGCCCGCGACGTATGCCGCGGCGATGTAGCAGATCGGTCCCGTTTCACCCACTTCGAAGACCGGCACGACGTTTGGATGCCCCAGGCCCGCCACGGCGCGTGCCTCGCGAACGAATCGCTCGCGCAAGTCAGGATGCACCAGCGCCTCGGGCCGCGGAACCTTGAGTGCGACCTGGCGGCGCAGCTTGGGATCGAACGCCAGGAAGACAACGCCGGCTCCTCCCCGGCCCAATTCCCTCGCGATTTCGAAACGACCGATGCGGCGGGGCGTCTCGTCGTTCGAGGTGACTGCATCCAGGCCAAGCCATTCCAGCCCCAGGCTCTCCGGCTCCCGCGTCAGATCGTCGAGCACGCGCAAACAGCGCTCGGCTTGCACAAGCTCTGCCCTCGTACTCTCATCGACCTGCGCGGGCAGTTCCAGCGGGGCGTCGGAGCCGTCGTGGCGGACGATCGACGCGTGCTGCTGGAGCAGCCAGCGGCCGACCTCCTCGTCGCGATTAGAGGGAGACGGACGAGTCATGGTTGGCTCCCACTTCCGCCGTCAGCCTGCGAATCGCCCGAATCCACAGCATGCGCGCGGCGCTGGGAGTACGGTGAGTAAGCCGGCCGATTTCGATGAACGTGAGCTGCTCGATGTTCCGCAGTTCGATGATCCGCTGGTGTTCGTCTGAAAGTCGCGTCAGGGCTTGGATCACGCGGTCGCGCTCTTCGTGATTGTGGGCATTTCGGCTCGGCGACGTCTCCTCGGAGACGAGTCCTCGAACGCGCCCCGCCGAGGCCGCGTCCAGATGCAACTCGCGCCCGATGTCTCGCTTCCGCGCGTGGCGGTACCGGCGGATGGCGTCGGTGGCGTTATTGAGCAGGATTCGCCGAAGCCAGGCGCGAAATTCCTCGGGGCCCGCTCCCGGAAATCCCGGAAACGCCTCCTGGGCGTCGACGAAGGTCTCTTGCACGAGGTCCGAGGCGGCTACCTTCTGCCGTATGTCCGGGGGCAATTCTTCGTTGGCCACCAGCAGCAGGTAATCCCTGCAGCCTTGCAGCAACTCTCCCAGACTGGAGTCGGACGTACGCGCCGCCTGTAATTGATCGGAAAAGTATTCAGCAGCTGCGCAATGGATTGGCTGGCTGGTCACGCTGCTCCCCACCCGTCGAGCGTGCACGAATTGGCTACCCGGCTTGCTCGCCGGCACCCTAGTCTATGCCAGTCGGTCCACGATTTTCAACTTAGAGGCCGGCCTGGAGGGAATCCTCCCGGAACTTGGCCGCAAATGGTTTCCAGCCGCGAGGCGTCCCCATTTGGCCGATGACACGGCAATTCGGGAGAGACGCCTGGAAAAAAATGCAGCTTGGGCGCGCTCTTTTGTAAGGCGATTCCGCTTAGTGAATGGTGGGGCGGCGGGGCGCCCGCCGAGAGTCGGTCAAACCGCCTATCCGTGACGATGCGGAGAAGACCACATTCCGTATGATTGATCTGCACTTTCGTGCGGATCCGCATCCCAGAGTAACTGATACACCGTGCTGTAAGACTCGCGGCACGGGTCTTCTGGGCTCGTTCGGCTTCCTACCGAGTCGAACGAGCCCATCTTATTGCTGTCCAGGTAGCCGCCATCGGCGCGGCGATCACGTCTTAGACCGAGCGTATTTACGCGCTAGAGCTGTTGAGCCGCGACGGCCGAGAACCCGGGCCACGCCAACCGACGTGCCCACGGCGGCCGCCCAAATCAAGGCGTCGCTCCAGGTCACTTCTGGGTCCGCGGGATTGTCGGGCGGTTCGCTCCCGCGCCAGGCCTTCCACACTGACACCAACGACCGGCGCACCAGCACACCTGCGGCCAAAGCCGCACCGGTGATCAGTATGCTCTCCGGCGCGTTCTCGAGTTCTCCGGGTCGAAAGGACGGCACCTTCCGCCGGATACGCTGCTTTGCATCGCGGGCGTAGCGGCCAAGTTTGTTTTGCATGCGGGCCTCCTGAGAATCTTTCCACGGGTTTCTCAATTGTAGGATGCAAATCGAATGCCAGTTCCGAAGTGATTGGAAGAAGCGGGGGCGACGGTTTTTCGGCGACCGCGTTGGTCTGCCGGCGAGCGCGCTGGCGGCGCCGCGCTGCATGCACTGGGCGGACGTTCGCAGAGCTGACTCCGCATTCGCGGCACCGTCGCCTACTTGCTGGCTTGGCTAGTGAGAACCTCTAGAGCGCGCTGGAGGACTACGTCGTGCCCGGCATGCGCGTTCAAGATCAGGCGACCGCGGAACCGATATCACTATAACACGTTTCTCCGCCTGTTCTGGCATTCTCGGAGCAACCTGATGTATGCCTTCGTGCACATTGAGAAGACGGCTGGCACAACGCTCAATTCGATCCTTAGACGGTCTTTCGGCACACGGCACTGCGATGTTCGCCTGCCGGTGGCCAAGCGTTTTGCCGATCGGCGCGACCAGCGTGTCTGTGTCGAGGCCGCCGACCTGCGTCGCGTGCAGCGGCTGTACCGCCGGTTGCGAGGCATCGCCGGGCACAACGTCAAACCGTATGCCGACCTGGAAGCCGCCTGCCCCGAGATCCGGTTCATCACGCTGCTGCGCGATCCGGCGAGCCGATTTCGGTCGCACTTTCTCAACCGCGGAGAGGGACCCGGTCGCGCGGAGTTCGAGCGCTGGATCGCTCAGCCGTGGGTGCACAACTGGCAGACCAAGATGATCGCCGGCGAGGCCAACGCAGCCAAGGCGATCGAACTGATTGCCACGCGGTTCGGTTACGTTGGACTGACCGAACGCTTCGACGAATCGCTGCTGCTGCTAGGAGACTGGTTACAAGAGCCGGATTTTGAGCCGGCCTACCGGCCTCGCAATCAGCTCGCGAGGAAAACCCGCCCGCGCGATAAGATGCGCGCGCGAATCGACATGAGCTATCTCGAGCTACACGAGGTGCGAGGGCAAATCAGCGATGCCAACGCGGAAGACCAGCGGGTCTACGACTACGTGCTCGAGCACGTCTATCCACGTCAGCAAGCCGCGTACGCCGGCAATCTGGAAAACGACGTTTGGCACCTCAAACAGCTATTGGCCGAGGTCGGCACGTTGAGCGAGCCCGTCTCCGGCCGGCTGATGCGGAACTACGTGTACAAGCCGCTGTTGCACTGCCAACTCGTCTAGCGAGCGCCCGGCGGCTGTTGCTGTCGGCCGAGCGATTCAGGCGGCGCATTTCTTCTTGCGGCGGCGGACAACGGCTGCGACCGTCAGTCCGGCCAGGGCCATGCCGCCCAAGGCCAGCGACGTCGGTTCGGGGACGGTGACCAAACCGCCATCGAACTCGTAGATTCTCAGGAGTTGATTGGGCGTCAGGTCGTAGTACGTGTTGGTCTGCCCGCTCGGCCATTGAACGGTCAACTCGGAGATCAGGTCGTCCAGGTTGCCCAAGCCGAAGTGCGCCCGAATGTCGCTTTGGCCGAGGAAGTGGCTCCCGGCGTTGACTTCCCGAATTTGAGCGTCGCCGCCATCGTCGGCTACGAGCGTAATCATCGCTCCGATTCCCTGGGAGTTGGAATCGGAGCCGACCAATTCGATTTGCAGCCAGTCGTTCGAGCCGTCCGAATCGTTGCGATAGAGAATCGGCTGGTCGCCATTGTTGACGACGAAGTAGTCGAGGTCGCCGTCGTTGTCGTAGTCGAACGTCAGCAGGCCTTTGCCCGAGGCATCGCCGAGCAGGCTGTCGAGCACGCCCTCGGCGGCCGCCACTTCGGTGAACGTGCCGGTGCCGTCGTTGTTCCACAGCAGGTTGGGATCGTCGTTGAACTTGTCGTCGAAGTTGACCTGGTCCATGCGAAAGCCGTTGGTCTGGGCCAGGTCCAGATCGCCGTCGTTGTCATAGTCGAACAGTGCCGCGCCCCAGCCCCAACCGCCGTCGCGCACGCCCGCGGCGTCAGTCGCATCGTTGAAAGTTCGATCGCCGTTGTTCGTGTAGAGACGGTTCCCGGTCTTGCCCCAGGTGCCGTTGTTGGGATCGTCGTCGTAGATCGACGTCACGAACCAGTCGAGATCGCCATCGCCATCAATGTCGCCGATAGCCGATCCCATGCCGTTTTCGTCGGTGCCGATGCCCGCGGCGTCGCTGCCGTCGGTGAAAGTGCCGTCGCCGTTGTTCCAGAATAGCCGGCTGTTGCCGAAGTCGGCCGCTACGGCAATGTCGACATGCCCGTCGCGGTCCAGATCGCTGAACCGGGGCGAAAAGCCGTAGGTGGTACCGGGAACGCCCGTACTGCCCGACACATTCGTCATCGCGACGCCCGCCGACCCGGTCACGTCGACGAAGTGGCCTGGGTTGGACGCACCCTGATTCCGGAGCAGGCGGTTGGCCAGCCCGCCGGAGTCGCCCCAAGAAGTCGTGAACAAATCGACGTAACCGTCGCCGTCGAAGTCGCCGACGCTGGCGCTGAAGTTGTTTGCCTGCGGAAGACTGGCGTTGGGCACGTCGACGCCTCGCGCCACGGCGCTTTCGCTGAACGTGCCGTTGCCGTTGTTCATATACAGGTAGTTGCGCCCGACGTTCATCGTCGTCACGTACAGGTCGAGTTGCCCGTTATTGTCGACGTCAACCCAGGTAGCCCCGTTGGAGCCTGCGGGCAGGTTGATTCCGGTTGTGCCCGAGGCGATCGGCGAGAATGTGCCGTTGCCCTGGTTGCGGTACAGAATCGGCTGATCGTCGACGCGGGTGACGAACAGATCGGTCCAGCCGTCGCCGTCATAGTCGCCGGCGGCAGCCCCGCCGCTCATGACGCGGGCATCGGAGGGAGCAAGGTCGACCGTTGAGAATTGGTTGTAGCTGATACCCGCGGCCGCAGTGACGTCGCTAAACGTTTGGGCTCGCGCGGTCGAAATGGAAAGCAAGGCGGCGCTGCATAAAACGAGCGCGGCCAGCGACTTGCCGCTGAGACAAGCGCGAGTTGTGGTGGCGGTCATTAGCGTCCCTTTTTCTTCTCGCGGAGTGCACGGCCGCACGAATCAATAGGTCGCCCAATCGACGGAACCAGCGGCACCGCCCGGGGGGCAGACTGACGATAGACAACGTACGGGCAAACGTCAAGAATAAAGCTACAGATTCTTTCGGTTCGTCGGCAAAGACTCCGCTGGCGGGGCTGGACTGCACTACCTCCGTCGCCCCTGCAGCCGCTCGCTCTGGGCCGGGTCCATCCGCTCGAGCAGCGCCGCGTCCGGTCCGCCGCCGAACTGCTTCCAGTAGCGAGCCTTGACCGGATTGATCTTGGGGCCCACGGCATCCTCGTTGACCATGCCCGCCAGGGCCTCCTGCCACCAGGCGTCGTAGGCTTCGCGCATGGCGGACACGACCTGGGGATGCTCGTCGATGACGTTGGTCGTCTCGCCGGGATCGGCCTGTAAATCGTACAACTCGCGGTTGTTCACAAGACGGAAGCGGCTGTTGCGTACCGCACAGTTCTTGAACTTGGCCGCCTCCGCCTGACCTTTCGGCCAGCGGCCTTGATGCACGAAGATGTAGCGATCGGCCCAGGCGGCACCGGGGTCTTCCAGCAGCGGCACCAGGCTGCGGCCGTCGGGCTTCACGCCTTCAGGCGTTTCGGTACCTGCCAATTCGACGAAGGTGGGAAAGTAATCGATGTGCGCAGTCAGGGCGTCCACGTCCACGCCTTCCGACAGAGTGCCCGGCCAGCGCCAGAAGCTTGGCACGTGCGTTCCACCTTCATAGGGCGAGCCCTTTCCGGCTCGCATGCCGGCGCTAAACAGCCGCGTGTGCGTGCCGCCGTTGTCGGTCATGAAGATCACGAGCGTGTCCCCCGCAATGCCCAACTGGTCGACGCGCTCAAGCAGCTTGCCCATGTTGTCGTCGATGTTCGTGATCATCGAGTAGAAGGCGATGTCCCCTTCATTGAGCTTCTTGCCATTCATGGTCTTGCCCTCGTACAGCTTGTCGTACTGCGGGCCGGGGCTGACCAGCGGGCCGTGCGGAGCATTCGGTGTGATGTAAGCGAAGAAGGGACCGTCTTCGGCGCTTTGCTGTTCAATCCACTTGAGCGCTTGTGCGAAGAACAGATCGGTGCAGTAGCCCTTGGTCTTGACGAACTTGCCGTTGTGCGTCAGGGCGGGGTCGAAGTACTCATTGCCCGGGGCGTCGCCGCAACTGCCGGCATAGGTTTGCCCGATGCCGCCGGCCCCGTGGATGTAGACTTCGTCGAAACCGCGCTGGTCGGGCTGGTGGTCCGCTTCGTCGCCGAGGTGCCACTTGCCGAAAATGCCCGTGGCGTATCCGGCGCGATTCAGCACTTCGGCGATGGTCGTGGCGTGCAGCCCCAGCCGCTCGCGCTCAAAGATCGTGTGCGTGACGCCCGACTTGAACTCGTGCCGCCCGGTCATCAGCGAGGCCCGCGTAGGCGAGCAAGTGGGGCTGACCTGGAAGTCGGTGAGCCGCACGCTCTGCTCGTACATGCGATCCAGGTTGGGCGTCTGAATCACGGGATTGCCGTGGCAGCCCAGATCGCCGTAGCCCTGATCGTCGGTCATCACCAGGATGATGTTGGGCCGCGAACCCGCCAGGCCATCGGCCACCGCCGCGGGCGCGATCCAGGCGGCGGCCGCCGCTAGTGCGAGAATGGTTTGCGCCGTCTTCATTTGGCCTGCTCCTGATGGGGCTCGGTTTGGGTGCGCTGGGCCCAGCCCGCATCGATTCGCTTGACCGACCCTTCAATTTGCGTCAACCCGGCTGGTGCTTTCTGCGCGGCCCGAATGCGGGCTCGCAACTGCTCGGACAGCTTGGCGATCGTCTCCTTTTGCTCTGGCTGGCCGGCCAGATTGACCATCTCTTCAGGGTCGGTCTCGTGATCGTAAAGCTCGTTGCCGTTCTGGCCGTCGCGGCCCCACTCGGTGTAGCGGTAGCGATCGGTCCGCAATGTATAGCCCAGCTGATGCTGCGTGAGGGCCCCGTTGCGCGGGCGGGCGCTAGCGTCGTCTAGTACGCTCGCCAGGCTCACCCCGGAAAGGTGGCTCGGAGGATACAACCCGCACACCTCGGCCAGCGTGGGAAAGAAGTCGGTCATCTCGGCCAGCGCTTCGGTGCTCTGCCCCGAGGCCTTCATGCCCGGCACCGAAATGATCAGCGGCACGCGGGCAGCATTCTCGAAGAGTGTCTGCTTTTGATAGTGCCCGTGCTCGCCCATGTGGTAGCCGTGGTCCGAGGTCATCAGCACGACCGTGTTGTCGGCCAAACCCGCGCGCTCAAGCGCATCGAGCACGCGACCGACCTGAGCGTCCATGAACGTGATCGATGCGTAGTAGGCCTGAATTGCCTGGCGTGCCAGATCATCGGACAGGTTGACGTTCGCCTTCTTCGCAGTGACCGTCGAGCGAGCAGCTTTCGGGATCGTGTCGAGGTAGCCCTCGGGCACCGTGGGCACAACGATCTCCTCGCGGGGATACATGGCGAAGTACTTCTTGGGCGCCACGTACGGTGTGTGCGGACGGTAAAAGCCCACGGCCAGGAAAAACGGCTGGCCGGTTTCACCGAACTCTTCGAGCATCTCGATCGCGGCGGTGGCGCCGATGCCGTCGGTCTGCTCCAGGTCGGTGCCGTCGGCGGCCATCCAACTCAGCGTGCCGCCGAACTGTCCGGGAACCAGCGAGAAGATCTGCGACTCCTCGTCTTTGTCGCGTCCGCGCGGATTCACCACGCGGTCCCACGTGGCCGGGTCGTCGTGCCCGTCGGTGCCGATATTGCGCGGCACGCCGTAGTGGTAGATCTTGCCCACGCGGGCCGGCAGATAGTTGTGATTGCGAAACATCTGCCCCATGGTCACGACGTTGGGTAGGTGCTGCCGCACGCGAATCGCGTTGGTGCGCACCAGCGTCTGGTCGGGATAGAGCCCGCACATAAACGAAGCGCGGCTGGGTCCGCAGAGAGGGAATTGGCAGTAAGCGCGTTCGAACCGCACTCCCCGGGCAGCCAGGCGATCGATGTTCGGCGACTTGACCATGCGGTGGCCATAGCAGCTTAGATCACAATTTAAATCATCGGCGATCAGAAACAGCACGTTGTACTTGCCGTCGGCGGCCTGCGCCGGGGAGCCCAGAACGAAGGAAGCCAACACGGCTGCCACAAGCGCGGCGCGTGAAACGAGCGAGACGAAGGTCATGGTGGGCCTCAGGATCAGGGTTCGGAAGGTTGGCTCTTGGGTGGCTTCGCTTTTTTCTTCTGGGCCGCGAGCCACTCGTCGTAGCCCTTGCCGCCCCGCTTTCCCAGGTACTTGTAGCTCTCGAAGATGGCACCATTGCCCAGTGCCCGAGGGTCTTGTTCGGCTCGCAGCATGGTCTCCAGACGTGTCGCCAACTTCTCGACGACGCCGGCATAGGTCTCCTTGGCGGCCAGGTTCTTGACGCACTCGGGATCGTCTTGCAGGCGGTAGAGCTCGAAGGCGGGCCGCTTGCCGAAGGCCAGGGCGTAGAACGGGCCCTGTTCCTCGACGATCCATTGCTTCGTCGGACTGTCGTCGCAGTTGCGGTAGCCCGTCTCGGGATTGCCGGCGGGCCAGCGCTCGGGCTCGTAGTTGTGCACCAGCAAATAGTCGCGGGTGCGAATGGCCCGAACCGGATAACCCCAGTCGTGCGGGCGCCCGATGTCGTGTCGCTCCTTGCCAATGAGCATCACGTCGCGATCCGGTTCGATCCAACCCGACTCATCGGCGCTCAGCAGCTTGGTCAGGCTACGTCCGGTCATTTGCGGGTGCTTGCTCACGCCGGCCAGCTCGAGATAGGTGGGGGCGAAGTCGCGCACGTTGACGAAGTCGTCGACGACACGACCGGCATCGACGTGCCCCTTCCAGCGGATGGCCAGCGGCAAGCGGTAGCCGTCTTCGTAGATCTGGCCCTTCACGCGGGGAAAGGGCATGCCGTGGTCGGAAGTGATCACAACGAGCGTGTTGTCCAGCTCACCTGCCTCTTCCAGCACGGCCAGGGCCCGGCCGAACTGCTCGTCGGTCCATTCGACTTCCATCGCATAATCGAGTAGATCGCGACGCACGACGTCGTTGTCGGGCAAGTAGGCGGGCACCTCGACGTTTTCGGGTTTCTTGCCGGCTCGAATGCCCGCGTCGCGCTCATAGGCTCGGTGCGGTTCGTGCGTGCCGATCCAGAAGCAGAACGGCTGGTTCGGCTCTCGGTCGGCGAGAAAGTCCTTGAAGTTGGCCGCCAGGTCCTGGTTGGACACCGCCTTCAGCGGCGGCTTGAGCTTGTGGCGGTTGTAGACGGTGCCGGCGGGATTGCGGCTGAAACCGCCGCCCTTGAAATCGCCTGGACCCCAGCCCTTGCCGGTACAGCCCACCAGGTAGCCTGCCTGCTCGAGCAGATCGGGATAGACGGCGAACTGGGACGAGAAGAGCCCAAAGTGGCAGCATGCCTCTTCGAGCTGCCAGGTATTGCGTCCGGTGAGAATGCTGGCGCGGCAGGGACTGCACTTGGGATTCGAAGTGTAGCAGTGATTGAATAGCGCTCCCTCGCGAGCGACGCGGTCGAAGGTGGGCGTGGCCACCCAGTCGCATCCGTAGACGCCGGCATGGTTCCAGCCCCAGTCGTCGGCGATCATGAATAGGATGTTCGGCCGTGGAGCGTCGGCGGCGAAAACGCTCGGCGCGGCGAATCCGGTGATCAACAGGGCCAATAGCGGCAAGCGCGCGAGCGTGGGCATGTGCGGTCCTGGGAGGCTGGAGGCTGGATTGGCTGCATCCAGAATGCACGCTCGCCGCGCTCGCTGCAAGTATTTGCCGCGGATTACGGCAAGCAGCGGCGGCTCGGGCCGAATGCCTTGCAAAGCAAGCCCCAAAGACTAAGAATTGGCCGCAGCAAGCGTTTCTGTTTCGAAGCAACGACAGCGCGTGCGATCGTTTGCGTCGCGCCGCCTTCTCAAGGAGTGAGCCCACATGCCGCACACGCGCCTTCTCTGGGGTCTTGTCATCACGCTGGGTGCCGTCGTCGGCTGCGCCGAGCACGCAGGCATTGCCGATGTCGCCGGCTTCAATTACCCCGAGGCTCCGACGGCCGACGTGGTTGAGGACTACCACGGCACCAAGGTCGAAGACCCCTACCGCCCGCTGGAAGACCCGGATGCCGAGGAAACGCGGAAATGGGTCGACGCCGAGAACAAGATCACGTTTGGATTCCTGGAAAAGATCGAAGCCCGCAAGCCGATTGAAGAGCGGCTGACAAAGCTGTGGGATTTTGAGAAGTTTTCGGTGCCTTTCGAGGAGAATGGGCGGTATTTCTACCTGCGCAACAGCGGCCTGCAGAACCAAAGCGTGCTGTACACGACCACGTCGCTCGACGGCACGCCAGAGGAGTTGCTCGACCCGAACAAGATGTCGGAGGACGGCACGGTCGCTCTGGCCGGCCTGAGCGTCGACGACGAGGGAACGAAGTTGGCCTATGCCCTGGCCGAGGCAGGCAGCGACTGGATCACCTGGCACGTGCGCGAGGTCGACACGGGCAAGGACACCGACGACGTGGTGAAGTGGAGCAAGTTTTCCGGCGCCAGTTGGAACAACGACGGCACGGGCTTCTATTACGGACGTTATCCCGAGCCCAAGGAAGGCCAGGACCTCCGCGAGAGCAACTACTTTCAAAAACTCTACTTCCACAAGCTCGGCACGCCGCAATCGGAAGACAAGCTCGTCTACGACGCGCCGGACCACAAGGACTGGATGTTCGGCAGCACGGTCACCGACGATGGCAAGTACCTGGTGATTGACGTTTCGCAGGGTACGGACGACCGCAACCGTGTGCTGTACAAGTCGCTCGAAAAAGACGACGCGGAGGTCGTTCCCCTGATCGACACCTTCGAGGCCGGATACTTCCTGGTCGACAATGAGGGGCCGGTATTCTACTTCCGTACCAACAAGGACGCTCCGCGCGGCCGCGTGATCGCGATCGATATCAACAAACCCGAGGAGGAGAACTGGAAGGAGATCATTCCCGAGTCCGAAGAGACGCTGCGCGGCGTCGATCTGGTCGGCGATCGCTTTCTGGCCAACTACCTCAAGGACGCGCGCTCGCAGATCAAGGTATTCGATCCGGAGGGCAAGTACTTGACCGACGTCGAACTGCCGGGCTTGGGCACGGCCAGCGGCTTTGACGGCAAGCGGTCGGACGAGGAAACCTTCTACAGCTATGCGTCGTTTACCACTCCGCCGACGATCTACCGCTACGACATCGCGGCCGACAAGAGCGAGGTCTACCGGGCGCCCGAAGTGGACTTCAATCCGGACGACCACACGACCGAACAGATCTTCTACGAGAGCAAGGACGGCACCAAGGTGCCGATGTTCATCAGCTACAAAAAGGGGCTCGAGAAGGACGGCAAGGCCCCCACGTTCCTCTATGGCTACGGCGGGTTCAATATCGCGCTGACCCCTTCGTTCAGCGTTTCGAACATGGTGTGGATGGAGATGGGCGGCATCTTCGCCATGCCCAACCTGCGGGGCGGCGGTGAATACGGCGAGGAATGGCACAAGGCCGGCACCAAGCTCGAGAAGCAGAATGTCTTCGACGACTTCATCGCCGCGGCGGAATGGCTGATTGAGAACAAGTACACTTCGACGCCCAAGCTGGCCATCGGCGGCGGCTCGAACGGCGGATTGCTTGTCGGCGCTTGCCTCACGCAGCGGCCCGACCTGTACGGCGCCACGTTGCCGGCCGTGGGCGTGCTCGATATGCTCCGCTTCCACAAGTTCACCATCGGCCACGCCTGGGTCGACGACTACGGCTCGTCCGACGATCCCGAGGAGTTCGAAGCCCTCTACAAGTACTCGCCGCTGCACGCCATTAAGCCCGGCACGTGCTATCCGCCGACGATGATCACCACGGCCGACCACGACGACCGCGTCGTGCCGGCCCACAGCTTCAAGTTCGCCGCCACGCTGCAAGCGGCACAGGAGTGCGACAACCCGATCTTGATTCGCATCGAAACCCGGGCCGGCCATGGCGCGGGTAAGCCGACGGCCAAGATCATCGAAGAAGCAGCCGACAAATGGGCATTCCTGGTCAAGGTGCTGGCAGTCGAGATGCCCCAGGAGTAGGCGCGATGTTTGGCAAGATCGCGCTTGCCCGGTAGGATGAATGCGACTAAAGTCGCCAGCGCGTCTGCGTGGCTGGCGGCGTTTGCGCCCCCCTGGTGTCGGCCGGTACATCGCGCAATCTCGCGGCGGATTCTCTTCTCTCAAGACAGGGGTGACCCACATGAATCTCGGCAAGCCGCTTGTTGCTTTGGCTGATTGGATGCGATCGTTTGGCGTGGCCGTGGCGTGCATCGTGGTGACAATCGCACTATGCCCGATGGCAAACTGCGAGGAGGCCAAGCCGGATCAGCTGCGCTTTCTGGCGCCGCTCGATCTCGAGGGCCAGGTGCACCGCATCGGCAGCGGCGAGGGTTATCAGGCCGTGGCGCTGGTGTTCATGACTACCGAGTGCCCGATCTCGCGCGAGTACGTGCCGGAGCTGAATCGCCTGGCCGCGAGCGTGGCCGATCAGCCGGTTGAGTTTCTGGGGGTCATTTCCGAACCGGGGCTATCGCGGGCCGCCGCGGTTAAGTTTCAGAAAGAGTTTGCGATCGAGTTTCCGCTGTTGTTTGACGCCTCGGGCGAGTTGGCCCAGGCGCTACGGCCGTCGCACGTGCCCGAGGCCTTCGTGCTCGATGCCGATGCCAACGTCGTCTATCACGGGCGGATCGATGACCGCTATCGCGAATTGGGCAAGAAGCGTCCCGAGCCGACGGCGCACGAGTTGGCCGACGCCATGGCGGCCGTCGTGGCCGGCGAGCCCGTGGCGGTGGCCGAGACGGAAAACGTGGGTTGCCCCGTCGAGCCGCGGCGGGCGGCGATCGACGGCGATAGCGTCACGTACAACCGCGACATCGCGCCGATCCTGCACGCGCAGTGCGTAGAGTGCCATCGGCCCGGAGAAATCGCGCCGTTCTCTCTGCTGACCTATGAGGACGCGGCCAAGCGAGCTGCGTTCCTGGCCGAAGTAACCGAGACAAGGCTGATGCCCCCGTGGAAGGCTGAAATCGGCCACGGGCGCTTCCTGGGCGAGCGCCGGTTGACCGACCGACAAATCGAACTGTTTACCAACTGGGCCGATGCCGGCGCACCCGAGGGCGACCCGGCCGATAAACTGCCGGTGCCCGAGTTTGCCAGCGGATGGCGGCTCGGCCAGCCGGACCTCGTGCTCGAAGCGCCCGATTCCTTCACGGTGCCGGCGGGCGGCGAAGACATTTTCCAGCACTGGGTGATTCCGATCGACATCGACGAGGACAAGGAGATCGTCGCTTTCGAGTTTCGTCCCGGCAACCCCGCGGTCGTTCACCACGCGATTCTGTTTCTCGACGACTCGGGACGGGCACGTGAAAAGGACGCCGAGACCCCCGAGCCCGGCTTCACGACGTTCGGCTCGATCGGCATTCCCACCTCGGGGATCGTCGGGGTGTGGACGCCGGGCATGACGCCGCGCTATTACTCCGGCGGGGCGGGCATGACGCTGAAAAAGGGGACCGACATGGTGCTGCAGTTGCACCTGCATCCCAGCGGCAAGCAAGAGGCCGATCGCTCGTCCGTAGCGCTCTACTTTGCCGACAAGCCGGTCGCGCGCAAGATGTCACGCTCGCCGTTCGTTGTGGGCTCGATCTTGATCGACATTCCACCGGGCGAACCGAGCCACGAAATCAACACGTCGGTCACGTTGCCTGCGCCCGTCACGCTCGTTTCGCTGTTGCCGCACATGCACTTGATCGGCAAGGAAATGAAGCTTACCGCGACGTTGCCCGACGGTCAGGAAGAGTCATTGCTGTGGATCAAGGATTGGAATTTCTACTGGCAGGACCATTACGTCTACCGCGAGCCGGTGCGACTGCCGGCCGGAACCAAGCTCGACGTCTACTGCCGCTACGACAATACGCAACAGAATCCGCTCAATCCGAGTGACCCACCCGAGCGTGTGTTCTTTGGCAACGGCAGCACCGACGAGATGTGTTTCGGCATCTTCCAGGTCATCTTCGATGAGCCCGGCGATCAGCGGAAGCTGCAAGGAGCCCTGATGACCTCGTTGTTGCGGGATTGGCGCGAGGCCGATCTCGACGACGAGGCCCGGCAGCACATCATGGAGGAGGCCGGCAAACTGTTCGGCGGCGGTCGGCGATTCAGCTCGCGATTCGGGGGGAGCGGCGGCGATTAGTCCGCATCCGTTCGTCTAAACGCTCGTCCGTCCAGCGGCAGATTGCCTGCTTCGCGTTTCTTCGCTAGCCTATTCGCTCAGCGGTGTCCCGTGGTGCCGAACGAGCGAGGAGACGATCAATGCGCGACGACCTGAAGAGCTGGCTTCCCAAGAGCGATTTCACGCGGCGAGATTTCGTGATGACCACGTTGGCCGGCGGCTTTGCGCTGGCCGTGCAACCGGTTGCCGCCGAGACGATCACGACCGACACCGTGGGGATTGAAGCCGGCGAAGTTCGAATTCCCACCGACGATGGGCAAATGCCGGCCTATCGGGCGATGCCCGACTCGCGCGGGTCGTTTCCCACGGTGCTTGTCGTGCAAGAGATCTTCGGCGTCCACGAGCATATCAAGGACATCTGCCGGCGGCTGGCCAAGCTTGGCTACTTCGCCGTCTCACCCGAACTCTATGCACGGCAGGGCGATGTTTCGAAGCTCACCGACATCCCCGAAATTCTCGAAGTCGTGCGCGAAGTGCCCGACGAGCAGGTGATGTCGGACCTCGACGCCACCGTCGCTTGGGCCCAGAAAACGGGCAAGGCCGACACCGACAAGCTGGCGATCACGGGCTTCTGCTGGGGCGGGCGGATCGTGTGGCTGTACGCGGCGCACAATCCCAAGCTCAAGGCCGGCGTGGCCTGGTACGGACGACTGGTTGGCGAGGCCGACCCATTGCACGCGAAGCATCCAGTGGATCTGGCCGGCGACCTCAAGGCGCCGGTGTTGGGGCTCTATGGAGCGGAAGACCGGGGAATCGGCCAGGAGACCATCGAGCAAATGCGCGAGGCGATCAAGGTAGCGGACAAGAAGGCCACGATTGTCGTCTATCCCGACGCGCCCCACGGCTTCCACGCCGACTACCGCCCCAGCTATCGCCAGCAACCCGCCGAAGACGGCTGGAAACGGATGCTGGCGTGGTTCAAGGAAAACGGCGTAGGGTAGCTGGCGATCGGACTATTGAGTCGAGCCGTCGACGCCGACGCGTGTAGGCACCACAGCGCCCTCGGAGGTCAAGAACTCGATTTCAGCCGTGGCGACGTCGTAGATCGCCCCGACAATCGCCACGCGGCCCTCGTCGACGAACTGCCGGATCGTCGTACTGCGCTGCAGGATTCTCTCGACGGTGCGGGCTACATTGGCCCGAGTCACCCGGTCGATCAGTTCCTGCCGCTCGCCATCCGAAGCGCGCTCGGCGTTGCGCAGCAATTTTGGATCGACCGACGACTGAATCTCCTGCAGCACGTGTTCGGCATGTTGGCAGCCGGCCATTTGGGCGACCGAGCCAGCGGCGCGGCCCGTGTCGACCGCGGCCGCGACGGCACCACAGCGCGAATGTCCCAGCACGAGAATCAGTTTCGCATTGGCCACCGCGCACCCGTACTCCAGGCTGCCCAGCACCTCGCGACTGATGATGTTTCCGGCCACGCGGATACTGTAGATATCGCTCACTCCGGTGTCGAAGAGCCACTCCGAAGGGATACGCGAGTCGATACAACTGAGCACGACCGCCAGCGGATGCTGCTGATTGGCCGAAGTGCTCACCTGGCGTCCCATGTCGCGGGTGAGGGGCTGGCCGTCGCGGAAACGTTCGTGTCCTTGCTTGAGGATGGCCAGCACTTGCTCGGGCGTGACCGAGTCCTGTAGTTCGCGCGTCGAGTAGTCGACGTATTGGATCTCGTCGTCGAGTTCGTACTTGTTGCGGAATCCGATAAAGCTCACCTGCACGCCGCGTGCCGGGGCCGTGCGATCGCGAAAGTCGCGAATCAGCCCGAGCACGTCGGGATCGATGTAGTCGGTGTTCTGAGCGTCGAGCAGCACGTGGCCGCCGCGGGGCACTTCATCGAGCACGCGCTGCAGCACGGCCCGATTCAGGAAGCTTACCTGGTTGGCCAGCTCGATGTGCAGCACCTCGCCGCCCAGGTGGCGCTCGACGAATCGCCGTAGCGGACGCCGCAAGTTGCTGTTGAGAATGAATGCCAGGCTGACACCCAGCCCGATCAGGATGCCGACCAGCAGGTCGGTGAGCACGATCGCCGCCACCGTGACGACGAACGGCAGAAACTGATATCGCCCGCCCTCCCACATCTGGCGCACCAATTGTGGGCTGGCCAGCTTGATGCCGGTCATCAGCAGGATCGCCGCGAGGCAGGAGAGCGGTACCATGTTCAGCCAATCGGGCAAGAACATCACGCTCGTGGCCAGCAGCACGCCGTGCATGATTGCGGAGAGCTTCGTCTGTGCCCCAGCATTGATATTGACCGAACTGCGCACGATGACGGAGGTAACGGGAATTCCGCCGAGCATTCCAGCGGTGATATTGCCGACGCCCTGTGCCACGAGTTCTCGGCTCGGAGGGGAGTTGCGTTGACGCGGATCGATCTTGTCGACGGCCTCGAGGTTCAAGAGCGTTTCCAGCGACGCCACCAAGGCAATGGTCGTGGCCGCGAAATAGACGGCCGGGTTGTTCCACTGCGACAAGTCGGGAGCCTGGAAGAATCCGACGAACTCGCGCAACGTTTGCGCGACGGGCACCTGAACCAGGTGGCTGGGGCCGATGGCCAGCGCGCCACCCAGTTGCGAGAAGACTTGCCCCATGGCGACTCCCAGGACGGCCACGACGAGCGGCGCCGGCAGGGGCGATTGCTTGAGAAACTTGACCCGGTCCCAGAGGACAAGCACGACGACAGACGCCAACCCGATTGCCGCCGCGCCGGGATGAATATCGAACACCATTTCCACGAGTTCGGAAAAAGTGTTCTCCTTGTCCGGTTGGGAGAACGCCATTTCGCCTTCGGGGTCGGTGTCGTGCCCGAGCAAGTGTGGGATTTGCTTGAGGACGAGGATCACGCCGATGGCCGCCAACAGACCCTTGATGACGCTGGTCGGAAAGAATGCCGCGATGAAGCCCGCTCGCGCGACGCCGAGCACGACCTGGATCACCCCCGCCACGAGTACTGCCAGCAGGAACGCATCGAACGACCCGAGGGCTGCAATTTGGGCCGCGGCGATAGCCATCATGCTGTTGCCCGGTCCGCTAACGCTCGTGTGCGAGCCGCTGAGCAGTCCGACGATCACCCCGCCGATAATTCCGGAAACGACCCCGGCAAACAGGGGCGCCCCCGACGCCAGAGCGATCCCCAGGCACAGCGGCAGCGCCACCAGAAAAACGACCAGCGCAGCCGACAGATCGCGTGCGACGCCAGACACGGAGTATGAGCTGTTGTTAGACATAAGCGAGGCGCTCTCTCAGGAAGCCATCGCCCGCATCGCGGTCTTCGAGCATGCCGCATGCAAGGGCAGCTATATCGAGAGACTTCGTCGAGCGGACTGGGGACAGGAACGCGGGAAAGTGTTCGTAAGACACCCCCGTTCGGCTACTCGATGCGCAAGATAGCGCGCAAGACGAGCGACCTAGCAAAGAAGGGGGGCGCGGAGCCCGTTCGCAAGGCGATGCCCGTGCCGGCTGTCGGCGGCGCCGCGACGACGTGCAAGTTGCTTCACGGCCCGATAACCGCTGTCGCTCGCAGCGGCCGTCCAGCAGCGCCTGACGAGGGGACGGGTAGAGTTTCCCTGGCCCTCGGTCGGACCGAAAAACTCGACGTCGATTTCGGTCGAAGCCTCGGCCGCCGATTCCAGCATCGCGCCCGACGCTTCGAGCATGGCCAAGATCAAAGCGCCCTTGCAGATGGCAACCAGCGCCATCATACCGGCTTGCTTGAGACGCATGCAGCGCCAGCGCCATTTGGATGGTTCGGAAGAGGGAATCATGACCGCGACTCGTCGTGAAGCGATTGGCTACTGAGCCATCGCCGAGGAAACCGCCCAGCACCCTAGTGCCGCCACGGGGCGACGTCAAGAGCGCGACGAAGCACCTGCATCCGGGCTACTCTTTTGCGGGAAGTTGCTGGTCGAACATCCATTTCCAAACCTCGGGGTCGTCATAGGTCTCGGTCCACGAGTCGTGCCCGGCCTCGGGGTAGACGGTGAACTTCACGTCGTTGCCGGCGCGCTTCAGGGCTTCGACCATCTCTTCCGACTGGCTAACTGGCACGACGAAGTCCTTGCCCCCGTGAAATACCCAGATCGGTGTCTTGCGAAGCCGCCGGGCCGCCTCGCGCGGGTTGCCGCCGCCGCAAATCGGCAGCAGGGCCGCGAAGCGGTCGGGCGTGTAAGCGCCTAGCGTCCAGGTACCGTAGCCGCCCATGCTCAGACCCGTCAGATAGATGCGGCGTTTGTCGACCTTGTACTTTTCTTCGATCTCGTCAATCAGCGCCGAAAGCTCGAGCGGTTGCTTTGCCCACCAGTCGCCGGTGGCACACTGTGGGCTGACCACGATCGCCGGGATGTCCTTGCCTTCTTCGACGAGCTTGGGTGGACCGTGCACCTTCACCTTGTCCAAGTCATCGCCGCGCTCGCCGGCCCCGTGCAGAAACACGACCAGCGGCCATGCCTCCTTCTGCTCGTAGTCCGACGGCAGGTAAAGCAGATAGTCGAGTTCCACGGGGACCTGCTTCTTGAAGGTTTCAGCCGACTGTCGCGGACCAGCGGCCTGCACGTAAGGGGCACACCATGAGACGCAAGACAAACAAGCAACCAGACAAGTCGGTACAAGCCAGATTTTACGCACGCTCGGCCCTCGCTTAGAATGTCGCCGGTATCCTGGTAACCAGGATATGGATCATAACACCCTGGGCCGCGGTTTTCGACATTTGGCGGTCCGGGAACGCAATCGGCGAGGTCGCCCGTGACGCCGCGCATCGAACCGGTCCCCAAAGACGCCTGGACGTCCGAGCAGCAGGCCCTGTTGCGTCCGCTCGAGCAGCGGAATCAACTGTTCAACATCTTCACGACGCTGGCGCATCACCCGCCGCTGTACCGCGACTGGCTCACGTTTGCCCGCTACATTCTCAGCCGCAGCACGCTGCCGGCCCGCGACCGCGAGATTGTCATCTTGCGTATTGGCTGGCTGTGCGGGGCGGAGTACGAATGGGCGCAGCACGTGCGCATCGGCCGCGAAGTGGGGCTCGATGATGCGGACATCGGGCGGGTCGCCAACGGCCCTGGATCCGAGGGGCTGAATGCTCACGAGCGATCCCTCCTGCAGGCCACTGACGAATTGCATGCCGACGCCCGCATCGCGGACGGCACCTGGAACGCTCTGGCGAAGACCTACAGCACGCAACAGTTGATGGACCTGGTCTTCACGATCGGCCAGTACAACCTGGTATCGATGGCGCTGAAGACGTTTGGGGTTGAACTCGACGAGGGGCTCGAGGGCTTCGCCAGATGGAAGTCCGCGGATTGATCCTCGCCTGGCTCCGCCGCATACTAGCGCCACGCTATCAATAGAAATCTCTCGAGGCCTACTCATGTGTCGCATCTTGTTCGGCAACCTGCCGGTGCTCGCCATGGCGGTGATCCTAAGCCTGCTGGCGACGCTCGACGCCGCGGTCGCTGCGGCGGCCCGCAAGCCCAACGTCGTGTTTTTCCTGGCAGACGATCTGGGATACGGCGACCTGGGCAGCTTTGGCCAGGAGAAGATCCGCACACCGCACCTCGATCGAATGGCGGCCGAGGGCATGCGGCTCACGCAGCACTACAGCGGCAACGCCGTGTGCGCGCCGTCGCGCTGTGTGCTGATGACGGGTAAACACCCGGGCCACGCGTTCATTCGAAACAACCGGTCGGTAAAGCCGGAAGGTCAGTATCCGATTCCCGCCGATACGATCACGTTGGCCAGGCTTCTCGACGAGCAAGGCTACGCAACCGGCGGGTTCGGCAAGTGGGGGCTGGGGCCGCCGCGTAGCCATGCGGCCCCGACCCGACAGGGCTTCGACCGTTTTTATGGCTACATCTGCCAGGGCGTGGCTCACAACTACTATCCGACCTATCTGTGGAGCGACGAGGACCGCGTCGAACTCGACAACCCGGCATTCTCGGCCCAGCAGCGGCTTTCGCCCGACGACGACCCGAGCGATCCGGCCAGTTACCGGCGATTCTCCGGCCAGGACTACGCGCCCGACTTGATCGGCCAGCAGGCGCTGGAGTTTGTACGCCGGCATCAAGACGAGCCGTTTTTCCTCTACGTGCCGACCACCGTGCCGCATCTGGCGCTGCAAGTGCCCGACGACTCGGTGGCCGAGTACCGCGGTGCGTTTCCCGAAGAGCCCTACACGGGCGATCGCCGATACCTGCCGCACCGCGAGCCGCGGGCTGCGTACGCCGCAATGATCACGCGCATGGATCGCGACATGGGACGGATCATCGAACTAGTCAAGAAGCTCGGCCTCGACGAGGACACGATCTTCGTCTTCAGCTCGGACAATGGCCCGTTGTACGACGCGTTGGGAGGCACGGACACCGAATTCTTCGCATCGGCCGGCGAACTGCGAGGCCGCAAGGGGTCGCTCTACGAGGGCGGCAACCGCGTTCCCACGATCGTGCGGTGGAAGGGGCACATCGCCCCGGATTCGACGTCGGACCGCGTCAGCGGATTCGAGGACTGGTTGCCGACAATCATGGAACTCGTCGGGGCCGAAAGCGTGATCCCGCCGGAGATCGATGGCATTAGCATGGCGCCGACCCTGCTCGGGGAGTCTCAGCCGCCGCGGCCGTTCCTGTACCGCGAGTTTCCGGCCTATGGCGGGCAACAATGCGTGCGGCTGGGCGACTGGAAGGGCGTTCGGCAGAATCTGAAGCCCCGCCAGAACGGGGCCGAGCCCGATCTGACGATCGAGTTGTACAACCTGGCTGAAGACGTGGGCGAGACGCGGAACGTGGCTGCCGAGCACCCGGAGATCGTCGCCCAAATCGAAAAAATCATGCGCCAGCAGCATACGCCCTCGGCGGAGTTTGCCTTTCCGGCCCTCGACGAACTGTGAGCCTTGGCCACCCCGCGGCCCCGGTGCGTGTAAGATAGAACGTATCCTTCGCGCTCGCTCCGTTTCGAGGCTTCGTTGATGTCACCCGTCTTGCTGGCCGCGCTGGCCGTTTGCCAGGTTCCGCTGTACTTGCCGCCGCAGCAGGCGCTGCCGGATGCGGCCTGGCCCTCGCACGCGGTGATCGCGGTTCCCCAGGGCTGGATCGCGCCGGAGCACAAGCTCTACTTGACCGAAGACGGTCGCCCCATCCCGTCGCAGGTGGAGGTTGCCGCCCGCTGGCCTGACGGTTCGCCCAAGTGGCTGCACGGCTACGCCACGTTTCGCTATGCAAAGGGCGAGGCGCGCCGGTACGCCTTGGCCCGGGCAAACGAACTGCCGCCGGAAGCCAGCAAGTCGCCGCTGCGCGTGTTGGACGATGAGCGGGGCATCCGCATCGACACCGGGGCTGTGCGGTTCCACATTCCCCGTCCGTTCGTGGGTATCGCGCTGTTGCAGCGGGGCGAACAGACGCTGCTGCAGGGTACGGGTGGCCCAGGCGTTGTTGACGCGGAAGGAACGCTTTGGCAAGCGGGGCACGACGATAAGGCCGAAATTGTTGTGGAGCAACAAGGTCCGGCATGTGTCACCGTTAAGGCCGTCGGCTGGTACCAAACCCCCGAGCCGCGCGAGGACGCCTTTTGTCGCTTTACGACCCGCATCACGGCATATGCCGGGTCTCCGATCATCAAGATCGACCACGCGACCACGTTCGCCGACGATATGAAGAAGCATGGCGTGGCGGCATTGAGCTTTACATTTCCGCTCAAGGACGCCTCGCAGTACAGTTCGGGCACGAGCCGCGGTACGTTCGGGGATGACCTGCGGGCCATGTCGCTGGCTCAACTGACCGATGACCGCGTGTATCGCATTGCTCAGACGGGTCCCAATGCTAAGCGGGATCTCAAGATCGCTCACGACTTCGAACGCAATGCCGGCTGGTTCAGCGCTCGCACCGGCGACCACCGCACCGTACTGCTGACGCGCGACTTCTGGCAGAAGTGTCCGAAAGAAGTCAAGATTTCGCCGAGCGAACTGGTCTACTACGCCTGGCCGGAACATGGCGAGTTGACGCCCCCCGACCCCACGGCCACGAAGATCGAGAACGTTTACAAATCGTTGTGTTTTCAGTCCGGCGACGTCCTCACGTCGCACCTGCCGGACGAGTATTTTCAAGCGCTCGAGCAGCAGACCGACACGACGGAGGCCAAGGCCGAATATGCCCAGGCGGCCAACTTGCAGGGCGTCTCGATGCGCAACCAGTTCGCCTTGGCCATCCTTCCGGCCCAGGCGAGCGACGAGCAAGTGGCCCAACTGCAGCGGCTCTATCTGCAGAACCCTTCGGCCCGGGTCAGTTCCACGGTGATTGCCCGCAGCGGAGCGTTTGGTCCTGTGGCCGCGGCAGGCGACGATTTCGTCGACGGGTACGACACGGCGGTGCGCATTCTGCTGGGCTACGTCCGGTCGATCGAGCGCTACGGAGACTATGGCTGGGGGATCTACGGCAACACGCACCACGAAGAGTTCATGAGCTTCGAGGTCGGCGGCAAGCGCGTGGGCCGGCCGTCGCTGCACCGCGTGTGGCATAACAACCACTACAAGTACGTCAGCACGGCGTGGAAGCTATGGGCTCTGCACGGCGACTGGCGGCTGCTGGCGTTGGCGCGGCGAGCCACGGACAACTATGCCAGCGTGGGCCAGGTCCGCTACGACCGCGTATGGATGAACTCCGACCCGAACGACCCCAAGCGGCGGCCGGGAATCAAGTATCACTATCCTGGTGGCTTCTACCATTGCAAGGCAACCGTGCCCTGGGGAGGCCGCGACTATGGGATGGACGCCGTCGATATCGATGCCAATTTGACCGGACATTGGCCCGACCCGTCGGCGTTGCTGCTGTCGTGGCTGCTCGACGCGGACCGCTGGTCGAAGGACGGCTACGACCTGTGGCTCTCCGAGGTGAAGTTTCCCGACGGTAACACGCGTGAGGCAAACGAGTCGTTAGTGCAGGCAATCACGGCCTACGAGTACCGGCCGAACTCGGAGACGATGGCCGCGATCAAGAAGCTGGCAAAGAGCCTGACGAACCAGTCGATCCTGCTCAACCGTCCCAGCCCCATTTGGGCTCCGACGTGGCTGTCGCGGTACCACGAGCTGTGTCCCGACGATGAGGAATTCAAGCAGTATTTGGTAAAAAGCGCTGATGAAATCGGGTTGAACTGCGAGGGAATCTGCTCGCTTGCCCTCTGTGCGACCGCTTACGACCTGACAGGCGACAAGGACTACTTGTTGCGACACGGCAGTACCGTCGTGCGGACCAAGCGGCGATTGTTTCAAGATCCGACCCGTTATTGGCAGGACTACGGCGCGCGTCCTGGCCCCTCGCGCGGCGGGCATTTCGCGCTGCAATGGCCGCGCTTCCTGTACGCGCTGCGTAAAGCGGGAATTGCCGACTTGCCCGTGCCGGAAGAGCCAGGTCAATACCTCTGCAGCGCGACCCGATACGACGACCCTCGCGACGTGCTTGCCCGCGGGACGCGGATTCTGATCCTCAAAGACGACCAGGCTGCCCAGCCGCTTACGCTCGATGCCAATGCGGCGTCCAGCGGTGATCTGCCTCGCACGAGCCTGATGCTGCTGAACTCGGCAGGCGCCACCGTTTGGCAACGGGCCGAACTCGAGCGGGGGCCGCGCATCGAGCGGCCAAGCAGTCGGTTGGCCTATCACCAACAGCTTCCCGGACCCGATACTGCCGGGCTCTACGCGCTCTTTGTGGGTTCAAACGATATCGGAATCTATCAGGGCATCGCCGGAGGAGTGCCGGAGTGCCAGGTTCTGCACAGTCGCAAACAGCCCGGGTTGTCCGATTCGGTGGTCTACCGCTGCAAACATACCAAAGGATGGCTGGTGCCGTTGGTGGACTTGCCGATCACGTTGAAGTTCATCGCCCGTAGCGACCGCGATGGCTCGTACGTTTCCGTCACGCCGCACGAAGGTCCCGGCGGCAGCAAGTGGCTGGTTGCCGGCGAGTCCGCCGAGGTGGCCTTGGATGACTACCCGGCGCCGTGGCAACTGGAGATTTACGGGGACGATTCGTCGATGACCGACGTCTTCGTTGAGACCGACGCTCAGGTGCCCTTGCTCTATGGCCACTCGTTGGAGCACGTGCGCGTTATTCAGTCAAAGCTGCAACCGCAGCGTTGAAGTTTCTCGCAAGAGGCGACCCGCTATGGCTCCCGACGAAATCACCCGCGAGTTCGACGAGTATCTCGCGGTTGAAGAGCGGTCGATCCTCGAGCGGGCTCGCGAGTTTTCTCGCCGCGTTGTCGCACCTCAGGCCGCCGAATGGGACCGCCAACGGTGTCATCCCACCGGCGCTCTGCGCGAGGCGTGCCGAGAGGGGCTGGCAGGCATCGAGTTGTCGCCGCAGTGGGGCGGGTCCGGGCTGAGGTATTCGGCCAAGATGCGCGTCGTCGAGGAGATGGCCAAGGACGACTTCGGCTTTCCGTTCTCACTGGTCAATCATCACAATGCCTTGGTGCGCGCTTCGAACGCTGGCGATGCGGTCGCACGGCGGCTCGTGCCGCCCATGCTTTGCGGCGAACTGATCGGCTGCGCCGCCTACACCGAACCGGGACACGGGAGCGATTTGAGCCGACTGGCCACCACGGCCCTGCGCGCCGAGGGCGGATGGCGGCTCAATGGGGCGAAGGCCTGGATCACGAACGCTGCGGTGGCCGACGTGATGCTGACCCTGGCGCAGACCGATCCTGCGGCGGGCGCCCGGGGCATCGCAGCCTTCGTGGTCGAATCGAGCCAACCAGGCTTTGAACGCGAGCCGGCCTTCGCACTGCAAGGGAGTCACGCGATCGGGGCCGGGGGATTTCGTCTCCGCGATTGTTTCGTGCCCGACGAAGCGGTGCTCGATCCGCCGGGCGAAGCTTTTCGGCGTTCGCTTCAGGGAATCAACGGCGCTCGCTGCTACGTGGCCGCCATGTGCGCAGGCATGCTCGAGTCGGCAATCGCGGTAGCGGTGCGCTACGCATCGGAGCGGCGGGCGTTTGGCCGACCGATTGTCGAGTTTCAGGGATTGCGTTGGTCGCTGGTCGACGCTGCCAACGATCTGGCGGCCTTGCGTTTGCTGTGCTATCGCGCGGCAAGACTCATCGACGCGGGACAGGATGCCGAGGAAGCGGCCGCGGCCGCAAAGAAGTTCGCTGGGGATAAGACGTTGCAACATCTCGCCGCTTGCGTGCAGGCGCTGGGGGCCAACGGTCTACGCCCCGACTATCCCCTCATGCGCCATCTCGTGGCTTGTAAGACCGCTTGTTTTACCGACGGCACGACCGAAATGATGAACGAGCGGCTGGGCAAGCTGCTGGTCCGCCGCCTGGGGGGCGCCTAGAATCCGTTTAGTCAAGTTTGTGCGTTACGTAAGTTGCACAATCGCAACCGCGCGCGAAACTCGCCCGCTGGCGATGTTTCTCTCGCGGCGTTTGCCGGGTCCGTATTCATACGCAATACTTAAGCACTCGTCTTGCGAACTTATCTCGCGACCAGATTGGCTGTATTCACTTCGCCGCCTAGGATTGCACCGATGTTGTGTACCGAGCGCTGCGCTTTGGCGTGGCCCGCGGCACGCGCCGCGTTTGTCGTATTCGCCTGGATGGCTACCTCGACTCTTTGCGCTGCGGAGTTTCCGCAACAGACGCAGTC
The DNA here is from genome assembly GCA_003389325.1 of Planctomycetota bacterium. Taxonomy (GTDB): domain Bacteria; phylum Planctomycetota; class Planctomycetia; order Pirellulales; family PALSA-1355; genus LB-PLM-3. The sequence continues at coordinate 105,408 of QQVE01000001.1, forward strand.
CTCGGCCGCGTCGGTTCGCGGATCGGCGTATCGCCCCCAACTTCCCGATTCGGACGTCTCGGATCACCCGCTTACACCGGTGATCGACTACGCGCACCGCGAGCAGAAATTCTTACGACAGAACGTGCGCGACTTTACCTGCCGGCTCGTGAAGCGTGAGCGCATCGGGCATTTCCTGCAGGACGTGCATTTCATCGATATGCAGGTCCGCGAAGGCGTCTATCAGAACAACCAGGTTGTGCAGCCGCTTTCGATCTATTTGCATTTTCTGGCTCCGCGCGACGTTGTCGACCGCCGGGTGATCTACATCGAGGGGCAGAACGACGGAAAGATGCTGGTGCGCAACGGCGGACGGCACTTTGAGTACGTCGTCGCCACCATCGACCCCAACGGTGAGAATGCTCGTCAGGAGACGCTCGTGCCAGTGACCGAGATCGGGTTCAACCGCCTGTTGGACAAGATGATCGCCGTGCTCGAGCGGCACCGACAGGCTGACCCCACCGGTGAAAACACCCGCGCGCAACGCATCACGGGCGCCAAGATCAACGATCGTTCCTGCACGGTCATTCGCATCACGCATCCGCGCCGGATGGACCAACTGGAGTTCCACCTGGCAAACGTTTTCGTCGACGATGCGCTGCACGTTCCGGTGCGGGTGGATTACTCTGACTGGCCGCGGCGCGAGGGAGACAAGCCCGGTCTGATTGCCGAGTATACCTACACGCAATTGCAGCTCAACGTGGACCTGCCCGAGAACACGTTCGACCGCTCACGTCTGCGTAGCCGGTAGTCCCGCCTGGGCGAGGGACGCATCAGGTGCCCGAACGGCACCAATCGGCCCACATTCTGCGGTAGGCCGCTTCCAGGTTGCGAGTGAAGCCCTGGAAGTCCAGCAGCGCGGATTCGGCCATCCGCGGTCGCAGGTCTTGCCGCAACGCGTCCAGTGCCGGCAGATCGGACGCGAGCCCCACCGCCGCTTCGATGTAAGCATCGATCGAGGGCGTAATCAATCGCTCCAGCCCCAGGTGGCTTAGCGCGCAACCGCCAAAGCGCGAGACGTAGGTCTCTCCCGCGAGCATCACCACGGGCACGCCCATCCACAGAGCATCGCACGTCGTTGTATGTCCGTTGAACGGAAAAGGGTCGAGCGACACGTCGGCCTGCTGCAACAACTGCAGGTATTCGGCTCGGGGACGGCGATCGTGGATCTCCAGGCGCCCAGGATCGATGCCTTTGCTGCGGGCCAGGTCGTGTAGGTGCTGTTCGAGGTACCCGCCGGTGTGGGCGAGCATGAGCAGCCGCGAGTCGGGCACGCGCCGCAGGACTTCGAGCCACGCCTCCACGGCCGCCGGAATCACCTTTGCCGTGTTGTTGAAGTAGCCGAAGGTCACGTAGCCGCGTTCCAAGGCGGGTAGCGGCGTGATGTCCGGCGATTCCGAGGGTTGATAGCAGAAGAAGCAACGGGGCAATCGCTCGAGCGTTTCGGTGTAGTATCGGTCCGTCAAGCCCGGGGGATCGGCTTGCGCATCGGTCAGTCGATAGTCCATCGCCGACATCCCCGTCGTATTCTGGTAGCCGATGTAGGTTACCTGCACGGGCGCCGGCCTGCGGGCAAAGGCTACGAGGCGGTTCCAACCCATGTGTCCCGACAGGTCGACCAGAATGTCGACGTGGTCGGCGCGAATCATCTCGGCGAGTTCCTCGTCTCCCAGCTCTCCCACGTCGCGCCAGACGTCCGCGGCACCTTTCAGTCGGGCCGTGGTGTCGTCGGGCCGCAGCACGCTCGAGTAACAGTAGACCTCGAACTGCTCGTGATCGTGTGCCAGCAGGATCGGTTCGGTGAAGAAGTTGACGGCATGCTGGCGGAAGTGGGGCGATACGTAGCCGATGCGCAGACGCCGATCGGGGGTCCGGTCGTTTTCCAGCGGTGGCGTCGCGGCGGTAAGCGGCTCAGCAAACTTGCGAGCCCAGGCCAAATGTTCCTCGAACAAGGTGGGTGCATCGTAGTCGGGGAGGAAGTTCATCGCATAAATGAGATTGCTGTACGCTGCCGGGCTTTCGGGCCGCAGTTCGAACGCCTTGCGGTAGCACGAAATGGCCTCGGCGCCGCGGGCTTGGGCATGCAGTGCCGTGGCCATGTTGCCGTAAAGACCCGCGTCGGTTAGGCCGCGGGCCAGGCCTTGCTCGCAGATGGAGACGGCCTCGTCCGGCTTTGAGCTCTCGGAATACAGGATGGCCAGGTTCACAAACGCTTCGGAGTAGTCCGGTCGAAGGCGGATGGCCTCGTGAAGTGCGGCGGCGGCCTCATCCAGCCGGCCTAGGGCTCGCAGCGCCGTACCGCGGTTGAAATGGGCTTGCGCAGACGGGGGTCCTGCGGCGATTGCGCGATCGGCCAGGGCCAGCGATTCCTCGGTCCGGCCTTCGCTCTGCATCAGGCTGCAGTAGTTGAGCAGTAGCTCGACGTTTCCGGGGTGCGCTTGCAATCCTGCCTCGTACAATGCGGCGGCCTCGGCCTTGCGGCCGGCAACGCGAAGAGTATTGGCCAGATTGCAGCGCGCCTCGACGAAATCGCTCTTGAGGCGCAGCGCCTCTTGGAAGGCACTCATAGCCCGCCCCCAGTCCTTGGCCTTGTTATAGGCCGAACCGAGGTTGAAATAGGCTTCCGCCGACTGGGAATTGAGTCGGACGGCCTGCTCCAGGTGTTGGATCGCATCGGCCGTATCGCCCAGGTCGGTCAGCGTGGCCCCCAGGTTGATCATCGCCTCGAGATACGCGGGCTGCTGCGCAAGTGCCTGGCGAAACGCATCCCGGGCCTCGCTTAGCATTCCCTGCGCGCGGAGAACATTTCCCAGGTTGTTGCGTGCCAACACGTGTCCGGGGGCCAAAGTCAGCGCCTGCTCGTAGTGCCGCTGCGCTTCGGCCGGATGGGCCGTTCCATACGAAAGGCCGAGATTGTAGTGGGCCGGCACAAACTTCGGATCCAGCCGCAGGGCCTCGGTGTAGCAGCGCCGGGCTTCATCGAGTTGACCCCGCGCTCGGTAAACCTCACCCAGGTTGTTGTGGTAGCTGGGCTGGCGCGGTTGTACGGCGATCGCCCGGCCGATGAATTCGATGGCCGGCTCGGGATGTCCGAGCTGATGGGCCACCAGCCCCAACAGGTGCAATGCGTCGGGGTGGCGCGGCTGGGCTTTCAGAATGCGGCGATAGAGCTGCTCTGCCTGAGCCAATTGGCCGGCCTGGTGCAACGCGATCGCCTGCTGGAGGGGATCGGCCCCAGTCGCCATGAATGCTCCCCGGTGGGTTTGGATCGATTAGTGCAACGGTGCCGGGGCACCTTATGTTCGAGTTTCGCACATCGGGCGTCGGAAGCAAGGGACTGCGGGAACTGCAGGGTATTCAAGCCGCAAACCTGAGCCCGTGAACTAGGCTTGGAGCAGGGCAGACCGTACTACGACTCTCCCCTTTTTCTGTTGATTTGGACCCGTGCCCAAGCTCGCCCACCCCTTCCGCGCGCTGGTCAGCCGCCTATCGATACGCTGGCCCAACGAAGACCCGGAAACCATTGCCGAGTCGGCTCGCGTATTGGCCTTCGCCCTGGCGATGATTGTGTGGGTCCCGCTGTTCGCCATTATCTACACCCTGTTGGGATCTCCTATCTGTGCCCACGTCATCCTGCTGGGCGGCACGCTGCTGCTGGGCGTCGTGACCCTGCTGCTTCGAGGCGTCGCGCCGGCGATCTGTGGCAACCTGATGACAGGCGCCGCCTGGTTCGTCTACACGGCGCTCGCCTGCCTGACGGGCGGTCTGTCGGCGCCGGTGATGCCCTGGTATGCGACGTTGCCCATCCTTTCCGTGCTGCTGTCCGGCACGCGGTCGGGCGCGTTTTGGACGGCGATCACGATCCTCACGGTCACCTGGTTTGCCGTGGCACGGCAACTCGGGATCCTGCTGCCAATCGAAGTCAGTGTCGGCGCGCTGCGGTTGCTGCAATTCACGGGAATGGTGGGCGTGCTGCTATGCGTGTATCTGCTCGTCGGCGTGCTCAAGCGGATGGAACACCTAGCGCGCCAGGCACTGCACGAGGCCAACTGCGACCTCGAACTGCAGGCCACGACCGATAGCCTGACCGGGATTCCGAACCGGCACCGGTTCGACGAAGAAATCGAGCACGAATGGAATCGGCACGAAAGGGCCGGCGTGCCATTGTCGCTGGCATTGATCGACGCCGACTTTTTCAAAGCATTCAACGACGAGTACGGCCACCTGGCCGGCGACGAGTGCCTGCGGCTGGTGGCCCGGGCCATCAAGGACAGCATCCGTCGTCCTACGGACTTTTGCGCGCGGTTCGGCGGCGAGGAATTCGTCGTGATTTTGCCCAATACGGACGATGTCGGCGCGATGCGCGTTGCCGAACTCATCCGCGAGCACGTTCGCGAAATGGCGATCGCGCACGCTTGTTCGCCAATCAGCCCCTTTGTGACCGTGAGCATCGGCATCTCGACGACGATTCCCGTCCAGGGGCGCTCGCACCTGCTGTTCGTTCACGATGTGGACATGGCGCTGTACCGCGCCAAAGCCCTGGGACGTGATCAGATCGTGCAAGCGTCGTCGGTCGCCACGCAGGAGGCGGATCTCGGCTGTCTCTAGCGTGCTAACGGGTGCGCGTACTTCGCGTCGCGTAGCTTCCCGAGATGTACAACTCGGCGTTGTCGATGATCCAGGGCGTCGACCAGTGGCCGTTGTCGCCGCTGCATACATTGAAGAAGAACGTGTCCAAGTGCTCGCAGCGATAGCTGTAGGGGTACTGCGACGAGATGTGGTCGCTGGCCGTGAGGTCTTCCACCCCCGGACGGGCGAAGTAGTGCACGGCTCCGTTGGGCGTGAACGACATGCCCAGCGTCCACCAGCCCGTCTCCTCGATCTTGGGCCCCCGGAAGTCGTGCCCCCGGGAACCGCCCCGCACGATGAGCACCGCAGAGTCGGGCCGCTCGTCGCCGTCTCCGCGGTTGAACTGGATGAACATGCCCGGCCAGTAGGTTTCTGAGACCCGCTTCGAGGTCGTGCCCCCGAAGAAGCCGCTGCGTTTCTTCTTTTCGTTCTTATGCGTCAGGCAGGCGGCGCGAAATCCGAAGCTGGGGCCGGTGCGCTCTTCCCATTCCTCCCATGGCGGTAGGTACACCCGCACCACGACGCTCGGCGATCGGCTCACCGGAATCGCGCCGCGCACGCGGGAGCGGACGTTGACGATGAAGTCGTCCTGCTGCATCTGGTGGCTGTAGCGGCCCGGTATTCCCGTCTGCCGGGATACCATCAGCAGGGCGCCTTCGCTCCCGGCCAGTCCGCCCTCGGGGGTGGGCACACGCTTGATCACATCGGGCTGCCCGCGCTTCAGACCCTCGAACCAGCGGCCGTTGCTTGACTGGCCCGAAGGGAAACGCCTTTGCTCGTCATTCTCTTCGCTGCTCTTGGGCAGATTGAAAATGTAGGACCATTCGGGATCCTCGAAATCGTCGCCGACGGCCGTCACTTTTTGGCCCGTGCCGGGAATGACGAATTGCGCGTGGGCTACGAGGGGGATGAGGCACGTGCCTGCCAGTGCCATGAGTCGAAGCGGCCAAGCGCTCATGTCGGATCCTTCCTAGCTAGCAGCCGATCGTCGTGATCGGCGAGTGGGGTGGGAAAACGCGGGGATATCGATTTCTATCGGAAATGCTTCGCTCGAGCGCTCAATGCATTCGCGCAAGCGAGCGGACATCTCGCTGTCGAATGCTGGCAGCGACAGCGTGCTCGATGCCTGATGGACGCGGCACGCCGCGCGTGCTTTCCCTGGACACCTCCAATCGCCGTAGCCGATAAACTCACGTGACCTAGCGGTCCTACCCGCAGAGACTCATCTCGAAGTTCGGTTTTCGGAGAGCATCCGCATGGCCGCGGGGCTTGTCACCATTGCGGTAGTGCCAGGCGAGCGATTCAGCGAGGCAGGACGTTCGCTGGAACGGATTCTCGCCCATCGCGATCCGTCGCACGCGCTGACCTACATCGACGGCGGCTCGCCACCGCTGGTGCGGCAGTTTCTCGAACAGCGTGCCGCGCGGCATCGCTTTCGACTGCTCAGCACCGAGCGCTATGTTTCCGCCAACGAGGCCCGCAACCTGGCAGTCGCCGGCGTGCGCACTAAGTACGTGGCGTTTGTCGGAAACGACGTGCTGGTCTCGCCCGGCTGGTTGGAAACGCTTCTGGAGTGCGCCGAGTCCACCGGTGCGTGGGTCGTCGGGCCCGTGTGCTGTCGCGCCGACGCCGCCTCGACGGTTTGCTCGGCGGGGGCCGAGGCCGAGATTCTCTCTCGCGGCGGGAAACGGGTCTTCCACGAGCGCGACGAACACAGTGGTCGGCGACTGGCCGACGTGCGTCCGACGCTCCGCCGCCAGCCTGTGCAGCAGGTGGCATTTCACGCCGCCTTGGTACGCCGCGACGTGTTCACCCGTCTGGGTCCGCTCGACGAGGGACTCAAGAGCGGCGCGGAACATACGGATCTTTGCCTGCGCGTGCGCGACCTCGGCGGCCGCGTCTACCTGGAGCCGGAGTCCCTGGTTACTCACGTCGCTCCGCCGTCGTTCGAGGCAAGCGATCTGGAGTACTTTCAACTCCGCTGGAGCGACGCCTGGAACCGTTCCACGGTCGAGCGGTTTCGCAAGAAGTGGGGCCTGGCCGACGACGACCCCGGACTGCGGGCGCTAGCCGAGCGGCTGGACGATCACCGACGTTTGACACTCGAGCCGTATCGGCGCTTGTTGCGAATCCTGGGCCGGGGCCCCGCCAGGTGGGTGGAACGCACGCTGATTGCGCCCCTGGAGCAGGCCGTCAATCGCCGCCGCTATCCACCATTGGCCGGGCCACACGCGTTTCCCGCGAAGGCGGCCTAGGGCTGGCTCGTTCTTTCGGCGCGGCTTTCTCTTTGCCGAGCCGCATGCCAAGATAGGCACTCCCCGGGCGAACAACGGCAGGAGCCATCGGCTCTGGCTGTGTTCTGTGATCTCTTCAAGAAGGCGAACAATGATGTGGCAGTTAGTACTCACTCTCGGGCTCTTGGCTGCAGATCCGACGGGGGCTACCCAGGCCACCGGCGACACACCAGGCAGCATCCCGCAACTGCATCGCAAGGCCGAGATGAACTACCTGGTCCGCGATTGGGATCAGGCGGTCGAGCTCTACGGTCGCCTGTCGGATCTCAATCCAACTGTCGGACTGTATTGGTATCGCTTGGGCGAGGCATTGTTGCGATCCAAGCAATACGAGCAGGCGATCGCGCCGCTCAAGAAGGCCGAGGAGCTCGGCAGCTTTCAATCGACGCCGCCCCGCATGGCCCACCGCGGCGAAGTGGCTTGTTTGTTGGCCACGGCGTTCGCCGCGCTGGGCGAACAGGAAGAGGCGCGCCGATGGACGCGGACGGCGCTCGACCAGGGCCTGCGCGATATCACCAAACTGCGCTCGGCCGAGTTCGCCGAGCTGCTTGAGGATCCGGCGTTCTGCAAACTCGTCTGGCAAACCGACACCCAGAACCTATCGCGCGACGAGGGCTATCGCCACGATCTGCGTTTCGCGGTGCATGAACTGAAACGCGTGCACTTTTCGCCGTTTCGCGCGACCAGCGAGGCGGACATCGACGCGGCCGTGGCAAAGCTCGAAGCCGAAATCCCCGACCTGAGCGAAGACGAAATCCTGACGCGGTTTGTCGCAATCATCAGCCTCTTCGGCGATGGGCACACGCGCCTGCAAACCGCAACCCCGCAATTGCCCGTGCGGCTCTTTCGATTTCCGGAAGGGCTCTTCGTCTTGGGAGCCACCTCCGAGCACGCCGACCTGGTCGGAGCTCGGATCCTGCGCATTAACAACTGTGCGGCGGAAGTTGCGCTCGCTCGGGCCGAATCGATACTGCCTCGCGAGAATCCCATGATGCCGCTCTGGCTGTCGCCATCGGTGCTGCAATCCATCACGATGCTGCGAGGTTTGGGAATCGCGCCTGCCGAGGGGGCGGTCGGGTTGCAAATCGAGGATGCGTCCGGCCAGCAGCGGACGGTGCAACTCGTTGCCCCGGACAAGCCGCCGTGGCGCGGCAATCTGACCTATGCCGTCGCGGGACGCGACGACTCGCCGCCGGAGTATCTGCGGCATCTCGACAAGACGATGTGGCACGAAGTCCTGCCCGACGGCAAGACGATGTACTGCCAGCTCAACGGCATCGGTCACGGAACGAAGACGTTTCAGAAGTACTTCGAGGCGTTGTTCGAGGAAATCGAGAAGGGCGAGATCGAGCGGCTGGTGCTCGACATGCGGTTCAATGGCGGCGGCAACACGTTCCTGAATCCGCCGCTCATCGAGGGCCTCATCCGCAGCGAGAAGTTTCGCGAGCCGGGCAACCTGTTCGTGATCACGGGCCGCAGCACGTTTTCGGCCGCAATCAACACCGTGGGAGAGTTGGAACGTCGCACGACGGCGATCCTGGTTGGCGAGCCGCCCTCGTCGCCGCCCAATTTTGTCGGCGAGAGCGTGGGCGTGCCGCTTCCCTGTACCGGCTGGGAGATCAGTATCTCGGACCTTTCGTGGCAGACGTCGTTTCCGATGGACTACCGCGTTTGGATTTCGCCCACGATTTACGCTCCCCCCACGGCCGAGACGTTTCGAGCGCATCGTGATCCGGCGTTGGAAGCGATCTTCGACTACGTGCGGCTCAACGCTTCTCCGGCGGGCTGATCTGGATTAGCTAACAGCGGCCCGATCGACGATCGGAGCAAGCTTGCACGCCTGCGGCAGCGTGCCGAAAGCGCGGCCCCAATCGCCATCCAGACGCGAGGCACAGAACGCGTCGGACACCTCGGCCGGCGAGAACCGCACCAGCAGCGAAGCTTGCAGGGCCAAAGCGAGTCGCTCGACCAGTCGCCGGCCTTGTGTCGGCTCGTCGGCCAGCGACGTCCACTCATCGGCGAGCTGCCCCACGAAGGCGTCCAGCCGATGGTCGCTGCCCCGTGCCTCGCGAATTTCGGCCAGTAGCGCGTGGATCGTGTCCGGCTCGCTGCCGATGGCCCGCAGCACGTCCAGGCAGATCACGTTGCCCGAGCCTTCCCAAATGGAGTTGAGCGGCGACTCGCGGAACAGCCGCGGCATCATCGAGTCTTCGACGAATCCGTTGCCGCCCAGGCACTCAAGGGCCTCACCAACGTGCACCGTCGTCCGCTTGCAGACCCAGTACTTGGCCACAGCCGTGGCGATGCGGCGGAACAGAACCTCGGATTCGTCGTTGCTGTCGTAGGCCCGGGCGAGGCGCATGGCGAGCACGGTCGCCGCCTCAGACTCGAGGCACAAGTCGGCCAGCACGTTCTGCATTAGCGGTTGATCCGCGAGCAATCGGCCAAACGCCTGGCGGTGGCGCACGTGGTGCGTGGCTTGGACGACGGCCTGCCGCATCGCGGCCGCTCCCCCCAACGTGCAATCGAGTCGCGTGTGATTGACCATCTCGACGATCGTGCGCACGCCGCGACCTTCCTCGCCTAGCATCACCGCGTAAGCATCCTCAAATTCGATTTCGCTCGAGGCATTTGAGCGATTGCCGAGCTTGTTCTTCAGCCGTTGGATGAAGAGCCGGTTCCGCTCGCCGTCGGGCGTCCAGCGGGGGAAGAGGAAGCACGACAAACCGCCGGGGGCTTGCGCCAAAACGAGGAAGGCGTCACACATCGGCGCAGAGCAGAACCACTTGTGTCCGGTCAAGCGATACTCGCTGCCCGGGCCGCCGCGTGCTGCGGGTACCGCGCGCGACGTATTGGCTCGCACGTCCGAGCCCCCTTGCTTCTCGGTCATGGCCATTCCGACCAGCACGCCGAGCTTCTTGTCGGCCGGCACCATGCGGGCATCGTATTGCATGCTGGCAATCCGCGGTTCCCACACGGCGGCTACGTCCGGCTGACGCCGCAGCGCCGGCACGCAGGCAAAGGTCATCGAGATCGGGCAACTGTGGCCCGCCTCATTCTGCCCTGCCATCAGGAACATCGCCGCGCGGGCCACCTGAGCCCCGGGGCGCGAGTCGACCCAAGGCAGATTGTGCAGGCCGAACTCGACCGACGTCCGCATCAGGTCATGCCAGGCGGGGTGAAACCGGACCTCGTCGATCCGCAGACCGCGGGCGTCGTGCGTGTGCAGTACGGGCGGGTAGTTATTCGCGCCGAATCCCCAACCAATCGCCTCTTCGCCGCCCAGCAACGCTCCCAGCTCGCTGGCGCGACCGTAAATCCACTTGCCGCCCTCGCGGCGTACGGCTTCGACCAGCACCCGATCGGACGTGAACAGGTTGTAGCCCGAAAGCGCTGGAACCTGGTTCTGCACTTCGTGCGTGGGCATGCGAGTTCCCCTGTGCTCAGGCAGCAAAGAAGAGCGAGGCGGCGATCCGAACCATACCGCCGAACGGCCCTTCGATTATCATATGCCGGGCAGGTCGTGAACACACAGGTGGCCGGCGCGTGATCGTAGCACACGCACGCCCTCTTCGCTGCACTGCCGCGAGCGTTTTCGTCGCGGCGGCGATGTTCTTGCCTGCGTCCGGAAGAAAACTAGGCCAGCGCTGCCCGGGTTCGCTCGACGAGGCGGTTGTCCGAGCCGATCGATCCACGCAGGTTGAACACGCTCGAGGCCAGGAACTGCCCGCGATACATGGGCGACACGTTGAGGTGGTCCTCCAGCACGGCGCTGCTGAACTTGTAGTCGTGGGCGTTCGTGCCTTTCAGGAAGATCAGCAGTCGGGCGGTGTCGATAAACTCCTGCGGATTGGGGTGCGCGTCGAGATAGGCGAGCGTCTTGCCGGCGGCCCGCATGCGGTCGCGGCTCACGTCGGCAAAGATCTCGCCGACGGCGCCTTCGCCGCTCTCGTCGGGACTGACGGGCTGTAGCTCGTCGAGCTTCTGTCCGCTCAGCGTGCCGCCGCGGCCGACAATGGCCTGGCGGAACATCGGCAGGAAGGCCGCGTTCTGCAAGAGCAACATGCGCCTTGTGTCGTCGTTGCCGCTGGTCTGCCAGGCATAGCGAAGTGCGTTGCTGGTCGTCACCGCGTGCAGTGCGACGATGCCCGGCTTGCGCACGAGCAATTCGCCGGCTCCCAGCAGCAGTGCGTCCCAGATCGATTGCGGTGCCACGCCGCGGTTCAAGAGTTCGACGACTTTTTCCGAGGCTTCGTGCTCGTCGACTTCGCGCAAGGCGGCCAGCATGTCCGTCGTGGCCGCCGGGTCGAGTTGGCCATCGAGCCAGGTGTCGCGGATGGTCTGAGACCGTTCGAGGTTTTCGCGCCAGGGACGGTCGGCTCGATGATCGGCCTTGGCTGGATTCGTTTCATCGTGCTGCAACAAGGCGTAGGTCAGCGAGCGGAGCACGGGTTCGGTGTGCTGGTAGCCGATGCAGTTAAGCGTTCGCAGGCTGTTGGCCACGAAGATCGCTTTGTGGCCGATGTCGCGAAAGTCGCGGGCGCCGTAGCGGAACATGAGCTCGAAGATTTCGTTGACACCGGCAGTGCGTGCCAGGCCTGCCGCCGCGACGTCGGTGGCGGCTTCGTCCCAGTTATCCATGGCTTCGACAAGCGCGGCCTTGGCCTTGTGTGCCGGCGGCACGGCCGCTTCGTCGACGGCCTGCATCGTCCAGTCGCCTTCGCGCACGTCGTCGGCTTGCGAGTCCTTGAAGTGGTCGAGCGCCCAAAAGATGGGGAGCCAGCGATGTTGGTCCGGCGAGCCGAGACTGGCCAGGTGCGCCGAGTTCACCACTAGCACGGCATGAAACTTGAACCCCACGTGGGGCCGCGGCTGGATATTGCGCACGCCAGCCAGCAGCAGCGCGGCGAGCACTTCCTGGTAGCTGAGCCCATCCTGGATGCGGGCGGCCACCTTTTCGAGCAACTCGTCGCGCGGCGTATCTTCCAGCAGCCGGACGGTCGGTTCAATGTCGGGGTGCAATTGCACGCGGCCGGTCTGTGTGCTTGCTTCAGCCGCGCTAACCGGCGCCAGGCGTTTCAAGAATGCCAGGTCGCCCAATCCGACCGCCGTGGCCGCGGCTGCGCCTTGCAGGAATCGTCTGCGAGAGGTCTCCTGGAACACGGCATCGCCCTCCTAGATAGAACCGCCTTTTCGAACTGCGATATGTGCTGCGCTGTATTATATCCGTAGCGATCGGCGCTTCGCACCCGGGGAAACGGTCTGGCCGCCCCGTCCTGTTGGGGGACTCCGGCGCTGGACTCGGCTCCCTGGTCGGGCGACAATCAAAGGAAATCGGGCCAGCCTGCAACGATTCAAACTCGTCATGCCACACCCCACGCAATCGCACTCCCGAAGACCTTCCAGGCGTGCGCGACCGACTCAATCCTCCTGGACCGGATGGCTTTGGACGTCCGCCATCGTGCTGACCGTGGTGGGCGTCTTTGGACTGGGAGCCTGGCAGAACCGCTCCATGACCGCCGAGTCGGAAGCGCAACCTGTCGCGAGCGTCGAGCCGACGCGTGTTGAGTCCCCCGCGCTCCCGAGTCAGGCCCCGACGGCAGATCGCAAGACGGCCGCCGATAAATCGGCGGATGAGCCGCAACATATCAACGCGGCCGATCCGCCCGGTCCGGCCCCCGAGGGTATGGTATGGGTTCCCGGCGGGCGCTACTGGATGGGCGACAACGAGTTCAGCGACGCTCGCCCCGAGCATCTAGTCGAAGTCGACGGGTTTTGGATGGATCAACACGAAGTCACCAACGCCGAGTTCGCCGAGTTCGTCGAGGCGACAGGCTACCGCACGGTCGCCGAGATACCACCCAGCCCCGACGACTTCCCGACGGTTCCACCCGCAGATCTAAAGGCAGGGTCAATCGTTTTCACGCCGCCCGAGCATCCCGTGCCGTTGACCAATCATTTCGCCTGGTGGAGCTACGTGCCTGGTGCCGACTGGCGGCATCCCGAGGGTCCGGAGAGTACGATCGAGGGGCGCGAGGATCATCCGGCCGTGCATATCTCCTTCAAGGACGCGCAAGCTTATGCCGACTGGGCCGGCAAGCGGCTCCCGACCGAAGCGGAGTGGGAGTTTGCCGCCCGCGGCGGACTCGATCGCCAGCCCTTCTGTTGGGGTGAAGAGCTGCAACCGGGTGACGACTGGCTGGCCAACATTTGGCAGGGCAATTTTCCGACCGAGAACACCGAGAGCGACGGCTATCGCACGACCGCCCCGGTCGAATCATTCGAGCCAAATGCCTACGGGCTGCACGAGATGGCGGGCAACGTGTGGGAATGGTGTGCCGACTGGTATCGTCCGGACTACTACTACCACAGTCCGGCCAAGAATCCGCCTGGCCCCAAGACGAGCCACGACCCCCAAGAGCCGGGCTTGCCGAAGCGCGTGCAGCGAGGTGGCTCGTTCATGTGCAGCGACTTGTACTGCGTTCGCTATCGCCCCGGCACGCGCGGCAAGGGCGAGGTCACCAGCGCCGCCGGCCACGTCGGTTTCCGCTGTGTGAAGTCGCCGGAGAAGTAGGGCCGCGGTCCGCCTGGACTCGACCTGCTGGCACGATTACTTGCCCGTCGGCCAAAAATGGCTACGATCGAGCTAGCCGTGGGCGGTCGACTCGATTCCCGCTTACCATCGTCCGCGGCCGCTGAACTTGATTGTTCGCCACGCTGCTGGTACTTTGTATTGCAGAGTGCCTCGCCTCCGCCGCTAAAGGGCTGCTCGTCATGGAACTTCGCGAAGCGTTGATGCAGATCGCCGAGATTCGCCGGCAAATGAGCAAGGCCGACGTCTTCCGCGGGTACCGTTCCGCGCCGGTGGCCGTCTCGGGCCTGCTGGCCGTTTGTGGCGCCGTCGTACAGCCCTACGTGGCCCCCGACCCGATCTCGCACCTGGCGACCTACCTGGCACTCTGGATCGGCATGGCCGTCTTGAGTGTGGCGGCGGTGGCGGTAGAGATGGGAGTGCGGATGCACCTTACCCACGATTGGACCTATCTGGAGCCGACGCGGCTGGCGGTCGAGCAGTTCATTCCGCCGATGCTGGCTGGCATTCTGGTCACCGTCGTGTTGGTGCGGCATGCACCGGAGAACGTATCGCTCTTGCCGGGGCTTTGGCAAATTCTTTTTAGCCTGGGCATCTTTGCCTCGGCGCGGTTGTTGCCGCGGCCCATTTTCGCCGTGGCTGCCTTTTACCTCTTCACCGGTATCGTCGCACTGCTGTGGGCGCGGGATGGATTCTCGCTCGAGCCCTGGTGCATGGGCGTGCCGTTCGCGGTCGGCCAGTTGTCGTCCGCCGCGATCCTCTATTGGACATTGGAACGACGCGCATGAGTAGCCAGCCCTCCAAATCGATCCGGGGTGATGCCCCGTTTGCCTACGAAGGACTCGAACGCGTGATACACGAGAAGGCGCGCCTCGGCATTCTCGCCTCGCTGGTCAGCCACGGCGAAGGACTAGCCTTCTCCGATCTCAAACAGCTCTGCGCCCTGACCGACGGCAACCTGAACCGCCACTTGCAGGTGTTGCAGGACGCGGGACTGGTCGACGTTCGCAAGGACACGGCTGGGAAACGCCCGCAGACACGTTGCCAACTCACCACCGAAGGGCGGCGGCGCTTCGTCGAGTACATCGGCGTGCTGGAGCAGATCGTCGGCGACGCCCTCTCGGCGCGCCACACCGAGGCCGCCAGCAAACGATACGGGCAAGGCCTCTCGCCGGCGTAGCATTGTTCACCGCGAGATTTCTTGCGGTCTTCTTGTGTCTTTATTCTTTGTATCGCAAAGCTAAAGCCGATGGAATCGTACGATGTCGTGATTGTCGGAGCGGGGCTCGCCGGACTGCAGTCGGCAAGGATCCTGGCCGGCCACGGTTTGCAGGTGGCGCTGGTGGACCGCAAGCCGTCGCTTGACGTGGCAGTGCACACGACCGGCATCTTCGTGCGTCAGTCGCTCGAAGACTTCGCCATTCCTTCGGCGCATCTTGGCCCCGCGATTCGGCACGTGAGCATCTACTCGCCGGCTGCACGGCGCTTGGACCTGGAGAGTTCGCAGGACGAGTTTCGCATTGGCCGCATGGGACCGTTGTACGAGAGGCTCCTCAAGGACTGCCGGGCGGCCGGGGCCGATTGGCTGCCCGGAACGGGATTCGTCGGTTGCGAGGAGGAAGGCTCGTCTACCCGCGTGCGGCTGCGCATCGCCGGGCAAAGCAGGTCGGTGACCACGCGCTTTCTCATCGGCGCCGACGGCACCAACTCGCGCGTGGCCCGTCGACTGAGACTGAGCGAGAATCGCCGCTGGATCGTCGGCCTGGAAGAAGTCTACGAGGGGCGGGCATCCGGCGGGCCGCCGCGGTTGCACTGTTTCTTCGACCGCCGCGTGGCCCCCGGCTACATCGCCTGGATTGCGGACGATGGCGATACCGTACACGTCGGCGTGGGCGGCTACCCGCAACGTTTTCAGCCGGCCCTGGCGCTAGATCGCTTTCGCTCCACGGCCCGGGAAGTTGTCGACTTGAGCGGTGCTTTGATCGAGCGCCGCGCGGGCCGAATTCCTGTCGGGGGAATCTTGCCTCGCTTGGCCAATTCACGGGGCCTGTTACTCGGCGATGCGGCCGGCGCTGTTTCTCCACTGACCGCCGGTGGGCTCGACCCGTGCCTCCGCTTGGCGGAGTTGGCCGCCACGGCGGCCTTTCGTTTTCTATCCTCGGGCGACGTCGCTGAACTGGCAGCTTACGATGGGCGTCGCCTCCGCAAGCGCTATCGAGCCCGACGCATGCTGCGGGCGATATACGACTTGGCCGGCAGCAACGTTCTACTCGAAGCCGGCTGTGCGGCCCTGCGAACGGGGCCGGGACGCCGACTTGCCGAGAGAATCTTTTTCGGCCGCGGTGCGTTTGACGGCGCGACAGAACTGCGATCGAGAGTTCCGCTTCGCGATCTGCGTCCCGGACCTACGTAGGACTAGCCGGCAGCCGACCGGACCCTGCCAAGTAGTGCGGGGCAGAGATGGCTGCGCAAAACAAACCCCGGCGCGGGGCGGTGTCAAACCCGCGCGCCGGGGCGTCCCTGGTAGTCACGCAATGAGCGACCTGGGCAGGTCGCGAGTGTTCGTGGCTTGGCGCAACTCCGTTCCAAGGGTCGAGCCCCGCATAGGAGCGGGCCCGCCTGTTACACCATCCTGTACCCGAGGCACGACGGCAAAGATTCAAATCTCCCGGAATTTTTTTCCCCGACAAGCTGCCGCGAGAGGCCGAGACCGAAAGTGCATGTCACAGGTGGAACTTTGGCGGCGTGGCGGAAGGCTCGCGGCCAAGCCATGTTGGGGTGATAAACACCGGCCCGCGGATATAATCACGCCTATGAGCCTTTACACGCTCCCCACCGACCATCGCCCGCATCGACGCGACGTCTTGCGTGCCGGAAGTTTAGGCCTGCTGGGGCTTTCGCTTGGCGATCTGTTGGCAGGTCAGGCAGTGCGCGCCCGGGCGAGCGAAATTGCCCAGCCTCCAAGTTTCGGCCGGGCGAAGGCCTGCATCCTGTTGTTCATGTGGGGTGGGCCCGCGCAACAGGATACCTGGGATCTGAAGCCTCACGCCCCCGCCGAAATCCGTGGCGAGTTCACGCCGATTTCGTCGCGTGTGCCCGGCATTCACGTTTGCGAGCACTTTCCCCACCTTGCCGGACGCACGGATCGACTGGCGATCGTCCGCTCCGTGACCCATTCGGACGTCAATCACACGACGGCAACCCATTTCCTGCTGACCGGCCAGCCGCCACCGCAGTCGCCGGATCTCCGGGCCGACTGGCCGCACATTGGGGCCGTGTTGTCGCAACTGGGCCGCGGGAAGCCTCCACTGCCTCCGTTTGTCTCGCTGCGCCCGAAACTGCCCAACGACGTGCCGCGGTTTGTAGAGCAAAGCCACGGGCAGTCGGCGGGCTGGCTGGGACAGTCGCTCGACCCGTTGTCCATCGACGCCAACCCGGCGGCGCAAGACTATCGCGTGGGGGCATTCGAGTTGCCGGCGGAGATCTCCGTCTCGAGGCTCGACGACCGGCGCAACTTGCTACGCAACGTGAATCAGCAACTGTCCCGCAACAGCGAGAATGCCGCGCTTGAGGCCATGGACCAGCACGTGCACCGGGCGTTCGATATCCTGCACTCGGCCACCGCTGGAGGAGCGTTCGATCTTTCGCAAGAACCCGAAGCCGTGCGCGAGCGCTACGGTCTCAATCCCCACGGGCAATCGGTCTTGCAGGCGCGGCGGCTTGTCGAGCGGGGAGTGCCGTTGGTGACCGTCTTTTGGCCCAGCGACGGCATCAAGAACGTGAGCGTGTATTGGGACACGCACAGCCGCAACTTCATCGATCTGAAAGACCGCCTGATGCCGCCTGCCGACCAGGCGTTTTCGACTCTTTTGGACGATCTTCAGCAGCGCGGGCTGCTCGACGAAACGCTGGTCGTGTGGACCGGTGAGTTTGGCCGCACGCCGCGGGTCGGACAGCGCAACAGCGACGCAGGCGCGGGGCGCGACGGGCGCGATCACTGGCCCGGTTGCTTTACCTCGGTCCTCGCCGGCGGCGGCGTTCGTGGCGGACAGGTGTATGGCTCAAGCGACCGCCACGCGGCGTATCCGGCCTCGAACCCGGTGGCCCCGGTCGACCTCGTGGCCACGGTCTATCATCTGCTCGGCGTTCCCGAGCACCTGGCGCTGCCCGATGCCCAGGGACGCCCCCTGGTCGTCTGTCCCGGCACGCCCATCCGCGAATTGATTGCCTGACGGTGAACTCCCATCCGGGATGGATGCTGATCGTGCTGGGGGCCGCCTTGCTGGCGGTCGGCCTGTTGTGGGTGCTCGCGCCCGGGTTCCCCCTGGGACGTCTGCCGGGCGACATCCGCGTCGACACGGACATCACGCGCGTTTACATCCCGATCACGACGTGCATCGTCCTTAGCGCGGTATTGTCGGCCGTGCTGTGGATCGTCGGGCGTCTAATGCGCTAGCTGAGCCCAGGTGCCATCCAGGTCGCTGGTCGGGCCGCTAAATTCAGTTCTCGATCCGGACGCCGGCCGTCTTAAGAGCGGCCAGTTGCTCGCCCTGGGCTTCCTCCGAAAGCGGGTTGCCTTCGAGGTAGAGCCGCAGGAAGGGGGCGAACGTTTTCTGGCCTTCGACGTCCGCCTGCGCCGCCGCGACCAATGGCTCCAGGTCGGTGATCTTGTTGCGCTCGACCAGCAGCATGCTCTGCGGCGGATGGGCCGCCGCCGGACTGAGGTCGTCGATCACGTTGTCGCTCAACTTCAACACGCTTAGCCGCTTGATATTGCACAGCGCCTGAATGTCTTTGATCTGATTCTTGGCCAGGTCGAGAGAAGATAGCCTTGCCAACCCGGCCAGGGGGGCGAGCTCCTTGATTTGATTCTCGGCCAGGTAGAGCGCCGAAAGCTTCGTCATCCCACTCAAGGGTTGCAGCAACTGAATCTCGTTCCCAGAGAGCTCGAGGTACTGCAGCTTGTTGAGCTCCATCAGTGGAACGAGATTCGAAATCTTGTTGTTGGCCAGGCTCAACGACTGCAAGTCAGTCAGCGCTCTGATGGGAGACAGATCGCTGACTTCGTTATCGGAAAGGTCCAGCAGCAGCAGGTTCGTGCAGTGCTCGATCCCGGTCAAATCCTTGATGCCGCGACCACGCGCTTCGAGCGTCGAGATCTTGCGCAAGTCGTCCTCGGTCAGCTCTTCGTTGTTGTCGCGCTTCTCGAACACCAGCGCCCGCAAGGCGGCTTCCAGGTTCTTGTCCGGGAACTGCACGGCGCGGGCGACGGGCAATCCGAGCTGAACGACGACGGCTGCCAGCAGGGCGGATTTGAGCGTGCGGGCGAGATCGTAACGCATGGCGGTATCCCTCTTGCTGCGATGATTCGTTGGCGGGCTTTCCAGGCAGGAATCGTGTGGACGAAATCTCTATTCTAATCACGTGGGTTCGCCGACCAAGGGGCGCGACGGACGGCGATGAAATTCCTTGCGACGCAATGCGGGGGCGAGTATCCTGAGCGCTCGATCCCGATAGTTCTCCGAGGAAAACCGATGTCTTACTCCCGTGCCGCGTTTGCCTGGCTGGCCGTCGTTGCTTGTGCTGTGTTGCTCTGCGGCGTTGCTGCACGCGCCGACGAGAAGTCGTCGGTGACCAGCCTGTTTGACGGCAAAACGCTCGAGGGCTGGAAGAAGACGGTGTTCGGGGGCGAAGGCGACGTCGTCGTGCGAGATGGCTGCATCGTGCTCGAAACCGGCAACCCGCTGACGGGCATCACGTGGACCGGCAAGTATCCAAAGATGGACTACGAGATTTCGCTCGAGGCCAAGCGGGTCAACGGGGCCGATTTCTTCTGTGCCCTTACGTTTCCGGTGGGAGAAGATCCCTGCACGTTCGTCGTCGGCGGTTGGGGCGGCGGTGTGGTCGGGCTTTCGAGTCTCGATGGGTTCGATGCCTCGGAAAACGAAACGATGCAGTACCTGGAATTCAAGAACGACCACTGGTACAAGGTGCGCGTGCGGGTCACAGGGGGCAAAATCGAAGCCTGGCTCGACGACAAACATATGGTCGACGTGGAAACCAAGGGACGGCAAATCGGAATTCGCCCCGAAGTGGAGCTTTCCCGCCCGCTTGGCATTTCCAGCTACATGACCACTGCGGCGCTGCGTGATATCAAGATTCGGCGGCTCGACGGCAAGGCCAAGTAGCACCGGCGCTTCGAAATTTTGCGACCGGCTATTGCGCTGCGAGCAGCGCCTCGAGTCGGTCGATCAGTTCGCATTGGTCGGCATGCAGCGTTCGTCGTGCGGTTTCCAGCGGCACGAACTCCGCCCGGTCGACTTCCCACGACGTACAGGCCGGCTCACTGTCGTCGCAGGGTCCGGCAAAGGCATGCACCCGCTTGCCGCTCTTTCTGTAAACGACGAATCCCAACGGCACCAGCGGCCCGGCCGTAATGCCGGTTTCTTCCAGTGTTTCTCTGCGGGCGGCGTCTTCCAATGACTCGCCTTCATCGGGCACCCCCTTGGGAATGCTCCACGCCGCGCGGCGATTGTAGTTGCCCGACGGGTGCACCAGCAGCACCTCGAGGCCGTGCTCCGCTTGCCGATAAAGCAACGTTCCGGACGACTGTTTCATGCGGTATTCGTTCGCTCGACGCGGGCACCCGTGTTGTTCACCGGCGAGATCGTGATGGCGTCGTCCGGTTCCGTGTGGCGGCGCATTGCTTCGGCAAACTGGCCGGCAGCGTATTGGTCGGGAAGCAGGGCAAAGACGGTCGGTCCCCAGGAGCTTTGGCCTACGCCGGGGACGCCCGTGCGACGAATCGTTTCGACGAGTCGCGCGATGCTGGGGCCGGCGAACGGTCCGCCTTGGCGAGCCGCGAAGCAAGTGCCCGCCTCGTACCCGAAGCGATAGAGGCTTCGGCTGAATCGCTCGAAATCGCCTGACTTGGCCGCGGGTAGCAGTTCTTCGGTGACTTCGTGCCGCAGACGCGCTGTGGTTTCCTCGGGCACCGGCGGCAGTTCACCGAATGCCCGGCGCTCCGCCTCGCCAGAAAGTCCGCGCTGGGTGTTGGGACTGATCAACACAAACCGCCATGCCTCGGGTAGTTCCACGCGGTGCTCTAGCGGCGAAAGGGCTTCGCCCGGCAACTTGCCTGCTTCGACGAGAAATCCGCCGTGTTGGAATCCATACGTGCCGATGGCCGAGCGGTCGCCGCGGCCAGCGAGGGCGGCCAATTCAGGAGCCGCGAGCGGAGGGACATTGCGCCAGGCATTCAAACCGGCCGAGATGGCCAAGGCCAGTTGGGTGCCGGTTCCCAGGCCCACGTGATCTGGTGGGGCCGTGACGATTTCGAGCTGACATTCGGGCAATGTCTCGAGCTGCCATGCCTCAGCCAACCGGCGGATGACTGCCCTGGCTCGCTCCGCCAATGGGCCGCGAACGCCGAATCGCTCGGCCGACGAAATCCGCAGTCGAAGTCCGGGGCGGTCGATCATCACCCCCACACCGCCGAACTGTCGCCGGTCGGTTCGCCCGAACGAGAACATGCCGAAGTGTAAACGGCTCGGCGCGACGACTTCGACGCCTGGAGTGGTCATGGCTCTCAGCTTACTCGATGACCCGCGGGCCCGCATCTCGCCGTCCGAAGCACGGCGTCTAAGACGCCCAGACGGCTAACGCGCCGCCCTCGCGGTCCGCTCTCGCACGATCCTACTGAGAAACTCGAACGCCCGTAGCTCGGTGGGGCCGCCGGTCTTGTCGACGAGCACCCTGAGGTCGTCGAACTCGGCGAGGATCTCGGCGGCCGGGAGGAAATCGACGCGCGTGGCCAGAACGGCGGCCTCGACCACGGCATGCTTGCCACGATTGAAGCCGAAGAACTCCCGGAGCGTGCCCCGGTCGATCACGTTGCACGCGATGCGTGTCCGCTCCTGGCGGTCGTCCAGCGAGCCGACTCGAAAGGCGTACCAGCGGCAGGACCCTGTCAGGATTCGACCCTCAACGGCTTCAGCCGGCCGCATCGGGGGCAGCGGCGCGGGTGTGCCGACGGCCGCCTGAGCCAGCAACTCCACGTCGTCAGTCACATGGAATACGCCCTGGCCGTTGCGCTTCAAGTTGCGGTAGGTCGTCGAGGTCTGGTATGGCTTGAGCACCAGCGTCTCGAGTTGCGCATCGACTTCCGGACCCATCGGTGAGATGTTTACCGTGTCGTCGTCGTTGAGCGTGGTGACGATGCCTTCCAGAATCAACGGCATAGGAGGACATCTCTCGCCGCGGCACTACGTTGCAGCGCGGCATCTAAAAAGTCACGGGAACGTCCGGAAGTGGGGCCGCGGACACAACAGTTTCTACGCGTTCGCTCCCGATGCGCGGCACGACGTCGGGAGCGGCCAGACCGGACTGCCTTAGGAAGGCTCCTAGCAGGTCGAACCCCAGATCGGTTAGTACCGACTCGGGGTGGAACTGCAGTCCCACGACAGGAAACTCGCAATGGGCCACGGCCATGATCGTGCCGTCGGCCGTCCAGGCGGTCGCTTCCAGCTCTCGAGGCAGAGTGGCCGGATCGATCGCCAGCGAGTGATATCGTCCGGCGATGAGCGGATTGGGCAACCCGGCGAACACGCTGCGCCCGTCGTGCACGACCGACGAAGCTCGCCCGTGCACGGGCTCGGCGGCGCGAACGACCCGTCCGCCGAACGCCGCTCCGATGGCCTGATGCCCCAGGCAAATCCCCAGAATCGGCAGCCTTCCGGCCCACTGCTGGATGACTTCGACCGAGCAGCCTGCCTCGCGCGGCGTACACGGGCCCGGCGAGAGCACGATGGCTTGGGGACCGAGTTCGGCAACGCCGCCCGACGTAATGGCGTCGTTCCTCACGACGCGCACTTCGTGCCCGAGACGCTCGAAGTACCGCGCCAGGTTGAACACGAAGCTGTCGTAGTTGTCGATCAGGAGAATCATGGCGGCTACCGCAGGGCCCGGATCAAGCCGGTGGCCTTGTGCCAGGTTTCCTCGTACTCGTTTTCCGGCACGCTTTGCGCCACGATACCACCTCCCACGGGCGCCTGCCACCATCCGCGGCTGGCCGTGATGGTGCGAATGAGGATGCTGCTGTCCATCGAACCGTCGAAACCCAAATAGGCCAGCGAGCCGCAGTAGGCGCCGCGTGCGGTCCGTTCCAATTCGGCGATGACTTGCATGGCGCGAATCTTCGGGGCGCCGGTAACGGATCCTCCTGGGAACGAGGCCCGCAGCAGATCGATCGGGGTACGCCCCTGGGCGAGCGTGCCGCATACGGCCGAGACCAGATGCTGCACGAAAGCGTAGCTCTCCAATTTACAGAGTTGTGTCACCCGCACCGAGTCGGGCCGGCACACGCGCGACAGATCGTTCCGCAGCAGGTCGACGATCATCACGTTTTCGGCACGGTCCTTTTCACTCTGCTGCAACTCGTCGCCGGAAAACAGGTCGGCCTCGGGCCGCGCGATGCGGCTGCGCGTGCCTTTGATCGGTCGCGCCTCGACCTGAGCGTCGTGGACCCGCAGAAAGCGCTCGGGCGAGGCGCTGGCGATTTGCGCTCCGCCCGCGTCGAAGTAGCCGGCAAAAGTGGCCGCATTGCGCTGCCGCAGCCGCAGGTACAGCGCCACGGCATCGTCTTCGGCCGGGAACAGCAGCCGCTGAGCGATGTTCACCTGAAACACGTCCCCAGCGTGCACGTATTCGATCGCCCGGCGGATTGCCGCAAGGTAGGCGTCGGCCGAGAAGTTGCTGGCCAGTCCGGTTGGGCCCGCCACGGCGAACTGCTCGGCCAATTGGTCCTGCCGCAATCGCTCTAGGGCAGGCCGCGCTGGCGCTCCGGCGGGCCTTTCGAGCATGCTTTGAAAGAACGCTAGCCGTTCGGCCGCGCGCTTGCGTCGCGCCTTACGCTCCAATTCCGGAAACCCTTGCGAAATAAGCCAGGCTCGATTGGCAAAGTGATCGACGGCGAGCACCACGTCGTACAAGCCCATGGCCAGAGCCGGCGTCTCGAATTCGTCGATCGCAGGCCGAGGCGAGCGCTCCAGCGAACGCCCCAGGTCGTAGCTTAACAGCCCGGCGGCACCACCTTGAAACGGCGGCAGATCGGGGATCGTCGCCGCATTGAACGGGACCAGACTTTGTTCGAGCGCGGCCAAGCCATCGCTGCCATCGGCAGGGATGCTCAAAAAGGAAAAGGGATCCGCCGCGAGAAACGAATACCGTCCAAGCACCGGATCGCGGCGAGCGCTATCCAGAAACACGCAGTGTGGCAAGCATGCCAAACGCGCGAAGGCCCGTTCCAGATCGAGTTGCGGATCGACCGGCGCGATCAGGCAGCCCGATTCGGATTCCATCAGCCCAGCAGCGTCGGCCTTCACGGCTCGGTATCCCTCGGGTTTTCTTTGTCGCCGGCGTTGCCCTGCCGGCCAGTGCGGTCGAGCCGATGATATTGTTCGTCCCGAGTCAAGAAGCCCCAATCGAGCGCCTCGTCCTGGCGATATTCCTTGTCGAGCGTTAAGGCGGTAACGGCCTTGGCCAGCTCGTAGCCCAGGTAGAAGGCGTGCGACGGGGCAATTGGGCGCTCGGCGGATGCCTGAAGCTTATCGAACAGGGCAAACGGGTCGGCATCCCGCGCGTAAAGGCCGCTAGTGACCGCGTGCAACAGGCCATCCTCTGCGAACAGCCGATAGTCGTGGTCCTTGATCTGGCTGGCCAGGCGTGCGAGCGTTTCTTCGCCGTGGCAGAGGACTTTGCTGTCGCGGAGCATCACCAACCGGGGCTCCAGGCGTTTGGGCAGCGTGCGATGCCGCTGGGCATAGTACACCAGCCGCCGCGCCAGGTCGCATTCTCGAACGCTCGAGCGGGCCCAGTTGATTACTTGGGTTGTGAGTACACTGCGAATGCCCAATTCCTGGCAAATGCCCAGTAGCAGGACGTTGATCGGCGCCGAGTCGGCGTCGGTCAATTCGGTCAGGTTGCCGATGCCCATCAGCATTTCGGCGTCGGGGTAGCGCCGCCGGGTTTCCTGATAACGCCCCAGGCTTGCGGCGAAGCCGAATCCGATCGGTTCCAGAATCGGATCGATGCGCAGCGGAACGCGGTGGTTGGCCAGGAACTCAACCGTTTCGTCCAGGCCGGCCAGCGTTGTTGGATCATCGGGCACGGCCACCACCGTTGTGCCCCAATCGGGCGCCGCGTCACGGTTCTGGCTGTTGACACTCAATACCAACTCGGCGCCAGAGCGCGCGGCGGGCCCGATCTCGCGCGGGTCCATGCTGTCGATCGAGACGCGTATGCCGCGATCAACGAGCGCCTTGACGGCTTGTTCGACGCCTGCCCACGGTCCGTCGGGATCGCAGCCCAGATCGATCACGTCAGCTCCGGCCGCTCGCAGACTCTCCGCTTCGCTGACGATGTCGTCGAGGGCCAACTGCGGGGCATGGTTGATTTCGGCCAGTATCTCGATGTCGTAGGCCCCGTAGTCGTCGTCTGCCGTAGTGTCCTGTCCGAACAGCTCGGCCAGGCGCCGCAGGTCGCGCGGACCGCGCTCGACGGGGACGCCGGCCGCTTGCTCGACGGCAGCCAGCTCTCCCTGGCAGTAGCCGGGCAACACGACGCGAGTGGCACCCGGCGGCACGTTGATCCGCCGCGCCACCCAGTCGGTCGTCATGAGCGCCGCGACCGTGATTCCCAGCACATCGATCGAGTACTCGAAACCGGCTCGCGGGGCCAGCTCTTCAAGCACGGCGCGCAAGGAGAACTCCGCCAGCCTGCCGGTTACGAAATGGATACGCTCGGCCATCGAGAGGACGCGCTTGCCTACGCGTGCTTGAAGCCACCGTTGACGGGAATGGTTTGACCAGTGATGAACGAGGCCTGCGGAGCGACGAGAAACCGTACGACGGCGGCCACGTCCTCAGGCGTACCCCACCGACCCAGGAGCGATTCGCCTTGCGCTCGGCGCTGCCACTGGTCCGAGGCTTGCTCGCCCCAGCTCGTCTTGATCCAGCCGGGCGCCACGCAATTCACGCGCACCTCGGGTGCGAGCGATCGGGCCAGGCTGCCCGAGAAGGCCATCACGGCGCCCTTGGTCGCGGCGAACAACTCGCCGCTGTCGCCGGCCATGCCCCAGGCCGCCTGGTCCCAACCAATATTGATAATCGTGCCCCGCCCGCGTGCTTTCATCCGGGCTCCGACGGCCCGCGAGAGCGAGACGGTCGCCGCGACGTCGACCCGCCACAACGCCTCGAGTTTGCGTTCGAAATCCCAGCCGGCCGATTCGCCGGTGAGCACGTCGACGCCGGCGTTATTGATCCAGATGTCGACGCCGTCGCGCCAATTCCAGGCTTGCTCAACCAGTTCGGCGTGCGTGTCCGGCTTGGCCAAATCGCACATCAGCACGCAAGAGTTTCCCGAGCGTTCAAGGGCCGCGGCGGCCGATTCGTCGGCGGCCTGCCTGCTGCTGCGGGCATGCACGACCACGGCCGCGCCGGCGTCGGCCAGAGCCAGCGCGATCGCTCGGCCGATTCCCGTGGAGGAGCCGGTTATGACGGCTGTGGCGCCCGAGAGTTCCCGGGCGGTTGACTCGACCATAAGAATTACTTGCGGCAAAAAGAGTTGCGAACAGGCCACGGCAGTTCGTTGTAGTCGGCGTCATGCCGGCGGGCAAGGCAGAGTGGCGAGTTTACGTCTCTTGCCAGAAGATCGGTAAGCTTTACGTCCGGCGTTTGAGTATGATGATAGGTAGGGTGCCCGCCACGGGGCCCCGGCCGCTCGGCAAGGACGTGTCCGGAAGGTCCCCATCTCACAATCTCATCGACGCACCCTATGGCCAGCACCCGACGCGATCGCTTTGGTCAATTCGCCGTTGCCTTCCGCGGCTACAACGTCGCCAACCTGGGGCGCAGCACCGAACTGCTGGCTCGCCCGCAATTCGGTCCGATCGTTGAGCGCTATTTGAGCGAAGCGAGCCAGATTTGCGCCGACACCATGAATCAGCGCTGCGATCTGATCGAGCGCGTCCGCGAGAATCGCGAAACGACCCTTGAGACGTATCACGAGGCGATCGCGCTGATCGTGGCGATGGAACTGGCGCAGTTGGAGATTCTGAAAGAGTTCTACGATTTCGAGTTCCCGCGGGCACGGATGGTCTTCGGATACAGCCTGGGCGAGTTGACCGCGATCATAGCCGCCGGCGTGTTGGAGATGCGGCACGCGTTGACGATTCCCTTGGCCGTGGCCGCCGACTGCGTCGACTTGGCCGAAAACGTCACGATGGGCGTTCTTTTTTCGCGTGGCCCGCTGCTCGACGTCGAAGAGGTCAAGCGGTTGTGCCTCAAGATCAACTCCGAGGGTGCTGGGGTCATTGGCATCTCGGCGATTCTGGCCCCGAACACCGTGCTGCTGCTGGGGCAGTACGCCACCGTCGACCGTTTCGGGCAATTGATGCACGATGTAATGCCCAAGCGCGTCTACCTGCGAAAGAACAGCGAGCGTTGGCCGCCGGTGCATACGCCGTTGGTTTGGCAGCGCAACATTCCCAATCGCGTCGGCGTGCTGGCCCACACGTTGCCAGGCGGATTCACCAAGCCGACGCCGCCGGTGTTTTCGCTTGTTACCGGCAAGGCCAGCTACACCGACACGAACACCCGCGAGATTCTCGTGCAGTGGATCGACCACCCGCAGCGTCTGTGGGACGCCGTCTACGAGACGCTGGCTTGCGGGGCTGAAACGGTTATTCACGTTGGCCCGGGACCGAATCTGATTCCGGCCACGTTCCAGCGGCTGCGCGACAACGTGCAGGCCCAGCTCACCGGCAACTCGCTTAACAAGCTCGGGCTGCGTGCCATGGCCCGGGCGGTGCGGCGCCCCTGGCTTACGGCAGTGCTTCCCTCGCGCACGGCATTGCTGAGGGCTCCCGCGGTGGAGCACATCATCCTCGAGGACTGGCTGCTCGAGCAGCCGCTGCCAACGGCCGTCCAAGTGGCCGTTCCGCAAACCCATCCGACGCCGACTCAAGGCGAAACGACCGGCAGCTCGTAACAGGCGGCTTCTAGCTGCGAGCGCACCAGCAACTTGTCTCCGCTGATGGCCGGATAGTTCCAGCTTTGGCCGTCGACCACGGTGGCTCGCGCCAACTCGTTATAGCGTTTGGGTGTGGCTTCGACGAGAGCGATCTGGCCGTCTTCGGACTGCACCAGCAGCAGGTCGTCGACGAGCAGCACCTGGCCGTGGCCGTAGCGCCTGCGTTTCCACTTCTTGCGGCCATTCGAGATGTCGATACAGGAGAGCGTACCCTCGTCAAGACCGTAGGCAAATCCATCGCGCACCACGGCGTTGGTCATCTTGGTCTTGAGCGTGTTGCGCTTCCAGAGCGGCTTTACCGACCAGTCGCCGCCGTCGCGTTCGATCTGCCATAACGTGCTGCCCACACCGTAACCCTTGGAAAGCAGAATGCGATCGTTGCCGACGGCCACCGGCTGGGCGACGTTCGGCGAGCCGGCAGCGGGAACGTCGGGCCAGGCGTGCGTCCACAGGATGTGTCCATCGGCTGGGTCGTGCCCGCACGTGACGCTCTGGTTGACCATCACGATTTGCGGCTGGCCGCACAGGGTCATCATCGTGGGTGAAGCGTATGACGAGGGGTCATCGCCGGCGCTCCACACCAGCTTTCCGTCATTCTTGTTGTAGGCCACGAGCGACTTGCCGCCCGGTGCCCCGGCGCTGACGATGACCAGGTTTTCGTGAATTAAGGGCGAACAACTCTTGCCCCATTGCGGCGGCGTGGCGTCGGTTTCCGCGACGACGTCGTGGTGCCAGATCACCTTTCCCGTGGCTCCATCCAGGCAGTGCACGTGCCCGGTGGCGCCCATCGTGTAGACCCTACCCTCGTCGATCGTCGGCGTAGCCCGTGGGCCTACTCCGGCGATGAGCTCTTCGAACCTTACCGGCGTGGCGTGGGCCCATTGCAATTCGCCCGTGTCGATGTCGTAGCAGGTGACCAGCTCATCGTCGCCACGCTGCTCCTGGGTTACGCCCCAATGGCCAACGATGGCAAAGCTCGACCAGCCGGCTCCGATCGGCTGCCGCCAGAGTCGTTTCGGCGGTGCTTCCGACCAATCGCGGGCCAGGTGAACGTCAAAGAGCGTTGCCCGGCGGTTGGGACCCAGGAACTGCGGATAATCGTTCGGCGTTGTTTCCGCCAGGTTCACCTCGACTTCGTCGGCGACCTGGCTGGCAGCGTCGGGCAGAGTTTCGTCGGCTCGTGGAGCCCAGCGCCAATTGAAACGAAAGTGAATGTCGCCTGTCACGCCTTCGGGCCGCACCAGCAAGGCGGCCAGCGCTACGAGCAGGACGCCGGCCATGCCCGTCCGCATGCGCAGCGTCGGCGATGCGGGCGACAGGAACACGAACCACAGGAAGAGCAGGATTGTGCCCGCGCCGACGATCGAGAACTGCGTCAAGAAGATCTCGGCCGGCGGCAGCCATTCGGCCTGTCGGGCGTACTGCAACAGCACGAGCCCCACGGCCTCCAGGGCAATTAATACTAGCGGCAGCCACAGCCTCCAACGTCCCGGCTTGCTCGACGGCGTCTCGGGCGATTGCTCGGGTGGCAGGTCGCTTTCGGTCGACTTCGACGTTTCAGACATCAATGTCTCCGCTTGGAAACGCCCGGGGTGCGTCGATTTCTAGGGCGAGGCCAGCGTCTTGAGATAGGAGTAAAGGTCGCATAGCTCCTGATCGGAGCAAGGGTCCAACAGTCCCGAGGGCATCAGCGACTGACGGCTGGGCCGCATTGAGGTGGCTTGCGTGTTTGTAATCCGCACTGTCGTGTCGGGACCCGTTTGCAGCAGAGTGCTCTCCGGCGACTCATACACGATTAGGCCATGATACACCTGGCCCGCATCGGTGACGACCATCGTGGTCATGTACGTCGGCGACACTTCGAGGTTGGGTTCGAGAATGGCCGCGAACAGATCGTCTCGCGTCATGCGCGAGACCGCGCCCTGGAGCTCGGGCCCCAAGTGCCCTCGCACCTCGTGGCAGCGGTGACAGCTACGCCGCTCGAAAACCTTGCGGCCCCGCGTCGCGTCGCCCGAGGCCCAGTCGAGATCGGCCAGGCGTTGTTTCCAACTTTCGAAGTCGGCCCCGGAGCCTGCCTGTAGCTTCGCGGCCTCGGCCGGATAGTGTTCGGCAAACATCTTGTACCAACCGATGTAGGCCTTGGTCGGATCGGAACTCCACTCGACGTCGGCTCCGTCCTTGGTCCAGAACTCGAGTAGCCGTACCAGCGAGCGGCGAGGCTCCACTTGCTTGCCCAGAGCACAGGCACGTTTGAGGGCACGAAGCGCCTGGGCCATGTCGGCCGGGGTACTTTCGATTCCGAGGGCCAATAGTGCCTGCGCGGCTCGCTCGACCACGGCTGGCTGAGGCGAAGCCAGGCCCTCGATGAACTTGTTGCGGTCGGCAGAGCGGGGAAACTTGGCCAACTCGAGAACGATCGCATCGCGCGGCGCCGCCGTGTCCCACTGCGGCCGCAACAGCGCGAGAGCCTCGTCGCTCGGCAGGTTGCCGGCCAGGTCGACCAGTTCCGCCGTCGCGTCGTCTCCCGCCTCGACAGTCGCTTGCCACAGCTTGCGCGTGGCCGACAGTCGCTGGTTCTCGGACAATCGTTCCACGAACAGCGCATGCCCGACGTGGTTCAACCGCGGGCTCTCGGCGATCGCCTCCGCCAGAGCGCGGTCGCGCTGGCATAATTCGTCGAAGGCTTCCGCGACACGCAACGGCCAGTTGCGGCTGGGAAACTGCTCGAACCGGTCGAGCTTTTGGTGCAATTGCAGGAGGCAGTCGGCCGTTGCTTGCGTGAATTCGGTCGAGCGCTCGCCCCTCAGTAGTGAGGCCACGATCAGGTAATGGATGTCGTCCTCGACTGAGCTGTCGGGCGTCCACTTCCTGGCGATATGATTCAATAGTCGTTCATGGCTCGCATTGAGCATTCCCAGCAGGCGAGCCAGTTCGCGGTCGAGCTCGGCATTGCCCGACGGAAAGCCGGGCGCCAACGTATCGACGAGCGACCGGCGCGTGTGATCATCGATATCAGATACCCCCTCGCCCACGTAGCCGCTGTAGACCTCGGCTTCGTCGGGCCGCGTGCGCAGATCGCCCAGGGCAATCTGCAGCAATCGGACTGCCTCGAGCCGTAGTGGTACATCTCCCTCGGCCGCGGCGAAGATGTCCTGCCCGGCCGATAGCAAGTCGGGAGCCGGCTTGCCGTGAGTCGCCGCTAGCGGCTTTTCGAGCCCGATGCGGAGTTGCGCCAGCCGCAAGCGCAG
The DNA here is from genome assembly GCA_003389325.1 of Planctomycetota bacterium. Lineage (GTDB taxonomy): Bacteria > Planctomycetota > Planctomycetia > Pirellulales > PALSA-1355 > LB-PLM-3. The sequence continues at coordinate 136,298 of QQVE01000001.1, forward strand.
GGCGTCGCTGGCGACACGCACTCGCGCGGCGAATTGTTCGTAGCTCTGGTGACCCTCGTGGCGGGCAACGGCAATCGCCGCCGAGCGTACGCGTCGCTCGGGGCTGTTCAAACCGCGAGCCCAATCCGGTTGTATGGGTAACTGCGGATCGATTCTCCCCGAGGTGGCCAGCGCTTCCCATGCTGCCCGCTGGACGGCCGCGTCGTCGTCGGCTGTGAGTGCCGCTAGAATCTGGATGCTATCGCTGGTTGGTTCACGGCGGCCAAGCGCCCACGCGACGCGGGCGCGCACGGCGGGGTCGTCGGACTTGGAGACGACATCAGCTACCCTCGCGTCAACACCGTCAAACACTTCGACGAGCACTTCCATTGCCCGCACGCGAGCCATGGGGTCGAGAACTTCATCGATCGCGGCTTCTTCGAAGGCTGCCCGGCCCAATTCCCGAGCCGCAGGAACCCACTTGGCCCGCGACCAACTCGCCAGAGGCTGCGGGGCAAGGAGGACGTGTTCCATCGCCGTTTTGTCCCTACGTACGGATTCGCTTCCGTCCTGGCCGACGTAGCGCACTCGAAACACGCTTCCCAACGTGCGGCGTCCGCCGATGGCGACAAACAGATCGCCTTCGGGCCCGACGGCTAGATCGCAGGGGGCAAATCCGATGTCGCCCGCGGTTTCCATGAACGTTTCCTGTTCCGTCTCGCAGGTTGCGCCTGCGGGATCGAGCGGAAAGAAGTACACGCGGCCAAACGTCCAGCAAGCGGCGAACACGCCGTTGCGGTAGTGTTCGGGGAACTGATCGTGACGGTACACGACGACGCCCGTGGGCGAGCCGCGGCCGATTTCCGCAAGCCGATCCACGGCGTCAAAGAATGACTGTGGCCGGTTCCACGATCGCGTCCAGCCCTTGAGCAGCCAGCCGTGCTCCATGCCCTGGGCGACGTCGAACAACCGCGTGGGCGCATACCAGGGCAAGTGGTGATCGCGCTCGCCATCGGAATCAACCGTCAGCACGTGCCCGTGGGCGTCGATGTCAAGATCGTACGGATTGCGAAAGCCATGCGCGTAAACATCCAGCGGCTTGCCCTCCGCCGAGAAGCGGATCACCGCGCCGCAGCGTGGATGCTTGACCGGCGAGGTGAGGCTCGCGGCATGTGTTTCGCAAACGCCCGCGTCGTTGCCGCAGATGAGCCAGTAACATCCGTCGGGGCCGCGAATTAGCCCGTTGGCTCCGTGCTCGGGGTGGCGCAAACGTGTCCAAATTTCGACCTTGCCGTCGGCGGACCCGTTGCCGTCTCGGTCGATCAGCCGCATCACGGAGTTATCGCCCGTGCAGATCAGGTCTGATCCGTCGAAGTACATGCCGTGCGCACCGCTCTCGGGCACTTCGGAGAAGAGGCTATAGCGATCGGCGCGGCCGTCGCCATCGTCATCGTGCAACGTCTTCACGTATCCGCGGCCGGCGACGACCACGCGACCGCACGCGTCGATCGTCATCGAGTAGATATCGTGCGCCAAGGCGTCGTCGGCATAGCGCGACACTTCGAAGCCTGCGGGAACGCGAATTCCGAGGTCATCGCTTTGGGCCGTGGCAGCCAGAAGCAGGCAGCAACCCAGAGCGGAAGTGAGGCGGGTAAACGGCATCGGCGAGTGCGGGCAAAGACGGCAAAAAGGTGAGCGGTGTTGCTCATTTCATGCTAGCCCGACGTTCGCCCGCCGACAACCGCGCAGCGTCCTTGCCTCACCGGCGCGGCGGCTGTAGGATCGGCGGCATGGCGGCGTCGATCGAACAGACTGCGGTACCTTGGGCGGGACATTGGCAGCCGATCTCTCCAACTTTGTAGAGCACGCACGTCAGCGGGGCATGGAGCCTGCAACCATCGCGCTGCTGTTGCAGTCCGGCGGCTGGAAGGAGCGGGAAATCGCTGCCGCAATTGCCTCACACGAGTTGGAGATGCCTATCCCGCAACGCACCGGCATCGGATCGGCGCGGGACGCATTCTTCCATCTCCTGGCGTTTACGGCACTCTATGCCGCGACGATCAGCCTGATCCTCCTGGTGTTTGCGTACATCGAGTTTGCTTTCCCCGATCCGGTCGAGCGCATCGAGGCCTATCGCATCGATTCGGCCCTGTCGGGGATTCGCATGGGACTGGCCACACTGATCGTGTCGTATCCGACGTTCGTACTGGTTTGGGGCTACCTACTGCTCGCGGTGAAGCGTGCGCCGGAGAAAGCGCAAAGCGGCATCCGCCGCTGGTTGACGTACCTCACCTTGTTCGTGGGGGCTGTCACGATCCTGGGCGATGTGATCACGGTTGTCTTTTTCCTCGTCGAGGGCGACCTTACGGTGCGCTTTCTGCTGAAGGTGCTGGCCTTGTTCGCGATCACAGGCGCCGTATTCGTCTACCTGTCGCTGACACTGCGCTCGGAAGGCGAGGACGCTGTATGACCCCTCGCACACACATCGTGTTCGGAGCCGTCTCGACCCTGGTCGTGGCGGCGACCATCGCCTGGGGGTTTGTCCTGGCCGGCACGCCCGCCGCGCGGCGCGAGGAGCGATTCGACGAGCAGCGTGTCCGCGACTTGAAGACGATCGCCCGCGAGATTCAGCGGATCGTGATTGATGAAAACAACGCGGAGCAGAACGTGCTGAAGGAGCCGCTGCCGAAGACGCTTGCCGAGGCGGCTCGTCGGGCCCGCAACGAGAAGCTGAATACGCGCGATCCCGAGACCGGCGAGCCCTATCGGTATACGCTGACCGGTGAAACGACCTACGAGCTATGCGCGACGTTTTCTCGTGCCCTCGACCGGGACTCGAGCGTTTTTTGGAACCACCCGGCAGGCGAGCAGTGCTTTACCGTCGACGTGCTCGATCCGCCCCCAGCCTACTGAGCCGGCACGTCTCCGACCGACAGCATCAGCCGCCGACGGCCACGCCCCACGAGACGCCGCGCCTTCGGCAGGGACGATAGAAATAGGGCGGCGGCGCGTAGTAGACGGGAACCGGGGCAACGTAGGGCACCGGTTCGACGACTACACCGGGTGGAGCCCCATAGGCGGCCGGCCCCGCGGCCGGCGGTGCCTGCATGGCCTGCACGACGCGGGGGCTCACGCCCTGCTGTTGCAGCAGGATCAAATCGCCGGCTTGCAGCGGCGTCGCCACGCCGTGCGTCTGGATGTGCGTGGTGATCACCTCCTGCGGCACTCCGGCCTGACTCATGGCGATCACGTCGTTGATCGTCACGGCCCCCGGGGGCGCGGGGCGTCCCAGCCGGGCTTCGATCTCGGCGCGGTTGCGGGCTTCAATTTCATCGAGGCTGCCACCGACGGCCGCACCGCTCAGCGCTCCCACGCCGGCGCCGATGGCGGCTCCAGCGCCTGTGTTGCCCACGGCATTGCCGACGATGGCTCCGACTCCCGCGCCGCCCAAGCCGCCCAGCAGCGCCCCCTGATCGGAGCGGTAGGGAGAGGCGCAGCCGGTGGCGAACAGTGACACAAGCAGCAAGAGCCGCAGCGTGGGGCCGAGGAAGAGTCGCGATCGCATCGCGTCACCTTGTTGAATCGGGTGGAAAGCTCAGTGAAGGCGGTGTGTGAGGCGGACGAGAGGCAGGGCGATTTCGGGGCGGAATGTTCCGTGAATCGGCCGCCGGCGTCAAGAGAAGACTATCGGGGGGAGCGCCCGCACCCGCGGCCGTGCTGGCGCAAGCGTGATGACTTGCCGCATGGGCAGGCAGCAAGCCCGCTTGCGATTCAGGTGGGAAATCTCAGTCTTCGAAAGCCTGCGGGTTTTCTTCCCGCCACAGCTTCCATTTCTGCAGGGCTGCCTGTCGACGGGCGTCGTCAAGGAAGATCGGCTGATCGGTTTGCACCAGGATGTTCTCCTGCAAGCTCGCCGCTTCGCAACCGTATGCCCCGGGCTCTTGGCCGGTGCCTCGCAACAGGATCAGCAAGGCCACGTCGCGCACTTGGGTCTCGGCCGATTGGGGTTCCTCGGTCTTTGCGCACGTCGTCGCGTCGCTGAGTTGTTTCTCGACTGCGGCCAGCTCCGCGGTACCATTGAAGTGACCGATGATGCGAATGGCGACCACGCGGGTATTCGTCGGCGTATCTTTCTCGGCCAGGACTCGCTTGGAGATTTCCAGGGCCTCGGGCCGCAGCTCGAGCTGCGCCGCAAAGATCAGATTCTGGTTGGCCACCAGCGGTGTCGACTCGCGAACGAGCCAATCGGCAACCAGCTTTTTGAGCACGGCCGTCCAGAGGGGGCTGTTGTAATGATGCCGATAGGTCGAATGAACGACGTAGGGATAAAGTTGCACGCCGCGCCGCTCGTCGACCGTGATGTCCTCGTCCGATCCGACGAACAGCAAGCTGGCCAAGGTGCCGAGGTCCATCTGCGATTCGAGATGGGCGTCGAGGATCTCGCGGGTACACTCGTCCAGCGCCGCTGAGGCCGACTCGGTACCATCGGCCATGGCCTCGAGCAGAGCCGGCTCCGAACGGTGCATCTCTACGAATAGCTCGCGCACCAGCCGGCTGCTGCCAAACCGCTCGGAGAATGCCGCCCAGGCCGGTAGGCTGTTGTCGCCGCTCCCCTCATTGTCGGCCAGGAACCTTGCTACCCGTGCCTCGAAGTCCGAGGCACGCACTTCGGCCAGGATCGAACGAGCGCGCAATCGCACTTCGGCGTCGGGATCGGAGGCAGCCCGCTCGAGCGACTCTCGGGTGACGATGCCTAACTCACGAAGCCTTCGAGAAGCCTGTTCCCGCGTGGCAAACTTGTCCGAGCCGAGGTCGCGAACCAGGGCGTCAATACGCTCGCTGGGGACCTTGCCGTCACTGGCGGGGGCCCTGGAAGCGGGCACCGCGGCGAGCGTCGCGGCGAAACAAACGATAGCTGCCCAGGATTTCATAGGCATTCTCCGTGCCGCCGCCTAACGTGCCTGAAAGTTACTCCCTATTTTATCGGCGGCTGAGGCGCAAAGTCCAGTTCAGGATTGCCGCCGGAAAGCACCGCCGGTCCGTTGCCCACCGCCGCGCGCCGCGGTAGAATACGCGCCTGGGATTTGCGGCCGCTTGCAGCCAGACTGCTAAAGTGCCACCGCCCGCGAGACTACTGAGCTTCGGCACAGTCGTCCTGCGACGGTCTTAACTTGCAAGATGTGCCGCGGCTGCGTGATGCAGTTTCGCGGCATTTTTTTTGGTTGCTGCTCTTTCCCATCGTTGTGATTGCCAGTTCTTGCGAGGACGAACGTTATGAGCGGGAAAGACGATCAACCCTACGAGTTCGACAAGGCGCGGCTGTCGACCGCCGCCGTCCACGCCGGTGAGGAGCGGCAGAAGAATGCCAGCTCCATCACGGATCCGATCTTTTGCGCCTCGACGTATACGTTCCCCGACTCGGCATCTGTCATCGAGTTCGTCGAGCATAAGCTTCCCCGCGAGGAGTACGGCCGCTATGGCAATCCCAGCGAGCGCGTGGTCGAGCGAAAGCTCGCCGCGCTTGAAGGCGGCGAGGCGGCGCTGTTGTTCTCCAGCGGAATGGCCGCCGTCGTCGGGCTGCTGATGGCCAAGCTCTCCGGCGGCGACGAGGTGGTGTTGTTCAACGAGTGCTATCACCGCACGCGCGAGCTCTGTGCCAAGCACCTCTCGCGATTCGGCGTCGTCACGCACGAGGTGCCGGCCTGCGACTACGAGGCCATGGAGCGGGCCATCACCCCCCGCACGCGGCTGCTCATCAGCGAATCGCCCACGAACCCGCACTTGAGCGTCGTTGATCTGGAGCGGTTTGCCGGGTTGGGCCGCAAGCACGGCGTCGATACGCTGATCGACGCGACCCTGGGCACCCCGTACAACGTGCGTCCGATCGAGGCGGGCATCGACTACGTGCTGCACTCGGCGACCAAGTACCTGGGCGGCCACAACGACCTGTTGGCCGGCGTCATCATCGGTCCGACCGACAAACTCGAGCCGGTGCGGAAGCTGCGGGGTATCCTGGGCAGCGTCAACTCGCCGCACAACGTCTACCTGCTGGGGCGCGGTCTCAAGACGTTTGAGCTGCGCATGGAACGGCACAACGCCAACGGTCGGGCCGTGGCCGAGTTCCTGGCCTCGCATCCGCGCATCGAGCGAGTCTACTACCCCGGCCTGGAGACGCATCCCTACTACGACGTGGCCAAGCGCACCATGCGGGGCTTTGGCGGGCTCGTGACGTTTCTGGTCAAGGACGCCGACTGGAAACAGACGGCAGCCGTCGTCGACGCGGTGCGCATTCCGCGCATCGCGCCCAGCCTGGGGGGCGTCGAGTCGCTTATCGAGCAACCGCTGGTGATGAGCTACTACGAGTGCACGCCCGAGGAACGCCGTCAGTTCGGCATTCCCGACAACATGATTCGGTTGTCCTGCGGCGTCGAAAACACCGAGGACCTGATCGCCGATCTTACGCAGGCTCTCGAACGATAGGCCGAGGCCAGAATTCGACCGGCCTTTGATCACCTTCCTGCAGGACGCGAGCCGTCATGCCCGAGCCCGATTTTGAGAACCGCACCGTACTGGTAACTGGTGGATCGCGCGGTATTGGCCGGGCCTGCTGTGTGCGGCTGGCCCAAGCGGGGGCCCGCGTGGCCATCAACTACCACTCCCGGTCCGACGATGCACTCGAGGCCGCCAAGCTGGTCGAAGCCGCCGGCGCCGAGGCGATGACGGTGCAAGCCAACGTGGCGGATCCCGGTTCGGTTGAGGCGATGGTGGCCGCGGTCAACGAGCGTCTTGGGCCGATTGACATGCTGGTCAACAACGCCGGGGTATTCGAGTACGTCACGCACGAGTCGACGACGCTGGAGCACTGGCAGCGCACGATCGACGTGAACCTGACCGGACTGTACCTGGTGACCTGGGCCGTGAAAGACCAGATGATCGAGCGCGGGTTCGGCCGCATTGTCAATATGTCGTCCATCTCTGCGCTCCGCGCGCGGCCTTACGGAATCGCCTATGCCGCCAGTAAGGCCGGCGTCGTGGCCTTTACCAAGAGTGCTTCGGATGCGCTCATTCCGTACAACATTCGCATCAACGCCGTCGCTCCGGGCTTGATCGATACGGAGATTCTGGAGGGGGTCGACCAGGCCACCCTGGACCGGATCGTGGCCGAGACTCCGATGAAGCGGATCGGCCAGACGGACGAGATCGCCGACGTCGTGCATTTCCTGCTCAGCGAGGCGTCGCGGTTCATGATGGGTCAGGTGTTGGTCGCCAGCGGCGGACGCGTGATGCTACCCTAAGCGTGCGGCGCGGCGAACCCATTGGTTTTTCAGCGCGTCGTTCCTACACTGACCGCTCTGTTTCCTCATGCCCTCTCGCGCGAAAGTCGCCATGCAATTCCGCACCCGAGCCATCCACGTCGGCAACGAACCCGATCCGCGCCCCGGCGCCGTAGTGCCGCCGATTCACCTGGCGGCCACGTACGTGCAGAACGAGGCCGGCGTGTTGCAGGAATTCGATTATTCGCGCACTGGTAACCCGACGCGAAAATCCTTCGAGGAGACGATCGCCGCATTGGAAGGCGGCACGCATGCGCTGGCTTTCGCATCCGGCATGGCCGCGACGACCTGTGCCATGATGTTACTGGCCAGTGGAGATCACGTCGTGGCCGGCAGCGACATCTACGGCGGCACGTATCGACTGTTGCACAACGTGCTGGATCACTTCGGCATCGAGGTGTCGCTCGTGCGCGCCAGCGACGACCCCAAGCGCGTGGCCGAGGCCATGACGCCGCGCACGAAGCTCGTGTGGATCGAATCGCCTGGCAATCCGCTGATGTCGATCACGGACATTGCCGCTTGCGCCGAAGTGGCCCACCAGGGAAGGGCGATCTTGGGCGTCGATAACACCTTTGCCACCCCGGCCCTGACGCGGCCGCTGGAACTGGGCGCCGATATCGTCATGCATTCGGCCACCAAGTACATCGGCGGTCACAGCGATCTGCTGGGCGGCGTGCTGGCCGTACGCGATGCCGAACTGGCCGAGCGATTGCACTTCGCCCAAAACGCCACCGGTGCCGTGATGGGGCCGCTGGAATCGTATCTCTGCTCGCGCGGACTCAAGACGCTCGAGTTGCGTGTACGCGAGCAATCGCGCACCGCTTCGCGCCTGGCCGATTGGCTGGCCGCGGACAAGCGCATCGCTCGAGTCAACTATCCCGGCCGTCGCGAGCATCCCGGCCACGCGATTGCAGCCCGGCAAATGGACGGAGAATTCGGGGCCATGCTCAGCTTCGAGCTCAACGGCGACTTTGCCGCAGCTAAGCGTGTCGTGGAAGGCACGCGTCTGATTCGCCTGGCGGTGAGCCTGGGTGCGGTCGAATCCCTGCTGGAGCAGCCGGCTTCCATGTCCCACGCCAGCTACGCGCGTGAAGATCGCCTGGCGCACGGCATCACCGACGGGCTGATCCGTCTGTCGGTTGGCCTCGAAGCCTTCGAGGATCTTCGCGACGACCTCGATCAGGCGTTTGCCGACGCAATGGGTTGAGCTGTCTCCTGAAAACCGCAGCTCGCGGTAGCAGGTCGTTGCTAGCGCCAGCATTGCAGCATCGTGCGGGTGAGCTGGGAAGGGTTTTCCGGTTTTGTTGAATTTTCTGTCTGAGCGAGGCCGATAACCGATGGCAAGTTTGCGGGCGCTCGCGCGCCCCGAGCGTTTGGCAGGGGGGAGGCTTATGATCACAGGTTCGCGATGCGCTGCTCGACCGTCACATGCCTGGCTGGCGCTGCCGTCTGCTTGTGCGCGGCGCTGGCCGTCGAGAACGCGTCGGCGCAAGTCTTTCGCTACGCGGCAAAGCCCCGAGCCGGCAACGCCGCGCTGAACTTTGCCGATTCAGATGCCCCGCCGCTGCCGCTATCCGACGCGGCGTCTCCTGCCGGCTGGCCGGGCGGCGGGAACCTGCTAACGGCGAACGCCGAATCGATTCCGCCTGGCGAGTCGGTTGACCCATTCGGATCCGATTGGCCGCCGGCAGTTCCGGGCCAGGAGTATCGGACGCAGGATACCTACGACACCTACGACATCACACCCGACGCCCCGATTGAGCCTGAGTTGACCGGCGAACCGTTTCTCCAACCGGTACCGCAGTCCGCCGGTCCAGGTGCGTGTACCGCGGCGAGTTGTGGTGCTCCGTGCACTTGCCGCCGGTGTTACTTGAGGCACTGGGGTAGCAACTTCCGTCACGTGGCCCGGTCGGGTGCCTTTGGCGAGAACTTTACGCTCTTCACGGGCAAGCAGGGCTTCAAGGGCCCCGTCGATCTGGGCGTCAACGGCAACTTCGGCTTTCACGGCGGCGGCAACTGGGGCATGCCGTTCATCGACGTGTGGGGATTGGGTTACCAGATCGGCGCGGATTTCATCGTCAGCGACTTCGAAGGCCGCAGCGGCCCGCTCGGGCATCGCCGTACACAGTTGTTTGCCACGACGGGACTCTTCCGCCGGGCGGCGGGCGAGCGCGGCCTGCAAGGGGGCTGTGTGGTCGACTACCTGCGCGACGACTTCTACATTCAGATGGATCTCGTGCAGGTCCGCGCCGAGGCCAGCTACTTCTATCACGGACACGACATCGGATTCTGGGGTGCGTTTCACACAAACACCACGACCCACGTCGGCTCGACTCCGATTACCGGGCAGCAGACGTTCAGCTACCAGACCGTCGACCAGTACAACCTTTTCTACCGCTATCAATTCTGCAACGGCACGTTCTGCCGCACTTGGTTCGGCCTGAGCGGCTTCGGCGACGGCATCTTCGGCAGCGATGCGACGGTGCGCGTCAGCGAGCGGATTGGCTTGCTGGCCACTTACAACTACCTGCTGCCAAAGGGCGACCAGGGCGTTCCGAAGAACGTTGAGGAGTCGTGGAACTTGACGATCAGCCTCGTCTGGTATCCCGGTTACAAGCGTCGTGACAGTTGGGTCAACCCATATCGCCCGCTATTCTACGTGGCGGACAACGGCTGGATGATGACGCGGCAGGCCAATTGATCGCTACGACGTGTGTTTCCAACCTGCAGCCTCTTCGCCGTCGAGGCGTAGCGTAAGGCACTTCGCGCTGCCGCCTGCCTTGACGAACTCGTCAAGCGGCGTTTCGCGGCACGTGAATCCACGCTTGCCGAGCGCGTCGTGCAGTTTCGGGCAGCCCGTGTTGGTGACTACCGTACGCCCCACCACGACGGCGTTGCACGCGAACCGTCGGGCCTCGTCGGCGTCCACTTCAATCAGCTCGTCAACCGCTTCCTTTAGCGCCCGCCGTCCGTACTCATCGAAAGCGCCCGGAAAGTAGATAGCAACGCCAGGCGCCAGCGGACAAAAACACGTGTCGAGGTGGTAGTAGTAAGGGTCGACCAGTTCGAGCGGGATCACGCGGCAGGCGAACATGGCACCGATCTGCTGATGGCCGTGTACGTCGCTACGGATGCGATAGCCGGCAAAAAGCGTATCGCCGCAGAATAGGGCGTCGCCTGCCCCCTCGAAGTACACCCCCTCGACGATCTGGTGGATCGTGAAACCTGCCGACTTGAGCCAGGCTTCGTTGTAAGCTTCTTCGCCCTGTCGCTCTGCGTGGCGAAACCGCGACAGCACGGCGTGGTTCCGGTAAATCATCGCCGCGTTGGCCGTGAACACCAGATCGGGAAGCCCCTCCACCGGTTTCAGCAGTAGCGTCTGTGCACCGGCGTCGTGCAGCGTGCTGCGGAGCGAGTTCCATTGCAGCACCGCGAGTCCGTGATCGGCCTGCTTGTGGCGGCTCATCCAAGGATTGATTTCGTACTCGATCCCGTAGAAGTCGGGCGGGCACATCAAGATCTGCGGCTCGCCACGATTGGGCTCGTACACGGTCGAAGGCCGGTTGCGTGGCGGTGGCGAAGGCATCATTGGCCGCACTCCAGCGCATCGAGTTCGAGCGCCAGCGATCGCAAGAACGGCTCGACGTCGGTGACCAGCCCGACGGTCTGAAACGACCCGCGATCGGAAAGCTTGATGACGGTTGAAGGGTTGATGTCCACGCACACGACTTTCACCCAAGCCGGCAACAGGTTGCCGACGGCGATGGAATGCAGCGTGGTAGCGATCATCAGGCAAAAGGATACGCCGGCGATCTTCTCTCGCATCTGGCGCTGCGCTTCGAGCGCGTCGGTGACGACCTCGGGCAGCGGCCCGTCGTCGCGGATGCTGCCGGCCAGTAGAAAGTCGACGTCGTGCTGGACGCACTCGTACATGATGCCCGAGGTGAGCACGCCGTCAGCGACCGCCCGGCGAATGCCGCCTGCCCGGCGGATGCGGTTGATGGCTCGCAGATGGTGTTCGTGTCCGGCTTCCGTGATGTCGCCCCGCTCGAGGTGTACGCCCAGGCTCGTGCCGAACAACGCCTGCTCGATATCGTGCGTGGCCAGTGCGTTTCCGGCGAACAGCAAATCGACGTATCCTCCCCGTACCAGGCGGCAGAGGTGTTCGTCGCTACCGGTGTGCACGATGGCGGGTCCGCCCACCAGTAGCGAGCGACCGCCTTCGCGGCGGTTCTTGAACAGCTCGTTGGCGATCTGACGGATGGCCACGCCCTTGGGCTTTTCGGTGCTGACTCCGCTGGACATGAACTCGAAGCCCTCACGCTCGCTCGAGCGCTGATGGGGAAGCACGCGCACGCCGCCGTGTCCGACCACGAAGAGCGCGCCTGCCGTCACGTCGGACATCGGCACGCAGCGCGCCTCGCTGGCGGCGGTATCGACGGCGACACCACAATCCATTTCCTGGTTGGACACTTCCACCCAGCGACCGGCGATCCGCACCTCGGTGCGCTGGTTCGTGGAACTGTAGAATCCCTCGGGAAACGCGCCGTCCATGTCGGCGGCGACCAAGCGGCAGTCTTGCTGGGCCGTGGGCACCGCGCCGTGGTCGCTGATCTGGGCCAGGATCTCTTCCAATCGTTGGCTGCTCGTGGCCGTCACCTCGACCAGCGCGAAGCTGGGATCGCTGCGAGCCTGCCCGATGGCGATTTTCTTCACGCGAAACGTGCCGCCAGCGGCCGTGATCTGGTCGAGCACCTTGGGCAGGATGAGGCTATCGATGATGTGCCCGGCGATCTCGACATCTTCGACGAACTCGACGGGGGTCTGCTTTTCGCTTGCGTGGGGGGCGTTCATGACGGGTTTCTCGCGGAACCTCCGCCGCGGTGGCCGGCGACGGTCAACGCGGCGCGAACGGGGATATCGGCCGCTGAATTGTACGGCCCTGGGTCAGAATGGGGATGCCTTTCCAGCGCCGGCGGGAGCCTTTATACTACAAGTGCTTATCACGAAAGACGTACCGCAACGGCCCCGCGCCGCACAAGCTGCGAATTCCTGGAAGGTATATGAGCTCATCTGACCATTGGGGCTCCCTCGCCTCATCGTTGGGGGCTGACGCCCCGCCCGAGGCTCCCGAAGAAGCCCGAAAGCCGACTCCCACCGCGCCCCCGCCGCGTCCACCGCGCGAGAAAAAGCCCCAGCCACCGCGTCCGCAGACCAACTGGTCGGACGTCGCCAGCAACCTGGGGATCGATTCGCCACCGGAGGAACCCGCGGCTGAGAAGCCAACTGCCAAGGCCCCGAAGCGCGAGCGCGAGAAGTCTGAGCCTGCGGCCGTGGAACCGCCGGCGACACCGTCATCGAAATCTCGCATCGTCGAGGCGGAACTCAAGCCTGACGAGGCCACGGCATCTTCGGCCGACGAGGAATTCGCCGCCGTCGAGTACACCGAAGAAGAAGTTGTCGACGTCGAATTGATCGAAACTGAGTCGGAACCAACCCCATCGGCCGAGAAGGAGTCAGGCGGACGCAAACGCCGTCGTCGTCGCCGAGGAGGTCGCCGTTCGCGCCGCGACCGCGAAGAGCGCGAAGCGAGCGCCGACCCCGACGATTCCGCCGAAGCCAACGACTCGACCGAAGCGGGCGCCCCGGAATCGCTTGAAGCCTTGCTCGACGTGGACCCCCTGGCCGACCTGGACATCGACGATGAGCCGGAGGAAGGGGAAGAAAGTGCCAGCGAAGAGCCTCCACAACGGGAGCGAAAGGGCCGCCGCCGCCGGCGACGCCGCGGGCGCGGTCGTCCGAGCGAAGAAGAGGCAACGACCAACGATGACGATGACGATGACGACGACGAGACGGGCCTCGACGATACGCTCGAGGATTCCGAGGAAGTCGAGGACGAGTCCGACGAAGCGGCAACGACCTCGGGCCGCAAGTCTTCGGAAAAGAACAGCCATCGCGCGATTCCCTCCTGGGACGATGCCATCGGCGTGATCATCGCGACGAACATGGAGTCCCGTGCCAAGAACCCCAAGTCGGGATCGCCGCGCGGGCGAGGACGCGGACGCGGCCGGGGAGGCTCACGCGGCAACGGTCAGCGGCGAAACTAGCAGTTCTGCCCGGGAAGCCATTCGCCGGGCGCCATGAAAGTGCACGGCGAAGGTGGGGTCATGCAGCGCTTACTCGCGGCTTTGTTGCTTCTGGCGGTCGCAGGCTGCAACGCAGCAAGCTCGGGCGACTCGGGTGCGGAGGCCGACGGCAAGGACGGCTACCGTATTGCCGTAATTCCCAAAGGAACAACGCACGTCTTTTGGAAGTCCGTACACGCCGGGGCCCAAAAGGCCGCCAAGGAACTTACGGCCGCGGGCACGCCCGTCGAAATTCAATGGCGCGGGCCGCTGCTGGAAAACAATCGCGAGAAGCAGATCGACATCGTGGGCGATTTCGTGGCCCAGGGCATCGATGGGATCGTTCTGGCGCCGCTTGATTCCACGGCGCTGATTCCTTCAGTGCGCGATGCTCAGGATGCGGGAATCCCTACGGTCATTTTCGACAGTGGGCTCGCGGACGAATCGATCATCGTGAGCTACGTGGCCACGGACAACTACCACGGCGGGGTGCTGGCCGCCCAGGAGCTCGGCAAGCGATTGAACGGCGAGGGCAACGTCATCTTGCTTCGGTACAACGTCGGTAGCGAAAGCACCGAGCAGCGCGAGGAGGGATTCCTCGACACGCTGGAAAAGGAGTTGCCCAACATCAACATCCTTTCCAGCGATCAGTATTCCGGCACGACGATCGCCTCGGCCCAGGAGAAGGCCCTCCAACTCTGCAATCGGTTCGGCGACCGGCTCGACGGTTTCTTCGCCGTCTGCGAGGCCGACACGATCGGCGTTCTGGCCGCGCTCGACAACGAGGGTCTGGCCGGCAAGATCACTTTCATCGGCTTTGACCCCAGTCCGTTGTTGATCGACGCCATGCGCGACAAGAAGATCCAGGGGCTCGTTCTGCAGGACCCCGTGGCGATGGGTTACCTGGGCGTCAAAACGATGGTCGAGCATTTGCAGGGCAAGGAAGTGCCTAAGCGGATCCCCACCGGAGAGTCGATGGCGACGCCGGAGAACATGGACGATCCTGAAATCGATAAACTGCTCAACCCCGAAAAAGCCGACTGACGGTATTTCATGACGCGGCCGCGATTGCGCATGTCTCGCGTGAGCAAGAGCTTTGCCGCGACGCGAGCGCTTGCCGAGGTATCGCTCGAAGCACACGGCGGCGAGGTACTGGCTCTAATCGGCGAGAACGGCGCCGGCAAGAGCACGCTGATGAAGATCCTTTCCGGGGCGGTCTCTCCGGACGGCGGCGAGATGGAACTCGACGGCCGCCCCTATGCGCCCGGCGGTCCTCACGCGGCCCGCGCCGCCGGCGTGGCGATGATCTACCAGGAGTTGAATCTGGCGCCTGATTTGACCGCGGTCGAGAACGTCATGCTGGGTCAGGAGCAGCATCGTCTGGGCATCGTCCGCCGCGCAGAGCAACGTCGCCGCGTGCGCGAAGCGCTATTGCAACTCGACCGGCCCGACGTGCCGCTCGACGTGCCGGTGGGCAGATTCTCGGTGGCCGACCAGCAACTAGTCGAAATTGCTCGAGCGCTAGTGATCGACGCCAAGGTCATCGTGTTTGACGAACCCACCAGTTCGCTCACTCGCCACGACGTGGAGAGGCTGTTTCAGGTGATCGAGAGGTTGAAGCGATCCGGCATCGCCGTAATCTATATCAGCCACTTTCTGGAGGAGATCCGCCGCATCGCCGACCGCTATGTCGTGCTGCGCGACGGATCGGCGGCAGGCTCGGGCGATCTGGCCGGAACGGGCGAGGCCGAGATTGTGTCGCTGATGGTGGGACGCCAGGTGAGCGAATTGTTTCCCACCGTGCCACATACCCCGGGCGAGTCGATCCTGGCGCTCGACGGTCTGGCTGGCCGCGATGCGCCGCACGATGTAACGTTCGAATTGCGGCGTGGCGAGATTTTCGGCGTGGCGGGGCTTGTCGGCTCCGGTCGCACCGAGCTGCTGCGATGTCTCTTGGCGCTCGATCCGGTGCGCTCGGGTACGGTTCGCGTTCACGGCAATATCCCCCGGGCGACGCCTCGTGCCCGCATTCGGGCCGGGCTGGGACTAGTCTCCGAGGACCGCAAGACGGAGGGGCTCGCCCAGCGGGAATCGATCGCAGACAACATGACCTACAGCCGACTTTCGCCGTTTGCCCGGTTCGGCTGGCTCAATCTCAACCGGCGGCGGAATGCCGTTCTGGAGTGGATGAGGCGGCTGAGCATCAAGGGCACGGGGCCGGAGCAACTCGTCGAACATCTCTCGGGCGGCAACCAGCAGAAAGTGGCACTGGCTCGAGTTCTGCACCAGGACGCGGACATTTTGTTGCTCGATGAGCCGACGAGGGGCATCGACGTGGGCACCAAGTCGGAGGTCTATCGTTTGATGTCTGCGTTGGCTGCCGAGGGAAAAGCCGTTATCTTCGTCAGTTCGTACTTCACCGAGCTGCTGGCGGTTTGTGACCGTGTGGCAGTGATGGCCCGCGGAGAGTTGCGCGAGATTCGCCCTGCGGAGCAGTGGACCAACGAAGCCTTGCTGAGCTGTGCGTTGGGAGTGGACGGCCCGACACCATGAACGAAGTTTCCCCCGACAGTTCGTTTCAGCTGGTGCGTCGCGGCGGCGGCTTCGTGCGAAGCGTGGTGGGGCCGTTTGCGGCGCTATTGCTTGTCGTGGGAATCTTCACGATAGCCGACAACATGCAGGAAGACGGTGGCCGCTTTCTGACGCTTCGCAATGCTCAGAACGTGCTCGTGCAGTCGGCCACGGTGGGCGTCGCCGCTCTGGGGATGACGATGATCATCATCTCCGGCGGAATCGACTTGTCGGCCGGCACGGCGATAGCCCTGTCGGCGACGGCGCTGGCGTGGTTTTTGCGCGAGGACTTTTCACCGGCGGTGAGCGTCGCGGCAGGACTCGCCGTCGGCTGCCTGGCCGGGTGTGTCAACGGCCTGTTGATCAGCCTATTGCGGATCGTGCCGTTCATCGTGACATTGGGCACGATGACAATCTATCTCGGTCTGGCGAAGATCATCGGCGACAACACGATCGTCCGGCCTCTGCCCGACCAGGTGCCCGAGTGGATGCAGGAGCTCTTGCGGCCGCGGGTCGAGCAGGCGTGGATGGTCTTCGCACCGGGAGTGTGGCTGTTGGTCGCTCTGGCGCTGGTGACTGCCGCGGTGCTTCGCTACAGCGTGTTCGGCCGTCATGTCTTCGCCGTCGGATCGAACGAGGCCACGGCTCGGCTGTGCGGCATCAACGTGCCGCTGACGCGGATCGCGGTGTTCAGCATCTCCGGCTTGTTCGTCGGCCTGGCGGGGCTCTACCAGTTCAGCCGCCTGACGGTCGGCGACCCCGTTTCCGGTACCGGAAAAGAATTGCCCATCATTGCCGCCGTGGTGATCGGCGGCGGAAGTCTTAACGGGGGACGAGGTTCCATCCTGGGCACCTTGACCGGCGCATTGATCATGCAAGTAATTTCCAGTGGGTGCACCTCCTTGCGCCTGCCGAATCCGATTCAGGAAATCATCATTGGCGGAATCATCATCGCCGCGGTCACCGTCGACCAGTTTCGACAACGCCGGCTGGCCGCATGACGAGGGGTGCCGTGCACTATCAGGAATTGCTCGAAGCACTTCGGCAATCGTTCCCGCAGCCGGTCTCCGACCCGGTGCACGACGGGTACGTCGTGTTCTCGATCCTGCGGGCGCTTGATCAAGTCGACGCGCTCAAGTCGCAGACGCCGATCTTGGGCATGCCAATCGAGCCGGACTATGCGCAGGCCCGTAGCGAAGTCGTGGGCGACGAGCACCAAAAGCTGGAGGCGGTGATTCCCGAACTCGTCTCGTACTTGCAAGGTATGTTCATCTGGGGACATCCACGCAGTCAGCTCAACGTCGTGCCCAATCCTTCGCTGGCCAGCGTCATCGGCGTACTGCTGCCGCTGTTGTACAACCCCAACCTGTGCAGCGACGAGAGCGCTCGACGGTTTGCTGAGGCCGAAGTCCGCGCGACGGCGATGGCCGCCGATCTGGTCGGCTACGATCCTCGGAGGGCCGGAGGTGTGTTTACCTTCGGCGGCACGGGGACGCTTCTGTATGGCGTCAAGGTCGGGCTCGAAAAAGCCATCCCCGGGGCCGGTCGCGAAGGTGTGCGCGAGGATGCCCTGATTGTCGCCTCCGGCCAGAGCCACTACGCGTGCTCTAGTGTGGCCAGTTGGCTCGGAATCGGGCAGCAGAACGTCGTTCTCGTGCCGACGCATCAGAATAACAGCGTGCAACTGCCGCTCTTGGAAGAGACGCTGCGGTCCGCAATGGCAGAGGGTCGAAAGATCGCCGCCATCGTCGCTACGATGGGCACGACCGACGCCTTTGGGATCGACAATCTACAGGCCATCGACCAAATGCGGCGTCGCCTGGCTGAAGAATTCAAGCTTTCCACTCTGCCGCACTTGCACGCCGACGCCGTGATCGGTTGGGCTTGGAGTGTGTTTAACGACTACGACTTCGAGGCCAATCCCCTGGAGTTCCGCGGCCGCACGGTGCGGGCGCTGGCAGCCGCTCAGCACGACATCGGGCACCTGCGTCTGGCCGATTCGCTGGGGATCGACTTTCACAAAACGGGCTACGCGCCCTACAACTCGTCGCTCGTCTTATTTCGGGATGCGAACGACTTCGCGCTCATCGCCCGCAGCCGGGAGACGATGCCTTACCTGTATCAATCGGGAGAGCATCATCCGGGCATGTACACGCTGGAGACCTCACGCAGCGGCGTGGGGGCCATGGCGGCCCTGGCCAACATGCTCCAATTTGGCAAGGAGGGCTTTCGCACGCTGCTAGGTCATGCCGTGGAGATGGCCGAAGTACTCCGCGAGCGGATCGAATCGCATCCGAACCTGACCGTGCTTAACGGAGACAACGTCGGGCCGGTGACGTTATTTCGCGCCTATCCCGACGGCGTAGACACGTTCTCGGTGAAGGACCGTGAGCGCACCGACGCCAGCTACCACGAGCAAGTACTGGCGCACAACGCATACAACCGCCAGATCTTCGAACGCGTCCATGCCGAGGCGCTTACCGGGCACGGCGTGGCCATCTCGCTTACGAATTGCTACCGCCACACCGATGCCGGCGATCCAATCGTGGCGCTGAAGTCGTACGTCTTGTCCCCGTTCTCGGATGAGCGTCGGATGGAGTCGATCGTCAAGCACGTGCTCGCCGCGCGGGACATTGTCGACGCCCAACGCGTCTAGCCCGGAGCCACCGGCGAAGGCGCGTGTTTCGCAGTTCGGGTACCATGGTCGCCCTACGCGATCACGTCGTCGATCACCCGCCCGCCGGAAAGCGCTAGCGGCCGCCCGAGCGTATCGTGCATGTGACTGGCCGGATCGATGCCCATCAGGTGATAGATTGTGGCGGCCAGGTCGTCGGGGCGCACGGCACCCGACTGCGGATGAGCTCCCAGGCGGTCGGACGACCCATGGCGATAGCCTCGCTTCACGCCGCCGCCCGCCAGCAGCACGGTGTAACAGTGGGGCCAATGGTCGCGGCTGGAGTTCTTATTGATCCGGGGCGTGCGGCCGAATTCGCCCATCCAGACGACGAGCGTTTCGTCGAGCAAGCCCCGCTCGTCGAGATCGGTCAGCAGCACGGGCAAGGTATGCTCGGTTTGGGGCAACTGCCACACGGGCAGGATCTCGTACATCCGGCTGCCGTCAAAGCCGTGCGTGTCCCAGCCGCCACTGGTTTTGCTGCGGCCGCCAATGTTAGGCGAGAAATACACGTTGACGAAGCGCACGCCCGCTTCGACGAGCCGCCGTGCGAGCAAGCAGCTTTGCCCGTAGGTGCTTCGCCCGTAGCGATCGCGGACCGCTTTGGGTTCGGCCGAGAGGTCGAATGCCTCACGCACCTGGTGCGAGGTGAGCATCGACAGAGCCCGTTCGTAGTAGGCGTGCAACCCCTGGGCTTCCGCGGTACCGTCAAGCCAGGCAACTTGGCGATTGACCAGTTGCTGGATCTCGCGACGGTTTGCCAGGCGATCGGCCGACACGCCGTCCGGCAGGCTGAGCTCGGGTAATCGAAATTGGGGTTGGGCAGGGTCTTCTTTGATCAACAGCGGATCGTGCTGCTTGCCGAGGAAGGTCGCCCGTTGACCCGGAGTGATCGAGCCGTCGCGAATCACATAGGGATAGGCGACGAACTTGGGCATGACTTTTTCGGACGAACCTGCAAGCGGCGGTGCAAAGCGATCGGCCACGCTGCCGTAGGCGGGGAAAAGCTGGTCGGTATCCTTCAGCCGAATGTCGTCGACCGGTGGCTCATGGCCGGTCAGTGCGTAGTACGAGGCGGAGTTGTGATTCTTCATCCGATGGTGCACGCCATGCACCAACGTGACCTTGTCCATCACCTTCGAGGTCTCGGGCAGCAGCTCGCAGATGCGCAGGCCCGGCATCGTGGTGGCAATCGAGCCCAGCGGCGAGCGAATCCCCTCGGGCGCGTCGAGCTTCAGATCGAATGTATCGAGGTGGCTAGGCCCGCCGAATTGATAGAGAAAGATCACCGACTTGGCTTTGGGCCGCGCGCTGACTTCGGCGGCGAGCAGCTTGGGCATCGAGAGCCCCAGCATGCCCAGCCCGCCGACTTGGAGTACCTTGCGCCGGGTTGGGCGAAGTGGATTCATGGCGTCAACGGGCCTGTTGAATTGGCCGCATCTGGCGTGACTTGTCGGGCAGGTGCAAACGGATCGCGGAGCTGGCTACTTGGTGGCAATGGCCCGGGCCAATGGCCGCAGCACGTTCTCGGCCACGTGGTTATCGATCACTTCGCAGCACACGTTCTTCAGCGATTCGAGCACGTCCACATACGAAGCGCCGGGATCGAGACCGCCGTAGCGGCGCGCCGTGACGTAGACGCTCAATTGATCCTCGGGGAACTCGCCCATGCGGATCTGGTAGGCGTTCGTGCGGTTCTCGATGCTGAGACGGCACTGCGTGCGGCAGTCTTCGTCGAGCGCCAAGGTGATGGTTGGCTCGCAACTGACGACCGTGGCGCCGGGCATATCGAGCATCCTCTCCAGCGCCGGGCTGACCCCCAGGGCCTCGGCCACTAGCTCGTTGTGGTTACCGCGATACGTAAAGTCGAATCCCATCAACAGGTCGATCGCCTCGCAGTCGATCGGGCTGACCGAAAGCATGTACGGTGCCAACTCCAGCACCAAGTGATGCTGCGCCAGCGCTTCCTCCAGG
The DNA here is from genome assembly GCA_003389325.1 of Planctomycetota bacterium. Classification (GTDB taxonomy): domain Bacteria; phylum Planctomycetota; class Planctomycetia; order Pirellulales; family PALSA-1355; genus LB-PLM-3. The sequence continues at coordinate 156,955 of QQVE01000001.1, forward strand.
CTGCCGGGATTCACGTATCCGGAACAGAGCCGGCGGGGTTCGATCGTACTCCAACGATAGTGCCCCTGCTCCTTGTCCTCCTCCAGAATAAAGTCGCCTTTGTCGCGGCAATAGAAGTGCCGCATGGTGGGAAACTGTTTTTGTAATCTTTCGAAGTAGTGCAGCACGGAGTCCCTTGTCGTCGGCAGATCCATCTCCGTGCTGAGGTTCATGTTGACGTAGAAGTCGTCACTCAATGAACTGTATCGACTCATCAAGAACCCCCATGAATGTCGTGGCATCGTGCGTGAGTCAATCGGGCCCGGCGAGCCCGGTTGCGACGTTCCATGGCCAGTATAGAATGGCCCACCTAGAGCGTCAAAGCGTCCGGCGGGCCACCGCGCGCCGTCGGCTGGAAACTATCTCTTTTTCCGAGCGTCAACGGACATGGCCAGCGATTCGCACCTGAACTTGGCCGCCTTTCCGACCGACTTGGGATGGGCGGCTCTCGCGACGAAGGATTCGTTCGTCGAGCAGATTGCTTTCGCGTATCCCAGCGCCGCCGCGGCCCTCGCGGCGGTCGATGTCGACGTTGCCTGCGGTGAGGATGCGGGGAAAGATTGGCGTTGGCTGATCGATCGCTTGCAAGACTTTTCCACGGGGCAGCCTGTTGACTTTAGCGACGTGCCGCTGGCAATCGAACACTTGACGGCGTTTCGTCGACGCGTGATTGAGCACGCTCGTGCAATCCCCTACGGCGCGACGCGTAGCTACGGCGAACTGGCGGCGCTGGCCGGCTCGCCGCGTGCCGCGCGCGCCGTCGGCAGCACGATGGCCACGAATCGGTTCAGCATTGTCGTACCCTGCCATCGCGTGACCAACTCCGATGGAACTCCCGGCGCCTACGGCGGGCCCAATGGCGCTGCGCTTAAGCGACGCTTGCTCGACATGGAGCAGCGGGCTGTGGCGACATTCGGGCGGCCGCGGCGCATCGCGAAGCGCGGCAGAAAGAAGCCGCCGCCGCGATAGTTGCCGTCACTGCTGGCTTATTTCAACTGGCGATTCGCGCCGGAAAATCTTGCGCACCTTGACGATCTCGCCCCAGGTGACGCCATCCCGCTCAAAATCGACCTGGAAACGAAGTCGGCGATTCGGCACAATACCGCACCTTGCCGTGGGCCGCGGCGAGCCGGGCGTTCTTTACGGTTCGTGTACGATGGCCCCTACCAGCCAGCATCCGGACAGATCAACGGTGCCAGAGCCCCACTTGTGTCACATCGAACGCCGCGCCGATGGCGCGGTGCTGGTGCGCGTTCGCTCGCGCGTGGTCGACGGACGCGCACTGCCCGACGCAGTGTTTGCGTTCCGCGCAGGCGATCCGCAGTACAGCTACTGGAACGAGCAATTGCGCAGCCGCGAAGCCGTGCCGCCGCCTACGCTGCCGGTGCCTCCGACATTGCCGACCTACGAGCCAAGTTAAGAGGCTATCGCCGGGCTACGGTTATCCCTTGCGCTTGATGGTGCGCTCGGCAAATGCCTCCATGGCTTTTTGCACTTCGGGGGAGCACCAGGCTTCGACGACTTGCTCATCTTGCGATTGCGTTTTGCGGACGGCCTCGATCAGCGGACGGCGCACGGCAAGTTTCGTCGCGGCGAACGTCGCGGGCAGAAGCGCGCCCATCTCACGCGCGACTTCGAATGCCCGCTCTGGCAGTCGCTCCGGCTCGATCACTTCGTCCACGAGTCCGCGGGTCAAGGCTTCGTCGGGCGACCAGGTTCGCCCCGTGCAGATCAACGTGGCGAAATGCTCCGGCGGTGTCGCGAAACGAGCGATCTCTAAAGCCCAGGCAGGGAAGGGGACGCCGACCTGAATCTCCGTCAAGCCGATTCGGGCGTTGCCGCGTGCAAGCAGCCGCTGATCGCATGCCAGCATCAGGATTGCTCCGCCGGCCACTGCGTGTCCGTTGACCGCCGCCACGAGCGGCTTGGGGAATGTGGCCAGGCGCTCGAAGACTTGGACCAATAGCGGCACGAAACGCCGTATGTACGCCTCGCCGCCGGCAACCATCTCGGGGAGATCGACCCCGGCGCCAAACACGCTGCCCTGGCCCGTGACGATTGCGGCTCGGGCATCGCTGGCTTCGATTTCGCCCAGGGCGCGTTCGATCGCCTCCAGCAGTTCAATATTCAACGCGTTCCCCTTGCCACGCTGCAAACGCAGGATGGTCGTTGTCCCGCGCTGTTCGAGTTCGATCATGAAAAAGCTCCTGGCTTGCTTTTGGCCTCTTGCGTGGCCACATTATACCGAAACGCGTCGCCTTCGCAGGCGGACCTCTGGCGGCGCATCAAACCACTTTGACGCGAATCGATGTACTGCAAGAAAATGACGCTTAGCAAATGGCTCTGGCTGGGACTAATGGCTTCTCTCTTCGCGAACTCGGCGTCACCCTCGATCGGGACCGCCGACGAGTTCAACTACGATGAAACCAAAGTGCCGGACTACGAGTTGCCGGACCCACTGGTAACCGTAGACGGACGCGCGGTAAAGGACGCCGACACGTGGCGCAGCCGGCGGCGGCCCGAGCTGCTGGATCTGTTCGAGTCGCAAGTCTACGGGCGCCGCCCTCCCGAGCCGAAGGAACTCACGTTTGACGTCGCCGAATCGAGGCCCGAGTACCTGCACGGCAAAGGTGTCCGCAAGGACGTGAAGGTGTTCGAACCTGGGCCCGACGGGCCGAAGCAGTTGCTGAAGTTCACGCTTTTTGTGCCGAGAGAATCCGAACGGCCGGTGCCGGCATTCGTCGGCGTGCACTTGTTTGATACTGCGTCCGACAACCCGCTGCCTGGCAATCTGCTGCAGGAGGATGTCGGCGAGCCGCTGCCCGGCGAGAAGCTGTTGGATGTGATTCTTGACCGCGGCTATGCCATCGCCACGCTCAACCCCGACGACTTCTGTCCCGACGACAAGCAGACGTTTCGCCAAGGCGTGCTCGAACACTACTATCCCGAACGGTCGGGACCGCCGGGCGCCGAGGAGCCGGGCGCGATTGCCGTTTGGGCTTGGGGACTCAGCCGAGCGCTGGACTACATGCAGCAGGATCCGCAGATTGACGCCAATCGCGTGGCCGTGATTGGGCACTCGCGCCGGGGCAAGACGGCGCTCTGGGCCGGCGCCGAAGACCAACGTTTCGCGCTGGTCATCTCGAACGACTCGGGATGCGGCGGGGCAGCTCTTTCGCGACGCCGCTTTGGCGAGACCGTTGCCCGCATCAACAACGTGTTCCCACACTGGTTCTGCGACAATTTCAACCAGTACAACGATCGCGAAGGCGAGCTTCCCATCGACCAGCACGAGCTCGTCGCGCTTATCGCTCCGCGGCCCGTGTACGTCGCCAGCGCACAAGAAGACGGCTGGGCCGACCCAAAGGGTGAGTTTCTTGCCGCGGCGGCCGCGGAACCGGTGTATCGCTTGTTCGATCGCCAGGGCCTTGGTACCGATGAGCAACCACCTCTGAATAAGTCGGTCGGCGAGTACATCGGTTATCACATTCGCAGCGGCAAGCACGCGCTGACCGACTACGATTGGCTAAAGTATCTCGATTTCGCCGACAAGCACATCGGCCCGGCCCAGGCGAACTAGGCGCTAGCCTCCGCAAAGAAGCTGGCCTTCGACGGTCATCACGGCCCGGCCGCGGAGCAGCACGCGGTCGCCTTGTACGGCGACGTCCACGCGTCCCCCTCGCTTTGAGGCCTGGTATGCCCGCAGCTCGTCCTTCCGCAGACGCTCGCCCCAGTAGTGGGCCAGCGTGCAGTGGGCGCTTCCGGTGACGGGGTCCTCGTCGACGCCAGCCGCCGGTGCGAAAAACCGCGACACGAAATCGAATTCGTCTCGCGCTCCGCGGCAGGTGACGATGACGCCGCGGCAATCCACGTCGGCCAGCTTGCGAAAGTCGGGAGCGACAGCCGCCAGCGCCGCCTCCGAATCCACCTCCACGAGGTAGTCGAAACGGCTCCTGCCGACGTAGCGTGCCTGGCAGCCAAGCGCCTCGAGCAACCCTGCCGGGGGCGAGGCCTCGGATTGGCGCGTGAGCGGGAACTCGAGTTCGATCAACCCCGGACCGCCGCGTGCCACCAGGGTGCCGCTCCGCGTCGAGAAAGAAATCGCCTGGCCTGCCGTCACTCGGCCCGACTCCCACAACACGAAAGCGCTGGCCAGCGTGGCATGACCGCAGAGATCGACCTCGACCGCCGGGGTGAACCATCGTAGCTCGTAGCCTTTGCCGGCGGGGACGAGATAGGCTGTTTCCGAGTGCTTCATCTCCGCCGCGACACTTGCCAGCCATGCGTCTTCAGGCCACGCTTCCAGCAGACAAACAGCCGCCGGATTGCCCTGGAAGGGACGCACTGCGAAGGCATCAACAACGTACAGCGGTACGCGGGCGGGCGGATGCATGGCGGGCACCTACGGGGTGGATGACGCTTGTTTCATCGCGTGCCGGAAGGGACACTGGTCCCGGGTGTGGGGTTCGCCTCGAGTGCCGCCGCAGGGACCCGCACTCGCGTGGAGCTGCGGTGCTCTTGACCACGCTCGGCCGGCGTGCAGAATGGCAGCCGACTTTGCCACAACCTCGGTCGACAGTTCCATGATCGAATACGATCGTAAGAAATGGTTTCGTTCGGTCTTCTCCTATCGCGGCACGGCGCTGCGCCGCGCCGGCGGCCGCGTGTTGGCCTTCACGGTTTATGCCATCGTCGTGCAAGCCGCCTATGAAGTGGGGACGCAAATCGGTGGACTAAACGTTTCCTGGTTTTTCGGACTCAAGTCCAGCGGATGGGTCGTGCTGGGAACGCTGCTCGGGTTTCTGATCGTGTTCCGCATGAATGCGTCGAACGCTCGCTACTGGGAGGGCCGTTCGGCATGGGGGCAGATCATCAATTCCAGCCGCAACCTGGTCCGCGTCGGTGTGGCCCACACGCACGACGGGGCGGCGCTGGCGGACCTAGTCGCCGGTTACGTGATTTCCTTGCGGCGTTCGTTGCAGGGCAACCTCGACATGGACGAAACCGAAGTCTTCTTGCCCGAGGAGTTGCGGCAGCAGGCGGCCCGATTCGGCAATCCGCCCACGGCAGTGGCTTTTGCCATGTCCGCCTGGATCGAGCGGCAGTATCGATCGGGCCAGCTCGGGGCACAACTCGTGCGGCAGATGGAGGAGCAGCTTTCAAAGCTCGTCGATTCTCAGGGGGCTTGCGAGAAGATCCTCAAGACGCCCTTGCCGTTCGTCTACGTCGTGATGATCAAGCAGTTGATTCTGGTCTACCTGATTACCCTGCCCTTCGTCGTGGGGGACGAGTGCGGCTGGTGGTCGCCGGTGGTGATGGCGATCGTCGCCTTGGGGTTGTTCGGGATGGAGGAAGCCTCCGTGGAAACCGAAGACCCGTTCGGGACCGACGAGAACTGCCTCGATATGGTGACTTACACCATCACCATTGCCCGCGACACCGGGCAGACAGCCTCGGCAAAAGCGCAACCGGTTCCGCAGCCGACGCCCTAGGGCGCTTGTTTTGCCATTGCTCAGCGCGCAAGCGTGACTCGGTTTGCCGTTCTCGTGCACGTTTGTCTTCGGCTACGATGGTCTGATGCTGAGAGAACACGAAATTGAAATTCGCGTCCGCTATCAGGAGACGGACGGCCAGGCGCGATTGCACCACGCCAACTACCTCACGTATTTCGAGATGGGCCGTACCGAGCTGCTGCGGGCCGCTGGATACACGTATCGGCAGATCGAAGAGGAAGGATGGATGCTCGTCGTCTCGGAAATCTCCTGCAAGTACTTCCTGCCGGCCGACTACGACGACCTGCTGCGGATCCGCACTTCCGTGGTCGAGGCACGGGGCGCGCGAGTCGTCAACAAGTATGAGGTCTTTCGCGGTGACGAGTTGCTGGCCGAAGGCCGCAGCGTCGTGGCCTGTATCAATCGCCAGGGACGCGTGACACGGCTTCCTAAATCGCTGCTGCTCGAGGGAGATGCGCCTGCGTCGTGAGGACCGTTTCCGTTGCCTCGGCCCGGCCGCCGAACTAAGATCACAGGCTCTTGCTGCCCTCCTGTGCGCGACGACAGCCGAAAACAACCCGCTTGTGAGGCTCCTCGATGAGTTATCTGTTGACGGTCCTTTTGATCGGCCTGCTGATCTTCTTCCACGAACTGGGCCACCTCTTGGGTGCCAAGGCCGTCGGGATTCCCATCGCCAGATTCTCTCTTGGCTTCGGGCCGGTCGTGTGGTCGCGCCGCGCCGGCGGCGTGGAGTATTGCCTGTCGCTCGTGCCGCTCGGCGGATACGTCATGCCCAAGATCCAAGATGAAGAGCAGTTCTTCGCAATTGATGTTTGGCGGCGCATCGTGTTCTGGCTTGCCGGGCCGGCCGCCAACTTCCTTCTGGCCGGACTCTTGCTCGTCGCCGCGCAGACCGCATCGGGCGGTAGTTTTGCCGACGTGCTGCTCCGCCCTTGGATCGACGTAGCGAGCTTGACCGGCGCGCTGCTGGCCGTCGTGCCCATGATCTTCCTCCACCCGGACCAGTTGTCCGGCCTCGTGGGGATCGTCGCGGCGGGCAAGACCGTGATGAACGATGGAGCTATGGCGACGTTGCGGTTTGCCGTACTGCTCAACGTGAATCTGGCGGTGTTCAACCTCTTGCCCATCTCGCCGTTGGATGGCGGCAAGATCTTCTGTGCACTGCTCGAGAAGATCCATCCGCGCCTGGCCCGATTGCAGACCGGATTCGCTGTTGTTGGTCTGGTGGCATTGGCGTTGTTGATGGTCTACACGACGGTCATGGACGTCGTCCGTCAGGCGGCCTGATATCGCCGGGGTAGGCTGCCTGCCCGCGCGTTCCCTCTTGCAGCGAGATGCCTGGCTCGGGTATCTACGTCACCCGCCGTGGCCTCGTTTCTTGCTTTCTATGCGGCGCCGGCATAATACTATCCAGCTCCGGCTCATGCGGTTGCCCCGGCCCCGGTTGTGGTGGCCCCGCCGCCCCCACCTGTGGTAGCGCCGTCGTTCTCGTTCTGGTTCGGGCGCTAGCCAGCGAGGAGGAGTGGGCGATGAGGGACTCGAACCCCCGACATCCACGGTGTAAACGTGGCGCTCTAACCAACTGAGCTAATCGCCCCCGCGACGGCCTCACGTCCCCCGATCGCTGGCAGTAGGTTCGCGCGGCCGCGGCGCCTCTGACGCACCGCCAAGTGTATCGCATGGCCATTACCGTGGCCAAGCCCGGGAGTTTTCGCCGGAATCGCCGCTCGGTCGCCTTCTCGGCCTCGACCTGGCGCGCGGCTTGGGAAACACTCATTCTTTCAGAACGCCAGTCTACAGCCTTCGCGTGAACTTTCTTCCGCGAGGCCTGAGCGCGCATGAACTCCCTCCCATTGGTGCGTCGAATTCTACTGCGGCAGCAGGTGCGCTAGTAGCTCACACTAGGTAGGTACGTGCGTGCCATTCATGTTGCTCTCTCGAATGAACTCGGGGAGGCGGTTATTTGTTTTCCGTATCGCGCATCGTCGGGCCCTTTTTTACTAGCGCGACGGTAACTATAACTGTCAAAGTGTGTTCGTTTTGCGCATGAGTTTTCGATGGGAGGATACAACCCTTGGCCAAGAAGAAATCAGCCGCCGGCGCCAACAAGAGCGATGCGATTCGCAAGATCATTGCCGAGAATCCCAAGGCCACGCGGGGCGAGATCAGAGCAAAGCTGCAACAGCGGGGCGTGAAAGCGTCGGACGCGCTGATTAACAAGATCAAGTACAACCGCAACACGAGCCCCAAGAAGCCGGGCTCCGCGCGAACCAGCGGCAAGACGAGTAAGGCCGATGCAATCCGAGGCATGTTCTCCAAGATGGGACACGATGCGCGGTCGCGCGACGTGATCGCTGCGCTAAAGTCCGATGGCGTCGTTGTCACCAGCGCGCAAGTCAGCACGTTGCGCCGCAAGCTCAATGAGAACGGATCCCGCGGGTCGAAAGTGGGCGCCGTGCCCTATGATCATCTGATCGCCGCCAAGCACCTGGCGCAGCGGCTTGGTGGCGTCGATAAAGCGCGACGCGCGCTGGATAGTTTCGCCGAGCTCGTCGAGGCCTAGCTTCGACGGTCGGGCCGCACTTTCGATCGCACGCACCGGGTGCTATTCTGTCGCCGGCTAGCATCATCTGCTGCCTGCGCCACCAGCAGGCGCTGAACGCCGACCGCGCGGAGGTCCCTCGTGCTTGAGTTCGTTCTCGCGCTCCTGCTGAGCGTGCATCTATTGGCAGTCGATCTGGCCATGATGGGGCCCTTGGCCTGCGTTTGGCTCGAGTGGCGTGGTGCCCGTAGCCGCCAGCCGGGCCTTGCAGACGTGGGACGACGACTGGCCGTGCTGACCATCTGGGCGCTTGTGGGCGGCAGCGCATTAGGCATGCTGATGCTGCTGCTGCGATATCAGGCAGGCGATGGCAGCTACATTTCGGCACTAGCTTCGATACCGCGCAATCGATTGTGGTTCGGTCTGGTCGAGTTGTTGTTTTCGCTGATTTGTCTTTGTGTCTATCTCGCGGCCTGGAATCGGCTCAAGAACCACAGGCTGTGGCATCGCCTGTTTGCCGTGGCCGCTGCCACGAATCTGCTGATGCATTTCCCGGCACTGTTTTCCGTCGTCTCGGTGGTTGGCACGCGGCCAGGCTTGGTCGGGCAAACGATCGACCGCGATGCCTATCGGCGGTTGCTGATCGACCCAGAAGTGTTGTCTCGCGTGGCCCATGTCTGGCTAGCGGCCGCGGCTGTCACCGGCGTCGTGCTGATGGCTCTGGGAGCCCGGATCATCGCCCGCGGAGAGGAATCGGGCGCCGCAGTCGGTCGGCAGTGCGTGACCCAGGGTGCACTAGCTGCCCTGGCGGCCACCGTGATGCAATTCCCTGCCGGAATTTGGGTCGCCCTGGCGATGCCGGAGGACTCGCGCCAGAGGCTGCTCGGAGGCGACTGGCTTGTCACCGGCTGCTTCGCAGCCTCGCTACTGTTGGCGCTTCTGTTGATGCACATGCTTTCCGCCGCGGCGCAGGGAGACGCGGGGCAGCCCCGTGTGAGGCGGCTGGCGGGCGTTTTGACCTTGCTGACATTCTTGATGGTGGGCACGCGGCTGCGTCTCAACGAATTGGCCTCCGTTCCCGCGGGCCGTCCTGCTGCCGCGGCGCCCTCCGGCGGCGCGGTCCTTGCGTCGACAACGCGATCCGCTTCAATTGGAGGGCTCAATGAGGTCCTCTCTCGCTCCTCGATGGAATGGCTAATTCAATGTCCTTAGAAATCATCACGATCTCCGACGCCGTGTTCGGCTCGCGCGCGAAAATCCTGCCCGGCATCGGCTTCAATTGCTATGGGTTCTCCGTGCCGACTCCTTCGGGGCCGCTGGAAACGCTTTATGCGGCGCCCGATTTCACCGACGGCACGGCCAAGCCGACGGGCAGTGGTATTCCCTTGCTGTTTCCATTCGCTGGGCGCCTACGGGGAACGACATACAAGTTTCAAGGCAAGTCGTACGAGCTGGAAGCCGGCGACGGAATCGGCAACGCCATTCATGGCTTTGTATTCAAGCGGCCGTGGCGGGTTAAGAAGCAGGAGGCCGGCGAAGTGGTGGGTCAGTTTCAGGCATCGGTGGACGACGAATCGATCTTGGAACGCTGGCCAGCGGACTTTCGCATTACGGGCACGTATCGCATCGCGGGCCAGGTACTCACCGGCGAATTCTTAATCGAGAATCCCGATGACAAGCCGCTGCCCTTCGGCTTGGGAACACACGCCTACTTTCGCGTTCCGCTGGGCGGTCACAATACAAAGGGTTGCCGCGTGAAAGTGCCAGTGAGTACGACGTGGGAACTGAAAGAAATGTTGCCCACGGGTCGCACGGCGCCGGCAAAAGTGGCCGACGAGCTTTCACGAGGGATGGCGCTAGACGAGATGAAGCTCGACACCGTATTCGGCGGCCTGAAGTTCGACGACCATCGCCTGGCAGCGACCATCCACGACGAGGCAAGCGGCCGCACGCTAACGCAGACGTTCGACGACCAATTCAAGGCCTGTGTCGTGTTCAACCCTCCGCACCGGCAGGCCGTTTGCATGGAGCCTTACACGACGATTCCGGATGCGTTTTCGCTGCTCGACTCTGGAGTTGACCCGCACCTACGAATACTCGCACCGGGCGAATCGTTTCGCACGCAGATCGAGATACGCGTCGACTAGGCTAGATGCTGCGCGAGGCGGCATCGTGAATCGTCAGCCCTGCCAATCGATTGGAACTCTCGCCGGGCAGCAGCAGCCCGCCGGTCCAGCCCACGATGAAGCAGGTAACGATGCCTACCATGGCGTACAGAAAGAAATGCACATCGGCGCGTTGCTGCACGAAATACAGCACCAGGGCACTGGCGGCGGCTCCGGCTAAGGCGCTGGTGCCGGTCGCGCGGCGCGTGAAAACGCCCAACGCGAAGAGTCCGGCCAGACCGCTGCCGGCGAGCCCCACCAGGCTGTTGTAGGCGTCCCACAGCGATTTCAAGTTGAACTCCGCCAGCGCCAGTGCCGCAGCAGTAGCCAGAACGCCGATCGCCGCAGTGAGCCAGCGCGCGATCCTCAAACCGCGTCGAGCTGCGACATCTCCGCCGAAGCGTCCGTAGAAGTCGGTCATCAGCGCAGTGACCACGCTATTGAGGCTGCTCGAGATCGTGGACTGCGCGGCGGCGAAGATTCCGGCAATGGCCAGACCGGCGATCCCCGCGGGCAGATTGCCGACGATGAAGGCTGGAAACACGGCATCGGTGGGCCGGACCGGATCGAGTCGTTCCGGCTGCGAGCGATAGAATACAAACAGCGCCGTGCCGATCGCGAAGAACAAGGCCGTGGAAGGAATGGCCAGCAAGCCATTGGTCCAAATCGCGCGTGCAGCCTTGGCCTCGTCTTTCGTAGTGAGGTACCGCTGAATCACAGCCTGGTCGCTCGTGTAGGGTACGAGCGTGATAAACAAGTTTCCCACCAGAATTACCCAGAATGCGTTGGCGGCCGTCGACGGATCGAGGGTGAAGTGAAACATCTGCGTCTTGCCGGCGCTTTCGGCCACAGACCAGATGCCGGACAGCCCGCCGTCGAACCGCCAGACGATCAGTCCCAGGCTGACCAGTGCCGCCCCTAGCAGCACGATCGACTGCACGACGTCTGCCCAGATCACAGCCTGTATGCCGCCCAGCGACGTATAGGCCATACACATGGCACCCATCAGCACGATGCACAGCCGGACGTCGAGATCGCTGACAGCCGCCAGCGCCATGGCAGGGAGCAGCAGCACGATCGCCTGCCTGCCGACTTGAAATAAAATGAATGCGCCGCTGCCGTACAGCCGAGCTGCAAGGTTGAAACGCTTTTCCAGGTACTCGTAGGCCGAAGCGACGTCGAGCTGGCGAAAGAACGGCAGGTAGCAGCGGATGACCAGTGGAGCCAACAGCAAGATCGGAACGTTGGCCCAGAAGAAGGTCCAATCCGAGGCGTACGCTTTGGCCGGAATCGACATGAACGTAAGCGAACTAAGCATCGTGGCGTAGATGCTCAAGCCGGCCGCCCACCAGGGAATGCGTCCGCCTGCGGTGAAGTAATCGTCGGTATTTTTGTTGCGCGAGGCAAACGCTCCGCCGATGGCCACCATCCCCACGAGATACCCGATGAGCGCCGCATAGTTCAGCCAGCCGAAACTCGCTTTGCTGCCGGCGATGCTACCGCTCCAAACTTCGGTGGAGCGCACACCGGGCCGGGCTTCGCCGCCAGGCACGATGATTCGGTCCCGCCATCGTGCCGTGGTGGTCGTTACGAGTGAAAAGGGTAGCTGGCCGCGCCGTGTCCACGTATCGGTAATCGTGTCGTATGCCAGAACGTCGCGAGGAAAGCCCGTATGTTCGTCCGGAGGCGTGGTCAGTTGCGAACCATCGTCGCCGCCGAGCAGGAACACGTGCGATTGGCCTACGCTCGGCGCTGGCGTCGGGGCGGCAGCAGAGAACTGTGGCAAGTCAGCGATCCTCCGCCAGCCGTTTCCCGGCGTGTAACGGTAGGCGTCGCGCAAATACTCACGCTTCGGCTGTCCCTCGGCGTCGGGCTTGAGCGCTACACCGCCAAACAGAAAAAAAGATCCGTCTTGCGCCGCCGCGGTGGCCAGCATCCGCTCCTTGCCGGGCCAGGGTTCGAGTTTTCGCCACGTGGACTCGGGCCGCACTAGGTCCAGAGCCCAAAATGTCTTGAGAGCTTCGGTGGCATCGGCAGCTTCGACGCCGCCTGCCAGGTAGACCGTGTTTCCAACCAATGCTCCGCAGAAATTGGCACACGGCCGCGGCAACTTTGGCAGCGGTGCAGAACGAACAGCTTCGCCCTCGAGACGCAATAGAAAGCAGTCGGCATAGTGGCGGTGGGCATCGCTGCCGCCGGCGCAAAAGATACCCCGAGACGTAGTGAGTGCCACACCGTAGGCCAACGGTCGCGGCAGTTTGCCGGCATTTTGCCATTTAGCTTTGGGATCGCGCAGGACGAACACCGTGTCGTACCAGACCTTGGTGCCGCCTTGCCAGGGACGCAGTGCGGGGAAGTTGGCGCCGCCGGCGACGATCAAGGCGTCGTCATGCACGCCGACCAAAGGGCCAGCAAAACCTTCGTCGTCGGGAATCGGCGGCAGTTGCTCCCACGCGAGTTCCTGGCCGAGGCAGGCAGCCGCCATCGGTACGAACGAGCACAGCAGCAGCGTTAAGGAAGCGAAGAACGTTGGGCGGCGAAGCGTCATCAACGCCAATCGTAACGCACGCCCAGCAGGTCGAACAGCCGTTCGTTGTGGCCGGCGAAATACTGCCGCAACCGCTTGCGCGTCGCGTCCGACATCGTTGCGCGGTAGCGGCCCGAGTTGTGTGTGGCGAACCGAGGAGGCGTCCAACTCGGCGCTTCCAGGAAGGCGAGGACTTCGTTGAACACGTCGCCGGGGGCGCGGAACATTCGTTCGGCCTGCACGACGAGCATGCGCTCGCGGTCGAAGTGCTCTTGCCAGCGGAGCAGTTGATCGACGTATACGCCGCGGGCCAGGTACGAATAGTGGCGATGCGGCTCGCTTTGAAAGTGTGGGTCGGCCATCATCCGCTCGTGTTCGCCGGCCAGCCGCTCGGGCTCGGCTTCGATGGCCTCTTCGAACGAAAGCGATTCACGGCCGCGCTGCGCGCTGTGCTGATAGTGCGAGTAGGCCCGGCTGACAGGATCGCGCAACAGGAAGATTAACTTCACGTGCGGCACGGTGCGCCGAATGAGTTGCGGAACGCGCGGATCGAACATGTAGTAAGGGCTCGACTCGAAGCACAGTTGGTCGCCGCGCGGCGTCTGGCCAACGCTACGGGACCTTATCGGAAAGTGCATGCGGTACCAGTTCTCTCCGCGAGCGAGGTTCTGGTCGAAGTAGTGCACCTCCTTCTTCAGCGACGCCGTCAAACTTGGGTGTTCCGACAGGTAACCAAACAGCGAAGTCGTGCCCGCCTTCTGCGCTCCGGCGATGATTAGGTCGGGAAGCCGCCGGCGGGAGGCCGTGACTTGACGGTACCATAGCCGCGGAGTGGCGAGGTGCCGAGTCTGCCTGACCGCAGGCGCCTGCCAAACGCGCGTGAACAGATGGTTTTGCCGCATGGAGGCCGTTCCTTGGACCGGTGACGTGAGCGCGTGCGCTGCAAGTCTTGTTCGGCTGGGACATCTGTGAGACTTGAAACGATCCTAACGAACGGGAAATCGTGGCTCCGTGCTAGCAGTGAGGTGCCGCCCGTGTGACACACCGGGGCACGGCGACGGATCAGCGCGCAAAAAAACCGGGCCGCCAGGGCCCGGTTGTGGTGTCGTTCATCAGGTGAAGCTCGGTAGCAGCTAGTCTGCCGAGGCCTGGGCATCCTCGTCGCCGCCGGGAAGCTTTCCCTCCTTGAGCAGATCGCCGAAGGTAGGCGAGTTCGGGTCATCCGGGTTGGACTGCATCGCCGAGACTTTTTCCAGGGCTTCCTGAATCTTGGCGGTGTTCTTGGCGTCGGCCTTCTTGTCGAGCAATTCGGCCAAGGCGTCGCCGTAAGCATTGCGGTCCTTCTTCTTCTTTCCCTTGTGGCAGACGTTGCACTTTGCCTTCTTGACGGCCACGACCAGCGCTTCTTCCGCTGGTGAGGAAGGACTCTTCTTGACGTACTTGGTTTCAAACTCTTTCTTGAACGGGGGGACCGCATGCGCCGATTCAATTCGGGCCAACAGAATGCCGGCCGCCAGGCCAACCAGGGCCAGCAGACAGACCTTTTTCATGAAACACTCTCTCCGATTGCAAAGGGAACGTGCCAGGATAGCGGAAGTCTAGCTCTGGCGGGTGGGATACGCGGGGATTCTTCGGCGGGCTGCTCCGGACGCTTTCCGCTACCGAATCCTAGTAGACTCACTGACCCTGGGCCTGTCAAGCAATGCAGCGTCGTGATGCAAGCCTTTTGCTGTCAGCTTGTTACGAGTCCTCGCCGGCATCCTCCGGCTCGCGACGCTCGTTCCCTTGAGAGCTCGATTCGAGGGCATTCTCGCTCGGCGGGCTGGGAAGATAATTGACCCAGCCGCCGGCGTCCGATCCGTCGGCCGCACCACCCATTGCGGCGTTGTTCACCACCGACTGGTCCAGGGCATAGTCGGTGGGAACTTGCGTGTGGTAGGCGCGGCTGCGATCGGGCCTCGCTTTCCAGGCGACCGCTCCGCTGCCGGCAATTTCGTCTCGGCTGCGCTCCTGCCAGTGATCCTGCCAACGCTCGAAGTCGAATTGCCGCGAGCCGGTCTGACCGGTGGGATTCATGATCTGCCAGAAGACATCGAACCCTTCGAAGTAGTTGTGATCGCCGCTCCAAGTGAACCGCTCGATGTACTCGTCGATCGTGTCCGAGCCTCGCTGCTCGATGAGTGGAACCGAACCGGTCGTGGCGAGGATGCAATCGTCGCACTCGATGCTCGTAGAAAGCTGATAGGGCGTCTCGCGACTGTTGGTCAACAGGACCAAACCGCCGCCGACGATAGCCGTTACGTGACGCAGCACCAACTCGGCACGCACTTCGCGCGACGGCAGCAGGCTACTGCCGTCGGCAACAAACAGGCGCTCGCTGGTGGCCAGCAGCCCGTTGACCCACGTTAACTCGACCGGCTGCAAGTCGCGGTCTCGCAATAGCGTGGCCTCACCGCGGGCTACGCAATTGCGCAAGTCGATGGCCACGGCACTGCCCTCGGGCACGGCGAGGCCCATGTTCATCGTCTTCGTCCCGGGCGGGGCATTGATCTCGAAGAAGGCAGCACCGGCCCGGTAGGCTCGCGGGCCTCGGACCGTGAACGTGCAGCCTTCGAATGCCAAACCTTCACAGCCCAGCGCTTCGAACAAAGACCAGTCGACCGGGAAATCTTGTGGAAGATCGAACTCCCAGTCGACGTCATTGACCTTCAATCGGCCGCCGGCCACGCTAACCATCGCCTGGCGATTGTACTTGAGCGGATTCCAATCCTGGTCGATGCGAAAGCCCACGACGGGTCGAAAGCCTTCTCCGGCTCGAATGCGAAGGTCCAAATCGGCCATGGCGATCGGGCGTTCGTTGCGGCGCCCGTCGTATTGCAGTTCGATAACGTCGCCGCTCGTGGCTTCGCTACACGCGGCCTGCAGGCTGCTATAACGCTTGCCCGGCCCGTCTTCGTCGCTCACGATCAACAGGTGCTCGTCGACCGCGTCCGAAGTTGCCATGGGCGGCCGCGCGTCGGGAGAGTCGTCCGCATCCGGCGGTGCTTCCGCAGGCTCAGTCGAGTTGCCGTTGTCCGGATCGGCCAAGATTCGGCCCTGCAGATTGGCGAGACTCCGCACGATTTCGGGTAGTCCGGACGATGCGTCAGGCACCGGTTCTTCGTCGGATCTGTCAATCGGCGTCTCAACTTCACGCGAGGGTTCGGCCGGTTGCGTTTTCGGGAGCGGCGGAATTGGTACCGGATCCGTTCGATTCGTTTCCTCGGGGCCGACCTCCGGAACGTCGATGCTCGGAGGCTCGAGCCGTGGCCGCCCGGGTGAAGTTGCCGTGGGGCTGGCCAGCAATGGCGTTTCCGATTCGCTCGCACTCGACCAATACACGTCGAGCCCGACGACGATTAGCAGCAGCGCTGCTATCGGTGCGGCCCAAGGTACGTGGCGCAACCAAACAGCCTGGGGAGCCTGGGGCCGCGGAGCGACGCGCATGGTGTGCGACCCGCTCAACGGCATGCCCAAACTCTGGCCGAGTGCGGCTAGCTCGTCAATCAATTCGGAGGCCGCCTGGTAGCGCTGGTTCGGGTCCTTGGCAAGCAGCCGCGACAGAACTTGCGACACCGCCGGTGGCAACTCGGGTCGGTCCGCGCGAGGATCCGGAGGCGAGTCGGCCTGGTGCTGCAGGAGTTTTTGCAGCACTGTGCCGTCGGGAAACGGCGGGCGACCGGTCAGCATGAAATAGAAGGAACACCCCAGCGAGTACAAGTCGCTCCGCACGTCGGCGCTGCGCGGGTCGCGCGCTTGCTCCGGCGAAATGTAGTCGAACGTGCCCAGCGTTACGCCGCTGGCGGTCAGTTCGCCCGTAGGCGCCAACTGGCTCAACCGCGCCAGTCCCATGTCAACGAGCTTCGCCTTGCCGTCAGGCGTCACAAGCACATTCGAGGGCTTGATGTCCCGGTGGATCACTGCACGTTGGCTGGCGTGCTCCAAAGCTTGGGCGATCTGATAGGTGTAACTGAGGGCCTGTCCCAGCGACAGCGGGCCGTTTTGATCGACCAGGTCGCGAATGTTCACGCCTTCGATAAACTCGAAAACGATGTAGTGGACGCCGCGGTCCTCGCCCACGAAGAACACGCGGGCGATATTGTCGTGGCCCAGCCGCGCCGCCGATTGGGCTTCGTTGCGGAAGCGGCGCAAGGTTTCTTCGTCAGCCGACTGGTCGCGCGAAAGCACCTTGAGGGCTACTTCGCGGTCGAGCGTCATGTCATGCGCACGATAAACGACGCCCATGCCGCCGCCGCCGACAAATTCCTGCAATAGGAATTGACCGAGCTGCTCGCCTTCCCAGTGGGCGGCCGATTCCAACAGCGATTTGCCCTGCAGCTCCAAGTCGGGCGTCGGTGGGCGCGAGGAAATAATCGTTTGACCGTCCGGTATCGGCCCCCGGGACGAGCCTGAGGAAGGGCTAGGCGACGGCGGGGTCGAACCGGAGTCCGGCCGCGAAGCCTGCACAGGCTTGTGGCTCGACGCTTCGCTCATGTAGTTCCTGACGTCTCTTCTCTGCTCGCTTGCCGAGACGTGGCCGACTCGCCGACCAGGGGTGTTGCATTAGCCGATAGGATTGCGGCACCCATTGAACGGACAAGCCATGGGACGAACGTCCGCCTGACGATTTGCTCGCCGTCTTGTCGAATCATCCATGATAGCCTCGATTGTAACCCGCAATGGGGTAGGACGTCAAACCGGTAAGCAGTGATATCAACGCGGGTTAGGGCGATTTTGGCACATGGGTCCGGGGCTTATTGGCCGCGGCGGCGCGGGGGTCCCGGGCCAAGCCGTGCGTCCACGCTGATTTGCTTTCGGGTCGGATTGAACTACGATTGCGGGCACATGTGGGTCCTCCCACCCGCGGTCCCGGTCGCGCTGACCGAGCCGATTCAACTCCGTGCCATGTATCCGGATGCTCTACGATGAATCACCGTCTCCACCGTCGCTCGTTTCTGCAACACACTACCGCGGCCGGACTGGGCTTGGCCTCTCTGGCCGGCGCTTCTGCCCGGGGAGACGAAAAAGCGCCGCTGTTTAAGATTTCGCTGGCCCAGTGGTCACTGCACAAGACCTTGTTCAGCGGCCGGATGAACAATCTCGATTTCGCCAAGGCCGCAAAGATGGAGTACGGGATTGATGCGGTCGAGTACGTCAATCAGTTCTTCGCCACGAAAGCCCAGGACATGAAGTACCTGGCAGAAATGAAGTCCCGGGCCAATGACGTCGGCGTGACCAACGTGCTGATCATGATCGACGGAGAGGGCCAGATTGGCGATCCCAGCGAGGCGAAACGGCTCAAGGCAGTCGAAAATCACTACAAGTGGGTAGAAGCCGCGAAATTCCTAGGATGCCACTCTATCCGGGTTAACGCGTATTCTAAGGGCTCTCCCGAGGAGCAGGCCAAGCTCGTCACCGATGGTTTGATCCGTCTCGCGGAGTTCGCCAAGGACAGAGACATCAACATCATCGTTGAGAACCATGGCGGCCTGTCGTCCAACGGCATGTGGCTAGCGGGCGTAATGAAGATGGTGGATATGGAAAATGTGGGGACATTGCCAGATTTCGGGAACTTTGATACCTACGACCGGTACAAGGGCGTGAAGGAGCTCATGCCCTACGCCAAGGGGGTAAGTGCCAAGAGCATGAACTTCGACGAGGCCGGCGATGACGTGCGGACGGATTTTCGTCGGATGATCAAAATCGTGCTCGACGCAGGGTACCACGGCTACGTTGGGATCGAATACGAGGGGTCGGAACTCTCGGAGCCTGCCGGCATCATCGCGACCCGAAAGTTGCTAGAAAAGGTCCGCCAGGAGTTTTCCTGAGTATCGCATCTTTCGAACAGCGCGTTTCCTTCGTACCTTCCCTTAATGCGACACCGCGCGCGACCGGCGCAGCAGTGCTAGCAGCTTGAATTGGAATATTTTTCTCGCCCCGCACAAGTGGACATCTGGTAAATGTGAAAAGCTGAGTGCCTAATAATTGGGCACACAGGCTGTGCCTGTCGCGTAGGCACCTAAGCGCACGATTTGTGCACGCCGGTCAAGTCGGCGTAAGTGCTATCAAAGCAATGACATCCGTGCTGGGTGTTGCTCGCCCCTTACGATTTAGTCGCAGGGACCACCGTGGGCGGTCCTTCAGACTTGGTATCGTTTCAGGAGGTCGAGTATGAGCGAGCAGCGACAAGATGTCTTTCGCGTGGCGGACGAGATTTACCGACAGCGGCCCAGTTGGGTCACGTTCTTCCGCGAAGTGCTAGGCGTGGATGGAATCGTGCGGCAGGTATACCAAACCCCCGAGGCGCTCGCCCAGTTTGAGCAAACGCCCGAATTTCAGCAGATTCAGCAGATGCTCGCGAAGCTCCGCGAGAACGACGCCGATCTGCCAAGCGGACCGCGGGAGCCGACCCGAGTGATTACGGTCCGGTTGCCCAAGAGCCTTCACGAGTCGTTGAAGTCGGAGGCCCACGACCGTCGCACGAGCATGAACAAGCTGTGCATTTCCAAGCTGCTGCAGGTGATCGACGGCGAGTTGGTACCGGCGGAAATTGCGTCGCCTGCAAAAGAACCGGCTGCATAACGGTCTGCGGCAAACAGATAAAAGAGAGAGTTCGGAGTGAACCTGTAAGCCGGGTTCTGTTCCCCTGCGGCAGCATGCGCTGCCGCAGGGGAGCGACCATTTCTCTGCGAGAACGGATTGCTCCGCCTCTGTAGCGGCCTACCCGAGTGTGGTGGCGGACCGGACCGGTCCGCTCAGGGTTGCCCCTGATCCTCTCTGTTTGGCCTTGCTCCGGGTGGGGTTTGCCTAGCCAGGCTGGTCACCCAGCCTGCTGGTGAGCTCTTACCTCACCGTTTCACCCTTACCGCGCGGGGGCGTGCCCCCGCGGGCGGTCTGCTTTCTGCTGCACTTTCCCGGGCCTCGCGGCCGGTGGGCGTTACCCACCACCCTGTCCTGTGGAGCCCGGACTTTCCTCCCGAAACGCACCCACGTGGCAGTGCGTCGTCGAGCGGTCGCCCAGTTCACTCCGAATCTCTCTAGATAACCATACGTAACTGGTCGGCTTTTTGATAGCGATGCTCAAACGCAGGGCGCGGTTCGCGCCCGTGACGCCCCCGCCGGGCGCGCGAGCTCTGCGGGGGGACGTTTCCGCGACGGAGTCGATGGGTGCTCAGGGACCGACCGGCTTGTAGACAAACTCGATTCTCGGGCCTCGCCCCCGGCCCTTGGCGTGGAAATACTCCCGCACCCAGCGCAAGCTCTCCTTGCGGTTCTCCGGGTTCCGGAAGTTGTCCCCCTTCTGCAAGATGGGACGCACCTCGTCGATGCCCCCGAGCAACCGAGCGCCGGCCACCTGGCAAGGGAACCAATGTCCTTCGCCCTGGTTGTCTTCCAGATAGAACTCTGCGTAGCAGCCGCCGTTGTAGAAGACGGTTCGGGCCGGAATCTTGTGGACGCGGCACATGGCTACAAACAGCGATGTCAGGTCGTCCACGTAGCCCTCGCCGTCGATCAAGGCTCGGGCCGCTCCCTTGAGATCTCCCTTCTTATACGTCACGTGGTTGCGCGTCCAATCGTAGATCGCCTCGACCTGCTGCCAGGCGGTTAGCTCGCTGTCGGTTGTCTCCGCGCCAGGAGCGGCGCTGAGCTGGGCTTCTCTTTCGGCCACGGCTTCGCGCGCCGCGGAGATGATCTTCGGGTGGCGGCTCTCGATCGAGGGGCTTGGACCGATGTTCAGCATGAGCGTTCGCGGCAACCGCTTGGGGATCGAGTAGACAGACGTGTCCTCGGGCGGCTGGAGAGCGCGGCGAGTCACCTCGTAGGTCACCAGCGCGTGCGCCTCTTGACCGGCCGGCAACTGAGGGATTTGCACGACCATCTGTCGCTGGCCGCCGCCGCCGGTGATATCGCGATAGGTCAAACGTTTGACGACCGACGACACATCTTCGTCGACAACGCGCACCTTCTGTTCGGGCCAGTCGGCGGGAACAGGCACCGTGGCGACGGCGTTAAAGATCGGGCTGTTGGCGGTGATGACAACGCCCACCTGGACGCGGTTGGTCGTCTCGATGCCCGGAACCGGCCCGAGGCCGTTGGCGGCCCCGTCGTCCTCCGGGTTGTCGAATTGTCCAAGGGCGCTGCCGGCGGGCAGCAATACGAGCAGGAAGAGTAGGAGCGTGCGCACGGCGACCTGGAAGGGAAGGAGGGGCGTCCGTGCATCTGTCCGACTCGACTCCGGCCCGGCGAAGGCGAGTCAATTACGCTTAACTTCCATTGTAATTGCGAAGCCGCAGATCACGGCGCGGGCGCAGGGATAGCGCGGATAAGCCGGTTGCGCGGGGCAGCGGCAGAGATTCGCGCCGCGGGAGACTCCCCAGAAACGCCGAAAGTCCACCGCGAGCGCCGCGTGCCGTTGGGGGCTCGGGCGGCGTGCCCGCGATGGACCGTGAGCGATCAATCGAGTTCTGGGCCGCCGGGCTAGTTGACCGGCGTGTACGCTTCCGGCCCAGGAACCGTTTGGATCGGCAGGCTGGGCGCAGGCGCGTAGCCAGGCGAGCTTACGGCGCCTGGAGCAGCGATGACACCGGTAGTGCCGTCCGGACAACAGGCTGGCGTCGGCGTGCAGGGGCGATAGGCCGTTGTGCCTCCACCGCACCACGAACAGTGCTTACAACCGGCGGCGCCGGCTGCGAGCGTCACGACCGAGAGAATCAGTAGCCTCTTCATGATTCGTAGCTCCAACACGAATTGCGATTCCCACGACGAAATCGCCGCGGGGTCGTAGGAACTCTAGCCGCGCGCCATGGATGTGCAAGACTCCGGCGTTTACTTTTCGCATCGTGTTGCAAAAGGGCCTCCACCATGTCGAAAAAGTGCTACATTTTACGTAACGCGCGCCGCGGGTTTTCCTTCCGCAGTCGCGCACCGCTACGGTTCTTGCCTGACTCCACCCGCCAGCCGCCAGCACCAAAGCCATGCCCGCGCGACTTCCGAAGCGAGTACCAAGCGCCCGATGCACTTGCGTCGTGCTTGTCGCGCTTTTCGTTGCGCTGCTAGCGTGGCAGGCGTCCGCGCAACAGGCTTTCGCCCGCTGTGCTCAGCTTCGGCCGCAAGACCAAATGTGGCTCGTAAGCAGCCGCGGATCGGGGTGCAACGTCGAACAGCAAGCACCGGGCATGGCTTGCTGGCGTTTTGATCCCGAAGCCCGCTGGGTTCGCGCGAGCGTCGCAGAGCTCTTCGCTGCAGACGACGGACACCTGGTTACAACGATCTTTGTGCACGGGAATCGCATGGCGCATTCGGACGCATTTGCTCGTGGATCGGAAGCGTATCGTGCCATGCTCCGTTGTGCCGACGAACGGCCTGTACGCTTTATCATCTGGTCCTGGCCAAGCGCGCAGATTCGCGGGCCGATCAAGGACGCGCGCGTTAAGGCGCAACGCACCAACCTGGCCGGCTGCTATCTGGCCTGGTTTCTCAATCGGCTGTCCCCCGAAACTACGGTGAGCCTTTGGGGGCACAGCTTTGGTGCACGGGTCGTGACCGGCGCATTGCACATCCTCGGCGGAGGCACCTTGGGTAGCTACCGCATCGCGGTTCGCGAGGAGCCTCGCGTTCCGGCCAACGTGGTTCTGATCACCGCAGCGTTGGACAACCACTGGCTTGCGCCGGGGCATTTTCACGGGCGAGCGCTATCGCAGGTGGGAAGCCTGCTGCTGGTGAACAACGGCTGCGACCGACTGCTTAAACGCTACCACTGGTTGTACCACCGCCGCGCTTGCGCCCAAGCCCTTGGGTACACCGGCATGCCGCGCTGCTGGATGGGGCAATGCGGGTGTCATCTCGAGCAGGTCAACGCGTGTTGTATCGTTGGTCCCGAGCACACGCTGGACGGCTATCTTTACTCGCGGAGTCTGATGGCCCGCATGCAACGCGTGCTCATGTTTGAGCCCATCGACGAGCTTACACCCGACGAGCCGGCTACGAGTTCGACCAAGATGGGCGGCGAAGAATTCTCCGTGGGCGAGGAATTGCCCCCGGCAAACGACGAATCGAGCGACGGCCCGGTTCTACCCGCAATTCCCTAGGAAGCTCGTCCGACACGAGGAATCGTTGCGAGCAAGTCGAGCAATCCTTCCAGCCGATCTCGATCGGCGGTGAAGTCATCGACTGATGTCTGCAACGACGCCAACGCGACCGCCACGGCGTGCGGCTCTGCATTGCGTCTGCTCAGCAAATGCGACTTGCCGGCACCAGCTACGTCGGCAAGTGACTCAGCTTGGCGCGTCGCCGGCGGAGCGGCCGGTGGGGGCGCAATGTTGAGCTTGGGCGTTGTGCCGACATTGTTGCGCGCGACGATCACGTCGAGGGCCGAGACGATGCCACTGCGATCGAAGTCGTACAGATTAGCCGCCGACATCGCCGGCCCAGTCTTCGAGAGGGTGGCGACCTCGTCGAGGGCACTCGTGATTGCCGCTGCCGCAGAACCGCTGCCGGTATCGCCGATGCGATTTCCGAAATAGAACACGTCGGGAGAGCTGAGCCCCGTGTTGGCGTTGGCCGCCACGGTAACCTCAAGCCAAGTGTTTTGAATCGATCCGGCGTCCCAGACGATTGCCACGCGGTCGCTGCCGCCGGCGCCCGCCCCTGGGCGGACGACGACATCGGCCGGGGGTGGTGCGGATGCCCAAGCGCTAGGGGTGTTGTTGGTTCCGACGCGAAACGTGAAATCGGCTGCCGTGATGTTCGGATGCGATCCGCTCAAGTCGACGATCACACCATTGAGGCCGCGCGGGTAGCTGGTCATGCTGTTGAATGTCGACAGGTCGCCGCCGGGACGATAGGCGTACTTGTGATGGGCGATCGCGTGGTCGTCCAACGCGTCGACGCCGGCGTGGCCCCCGTCGAATGATGACTCGTTGTAGAAGACGAGCCGGCTAACGACCTCGGCCGCAGCGGCGGCGATGTCCGGCTTGATTAGCAACCCTGGATTCGAACGCGCCAGGATCTGGTCGACGGCGGTCACCGATCCGTCGCGATTGTAGTCGGCCGCGCTGGTGACGTCTTGATTAAGGCCGGGATTGTTGCGGGCAAACAACTCGTCGATGGCACTGGTGATCGCATGGGTAGCGGTGTCGCCCATGCCGCTGTTGGCCACACTGCTGCCATATAGAAACACGTAGGGAATCGGCAGATTCGTTCGCAGGTTGGCTTTGACCGTCACCTGCAACCAGGCAAACTTGATCGCCGAGTCATCCCAGGTAACCTCGATACGGTCCGAGCCGCCCGTGCCCGCCCCGCTGCGCACGGCGATGGCTGCCGGGGCCGGCGCAGCCGGCCATAATCCGGGCGTATTGCTGACGCCCGTTTGAAACACGAAATCCGATGTAGTGATCGGTCCATGCGCTTCGGCCAGGTCGATCATGATTCCGTTGATGCCGCGCGAGTAGCTCGACATGTTGGCAAACGTGGCTACGCCTGAACCGGGCAGATAGGCCTGCTTGTCGGTGGCGATCGCCAGGTCGTCGCTGGCGTTCACGTCGGGGCTGAAGCCGTCAAACTTCGAGTTGTTGTAGAACAGGTGGGTACCGACAACCGCGGACGGTTTGGGCCGCACGATCCAGGGTTCTTGATTCCCAGCGCTCGCCTCAGCCGAAAACAGCAGCGTGCCGTCGATTTCCACCAAGTGCATCGGCGTCGATTGAATCGCGCCACTCGCGATGTCGGCGGCGCGTTGCGTGCCCGCCGGGGTCCCATCGCTCTGCCAGAGCTCGATGCCGGAGAAACCGTCCGAGGCTCGAAAGTAGAGCACTCCTTCCACATTCGTTAGCTCGCGCGGGTCGGAGCTACCGACTGGATCGATGTCGAGCACACGCTGCGTGCCGGTCTCCGTGCCATCGCTCTTCCACAACTCCGTGCCGGCCGTCCCGTCGTTTGCTTGAAAAAACAGCGTGCCTCCGACGGCCGTTAGTTCATCGGGGGCGGATCCTGTACCTGGTACGGGGTTGATGTTCTTGACCTGCATCGTACCGGCGCCCGTTCCGTCGCTCTTCCACAGCTCGAAGCCGCTGCTGCCATCCGTAGCCGTGAAGAACAACGTGTCGCCCACGGCCGTGGCCAGGTAGGGAAACGAGCTGTCGAAACCGGGATTGATGTCCTTGACCATCGTGGTGCCCGCGTCCGAGCCATCGCTCTTCCATAGCTCGAAGCCGTCTTGATCGGTCAGCGCCGTGAAGAACAGCGTACCGCCGATGGAAACCATCGATTCCAGGTAGCCGGCGTACGAACCGTAGCTACCGGCGTTGATATCTTTAACCAACATCGTCGTCGCGCTGCCGGGATCGCTCATCCACAGCTCGATACCCGAAATGCCGTCGTCGGCGGAGAAGAACAGCTTGTCGTCGACACTCGTCAGGGACGCTGGGTTGGAGCTGCCTGCGGGATGAATATCCATCACTTGCGTCGTGCCGAGTTCGGTGCCATCGCTCTTCCAAAGTTCGACGCCGTCGACGCCATTGTCGGCCGCAAAGAATAGCGTGCCATCGACATTGATCAGCTGAGTTGGCGAAGAGCTGCCCAGCGGATGGATGTTCTTGACCATGGTCGTCCCGTCCGAAGTCCCGTCCGACTTCCATAGCTCGGAGCCGTTCAGCCCGTCGTCGGCAGAGAAGAACAGCGTGCCATTGACGTTGACCAGGTTCGCCGGCGACGAACTGCCTAGCGGGTTAATATCGCGAACCAGCACCGTGCCGGCGGTTGTGCCATTGGTCATCCACAACTCCGACCCGGTCGAGCCGTTGTCGGCTGCGAAGAAGGCGACCCCCTCGACGCCGGCAAACTCGGCCGGGTGGGAAGCTCCGTCGGGATTGATCTCAGCAAGCAGTAGTGGCACGCCGCTAAGGACACACCGTGGCTCAAGCGCTTCGGCTCGACGACCGGCGATCGCTCCGCGTGCGCGCATGCGCTGAATGGAAGAGACTCTGATCATCAGAGGCTGCGGCTGCAGATGGCCCCGTTGAGAATGTCGGCAAACGGATCGACAATCGGGCGGCCGCAATTGCACGCTGCTCGATCCCGACGAGCGCTTCGTCGGTCAAAACCGAGGATCTAGCGCCAGACCGTCTGGCGCGATCGATCAATCACCGCTCCGACGGACGGAGCGTCGTCGAAGCGCGCTTCGCTGAGGTCCGTCGCAGAAAGGCAGTGTCGGCGAGCCGCATTGCGACCGGGTCCAGTCTAGAAAGCCCCGATTTAGGGGTCAAACGAATATTGCGTCGAACCCCAAAAAAGTACGCAACGCGCGAGCTAGCTCTTGCGGCTCCCGTAGTCCCCAAGGGCCGCAAGTTCTTCGAACGAGGCTGCCTGCTTCATCGCGACCAGCCGATCTTCGGCCTCTTCGATGACTTGCAGCAACACATCGATCGCCGCACTCTTAGCCTCGTCGAGCGTTGCAAACTGCGAAGACTTCGAATTGTTCGAGGTCGCGGTCTTCTTCAGCCGTGCCGCCGGTTTCACCGGCTGGCTTGCTTTCTGGGCGCTCTTCTTGGGTGGCGAGCCTTTCTTGGCCGGCTTCTTGTCGGGGGCCTTCTTGGTCTTTTTCGCAGTGGCCTTCGTCTTAGGGGGCATTTCCGGCTCCAATTTTCCTGGCAGGATCATCAAGGGTACGGCGCCGATTCCGCGAGGCAAACGCTGCGCCTCTAAGGCTATCTATCAATCAATACCGCGCGCCATCCGGTTTGTCGACCACTTCGACCGGGGTGCCACGGTTGTCGGCTGATTTGCATGCACCCGCCCGAGCTTATCCCCAGGCATCGGCCAAAAAACGCAGCCAATTGCCGTGCATGATCCCATCGATGTCGCTCTGGGAATAGCCGCGTTCAGCCAGCATCCCCGGCAAGCGCGCCAAATCGGCGATCGTATCGAGGTCCGCGGCCGTCTGTTCGCGGCCGAATCCGCCGTCGAGGTCGGTTCCGATGGCAGAGTGTCGCGCATTGCCGGCCAATTGGCACACGTGGTCGATGTGGTCCACCATGTGAGCCAGCCTCACGCCGGACGACTCGGGCGTCGTCTTGCCTCGAATCCATCCTGGTACCATCATCCAGGCGTCGAGCGCAGCACCGATCACTGCCCCGCGATCGATCAAGGCCCGCAATTGCTCGTCGGTGAATTGCCGCGTGTCGTCGACCAGCGCTCGGCAGTTGCTGTGGCTGGCCCACACGTGGCCATCGAAGTGGTCGAGTGCCTCCCAAAAGCTTTCGTCGCATAGGTGCGTGGCGTCGAGAATGATACTTAGCCGCTGCATCTCGGCCAGCAGTTCGCGTCCTGCTGCACCAATCCCGCCGGTGGCGTGCGTCCCCTGCGCATAGGTGCCCGGCCCGTAATGGGCAGGACCGACGGCGCGCAGTCCTTGGTCGTGGGCGCGTGCCAGGTGCTTAGGCGAGAGAATCGAGTCGGCACCTTCCAGGCTCAGGATGTAGCCGATCGGTGCATCCGCGGGTGGGTCCTGCCATAGAGCGACGTGCTTGTTGAGTCCCTCCAGATCGCGAATCTGCACCATCTGGCCGGCTTCTTCCATCGCCCGGTACCAGGAGAGCTGGCCTTGCGTTTGCGACCAGGCGATCTCGGGCGCGTGAAAACCCTTCAGCTTGTTGCTTGGCTTGACGTAGCGGGCGATCATCGTGGCCACGCACAATCCGATGCCGCCTTTGCGCATCTCGTCGAGGCACACCGTGCCGCGACCGCGGTCGGGCTTGTCGGTTTGCCCCTGTTCCCGCGCCCGAATCTCGACGATGGGCCGTGTGAGATCGCGATTCCACTCCAGCGCATTCATGCTCAGGTCGAGGTGGGCGTCGAAGATCAGCATTTTTTGGGTCTCTCTTGGCGCAGCGACGCCGGTTTGTTTGCGGTGCCCCGGACGCGCCGGTAGGTTGGACGCTCAATGCTACCGGCGTGCCCCATGCCCCGCAACGTACCCGGGCCGCAACGGGTGCGTTGGCAATGGAGAATTGCGTTGCCCGACACTTCGAGTGAGATCGAACATCGCGATCGTCCCACCATCGTACGCTACGGCGTGCTCGTGCTCGCGGTCACGATGGCAGTCATCCTCTATTTGGACCGGATGTCCATTTCCGTGGCCATGCCGGCCATTTCCAAGGACCTCGATATCCCAATCGAGAACGTCGCCGATTCGGTGGCTGCGTTCTTCTGGTGCTACGCGTTGTTTCAAGTTCCAGCCGGCTGGCTGGGGGATCGTTGGGGCGGAAGACGCGCTCTGTCGCTTTATGTCGTGGCCTGGTCGCTGGCCATTGCCGGCATGGGCTTCGTGGGCGGTCTGGCCTCGCTGCTGGTGTTGCGGGCCTTGCTGGGGATCGGCCAGGCCGGGGCCTATGCGACGACCGCCAGTTTTCTGCGCCGTTGGGTGCCGTTTACTTCGCGGGGGTTCGCCAATAGTGCCGTCTCGCTCGGAGGGCGTGCCGGCGGTGTGTTGGCTCCATCGCTGACAGCCTTGTTGATGAGCCTCGTCGCTGCCGGCGGCTGGTATGTCGATACCTGGCGGCCCGTATTCGTGGCCTACGCCTTCATCGGGTTGGCCTGGGCGATCGTGTTTTGGCGGGCATTTCGTGATCGTCCGAGTGAGCATCCTCGAACGAACGACGCGGAGGTCGCATTGATCGCGGGCCCAGGCGGAGCCACCGATGACGCTCCCGCCTCGCAACACGCGCTCTCGGCACGGGCGCTTGTCAGGAGCCGCTCGCTGTGGTTCTTGATGCTCATCAACTACACAATCAACGTCGGTTGGATCCTCGTCGGAACGTTGCTGCCCACGTACTTGATCAAAGTGCACGGGCGAAGCGAACTCGAAGCCGGCTTCGCCACGAGCCTGGTTGCGGCGGCGGGCATGTCGGGATGTCTGGCCGGAGGGTTTGCTACGGACGCGCTTGTTCGTCGGCTGGGTCTGGTTTGGGGCCGACGCGCCCCTTGCATGATCGCCTACGGCGGGGCCGCCATAGCCTACGCGTTGTGCTTCTTGCTCGATGATCCGCGCGCCATCGTGGCGATGCTGGTCGTCGCGTCGTTTCTCGGTGACTTCGGCCTTGGTTCGGTGTGGTGCACTTACCAGGACATCGGCAACGCGTACGCAGGTACGGTGCTCGGCGTAGGCAACATGTGCGGCAACATCGGTGCTGCGATGGCCACGTCGTTTGTGCCTCGCCTGGCGGAGCGTTTCGGCTGGTCGGCCAGCTTCGCACTTTCCGCCGCCGCCTATGGCGTCGCGGCGATTGCGTGGATGGGAGTCGATGCGCGGCGTTCGATCGTGCCGCGTGCATCATCGTCCGCGCCGGCAAGCGACGACTTGGTTTGATTGAACTGCCCCTGTGGTGCGGCTAAACTGCCTTTGAGAGTGCCAGACAAACTCCGGAGGGCGACGGAATGGTCCGACCAGTAGGCAAGCTCGGTTCGGCAATGCGAAGTGTTTGCCTGGCGATGCTCGGGCTCACGTTGGCGTGGCCTGCGGCGGTCGCGGACGACTCGGCGGCGATCTGGTCGTTGCGTCCGGTGCAGCGGCTCGAAGTTCCCGCGGTTTCAAACACTGCGTGGCCGCAAAGTTCGATCGACCATTTCATCCTGGCACCGCTGGAAGCCAAGGGCTGGCGCCCCGCGTCGCCTGTACCTAAGGCCAAGCTGATTCGCCGGGCCTATTTCGACCTCTGGGGTTTGCCGCCGACGCCTGAGGAAGTGCGAGCCTTCGTGGCCGACGAGCGGCCCGAAGCGTACGAGCAGTTGATCGATCATCTCTTGGCCAGTCCGCACTACGGTGAGCGCTGGGCCCGGCACTGGCTCGATCTGGTTCGCTTTGCCGAGACCAACGGCTACGAACGCGACGCGTTGAAGCCCAACGCCTGGCGCTATCGCGATTGGGTCATCGACGCCTTCAACGACAATATGCCGTACGACCGCTTCGTCGTGCATCAGTTGGCCGGCGACCAGCTTTCCGATGCGGACGAACGATCGCGGATTGCCACGGGGTTTCTCCGCGTGGGCACCTTCGACGACGAGCCAAACGACCCGGCCAAATACAAGTTCGAGCAGCTCGACGACCTGATGCACGCCACGAGCACGGCATTCCTGGCCGTGACGCTCAAATGTGCCCGCTGCCACGATCACAAGTTTGATCCGATTCCGCAGACGGACTACTACGCGATGCTGAATTTCTTCGCCGGGGGCAAGCCGGCTGAAGGCGAGCTGCTGGTGTTCACCGACGCCAGTCCGCGTCCGCCGGAGGTGAAGCTGCTGGCCGGCGGAGATCCGGCACATCCGAAGCAAACGGTGCCGCCGGGCTTTCTGTCGATGATCCCGCTGGTGGACGGCGAGGCTGAAGCCAACGGCCGCCGTCTGCAACTGGCCCGTTGGATTACGGATCCTGAGAATCCGCTCACGGCCCGCGTGATGGTCAACCGGATATGGCAGCACCACTTCGGCGAAGGGCTCGTGCGCACGCCCGACAACTTCGGCGTGATGGGCGAGGAACCGACGCATCCCGAGTTGTTGGATTGGCTGGCAAGCGAATTGGTCGAGGGCGGCTGGCGGCTCAAGCGGCTGCACAAGATGATCATGCTCAGTTCGGCGTACCAGATGGATTCGACGCATCCGGACGAAGCCGAGTACTCGCTAGTGGACTTTGCCAACAACCTGTGGTGGCGGCGCAACCGTCAGCGGCTTGAAGCCGAACCGTTGCGTGACGCGATGCTGGCGACCAGCGGCCAACTCAACCTGAAGGCCGGCGGTCCGAGTTTTTTTCCGCCCGCGACCAAGGAAGCGCTCGAAGGCCTTTCCAAGAAGAAGGACGCCTGGGGCACTTCGCCGCCTGAAGAACAGCGCCGCCGCAGCGTCTATATGATGACCAAACGCTCGCTGCTGCTGCCATTGATGACGACGTTCGACTTTGCCGACACGACCCAGCCGTGCAGCCAACGCAACGTATCGACCGTGGCCCCGCAGGCGTTGGCGTTGCTCAACAACGATTTCGTTCATGAACAAAGCACGGCTTTCGCCGAGCGCGTGGCCCGCGAGGTGGGGGACGATCCGGCCGCGCAGGTCGATCGTGCCTGGTGGCTGGCGCTGTCGCGTCCGCCGACCGAGGACGAACGCGACGCGGCCCTCAAGCACCTGGAGACCCAGTCCAAGAATCTGGCTGAGCAGGAATCAGCCGCTGAAGGGACTCGCCCGGCGTTGGCGTCGCTCTGCCACGTGCTGCTCAACCTCAACGAGTTCATCTATGTCGACTAAGCACCTGCGTAGCGAATCGGATTCCCATGCTCCCGCCCGGCGGCTGTTTCCCTGCGGCCTGTCGCGCCGCGAGTTTGTATGGGAGATGGGGGCAGGCTTCACGGGCTTGGCCCTGGCGGCGCTGCTAGGAGAGGATGGATTCTTTGCGCGGCACGCTCGAGCGAATGAGGCAGCGCGCGGTTTGAATCCACTCGCTCCCCAGGCTTCGCATTTCATGGCGCAGGCCAAGAGCTGCATCTTCTTGATGATGAATGGCGGGCCAAGCCACATCGATACCTTTGACTACAAGCCGTCGCTGGCTAGGTACGCCGGCAAGACGCTGCCCCCGGACAAAGAGTTCACCAACTCCGGTGGTCGGAAGATGGGGTTCTTGACGCCGGCCTGGCGCAAGTTTCGGCCCGGCGGCGAAAGCGGCTTGATGATCTCCGACTACTTTCCCCGCGTTCGCGAGCACGCCGACAAGCTGGCTCTGATCCGCTCCTGTCACACCGACAGCCACGCCCACGGTTCGGCCCTGGTGGCCATGAATACCGGCAGTACGTTTATCGGCCGCCCGTCGCTGGGATCCTGGGCGGTATACGGGTTGGGCACCGCGAATCAGAATCTGCCCGGCTACGTCACGATCATGGACAAGCGCGGCGGTCCGATCAGCGGCCAGCCGAACTGGGGCAGCGGGTTTATGCCCGCCAGCTACCAAGGCACGCTGTTCCGGCCGGTGGGCGAGCCTTTACTCGATCTGCGCGGCCCGCTCGACGGCAAGAGCCAGCGCGAACAACTCGACCTATTGGCCCAACTGAATCAGCAGCATCTCGACGCCCGGCCCGGCGGCTCGGAGTTGGCAGCGCGGATTCAGAGCTACGAGCTGGCATACCGCATGCAGGCCGAAGCGCCCGAGGCGGTGGATCTTGGCCAGGAAGATCAGGCGACGCTCGATATGTACGGTGTCGGAAGCGATCCCACCGACGAATTCGGCCGAAACTGCCTGGTAGCGCGGCGACTGGTCGAGCGGGGAGTGCGTTTCGTGCAGCTCTACTCCGGCGGAGGTCATCTGGAGGATACCTGGGACGCGCATGAGAGCGTGGAAAAGAACCACGGCCGTCACGGCGCCGAAGTCGACCAGCCGATCGCCGCCTTACTCACCGATCTGGAACGTCGCGGACTGCTCGACAGCACGCTCATCTTGTGGGGTGGTGAGTTCGGCCGCATGCCGTTTGCCGAAGGCGAGGGAGCGCCGGGCCGTAACCACAATCCCTATGGTTTCACCATGTGGATGGCCGGGGGCGGCGTCAAAGGAGGCGTCTCCTACGGCGAGACCGACGAGTTCGGCTTCGCCGCCGAAGTGAACAAGGTCCATCTGCACGATCTGCACGCCACGGTGTTGGCCCTGCTGGGTCTCGACCACGAAGAGTTGACCTACTTCCACCAGGGTCGCGAAGAGCGTCTGACCGACGTTTTCGGCAACGTCATCCACGACATCATTGCGTGATCTTCCGGCATCAACCGCAAATACGCCGTCCCGACCGACGGAGTCCACAGTGGTTCGCTTTACACGCGCCGCGCGCCGCGCCATACTACGTCGGTGTTTTTTCGCGACAGCTACACCATTGGGGAACACAGCATGAGATTCGTGCTGGCCGCGGCGTTATTGTTCACGTGTTCGCTTGCGCTTCTTGCGGCAGACGAAGTCAGCCAGGCCGAGAAGCAGGAAATCGCCAAGTGGCAGGGCACTTGGAAGGCGATCTCGATGACCCACGATGGCGAAGAAACGCCCAAGAAGAAGCTGGAGCCGATCAAGCTCACCGTCGAGGGTGACAACTACCATTTTCAGAACGGTGATTTTCATGAGCGCGGCACGTACAGGTTTTATCCCGAGAAGGACCCCAAGGCGCTAGACATCGTCGTCGGCGAGGGGGCGGACAAGGGCAAGGTCTATCTCGTCATCTACAAGGTCGAGGGAGATGAGCTGACCATCTGCCTGGAAAGCGCCAACGAGAAGCGTCCCACGGAGTTCTCGGGCGAGGCCGGCACCGGCTGTGTCTTGGAAGTATGGCGGCGTCAAAAACACTAAGCTCGCCGGTGTACGGTGCCAGGCGATTCGGTACGACAAACTGGGAGTAGCAAGATGTCTTTTTCTCGATGGGGTCGACGGTTGGGGCCGGCCATTGCGGTTGTGTTTCTGCTGGCCGGCGGCTGGCTGATGAGCCCGGCCGCCGATAGCGGGCCCAGCCCGTTTGCCCGCGATACGATCGATATTGGGGTGGTCGTCGGCGATCTGGACCGGGCGGTCAAGTTCTACACCGAAGCGATCGGCTTCAAGGAGGTGCCTGGGTTCTCGGTCGATGCCGAGTTTTGCACGAACGCCGGCCTAACGGACGGCAAGCGGCTCGACATTCGCGTGCTCGTGCTGGGCGACGAGGCATCGGCCACACGGCTGAAGCTGATGGAAGTGCCCAGCGCCCAACCGAAGCGAGCAGAAAATGCACACATCCACTCGCAGCTTGGCTACAGCTACCTGACCATCTACGTAGCCGATGGCAACCGGGCGCTCGAGCGGTTGGGTCGGGCAGGCGTGCGCCCGTTGGGCCGAGGTCCGGTGCCGCTGCCGGCCGATCTGACGCCAGGACTTGCGCTGACCGTCGTACGGGATCCCGACGGCAACCTGATCGAGCTGATTGGACCTGTGCGGTAGATTCGGCGCGGGCTCTGTGCCTGGGACACAACTCTCGCCAAACCGCCCTCGCTTGCGCGCATCGTTCAGGTAGAATGATTGGATACGGCGCGCGCTCCCAATCACTGTTGTCCCTCCTCGGAGCAAGCGGATGAGACTTCTCCCGATGTGGATATCGGCCTACGTGCTGATGTCGTTCTCGCTCGCACCAGCATGGGCTGGTCAGGAGGCGACCCCTGAGTCGCCGGTCGATGATCAGTCCCCCTCGGCCGTTGAGAAAGTGGCTCTGCCACCGACTCTTTCGGTTGAGGATTTGACCGAGAAGGTTGCTCGCTCGATCGTCGTCATCTCTCCCTCGGGCCGCGACGGCCGCCGCAGCGGTGTGGGAACCGGGTTTGTCATCTCCAGCGACGGGCTGATCGCTACGAACTTTCACGTGATCGGCGAGGGCCGCGCACTCCGCGTGCAACTGGCCGACGGACGCCAGGTCGACGCCACGGCGGTGCATGCATCTGACCGCGCTTTGGACTTGGCCGTCCTGCGCGTCGACGAGAAGGACTTGCCGGCTTTGGAGTTGGGCGATTCGGACAAAGTGCGGCAAGGCGAGAGCATCATCGCTCTGGGGAACCCGCAAGGGCTGGAAAACAGCGTCGTCTCGGGCGTTGTGTCCGGCGTGCGCGAGATGGACGGCCGCAAGATGATTCAAATGGCGATTCCCATCGAGCCGGGCAACAGCGGCGGACCGGTCGTCGACGCCGAAGGGCGCGTGCAAGGTATCGTGACGATGAAATCGGTCGTTACGCCCAATCTCGGCTTCGCGCTGGCCATCAACCTGATCAAGCCCTTGCTCGACAAGCCGAACCCGATTCCCATGTCGCGCTGGCAGACGATCGGAGCTCTCGACCCGCGCGAATGGCAGACCGTGTTCGGTGCAAATTGGCGGCAGCGGGCCGGGCGGATTCTGGTCGATTCGCCAGGCGACGGGTTCGGGGGCCGGTCGTTGTGCCTGGTTCCTGACCAGGAACCGAAGCGGCCCTACGAGGTGACGGTCACCGTGCGTCTCGACGACGAGTCCGGAGCCGCGGGTCTGGCCTTTTGCTCCGATGGACGTCACCGCCACTATGGTTTTTATCCTTCCGGCGGGCGCATGCGTTTCACGCGGTTCGACGGTCCCGACATCCGTACTTGGCGCATCCTCTACAACGAAACGTGCCCCGAGTACGAACCGGGCGCGTGGAACACGCTTCGCGTGCGGCTCGAAGGCGACCGCATCCAGTGCTTTGTCAACGACACACCAGTGTGGGAGACACACGATTCGGGCTTTCGGAGCGGCCAGGTCGGACTCGTGAAGTTCCGCGACACCGAGGCCGAATTCAAACGCTTTCAGTTCGGGCCCACGGTTGAGCGCGTCACCGTGCCTGAAGAGCAGGCTCAGCGAATCGTGGAACTGGTCGAAAAGCTGCCCAGCGATCGCCCGCCTAGCGACGAGATCCTGGGGCTGCTGGCCGCCGACCCCCGCCGTTCGGCCAGCGTGCTGCGTGACCGCGCCGCGGAATTGGAGCGCGAAGCGGAACGACTTCGCGAATTGGCCCAGGCTGCGCACGAGCGGCGCACGACCGACGATTTGATGCGGGTCCTTTCGCGCGACGAGCCGCACATCGACCTGTCGCGGGCCTGCCTGCTGGTGGCCAAGCTCGACAACGAAGAGGTCGACGTAAGCGCCTACTGTCAGGAGTTGGAGCGAATGGCCGACGAGATCTTTGCCAAGCTCCCCGAAGACCCAAGCGACGCGGATCTCTTCGCCGCCCTGCGCAAGTACATGTTCGAGGAGAACGGGTTTCACGGTAGCCGCGGCGACTACTACAACCGTGCCAACAGCTACTTGAACGAGGTGCTCGACGATCGGGAGGGCTTGCCGCTCACGTTGTCGGTCGTGTACATGGAACTTGCCCGGCGGCTGGGGCTCAACGTGGTCGGGGTCGGCCTGCCGGGACATTTTGTCGTGGCCTACGTGCCGCCCGACGGAGAGTGGCAGTTGATCGACGTCTACGACGGCGCCAAGCCGATTAGTCGCGAGAACGCCATCGCCCGCATCAAGGAAGCCTCCGAGGAGGAGTTGGCAGACGATCAGATCGAACGCTTCTTCGAACCGGCGACGAAGCAGGCCATCGTGTTTCGGATGCTACAGAATCTGCTCAGCCCCTCGCGGGGCGATCCCGCGGCCTTGCATCGTTACTTGAACGCCATGCTCGCCATCGAGCCGTCGCACGTGTCGTATCACTGGCTGCGAGCGATGGTTCGCTACGAACTCGGCCAGCGCGCTGGGGCACGGGAAGACGTCGCTTGGCTCCTGGAACGCGAGCCCGAGGGCATTTTGCTCGAACAGGTACGGGCGCTTGAAGCCAGGCTGGACGGCGATTGAGCCGCGTGGCGTTTCTGCCGTTAGAGCTCCATGGCTTCCAGGCAGGCCTTGAACGCCGCGGCCGTGATCTCCACGTCTTCTTCGCTGTGGACCGCCGACACAACCCCGCCCGGCCAGGGGAACACGTCGGCC
The DNA here is from genome assembly GCA_003389325.1 of Planctomycetota bacterium. Lineage (GTDB taxonomy): Bacteria > Planctomycetota > Planctomycetia > Pirellulales > PALSA-1355 > LB-PLM-3. The sequence continues at coordinate 193,290 of QQVE01000001.1, forward strand.
CCGCCGAGAATCATGCCGCAACGCAACTGGTGGATGACCGACGGCGCGACGCCGCCCTTGAGCTCCTCTCGCGTGACGACGCCGGAGTAGATGTCGTCGACCGTCACGCTGCGGCCTTGCGGATTGGTGAAGAAGTGGAAGCCAGACGACTCACCGTAGACGAGCCAGCTCGATCCGGCCTGGCGGATCGCGTCGTTCATCCGCTCGCGCAGGTGCGCCGCGATGCGGTCGGCCTGCGGGATGACGTCGCCCTGGTCGATCAACCGTAGCGTAGCCAGGCCGGCGGCGGCGGTGACCGGATTGGCGTTGAAGGTTCCCTGGTGCGGCACGCGGTTATCGAGGTTCCACTGGCGATCGTCGCGCATGGTCATCACGTCCATCACGTCCTTGCGCCCCGCCACGGCTCCGCCGGGGAAACCGCCGGCGACGATCTTGGCGAACGTGGCCAAATCGGGCGTGACGCCGAAGTGGCGTTGGGCGCCGCCTGGCGATACGCGAAAGCCGGTGATCACTTCGTCGAAAATCAACAACACGCCGTGTCGGGCGGTGATCTTCCGCGCCTGTTCGAGAAAGCCCGCCGGCAGCGGCACGAGTCCAAACGTGGCCCCCGTCGGCTCGAGAATCACGGCTGCCACATCGTCGTTGGTGGAGAGTAGCTGCTCCAGCTTCGCGGGTTCGCCCGGCGGGCAGACCAGCGCCTCGCCCGTGACACCCGGCAAGACGCCCGGCGGCGGAGTGCCGTCGAAGTGTGAAGTGACGGCGAAGGCCACCTGGTCGTGCCAACCGTGAAAGTGGCCGGCGAAGCGCACGATCTTCCGCTTACCCGTGAAGGCTCGCGCGATGCGGATGGCCAGCAGCGTGCTCTCGGTGCCCGAGCCGGTGAAGCGCACCCTGCCGGCGCAGGGGACCATTTTTTGGATCTGTTCGCCGAGTTGCAGTTCCAACTCGTGGCTGGCCCCGAAGTGCGTGCCCTTGGCCAACTGCTCGCGCACGGCCTCGGATATCTGCGGGTGCGCATGCCCCAACAGCAACGCCCCGTGGCCACCGATGTAGTCGACGTACTCGTGGCCGTCGACGTCCCATTTGCGCGAGCCCGCGGCCCGCTCGACGTAGAGGGGATATGGTTGCAGATAACGCGTGTCGTGGGTGACGCCGCCGGGAAAGACGTTGACGGCACGCCGGTACAACTCCGCCGAGCCTGGCGTCTTGGCTGCGTATTGCTCGAAGATGCGGTTCGTGGTCGCGGAAGAAGTGCTGTGCATCGGCGCGGATCTTCCCGGAGAAGGTGCGGAGTGTTTCCGAGTGTCCAATCTACCGCGCGGCGCCGGCGAAATCGAACGCTCGGCGAGGATGGAGGCCTATGGCCAAAGGCGGGCGTTAGGCCAGGATGTCGGTGATGACGTGTCCCGCCACACCGGTGAGACGTTCGGCCCGGCCGTTGTGCATCAGCGTCAACTGCTCGTGATCGAGCCCAAGAGTGTGCAGGATCGTGGCGTGAATGTCGTTTACGTGGGCGGGGTTGTCGACCGCATACAGTCCGATTTCGTCGGTGCTGCCGTAAGTGACGCCGCCCTTGACTCCGCCGCCGGCCATCCAGATGGTGAATCCCCAGGGATTGTGGTCGCGGCCGTTGCCGCTTTCGCTCATCGGAGTGCGGCCGAACTCGCCGCCCCACACGACCAGCGTATCGTCGAGCATGCCTCGTCGCTTGAGATCCTTGATCAAACCCGCGACCGGTTTGTCGCTTTCGCGGCAGTATTTCGAGTGGTTGCCTTCCATATTGGTGTGGGCGTCCCACTTGCTGCCCGAGCCCAAATAGAGCTGAACGCACCGCACACCCCGCTCGACCAGCCGCCGAGCCAGCAGGCAGTTGCGACCGTTGCGCGACGTGTGCTTGTCGTCGAGTCCATACAGCGCCTGTGTCTCGACCGACTCGCTGGACAGGTCGACGGCTTCGGGCGCGGCTGCCTGCATCCGAAAGGCCAACTCATAGCTGGCGATGCGGGCTTCGAGTCGATCGTCGTCGCCGCGTCCGTTGAGGTGCCGCTGATTGAGCTGCTGGATGAACGCGAGCTTGTTGCGCTGCCGATCGCCGGCCAAAGCCTGCGACGGAGAAACGTGCAGGATCGGGTACTTGCCGTCGCGGAACTTCGTGCCCTGGAACGTGGCGGGCATGAACCCCGTGCCCCAGTTGCGATTGCCCCCCGGCGGATTGTCGCCGCTATCGGTCAGCACGACGTAGCCGGGCAGATCCTGGCTTTCGCTGCCCAGCCCATACAGGCACCAGGATCCCAGCGAAGGCCGGCCACCAAGGATGCTACCGGTATTCATTTGGCACACGCTGCCCACGTGATTCAGGCCGTCGGCATGGCAACTGCGAACGACGGCGATGTCGTCGACGCAAGTGGCGATTTCGGGCAGCCAGTCGCTGACCCAGATCCCCGACTGGCCGTGCTGGGCGAATTTTCGCTTGGTGCCCATCAGCGGCGTGAAGGCCGTCTTGCCCATGGCCGTCAGCGGCCGGTCGAAGCTCTCGGGCAGCGGCTTGCCGGCCAGCTTCTGCAATTCGGGCTTGGGATCGAACAGGTCGATGTGGCTTGGGCCGCCGTCGATGAAGCACCAGATGACGCTCTTGGCTTTTCCGGTGAAGTGCGGTTGCCGCACGGCGGAGGCGGCCAATTGCGGGGCCTTGCCGGAGGCTCGTGCCTCGCTCGCCAGCAGGCTCCAAAGGGCGAGATTGCCGAAGCCCGCTCCCGCCCGGGCCAGAAAATCGCGGCGGGACACCGGGCGGTCATAGTGCGGGCCGCAGGGGTCGCTGGCAGCGTGTTCAGGCTGGGCCATGGCTAGTCGACGTAGAGGAATTCGTTGGCATTGAAGATCGCATGGCAGAGATCGGCGACCGCGGAAAGGCGCGCCGGATCGCCCCCCGCCGACTGTCCGGCGACGGCGGCTTCCGGCGTCTCGCCGCGCTGGGCAATCGTGACGATCTGCCGCTCGAGGAACTCGACCGCGGCGGTTTGCTCGTCAGTGCTCGGCTCGCGCGATAGGGCGGCACTCCAGGCCGCGCGCACAATCGCCGTGAAATTGTCACCGTGCTCGGCGAGTAGTCGATGACCAAAATGTTGCGCGCGTTCGAACGAAAACTCGCCGTTGAGAAGCGTGAGGGCCTGCGGCGCCGTCGTCGTGACGCTTCGCTGGGGGCAACTGTTGTGCAGGTCCGGCAAATCGAAGATCTCCAGGATCGGATATCGCAAGTTGCGTTTAGCGAAGACGTAGATCGAGCGGCGATTGCGCTGCTCGGGCTTGGAGTCGGGCTTCCAGGCCATCTTGCGATCGACGCCTTCGGGAAGGACGGGACGGGCACTGGGGCCGAACATTCGCGTCTGCAGCTCGCCGGAGAGGGCGAGCATCGCGTCGCGCAGGGCTTCGCCCTCGAGACGCCGCCGTCGGGCGTGCCAGAGCAGTTCGTTGTCGGGATCGACTGCCGCCGCCTTCGCTTGGGCAGGATCGTCGAGGTCGACACGAGACGCCTGGCGATACGTCGAAGAGGTAACCATCAGGCGGTGCATCTGCTTGATGCTCCAGCCGCGCTCGACGAACTCGACTGCCAGCCAATCCAGCAGATCGGGATGCGTTGGCGGGTCGCCCATCGCTCCGAAGTCGTTGGGCGTCGCGACGATGCCCATGCCGAAGTGGTGCTGCCAGATACGATTGACCATCACCCGCGAGGTAAGTGGATGGTCGTCGCGGCACAGCCACTCGGCCAGGGCCGCGCGTCGGCCGGAGGAGTGATCGCCGGCCGGCGGGCTGACAATATCCGGTTCGCTCGCGCCCAGAAAGGCCGGGAAGCCGGGCTGCACTTCCTCGGCCGGCTTACGATAGTCGCCCAGCGTCAAGCGGTGTGTCGGCGGGGCGTCGGCCGATGCGTCGACCACGGCCATCGCCTTGGGCAGCTCGGCCGGTTTGAGATGTTCGTGCTCCGCCAGCTGCTTCTTGAGCTCGTCGTAACGCTGCTTATCTTCGCCTTTGAGCTTGCTGCCGGTGACGGCGTTCATTTTCGGCGAAATGTAACGCATGACCTGAAACGAGATCTGCCGCTGCATGCAACTGCGGTCTTCGGGTGGCGTCTCGACGGCGGTTCGGATTTCGGCATCGAACTTGATCAGCGCGGCGGAGAACGCCGCCTCGCGCTTCGGTTCGAGCAGTGCGTCAATCTGTTTGCGAATCGGCTTGGTTGCTTCTTCCCATACCGCACGTTTCTCGGCGTAACGTCGCTTCTGCTCAACGGTGGCCACGGCGGCGTCGTCACGCGGCAGCAGCGTGGCGAAGAAAGATTGCAAACGGAAGTAGTCGACCTGCGTGATCGGATCGAACTTGTGATCGTGACAGCGGGCGCAGCCCATCGTCAGGCCCAACAGTGCCAGCGATGTGGTATCGGTCAGGTCATCGTGAATTTCCTGACGGCGCTGACGCACGTCGGCGGCGTTTGATTCATCGGGGTACAACCGGTTGAGCCCCGTGGCCACCAGTGCCTCGGGGTTGTCCGGTTCCAATTCGTCGCCGGCCAACTGCTGCCGAATAAAGCGGTCGTAGGGCAGGTCGGCGTTGAACGCTCGGATCACGTAGTCACGATACTTGTGAGCACTCGGGCGAAACTCATCGGCCTTAAAGCCGTCGGTTTCGGCATAGCGCACGATGTCGAGCCAATGCTGTGCCCAGCGTTCCCCGTATCGTGGTGAATCGAGCAGGCGCTCCACGAGCCGTTCGTAGGCGCCCGGGCCATCGTCCGTCAGAAAAGCTTGCTGCTGCTCGTCCGTGGGCGGCAAGCCGGTTAGGTCGAACGTCAGACGCCGCAGCAGCGTCCGCTTGTCGGCTTGCGGGCTGGGCTGAAGACCTTTGTTCTCCAACTCCGCAAGGACAAAGGCGTCGATGGGATTCGCGACCCAGCCGGCATTCTCGACCTCAGGAACCGCGGGCCGACTTGGCGGGCAGAAGGGCCACGTACCGTCGTTGAACGAGGGAAGTTCCGCCGCGCCCAGCGATCCGACCAGAAGACAGACCATACCCGCGATCGCGGCGCGGAACCGGGGGTGTCGCTGTCGCCGAGGGTGCATCGTGCGCTGCTCTCCGGGGCTGCCGGGCGGGGGACAGTGGCGTGGCCCGCATCATAGCCTGTTTGGGGTAGGCCCCGCAACCTTTTCCGGCGCGCCGCTGCACAACCGATGTGCTGGGAAGCCAAACAGTTGGCACCGATCTTATCGCCGCTCGAGTGTTGCCCTCGAGTCGTCTTCCGCCGAGAGCGTTCCCTCGGCAACGGTTTGTATTTCGACCATCTGTCGATACAGCCCCGACTGCGCAAGAAGTGCCGCGTGCGTGCCGACTTCGACGATCTGGCCATCTTCGAGCACGACGATGCGATCGGCATGGGTGATCGTGCTTAGACGGTGCGCGATGACGAACGAGGTACGCCCCCGCATCAGCGTGACCAGGCTCTGCTGGATCAGCCGCTCGCTTTCGCTGTCGAGGTTGCTCGTGGCCTCATCAAGGATCAGGATCCGCGGGTCGGCCAGCAGCGCCCGCGCGATAGCGATTCGCTGCCGCTGGCCGCCGCTGAGACGCACGCCGCGCTCGCCGATGATCGTATCGTAACCGTGGTCAAGCGCCGTGATGAACTCATGGGCATTGGCGGCCATGGCGGCCTGTTCGATCTGTTCCTGCGTGGTTTCTCGTGCAGCGTAGCCGATGTTTTCCCACACCGTGCCGTCAAATAGAAACACATCCTGCTCGACGATGCCCAGGATGCGGCGGTAGCTCTCCACGTTGATCGAGCGCAGATCGATACCGTCCAATTCGACACTGCCCTCGGTGGGATCGTAGAAGCGTGCCACGAGGTTGGTGAGCGTGGTCTTGCCCGCGCCGCTACGGCCGACCAAGGCGATCGTTTCACCGGCGTTGACGTCGAGATCGACGTTTCGCAGCACGAGATCGCGCGATCCGGGGTAGCGGAAGCTCACGTCGCGCAGCGCGACGCGGCCTTGGACCTCATGTTTTTGGACGATGAGGGCGCCGGGGCGGTCGGCCATCTCCTGCGGCTCGGCCAGCAGGTCGAGCACGCGGTCGAGCGCTGCCAAACTGTTCTGAAACGCCGTGGCGCTGCCCGCCAGCGTGGCCAGAGGACCCAATAGCATCGCCAAGTAGACCAAGAACATCATCAGATCGCCCAGGTCGATGTCGCCTTCCAGCACCCGAATCCCGCCGTAAAGCAGCAGGGCGGCGCTGGCCAACGGCAGGAGGATTTCCCACACGACCTCGACGATCCGCGCCCACCACCACACGTGCAGTTGTTGCCGCGCCATGAAGTGGTTGTCGCGCGTAAAGCGGCCCGACTCGCTTCGCTGCCGGCCGAAGGCGCGCACGACGCGCATGCCCGCGAACGATTCGGTCGCCATGCTGTCGATGTCCTGCCGCTGGTGGCGGATGTCGCGATACAGCGGACGAATGCGGGCGATCCAGGTGCGGTGCGTGAAGAACACCACAGGTAGCAGAATCAGCGAACCGACGAGCAGGCGCCAATCGATCACCGCCAGGATCGCCAGGCAGCCGACCAATTGAATGATCGCTCGCCAGGGATTGTACAGCATGCTAAAGATCAACTCGGCAATGCTGCCGGCATCGTCTCGCAACAGGCTGGCCACGCCTCCGCTCTTGAGGTTGTGTACCCGATGCAGCGGCAAACGCACGGCGTGGTCGAACGCCCGGCGGCGCGTGGCGACCTGCACGCGTGTCACGGCTCGCGTGGCGTACCAGCGACCCCACAGCCGAATCAGCGTTTCGACGATGGAGATCGCCACGACGCCGCCGGCCAGCCACCACAGGAGCTGCAGCCGGCTCTCCGGCTCGGGCAGGAAGTTCGAAAACGGCGGCTCGAGCGGCTTGCCTCCCAGCACGTTGTCGATCACGAGCTTCGTGGCCACCGGTGGCAACAGCGACAGCAGCGTGGCGACGGTCAACGTCGCCAGCGCAAAGACGACCGAACCTCGGTGCCCGGCCAGCAAACCCCAGAAGTCGGCGAACAGCCGCCAGAAACCCCGCGGCTGGTCACTCCTCGACCGCTTGCCATTGCCTGCGGCCTGCTGCTCGCGTCGGCGCTCGCGCAGCGATCCCCGATATTGGGCAAACCGTTCGCGGCTACGTCGGGTGGGCATGCGACTTTCTAACCAGCGGTCGTGAGCGGAACTCTCTCATTCTACGCACGGGTCTCGCCTCGGGGCACCACTTGGCATGCCCGGCGATGGTCAATCTGGCTTCAACTTTCGTGTAGCGGTATAGTTAGGAGCAACTGAGGCGGCGCACTGCAAAGTCTATGGAATCCCGAGGATCGATGGCAAACTCCAACCCCGCCGCGCCGCTATCCAATAAGATGCCCTCGGGCATCCCCTACATCGTCGGAAACGAGGGCGCCGAGCGCTTCAGTTTCTACGGGATGAAGGCGATCCTGAAGATCTACCTGATCGCCTTGTTCGTGCACTTCGTGGACGAAAGCACCGTGCCGTCGGACCAGATGGCTGAGGCCGAGGCCCAGAGCACGGAAATCGTCCACTTGTTCGTGGCGGGGGTGTACGCGTTTCCGTTGATCGGCGCCATCATGGCGGACCGATTGCTCGGCAAGTACCTGACGATTTTCTGGGTTTCCCTGATCTATTGCGCCGGGCACGCGGTGCTGGCCGTTGCCGGCCGTTTCGGCGCCATGGACCAGTTCGCGGCGGCCGAGTTGTCGATGTATCTCGGACTGGGGCTGATTGCCATCGGCTCCGGCGGCATCAAGCCCTGTGTGTCGGCCAACGTCGGCGACCAATTCACGGCGGCCAACTCCCACTTGGTGACCCGGGTCTATCAGGTTTTCTATTTCATCATCAACTACGGCTCGTTCTTCTCGACCGTGCTCACGCCGCTACTCTTGCGGTATTTCGGCGCGGAGGTGGCCTTCGGCGTGCCGGGCGTATTGATGGGGATTGCCACGCTGGTCTTCTGGATGGGCCGCCACAAGTTCGTGCACGTGCCGCCCAGCCCCGGTGGAAAGTTGGGGCTGTTCGACACGTTGGTCACGACGTTGTTGTTTACGCCGCTGTTTTCGCTGATCATCGGTTACTTCGTGCTCTGGGAGCATCACCTGGGACAGGCACAGCAGGCCGCGGGCGACGCCTACGAGGGCGTCACGGGCGAGATCGTGGCGTCGTATTTCGCGCACTACTGGTGGTTGCCGGTCGGAACCATCGTCGCCGTCGTCGCGGGGCTTGCCGCGTTTCGCGTTCGACAGCGCATTCAGACCAGTGAAAGCTTCCTGCCGGTGCTGCTCTACAATCTCACGCACCAGAGCGAGCGCCAGCCGGGGATGAGCTTCTTCGACGTGGGGCGAGCCCGATTTGGCGAGGAAGCGGGGGACGGGCCGCCGGCGGTACTGAAGATTATGGTCGTCTTCTCGATGGTCAGCGTCTTCTGGGCGCTGTTCGATCAGCACGCGTCGACCTGGGTAGATCAGGCGCGGCTCATGGCCCTGGGGCTGAGGGTGCCGGCCTATTTGGGCTACTGGGCCTTCGCGGCCACGATCGGTTTGTCGCTGTTCGCCGGCATCTGGTTGTTTCGGTGGCTGGCCAACAACCCCATTGCAGCAAACGTCACCAAGGCCGTGCTGGGAATCATCGTGGCCTCGGGGCTGCTCGCCGCTTTGGCCGACGCGGTGGGACCGCCCATGGGTAACGTAATTTCCGAAACGGACGGCGTCGTAACGCGCGAGCGGATGCTCGATATCGAGATGAGCGCTGCTCAACTCTCCGCGCTGAATCCGTTGTTTGTCATGATCGTGATACCCACGCTGAACTTTCTCGTCTACGCGCCGCTGCGAACTCGCGGCATCGAGATCAAGCCGCTGCAGAAGATGACCGCGGGCATGTTTCTGGCGGGTGCCGCCTTTGCAGCTGCCGCGATCCTGCAAACCGCGATCGAGTCGCAGGGCGAAGGCCAGGTGCATGCCCTCTGGCAAATCGTGCCGTACTTCATCATGACGGTATCCGAGGTGCTGGTTTCTATCACGGGGTTGGAGTTCGCGTACACGCAGGCGCCCCGGGCCATGAAATCCACGATCATGGGATTCTGGCTGCTGTGCGTGACGTTCGGCAATCTGCTTGTGGCCTTCTTGGCTCCCTTGCAAGAGCGAATCGCGCTATCGAATTTCTTCTGGCTGTTCGCCGGCCTCATGGCGGGGGCCGCCGTCATTTTTGCGGGCCTGGCAATGCTCTACCGCGGCAAATCGTACTTGCAGCATGCCGAAGGCGAGTAGACCCGCGAACTCAGTTGCCGCCGGGACTCGGTGCCGGGACCGGACCCGGGGGAGCCGCCGTCGCTTCGCCTGGTTCGTGGCTGACCAGATCGTCGCCTTCCAGTTCCGGCAGAGTGTGTTCGATGACGCGCATCGTCATCCACTTGCCTTGCTGGAACCGGGCGATAAACCCGGCTCCCAGCACGAACACGTACGCCGTCACGGCGTACCACGCGTAATTGAACCCAGCCTCGCCGAATCGCGATGCCACAAACGTGGGAATCACCAGCACGAGGATGCCCATGCTGAAGGAGAACAGCATCGCAAACAGCGTGTCGCCGGCGCCCCGGATTGCAGAGCTGAACACGACCGACAACGCGTCGAAGAAGGAATACACGGCCACGAGCTTGAGCAGGAAGACCACCAGCTCGCGGACGCCGTCCTGTTCGGCCAGGCCGTAGGGCTTGAGGATTGCGTAAGGAGCGAACAGATAGAGCGCCCCGAAGGCAGCGACGTACGCGCTGGCCAAGGCCGCCGCTAGCCAAGTGGTGCGGATCGCCGTTTGCGGCTGGCCTTCGCCGACACGGTGCCCGACCAGCACGGTCACCGCCGTGCCCAGCCCCAGCATGGGGATGAACACCAGCGAGTTCAGATTGAAAACCAGGCTCGTGGCCGAAAGCTGCGCCGTACCCAGCCGGCCCACGAGTTGGATAAACACAGTGAAGCAGGCGATCTCCAGAAACTGGTGCAAACCGCTGGGGAGTCCGAACCACAACAGCCGGCCAATGAGTTCGCGGTCGAACCGCCTACCGGTCCACAGGTGGTAGTGACCGTGGCGCTCGGTTGCTGCCATCACGACGATGAACATCACGGCGGAAGCCGCAAATGAGATGACCGTGGCCAGGGCCGCACCTTCGATGCCCAGGTCCGGAAACCCCGCCTTCCCGAAGATCAACAGGTAGTCGAGCGTGACATTGAGCGCCGTGGCCAGGAGGTTGATCACCATGATCACCGTCGTCTTGCCCCGTCCGCTGTAAAAGCAGGAGAGTGCCGTGGAGATCAGCCACGGCGCGGTGCCCAGGGCCATGATGCGGTAGTAGCGCAGCTCGAGATCGCGGATCGTCTCGCCATGGTCGAACCAGGTGAACATGGCCGGCGCGGCCAGCACGCTCAGCCCGATCAGTGCCGATGCACCGAGTGCCAGGTAAATCGCCTGCCACAGTACGGGCCCGACGCGCTGGTGCTGTTCGGCGCCCTCGTACTGGCCGACGAAGGCATTGGCGTACGAGACCGTGCCGATGGCCAGCGCGCAGAGGTTGTAATGCACGACGCCGGCCGGCAGCGAGGCTGCCAGCGACTCGACCGAGTCCCAACTGAGGAAGATCCGGTCGACGACGTACATCAGGGCGCTCGAGCCGTAGCTGATGACCAGTGGCACGGCCACGGCCAGCAGCTCGCCCAGCGAACCAGGGCGATGCGTGGGTGCGGGGGAAACGTCGGTACTCATGGTTGACTACTCAGGACGCCTGGCGTGCGGCTCGGGTTCGCGGAGGAATAAATTTTCGTGCTGTCAGCTATCGGCGGCGCGGATCCAGCCGCAAAGTGCGGGAATCTTAAGTCGACCAGTGCGATCGCACCAGGTGGTGCGGCACATCGCCCTTGTGGCCGAATCGGGAATTCGATACAAGCTTTGCGCCCATCATGCACTTCGCTTCGGCGGATTCGCCGCCAAAGGAGCCTTCGATGTTCACCCGCTTTGCCGCTGCGCTATTGCTGGTAGCTACCGTCACCGGCCATCGGGTGTCGGCGGCCACGCCGCCTCCCGCTTTCGACGCCGGCGGCGTGATGAATCTCGACTTGCAGACGCAGCTCGAAAAGGGGCTCAAGGCTCGCCGCCCGGTCGAGTTCCAATACATCGACGAGATCGTGCAGTTGGTGGAAGAAGGGAAGCTGTCCCGCCAACTCGTGGTGACGACCTATCTCTGGGCGCAGGCCAGACCGTGGCGGAAACTGCAGTACTTCCAGTTTGCTTTGCAGGCCCGGGCGCGCGGACTGCCGGTCAGGCTGCCGAACCTCAACCTGCAAGCCGTAGGCATCAGTAGCAACGGCGGCGAGCACGGCGTCAACACACCGCCGATCCCTAGTCGTGCCCCGCGACGATGATCTATTTCAGCGACGAAGGCATCTCGAATGGCAACACGTCGGGCGTGACGTAGACGTCGGTGGTGAACTTCAGCGGGTACTCGTGGCCGGTCGGGTAGACCAACTCGACGAAGTAGGCCGTGAATCCCTTGGGAGGCTTGGCGACCTTCGCCACGTAGCTGCCATCGGAGCTAGCCTCCAGCGTGCTCTTCTCATAAGCCTTGCCGATCGTATCGAGGCGGAAGTCCCGGGCATCCGGATTCGTGGCTTGCCACAGATTTACTTCCCCCGGCTTGTCCTCGACGGTCACTCGTAGCGTGCCCTCGTCTTGCAGCTTCCAGGAGAATTGGGGACCCGGCTTGTCTTCCAGGATCGACAGGTAGAAAGCAGCGATGCTTTCCCGGGCGTCGCTGCCGGCGAGATTGTGCTTCGCGTTCTCGACGTAACGCAGCCACTTGGGCTGCGGGAGCTCGTCGAAGTAGAACTGCGAGTTGTCGGGCAGGAAGAACTGATCGCCCGAAGCATTGATCACGTACTTGGGCATTTTCAGCGCTTCGCGGTGCCGGTAGTTGTAGGGATCCTCGATGGCCAAGATCTCGCGGTATTCGGGGCTGCCGACCTTGTCGGGAAACAGACCGTGGCGCACATAGTCCTTGAGCGCCGGCGAAAAGAAACCGTACGCCCGATAATGGTGCCGGGTGATCTCTTCGGAGTTGAGCGCGTCGATCACGATCGGGATGATGGCCCGCACGCGCTTGTCGACCACGCCCACGAGCCAGGTCGTCCAGCCGCGTTTCGAGCCGCCGGCCACGACAAACTGGTCGAGCTTCCACTCGCCGCCTGCTTCGGAGGCGAAGAACTCCTGCATGGCGTCCATGGCCCGCACGCCGCTTTTGACCATTGCCAGCCGCACGAGCCACTTCGGGTCGCGCGTGGCGATGTACTTGACGCGCGTGTAGGCGATGATATTGTCCTCGTACCGCTGTTCGTCTTTCGAGTCGGTAAACGCCAGGGGCTGATTTGGCACGGTGCCCAACTCGGCCACGATCGATCCGGTGTACTTGGCCAATTCGACGGTGCGATCCGTCGACGCCTTGGGCTGGGGATCGTTGTTTGAGCCGCCGCCGATGTACAGAAACGCAGTGTGGTACTTCAGGTTGTCCGGCTTGACGATCGTCAGCCAATGTTTCCATAGCGGCCGGTCGACGTCTTTCTCGCTGCGCCAGGTCTGCGACGTCAGATCAATGACGTACGTCGTGTATCCGTCACCTTTGATGGTATCGGCCAGCTTCCACTCGTAGGCCGGATCCGGCTCGGCGATATAGCGGTCGAGGGCCGTCTCTTGTTCGGCGCCGCAACAAACAAGGCAAGCCAAGGCTACCGTGAAGAAGGCGCAACAGGATACGGCGCGTCGCATGTC
>QQVE01000054.1 GCA_003389325.1 Planctomycetota bacterium
CAACCCGCCCCCACGTTCGAAAAACCCACAGGGGCTAGGCTCCCCAGCCGACGCTCGGATAGAGGAAGGGAACCACCGATGAACTCGTTGACAAACAATCACCCTTCATAGAGGGCTAAACGGTGGGGGGATTGCTGTACTGCGGGGATAGACTCGTGTTTATAATCCCGCACGATGATTCCGACGCGTCCTCCCAAGGTGCTCATTCTGGCCACGCAGGATGCCGATGCGCGGCGCTGGCGCGAGAGCGTGTTGGCCGCAGCCGACGTGGTTTGGTTGCGCGCGGGCGACGTGGGGCCCGACGAAGAGCCCGACGTCATCCTGACCGATGATGCGGCGCTGTTGGCGGCCCGCGATGGCAGCCGGGATGCCACGTTTTCGCGTGCGGCGGTGCTCGGCATCGGCGCCGTGGCGGGGGCCGATTACGCGTTGGCCGCCGATGCGTCGCCGCGCGAGATCCAAACGGCTTGCCGGCTGCTGAGCGAGATCGCGGCCCTGCGCAACCAGCGCGACGAGTTGGCGCAATTCGGCCGCAAGGTGACGCAGTTGGCCGACACCGACCCGCTGACCGGCCTGCCCAATCGACGGGTCTGGCAGCGGCGGCTCTCGGCCGTGTTGGCGCAGCGCTCGCATACCGACGTGCCGCTGTGGCTGGCCATCGTCGATTTGGACCGCTTCAAGCTGGTGAACGACAAGTTCGGCATGCAGCGCGGCGACCAGGTGCTGGTGCAGGCCGGCGCGGCGCTGGTGGGCGGGTTGCGGCAGCGCGATCTGGTCGCGCGGCTGGGGGGCGACGAGTTCGGCCTGCTGCTGGTGGGGGCCACGGCCGAGAACCTGCCGGCAGTGTTCGATCGCTTGCGCGCCGCGCTGCGAGATCAGGCCGACGTGGCCGCCAGCATCGGATACGTGGCGGTCGGGAAGAGCGTTCCCGGCAACGAGCTGTTCACGGCGGCCGAGCGCGCCATGCGATCGGCCAAGCAGGCCGGCGGCGACCGCGCCGTCGAGGGCCAGCCGGTCGGGTCAGTCCATCCGCCAGCGGACGTTGAATAGCCAGGCCATCGTGGCCGCCAGCGCGCCGTTGAACGTCAGATAGAAGGCCAGAAAGCCGCCGAAGAACCACCAGTTGGGCGACATCGTGTTGATCTCGGACACCTGGGCATCGACCGGTAGTTGAAAGGCCACGGCGAACGGGCTGGCCATGGCCGTGTTTACCACCCACGGCGTGGCAGTCTCGTAGGGAAAATACGTGCTGGCGAAGAAGCGCAACGCCAACGGCAGCGCGAACAGCATGATGATGGCCAGGTAGGTCGACGTGAGGGCGACCGACGTCTTGCGAAACATGACCGCGCAGAACAGCGCGACCGTGGCCGTCGTCAAGCAGACCACCAGTACGATGCCCACGTAGCCCAGCACGGCCGGTAGGTTGCTCCAAAAGACGCTCACCATCACCACGGCCAACAGCAGCGGCCACAGCAGGAACATCGTCAGCACGCTGGAAACGCGCAGGCCCGAGAGCAGCTTCGGCCAGAGAATCTGTCCCGGCGAGAGCGTCGTGGTCAGCAGCAGGTCGAGCGTTTCGCGCTCGCGCTCGCTGGTGACGCTGCCCGCCGAAAACACGGGCCCCACCAGCATGTTGAACAGCACCACATACGAGATGTACCAGGGGGCCAAATACGGCCGGATATAGAGAAACCAGGCCATCAGCGGAATGGCCAGCACCATGCTCACCTGGATCACGACGCGCAGCATGAGCGTGCCCTGGCTGAAGATTTCGCTGCGCATTTCCTTGTCGAAGACCGGGTTGGCCCCGTCGGCCAACAGGTCGTTTCGCTTACGCGGGGCAAACAGCCAGTCGGGAAACTGGTCGCTGTGAATCACCAGGCCCACGGCCTCGCGGGCCTCCTCCTCCAGGTCGACGACCTCCTTGCCCTCGCTGCCCACGTCGGGCGGATGCAGCAGCCGGGCCGCGGTCTTGCGAAACAGCACGATGCAAATCACAGCGCACATCACCGGCAACGCGCCGACGGTGAGCAGCAGCCGCGTCTCGCCGAGATTTTCAAACGCCGCCCAAAGCGTGACCGCCATCATGGCCAGCGGCAGGATGACCAGGTATGTGACCAGCAGCGAAGCCGACGTGCGGCGGAAATAGCTGCTGGCCGCCAGGCTGATCATGCCGAAGGTGACCACCGACAAGATCAAGGCCAGGTACAGGGCCAGCACCTCGTACAGCGACACGCCGCCCAGCGGCAGGCAGAGCATCACGATCGGCAGCGAGGCGAAAATCAACAGCAACAGGTGCGCAAGCGATGCCAACAGCTTGCCGAGCACGATCGCCCCGGGCCGCAGGGGGCTGGCCAGCAGCATCTCGTAGCTCTTACGCTCCTTTTCGCCGGTGATCGAGCCGGCCGCGAAGCTGGGAGCCATCAGCGAAGCCAGCAGGTACTGACCCAGGAAGACATAGTTCACCAGCCGCCGCGACTCTTCCGGATTGGTCGTCAAGTCGAGCTGCCGCTGCGCGGGCCAGGCCAGAAACACCACCAGCCCCAACAACCCCAAGTAGAACAATAGCAGCACGAACGCCCGCGTCATCCGCAGGTTGATCAGCAGCTCGCGTTGCAGCACGGGGTTTTCGAGCAGGTACATGAGTGGCAAGCGCCGGCGCTACGGTGGGTCGTGCGGCCGCACACGTTCGATGACGCGGCCGCCTGGACCCATCATACCCGAACGACAGCGTTCGCGCGAACGATGCGTCGTGTGAGCTCAGGCGTCGAGCTGGCTCCACAGTTCTTCCAGCGGCTGAAGGAAGGCGTCCAGCGAAAGGCCGTCGACCGTCGGGGTGCTCAGGGCCGTGCAGCCGTCGACGGCGCCGGCGGCAGTGACGAGTTGCTCGATCAGCTCGCGCTGTCCTTCGGGCCCGAGCCAGCGGCTGGTGGGGCGCTTGCCGCACTGGGCGGCCGTGGCGAGCGCCAGCCCGTAGGCGGCCCAATTGCTGGTACCGGCCACCAGGGCCAGGTCGGTGGGCGTGCGGCAGGCGATGCGCGGACCGACCGGCGAGGGAATGGCCGCCACGACGTCCTCCCAGCCGAAACGCCCCATGCCGATCTCGTTGCCGCCGTCGCCGATGCCGATGGTCGCGATGTTCGGACGCGCGCCTGCGGCCTCGAACAATCGGTGCACGGGCGCCGTGTGCTCGTCGATGATCGCGCCGCGCATCGTATGGCAGCGGCCGTGGTGCTCGTGCGGTACCTCGCGTACGAAACGCTCAAGGGCCGGCGACGTGTCGCCCAGTGCGGCGGTCAGCGAGGCGATCGTGTGGCTTGGGCCGGGGCGCTCGATGGCGATCAAGTGCGTCACGTCGCCGAGGAAGGTGTCCATCCACGTGTCGATGGTCGCTTCGTCCGCGCCGATCGTTGCTGCGGCAGGAAACTCGAGCAGCCGTCCGCGATCGATTCCCATGGTGCGCATCCCGCACTTGACCACGGGCAGCGCGACGCGGTCGGTCACGACAGTCACGTTGACGCCTAACTCGAGCAGCGTTTGCGCCAAAAACAGAGCTCCGGGCGGGCCGTCGGTCTCGGCCGTGACGCGATCGGGCAAGACGACGCAGAACCCGGTCACGATCGCCACGTGGCGAGCGCGCGAAGCCAACTCGTGCGCCGCGGTCGGCCAATCGCCGTCGTCGAGCGGGCGGCCGTCGCGCAGAAAACTGGCCAGGCCGCGCCCGCCAGGATCGCGATGCACGCTGCGCATCCAGGCCTCCCAGTCGATCGGAAGCGGAGCCGAGCGTGCTGCGGGATCGGGTCGAGCGCCTGAAGAAGAACTCACAAGGGAGGGACTCGCTGACGACGGGGGGTTTTGTTAAGATCATACCACTTCAGAACGCGACTGCGGTCTGGCGGTAATGGCTCGAAGCGGCTCGCGTCGCAAGTGCGCGATGCCGCCCGAGTGTCCTGCACGGCGAGCCATCGGATGGCATGAGCCGTCGAGCCGGCCCTGGGCGTTCGATGTGCCAAGGCGCTGGGAAGATTCGCGGCGTCTTGCTTGGGTCCCAGCCTGGGGACCGAACCGGGGGTGGGTTGACAATGGTATCTGCAGTGGGTTACAACGTTAAATAGATCGTGAAAAATGTCACAAACTCCCCGCGCACGGCGTGATCGTCGCCGCGCGAGCGTTTGTGTCGCTTCGGTTTAGCTCGCCAGCGTCGCTAGGCGGGCTGGGTTTCCGGTTGCAGAAGTTAGTGAGTTTGAGTCACGCCTGAGGGGTCGTGGGCATGGCGGAGAAGAAGAAGATGTCGGTGGCCGAGATTCTGGCCGCCGCGCGGAAGACGGACGGGGGCGCGACGTCGGACGAAGCTGCTCCGAAGTCCAGCGACGCAGCCGAGGCCGCGCCAGCCGCTGAGAGTTCGCCGGCGCCGGAGAAGCCGGCCGCGAAGCCGGCCGCGAAGCCTGCTGCCAAGCCAGCCGCCAAGAGCGGCGGCGGACGTCCCAGTGTGGCCGAGATGTTGGCCGCGGCCCGCGCCGAGAAACAAGGTGGAGCCAAGCCCGCCGAAAAGCCGGCAGCCGCGAAGCCCGCTGCGGCGGCCAAAGAAGCTCCCGCCAAGAAGCCTGCGCCGGCCAAGGCCAAAGAGCCGGTGGCCGCCAAGGCACAAGCGCCCAAGGACACCGGCAGCATTCTGGCCGCGGCCCGCAACCCTTCGAAGCCGGGCCCGATGACCAAGGCCGAGGCGGCGCGTCAGGCGCCGGCGGAGAAGCCGAAGCCGGCGGCCAAGCCTGTCAAGTCGAAGCTGACGGTGCCGCCGATGCCGGCCAAGCCGGACTACGCCAAGCCCAAGCCGAAGGCGGCCGCGGCCACGACGACCGATCGCCGCGGCTTCCTCACCGGCATGATGCTCGGTTCATGCTTGGGCATCGGCTTCGTGTCGATGTCCACAACCTTCGGGCTGTGGCTGCTGGGCACCGCGCGGTTCATGTATCCCAACGTGCTGATGGAGCCGCCCAGCCAGTTCAAGGTCGGCTTTCCCAGCAACTTCGCTCCCGGCCAGGTCGAAACGAAGTTCGTCGGGCAATACGGCGTGTGGATCGTCAACTACGAATACAACGGCGAGCCGCAGATCTACGCTCTGCGAACGGTGTGCACGCACCTCGGCTGCACGCCGAACTGGCTCGAGGGAGAGCAGAAATTCAAGTGCCCCTGCCACGGCAGCGGGTTCTACAAGGACGGAATCAATTTCGAGGGTCCCGCCCCCAGACCCTTGGAGCGTTACGCAATCCGGGTGGCCGACGACGGCCAGTTGGAAGTCGACAAGAGCAAGCTCTTTCAGGAAGAAATCGGCCAGTGGAGCGATCCGGCTTCGTTTGTCGCAGTCTGACGCCGGCCCGATGCCAGGGGCGGCCGCGCGGTCCGCTGCGCGGACGGTTCCACGGGATGGCGTCCTGGAGTGTTCCCGGGGGGACTGTTCCCGAGGTGACTGTTCCCGAGGTGACTAGGCTTCTTCGTTCGTGGCTGCCAGCCCCTCACCGGTTTGCAAACATCATTGGCCTCCTATTTGAAAGCTCGGTAAGCAAGCGATGTCCATCGGTGAAATGATCCGCGAGTCGCAGGTGTGGAAGAGTATCTTCCGCCACCCCATGCCGCAGGATCGCCGCAATCGAATTGTGGTGATGCTGACGAACTTCTTCCTGCACCTGCATCCGGTCTCGATCAAGAAGCAGGGCATCGCGCTGAGCTACACGTGGTGCATGGGCGGGGTGACGTTCTTCCTGTTCCTGGTCGAAACGGTCACCGGCGTGCTGCTGATGTTCTACTACCGGCCGACGCTGGAGTGGGCCTACAACGATATCCTGGCGCTGCGCGACGTGACGTCCTTGGGCATCCTGCGCGAATTGCATCGCTGGGGCGCCCACGCGATGGTGATCACGGTCTGGCTGCACATGTATCGCGTGTTCTTGACGGGCAGCTATAAACCTCCGCGCGAATTTAACTGGGTCATCGGCGTCATTTTGCTCCTCTTGACGCTGCTGCTCTCCTTTACCGGATACCTGCTTCCCTGGGACCAGTTGGCCATCTGGGCCATCACGGTCGGTTCGAACATGGCCCGGGCCACCCCGATCCTGGGGCACGAAGGCCCCGGGCAGCAATTGCTCAACATCCAGGGCATCGACATGATTACCAACGCTTCGGATGCGCGCTTTGCCCTGTTGGGGGCGCGCTTCGTGGGCGAAGAGACGTTGAATCGATTCTACATTTTGCACTGCATCGCGATCCCGCTGGGCGTGGCCCTCTTGTTAGCCATCCACTTCTGGCGGGTACGTAAGGACGGCGGAATCAGCGGACCGCTCTAAGGGCGCGTGATGATCCGCCACCAGCGGACGGTTCCTATACAACAGCCCGCAGGTCGTCGTTTTCGACAACCGAACGGTCGGGCCGACTCAAGAAGCGATAGACCATGCACGGTGTTTCCGAAGCCGAAGTTGTGTCCGGGATTGCCCCGTTTCTGGGCGGATACTATCTGTTCCTGGCCAGCATGAACGCCGTGATGGCGTTTTACCTGTGGCACTACAAGCACCGCACCAACGATGCGCTGGTCTGGACGGCGTTCTCGCTGTTCATGGTCATCGTTTCGGCCGCCGCGATGGGCGGCAGTCCCCCGGGCCTGCCGGAGTCGGTGCGCAATCTCGTCAACTGGCTTACCGGGCCGGTGATTTATAGCGTCGGCACGACCGTGCTGCTGGTGATCGCCTACGTGCTGCGGCGATGGTGGGTCAAGCCGATGGTGGCCTGGACGCTGTTGAATATCTCGCTCGTGGCCATGGGCGTCTCGATGGTCGACGCCAACTTCGCGGCCATCGTCACCAAGCCGGACAACGTGCCGATCGTGGGCCTGGTGTTCCTGCTGGGCTTCTTCACCTGGCTGGCCACGGCCAAGGCCGTGGAAAACGACAACCGTGCAAAGGAAGGGCTGCCGCCCACCGAAAAGCTCGACGACGAGAAAGTGCTCGTCTGGCCCGACCTGGTCTATACCGAGTTGATCTGCATGGTGGCGCTGACGGCGCTGTTGCTGGTGTGGGCCATCGCGCTGCAAGCCCCGCTGGAAGAGCCCGCCTCGAGCGTGAAGACGCCCAATCCCTCGAAGGCCCCCTGGTACTTCCTGGGTTTGCAGGAAATGCTCGTTTATTACGACCCCTGGATGGCGGGCGTCGTGCTGCCGAGCCTGGTGCTGGTGGGCCTGGCGGCGATTCCGTTTCTCGACTTCAACAAGTTGGGCAACGGCTACTATACGATCGAGCAGCGTAAGTTCAGCTACCTGGTGTTCCAGTTCGGCTTTCTCGAACTGTGGATCACGCTGATCATCCTGGGCACGTTCTTCCGCGGCCCCAACTGGAATATCTTCGGCCCGTTCGAGTTCTGGGATCCGCACAAGGTGCTGGCCCTGAACAACGTCGACTTGTCGCAGTACTTCTGGATTGGGTTCATGGGCGAGGCGCTTCCCAAGCCGTCTCCCGACGCAACGACGCTCTCGCAAATCCTGACGATCCTTCTGCGGGAATGGCTCGGCATCGTTCTGGTCGTGCTGTACTTCGTGGCGCTGCCGCCGTTGATGGCGGCGACCATCTTCCGCGGGTTCTTCGTGAAGATGGGCTTCCTGCGATTCATGCTGATGGCCAACCTGCTGCTATTCATGGCCGCCTTGCCCCTGAAGATGGTCCTGCGTTGGACGCTGAACCTGAAATACATCATTGCGATTCCCGAGTTCTTCCTGAACTTCTAGCGCGCTATCGCGCGATTTACGAAACATGCCTGCTACCGAACAGACTTGGCGCGACTCGAAGCTGCTGCACCTGGTTTTCGGCATCACCTCGCTGGCGATGCTGGTGTGCACGATCTGGATGCTGGCCGCCGACCATCAGCGCGAGTGGAAGGTCTATCGCCGCAAGTTCCGCGACATCGAAGCCTGGTCGGCCCAGTCGCGGGTGAGCCAACAGGAAAGCGCCCAGTACTACGAGGACCTGCGGAAGGCCCGCGAGGAACTGCTGGCCGCTCAGCAAACCGTGCCCAAGGGCACGCTCATCGATCAGTTCAACGCCGTGGCCCGCGCGCACGCTGAGGAGCAGGGCGAATCGGTCAACCTGGACCCGGTGAACGACGCCTACGTGCGCCTTAAGGAGGCGCCCCAGGAGCAGCGCCCACAGTACCGCGAAGAGCTTCGCGCCGCGATGGCCCGGATCGTTGACGACGCACGGTTTGTCGAGAACGAAAAGGCTTCGCTCAAGAAGTTTCGGGCTGCCGACTTCGACGTCGTGCGCAGCGAGTACGAACTGGGCGTGGGCAACGACCTGCCGCAGGACCAGCTCGACGCCATGCAGGAGCGGGTGACCGAAGAGCGCGAGTACGTCGCCGAGGCCGAGGAGGAAGTTCAAGAAGCCAAGGCCTATCGTCTGGCCCTCGAAGAGCAGATGGCGCCGATCTTTGCCGCCGAGGCCGAGGCCCGCAAGAACCTCGACAACCTGGAAACCGAGTTGGACCAGCTCGAGACGGCGCTGGCCGAGCGCACGTACAAGCCGATGGACACGGTGATCAGCATGCCGATCATCGACGCGTTCTCGCCGAACAAAGTCGACCAGATCTGGCTGCCGAAGCTGACGATCAACAACAATTTCCGCGACGTGGCCCGCTTCGACCGCTGCACGAACTGCCACCTGGGCATCGATCGCACGGCCCCCGGTTCGGCCGTCGAGCCGGCCTATCCCGAAGAACACTCGCTCATTGTCAGCGTGGCCACGCCGGATGAAAAGCCGGAGGCTCTAAACAAGAAGCCCGCCGACGCGGAGCAGCTCGCGGCGCTGTATGCCGACGTGCTGCGCGAGGCCTACGGTCTGCAACTGGCACCGCACGGCCTGCTCGAAGAGAACGAAGCCGTAGTGAGCGTGGTGCGGCCCGAGTCGCCTGCGGCCAAGGCCGGCCTCCAGGTGGCCGACCGCATCGTGGCCGTGCAAGGCACGTCGCTATTGGACCGCAACCAGGTCTACAGCTTCCTGCTCGAATCGCCCAACTGGGGCGAGCCCATCGAGCTGACCGTGCTGCGCGGGCTGCCGCACCCGTATGCCAGCCATCCGCGGCTCGATCTGTTTGTCGGCTCGCTCAGCCCGCACACGCTGCAAGACGTGGGCTGCACGATCTGCCACGACGGGCAGGGCAGCGCCACGGCGTTCAAGTGGGCCTCGCACTCGCCGAACGATCCGCTCGAGGCCCACGAGTGGAAGCGCGAGTACGGCTGGTTCGACAACCATCACTGGATCTACCCGATGTACCCCAACCGGTTCTCGGAGAGCCTGTGCCTGAAGTGCCACCACGACGTGGTCGAGCTGCAGCCCAGCGAGCGCTTTCCCGAGCCGCCGGCGCCGAAGCTGGTCGAGGGCTTCAACCTGATCAAGGACTACGGCTGCTTCGGCTGCCACGAGATCAACGGCTACGACGGCCCCAACAAGCGGATCGGACCCGACCTGCGAGCCGAGCCGAACTATGCACCCGCGGCCGAGGCGCTGCTGGCCACCGACGGGCTGACCGAGCAGCAGCAAGAGTGGGCCAGGCAGGTCATCGAGTTCCCCGACAAGCCGGCGCCCCGCCACGATCTGCTGCAATCGCTCGAGAACGCCGAGGAGCTGCCGGGCGATCCGGTCATGGCAAAGCGGTGGATGAGCGTGCTGGAAGACGTCGAAACGCCGGGCAAGCTGCGGAAGGTGGGCCCCAGCCTGCGGCACGTGGCCAGCAAGGTGAACTTCGAGTTCCTGTACTCGTGGATTCGCAAGCCGAGCGACTTCCGTCCCTCGACCAAGATGCCGCAGTTCTTCGGGCTGTGGTCCGCGCTGGGCCCCGAAAGCGTGGAAGTTTCCGAGCGGTACGAGCCGATCGAGATTCGCGGCATCACCGAGTATTTGCTCGGCGAGAGCCAGCCGTTTGAATACGACGAGCCGGCCGAAGGCACAGCCGAGCCCTCGGCCGAACGCGGCAAGTTCGCGTTCGAAGTTCGTTGCCTGGCGTGCCACAAGCACGACGCCTTCCCGAAGGCCACGATGACCCAGGGCCCCGACCTGTCGAACCTGGGTTCGAAGCTCGGCGGCGAGGCGAACCCCAACGGTCCCAAGTGGCTCTACACCTGGCTCAAGAATCCCAGCTCGTATCACCCGCGCACCAAGATGCCCAACATGCTGTTGGATCCGGTCGAAACGACCGACGCGGAGAACAACAACATCAAGGTCGACCCGGCGGCCGACATCGCGGCCTGGCTGCTGGAAAGCCACGAGTGGAAGCCCGTGGGCGTGCCCAAGCGCGAGCTGACCAAGGCCGAGCAGGGAGCACTCGAGGACCTGGCCATGGAGTACCTGTCGGCCACGTTCTCCAAGCGGCAGGCGGCCGAATACCTGAAGAACGGCATTCCGCCGCGGATGCGCAACGAACTGAAGGGCGACGAGGTGGAACTGGTCGGCGACGAGATGACGACCGACATGAAGCTGCGGTACGTCGGCCGCCGCTCGATCAGCAAGTACGGCTGCTCGGGCTGCCACGACATTCCCAACTTCGAGGACGTCAAGCCGATCGGTACCGGCCTGGCCGACTGGGCCCGCAAGACGCCCGACAAGCTGGCCTTCGAGCAAATCGTCGAGTACATGAAGCACGGGCACGGCAAGCCGCACGCGCTCGACTACGAGAAGGAGTACGACCACGGGCCCGACGTGACCGACGTGGAGATCGAAGAGGCCGAGACGCACGGGCCCGGCGATCCGTTCGACTTCTTGAACCTCGATCCCACGACCGGCTACTTCATGGAGAAGCTCGTGCACCATCAGCGCGAAGGCTTCATCTGGCAGAAGCTGCGCGAGCCGCGAAGCTACGACTACAAGAAGACGCAGAACAAGAGCTACAACGAACGGCTGCGGATGCCGCTGTTCACGATTCTCGATGACGACATGCGTGAGGCCGTCATCACCTTCGTGCTGGGCCTGGTCTCCGAACCGCCAGCCGATCAGTACATCTTCCACCCCGATCCGCAGCGCGGCGCGATCATCGCCGGCAACGAGGTGATCGAAAAGTACAACTGCACCGGGTGTCACACGCTGCAAATGGAGCGTTGGAACCTGGCCTACGAGCCGGACGACTTCGGCAACCCCGCGCCGGTGAACGACTACTCGTTCCTGCAACCGCACTTCAGCCCCGAGAAGATCGAAGCGTCGCTGAAGCTGAACGCCCGCGGACGCCGCGAGGCGACCGTGGTGGGAATGGCCGCGGTGAACGCCGACGGCGACGTGTTGCGGGTCGACGAGGACGGCGTGCCGCTCGAAGCGGACGACACCGAAACGCCGGCGTCGTACGTGTTCGTGCCGTGGGACGACGTCGTGCTCAACGGCCAGGTTTGGCAGGCCGGCCTGCAGAACATCCTGATTCCCGAGTCGACGATCGAGAAGCGTTACGAGCCGGTGGGCGGCTTCCTGGCGCGGTTCGCCTATCCGGCGGTCGTGGCCGACGAGTTGAAGCGTAATCCCAACGCCAAGCCCGAAGAGGCCTGGGGTTGGCTGCCGCCGCCGCTGCACGGCGAGGGCCGCAAGGTGCAGACCGAGTGGCTGCACGACTTCCTGCTCGATCCGCACATGATCCGGCCCTCGGCGGTGCTGCGGATGCCGAAGTTCAACATGTCCAGCGATGAGGCCACGAAGCTGGTGAACTACTTCGCCGCGGTCGACGGCGTGGCTTACCCCTACGACTTCGATCCGCGCACGCGGCAGTCGCACCTGGAACAGGCCGAAGCTGAGCATCCCGACCGGATGGCCGACGCGCTGAAGATCGTGGTGGACAACAACTACTGCGTGAAGTGCCACCTGCTGGGCGATTTCGCACCCGAGGGCAGCGACACGGCCAAGGCCCCGCAACTGGACGACGTGTTCAAGCGGTTGCGGCCCGAGTACACGCTCGACTGGGTGGCCAATCCGAAGCGCATCTTGCCCTACACGGGCATGCCGGTGAACATTCCTCCGGACAAGCCGGTGAGCCAGGATCTGTATAAGGGCGACAGCGTCCAACAGCTCGACGCCGTGGTGGACCTGTTGCTGAATTACGACCGTTACTTGGAAACCAAGACATCGATCAAACCGCTAATCAAGTCGCAGGCTCCTGCGGCGGAAGCCGAGGCGAACGCGTCGGCCGCCGCGAGCCCGTAGGCGCCCCATTGGGAGACTGAGATGACTCAATTGCATCGCGTATCGTACGGTTTTGTTTTGCTGGCGGCGCTGCTGGTCGGCGTGTACGGCTGCGGCCAGAAGGCCTCGCCGCCGGAAGGCGCGCCCAGCGACGCGTCGGCGCCCCAAGTGAAGCAGGGCGAATCGGAATCGGCCGCCGAGGCCGAGGCCGACATGGCCGAGCCGGCTGAAGAGACGGAAGAAACGGCCGAGGAAACCACTGAGGAAACCACCGAAGAGACCACGGCGGACGAGTCGGCCGGCGAGTGGGGCACGCTGACCGGCCGGATCGTCTACGAGGGCGACGCCCCCGACCCGCAGCCGATCGACACGTCCAAAGACCCTAACTGCACCGAGAAGCTGACGGCCGAAAACCTGCTGGTCGGCGCCGACGGCGGGCTCAAGAATGCCGTCGTCATGCTCCGCAGCGACCCGCCGAAGGTGAACGAAGAGCTCGTCGCGAGCGAGCCGGCCGAGGTGACGCTGGACAACAAGAACTGCCGCTTCGAGCCGCACGTGCAGGTGGTGCTCACCTCGCAGAAGCTGCTGCTCAAGAATTCGGACCCGACGGGCCACAACAGCAACCTGTCGCCGATAAAGAACACTGCGATCAATCCGGTGCTGGCCGCCGGCGGCGAGCCGATCGAGTATCAGTTCAGCAGCCCGGAGGCCATTCCGGTGCGCGTGGGCTGCAACATCCATCCGTGGATGGCGGCCTTTCTCGTGGTGCGCGAAGATCCTTACGCGGCCGTGACCGCCGAAGACGGCACGTTCACGATCAAGGATTTGCCGGCCGGCGAGGAACTCGAGTTCCGCCTGTGGCACGAGGGCTCCGGCTACCTGGCGAACGCCGAGTACAAGGGCGGCAAGGCCGACCGCCGCGGCACCGTGAAGCTGAAGATCAAGCCCGGCACCAACGACCTGGGCGACATCAAGGTCAGCAACACGATCTTCAAGAATTAATCCACTCGCAATTCGAGGGTTTTTGGCATGCGTTACTGGTTTGCTGTGCTCTGTGCCGTGAGTGTCGCGTGCGGCACCACGTTGTTGAGCGGTTGCGGACGCCCCGTGGCCGCCAGCCCGAATCCGCAGCCGCAGGCCGCGAACGAGATTCGCGAGACGCTGCTGGCCGGGGCTTCCGAGGGCGGCGGATCGCAGGCGGCAGCCTCGACCGGCACCGGCTGGGGTACGCTGCGCGGCACGTTCAAGTTCGCGGGCACGCCTCCGACGCCCGGCACGCTCGACGTGACGCGCGACACCGAGGTGTGCAGCGCCAACGGGCCGATTCGCGACAACTCGCTGCTGGTGGGCCCCGACAAGGGCATTGCCAACGTCGTGGTCTATGCCCGCGTCAACCGCGTGCACGACTCGGCCAAGCCGCTGGAGCCCGGCGCGGACGTCGAGCCGCTGGTGTTCGACCAGAAGGACTGCATGTTCACCACGCACGTGATGGCCTGCCAGGTCAACCAGCCGATCGACATCAAGAATAGCGATCCGGTCGGCCATAACACGAAGATCGATCCGCGCACGGGCGTACCGTTCAACCAGACGGTCGGGGCCGGGGGCTCGCTGGGCTACAAGCTGGTCAGCGAGGAAGCGCTGCCCGCGCCGGTCTCGTGCAGCATCCACCCATGGATGCAGGCCTACATGCTGCCGCGCGAGGACAAGTACTTTGCGGTGACCACCAGCGATGGTGGGTTCGAGATTCCGAACCTTCCGGCCGGCGAAGAGATCGAGCTGCAGGTGTGGCACGAGCGCGGGGGCGGACCCGGCGGCGCGGTCGTGCTGCCGCGCAAGGACCTGAAGTGGACCCGCAAGGGCCGCTTCAAGGTGAATTTGAAACAGGACGAGACCCTGGACCTGGGCGAACTGGAAGTTCCCGGCAGCGCCCTGAAATAACGTGGCCCTTGAGGTGTCTTTGAAAGAGACCGGCTGGCGTCGGTCGCATGGTGCATTGTTTCGCGCCCTAACGAGTAATCGATTTGTCATGAGAACGATTCTTTCAGGCTGTGTCCGCTTCACGCCGTGCCTGGCGCTGGTGTTGCTGGTCGGCTGCGGACAAAGCGATCCGCCGCAATTCACGCTCGACATGGTGGCGATCGCCGAAAAGCAGATTCCCGCCAACCAGCAGCAGAAAGTGGCCAACATTCTCGAGGCCATGTTCGGCACGCCCGACGATCCGTTTGTGCTGCCCGAGACGGGCCTGGATCTGGCGAAGCTGCAAATGGCGGCCGGACCGGTCAAGAGCGATCAGTTCGGGCACGAGACGGGTCTGTATCGCCGGCACTGTGCGCATTGCCACGGCACGACCGGTGACGGGCTGGGCCCCACGGCGATGATTCTCAATCCCTACCCGCGCGACTATCGCCAGGGCAAGTTCAAGTTCAAGAGCACCGAGCGGCCCGCCAAGCCGACCGACTACGATCTGGAAACGGTGCTCCGCCAGGGCGTGCAGGGGACGGCCATGCCGTCGTTCGCGCTGTTGCCCGATGCGCAGATCGATGCGCTGGTCGAGTACGTGAAGTACCTGAGCATGCGGGGCCAGACCGAGATCGGCCTGACCGACGCCATGGCCGACCTGAGCGAAGGCGAAGAATTGCCGCTGACGCACGACACGCTGGTGGCCGAGATCCTCGCGCCGGTGGCCGAGAGCTGGCAGGAAGCGCCCGACAAGATCATTCCCACCGACGGCGACAACGCAAAGCCGGACATGCCGAAGGCCGAATCGATCGCCGCCGGCGAGAAGCTGTTCTACAGTGCCAAGGCCAACTGTGCGAAGTGCCACGGCTGGAGCGCGTTGGGCGACGGCCAGACGAACGACTACGACGACTGGAGCAAGGCCATCCACGAAGCCGAGGAAAGCCTGGCTTCGGACGTCAACACGCTCAACGAGGCCGAAATGTCGGCCGAAGAGCGCGAGGCGCTGGCCAGGCACGTGGCGCTGTTGTCCTCGGCGCTTGCGACCGACGCCTTGCCGCCGCGGCATGCCATTCCACGCAACCTCCGCCAGGGCGTCTACCGCGGCGGACGCGCGCCTTACGACATCTATCGCCGGATTTATGCCGGCATCAACGGCGCGCCGATGCCGGCCGTGGGCCCGCCCTTTCCAGGTGCCCCGGGCACGCTCACTTCGGACGAGATCTGGAATCTCGTCGACTACGTGTTGTCGCTGCCTTACGAGCCCATCAGCCAGCCGCCGCGCGATCAGCGTGCCGTGAGCCGCGCGCAGCTCTAGGTGAACACGAAGCAACTAACCGAAACTTAATCATCAATCGTCCGTGTCGACGCTGACCGCCCAGGGGCCCGCGAGCCGGGTTCGCCGCCGGGAGCGTCGGGCTGGAGAAAAACGCCGTGGGAAAATTCTGGAGCCTGATCTTCTTACTCGTGCCCATCCTGGGCGTGGCCTGCTTCGCGCTGGCGCCGGTGTACAACCACTGGTTGCCGAGCGACGTGTCGCAGCACGGCCACACGATCGACCACTTGTTTTATTTCATCCTGTGGTTGACCGGTGCGGTGTTCATCGCCACCGAGGTGGTGCTGTTCTGGTTTTTGTGGCGCTACGACGGCAAGCGCAAGGGCCACGTGAACTACACGCACGGCAGCCACAGCCTGGAGATCATCTGGACGATTCTGCCGGCGGCCACGCTGCTGTTCATCGCCATCTACCAGATGAACGCCTGGGCCGAGAGCAAGATTCGCAATCCGGCCGCCGGGCCCGACGGCATACTGGGCACGGCCGACGACATGCCGCCGACGCTGGAAGTCACGGGCCGACAGTTCGAGTGGCGGCTGCGCTACCCCGGCAAGAACGGCCAACTGGGCGACTCGGACGACATCTATATCGTCAACGACCTGCACTTGCCGGTCAACGAAGAGATTCTGATCTACCTGAAGAGCGACGACGTGCTGCACAGCTTCTTCCTGCCCAATCTGCGCGTCAAGCAAGACGCCGTGCCGGGCATGAAGATTCCCGTTTGGTTCCGCGCCACCGAGAAGGGCACCTACGACATCGTGTGTGCCGAATTGTGCGGCTGGGGCCACTACAAAATGAAGGGCCAGTTGACCATCGAATCGCGCGCCGAGTACGACGAGTGGCTCGACAAGAAGTATCGCGAGCAGACCGCCACGGTCGGCCCGCAATTAGCGTCACAAGGGGACGGTGAATGAGCTCCATTACAGCCGGATCGCACGAACACCACGATGCCCATGCGGCACATGGCCAGGGGGGCGTAGGGCACTTTCTAGGCACCTACGTCTTCTCGCGCGACCATAAGATCATCGGGATTCAGTTCCTGTTTTCGACCCTCATCTGGTTCTTGATCGGCGGGCTGTTGGCCCTCGGCATCCGCTGGCAATTGGCCTGGCCGTGGCAGGATATGCCCGTGATCGGCCGGATGCTGTTCGCCGGCGAAGGCGGACAGATCTCGCCCGAGTTCTACACGATCCTGTTCACGATGCACGCCACGATCATGATCTTCTTCGTGATCATTCCGATCCTGGCCGGGGCGTTCGGCAACTACCTGATTCCGCTGATGATCGGCGCCGACGACATGGCGTTTCCGACGCTGAACATGCTCAGCTACTGGTTCATGTGGCCGGCGTTCCTGGCCATCGGGGCAAGCTTCTTCGTGGAAGGAGGTGCGGCCAAGGCCGGCTGGACCTCCTACCCACCCTTATCGCTCACCGACTTGAACGGCCAGACGCTCTGGCTCATCGGCCTGACGTTTGTCGGCGTCTCGTCGATGATGGGCTCGGTCAACTACATGACCACGATCATCCAGATGCGGGCCCCCGGCATGACGATGTTCCGCCTGCCGATGACGATTTGGGCCATGTTCATCACGGCCATCCTGCAGGCCTTCGCGCTGCCGGTGCTTACCGCCGCGGGCTTCATGCAGTTGATGGATCGCACCATCGGCACGGGCTTTTTCATTCCCGAAGGCTGGAGCGCCAACAACGCTCCGCTGGCCTCCGGCGGCGGCCAGCCGCTGTTGTGGCAGCACCTGTTCTGGTTCTATTCGCACCCGGCGGTGTACATCATGATCCTGCCGGCGATGGGCATGGTTTCGGACATCATCGCCTGCTTCTCGCGCAAGCCGCTGTTCGGCTACAAGCCGATGGTCTACTCGATCGCCGGCATTGCGGGGCTGGGCTTCATCGTTTGGGGCCACCACATGTTCGTCTCGGGCATGAACCCCGCGCTGGGCATGACCTTTATGGTCTCGACGATGATGATCGCGCTGCCCAGTGCGATTAAAACGTTCAACTGGCTGGGCACGGTCTGGGGCGGGCAGATTCAGTTCACCACCCCCATGCTGTACGCCCTGTCGTTCGTGGCCATGTTCATCATCGGCGGCCTGTCGGGCATTTTCATGGCCGCCACGCCGGTCGACATTTTCATCCACGACACGTACTTCATCGTGGCCCACTTCCACTACGTGCTGTTTGCCGGCACGGCGATGGGCGTGTTCGGCGCGATCTACTTCTGGTACCCGAAGATGTTCGGCCGCATGATGAACGAGACGGCCGGTAAGATTCACTTTTTCTTCACGTTCCTGTTCCTGAATGGCACGTTCTTCACGATGCACATTCTGGGCGCCGGCGGCTTTCCGCGGCGTCTGGCCGATCCTTACCACTACCAGACGTTCGCCCACCTGCAGCCGCTCAACGTGTTCATGACGTGGTGTGCCATCGGCATGGTCGCCGTGCAGGTGATCTTCGCGCTCAACTTCTTCCTGAGCATGTTCTTCGGCCCCAAGGCGGGCCGCAATCCGTGGCATGCCAACGGACTGGAGTGGGCCGCCCCCAGCCCTCCGGGCCACGGCAACTTCGACTTCCAGCCGGTGATCTACCGCGGTCCGTACGAGTACAACTCGCCGGAGGTGGACACCGACTACTACCCGCAAAACGAGCCGCCGCCGGAACCGAAGTCCGAGTCGGGCGAAGAAACAGAACCGCCTCCGCAACCGCCGGCCGAATAGGTACCGTTTTCCGTCCGCGCCTCCTGCGTGACTGCCCGCCGTGAATCCATCGCTCGACCAACGCGAAAGCCCCTGGCCGCACCGGCTGGCCGTGGCCTTGGTCTGCGCGACGTTCCCCATGATCTGGATCGGCGGCCTGGTGACCACCTACGGCGCAGGCATGGCCGTGCCCGACTGGCCCAACACGTACGGCTACAACCTGTTCCTCTACCCGTGGCAGACCTGGGTGTACGGACCCTTTAAGCTGTTTATCGAGCACGGGCACCGGTTGTTCGGAACGCTAGTAGGCATGATCGCGATCGCCTTTCTCGTTTCCACCTGGTGCTGCCAGCGGCGGGCGAACCTCCGCTGGCTGGGCGCCGCGGCCCTGATCGGCGTCGTTGCTCAGGGCGCGCTGGGCGGCCTGCGCGTGCTGGCCGACGAAGTGCAAATCGCAAAGATCCACGGCATCGTGGGCCCGGTGTTTTTCGCCTTTACCGTCGCCCTGGCCAGCATCACCTCGCGGCGATGGCAGTCGGCCAAACGTTCCGAAGAACGTCAATTGGGAGCCATCGAGCGGCTGGGCGTGATCACCACCTTGCTCGTGTTCCTGCAACTCGTGTTGGGAGCGCAGTTGCGGCACCTGTCGCCTGAGGCACCCCTGGGCAATTTCCGCCTGGCGCTGTTCTTTCATCTGGCCGTGGCCGTCGCGCTATTGGCCCACGTCTTCATGCTCGCGGCCCGCGTGCTGTATTCTCACCGGCAGGAGAGTTGGCTGGCGCGTCCGGCCGTGGGACTGCTCGTCATGCTGCTGGTGCAGATCGGCCTGGGCGCGGGCAGTTGGGTAACGAACTACGGCTTTCCGGTCTGGCTGTCGCGGTACGATTTCGCGGCGGCCTACGTGCCGGTAGCCGATGGAGCGGTGCAAGCCTGGACAACGACGGCGCACGTGGCCCTGGGATCGCTGATCCTGGCCACCAGCCTGATGCTGACGCTGCGGTCGATGCGACTTTCGTCGCCTCTCTCGGCGCGATTCGCGCCAAGCAAGCCGGCGACGAGCCCGAGCCAAAGGATTCTCTCGATGGGGGCAGGACTATGAGCATGCCGTCGCTGGCGATCGAACGCCCGGCAACCGTCACGTCGCGCGTGCTCGACTACGTAGAGTTGACCAAGCCCAAGATCTCGGCCCTGGTGCTGGTCACGGTGGCCGTGGCCACGTTCGTCGCCGCCTGGGGGCCGCCCGATGGTTGGACGCTGTTTCATACGCTGTTGGGTACGGCGCTCGTGGCCGCCAGCGCCAGCGCCCTGAATCAATGGCTCGAGCGCGATACCGATGCCCGCATGCAGCGCACCGCCGCGCGTCCGTTGCCCGCCGCGCGGCTCACCGTTTCCCAAGTGATCGGCTTTGCCGTGGTCTCGATTGTGGTCGGCACCGTCTATCTGGCCGCCACCGTCGGCTGGCTTACCGCGGCGCTGGGCATGTTGACCTGGGCCCTGTACGCCTGGATCTACACGCCGCTCAAACGCCGCACGGCCGCCAACACCGCCGTCGGCGCCGTGGCCGGAGCGATGCCGGTGCTGTTGGGCTGGTCGGCGACCGGGGCGCCGTTCGACCTGCGAGCCTGGTCGCTGTTTTTGATCGTCTTCCTCTGGCAGTTTCCGCACTTCATGGCCATCGCTTGGATCTATCGCAACGAGTACGCCGGGGCCGGGCTGAAGATGCTCAGCACGGTCGACCCCAGCGGATTTCGCGCCGGGGCCCAGGCCGTGACCGCGGCGCTGGCGCTGGTGCCGGTGAGCCTGGTGCCGTGCCTGTCGCAGCCCGCCGGTGGCGTGCTGTTGGCCTGGGCACTGGTGCTGGGCGTGGCCCAGTTGGCCTGCGCGGTTTTGTTTTTCGTGCAACTGAACGAGCGCTCGGCGCGGCGGCTCCTGCTGGCGTCTCTGTTGTACCTTCCGATCATGATGGGCCTGTTGGCCTTGGGCCCTCTGGCATAGACGCTTCCTAGCTCGGGCGAAGACTCGCGAGTAAGAAAGGTTCTTTAAGGCACACACGAATGGCTACGACCCACGCACCCTCCGAAGCCGAACACGGCGGGCACGACCATCACCCGTCGCTCGAGTACCATCCCGGGCTGCCGCTTTCCAACGGCAAGCTGATCGTGTGGCTGTTCCTATCGACGGAGATCATGTTCTTCGCCGCCTTGATCGGCACGTACATCGTAATTCGCTTCGGCGCTCCGGCCTGGCCCACGCCGCACGACGTGCACTTGAGCGAACCGATCGGGGCATTCAACACGTTCGTGCTGATCTGCTCCAGCGTCACCGTCGTGCTGGGCCTCGAAGCGGCCAAGGCCAACAAGGCTTCGAGCGCCAAGGGGTGGATCCTGGCCACGCTCGTCTTGGGCAGCGTGTTCTTGGGCGTCAAGCTCTACGAATACGGCCAGAAGTTTTCGCACGGCATCTATCCGGTCGACCCGCACAGTCGCATCTACGAAAAGGCCGACTTGAACTACGCGGCCGCGGTGCGGCACCGGCTGGAATCGCTCAAGGGTGAATACGACGCGCAAGCCGCGCAGTTCCAGCAGGACGAACAGCAGGACAGCGAGGCCGCCAAGCAGGTGCAGTCGCGCCTGGCCCTGTTGGGCAACCTGATTGCCTACGAGCGCGACGTCGAAACGGCCGCCGCTACCGACCAGAACGTGGCCGCCGCGCGAGCCGCGCTCAACGAAATGGCCGGGCTGATCATGCACAAGGAGCCCGTCGGCGGCACCGCCATCGTGGCCGACGATCCCGACGCCGACAAGGCCACCGCGGCCCGGGCGGAATTAAACAAGCTGGTGCACGACGAAGAGCACCACGAGGAAGCGGCCGGCCACGGCGCCCACGGACTGAACGACGACTACGAGTGGCTCAAGCTGCCGATCGTCATCCCCGGCGGAAACATGTGGGCCAGCACGTACTTCCTGCTCACCGGTTTTCATGCCATCCACGTGCTGGTGGGGCTGATCGTGTTCGCGATCATGATTCCCATGACGCTGGGCGTTGCCGCGGCCGGCTTCGTCGAGAACATCGGCCTGTACTGGCACTTTGTCGACCTGGTTTGGATCTTCCTGTTCCCGCTGCTGTACCTGTTCTAAACAAGCGACCCGTTACCTAGCGCTGGCCTGCAAGCCGCGGAGTGAACCCTAGATGTCCGAACACGCCCACGCCCACGATGACGGCCACGACGTCGGCCTTGCCAAGTACGTTTACGTGTTCTTGGCGCTGTGCGTGCTGACGTCGATGTCGTTCTTCACGTACTCGTCGTACTGGCCGTTTCCCGATCAGCCGAACATCGGCCGCGCCTTCATGATGGCGGTGTCCTGCACCAAGGCCATGCTGGTGATCCTGTTCTTCATGCACGTGAAGTACGAGGCCAACTGGAAGTACGTGCTGACGATTCCCGCCGCGTTCATGTCGCTGTTCTTGCTGCTGGCGCTGGTGCCCGATATCGGCATGCGGGGCCGCTGGCTCTCGGAGGAGCGACGGCTGTACATGGCCGAACCGCCCGCGGAAACCGAAGAACCCGTCGTCAAGCACGCCGAAGCGGGCGAGGGCGGCGCGGAAACCGAGGCCGAGCACTAGGCGGCAGGCGACCCACGGCCGGCCCCGCGACGTAAAGATAATAGAGCGCGTCGTGCCCACTCGGTTCCGGCTCGACCGCCACGGCTCGTCAGGGGAAACAGGCAATGCATAGCGGTGCCGTACGATTCTGGGTGTTGTTGATCGCCGCCTTGAGCGTGGGCTATGCCTCGCTGCTCTTGGTGCGCAAGACCGCCCCGGAGCCGCCAGCCGAGCCGCCGCGGGCCGAAGCGCCCAAGCCCGCCGAAGTCGCGCCCAGTCCCGCGGCTGCGTCGAACGCGGCATTGCCGGCCGGCGAAGTGGCGCCGTTCGAGTTGATCGACGAGAACGGCGAGCCGTTCGACTCTCGCAGCCTGGAGGGCGAAGTGTGGGTCGCGAGCTTCTTCTTCACGAATTGCCCGGCCGTCTGCTGGCGAATGAACCAGGCGCTGGCCGGCTGGCAGGCAACGCACCCCGAGAGCGACGTTCGCTTCGTGAGCATCACCTGCGATCCGGAGAACGACACGCCCGAGGCCCTGGCCCGTTACGCCAAGCACTTCAAGGCCGATCCCAAGCGGTGGACGTTTTTGACCGGCGACATGGAGACGATCCAGAGCATTGGTCAGGATTCGTTTCAGATCGCGGTCGTGCGGGGCGATCATACCGATAGGGCCTGCGTGGTCGATCGCGAGGGCCGCGTGCGCGGACGCTTCCGCCTGACCGAGCCAGACCAGGTGCAAATGCTCGACCGGCTGCTTACGGTTGCCGAGGCGGAGCCGGCGCGGGAAAAGAAGACCGAAGACGGCAACGAGCCGTCGGCCGAATCGGAAGCGGAGCCAGAAGCAGACCCACCAGCGGACTCCGACGAGCCGGTCGACAGCGACGAGAGCGTAGAGCCGGCCGAGGAATCGTCGGACGAACCGGCCGCGCCCGCCGAGCAACCCGCGGCGAGCGACAAGACGGAGCCGGCTGCGGTGGACGAGCCGGAGTGACGCAGCAGGCGAGGGTGTCTTGGATTTCGGCGTCGAACAACTACCGGCCGTCAATGCCACGCTCAACGGTCTGGCGGCCGTGCTGCTGGTGGTCGGCTGGCTGCTGATCAAGAATCGCCGCGAGCAGGCTCACAAGAACACGATGCTGGCCGCGTTTGGCGTGTCGGTGGTGTTTCTGATCTGCTACCTGGTCTATCACTACCAGGTGGGCAGTGTGAAGTTCGTCGGGCCCAGCGGCGTGCGGACCGTCTATCTGGCGATATTGCTGACGCACGTCGTGCTGGCGGCCACGGTCCCGTTTCTGGCCGGGATCACGATCTACCTGGGCCTGAGGGACCGCCGCGGACCGCACCGCAAACTGGCCCGCTGGACGCTCCCCATATGGCTGTACGTATCCATCACAGGCGTGGTGATTTACGTGATGCTGTACCACCTCTACCCCCCGCCGGCCGAAGACCCTACAATAGAGAAGCCGCAGGCGGCAGTGAGCCGTCCGGCGGCAATGGCGATGTTCGCGGAGAACGATTGATGTATCTACCGACCTGGATCACGCGAGCCCTGGCCGTTTCGTTGGCCATCACGCTGTTGCTGGGCGCCGCCTCGGTGGCCGTAGCTTGCCCGAGTTGTCAGCAGGCGCTCGACGCCGACGGCTCGCAGGGTGACCTGGCCAGCGGGCTCTACTACAGCATCCTGCTGATGATGTCGATGCCCTTCGCCTTGGTCGGCGCCTTTGCCGGGCTGGCCTATCGCGCCGTCAAGCGCGAGCAGCGCCGCCAGGCCGAAGAAGCCGCCTCGCGCGACGAATCGGCTGAGCACGACGGCTAGTTGCCGCCGCCCTTTGCCTCGCTTTCTTGTCCCGCAGGCTGGCGCTTTGCCGTCTCGATCGGCGTGGGATCCCAGTATTGGTCGAACCCCAGCCACAGGCTGCGCGCGTAGCGAAAGAACCACAGCGGAAAGAGCACGGCGAAGGCGGCCACGATCCACAGCGCCGTCTGCGGCGAGGTCCAGCCGGTGAAGAACAGCACGAAGTAGAAGATCGTCACCAGCAGGGCGGTTAGCCCGTAGTTGACGTAGATCGACCCCAGGAAGAAACCCGGCTCGCGCTCGTAGTGCAAGCCGCAGGCCTCGCAGTCGGGGTGCATCTGGATCCAGTTGCGAAACAGCTTCGACTGCCCGCACCGCGGACAGCGCAACCGCCAGGCCCGGCCGGCGATCGTCCAGTAAGAGGGGCGTGGTGGGTGTTGCAAGGTGGTGGAGAGAGCAGTTGGTTCGACGCCGGGGCGTTGGAGGCCGAGGACACTCCGGCCGGTTGCTATGAAACTCAGTGTACCGTCGCTTACAATGGCCGTCTTGTCGCAGTGATACAGACCTTCTCCGTTGGTCGGCCGATGCGTGGTTTTGCCAAGGCGATGCAGTTCGTGGGGCTGACGCTGCCGCCTGTGAGCATGTTCCTGCAACTGGCCGGGGCGATCAGCCTGGGGCAGATGCTGACGATGCTCGTGGCTTCGGTCTCGGCTTTTGGCATTGGCTGGATTGTCGCAGGCTACGCCCGCTAGAATTTCCGGCCGCACAGGCGGGATTCAGCTTGGCGCACGAGGCCGTGTTTTCGGGGCGGACGGCCCGCCCGGCTGGGAGTCCGCGCCCTGGTGGGCCGGATTTCGTTCTTTTCGCTATCCGCACCTGGCGACTATAATTCGCCTGGACGAGTGGAAACACGGCGGCCACGACATCATCGGCGTTTTTGCCCCCAGCGTCCACGCTTGGCGGGGGCGCAGGCAGCCGGTAACGGCGGCCGTGCCGGACGCGCGCGAAGGGCAAATTGCATGAACCGGTTCTGCCGAGCCAGCGCGGCAGCATGGATTCTCGCGCTGGGCGTGCCCCTGGGGAGCGCCTCGGCTCAATTCTCGCCGGGACCCTTCGAACTCTCCCCCTCGGTGACCCTCGACGAGGCCGACAGCTCCGTGCTGGCCCAACTCGAGCGCGTGCGGGCCTACGTGGCCGACCGGCAGTGGGACGAGGCCGTCGAATCGTTGCGGCGGATGATCCAAAGCGACGGCACGAAGATGGTTTCGGTCACCCCGCGCCGCTACATCAACCTGGCCGATTACTGCCACCTGCAGATCACTTCGCTGCCCGAAGAAGCATTGGCCCTCTATCGCCAGCGGGTCGATGCCCTGGCGGGGAACTGGTACGACCAGGGGCTCGCACAGCGCGATGCGGGCCTGCTGGCCGACGTGGTCGACAAGGTCTACGCCAGCTCGGCCGGCGACAACGCCCTTTGGGCGCTGGGCGAAATCGAGCTGGAACGCGCCAACTACCATGCCGCCCGGCACTACTGGGAACAACTCATCGAAGTGCCGCCGGGGCGAATCTCGCAGGAGTTCTATAGCGCTGCCCGCAACCAGGTTGATCTGCCGGAGGAAACGGCCGAATTGCTCGACGCCTGGTACACCCTCGAAGAAACCGCCGACAACCCCTACTACCAGATGCGCGGCAAGGGCCTGTTGTCCGACGAGGCCCGACGGCACCTGGTCGACTTCTGGAAGAGCCGCGGGTTCGAGTTTCCGCGGCTGATGTACCCCGGCACCGACCTGCCGCTGGCCGACATCCGCGCGCGGCTGATCCTGGTGTCGATCATGGAAGGCTCGCTCACGCGGGCGCAGCGCGAGTTGGCGGCATTCGTCGAGCTGCATCCGCAGGCTAGCGGTCGCCTGGCGGGGCAGACGGTCGACTATGCCGAGACGCTCGCCGCGATGATCGCCGCGGCCGAAAGCTGGCCGCCGATCGAACCGAGCACCGACTGGCCCACGTTCGCCGGCAGCTATACGCGAGGCGCGATCGCGCCGCATCGTCTCGATCTGGGACCGCCGGCCTGGGAACCCATCGCCCTGGGCGAAGCGCACTCGGCCAACTCGGCCAACTCGCGGGCCTTCAGCCTGCGGCGCGTGGGCGAGGATGCCCAGCGGCTGATGAGCTATCACCCGGTGGTCGTGGGCGATCTGTTGCTGGTGAACAACGAGCGGCAGATCTTCGCCTTCAACGTGCGCACGGGCGCCCCGGCCTGGCCGGGCGACGCCTCTCGGCCTGCGGGCGAAATCTACGTCGACGAGGACGACCGCCGCCGCGCCGGACGCAGCACGCGGGGGCTGGGCGTGCCGCGGTTCACCATGACCGTGCACGGCGGCAAGCTGTTTGCCCGCATGGGCTCGCAGGTCACGAGCCATCCGCTGGAATCGTACGAGAGTCGCTCGGGCGGTTACCTGGTGTGTCTCGATCTGACAGCCGAGGGCCGGCTGGTGTGGAAGCCCGATGGCCGCCTGCTGCCCGACGACGACAACTGGTCGTTCGAGGGCCCACCGGTGGTCGACGGCCAGGACCTGTACATCGCCATGCGCAAAAGCGACGTCCGCCCGCAGGCTTACGTGGCCTGCTTCGACGTCGAAACCGGACGCAGGCGGTGGCGCACCATGGTCTGCTCGGCCGAGACGCCCGGGGCCGGGCAGTTGCCCGAGATCACGCACAACCTGCTCACCTTCAACCAGGGCACGCTCTACTACAATTCGAATCTCGGCGCCGTGGCGGCGCTTTCGGCGCGCGACGGCCACCTGCTGTGGGCCACGCTCTACGAGCGGGCCCGCAAGGCCAGCCCCGACGGCCGCGACAAGCGCACCGCGCACTTCTATCGCGACCTGAATCCTTGTGTCTACGACCACGGACGATTGCACGTGGCGCCGTCGGACTGCGAAGGAATCTTTGCCCTCGACGCGGCCACCGGTGAACTGCTGTGGGAAACCCGGCTGCCCGAGGACGTCGTGCACCTGCTGGGCGTGGGGCAGGGCAATCTACTGGCCAGCGGCGACGCCTTGTGGTGGATCGACGCAGCCGGCGGCAAGGTGCTCAAGCGGTGGCCGGATACCACGCCCCTGGGGCACGGCCGCGGGATCCTGATGGGCGACCAGGTCGTGTGGCCCACGAACGAGGCGCTGTACCTGTTTCCACAGGATCCGCGCGATCTTGCCAGTGGCGTGCAAAGCCCCGTACAGCTCACGCCGCGACAGGCGGCCGGCGGCAATCTCGTGGCCGGCGGGGGCATGCTCGTCATCGCCGCACCCGACAAGCTTTATGGCTTCGTCCAACGGGCTCGGCTGCCCGAGGGCGAAGCCGGCGGCGAGGCCCGTCAGGCGGTGCAGACGCGCACGCGGCGGACATTGTCTCGGGGAGACCGCGTGGCCGAATAGGGAGTCTCTCGGACCGCCGGACACTCGACGCGAGAGTCCGGAGGCCGAAACCACTTTCAGCATCGGAATGACTCATGCTCGCAGACGACGACGTTCAACGGGTACAGCAGCTCAACGAAGCCTACCGGCAGATTACGACCGAACTGGGCAAGGCCATCGTCGGCCAGCACCAGGTGATCGAAGAGCTCTTGATCGCCATGTTCGCCCGCGGGCACTGCCTGTTGGTGGGCGTGCCGGGGCTGGCCAAGACGCTGATGATTCGCACGCTGGCCGATGCCTTGTCGCTGAAGTTCAGCCGCATTCAGTTCACTCCCGACTTGATGCCGGCCGACATCACGGGCACCGAGGTGATTCAGGAAGACAAGGCCAGCGGCGTGCGCGAGTTTCGCTTTCTGCCCGGCCCGATCTTCGGCAACGTGATCCTGGCCGACGAGATCAACCGCACGCCACCCAAGACGCAGGCCGCGCTGCTCGAGGCGATGCAGGAGCACCAGGTCACCGTCGGCGGGCAGCAGCATCGGCTGGCCGAGCCGTTCTTCGTGCTGGCCACGCAAAACCCGATCGAGCAGGAAGGCACCTATCCGCTGCCCGAGGCGCAGTTGGACCGTTTCATGTTCAACGTGTTCGTCGACTATCCCGACGAGGAAGAGGAGTTGCAGATCGTTCGCCAGACCACGGCCGACGTCCAATTCGAGATCACGCACACGCTCACGGCCGAACAGATCGTCGAGCTGGGGCAAATCGTGCGGCGCGTGCCGGTGGCCGACTCGGTCACCCGCTATGCGCTCAAGTTCACCCGGTCGACGCGCAAAGAAAAGGGCGACGTGCCCGACTTCGTGCAGGAATACGTCAGTTGGGGCGCCGGGCCGCGGGCCAGCCAGTATCTCGTGCTGGGGGCCAAGGCCCGGGCGGTGCTGCACGGCCGGTACTACGTGAGCACCGAGGACATCCGCGCGGTGGCCTTCCCCGTGCTGCGGCATCGCATCATGACGAACTTCAACGCCGAAGCCGAAGGCGTCAAGGCCGACGACATCATTCGGCTGCTGATCGAAACTATCCCCGCCGACGAGACCGAAACGGCCAGCCATGGACGCCAACCAGAAGTATTTAGATCCGCAGACGCTGGCTAAGCTGCAAGGCTTGGAACTGCGGGCTCGCTCGATCGTCGAAGGCTATGTCTCCGGCGTGCATCGCAGTCCGTACCACGGGTTCTCGATCGAGTTTGCCGAGCACCGCGAGTACAGCCCCGGCGACGACCTGCGCTATGTCGACTGGAAGGTGTTCGGCAAGAGCGACAAGTTCTATCTCAAGCAGTACGAGGAGGAGACGAACCTCGTCACCTACCTGCTGCTCGACACCAGCGAGAGCATGCGCTACCAGAGCGATCCGGCCGGGCTGTCGAAGCTGGAGTATGCGCAGTGCGTGGCCGCGGCGCTTTCGTACTTGATCCTGCAGCAGCAAGACAGCGTGGGACTGGCCGCGTTCGACACCGAGATCCGCTCGCTGATTCGCCCCAGCAGCAACCCTTCGCATTTGAAGCAACTGCTGCACGTGATGCAGCGCAGCGAGCCGGTGCGCAAAACCCGCACGGGACCGATCTTTCACGATCTGGCCGAACGGCTGCGCCGCAAGGGGCTGGTGATCGTGCTGTCGGACCTGTTCGACGACGTGCCGTCGATGATGGCCGGCTTGAAGCACTTCCGCCACCGGCGGTACGACGTGGTGGTGTTTCACGTACTCGACCCGGCCGAGTTGGATTTTCCGTTCCGGCAGACGACGCTGTTCCGCGGCATGGAGGAGATGCCCGACGTGCTGACCGATCCCCGCTCGCTGCGCAAGGCGTACCTGGACGAGTTCGGCCGCTTTCAGCAGGCGGTGCGCAAGGGCTGCCGCTCGCAGCGGATCGACTACGTGTTGTTGCGCACGGACCACTCGCTGGAAATCGCGCTTTCGAGTTATCTCGCCTCGCGGATGAATCACGTCGGTTAAAGGTTGCATGTTCGCACACGCGCCACTCTTGGCTTTCGGCTTCGCCAACCTGCTGATGCTGGGTTGGCTGGCGGCCGCGGCTGCGCCGATCCTGATCCATCTGTGGAACAAGCGCCGGTACCGCGAGGTGCGGTTCGCGGCCATGGAGTACTTGCTGGCCGCGTTGCGGAAAAACTCCCGCCGCCTGCGGATCGAGCAGTTGCTGCTGCTGGCCGTGCGCACCGCGCTCGTCGTGCTGTTGGTGCTGGCCGTGGCCCAACCCTACTTCGAGCAGTTGGGCCTGCCGTTCGTGGCCGGGGGACGCACGCTGAAAGTGATCGTCATCGACGGCTCGTATTCGATGGGGTACAAGCCGACCGACAAGACGCGCTTCGATCGCGCCAAGCAATGGGCCGAGCAGATCGTCGACGATAGTTCGCAGGGCGACGCCTTCACGCTGGTGCTGATGGCCGCACCGCCCACGGTCGTGGTCGGCACTCCGGCCGTCGAGCCAGCCGGGTTCCTGGACGAGATCGAGAATCTCGAGATGCCGCACGGCGGGGCCGACCTGCCGGCCACGCTGGCCCTGGTCGAGCGCATCTGCGAGAACGCCGACGCGGCCGGTCTCGACCGCAGCGAGGTGTACTTTCTCACCGACCTGGGCCGCAACACCTGGGCCCCGCAACTCGGCCAGGCCGAGGAAGCCGAGTACGAGGCGCGGATCGACCACCTGTCGAACATTGCGTCGCTGGCCGTGCTCGACATGGGCAAATCGGAAAGCGAGAACCTGGCCGTCACGTCACTCTCGTCGTCGGAGCCCTACGTCACCACGGCCCGCGAGGTGCCACTCTCGGCGCAAATCCGCAACTTCGGCCGGCAGCCGCAGAACCACCAACTGGTCGAGCTGCACGTCGACGGACGCCGGGTGAAGGAGAGCTACGTCGACGTGGCTCCCGGCGAAGATACTCCCGTGCACTTCTCGCACCGGTTCGACACGCCCGGCGATCACGTCGTCGAGCTGCGGCTGGGAGGCGATCTGCTCGAAGTCGACAACCATCGCTGGCTCTCGGCGCCCGTGAAGGAACATCTGCGCGTGCTGTGCGTCAACGGCAAGCCGGGCTCGGGCCCCATGACCGGAGCCACCGACTACCTGGCGCTGGCGCTCAACCCCGACGCGGCCAATCCCCTGGTCGAAGCCACCGTCGAGCCGGAAGTGATCGCCGAAAGCGCGCTGCTGGAGCGCGATCTGGGCCAATACGATTGCATCTTCCTGTGCAATGTCGCGCAGTTCACGTCCAGCGAAGCCCGGCTTCTGGAAAGCGTTCTCAATCGCGGCGGCGGGCTGGTGTTCTTTCTCGGCGACCAG
This sequence comes from Planctomycetota bacterium, assembly GCA_003389325.1. Taxonomy (GTDB): domain Bacteria; phylum Planctomycetota; class Planctomycetia; order Pirellulales; family PALSA-1355; genus LB-PLM-3. The sequence goes on from QQVE01000054.1 coordinate 30,352, forward strand.
GTGATGCCCGACCGCTACAACCGCGAGTTGACCGGCGAGCAGGGCATCCGCGTGCTGCCCGCGCGGCTGGGCGAAATCGTCCACGAAGCTCAGTATCAATACCGCTTCGATCCGCTTTCGTATCGCCATCCCTTGCTCGACGTCTTTGAGGGGCGCGAGCAATCGGGGCTGTTGACGACGCCGGTCTACACCTACTATCGCCTGGAGATCGACCCCGACGCCAAGGCCCGGGTGGCGCTGGCGTTCGACGGCGGCGACGCGGCCATCGTCGAGGAAGCAATCGGTCGGGGGCGTTCGATCCTCGTGGCCACGGAATGTTCGCTGTCGTCGGTCGACCCGGCGTCGAAGAATCCCTGGACCACGATGCCCGCCTGGCCCAGCTTCGTGCCGCTGGTGCAGGAGCTGTTGGCCCTGGCGGTCGAGGGGCAGATGTCGCAGCACAACGTCGAGGTCGGGCAGTTGCTGGGCGAATCGCTGGAAGCGGTGACCACGCGGTCGACGGTCGACGTCATTGAACCCTCCGGCGATCGCTCGGCCGTGCGGCTGGCGCTCGATGCGGGCGGTAGCCGCTGGTCGTACTCCGACACGCTCCAAAGCGGCGTCTACCAGGTGGACATTGGAGCGCCGATCGACCGCAGCGAAGCGTTCGCCGTCAACGTTGACACGCGCGAAAGCGACCTGGCGGCGATCGGCCCCGACGAGCTGCCCCGGGCCTTTTCCACCCACCGGCAAGCGAGCCTCGACGAGGCGGATACGCCGAGCATCGGGCAGCGCAGCGGGCTGCACAAAGGTCTGCTGTACGGCGTGCTCGGGTTGTTGTTTTTCGAAACCCTGTTGGCCTGGCGATTCGGACGCGGCGTGCAATGAGCGGAATCCTGCCAGAATGGCTCGAACGATGGCTCGGCGTCGAAGCCGCCGGCTCGGGCGAGGGCACCATCTGGACGCTGGAGAACACTTGGAGCTGGGCCCCCTGGGCCACGCTGCTGCTGGTGATCTTCGCCGTGGCCTGGGTCGCGTTCTTCTATTCCAGCGAAGGCGGCTCGGCCTCGCGGGCCATGCGCGCGCTGCTGGGCTCGATCCGCCTGACGCTCGTGGCCATCGTGCTATTCATGATCGCCGAGTTCACGCTGTCGCTCCGCCGCACGGGCCTGCCCACCGTGGCCATCCTGCTGGACGACTCGGGCAGCATGGGCGTCGAAGACCGCTACGACTCCGAGCGGCTGCAAGCGCTCGTCCAGCGGCGGATCAAGTCGGCCGAGTTAGATGCGCCCCAGCGGCTCAACCTGGCCAAGACCGTGCTGTTGCAAAAGGGCACCGACCTCTTGGCTCGCGTCGAAAGCGACTATCGGCTAAAGCTGTACTTCGTTTCCAGCGCCGCGCGGGCCGAGGAGGGGTCGCTCTCGGAACTGCGTGAGGCCGTGCGCGAACTGGCACCCCAGGGCGAAAGCACGCGGTTGGGGGCCGGCGTCCGGCACGTGCTGCGCGATCTGCGCGGGTCGCCCCCGGCGGCGATCGTGCTGCTCTCCGACGGCGTAAACACCGAGGGCGAGAGCCTGGCCGACGCCTCGCGCTACGCGCGGCAAAAGGGCGTGCCGTTGTTCACGGTCGGGCTGGGCAGCGAAGACCCCGTGCGCGACCTCGAGTTGACCGATCTGCTGGTCGACGAAGTGGTGTTCGTCGACGACGTCGTGAACTTCGAATACAAGCTCACCGGCCGCGGACTCGAAGGCAAGACGGTGGAAGTCGTGCTACGCGAGCAGGGCCAGAACGTCGTGCTGGCGCGGATGAAAGTGACCATCGACGAAGACGGCCAGCCGCAGAGGCTGCACTTGCCCTATCGCCCCACCGAGGTCGGCGACTACGAATACGTCGTCGAAGTGGAGCACCTGCCCGACGAAGTGCAGGGGGGCAACAACTCCGAGACCCGCATCGTCAGCGTGCGCAAGGAGCAGATTAAGGTGCTGCTGGTGCAGGGCTATCCGAGCTTCGAGTTTCGCTACTTGAAGCACATGCTCGAGCGCGACAGCACGATCGAATTGAAAACGGTGTTGCAGGACGCCGACCTCGAATACGCCGAGTTGGATCAAACGGCATTGCGCGTGTTTCCCGTGCGGCGCGAGGACCTGTTCGCCTTCGACGTCGTGATCTTTGGCGACGTCAACCCGGCCTATCTCAGCACGGGCGTGCTGGCGAACCTGAACGACTTCGTGCAGCAGAAGGGGGGCGGCGTGGCGTTCATCGCTGGTCCGCGCTACATGCCGCTGGCCTATTCGGCGACGCCGATCGAGCCGCTGTTTCCGCTCGACCTCAACTCGGCGGCGGCCCCCGCGCCTGACGAGGTGCTGGCCGACGGCTTCGTGCCGCGGCTCACCGATTTGGGCACGGTCAGCCCGCAGATGCAGTTGGGCGACAATGCCGCCCAGACGGCGGAAATCTGGCAGAATCTGCCGCCGCTCTATTGGCTGCTCGAGGCCTCTCAGGTGAAGCCGGGGGCCCGCGTGCTGGCCGAGCATCCGACGCGATTGGGGGCCGACGGCCGCCCGCTGGGCGTGTTTCTGATGCAGTACGTCGGCGCCGGCAAGGTGCTGTTTCATTGCACCGACGATACCTGGCGCTGGCGGTACCGCGTGGGCGACGTGTTCTTCGCCCGCTACTGGATTCAGGCCGTGCGGTATCTGAGCCGCTCGAAGTTGCTGGGCCAGGACAGCGCCGTCGAGCTGTCGACCGATCGCCGCGAGTACGAGCGCGGCGATCCGGTGCGGATGCGGGTCCGCTTTATCGACGAGCGCCAGGCGCCGGTAGCCGACGACGGCGTGACGGTCGTCGTCGAGCGCGAGGGGCAACCCAACCAGCGCGTCAAGCTGTTGCGCAATGCCACGAACCGCGGCATCTTCGAGGGCGCGTTTCACGACTCGATGGACGGCAGCTACCACGCCTGGGTCGCCGTCCCCTCGCTGGAAGGCCAGGCCGCCGGAGCCGACTTTCTGGTCGTGGCGCCGCCTGGCGAACTGGAGCGCATTCAGATGGATGCTGTCGAGCTGAAGCAAGCGGCCGACGAAACGCGCGGCCGCTTCTATCGCGTGGCCGACGTCGATCGCTTGCCGAGCGACCTGCCGCCGGGACGCCAGGTGCCGATCGAAGCGTTGCCGCCCGAGGTGCTATGGAATCGCTGGTGGCTGCTGGCGGCGTTCATGGGCTTGATCTGCACGGAATGGATTCTGCGGAAACGCAAGGGAATGGTATAATTGCCGGCGGTTCCGCCGACCGGCCACGAGAGACTCTATGGCTCATCCGCTGGAACAGAAAATCGGCCAGGTACGCAAGCGGGCTCGCCTGCTGTTGGCGCTCTACGCCGCGGGCTGGACCCTCTCCGCCGTGGCGCTCACCGCGCTGGTACTGGCGCTGCTGGACTACGTGTTCCGCTTTCAGGACCGGGGCATACGGCTGATGTGCTCCGGGGCCGTCGTGGCGGTGGCCGTCTGGACGCTCTACCGCTTCTGGTACCAGGCGTTCTGGTGCAGCCGGCTGAGCGACGTGCAAGTCGCGCAGCGTATCGAACGGCGATTCCCCTCGCTGGGCGATCGCCTGGCCAGCACGATTCAGTTTCTTAAGCAGCCCGAGGTCGATCCTCAGGCCGGCTCGGCGGCGCTGCGCCGCGCCGTGGTGATTCAAACCGAATCGGAGCTCGCGCAGTTGGACGTCACCGATGCGATCGAGCCGCGCCCCACGCAGCAGGCCGTCGCCGTGGCCTGCGTCGTGTTGCTCGTGGCGGGGCTGTTCGTGGCCGCGGCTCCGGGAAATGCCCGCATTGCGCTGGCGCGGCTGGCACGCCCCCTGGGAGACGACGCCTGGCCGCGATACTACCGCGTCGAGTTTCTCGCGCCGCCGACGCAAGTGGCCGCCGGCCAGGACTTCGAGGCCGAGTTGATTCGCGACGCCGAGCATCGCCTGCCCGACGACGTGCGCATTCACTACCGATACAAGACGCCCGAGGGCTACGAAGAAGAATCCGAGTCGATGAAGTGGCTCAACGGCGCTCTGGTGGCCCGCAAGGAGAGCGTGAATCGTCCCTTCTGGTACCGGGCCGAAGGCGGCGACGACAACTCGATGAAGTGGATTCGGCTCAACGTGCTCGAAGCCCCGCGGTTGGAAGCTTTGTCGCTCGAGCTGCACCCGCCGGAGTATTCGGGTCTGCCGGTCGAGGAGAGCCAGAACAGCATCCGCGCGTTGCGGGGAACGAAGGTCGCGCTTTCGGCCACGACGAATAAGAAGCTCAAAGCCGCCCGCTTGCTCCAGACCGACGCAGAACCGATCGACCTGGTCATCGGCGAAGACGGCTATACCGTCTCGCTGGGCACCGACGCCGGCGAGCCGTTCGTGATCGACAAGTCGGGGCAATACTGGGTCGAGCTGGCCGACGAGGAGGGACTCAGCGGCGGTGCCGACGAGCGTTGGGAGATTCGCGCCATCGCCGACGGCGAGCCGACCGTCACGGTCGAAGAACCCAGCACGAACATCTACGTCACGCCCGGCGGCGAAGTGGCCGTGCGGATCGCGGTGAAAGACGATCTGGCCATTCGCGACGTCGCGCTGCACTACAAGCGATCGGACCGCACCGATGTCGAGGATTTTGCCGTGGAGCTGTTCCAGCGCGACAAGCCGCCGCCGCGTTACGATGCGCCCGGGCTGCTGGTGAGCGGCAAGTTGGGCGAGAGCCGCGTGGAGGAGTATCGCTGGCAACTGGCCGAGCTGAGGCTCGAGCCTTCGGCACAACTCACTTTTTGGGCCACGGCAGGCGACTATCTACCGCAGACCGGCAAGAGCACGCCCCGCCAGATCACGATCATCACGCCCGCAGAACTCGAAGAGCGCCTGGCGCAGCGGCAGTCGCTGGTGTTCGCCGAGTTGGGCCGCGTGCTCAAGATGCAACAAGATGCCCGCGGACAAACCAAGGCGCTCGAGATTCAACTCGACGAGGTGGGCCGGGTGGCGAAGAACGACGTCGACCATGCCCAAGGGGCCGAACTCAACCAGCGGCAAGTCACGCGTACGCTGACCAGCGAGACCGAAGGCATCCCGGCACAAATCGCCGACTACCTGGCCGAGCTGCGCAGCAATCGCGTCGACAGTCCCGACGTCGAGCGAAAGATGACCGCCATTCTCGACGAGATCGAGCGACTCCAGAGCCAGAACCTGGGCACGATTGAGTCGGACCTGACGCGCTTCATCAAGGCCGCGCAAACCAAGCTGGCCGACGCCGCCAGCGAGTCGGCCGGGGCGCAGGCGGGCGAAGAGCTGAAAAGCGCCATGGCCAGCGTCGGGGCCAACCAGGATCACGTCGTCTCGTCGCTCGAGCAACTGCTGGGCGACCTATCGCGCTGGGACAACTATCGCCGCTTTGCCCGCGACATCGGCCAACTCGAGCGCGACCAGCAGGAGATCGCCCGCCGCACGAAGGAGCTGGCCGCCGAGACGCTGGGGCGCGAGCTCAAGCAACTCGACGAGCAGCAGCAAGCCGACCTGAAGAAGCTGGGCAGCGAGCAGATCGACCTCAGCCGGCGGCTGGAGAAGATCGAACAGCAGATGTCGCAGATGAGCAACTCGCTGGCCGAGACCGACCCCCTGGCCGCGTCGACCCTCGCCGACGGCTTGCACCAGGCCCGGCAGCGCGCCATCAGCGGACAAATGCGCGAAGCCAGCGGCCAGGTAGAGCGCAATCAACTGGGCCAGGCGACCCAGCAGCAGGCCCGCGTGGCAAAAGACCTCGAAGAGATGATGTCGATCCTCTCCAACCGCCGCGAGCAGGAGCTGGCCCGGTTGGTCGAAAAGCTCCGCGAGGCGGAGGACGAACTGTCCGGCATCCGCAAGCAACAGGCCGGGCTGCGCAAGAAGATGCGCGACGCCGAGCAGATCGCCGACGAAGCGGAGCGCAAGCGGCAGCTCGAACGCCTCACGCGCCAACAAAAGCAGCTCGAAGACCAGGCTGCCCGGCTCGCCCGGCGCTTGCAGCGTCTGCAAGCCGAGCAGGCCTCGGGCAGTATGTCGTCGGCGGCGGGCAAGATGGCCGGTGCCGGACAAAGCGGAGAGCAGGGGGACGCCGGTAGTGCTCAGCAGCAGGCCGGTGCGGCCGAGAAAGATCTCGAAGAAGCCCAGCAGCAACTGGCCGAGCGCCGCCGCCAGGCCGAGCAGGACTTGGCCCGCGAACAACTCGCCCGGCTCGAAGACTCGCTGAAGAGCTTGCACGAGCGGCAGCAGAAGCTGATCCAGGAGACGCAGCGGCTCGAGAACCTGCGCGTCGAGGCCGGGCGGCTTTCGCGGGCGCAGCTCGGCACCCTGGGCGACGTGGCCCGCGGGCAGCAGGGTCTCGAGAGCGAAACGACGCAGTTGGCCGACAAACTGATGCTCAGCGAGGTGATTCACCTGGCACTGGATGGGGCGGCCACGCGGATGTCCGAGGCCGCCGAGTTGCTCGACGATCGCCAAACAGGTGCCAAAGCTCAGGGCGCTCAAGAGGCCGCCCGGCAACGGCTTGCGCAACTGATGACCGCCTTCAAGAAAGACCAACGCCCCGGCGCAGGCCAGAAGCAAGGCGGAGGCGGATCGGGCGGTGGCGGCGGCGGTGGCGGGCCGGACGGCAATCTGGTGCTCGCACAATTGAAGCTGCTGAAACTGATGCAGCAGGACCTCAACGGTCGCTATCGCGATGCGGTGGCTGCCCGAGAAGACGACCCGCGCGGCGCCGGCCGGACGATTTCCGAGATCGCCCAGGAGCAAGGCAAGTTGGCCGAGCTGGTGCTCAAGCTTTCCGAGCCGGCGGTCGAGAACCCGGAAGACACTCCGGAAAAACTGCCTGACGTGCGCGAGGACGAGACATCGCTGGACGACGCGCTGCTGGAGAGCCTCGAGCTCGACGACATTCCGCTCGGCGAGGGCGCTGCGGGCGGCGAGAGCCCGCCTGAAGTTCCGGCGCCCGAGCCCGCACTGACACCAGCACGCGAGGAACCCAACTGATGCGATGCATCGCCACGAACCGTTTGCCGGTGGTTACCTGGCCCGCTGCGATGTGCACGGCGATCCTCGTCGCAGCGATGGCGGCATCGCTGGCTACCGCGCAGCAGCCGGCGAGCGGTCCCCAGCCAAGCGTCGATGATGCGTTGCTCGAGGATCTCGACAACGAGCTGCTCGAGGGCGTGGGCGGGCTGGACGATCTGCCGGGCGACGACATCCCGAACGAGGAGTCGGCTCCAAAAGTCGACGGCGAAGACCTGGGGCAAGCAAACGCCGACGACGATCCGCTGGGATACATCAGCCAGGAAATGCGAATGGCCGAGCAGCTCATTCCCGAGCGGGGCAAGCACGCGCACGCCGAGGCGATTCAGCAGCGCATCGTGGAGGACTTGACCAAGCTGATCGAGCAGGCCGAGCGTCAGCGGTCGCAGCAGTCGTCGTCGAACCAAGACAATCGGAAGCAGGCGTCGCGGCGCGAGCAGGTCAAACAGCCCAAGCCGGGTTCGAGTTCGAAGCCCTCGGCCGGTCAGTCGAACAAGCCGGCCTCGGACAGCAGCAATCGCCTGGGTCAGGCCGAACAGGCCCGGCCCGACCCGCGCGTGTTTCGCGGGCTGATGAAGGACGCCTGGGGTCACTTGCCCGAGCGCGACCGCGAACGGATGCGGCAGCTCTCGCCGGAACGCTTCCTGCCGCAGTACGAGCTGCTGATCGAACGCTATTACCGGCGGCTGGCCGAGGAGCGCTCCCCTTAGCCGGAGGAAAGTCTGCATGCGACGGACAGCCCGAATGCCCATCATTCTGTGCGATCGGCGCCGCTTTCTGCGGTCGGCCGCGGGTGCCGTCTGCCTGGGGGCGCTGCCTAGGGGTGTGTGGGCCCAGCAAGGCGATCCGGAGAAGACGGCGGTCGATCTGATCACGCCCGAGGCGGCCGAGGCGGCCGAACGCGGCTTGAAGTTGCTGGCCGAGCGCCAGGACAAGGACGGCTCGTTTCGTTCCGGCGGTTACAGCCGCAACGTGGCAATCTGCGCGCTGGCGGGCATGGCCTTCATGTCCGGCGGCAGCACGCCGGGCCGCGGACCGTATGGGTTGCAGGTCAGCCGTGCGGTCGAATACATCCTGGCCAATACGCAGGAAAGCGGCTTCATCAACATCCCCAACGCCAGCAGCCATGGCCCGATGTACGGCCACGGCTTTGCCACCTTGTTTCTGGCCGAGTGCTACGGCATGACCATGCGTGCCGACATTCGCGAGAAGCTGACCAAGGCGGTGAACTTGATCGTCAACACCCAAAACCGCGACGGCGGTTGGCGCTATCAGCCGGTGCGCCGCGACGCCGACATTTCGGTGACCATCTGCCAGATCATGGCCTTGCGGGCGGCGCGCAACGCCGGGCTGTTCGTGCCCCGCGAAACGGTCGATCGCTGCACCGAGTACGTCAAGCGCAGCCAGAATCCCGACGGCGGCTTCATGTACATGATCCAGGGAGGGCAAAGCGCGTTTCCCCGCTCGGCCGCCGGCATCGTGGCACTGTATAGTGCCGGCATCTACTCCGGTCCCGAGATCGACAAGGGCCTCGAATACCTGATGGCCTATCTGCCCGAGGCCGGCAACGTGCATCGCGAGAGCCACTACTTCTACGGTCACTACTACGCCGTGCAGGCGATGTGGCACGCCGGCGGCAAGCACTGGCGCGAATGGTACCCGGCCGTGCGCGATACGCTCGTGTCTCGGCAGACCGACGACGGCTCGTGGACCGATTCGATCTGCACCGAGTACGGCACGGCAATGGCCTGCATCATCTTGCAGATGCCGAACAACTACCTCCCGATCTTCCAGCGCTAAATGAACGTTCCTGTGCGCCTCGCGTCGTTGCTGTGGATGCTCGTGGCCGCCGTCGCGCAACCCGACGAGGCTCCGCTGGCGGTGCCCGTCGAGGGGGAATCGTTTCGCGGCCGACTCGCCGCAGCCGACTCCGCCACGGCCCTGCGGTTCGTCGTCGACGACGCGAAGCGCGAGCTGCCGCTTGCCGACCTGGTCACCTGGGGCACGTTTGTCGAGCCGGCGCAGGGACCTGTGATTGTGTTTCCCGGCCGCGGTTTGCTGGCGGCCGACGGCGTGCAAATCGTGGCAGAGACCGTCCACGCCGAGTCGGCCATTTTCGGCAAGATCGAGTTGCCGTTGGATTTGGTCGCCGGCATCGTTCTGCGGCCGCCACACGATCGGGCCGCCGGCGACAAGCTGCTGGCGCGCGTGCTCGACCGCGAAGCCCAGAGCGACCGGCTGCTGCTGGACAACGGCGACCTGGTGGCCGGCACCATCGCCAAGCTGGCCCGCGGGAAAGCCGCGCTGGAGACCGACGCCGGTCCGGTGGAAGTGAAAAGCGATGCGCTGGTCGCCGTGCTGTTCGACCCGTCGCTGGTGAATCGTCCGCGCACCGACGGCTTGCACACCGTGGTCGGGTTCCGCGACGGCAGCCGTCTGACGGCGCTCGCCATGCACGCCGAGGTCGAGCGCACCCGAATCGAACTGGCCGGCGGCGTGACGCTCACCGCGCCGACGTCCGCGATCGTGGCGCTGCAGGTTTTCGGCGGCCGGGTCACGTATCTCTCGGATCTCGAACCGGTCAACTACCGCCATCTGCCGTACTTGCAGCTTCCCTGGGAATACCAAACCGACCACAGCGTGCGGGGCGCCCAGCTACGGGCCGCCGGGCGGCTCTATCTCAAGGGGCTCGGCATGCACAGCCCGTCGCGCATCACCTACGACGTCGCGCCGGGCGATCGCCGCTTCGAGGCCGAGGTAGCCCTGGACGACGAAGTGCGCAAGCGCGGCAGCGTCGTGTTTCGCGTGTTCGTCGACGACGGCGGCGGAAAGTGGAAACCGGTGGCCGCCACCGAGGTGCTGCGCGGGGGAGACGCCCCGCAGAAGATCTCGGTCGACGTGGAAAACGCTCGGCGGATCAGCCTGCTGGTCGATTTCGCCGACCGCGGCGACGAGTTGGACCACGCCGACTGGCTCAACGCCCGATTCGTCCGCTGACGCGAAGGATAGGCGTCACGCGCCGAACTTCGTCAGCCGGCCGGCATTCGCCAGCGCCAGCGGCATCAGGTACTTGGCCTCGAACTGCCCCAGCCCGCCGGCAATCGCTTCGTTCTCGCCGAACGACGTGCAGCGGTCCGTCCGACACACCTTCGACACCAGCACCATCGGCACGGGATGCCAACTGTGGCTCTTCAAAAGCGCCGGCGTGCTGTGATCGCCGGTGACGATCAACACCGTGGGATCGAGTCCCGTCACGCGCGGTATCACGGCGTCGAGCTCTTCGATCCGCTTTACCTTGGAGTCGAAATTGCCGTCCTCGCCGGTGCTGTCGGTGTATTTGAAGTGGATGAAGAAGAAGTCGAAGTTGTTCCACTCCTGTTGGAGCACGTCGATCTGCTCGCCGAGCGTCTGGGCCTGGCCGACGATGTCCATCCCCACCAGCCGGGCGAGCCCCTTGTACATCGGATAGACTGCGATCGCGGCGGCCTTCAGCCCGTACACTTCTTCGTAGCTGGGCAGGTCGGGCTTGCGAGCGAAGCCGCGCAGCGTGAGGCCGTTGGCCTGCTTCTCGTCGGCCAGCAGCTTGCAGGCCTGCGAGACGAAGTCGGCGGCGACTTCGGCGGTGCGCTGGCTTTCGGCGTTTGCTGCCTTGGGCTTCAGCGGCGGTACGCCCGTGGCCTGGGGATCGGTGTCTTCGACGTGGCCCCCCAATCCGTCGCCGCGGAAAACGGCCACGAAGCGATGTTCTTTGACCGGTTCGACGAACACTTCAATGCCGGGAATCTTCACTTCGCGCAGCCGCTCGGCCAGGGGCGCGCTCTTTTCGGTGGCAATGCGTCCGGCGCGGCGGTCGCTGATTTTGCCCGCGGCATCCAGCGTGCAGAAGTTGCCGCGCACGGCGACGTCGCGATCGGTGAGATGAAAGCCGATGCCGGTGGCCTCAAGCGCCCCGCGGCCGATGCGATAGGTCAGCGGATCGTAACCGAACAGGCCCAGGTGTCCCGGTCCGCTCCCCGGCGTGATGCCCGGCTTGACCGGAATGCTGCCGCCCAGGATGCCGCGTACGGCCAGCTCGTCGAGATTCGGCGTGGCGGCGGTTTCCAGCGGCGTCTTGCCGCCCGGCTCCAGCGGCAAGTCTCCCAGGCCATCGGCAACCAAGAGCACGATCTTGGAGTCGCTTGGCACCTTCAGCTCGCGGGTCAATTCGTGCATGTCCATCCGTAGGGTTCCCGTGGTTGCTCGTCGCGCGCCGAAAGTTCGATCGAAGTGGGATCGATCACCACTGTGGTAACATAAACCAGCCTGCGGAGAAGACAAGAGGAAGCGTGCATGCAGCAGAGGGCATGCCGTGCGATGCGGCTCTCCCCTTGGCAGCGCTCTCGGGTACCTGTATCCTCAGGCTGAAGAGGGTGCTCGCCGCGGCGATTCAGGATCCATTATGACGAGCCAAGCGATCACGCCGCTGGAGTACGATACTTCCGGCGTGATGATCCCCGAGACGGGTCTGGCGCCCGAGGACCTGGCGCAACTGGGGCCCGAGCTGGAACGGGCTCGCGACGAGGTGCTGGCCAGCTCCGACGCGTGGAGCGCCGGCGGCGAGCCTCCGCCCGATCAGGAGCCGCTCGAGCCGGGGTTTATCGATCTGCCGGGCAAGTTGCTGGCCGAGTATCGCGAGTCGCGCGCGACCAGCCAGTTGGGCGCCATTCTGGCCACGGCCAAAAAGCTTTCGAGCCTGACCGACCGCATCGTCGTGCTGGGCATCGGCGGCTCGTACATGGGCAGCCGCGCGCTGTTCAAGAGCTGCTGCCATCCGTACTTCAACGAGCTGAGCCGGGCCGAGCGGGGCAGCCATCCGCGGATGTACTTCGCCGGCAACAATCTCGACAACGACGCCACGCAGGGGCTGCTCGACCTGCTGGGCGACAAGCCGACCCGCGACGTCGACGGCCGCTGGGGCATCGTGGCGGTGAGCAAGAGCGGCGACACGCTCGAGACGGCCGTGGCCCTGCGGCAACTGCTCGACGTGCTGCGTGCCGCCTGCGACGACGACATGGAGCTGGTGGCCGACCTGGTCGTGCCGGTCACGGGCACTTCGGGACGGCTATTCGAAACGGCTAAGGCGCTGGGTTGTGAAGACATCTTTCCGATTTCCGAAGGCGTCAGCGGGCGATATTCGGTGATGTCGGCCGTGGGCCTGCTGCCGGCCTCGATCATGGGGCTCGACGCGCCGCGGTTGCTCGAGGGCGCGCTGGCGATGACCGAGCACTTTCGCACGGCTCCGCCTGAAGAAAACATCGTGCTGCGCTACGCAGGTGTATGCCACCTGATGGAAACCATGCGCAGCGTGACGATTCGCGTGCTATCGCTGTGGAGCGACGCGCTCGAGGCCACCGGAGCCTGGCACGACCAGCTCGTCTCGGAAAGCCTGGGCAAAGCCGGCCAGGGACCGACGACCTTGTCGGTGGTGCCGGCGCGCGATCTGCATTGCCGCGGTCAGCAGCACTGGCAAGGAAAACGCGATAAGCTGATCACGAACGTCGTGGTAGACGCGGCCCGCCGCGATCGGCTGCCGGTGGGCAGCTCGGACCTGGACGAGGACGACCTCAACGCGCTGGCCAAGAAGACGCTTTCCGACTTGATGGCCGCCGCCTTTACCGCGACAAAAGAGTGCTACGCGGCCGACGGGCGGCCCACGGCCGACCTGCACCTGCCGCGGCTCGACGAGGCCGCCATGGGACAGTTCTTCCAGATGATGATGCTGGCCACTGTCGTCGAAGGGCGGCTCAAGGGCATCAATCCCTACGGGCAGCCGGGGCTGGAAGCCTTCAAGCAGCGGCTGGCCGACGTGCTGAAAAAGTAAATCGCGGACTGACTCATTCAACGAAAGGACGACTCATGCCAACGACAATGCGCTGGCTGGGCCACGGCAGTTGGTCGTTGGAAACCGGCGGCCACAAGGTCCTGCTCGATCCGTTCCTGGACGATTCTCCCTCGGCACCGTGCAAGGCCGCGGACGTCGAGGCCGAATTCGTGCTGGTGTCGCACGGCCACTTCGACCACGTGGCCGATGCCGCGTCGATCGCCACGCGCTGCGACGCCACCGTCGTGTCGAACTTCGAAGTCTGCGAGTGGCTGCAGAAGAAAGGCGTGAAAAGCGCGCAGCCGATGAACCTGGGAGGCGGCATCGATCTGCCGTTCGGGCGCGTGCAGCTCACGCTCGCACACCACAGCTCGGTGATGCCCGACGGCGCGTACGGCGGCAATCCGGGCGGTTTCCTGCTCACGCTGGACGACGGCAAGATCTACTTCGCCTGCGACACGGCCTTGTTCTACGACATGAAACTGATCGGGGCCGCGGGGATCGATCTGGCCGTGTTGCCGATCGGCGATCGGTTCACCATGGGCCCGGCCGACGCGGTCGAGGCGGTGAAGCTGATCGGGCCCAAACGCGTGCTGCCGGCGCACTACAACACCTGGCCGCCGATCGAACAGGACGCCCAGGCGTGGGCCGCGCGGGTGAAAGCCGAAACCAAGGCCGAGCCGCTGGTGATCGAGCCGGGAGCGACAGTGACGCTGTAGCCGAATGCTGCCGAAGCCTACTCCGGCACGCGAACCTGGATTTCGTCCCCCTCGACGCGCACTTCGAAGGCGTCGGTCTTGATGCGGGGGTTGTCGCACCAGGTACCGTCGGAGGTGCGAAACCGCCAGGCGTGCCAAGGGCAGGTCACCACGCCGTCTTCCAGGTGGCCGTCGGCCAGCGAAGCGCCCATGTGCGGGCAGAGGTCGTTGATCGCCTCGTAGCGGCCCTCGCCCAGGTTGAACACGGCCACCAGCTTGTCGCCCACGGGAAACGCGGCGCCCGAGCCTTCGGGAATGGCGCCGACTTTGGCTACGGTCACGAACTCGGGCATGGGCTATAAAAAAACTTCGAGGTGTCGTACGCGGCCGAGCGCTACTTGGCCGGGTGTCGGATCATCAGTTTTTCGGTGGCGGGGTCGTAGAAGTACTCCTCGCCCTGCGGCAGCTCGGGCAACTGCACGCCGTTCTCCTTGATGATCACGTTCATAAACTCTTCGTGCGTGGCAGGTCCTTTGTTGTCGTGGCCCGCCTTGTAAATCTTCATCGCGTTGGGAATCTGCACCTCGAAGGCGAGTCGGTCGAGCGTGCGAAAGTACGTCTCCACCGGAGTGGTGACGATCCCGGGCCCGCCGTAGTCCTGACCCTTGGTGCCCACCCCCACCTGAGCTTCTGAAGTCGTTGCCGCGGAAGCCGGTGAGCTGGCCGTATCGGTGGGCATCGGTGCCGTCGGTGTTTGAGCGGACGCAGGCGCTGTTCCCGCCGGCGCGGAGGTCGTAGCCGTGGGCAACGATGTCGGGGGCGTGGCAGCGGCGCCCGCATCGGCGGGTGCTGCGCCGGTGGCATCGCCGGGGGCGGCCGGGGCAGGGGGCTCCGGTGCTCCAAAGTTCGCGTCGTCGGAGGCGGCCGGCGTTTCCGACACGGCGCCTTCGCAACCCGCGACGACGCTGATCGCCGCGATCGTCAATGCGCTAACGATGAGTCTCATGGCTGCTCCTGTTCGCTCTGTTCCGCTGCCCTAACAAACCGTTGAAGTAAGCCATCCTGGCCGACTTCAACCTCGCCAAGTGCGGAGCACAGCTCCGCACGGAAGCGCAAAACAACGACTTGCGTCGTCACTTTGAGATCGCATCCATGCGATCAAGCAGCCTGTCGAATACTTCGACAGGCTGCTAACGCACGATCTTTCGCCGCGAAAGGTCGAAGTTCCACTGCTCCATTTCCGCCAATACGCTGCGCTTGGTCAAGTCAAAATCGAGCGGGGTCAGCGTCATGTTTCCCTGTCCCAGGGCCAAGACGTCGCTAATCGCTTCGCCTTCGTGGGCCACGGGGTCCGACAGGGCCCAAAAATAGCTGCGCCCGCGGGGATCGATCCGCTTTTCGTACTGCTCGCTGCTGCGCGAAAGGCCCATCGGCACGACCTTGAGCGTGGGCTCGTTTTCGGTCAGCGCCGAGGTGGGAATGTTCAAGTTGTACAATTGCGGCGCCGCGGACTTGCGCTCGAGGATCTGCTCGATCACGCCCCGGGCCAGCACGGCCGCCTTGTCGAACTCGGCATGCTCGTCCCACTCGAGCGACACGGCGACGCTGGTGATGCCGAAAAACGCCCCCTCGATCGCCGCGGCCACGGTGCCCGAATAGAGCACGTTGATCCCGACGTTCAGTCCGCTGTTGATGCCGCTGACAACCAGATCGGGCAGCCGGGGGCAAAACTCGAAAATGCCGACCTTCACGCTGTCGGCCGGGCTCCCCTCGACGGCCCAGCCGCGCCGCTGGCGGGCTTCGAAGATCTCCTTCACCACCAGAGGACTCAGGTAGGTGATCGAGTGCCCCACGCCGCTCTGTTCGGTGGCCGGGGCGACGACGTACACGTCGCCCAGCCGCTCCAGCTCGCGCTCCATGGCCGCCAGGCCGGGGGCGTAGATGCCGTCGTCGTTGGTCAGCAGAATCAGCACGTCGATCCGTGTGCGGTTGTGGCGTGTGTGCGTGGTGAGGGGATGCCTGGCGGGGCAGGGCGGGCGAGCCCAGTATACCGCCGACCCCCGCAGGCCGGCAATCGGCGGCCCGCGCGGCCCCTAGCCACCCGGGTCGCCAGTCCCTATAATCGCCCGTTTAACACCCGTCGCTGTGCGACGGGTCTTTTCGTTTCCCTGGCCAGCGCGGGGTGAACGCGAAGCGTAGTGGGAAAGGATTGCGCGAGCGTGAAGCGAACGTCCGAAGCTACGATTGCCAATCGCAGCGGCATGGTCGCCGATGAGAAGGTGCTCATCCTCGACTTCGGTTCGCAGTACGCTCAGTTGATCGCCCGGCGGGTGCGCGAGCAGCACGTCTACTGCGAGATCGTGCGGCACGACATCACCGCCGACCGCGTGCGCGAGATCGCTCCCCGCGGCATCATCCTCTCCGGCGGCCCGGCCAGCGTCTACGAACCGGGCGCACCGCAAGTCGATCCGGCGATCTTCCGGCTCGACATTCCCGTGCTGGGCATCTGCTATGGGTTGCACCTGGCCTGCACGGCGTTGGGGGGCGAAGTGAAGGGGGCCCCCAGCCGCGAGTTCGGCCGGGCGGCGGTTCACGTCACGTCGCACGCCGACCTGTTCGACGGCGTGCCGGACCTGATCGAAACCTGGATGAGCCACGGCGACCAGGTGGCCCAAGGCACCGCCGGCTTCATCACCCTGGCCGAAACCAAGACCTGCCCCGTCGCCGCGGTGAAGCACGAGTCGCTGCCAGTCTACGGGCTGCAATTCCATCCCGAAGTGACCCACACGCCGCTGGGATCGAGGGTGCTGGGCAACTTTTTGACGAACGTCTGCCGCTGTCAGGGAACCTGGCGGCTGGGCGACTTCGCCGATCAGGCCATCGCCGACATCCGCCAGCGCGTGGGCAGCGACCGCGTCGTGTGCGGACTTTCCGGCGGCGTCGATTCGGCCGTCACCGCGGCCTTGATCTACAAGGCGATCGGCTCGCAGCTCTCGTGCATCCTGGTCGACAACGGGCTGCTGCGCAAGGCCGAAGAGGCTTCGGTCATCGAGGAATTTTCGAACCACTTCAAAACCGACTTGCACGTCGTCAAGGGCGAGGAAAAGTTCCTGGCCGCCCTGGCCGGCGTGACCGACCCCCAGGAGAAACGCAAGCGCATCGGCCACGCGTTCATCGAGTGCTTCTCGGACGAGGCGGCCAAGATCTCCGGCGCCCGCTACCTGGCCCAGGGCACACTCTATCCCGACGTGATCGAAAGCGGCGCGGCGCTCGACGGTCCGGCGGCCACGATCAAGCTGCATCACAACGTGGGCGGACTGCCCGAGGACTTGAACTTCGAGCTGATCGAGCCGCTGCGCGACCTGTTTAAAGACGAAGTCCGCACGCTGGGCCTACAGCTCGGCCTGCCCGAGGAGATCGTCTGGCGGCATCCGTTCCCCGGCCCTGGGCTCGCGGTACGGTGCCTGGGAGCGGTGAACAAGGAGCGGCTCGACACGCTGCGCGAGGCCGACGCGATCGTGGTCGAAGAGATCAAGGCGGCCGGGCTGTATCGCTCGACCTCGCAGGTGTTCGCCGTGCTGCTGCCGGTGCAGAGCGTGGGCGTGATGGGCGACGCCCGCACCTATCAAGACACCGTGGCCGTGCGGGCCGTCACGACCGAAGACTTCATGACCGCCGACTGGAGCCATCTGCCCTACGAGCTGCTGGCCCGCATTTCGACCCGCGTGATCAACGAAGTGAAGGGGGTCAACCGCGTGGTCTACGACATCAGCAGCAAGCCGCCGGCCACGATCGAGTGGGAATGACGGGGCCAAGGAAACGCGAAGAGCCGGTGGCGCGGCCAGCCCCACCGGCTCTTCCCAGGATTGGAAACCTTTCCATCCGCCCACGGATGTCTCAGTTCGTAATGAACAACTGACCGTTGTTGGCCACGGGCAAGAGCGGCAAGCCCCTGGGACCCGAGACCGTGCGGCTGACCGCCTTGGCTCCCCAGGAATACATAATGCCTGCGCCGAAATACCATTCTTCTTCGTTCGAACCCACGATGCCCGTTTCCGAGCCTGGCAATGCGAAGGCGAAGTTGCCGTAGAGTGCCAGCGAGTGGCTCAACGGCGCCTGCCCTGTAAAACCAAATAGCCAACTCCCGATATCGGCCGGATCCGTTCCGCCGACGTACAGCATCGACTGGCCGCCAAACTGATAGTTGTGGCGCCAGTAGACGTTGTATTGATTCATGGCTCGCACCGGCGGCGGCGAAATGCCAAACACGGAGTTGTCGGTCGTGGTGTGGAAGGCACCCCACACGCCGAATTCGTTCCACTCGCTGGTGGCGTAGCCGATCAGGCCGCGAACCTGGCCCACGTACAGTTCGCTGGCGAACAGCCCCCATTGATGGGCCCAGAATTGGTCGTACACCAGGCCCCAAGCGATGCGGTCCTCGCAGCACACGTCGCTGCGTTTGTACACGCCGAGAGTGAGAAATGTCTGCTGCTCAGCAGAATTTTGCGAGACCGTATCGCGGCCCTTGAAGTCGTAGACGCCGTAGCTGCCCCCGATTTGTCCGCGAACTCGCTCCAAACCGATCGAAAAGCCCGTGTTGAAGGTGCCCACCAGACCGGCACTGTTCATGTAACCGCTCTGGAAACCGATCGGAGGATCACTGTCGCCGAGCGACTTGTAGGCCTCGCCGCCAAACAGAAACAGCGTATTGTCGCGCCATGTGCCGACGTCGTCGCAACACAGGTCGCAGCACGTGTCGACGTCGGCCGGCGGTGTCCAGGCACTGCCTGACGACGTCAGAATCGAGCCCTCAGACGGTCCCGTCAAGGACTGCGACTGTGCCGGGGCCTCGGGAGCAAAGTAACTGCTCTGCGTGGCCCCTCCTTGTGCGTAATACGAGCTGGCATAGGGACCGAAGGAAGCCGTGCTAGGGCCCACCGGTGGCAACTGCGCGGCGTACTGCGCATGCGCAACACCGGAAATGCAGAGCGTGGCAAGTACCAGCGCAGCCGGTACCTGCCCAAGATAAATACGCATGACGTTCCGCCTCCTGTCATGTGTCTTGGGTTTGCTGGCGGTGGTAGCCGCCGCGGGGGCGATCTTCTTTCACCGCGGATGCTGCCCGGCGCGAGCGCTCGGGTCTGCAGCTTGTTACAGTCCCACTTCTTGCCCGCGCAGCAATGCTGGCACGAGCCCTTCCATTGCCAAAGGCAGCACCAGTGTCAGGAATCGAACAATCGGCGTAGCGATTCGAGCTTTTCGTGGCCACTCTGCACAACCGCTCTACACAGCAGCAATACCGTGGCCGTCATAGATTGCCGCAGGACCGTTTTCCTGACCGCCATTATTCGGCACCGGAGCGCAGTTCGCGGCTATCGACCTTGACGGTTAGCGAGCCCTGTCCGGCGAGGGCCGAGTTGTTAGAATGCATTGCTCGCACAAGACGCCCACACCCTTCCTTCCCCCTCCGACCGTCCCAGGATGCCCATGGGCAAGCAATACATTTATCAAATCGGTGAACTGACCAAGAAGCACGGCCAGCGCGAGGTGCTCAAGAACATCTGGCTGGCCTTCTACCCGGGTGCCAAGATCGGCGTGCTGGGGCGCAATGGTTCGGGCAAGAGCACACTACTGCGGATCATGGCCGGGCAGGATCGCGACTTCGAAGGCGAGGCCCGCCTGACCGATGGCTTCACCGCCGGCTACCTGCCGCAGGAACCGCAGCTCAATCCCGACAAGGACGTGTGGGGCAACGTCGAAGAGGCCGTCGAGCCGACCCGGGCCCTGATGCGCCGTTACGACGAAATCAATGCCCGCTTCGGCGAGGACATGAGCCCCGAGGAAATGGAGAAGCTGTTGGCCGAGCAGGCCAAGGTGCAGGACCAGATCGAGCTGCATAATGCCTGGGAGCTGGACCGGCAGATCGAGATCGCCATGGACGCGATGAACCTGCCGCCGGGCGACGCCGACGTGACGACGCTCTCCGGCGGCGAGCGTCGCCGGGTGGCGCTGTGCAAGATCCTGCTCGAACGCCCCGACTTGCTGCTGTTGGACGAGCCGACCAACCATCTCGACGCCGAGAGCGTGGCCTGGCTCGAGCGGCACCTGGCCGAGTATCCCGGCACGGTCGTGGCCGTGACGCACGACCGCTACTTTCTCGACAACGTGGCCGGCTGGATTCTGGAGCTCGACCGCGGGCACGGGATTCCCTGGGAGGGCAACTATTCCTCGTGGCTGGAGCAGAAGAAAGACCGGCTGGCCCAGGAGGAGAAAGCGGCCACGGCCCGGCAGAAGACGCTCGACCGCGAGCTGGAATGGATTCGCATGGCCCCCCGGGCCCGGCAGGCCAAGAGCAAGGCCCGCATCAAGGCGTACGAGGAAATGTCGCGCGAAGGCCAGCAGGACCGCGAGCAGGAGCTGGAGATCCAGATTCCCGCCGCCAAGCACCTGGGCGACCTGGTGATCGAGGCCAAGAACCTTTCCAAGGGCTACGGCGACCAACTGTTGATCGAAGACCTGAGCTTCCGCCTGCCGCCGGGCGGCATCGTGGGCGTGATCGGCGCCAACGGCGTCGGCAAGACGACGCTGTTTCGCATGATCATCGGCGAAGAACAGCCCGACTCGGGCGAGCTGCGCCGCGGGCCGACCGTGGAGCTGGGCTACGTCGATCAGAACCGCGACGCGCTCAAGCCGGACAACACCGTCTACGAAGAAATCTCCGGCGGGCACGACACGCTGGAAATGGGCAAACGCAAGATGAACGCTCGGGCGTACGTGGCCCGATTCAACTTCCAGGGCACCGATCAGCAAAAAAAAGTCGGCGATCTATCCGGCGGCGAGCGCAACCGCGTGCACCTGGCCAAGCTCTTGCGTCGCGGCTGCAACGTGCTGCTGCTGGACGAGCCGACGAACGACTTGGACGTCGACACGCTGCGGGCACTGGAAGAGGCGATTTTGAATTTCGCCGGCTGCGTCGTGGTGATCTCCCACGACCGCTGGTTCCTGGATCGCGTGGCCACGCACATCCTGGCGTTCGAGGGCAACAGCTACGTCCACTGGTGTGAAGGGAATTTCGACACCTACGAGACCCAGCGCCGCGAGCGACTGGGCATCGAGGCCGACCAGCCCCACCGCATCAAGTACAAGAAGCTGCAGCACTAGCCATGCTCACCTACGAAGAAGTGCCCGGCACGAATATCGTCGAGTTGACGATCGACGGGGCGATCACCACGCAGGAGTTCGACGATGTGATCGCACGGTTCGAGGCGTCCATCGCCCGGCACGGCAAGATTCGCGTGCTGGAGCACGTGCGTTCGCTGGGCGGGGTGCCGCCTTCGCGATACTGGGAGGATCTCAAGTTCGGCTTCAAGCATTTTCGCGACATCAGCCACGCCGCCATCGTGGCCCGGCAAAAGTGGGTCGAGATCTTCGCCAATGCCGTAAACCCCTTCTTTTCCGCCGACATTCGCTACTTCGACGAGGCCGACCTCGACCAGGCCCGCGCGTGGCTGAAGGCCACGGACGACCCGGCGACACCGTCGGCGTGATCTCGAGCGCGTAGCGGTAGCGCAAGCGCTTTGGCTACGCACGGCGCGCGGCCCGGCGGCGCCGCCAGGCCAGTGCGACCAGGCCCAGTCCACCAAAGCCGGCCAACACGAACGTCGAAGGCTCGGGCACGCCCGGCACGGCCGCCACGTCGACCAACGTGCCGAAATCGTCGTGCTTCGGCTTGTCGAACGTGTTGATCGAGAAGCCCTGCATTTGCACCGGCGCGACGGGCGACAGAGCACCGCTGTTGAGATCGACGGTATACAACGTATTGGCCACCAAACCGGGCCCCACGGCTGCCTTGCCCACGACGTAGCCGGTTCCCGTGGTGCCGGAAATGTCCATGCCGTTGACCGCCAGCAGCGTCCCCAGCGCCACGCCGAGCGAGCCCACCGTGTTGAGCGTGCCGTCGTTTTCGGGGGTCTGCATCGTCAGGGCATCAGCAACCGCCTCGAGGTTGAACAGCGTGGTGGTGCTGGCGCCGGGAAAGCTATTGGTGTAGGCCGCGTGAACCACTTGCGGCACGACGCCCGCATTCGGATCGCCGCCGGCGTAGTTGAGCAGCGAGTCGTTGGAAATCAACGTGGCGTCGTTCGGGTTGATGCGAAAGTTCTTGCCGAGATTCGTCACCAGGCGAATCTGGTCGTTGACCGGGTCGAAGTCGAAGGCCTTGACGACGTCGATCATGAAGATCGAGCTGCCCAGGGTCGAGGTCGAGCCGGTGGCGGGATTGATCTTGTAGAACTGGTTGCCGGTCGAGAAGCCGTACAGCTCTCCGGTGGCGGGACGAAAGTCGATGCCGATCAGTTCGGCTCCGCCGAGCCCCGTGAGGTTCTTGCTCGATGTGACTTGCGCCGTATTCGAGTCGATCGTCACGAGCATGTTCGAATCGGTCAGGGCGTAGAGCAACTCGGCGTGAGCGGCGCGATGGCTCGAGGCGGCGACGAAGACGAACAGCGAGACGACGAGCGTGGCGAGGGTGGTAGCGCGTTTCATGATTCGGCCCTTCAAATAGAACGTTTTCTGTCGTGCGATAATGACGAACCCCCATCCCCCGCATGCCCGGCCGGGCGGCTGCCCGCGGTGGCGAGCGAGCCGGTAGCGTGCGCATGCGGTTACGGCGGGAGTGGTTTGCCCCGATTCGATCGCTCGACTGTTTCGCCGTCGCCTCGCGCGCAACAAAGCGCGCAGCGTCACGATTGATGCCGGCAGACGCCGAGGGTCCCTGCCGCAGAAGGCGGCGACGGCGATACGCCAAACAACCAGCCGAGGGGCTGCGAAGACAATCGACCGATGCAGTCAGACGCTCACCCGGTGCGCAGCACCAGGAAATCGTCCGTGTCGATTCGTTCGGCTGGCTAGCGTTCCTCCCGTATCCGTGAGAGCAAACCGGCGGCGGGTCTCGCGAGGCAGACCCGGCCGCTGCAAAGCGCCTAGAAGAATACCAATTTCTTCTGGGCATTTCCATCGGCTGGCGACGCGCCAAAGATAAATCTCATCGATTGCGCGGCCCCGCAGAGGAAACGTCGTAGTGTCATCGCATGCGCAACTGGAATGCCTGTCGCTGTTTGGTACAATCGCTTGCCAACGCTATCGATGCTGTCTCTCCCTCCACCGCGAGAAAGGATGCCGCCGTGACCCAAGTGCAAACCGAGTGTGTGTTGGTCGTCCCGACCGAGTTGTTTCACCAATTGGGCCACTTCCAGGGCTTCAGCAGCGACGCCCAGCGGTACTTGGACGTGCTGCTCGATCCGGCGCACACGAGTTACCGCCCGCGGCACGAGGTGGAGGAAGATCCCGGCTACAAGCAGCTCATCCCGTACGTGATCTTCCGCTACCGCGACGAGCAGCGTCGCGTGCACCTGTTTCAGTACACCCGGGGCAAGGGGCAGGGCGAAGGACGCCTGCACAGCAAGCGGAGCGTCGGCATCGGCGGGCATATTTCGGTCGAGGACGCCACGGCCGCTGCCAGTGTTCACGCGGCGTACGAAGAGGGAATGCGCCGCGAGCTGGCCGAGGAGGTCGTCGTCGACACGGCCTACGACGAGCGCCGCGCCGGCCTGATCAACGACGACGAAACGCCCGTCGGGCAGGTGCACCTGGGCGTGGTGCACATCTTCGACGTGGCCGAGCCGCGCGTGCGTCCGCTGGAAGACGACATCGCCGAGGCGGGATTTTTACCGCTGGACGAAATCCTGGCCGACACCAGCAGCTTCGAAAGTTGGTCGCAGATTTGCCTGACGGCGCTGTTCGGCTGAGCCGGACGCGTGTCTATTGCAGCGCTTTGAGCGCGATGCTGCCTACCAACACGGCCGCGCCCAGCAAGAGCGGCACAACCACGGCCGCTACGACGGGCCACGAGTATTGCGGCTCTTCGGAAAGAAATCCGCCCGAATCGCGAAAGTCGGGCACGGTCTCTTGCCCGGCGTGTGCCACGGGGTCGGTGGGCTGCGAAATCTGGCTGGGGCTTTCGTCCGTTCCGCCCAGGGGCAAGTCGTCGAACAACCCCGGTTCGGTATCCGACAGCGATGGCGCCGGCGCCCGCAGTTGCGCCGAACCCGGCGAACGGCTGATGTCGCCGTGAACCGAGTCGCGGGCCCAGGGAGCCAGGCGGCGGATTACTTCCTCGCAGGACGACAATCGCTTCTGTGGATCCTTCTCCATCATCGACGCGATGACGTCGACGAACCCGTCGGTCAGATCGAGGTTGAACCGCCGCGGATTGAGCGGAATGTCTTCACAATGGCGACGCGCCTTGTCGCGATGCGTGCCGCCGGGGAAGGGCACTTTGCCGGTCACCGCATAGTACAGCGTGCATCCCAGCGAGTAGATATCGCTTGCCGAGGAAAGCTTGCCGGGCGAAGTAATGTGCTCGGGCGACAGGTAGTCGGCGGTGCCCACGATGCGGCCGGCACGCGGATCGTCGGGATCCTCGGCGTCGAGAAAGCTGGCCAGGCCCAAGTCGGAGACCTTGGTCTGTCCGTCCGGCGTCACCAGCAGGTTGCCCGGCTTCACGTCGCGATGCACCATGCCGCCGCGATGCGCGTGGGCCAGGCCGTGGGCCGCTTGCGAAATGATCGTGGCCGCATCCTGCATCGAGAGCTTGCCGCGAGCGCGGACCAGCTTGCGCAGATCGGCCCCGGGCACGTACTCGGTCACGAGAAAGTACACGTTGCCGTCGTGTCCCGCGTCGAACGCGCGGACCAGGTTCTGGTGATCGAACTTGGCCTGGGCGCGAATCTCGCGCGTGAAGCTGGCGATGGCGTCGGGAGTGGAGCGATGCCGCGGCAGCACCTTGATGGCGACGATGCGTCCCATCAAGCGGTGCTCGGCTCGGAACACCTGGCCCATGCCACCCTGGCCGATCGAATCGATGACCTGGTAGGGACCGAGATTGAACTTGGCCCGGCCAACCTTCAACTGTTCGGCCTGCCAGCGATTGATCAGTCCCTGCTCGACCAGCTTGGCGGCGAGCTGCTCGTCGTCGACGCCGGCCTGCACGCCGGCGGCATTGGAGCCGGCGCGCACGGCTTTCTCGGCCTCGAGGATCTGCTCGACGGTGAGCAGTCCGCTGGCCAAAGCCGAACGCCGAAATACGGTCAGGGGAAGTTGATCCACGCCCACTACGGCGCCAGGGACTCGCGCCGTGAACCGGCCCAAAGAAAAGACACCCCGTGCCGAATCGAAATCAGGCACGCCAATCGCTGTAAACTCCTCCCCTTCCGTAGGTTCCAACATAAGGAATGCCCCAGCGATTGCCTAGCCGCAAAACCGCCGGAATTCGCATTCGCGCAAAGGCTTCGCAGACTTAAGGTCATGTGCCGCCCCCTGCCGTGTTTTCGAGCCCGAATCGGGCCCAGGAAGCTGGCGCAAGTGCCTCGATTTCCAGACCGGTACGCTTTGTCGGGTGCTCGCAAACCAGCCGCCGAGCGTGCAGCGTTAGGCTGCCCTCGAAGGCCGGACCCCGGGCGTATTTCCGCTCGCCCCATACCGGGTGGCCGCGGCTGGCCAATTGCACGCGAATCTGGTGCTTGCGCCCCGTGAGCAGGTCGATCTCGAGCGCCGAGGCCGACCCGATCCGGCGGAGCACACGGTACCGCAGTCGCGCCTCCTTCGCGCCGCGCGATTGGGCAGCGACCACGCGCATCTGGTGCGCGGCGTCGTCCTTGGCAAGCCAGTCGGCCAGTTCGCCCTCGGGCGGCTCGATGCTTCCAGCCACCACGGCCCAATAGGTCTTTTGCACCGTCCGGTCGCGAAACTGCTCGGAAAGCCGTCCGGCCGCTTTCGACGTGCGGGCAAACAGCACGACGCCCGAAGTGCCCGTGTCGAGCCGGCTGACGACGCCCAGGTAGACGTTCCCCGGCTTGTGATAGTTCTGTTTGATATACTGCTTCGCGCGGTTGACGAGGCTCGGCCGCCCGGCCGCGACGCCCATGGTGGGCAATCCCGGCGGCTTGTTCACGGCCAGCAGGTGGTTGTCTTCGTAGAGGATGTCGAGGCCGACCGGCGCCATTGGCGTATGCCGCAGAATCCACAGCGGCGCAACGAGTTTCGACGAACCTTCAAGCGAGTCCATCGTATCAGAAATACATGGCATCCCCAGCAGTGAACCTCATCTTGGCCAGTGGATCGCCGCAGCGCAAGCGATTGCTCGAACAAGCCGGATACGCGTTTCGCTGCGTGCCGCCTCGACCGCATGCCGAGTGCGGCATGTGTTCCGGCGAGACCCCCGGCGAACTGGTAGCGCGGCTGGCAAAGCAAAAAGCGGCCGACGTCATCGAACAACTCGAAACTGCCGAAGACGGTGCGGGCGAAGCGCTGGTCGTGGCCTGCGACACGGTAGCCGAATGCGTGGGCCAAATCCTCGGCAAACCGGCCAATCGCGAACATGCCCGGCAGATGCTCGGCCTGCTGAGCGGAAGAGAACATCGCGTGTGGAGTGGGCTCTGTTTGCAGGACGCGCCGGGCGGCGCGCCGCGGTTGGGCGTGGCGCTCACAACGCTGCGGATGGAGTCACTCGCCGAAGACGCCATCGAGCAGTATCTCGATAGCGGTTTGTGGGAAGGCAAAGCCGGTGCGTTCGGCTACCAGGACAGGACGGGCTGGCTGCACATCGTCGAGGGGAGCGAGTCGAACGTGATTGGCCTGCCGATGGAACTGCTGGCCGAAATGCTGGATTGCCGCGGATGAGCGCACGCCGCCGCCTGCTAGTGCGCCCCGGGCGAACGAAACACACGTGACGCCCCCCTCCGCGGGGCAGTATAATAGCAGTTGGTATCGGCGTGGAATGCGGCACCTAGCCTAGCGGCGCTACCGCCGCCTTGCCGCCGTACCCTCGGCAACGATAAGGTGTATTCTTGGCGGACGTGTAGCACTTCCAGACGCCGCCTCGACGTACTGGTCCGCTCGTTTGCGGGCGATGCGTGACTGCAACCTGACGGGCCTCGCTCCCTATGCTTGCATACTTGGTGATTCGCGAAGGGTCGAAGTGGGCCGACGTATTCCGTCTCGTCCCCGGCCAGGCCGTGACGATCGGCCGCGCGCCGACCAACCAGGTGGTCATCAAGGACGAGCGCTGCAGCCGCTGCCACGCCGAAATCTTCTTTTCCGAAAGCGAGTGGATCCTCCGCGATCTCGACAGCCGCAACGGCACGGCCGTGGCCAACACCCGCGTGCGGGGCGACTACATCCTGCGAGCCGGCGATATCGTGCGGATCGGCCAGTCACAGTTGCGGTTCGTGCACGACCTGTCGAAGGCTTTCACCGAGAGCAATATCGGGCCGCTCAGCGAGATCGACACCGTCGGTTCCGAGGTGATCAACGGCTCGCAGTCCACCGACGATTCGAGCGTGCTGTCAATTCACGAACCGTCGACCATTACGCACCGCCGGATGCAAACGCGGTTTCTGGAGCCGCGCGAGCCGGACGACGCCAGCCTGCCGAAAGTGGGCCGCGCAGCCGCCAGCCTGTGCCGCCTGGCATTCGAGTTGGCCCAGGCTCCGGACGTCACGTCGATTGCCGATCTGGCGCTGGCCGGATTGTTTCAGGCCACGCAGGTCGATGCCGGCGCGCTGTTCGTGCTGCCGCGCAATTACTCGGGCGAGGCAAACGTGGGGGACCTCGACATGATCGCGGCCCGTACCGACTCGTCGCTGCCGTATCATCGTGTGTCGACGGTGCTGGCCTCGACGGTGTTGCGCGAGGGCGAGGCGGTGCTCGCGCGCAACGTCATGGGCGACAGCACGTTGGGCAGCCGCGACAGCAAGGGCGTGGTCGACGCGACGAGCGTGATCTGTGCGCCGATTCGCCGCGACTCACGGTTGCTGGGTTTGCTGCACCTGTATTCGACGGACGACGAGCGCGTGCCCGATCCCGACGACCTGGAATTCACCCTGGCCGTAGCGAACACCGTGGCCGTGGCGATCGACAACCTCACCCGGCGCGACGAGCTGGCCGAAGACCTCAGCACGATTCGCGACGAAAACCTGCAATTGCGCGAACGCTTGGGCGTGCAAAGCGAGATCGTCGGATCGAGCATCGCCATGGCCAAGGTGGCCCAAGAGATCGGCCGCGCCGCACCCAGCCGCGCTACCGTGTTGATTCGCGGCGAAAGCGGCGTCGGCAAGGAGCTCGTGGCCCGGGCGGTGCACTACTCGAGTCCGCGCCGCAAGGGGCCCTTCGTGTGCGTCAACTGTGCGGCGCTGTCGCGGAGCTTGCTGGCCAGCGAGTTGTTCGGCCACGAGGAAGGCGCGTTTACCGGGGCCACGCAACGCAAGATGGGCAAGTTCGAGGCATCGCACACCGGCACGTTGATGCTCGACGAAATCGGCGAGATGAGCCCCGCCACGCAGGCAAAGTTTTTGCGCGTGCTCGAAGGCCATCCGTTTGAGCGCGTCGGCGGCACCGAAACAATCAAGGTCGACGTTCGCGTGATCGCGGCCACGAACCGCGACCTGGAACGCGACGTGGCCGAGGGCCGCTTTCGCCGCGACTTGTATTTCCGCCTCCGCGTGCTCGAGATCTTGGTACCACCGCTGCGGAAGCGCTCCGAGGATATTCCGGAGCTGGCCCACTATTTCCTGCAGAAGTTCAACGCCGAAACCGGCCGCAAGCTCCGCGGCTTCGCCCCCGACGCCATGGAACTGATGCGGCAGTACCGCTGGCCGGGCAATGTTCGCGAACTGAAAAACGTGGTGGAAAGGGCCGTCGTGCTGGCCCGCGGCGAGTTGATCGAGCCGGATGACTTGACACTTTCGAAACTCTCCACGGCCGGCGACACGGGCGAACACACGCCGCAGCCCGAAGCCTTCAAGCCCGCCTCGCTGGCCGAGATGGAGCGGGACCACATTCGCGCCACGCTCTCGGCGACCAACTGGAACAAGAGCCAGACGGCCGCGCTATTGGGCATCGAACGCACGACACTCGACCGCAAGATTCGCCGCTACGAGCTGATGGACGAACGCGTCAAGCGCGGCTAATCGGTCGCCACGCGTTTCGCCGTCGAGTAGACTAACTCCCACCAGCGCCGCGCCTCACGCGGCGGCAGGCTCCCCAGGCGCAGCATTCTCTTTGACCAGGAACGACCCATGGAAACTCTGCGTGCAGCGGTCATCGGCAGCACCGGGCGCGGCGACTACGGGCACGGCCTCGACCTCGTGTGGAACGATCTCCCGGGCGTCGAGCTCGTGGCCGTGGCCGACGACAACAAGATGGGCCTGGCCGCCAAGGCCAAGCAACTCAAGCTCGACAAGGCCTATCCCGACTACCGGCGAATGCTCGACGAGGTGAAGCCCGATTTGGTGAGCATCGGTTGCCGCTGGCTCGACCAGCACCGCGACATGGTCGTCGAGGCCGCCCAGCGGGGCACGCACATTTATCTCGAGAAACCGCTTTGCCGCACGTTGGCCGAGGCCGACGAGATGGCCTACGCCCTGGACAAGACGCACTCCAAGCTGGTCATCGCCCACACCACGCGCCACAGCCCCAAGACGGCCCGCGTCAAGGAGATGGTTGCCGACGGCAAGCTCGGCCGCATTCTCGAGCTGCGCGGACGCGGCAAGGAAGACAAGCGCGGCGGCGGAGAAGATCTGTGGGTGCTGGGCACGCACGTGATGGACCTGATGCGCATCTTCGGCGGCGACCCGATCTGGTGCTCTGCCCAGGTCACCGCCGGTGGCCGGCCGATCACGCGCGAAGACGTGGTCGAAGGCAACGAGGGAATCGGCCCGCTGGCCGGCGACGCCGTGGCGGCCATGTACAGCATGCCGGAGAACGTGACGGCGTACTTCGGCTCGCAACGGTCGGCTGCCAAGCGTACGCGGTTTGGGCTGACGATCTACGGCACCGAGGGGGTGCTGGAAATGACCACCGGCTACCTGCCCAGCGTGCGTTTCCTGCCCGAGTCGAGTTGGTCGGCCGGGCGCACCGGGGCCAAGTGGCTCAACGTCTCGAGCAACGGCTTGAACGAAGAAGAAACGCTGTCGCGCGACGAGGACCCCAACGGCAATCGCCCCTGCATTCTGGAGCTGTTGTCGGCGATCCGCGAGAACCGCACTCCCAGCGGCGGCATCGACGATGCCCGCAAAGCCACGGAAATGATCGTGGCCGTGTTCGAGTCGCAGCGGATCGGCGGGCGAGCGCAGTTGCCGCTGGAAAACCGCCAGAACCCGCTGACGATGCTGTAGGGGGTCGAAGGCGAAAGGGGGGGCTGCCCGACGCGAGATGCCGTTCCCGCGCCGAGCAGGTGATGTCGGAAAGGACCCGCCTATTCCACGCTGCTCAGCTTGGCAGCGGGCTCCTCGGTGGCGGCGTCGATGAAGGCTTCCACGCTACCGGTGCTTTGGGCGCCGGTGAGTTGCTTGCGCTTCCAGCCGGAATCGGTTTTGCGGTACATCACCAACTGGGGGATCGATCCGCCTTGCATCAACTTGTTGGCCAGGGTGCGGTCTTGATCCGTGTTCACGTAGGCAAAAGCCACGTTGCTCAAACCGCCGCTGCGCTCCACCTCGGGGATCGTGGTGTACTTCATCTGCCGGCAGCCCGGGCACCAGTCGGCGCCGATTAGCACGACCAGGGGCTTTCCGGTTTCAGAAGTCTGGCGAAACGCCGTCGCGTAGTCCTGGCTGCCCGCACTCAGGGCTGCAGCCGACAGAAGCAAGTTGAGGGTCAGATGCGTCACCGCTTTACGCTCCTTCGATGAAAACAAAGACCTTGTCAGCCGGGCGCGCACCGTGCACGCCTCGGGGTGGCCCGGAAACTCGGACCGCGGCTTGAAAACGCATGTCGCTTGGGGCGGGAGAATCGCGAGGTGGGCCACGTCGATCGTCGGCAAGTGCGACGCAAACTGGCGGCTTCCCTTCCTCTCCTCGATGTCGCACTCGGCGACCTGTGAATTCAAAATCGATCCACTAGTCTAGCCAGGGGGTCTATGAGTGCAAGCACTAAATAGGCAAACTTTGCCGACTCCATAGATGGGGAATCTTCGGCCCCCGGGGCAGCTGACCGAGGCGCATGCCGCTCCACACGACCGGCGCGATCCGTAAGCTCTTTTCCAGCAATGCCCTTTCGACGAGCGAAGCCCGCACGAAACAATTGAGAAATCGACGTCGCTCGATATAATCACGGGGCTGCGGCGCGTCCTTCTCGTCTCCCGGTGCCCCCGGGCCACGCGCTCCCCCGCGATCCTGCAAGCAACCTCACATGAAGCTACGCGTCGGGCTGGTTGGAGTCGGCAATGCCTGGGAATACAGACATCGCCCGGCGCTGCGCGCCTCGAGCGATCGCTTCGAGGTGCGGGCCGTTTGCGAACCGGTGGCCCACCGAGCGGAAATGGCCGCCCGCGACTTCAATGCCGAAGCCGTCGACGGTTTCCGGGCCCTGGTCGAGCGCGACGACGTCGACGTGATATTGGTGCTCTCGGGGCAATGGTACGGCGCTCTGCCGATCTTGGCCGCATGCGATGCTGGCAAGGCGGTGTATTGCGCGGCCGCTTTGGACTTCGACCCCGACCAGGCCCGGCAGATCAAACAACGCGTCGAAGCCTCGGGCGTGGCGTTCATGGCCGAGTTCCCCCGCCGGCAGGCCCCGGCAACCGTGCGTTTGAAAGAGCTGATTGCCACGCGGCTGGGAAGCCCGCGGCTGTTGTTCTGCCACCAGCGGGTGCCGACCGAACCGCACAAGGCCGACCGTACCTCGCCGGCGACGCCCGTCTCGCGGACCCACGACCTGGTCGAGCTGATCGACTGGTGCCGCTATGCCGCCGGCTGCGAGCCGACGTCCGTGCTGGGGCTGACTCATTTCGGCGACCAGGGCTCGCAGCAGATCGACTACGAGATGATGAGCCTCGACTTCGCGGACCAGCCCGGCACGCGAATCACGGCCCAAATCTCCTCGGGCCGGTATATCCCGGCCTGCTGGCCGGAAGCGGTTTCGTTTCGCCCACCGGCGGCCCTGCAAGTGGCTTGCGAGGAGGGCATCGCGTTTGTCGACTTGCCGTCGACGCTGATCTGGTTCGACCACGCGGGGCGGCACATGGAATCGCTCGATAGCGAACGGCCGGTGGGCGAGCAAATGCTCTATCAGTTCCACCGCGCGGTGACGAGCCTGGTGCGCAGCACCAGCGGGCTGGAAGACGCCTATCGGGCCATGCGGATCGTGCAACAAGCACACCGCAGCCATACCGAGGGCCGCCGCATCGAGCTGGACTTTGCGTAGCGTATCGCCAGTCGCGGTGCTCGGCAGGGCGAGCATCGCCCTGGGCGCGACGCCCTTGTGCCGTCGTCTCTCCTGCTCACCGATCTCTTGCTCTGAGCGTACTCGGCGAGAGCGGTAAGAGCAGGAGATCAGGTGAGCAGGAGAGCGACGTACGGCTGATCATCGCTGGTGCTTCGACGCTGAGCGTGCGGCTGGCTAAGCAAGCGCGCCTTCGCGCTTAATCGAGCTCGTCGAGCCAGAGGCGGATTTCGTTCTGATACTCGCTGGCCAGGTCGCCCTTAATGAGCTGGCGATGGAAGCTGGCCGCCCCCTCCTTCACCAGGTCGGCCGCTTCGGCCGTGGGAAAGCGGCGCATGGGGTCCGGCGCGATCAGCGTGCGGCAGAAATTCATCAGCAGCTCGTTGCACACGACTTCCTGCGGCAGGATCTGGGGCAAGCGATGCGGAAGCACGCGCTTGGCCTCGAGCAACTCGCGGAGCGTGCTGATGCCGGTAAACGGCGGGCAGCCGGATAGCATTTCGATCAGCATGTAGCCCAGGCTGGCCAGGTCGCTGCGCGGCGAGCAATCGGTTTCCTCGAGCACTTCGGGCGCCGCGTAGGCCGGCGTGCACGTGCGCTGGATTGGGGCGTTGGCCAGTTCGAAAGCCGATCCGATGTCGACGATCTTGGCGTTGCCCGTGCGCTTGAGCATGATGTTCGAGGGCTTGATATCGCCGTGCACGATCTCCTCGCGATGCAGCGCCGCTAACGCGGCCAGACACTCGCGCACGATCGAGATGGCGATGCCTGGCTTCAGGCGCGGCTGCACCGGGCCGGCCGTGACGATGACGTTGTTGAGGTACTCCCAGCGGCGATTGCTGACGTGGTTGCGGGTGCGTTCGAGCGTTTCGCGCGTCAGCAGCACGCTCAGGTCGTAGCCGTCGATCCACTCCATTTCCATAATGCGGATCCGGCTGCGCTCGACGAAATTCTGCACGTCCAGCAGGTTGTCCTGCTGAATCTGGGCCACGCGCACGGCCGTCTGGGCGATGCGCTCCATGGCTTCGTCGTAGCTGCGGGCATCGTCGTAGCGGGCCGGCGAAAAGATCTTCAGGGCGACCGGCAGCGTGAAATTGTCGGTCCCGCGCCGCTCGCTGAGATAGACCACGCCCTGGCCCCCGGCCCCCAGCCGCCGCGTGAGCCGCAAGTGTTCGGTCCGACTCAGGCGTTCGCCTTTGATGACGTCGTCGTATCGCTGCAGCAGCGCGTCGGGACAGCGAACGGCCGGCTTGCCCTCCAAGTTGAGCGTCGCGGCGCCCTGATGAAACGTTGTCGTCGGCATGGCCGAGAGTCTCGCAAGAGTCGATGGTCGGGTCGGCAACTCTGGTAGGCTGCCTAATCATAGGCGGAGACGCGTTTTGACGTCCAGACTGGTAGCATCCCCAGCCCTCCCGCAACGTGTCAGGCAGCGGCGCCATCCTCCACGCGACCGACTTGCAGGCACGAATCGGAGCGCAAATGCGATCCCGCTCAAACGGCTTCGCCGGCTAGAGTTGAAGCCGGAAGCCGCACGGGGAAGCCAAGCCGTTTGTCGACCAGATTCGCCAGCGGCTCGCCCTTTAGATAGCGCGCCAGATTGGCGCAGAAGAAGTCGGTCATCTGGTCGATTCGCAAGCGACTCTGTCCGGCCACGTGCGGCGTGATGATCGTGCGCGGAGCCTCCCACAGCTTGCTCGTCGCCGGCAGCGGCTCCTGTTCGGTAACGTCGACGGCCGCACCGCCAAGGTGTCCGCTCGCGAGCGCTTCGACCAAGGCCGTTTCAACCACCAGCGGACCGCGGGCCACGTTGATCAGCAGCGCACCGGGCTTCAGCTTGGCCAGTGCCTTGGCATCGATCATGCCGCGCGTCTGCGGCGTCAGCGGGGCGGCCAGGATGAGGATATCGACTTCGGCTAACAGGTCGTCGAGCCGCTCGGCCGGCCATAGGGCCTCGACATGCGCCGGCTTGTCGACGGGAAACACGTCGGTGGCCAGAATCCGTGTCTTATAGGGGCTGATCACTTCGGCGATTCGCCGGCCCACGCCCCCGAAACCGACGATGCCCACCGTGGAGTGGTGCAGGTCGCGCGTGGGGCGGCGAACGAACTCTTTGGCCTGGGTGGCGTGGAAGAACACCGGCAGACTGCGCAGCAGCCCCAGCAGCAGGGCCATGGCATGCTCGGACACCTGATCGGCCAACACGCCCGAGGCGCTGGTGACGACGATGCCCGAATCGATCACCGGCGGAACCAGGCAGTGGTCCAATCCGGCGGCCGACGATTGAATCCATTTGAGCCGCCCGCCAGCGACGACCTCGCTCCAGGGCATCGGCACTTTGGCGTGCCCGCAGAAGATGTCGGCCTGGAGGATCTCTCGGGCGATTTCCTCTTGAGACGCGGCCACGAGCTCGGCGTCGGGAGCGACGCGAGCGATTTGGCGGCAGTGCCGCTGCTCGACCGGATAACAAAGAACAATGCGCATGAATGTCCGCCGCGAACTGTCTACCACGAAAATCGTACAGGTTAAGGGACGGGGCGGAAAGTAGCGGGTAAAAAGGCCTCCGCCACGGCTGGAATAGTGGACCCGGGGCCGGGTACAATAGGCAGGTGGCACCTTAAGCCGTGCCCCCGCTTGGTCTTGTCGCCCTCTCGACAGGCCGGGCGAGCCCCCCCGAATCCGAACCCGCCCGCAGAGTGTCCCAGGAGAGATTTCGTGCTGTATCGACATGGCATTGGTACCGCGACGGTCGTCATGTTGGTCGTGCTGCGGCTGAACATCGGGTGGCACTTTTTCCACGAAGGCGTCAACCACTACACCGATCCGCTGTGGACTTCCGAGGCCACGCTGCGAGGTGCCAAGGGGCCGCTCGCGCCGTTCTACCAGTCGTACCTGCCCGACTATCACGGCATGGAGTACTGGCTGCACACCGAGCAGCGCGAAGACAACGGCAAGGTGGTCAAGGAGTGGATCGACGACATTCAGAAGAACTGGAACGACGAGCGCCGCCCGGAGTGGATCAAGCACTACGAGCTCGACAAGAAGCAGCAGGACTTGGCTTCGCAGATCACGCGTGACTACCAGGGGAAGGTGCGGTCCTGGTATTCGTCAAACAAGGACGATTTGGAAAACCACGTTCACCAGTGGAAGCGGCTCGGCGAGAAGCGCCGTGCCCCCGACGCGGAGACCGTGCCGTTTCGCCGCCAGCGCGTGGCCCAGAGCCAGGCCGAACTGAATGCCGAATCGAGCCGTTGGCGCGAGGAGTTGCTGGCGCTGGAAGTGGAATTCGACAACGCCCTGTCCGAGATTCTCACCGACGAGCAGCGTACCCGAGGCGACTTGCCGCGGCGAGCCACGTCGATCGACCTGGTCGACTCGGTGATGACCTACGCAATCCTGGCGATCGGCCTGATGTTGATCCTGGGGCTGTTCACGCGCACCGCGTGCGTGGCCGGGGCGATGTTCCTGTTGTCGATCGTGTCGATGCAGCCGTTTTGGGTTTCCGAAACGATTCCTACGTATAATCAGTTTGTCGAGATGTTCGCCCTGTTGATGCTGGCCACGACGCACGTGGGCCGGTGGGGCGGACTCGACTTCTTTATCCACAATCTGGTCCTGGGCCGCGCCCGGGCGAGGAAAGGCAACGACGATGTACTTGAGTCCTGAAGAAAAAGCCACGGGGCAAGAAAACTTCCAAAGGGCCATCGGCGTCACCCGGCGCGATTTCCTCAAGACCGGAATCGCCGCCGGAGCCGTTTCCGGGGCCGGACTGGGCGCCATGTACTTCGGGTACGAAGCCTCGATCTCCAACCCGCTACGGGTGGGCGTCATCGGCACCGGCGACGAAGGCAACGTGCTGATGGGTGCCATCACGCCCGGCTACATCCAGGTCGTGGCCATCTCGGACATCCGCCCCTACAACATCCATCGCGCCTTCCACGGCGACCACTCGAGCGCCAACGCCCTGCGCGTTCGTTGCGGCCTGATGAACAAGTACGGCTGGAAGAGCGAGGACGAGGCCCGCAAACACGTCAAGGTTTACGACAAGGACTACCACGACCTGCTGGCCGACGAGGACGTCGAGGCCGTGATCATCGCGCTGCCGTTGCACCTGCACGCGCCGGTGGCCATCGAGGCCATGAAGGCCGGGAAGCACGTGCTCACCGAAAAACTAATGGGCCACAGCGTGCGGGAGTGCAAGGAAATGGCCCGTGCCTCGCGCGACACGGGCAAGATTCTCGCCACCGGCCACCAGCGTCATTACAGCATTCTGTACGACAACGCCGTGGACACGATTCGCCGCGGGCTGATCGGCGACATCCACAGCATTCGCGCCCAGTGGCACCGCGGCAACTTGCCGGGCCGCGATAGCTGGTCGATGCCGCTGCCCGATGACGAAATGGGCAAGCGGATCGCCCGGCTGAAGAAGGATCTCGATTCGGCCCAAGGCGCGGCGATCGATACGAAAGTTTCGGCCCTGAAGAAAGAGATCGAATCGGCGCGGCGCGGCCTGATCGGCAAGATCGAGCGCGAGCTGGAAATGCTCGAGCTGCAGTACCTGGATCACGCCGTCAAGGCCGAAGACTACGGCTACCAGGAGGTGACGCTGGCCAACGGCAATCGCCGCACGGCACTGGAAGAGCTGATTCGCTGGCGGCTGTGGCATCGCACCGGCGGCGGACTGATGGCCGAACTGGGCAGCCACCAGCTCGACGCCGC
Source organism: Planctomycetota bacterium (assembly GCA_003389325.1). Lineage (GTDB taxonomy): Bacteria > Planctomycetota > Planctomycetia > Pirellulales > PALSA-1355 > LB-PLM-3. The sequence continues at coordinate 66,955 of QQVE01000054.1, forward strand.
GGGCATCTTCATCAGCGGCCTGCGCGAAGACGGCAAGAAGGCTTTGCCGCTGAACGTGTCGGCCGCCGGCCAGCGGTCGCTGTTCCCGCTCGACCGCGATTGCGAAGATCACGTCTACTGCGTGTACGAATTTCCGGGGCCCGACTACGAGAGCGATCCCAACAAGAAGATCGGCGTAGTCTACACGTCGATCAACGGCAACGGCTTTGGCGGCTACGGCGAAACCGTGCTGGGCACCAAGGGCACGTTGATTCTGGAACGCGAGCAGGAAGTGATGCTGTTTAGCAGCGGCTCTTCGACCACGACCAACCTCACGGTTTCGAAGAGCTCAAGCGGCGCACCGACGCTCGATACCACGCAAAGCGGCGGCGGCGAAGCGGTCGTCGGCAAGCAGGCACTCTCGGGCCCGGTGAGCCGCGGCTACACCGAGGAGCTCGAGCACTGGGCCTGGTGCATCCGCAACCCCGATCCCAAGAACCAGCCGCGCTGCCATCCCAAGGTCGCCCTGGGCGACGCCGTGATCGCCCTGGTCACGAACATGGCCATGCGTGAGGGCCGCCGCATCGAGTTCAAGCCTGAGTGGTTCGACATCGAGAGCGACGAAACGCCCGAAGGCGACGCGCCCGATTTGGCGCGCTACAGTTGAGCATCCGCTCGGCGGCTTCTCACCGGTTTCCGTGCATCTCCTCCACGCGGCCTAAGCTGCCGAAGCGGGCGGCTTGATTGGCCACTTGCGCTTACTCTATCATGGGGCTCCGGTCGCTCGGGCGGGCGACCGACCAATCCCGGCGGGCGCTGCGGCGCCATTGCCGAGAATCTCGTGACGAGAGGAGCAGCACTGTGGAAAAATGGCCCCTGGGTGTCTTCGCCAGCATCGATGCCGGGCTGGGAGTCAAGCTGGAGGTGGCCCACGAACTCGGCGTGCCCACGATCCAACTGCACGCGCCGCAAAAGGCCACGCGCACGCCGGACCACGCCAAGGAGTTTCTGGCCCGGCTGTCCGACCTGGGCATGCGCATCACGGCCGTCTTTGGCGGGTTCGAGGGCGAGAGCTATGCCGACATTCCCACCGTCACGCGCACCGTGGGACTCGTGCCGCCGGGCACGCGCAGCGAACGCACGCAGGAAATGAAGGAGATCGCCGACTTTGCGGCGCTGCTGGGCGTCGACACCGTGGCGCTGCACCTGGGATTCGTGCCGCACGACCCCTCCGACCCGCTGTATCGCGAAGTGCTGTCGGTGACCCGCGACGTGTGCGATCACTGCAAGAAGCAGCAGCAGGCCCTCAACCTGGAGACGGGGCAGGAGCCGGCCGACACCTTGCTGGGTTTCATGTCCGACGTGGAGCGCGACAACCTGTTCATCAACTTCGATCCGGCCAACATGATTCTCTACGGTTCCGGCGAGCCGATCGAAGCTCTGGAAAAAGTCGGCAAGTACGTGCGCAGCGTTCACTGCAAGGACGCCAAGTGGGCCGAGAACCCGGGCCGCGAATGGGGCACCGAGGTGGCGCTGGGCGAAGGTGACGTCGACATGGAGCGTTACCTCCGCACGCTGGACAAGCTCGGCTACCACGGCCCGCTGACGATCGAGCGCGAGATTCCCCAGGAGCCCGAGCGGCAAAAGGCCGAAATCGGCCGAGCGCTGATGCTGCTCGAGGGTCTGAAGAAGAAAATTGGCTAGCCGGCGAACGCTGGCCCCGCGTGCCGTGTCCCTCGGCTTGTTCCCCTGGTGCAAGTGCGATCGTCAGCGAAAGCTTGAGGCATGAGCTCGTCCCCAACTCTCCGCGTCGAACCGGCCGCTCGCGGCGACGCGAGGCAGATCCTGCGGATGACACGCGGCCTGGCCGAGTACGAACGGGTTTTGCACCGATTCTCGGCGACCGAAGAGGAACTCGAGGCGGCCCTGTTCGGTGAACGTCCGCTGGCCGAGGCCGCGCTGGGGTACATCCACGACGAGCCGGCGGGAATGGCCGTCTTCTTTCCCACCTTCTCGACGTTTCTGGCACGCGGCGGGGTTTACGTGGAAGACATCTTCGTCGAGGAGCGCTGGCGCGGCCACGGGCTGGGCAAGGCCCTGTTGGCCTACGTGGCCGCCTGGGCGGTCGAGCATCGCTGCGCCCGGCTCGAATGGTCCGTGCTCGACTGGAATGAAAAAGCCATCGGCTTTTACCGCTCACTGGGAGCGGCACCGCTGAACGAGTGGACCGTGTACCGGCTGAGCGGCGACGCGCTTGGCGCCTTGGCATCCGCACATCTTCAACCGCGCGATTGAGGCTTTGCGGCGTCGTCCCGAGAAACATCACTTCCCATGCTTAGGAAAGATTCGAGCCCGGCACTGGCCTTTATCTTCGTCACGGTGCTGATCGATATGATCGGCTTCGGAATCGTGCTGCCGGTCCTGCCCGACTTGATCATGGAGCTGAAGGATGTGACCGTCAGCCAGGCTTCGCTCTACGGCGGGTGGCTGCTGTTCACGTATGCCATCCTGCAATTTTTCTGCGGTCCGATCGTCGGCAACTTAAGCGACCGTTTCGGCCGCCGACCCGTGCTGCTGTGGTCGATGCTGGCCTTTGGGCTCGACTATGCCTTGATGGGCATCGCGCCGTCGATCGCCTGGCTGTTCCTGGGGCGGGCCGTAGCCGGCATGGCCGGCGCAGCACATACGACCGCCAACGCGTACATCGCCGACGTGAGCCCGCCCGAGAAGCGAGCGCAGAACTTCGGGCTGATGGGGGCCGCCTTCGGGCTGGGATTTATCATCGGCCCGGCGCTGGGCGGCCTGTTGGGCAGCTACGGATCGCGAGCGCCGTTCTTTGCGGCCGCCGCGCTGGCGCTGCTCAATCTGTGCTACGGCTATTTTGTGTTGCCCGAGAGCTTGCCGCCCCAGGGCCGGAGGCCCTTCCATTGGCATCGCGCCAACACGCTGGGCACGATCCTGCAACTGCGCAGCTATCCGCTGGTGTTCGCGCTGGCCGGGGCGCTATTCCTGTGGATGCTGGGACACCAGGTGCTCCCCAGCATCTGGGCGTATTACACTAAGGAAAAGTTTGCGTGGTCCTCGCGCGACGTGGGCGTGTCGCTGGCTTTCGCCGGAGTGTTGATGGCCGCGGTGCAGGCCGGGCTGACGCGGTTTATCGTGCCGCGGCTCGGCGAACGCCGCACGGTGATGGTCGGGCTCACCGCCGGCGGGCTGGGCTACCTGGGCTATGCGGCCGCGACCCAGGGCTGGATGATGTACTGCGTCATGCTGGTGGGCATGATGGCCGGGCTGACCTTCCCCTCGCTCAACGCGCTGATGTCGCAGCAGATCCCTAAGAACGCCCAGGGGGAACTGCAGGGGGCCGTGGCCAGCATCTTCAGCCTGACCTCGATCGTGGGACCCGTGGTGATGACGCAACTGTTCGGGTATTTCTCCAGCCCGGCGGCCCCGTTCTATTTTCCCGGAGCGGCGTTCATCTTCGCGACCTTCCTGGTTGTGTTGAGCATGATCGTGTTCTTGCGCGTCGTCCGCCACGCCGTCGAGCCGGCCGAGGTCGAACTCGCTGCTGCGACGGCGGAAATCGACGCAGCGTCGAAAGTGCCGTCCGACGAAGCGCCCGTCGTGCCGGGCGCCTAGCGCTCGCGCCGGGCGGCGCCGCGCGGCCGCAACAGCCATAACGCCACCAGCACCGGGACGGCCAAGAGCAACATCCTCGGCCAGCGCAGCACCAGCAGGAACAGCACGCCGGCAATGGCGGCATACCAAGGCGGCACGCGGCTCAACTGAGGATAGGCCAGCCACCACACCGCCATCACGATCCCCACCCGCAGGCTGACGCCGGAGACCATCTCCTGCGGAGAGTTCCAGGTGACGAGGCCCGTGGCCAACAGGACCACGGCGAAGATGCCTACGAGTATGCGTCTGGGATCGGACATGCGTACCTGGGGGAGGGCGGATCAACCGGGGTCATACAGGTCACTCGTCACTGCTCTTGCCCCGTTCCTAGCACACGGCTCCCGACCTTTTCGCCTTCCAAAGCGTGCACGAGGCCACGATTCGCCACGCGCGGTCGGGTCGTGGCATGCCGGCCTACTCGGTGTCGGTCGACAAGAACACCTCGTGCACGTCCAACTGGCTGGGGCCGCGAAACATTTCCTTGGGCGGCCGGTTGGAATGCGCTTCGGCAAAGGCCTCGCTCCGTGTCCAGGCCACGAAGTCGTCGAGCGAACGCCACCAGGTCTTCACCTCGTAGTAGCCCTCGACCTGCGGGTCGTCGACGAACGCGCCGGAGTCGTGGTCGAACTTCATCGGGCGCGGACGGTGTACTTCGTTGCGGATGAAGTCCGGCGCCTGGTCGACCAGGTGCACGCGATTGCGGAAGCGGTCTTCGAAGTCGATCTCGTGCCCCTTGGCCACGGGAATGCGATTAGTGACGACGATCATGGTGCGGTCCCCTGCAAGCGAAACGGCCGGCCCAGCGCGGCTACGCCGGCAACCGTACTCGTTTTCGCCGCGGGACGCAATTGGGCGCCTACCGCCAGGCACGCTTCCGCCAGGCGACAGTCAGCAGGGCGAGCCCACCCAGTGCCGCCAGGACGACCGTCGACGGCTCGGGCACCGGCACGAGACCAAACTTCTGGGCCGCGAACTCAAACGCATCGATGCCGACTGCCGAGCCCATGATGCGGCCGTTGAAGTCGTCGGGCGCGACGTGGATGCCGCCCCACAGGCGAGAGATGCCGGCCTCGTCCGCCGCGTCGTAGTAGGTGGCCCACTGCAGCGTCACCGTGCCCTCGGGCCCGAGCTCGAACTCGAGGAAGTCGTTGGCCAGGAACGTTTGCTCGCCCAAGCCGCCGGGGAAGTACTCGTCGCCGGTCAACAGTGTCAGCACTTCGGCCCCGGCGCGGCTGAACGTGCTGTGCCCCGAAACGTAGGCCGCGAAGGCGGGCGTGACGAAATTGTCCTTTTGAAAGGGTACCCAGTTCTCGGCCAATACCCAGTCGACGCCGCTGAGCTGCGTCGTTGGATCGTCGGGCTCGTGGTTCCACGACATAATCGCGATCTTGCCGATCAAGTCGCCTTCGCTGACGAAGGGGAAGAAGGCGGCGTTCTTGTTGGCGTTGAGCAGCACATTGCGATGCCGCCCACCGGGAGCGATCGATTCGGCAGTGATCACCTCGACCAGACCGTCTTCCAGCGCCAGGCCGTCAGGGTGGTATGAGGGGCCTAGCGGATCGGACGATTGCCCCAGGCTCCCCTGGTGGCGAATCATGGTTATCGGGCGGCTGTAGTCGTACTCGCGCTTGGCGCCCCAGGCGGCCACCGCCGCGTCGTGCATCGCTCCGTTGAGCGTGAAGTAGGTCTTCACGTCCCATTCCAGGTCGCTCACGATCGGCCCGCTGCCGCCGATCCGCTTCTCGAGCAATCCGCTGTCGGCGACTTTGTTGGCGATCACGTTCCAGTGGCCGGGAGGCGTTTCCGATGCGGCCCGTCGGCCCAGTACTCGGCCAGCACGCGACCGTAGTCGGCCTGCTTGACCCAGTTGTCGGCATAGGGCTGACCGGTCGAAGGATTCACCGCGTACCCCTGGTTGTCGTGCGTGCCCAGCGGACGGTTGCCGTTGGCGCCCGGCGAAAGATTGACCATCTCGGCACCGCCGCCGTGGGTCGGGTCGAGCTTGCTGGAAAACTCGATCAACTGCCGGGTGTTGGCTCGGTAGGCCGCGTCGCCCACCCCGCCAAGCTGCGGCGGCGCGCCGGGATCGATGTCGGACCAGCTATGGGGTCCGCTCGTGCCGTCGCGCCCCATCGCGAATGTTTCGACCGAGCCCCAGTGCGGACCCACGTATTGCTGCAGGTTGAACCCAACGGGGATCCCGTTTTGCAGCGTCTGCGACTCGATGTACAGCGGCTGCCAACGATTGGGGTCGGCCAGCGGCGTGTGCTGTGGATTGGTCACGGAAGGATAGTCGACGATCATCGGCGTGTTGACCGCCTGGTAGCCGGTGTTGTCGACGTAGCCGTTGGCCTCGTTCGAGCCGTCGTTGATGGTCGAGCTAAGAATGTGCTGGGCAATTCGATTGCCGACCGCGGCGGGACTATTTCCCACGGTGCTGGTGTAGTTTTTGTCGTAGCCGAGGTTGTCCATCACGGCGTCGAACCGCGTCTGGGAGGCGACCGGATTAACAGCGTGCGTGTACCGCTCGGAGAGCACGCGATAGGCCGCGTAGCTGATCGCCTCTTGCCGGGCCGCCGCGACGTTGGCCGACGTGTGCTTTTCGGTGAAGTACTGTCCCTGAGCCACGTTGTCGTAGGCGGCCCAGGCGTCGTACATCGCCGCCGACGAGTGGTAGAGGTTCCGCGAGTGAACCGTCGGCGCCGGGAAGTCGATGCGAATCGCATCGAGCAATGCCTCGTTCCATTGCCGGGCCACGGTCTGAGCCCGCGCATCGGATGAGAAAAGTGCAGCAACGGCCAACAATCCGCATAGGAATGCGGCAGCCAGGCGCGGCAGCATGCGCGCGCAAGAAAAACCGTTCGGTTGGTTCAGCGGCATTAGCGTTCTCCGGGGGGTCCCTGACGGCACGCATCAGCGTCTCTAGGGTACACGCCGAGCGCACGGCGTCAAACTATTTCCGGCGAAAAACAGGGACCCTGATTGGGGAACGGCCGGCTAGCGGCTAGATCCGGTCGAGGGTATCGAACCACCGCACAAGCTCTTGCAACTCGTCTCCGGTGAGGTAACGGCCCTGCTCGCCGGTCTGCTTCACCACGACGGGGTGCTTGAGCTCTCGCAGCCGCTCGATACCGGCCTCGATGGCGGCCGTTTGCTCGGTCTTCGTGGCCAGCGTCGTGTAGAAGGCCAGCCGCTCGAGCGGATCGGTCTCGGGCAGCCGCGATACGCGGGGCAGGGGGGCCTCGACCGCCGCGATGGCCCCCACCACGTCGCGATTCGTCAAGCCGAACACATAGGCCATCGAACCGCCCCCTTCGTGGCCATGCGCGACAACTCGGGCCGGGTCGACCGAATAGTTCTTGGTCACCTCGTCCAACAGCCGGCGAATCAAGCGGGCCTCGGTCGGCTGCCAGCGCTTCGCGTCCTCGGCCACGGGCGCCAGCAGGATGAAATCGTACTGCTCGCACAGCGGCTTCCAGAGTGCCAAAAGTTCGTCCTGCTGCACGCCGCCGGGCGCATGCAGCCACACGACGACACCGTGCGGCACGGCCGGGGAATAGTTCTCGGGCACGTAAGCCAGGCATTTTCCCGTGAACTCAGGAACTTTCACGTCGATCACGCCCACCTCCGGACGTTCGTCCACGGCCACGTCGGCATCGGGAGGATAGGCGGGCGGCAACTCGCCGGGCAAGGTTTCGGGCAGCGTGGACAGTTCGGCCTTTATCGGCAGGGTCTGGTCGCCGCGGCGCAATTCGATGGCCACGCTTTCTCCCGGCGCCAGGCTCTGCATTGGCTCGATCACGTCTTCAAGCTTCTCGACCTTCTCGCCGGCGAACGCCAACAGGCGGTCGCCCGGCTCGATGCCCGCTTCGGCCGCGGGACTTTCGGGATAGACGTAGCGTACCTCGACGCCGCCGCCTTCGGGTAGGTGACGCATCGGCAGGATGCCGAGGAAGGGCACGACGTACGGGTCGATCGCGTCGGTCAGTTCCACTTCGCGATCGATGCGCTCGTCGCCGCGGAGGGCCACGATGCGCACTTTCTCGCCGGCGTAGAGCGGCCCCAACGCGTGCTTGAGTTGCGACTGCTGAGCGACCGCCTGGCCGGCGATCTCGACAATCTTGTCGCCTTTTCGAAAACCGGCCTTGTACGCCGGTGCGGTGGGCCGGGCCGCGGCGATCACCGGCGGCTCGCTGTAAAGGTCCTTGCTGCGCAACGCGATGCCCAGCAGCCCGGGGTGCAGGTTCTGCCCCTGCTTCATCTTCGGCAGCACGCGGAGCACGGTTTCCAGCGGAATGGCAAACCCGATGCCCGAGTCGTACCACTCGACGCCGGCCACTTCCTCGGTACCTTGCGGCGACATGGGCACCAGCACCCCCAGCACGCGGCCGGAGATATCGACCAGCGGCCCGCCGTAGTTGTTCGGCGAGACCTTGGCGTCGGTCTGAATGGCCTTGCCCCAGATCCGCCCCAGCGCGCTGACGATGCCGACCGAGACGTTCGGGCGTTCGGCTTCAAAGGTTCGCCCCACGGCCAGGGCCCATTGCCCGACCCGCATCTCGTCTGCGGGCACGAACTGGGGCACGGGCAGTTCGGTTTCCACGTCGACCTTTAGCAGCACGAGCATCCGGCTGTTGTCGGTGGCCACCAGCCGGGCAGCCCGGCGCTCGCCATCGTCGAGCGTGACCAGGATCGAATCGGGCTGTTGGGCAAAGTTGAAGGCGCTCGACACGATGTACCCGTCGGCCGAGACGACCAGGCCGGTCGTCGGTCCGGTGCCGACCAGCACCTTGCCCAAACGCTCGAGCCCGCCGACGGTCTCGATACGCACCACCGACGGGGCCACGCGGGCCAGGGCCGCCTTCATCGCACGTTCTTCGAGAACGCCTAGATCTTCGGCGGCGGCATGGGAAGCCGCTAGCGCCGTTGCCAAGGCGGCCAGCAGGCAGGCAGTGCGTCGTGCGAGCGGCGTCACGGTTGTGCTTCCTCCCCGTCGAAGACAATCTCGACGTCGACCAGTTCCTGACCGCGCATCAGCACGATCCGAAACGAAGTGCCCCGCTCGAGGTGTGCCAGCTCATCGCGAAAGCCCTGGCACGAATGCACCAAGTTCTCGCCGACGAACACGATCAGATCGTCGGGTTGCACGCCGGCGCGGGCCGCGGGCGTGCCGTCGCGCACGAGATCCACGTAGGGCGGCGTGCGCTCCAGCACGTCGGGCACCAGCACCAGGCCGGTCTGTGCCAGATCGATGGCTTCTTCGGGCAGAATGTCGGGGGGCTCTTCGGAGGGACGGAACTTGCCCTGCATGATCTGCTCGACGCTGTTGCGCAGCTCGTCGATGGGCAAAGCATAGTTGAGCCAGATGTTGTTCTGAGCGCTGCGGAGCTCCTTGCCCAGCATGCCCAGCAGCTCGCCGTGCTGATTGGTGAGCGCTCCGCCGGCGGCCCCGGGATTGTTCGTCATGGCGTCGAGCACGTAGACCTCGCCGCGGTAGGGCGACTCGAACACGCCCCGCCGGGCATCGAGACGCGTCTTCACGGCCACGATCCCGTGCTGCACGCTGGCAGGCTCCTCGCCGGCGGCTACGCCAAACAGATTGCTAAAGGCCAACACGCGCGTGCCCCGATCGGCCGGCACTGCTGTAGCCAGATCGAAATGCGGGAGCTCTTCGGCCTCGATCTTCAACACCGCCAGCTCCAGGCGCGGATCGGCCCCCAACAGCTTGGCCTCGAAGCGGCGCCCATCGGACAGCGTGGCCGTGACGTGATCGGTATCGAGCACGTAGCTCCACACGGTGAGAATGTGGCCGGTATCCGAAAACAAAAACCCGCTCTGATACGGCTCCAGGCCGCGCGGGCCCCCGGCACCGTAGATCTTTACCATCCGCGGCTGATTGGCGTCGATCACTCCGGCCAGCGATTCGCTCGCACGAACCTCCGCCGGGCGCAACGTCCCCACCGCCGCGCAAGCGATCGCGGCGCACACCAACAGGCTTCTCAAGCGCGTCCGCATGCTCAGCCCTCTTCCCGTCCGTCGTCTTCGCCGTGCAGGTCGTACTCCTCGCAGACGAAAATGCGCTCGAAGTAGTCGCCGTGCCGCACCCGAATGCGACCGGGTAACATGCGGCCTTCCACTTCGCGATACTCGGTGAACGTAAGCTCACACGGGTCGACGTCTTCCTGGAGGAACAGCGATAGCGCCGCCAGCGAGCCGTCGGCGGGGTCGAACAGGAAGTGGCATTCCACGTCGTCGTAGGCCGCCGCGAGCACGTCGAACAGACCATCGCGGCCGGGCAACGGCTCGGTGCCCAGGTAGTAAACCTCGCCAAACTTCTCGGGCCCCTCGACCAGCATCCGCCGCCACAGCGACAGGGCCACCAGCATGCCGCCGCTGCCGGGCGGCTCGGCGTGATTGGACAGCCCGCCGGTTAATTCCGTGCGCAGCTCACCCTCGGGCAGCCGGATGGCAGCCTCGGCGTCGGAGAACGTGAGACGGAAATCTTCTGCCATTCCCGTCGTGCCGCGGATGACCCAAGTGGCGCCCGTGCCGGCATAGCTGCCGCGGGCCACCAGGGCCCTCCAAACGCGGCCGCGCTCGTGCTGGTTGAAATAGTAGTTCACGTAGCCGGGCTTGGCCGTGTAGTGCTCCTTGACGATGTCGGGCATTTCCGGCTTCTTGCCCAGCAGACGCTTGAGAGCGTCGGGAATCTGCGGCTTTTCGTTCTCGGGTTTCTCCTCATCTCCTTGCGGAGGCTCATGGCCTGGCGGCTTATCGCCGTCGATCATTTCTTCCAGCTCGATCTGGGCATGCACGCCGCGCAGGCGCACGAACGTATCGATGCGCTGGGTGTCGTGCAGGAAGGAGATCGGCACGCGCCAGCCGCGGGGAAAGATCCCCAGCACGTTCTTGAAAGCATTTACCGTGTTGATCGAGCGTCCGCCGAAAGCGATCACTTCGTCGCCGTAGCGCAGCCCGCGACGATAGGCATCGGACTCTTCCAGAATGTCGTCGACGATCACGCGGCCCCGCTCGTCGCTGCGCACCACGGCACCCAGGGTGGCATGGTCGGCGATGCGGCCGCTCTTCAAATGGCCCAGGAAGTTCTTGATCTGGTTGATCGAGATGGCGTAGCCCACGCCGACGTTCACCCGGCCGCGTTTTTCGAACGAGCCGCGGCCGTTGATGCCGATCAGGCGTCCCTCGGCGTCGAACATCGGTCCGCCCGAATTGCCGGGATTGATGGCCGCGTCGGCCTGCAGGCAGTCGGCATACTCCAGGATGGTGCCGGCCGGATACTGGTAGCGGTGCACGCCGGAGATGACGCCGTAGGCCACCGTGGGCTGAAAGTCGGTGGCCAGCAGAAACGGATTGCCCACCGTGAAGCACCAGTCGCCGACGCGGACCAGGTCGCTGTCGCCCATCTCAGCGGCGGGAAAGTCGTCGCGCCCCAGCAGCTTGATTAGGGCCACGTCGCCGGTGGGATCGAGCCCGACGATCACGGCGTCGTACAGCTTGCCGTCGTTCATGCCGCACTTCATCCAGTTGCCGGTGGAGTGCGTGACGTGGAAGTTCGACAGGGCATAGCCGTCGCGCGAAATCACCACGCCCGATCCGCCGCCCTGGCCGTCCTGCGAGAACACGGCCACGGTCGAGCGCGAACAGCGCTCGACGACCTCGATCCGCGCACGCTCGGCCTCGAGCACGGCAGGGTCGACCTGGCCGTACGCGACCAGCGGCCACCAAACGACCGCGGCGATCAAGGGCTTGGGCACTTGCTGCATCATCCGTCCTCCGAAAAACCCCGTCCGCCTCCGGGAAGGGTTTCCACTCTCCATTTTACTTCGTTACGTGGGCATCGCCGAGATCGAGGCGATCTCCCACGTCGAGCGATTCGCCGTAGTCGGCCAGAATCTCGAGACGCTTGACGCCCTCGACGGGTAATTCCAGCTTGTGCGGCGGATCGACGCCGCGCACTTCCGACTCCCACAGTGTCTTGCCGTCGCCCTTGATCACGAGCTGGACACTACCGGTCTCGCGCGTGGCGTCGTCGATGCCCGCGGTGGCGCGAAACAACCGATAGTCGTCGGGCAGCCGATAGACGAGTTGCGTGCGGCTGATCAGCGACAATCCTTTCTTAAATACTTTGCCCTCGAGCCGTAGCGGCTGTCCGGCAAAGCCCTTGTCGCGGCGATAGTGATAGAAGTCCAACAGCGCATCCGACGGCTCCGCAAAACCCACCAGCGGCGTGAACTCCACCTTCTCCGGTTCGAGGTCGCTCAAGTAGGCGAGCTTGCCCGACGAGAAGTCGAGCCGCGCGATTCTCTCCAGCGGCACCTCGAACGACGCTCCCACCGGCGTGGTCAGCTTCAGCGTGTCGTCGACCAGCCTGGCCTCGAGAATCGGCAGCCGCGACCCGTCGGCCGCGACGAGCATGCCGACGGACTCGGGCAACGCGCGCTGCTGTGGATGGGCGTAGACCAGGCCGGCGATCTTGCTCCGCTTGACGGGGATCACCTCGTCGTCGAGCTCGAACTGGCAGGTCTCGGCGTCGATGTCTCGGAGCACGCCTTCCAGGTAGTCGAGCGCTTCCTCGCGACGGACCACGAGCAGATCGCTGGCCGGCTGGCTCGCGACGATTTCGCGCCATTGCTCCGTGAGCTTGGGATCGTAGCGCTCCGGCGCGCCGAAGCGGACCCAGCGCACGCCGGCGGCTGGCAGCTCGGTTTCGCCCAAGGGCGAGCGGATCGATGCCTTGCCGGACTTTACGGTGTATTCGTCGGCGGCCAGTCCGGTGTCGTCGACGAGTTCCACCCACAGCGCGGCGTCGCGGCGCGTGCCGGCAGGCGTCTGTGGGTTGACGGTCGCCAGGTCGGCCAGGGCGAACGTCCGGGGGCCGTCGGCCGTTTCGAGCACGAGCCCGCCGGCGTCGAGCGAAGTCAGCCGGCCCGAGGCGGACTGGCCGTCGAGCGTGCGGACATCGAAGTCGGCCGTGGTTGCCGCCAAGGCCGTTGCCAGGATCATTGGAAACAGGGACACGCGGCGCTCCTTACTCGGGCGGGTTCTCGCTCTCGCTGGCCAGCTTACGAAAGTATTGCTCAACCATGTCGCGATAGTGTGCGGGAAACTCTTTGCCAATCTGCTGTAGGGCTTCTTGTCGCTCGCGGGGTGGCAAATCGCCCCAGCCGCTCTTGTTGCCGATGGGCTTGTCGGCCACCTTGCCTTCGCCCTTGCCGCCCATGGGCATGCTATCCGGCAAAGGCTGAATCGGCATCGGCTGGCTGCCCCCGCCTTGCCCGCGCGCCGCCGCCGCGGCCGCGGCGGCCGCTTGTTGCTGCTTTTCCATCTCGTCGATGAGCTTGTCGAGCGAGGCGATGACGCCGTCTTCCACCTCGCGCACTTTCGGCCCCGAGCGGCCCAGGTCGAGCCGGCGCTCGATGTCTTCCATCCGCCGGGCGATGTGGTCGAGCGAGTCCTCCTTGAGGTCCTCGATATCGGCCTGCATCAGCCTGGCCAAAGACGCGTAACGCTTGGGAATGTCATCTTCGTTCTCGAGCAGCCGGGCGATCGACGCCAGCGCCTCGTCGCGCTTGAGCGTGCGGTGTTCGACCACGGCTTGATAAAACAACAGGGCCGCCGGGTCGACGACCTGATCCGTCTTGAGACCCGAAAGCTGTTCGCCAGCTTCGTCGTACAGGCGATTCTGCACGAGCCAGCGGCCGACCAGCAGCCGCAGGTTGTTGCTCTCAAAAGCCGGGGTCTGGCCGTCGTGCAGCCAGGCAACCTCGGGCAACTCGTCCTTGCTGTGCGGACGCGAGCAAAAGGTGACCAACTCGTCGGCGCGAGGATCGACGGCCGCCAGCGTGGCTCCGACCAGATCGAGAACGTGCGCGGCGTTGCCGTCCACCGGGGCGCTTTCCCAGAGGGCTTCGGCCAGGGCCCGCGGCTCGTCGTCGACGCCGGCGGTGGCCAGCCACTCGAAAGCCTGCTCGCGCACCTGCTCGACCGAGGGAATCGTCCAAGTGGCCTTCTGCGAGAAGGCGCTGACGGGCCGCTGGTCGGCCGCTTGGGCAGGCGCCGAGTGAGTGCAGGCCGCGAGAGTGCCGAAGAGCAACCCCGCGCAAGCCGCCAGAGATCGTCGCGTCGTGCTCATCGATTCCTCCCCACTACGATGTCGCGGGTCACCTTGTGAATGCGCCGTTCGCGTTCCGCCAATTGGTCGAGCGCTTCGAGCAGGGCAGGGCGGTCTGCCGCCTCGGTTTCGGCCATCTCGGCGTAGCGCTTGGTTCGCACGTTGACGCGCATCTGCAGCGCGCGGATCATCTTGAGCTCGGACAGCGTGTCGACCAGCGGCATTTCGAACTCGCCGCTCCCCGGTTCTCCACCGGGCGGGGGCGGGGTATCGTTCTCGGCGTCTTTCTGCGCCTTTTGCAGCGCGGCGATCATCTCTTCGAGCGCGGTCACGATGTCCTGTTCGATGCTTTGCGTGAGCTCGCCCACCTCGGCTTCGGCAAGGCGATCGCGCACGGTGATCATGTCGTCGCGAATGCCGATGACGGCCTCGGGGAAGGCGACGGCCGAGCCCTCTTCGCGCAACACGTCGAGGGCCTTGTCGGCCTCGACGGCGATCTCGGCTTCCTTGCGCCCCAGTCGACCGGCTTCCAGGTTGTCGTCGCGGTCGCGCTCGTCGGCCGGTACTCCGTCGAGCCGCGTAGTGCCCTCGTTGACTTCAATTTGAGCATCGAGCATTTTGCGAAAGCGGCTTTCCAGCATAGCCAGCGTGCGCGACTTTTCCTCTTCACGAAGCTGGCGGAGAATCTCCTCCAACTCGGCTTTGGCCTGCTCCAGCTCCTTGAGCGCCTCGGCCTGCTTTTCGTTGGCATCCGAACGCTTGGCCTCTTCGAGCTTTTGTTGCGCTTCGCGCATCCGCCCTTGGGCCTGCTTGAGCCTCTGCTCGGCGGGATTTTGCTGAGACGGCTGACCGGGTTGCCCCTGGCCCTGCGATTGCTGGCTCTCGGCGGGAGGGACCGGCGGGGCTTCGTTGGGCTGACCCTGGCTGGGCTTGCCCCCGCTCCCTTCCTGCGACTCGCTCTTTTCGTCGGACTCGTCGGACGGCTCGCCTCCTTTTTCACCTTCGGCGGCCTTTTCTGAGTCGCCCTGGCTGTCTTCGCCCTCGTTCGGCTCGCCCTTCTCGCCGGGCGTCTCACTCTCGTCGCCCGGAGTCTTGTCCTTCTCGGAATCTTTGTCCCCGGGCTGCGATTCGTCGGAACCCTGCTCCGCCTCGCCCGAGTCGCGGGACTTGCCGGACGAACCGCCTTCGTTCTCGTTGACGTCCTCGGCCAACTCGCCGGTCTTTTCCGACAGGTCGCCCTGGCGGTCGGCCAGCTTGGTGGGATCGTCGGCCCGGCGGGTTTCGCCTTGCACGCCGCGCTGCTCACGGATGATCTTGTTGACGCGTTTCAGATAGTCGCGAACCCGTTCTTTTTCGCTCTTGATGCGCTTGGTACGGTCTTCGCTCAGCAGCAGCTCGAGCAGCCGCACCAACTCGTCTTGCACGGCTTCCTGGTTCTTGACGACCGGCGCCAGACGTTCCTGCCGCAGCAGCTCAACCAACTCGTCGAATTGGTCGCCGATCGCGCGGTTTTTGCTTTGGGCCACGGCCCGCCGCAAGAGCGCCGCCCGGCGGGGATCGGTCGACGAGGTCAACTCGGCCATCCGCAGCAGCAACCGCTCGAGCTCTTCGAAGCGGTCGGCCACTTGCTCCTGTCGCGTGGCCAGATCGATCTGTCCACCGTCGGAAGCGGCGGCCGGCGCGGCGTTGTCCTGCGCCCGGCTCCACGAGCCGAAAGCGAGCACGCAGCCGCAGAGCATCAAGATCGCGCACTTTCTGGTTGTCATGCGTATCGCTCCGTCGAGGGTTACTCGATCAGGTCGCGCAGGCCGCTCTTGCGCTTTTGCTTCGTTTCTTCGTTGACCTTTTCCTGATCCTCGATGATCTTGCGCAGCGTATCGAGCACCTCGTTGAAGGTCTCCAACTCCATCATTTTATCAAGCACACCCTGCATCTCGACGAGAATCCCGTCGATCTGGCCGACCGCCTCGGCGCCGGTGGCCGCGGCCGTCTGTGAATCGGCAAGCTGTTCGCTCAACTGCTTGAGCTTTTCGACCAGCGGCGGGAAGCGGTCCTCGGCGATCGCCTTGAGTGGATCGGCAATGCCTTCCTTCAGCCGGGTCTTGAGCTCTTCGGTGTCGATGCGGTTGTTGATCATCTCTTCGCGGATGCCGTCGAAGGCGATCGCCACCTGCATCGTCTCGTGTCCGCTGCGCTGGCAGTTTTGCCGCACGCGCTCGACCTGAATTGCCTGCGAGGGACGCCGCGCCGGGGCGTCGGCTTCATCGGACGTCGCGTCCTTAGCCTCCGACTCGTCGGCCGTCTCGCTCGCCGTTTCAAACTCGACGCTGGCCAGCATGTCGCGGGTGTCGGTCAACTCGGTGATGATCGTTTCGAACCGGCGGCGAAGCATCAACTCGCGAGCCTCGAGCATCGAGCGGAGCGTCTCGGCGGTGACCACGTCCAGCACGTAGCGCTGCCCGGTGCCTTCGTTCGGGCCCGAGGGCAACGCACACCCGTCGGCGGCTCGCACCGACCAGTGCAGTTTTTGCGTCGGCTTGAGCTCGAGGGGTTCGACGTCCATCGCCCCGGCCACGGCGACTTGCTCCTGGTTTTGGGCCGCCAACTCGAGCGGCCGCGCCGCCGGCTCGGAATCGTCGACCTGGTACTCGAACCACACGCGAGCCACGCCGTAGTCGTCGGTTACCTCGCCGGCCGCGGGCAACCGCGCCTCGGGCGTGATGGCCGTGCCGATGCCCTTTAAGGCCACGTCGACTTCGGGCGCTTCGTCGGGGACGGCGGCCAGCGTCAGCCGCACCGGCTCGCGGCTGCGGATGCCGTCCACGTCGCTAAGGGTAAACAGCAGGGTCTTGTCGCCTTCCAGCCGCGGAAGCGAAAACTCAAAGCTCCTTTGCGGGGCGCCGTGCTCAGCAGCCAGATTGAGCCGATGGGCAAGCGGGGCATTCTCATCGGCCGCGTCGTCGATCTGCACGGCGACCAGCGGCTTGTTGGCTTCGGCCAGGATCGTGACTTGCGTGCCCATCGGCACCTGCATCAGTCCGGCCACGGGAATATCGCGGGGCGCACGCCGCGTGTAGGGGGGATACTCGCAATGCAGCGTCATCGCAATCGTGGGGCTGTCGACCACGTCGAGGAAGAACGGCCCCTGCCGGGCGTCGCCGCCGGCGATATAAAACTCGAGCGGCGCGAGCACGCTCTTGAACGTGTAGGCGTACGGCTGGAACGCCGCCTCGCCGGGCGAGACGATCCCCTCGCGACTCATGTTGTCGCGGCCGCGCGAGCCCTCGGCCGTACTGTACCGCACCTCCACCACTTCGGGAATCTCGCGCCCGGGCGCAGCGTCGGCTTTGACCAGCAGATCCCAATCGGCTCCGCGGGCGATCTTGACGTGGCCCTCGTCGTCGAAACCCTCGACCGACAGGTGCGTGCGGCGCGGCCAGAGCTCGTTGCCGAGCAACAGGCTCCGCCGAGCCCAGATACCCACCGCCTCGGGAGCCGCCACGGCAAATACGACCACGGCGCCGGCCAGCGCCGCGGCGAGGCTCGCACGCCGCACCAGCGGACCGGGGTTGAAGACGCGTCCCAGTTCGACCTGGCTGGCGTAAAGGAGCGCCTCGCGGCGGGCATGGGCCAGCATGTCGGAATTGAATTCGTTCGCGTGACGCGGCGACTCGGACAACTCGACGGCCGTCAACAAACTGTCGCGAAACTCGCCGAACCGCCGTTCGAGCAAGACGGCCATGTTGCGGTTCCGCAGACGCACGGCGAGCCGTGCAATCAGGTAGCGATAGGTGACGTAGATCAGGGCCGCTGCGACTACGACGAGTAAGACGGCCCGCAAAGGCCTCGGCGGCTCGAACACCCAGTCGAACGCCAGGCTCAGCCAGAACGCGGCGCCCAGCAACACCAGCACCGCGGCGACGCCGTCTGCCAGCAGGTACGCTCGCACACGGCGGCGCAAGCGTCCCAGCACGGCTTCGAGCACCGGTTCGAGCTTCGGCGATTGTTTGACTTGGGTTGCCATGGATTCGTCGGGAAATTGTCGTCTCTCAGGCCAGCTTCGACAGGCGGCGGATCAGCCACTCCAAACACAGCGCACCGCAGATGAAAACGAGCAGTCCGCGCATCCAGTCGAACTCGAAATCGCGGTCGGTCACGCCGGCCAGGTAGGTCGTTTCGGTGCGATCCTGCAACTGATTGGGCAACGGCGGCATGCCGGCGGCGCCGAGCACGGTCTCGGCCCCCACGTAGTAGAGCCCGCCGGTACGCTTGGCCAGCTCCGAGAGCAGGGCGTCGTTTCGCTCGGGGTTTTCGCGCTCGATGTCGGGCACGCGCACTTGAATCCGCCGCGTGAGCACGTCGTCTTCGCTGTCGGGTACCGGCAGTGCCAGGCGATAGGTCCCTTCGACCAACGCCGTGAACTGGCCGACGTACATGCCCTTGCGCGCCGGATCGGGAGTCATCTGAAGCGTCTCGCTCGTACTGTCGGGACGCACGACCTCGAGCGCGACAGACGGCACGTCGAGCGGCTCGAACTGCGGGTCGCTCAACTGGGCGCGAACCACGACCGTGTTTCCCAACAGGTAGCGGTCGCGGTCCACGAGCAGCATGCCGCGGCTGGAGCCCAAGAGCAGTCGCCCTTGGGAGACGTGCCGGATGAGCTGCGTATAGAATTGTTCGAAGTAGCGGTCGTCGAGGGCCCGCAGCCGCCAGATTTCGCCGCTGCCCAGATAGAACACTCGGCCGGAGCCGTAGAACTGTCCGGCCAGGTAGACCGGCTGATCGTTGCCACTGGCGGCCTCGGGATCGGAATAGCGACCGTATACCGTGGCTCCCGGCTTGGCACCGCGAACGCTGTAGTAGCCGAATACACCGGGGAACTCGCCCCAGATCTGTTCGCTGGCGATGGCGCTATCGGCCAGCCAGAGAAACTCGCCCTCGAGGCCTTCGCGCGTAAAGTCGATCGGCCAGGGGACGGTCGAGCCGAACCGGCCCTCTTCGAACAGCACGACGCGGCGGTTGAATTCCACCGGATACAGCGAGCGGATCTTGGCCAGCTTGGGGTCCTGGACCCAGCGGTCCATTTCGACCGGGCCGGCCAAAGCGATCAGCCCGCCGGCCTTTTCCGCCACCCAGCGTTCGAGCAGATCGACCTGCGTCTCGTCGAGAGCCTTCCAGTCGGGATCGAATGCGACGACGCAGTCGTACTCGAACATTTCCTGCGGCGTGCTGGGGAAGGTCTCCAGGATAGCGTTGGCGTCCTGCGAGACGCCTTCCTGGGCGGACTGCAGCCAGACGTCGATTAGCACGTCCTTGTCGCGCTTCAGTTGGTTGCGGAGGAAGGTGTATTCGCGCGTCGGACCGCTGGCCACGAGCAGCACCCTGGTCTTGCGATCGACGATCTCGACGTCGGCTTCCTGCATGTCGTCCGTGGCGTTGGAATCCTCGGCCGGCGCCTTGACGCGCAGGCGAAAAACCCGGCGGCCCGGAGTATCGGGCATGATGTCGAACTTCACCGGCACGACCTCGCCGCGCCCGCCCAGCGTGACGCGCTGGCTGGCTTCGAGGCGTCCGTCTTCGTTGCGGTCGCTGCCAGCGGCCCGCGAATACAGTTCGACGCTGAGTGTGCGGTCGGTCAATCCCTCGGATTGCAGATAGCCGGTGATCTTGAAGCTGTCGCCAGGGAACGCACGCGAGGGAGCCACGAGATCGCCGACGCGGACGTTGGCCGGCCGCCGGTCGGACCCTAGGCCGACGGTGTAGATCGGAATCTCGGCTTCGCGCGCCGCGGCGATGGCCACGGCCGGATCGATGCCGGCGTTCTGCCCGCCATCGCTGAACAGCACGATCCCCGACACGGGCCCGGTGCGCTCGTCGTTGATCAGGTTGCGTAGCGATTGGCCCAGGCGTGTCTCGATGCCCTGCGGCACCAGCGCCGCCTGCCAGTCGATTTCCGGCTCGTCTTGCTCTTCGCCCGTCTCGTCGGCGGCTGGCGATGCCTGCGCGGCAGGCTCCGTGCCTTTTTGGGGCAGCTTCTTCAACACGGCGATGCGATTCAAATCGGCGTCGAAGCGGGCCAGGTGCACGTCGTGACGCTCGCGCAATTGTTCGATGAACTTGCTGTCGGCCAGCACGTCGGTCACCTGCTCCAACCGGTTGGGCGTGGCCGGCACGGCCGAGCCCGTGGCGTCGTGCAAGCCCATGCTCAAACTGGTATCGACCAGCACCAGCGCTCGCGAATTGTGCACGACCTTGCGCTCCGTGCGTTTTTCGGGCTGCAAGTAGAACACCAGCAATCCGCCGAGCGCCAACAGCCGCAACCCCAAGAGCAGCGCGCCCGTGCCGCGACGCAGCTCGACGCTGTCGCGGCGATACATCCACACGGCAAAGGCCACCACCGCGGCGCAGACCGCCGCCAGCACGAGATAGTGCCAGCGCTCGGTGTAGCCTTGCAGCCGCGCGAGCTCGTAGGTCGTGCGGGTTTGAGCCAGGAGGTGGAACATCAGGCACGTCCCTCTCTGGCGCGAGGATGATAGCTGCACGCGTAGGCCAGTGCCTGTTCGGCCAAGAGCACGCCGATCAACACGTACAGCAGTGTCAGCCCCAGGTTGAACCCGGCCAGTTGCTGCGGCGCGTAGTTAATATCCTGGGCGTCGTGGTACTCGTAGTTCACGCCCTCGAGCCGCCCGGCCAACTGCTCGGCCGAGACTTTCTTCAAATCGCCTTCCTTCGCTTGGACGTTCAGGGCGAAGCGCTCGACCTCCTCTTCGCCGTCGGTGCGTGTCTTGCGCACCTCGTAGATGCCGCTGCTGTCGGTTTCGGACAACGTGGCCACGTGGCCCTCGTCGACCGAGGTGGCATCGACCGAAAGGCTTCCGCCGCCCAACTCCTGCGGCAACTCGAAGCGCACTTGAGGCACGTAGCGCGAGGTGTCGAGGGGCACCTTCAGCGGCGAGCCGACCAGACGCGTGGCGTCGTCGTGCCGGCCGGCCGAAAGGTAGGACTGCAGCTCAAGCATGGCCACCACGAAGCTCGGATTGCCCCGGGCCCAGTTGTTCCAGCTACCCAGCGACGTCTCCAGCGGCGAGGCCTTGGTCAGGCACACCACCACGCGGCCGGCGCCGTACTTGTGCTCGACGAACAGCGGCTGCTTGTTGCGCAGCCGGGCGATGACCCGGGTGGACGACTCGGGATCGGGCAGCCAGTTTTCTTGCGGGGCAAAGTAGCGGTTGATCGTGACCGCGCTTAAGAAGCTGTTTCGTTCGCCGCCGAAGACGGCAAAAATCGGATGATCGGTCACCTCCACGTCGGGCGCTTTCTCGAGCCGGTCAACCCGCAGCTCCTCGGGACGCGACAAGGGCAGGGGAAACAGCCCCGCGCCGTCGCGATAGAGCGAGTCGTTGAAGAACGCGGCGCGCGAGCGCTCGCCCATGAAGATGCCCAGCCCGCCGCCGCCTGCGACGAACTCTTCGAGGGCGGAGACCTCGGCCGGGTCCAGTCGATCGATATTCGCCAGGTAAATCGTTTCAAAGGCGTCGAGCGGCTGGTCGCGGAGATAACGCGGCGTTTCGATCATCGGCCGCAAGCCGCTTTGCACCTTGCCGCCGGGCGCTAACGCGGCGGCCAGAAAGAACGCGTCGGACGCCTTGGCGTCGCCGTCGATAATCAGCACGTCGACCACTTTCGGCAGGTCGAGCACCAGCGAGCGGGAGTTGTCGGGCGCGACCGCATCGGATTCGAGCCGGGCTACGACCTCATGCTGCCCGGCGGTGGCGAACATGACCGGAAAGCGACGCACGATCGTCTTGCCCGCGGGCAGCTCATCGATGACGACCGGAGCACGCAGCTTGCCGTCTTCTTCCAGTGCCACGGAGACGCTCCGGGCATCGTTGGGTCCGAAGTTGCGTACGGCCACTTCCACCAGCAGCGGCACGCCGGCGGCGCGCGTGCCCACACCCGGCCGCAGGGCCGTGATGGCCAGATTCTGATCGACGCCGGGAACGCAGTTGATCAGGTGCAGTTGCGTGTCGGCATCGTTGAGCCGGCGAAACGACTCGGCCAGGGCCGTGGGTTCCTGCCACTGGAGCGCGCGAAAATCGGACACCAGGTACACGACGCGATCCTCGTCTTCGCCCTTGGCGGGCAAGCGTTCGACGGCCTCGAGGGCTGCCTGTGGCTCGGCGGCCGTCTGCGAGGGTTCGAGCGCGGCGAGGGTTTCCTCGAGCGTGGCCGAGAAATCGGCATCGAGCGGCACTTCCAGCAAATCGGGCTGCGTGCCCCGCGCACCTTGCCGGGCCCGAGAGAATCGCAACAGCGTGAAAATCTGCGGCGTGTCCTGGCGCTCGGCGCCGGCAGCCAGCCGCGAGACGACGCCCTTGGCCTGCTCGAACGCGCTGGTATCGCCCCAGCGGTCCGACATGGAGAAGCTGTCGTCTACCAGCACGACGTGGTGCGTCTTGGTGCCGCCGAAGACCGAGCCCCACTTGTTGCGCAACAGCGGCTGGGCAAGCATCAACACCACGGCGGCCACAGCGGCCATCCGCAGCAGCAGCAGCAGGATCTGCTTCATCAGCACCGAGCGGCGGTGCCGCTTCTGGCTCTGCAGCAGGAACTCCATCGCCGCCCACTTGACGCGGCGATGCCGCATCAAGTTGATCAGGTGGATCAGCACCGGCAGCCCGACCAGCGGCAGTCCCCACCAAAGCAGCGATTCGAAAACGAAACTCGGCATGCAACAACCTTCTTGCCCCGCCGGATCACCCGGCCGATCCTACCTACGCAACATCTTCCGCCGGCTCGTCAGAAAAGACGCCAACACCCCGTCGAGTGGTTCGCTGGTGCGCACCAGCACGTAGTCCACACCATCGCGAGCGCATCCCCGGCGAACTTCATCGAGGAACGCGCCCAACGCCTGCAGGTATCCTTCGCGCAGCGCCCGCGGGTTGCAAGCCAGGTGCTCGTCGACTTCAAGATTCTCGAAGCGAACGGGCCCGCTGAACTCGAAGTCGAGCTCCTGATCGTCCATGACGTGAAACACGATCACGTCGTGGCCCTTTTGCCGCAGCAGCCGCAGCCCGCGGAACAGCTCGTCGCGGTCGACCAACAAGTCGGAAACGAGGATCATCACGCCCCGCCGCGGATAGGACTCGGCGGCGCCGCGGAGAATGGCGGCCACGTCGGTCTTTTCGCGTGGCTCGCTTGTGTCGAGCGCCGCAATGACCGTGTTCAGGTGGCTGCGCTTGGTGAGTTGCGGCACCTTGGCGCGAATCGCCTCGTCGAACGCAACGCAACCCACGGAGTCCTGCTGCCGCAGCATCAAGTACGTGAGGCACGCGGCGATCGTGCAACCGTACTCGTACTTGGTGAGCTCCCCCTCGCCGAACTGCATGCTGCCGGACACGTCGACCAGCAGCGTGGCCCGCAGATTGGTGTCCTCTTCGAACTGCTTGACGTAGTAGCGGTCCTGCTTGGCCCAGACCTTCCAATCGATATGCCGCAGCTCGTCGCCGGGCACGTACTCGCGATGCTGCAGGAACTCGACCGACTGGCCGAAGTAGGGGCTGCGATGGATTCCCGCCAGGAACCCTTCCACAATGTGGCGGGCCCGCAGGTCGAGCCGTGTGATGCGGCCGATCGCCTCAGGATGCAAAAATCTTTTGGAAGCGGGCATCGCTAGTGAGTTCGTCTTCTTTGGTGGGGGTTATTTCGAGCAGCCGCTCGACGAGGTCGTCGGCCGTGACGCCTTCGCTCTCGGCAGCGAAGCTAACGACCAGACGGTGCCGCAGCACCGGCTTGGCCAGGGTTTGAATGTCCTCGGTCGACACGTGGGTCCGCCCGTGGAGCAGGGCCCGCGCCTTGGCCCCCAAAATCAAAAACTGCACGGCCCGTGTACCGGCTCCCCAGGCGAGTTGATCCTGCACGAACTCCGGCGTGCCCGATTCGCCGACCCGGGTCTGGCGGATCAGCGAGAGGGCATAGCGGATCACGTGGTCGGTGATCGGCACTTCGCGCACGATGCGCTGCAGCTCAAGAATCTCTTCGGCCGAAAGCACCGGTGAGACGTGATCGCTGAACGTGGTGGTCGTGCGGCGGGCGATCTCGAACTCTTCGTTGAACGAGGGGTAGTTGACGAACACCTTGAACATGAAGCGGTCCTGCTGCGCCTCGGGCAGCGGGTAGGTGCCTTCCTGCTCGATGGGGTTCTGCGTGGCCAGCACGAAGAAGGGATCGGAAAGCTTGTGGCGCACGCGGCCCACGGTGACCTGCCGTTCCTGCATGGCCTCGAGCAGCGCAGCCTGCGTCTTGGGCGGCGTACGGTTGACTTCGTCGGCCAGAATCACGTTGGAAAACAGCGGACCTTCCAGAAAGCGAAACTCGCGCACGCCCGTCGAGCGGTTCTCCTCGATCACTTCGGTGCCGGTGATGTCGGCCGGCATCAAGTCGGGAGTGAACTGGATGCGGCTGAACGACAGGTTGAGCGTGCGCGCGAGCGTGCTGATCATCAGCGTCTTGGCCAGCCCGGGCACGCCCTCCAGCAGGCAGTGGCCCCGGCTGAACAGCGAGATCAGCAGTTCTTCGATCACCTGGTCCTGGCCGACGATGACCTGCGACATCTGCTCCAGAATCTTCTCGCGGGCATTTCGCAGCTTGTCCAGAGCCAGGGAGTCGTGCGCGTGTTCGACCATGGAGTGCATTTTCCTGGGGTGATGATACGGATCGGACTCGTGGTGCCGAAAGGATGCCGGGCCTTGGCGGACCGGGATGTGGGGTGTTACTCCGCGGGGGACCCTAGCGCTGGTAGATCGGCAGGGCGCCGTTCTCCAACTGCAGGATGGTCAGGTTGATGGCCGTGGTGTAGATCGGTCCGATGTATCCTTGATTCCAGAACACGAACTTGCCGCTTTCCGTAGCTTCACCGGCTAGCTTGGCGAACACCTGGTCGCGGTAGGTCTCCCACTTCTCGCCGCCCTCGCGGTAGAGCACCTGCGCATAGTAGTAGTGGGCGTAGTGCCAATGGCCGAAGCCCTGGTTGGAAATGTCCGACAGGTTCCGGCGGCAATAAGCCTGCAGCTTGGGGACATACTGGCTATCGTACTCGCCGGCATTGAACAGGCAGGCGATCGCGGCGGCCGTAATGGCCGGACGACCGCCACCTCCCTTGGAACTGTATTGTACGGCGCCGTCAGGAAGCGTGCATTCCTGGATGTAGTTGATCGCCCGGTCGATGATCTCGCTGGGGACGGGAATACCGGCGTTGCGGCATCCGCGCAGCCCTTGCACCTGGGTAATGGTCGTCGATCCTTCGTCAAAATCGTTGCCATCTTTCGCGCTGACATAACCCCAGCCGCCCGCCGCGGTTTGGGCCTGCCCGGTGAAGATCACTGCGCGGGTCAGCACGTCGATCAGCTCGCGCCGCCGGCTGGCGTCCTCCTCTTCGCCCAATACCTGCGAGAGGAACAGCATCGAATAGCCGTGGCCGTAGGTGTAGCGGTCGTCGCGCGTGGGGTCGCCGATGAGCCCGTTGGCCCGGCTGCGCGATACCAGGTAGTCGACCGCCTTGCGAATGTTCTTGGAGTACTTGCCCTGGGTGGTGGTCGAGCCCTCGCACAACAGGGCGGTGCCGGCCAGGGCCGTCATGGCTGTCGGATAGCGCCCGTCGTTGGCGCTCCAGTGGCCGAGCCGCGATTGCGTGCTGGCGATCCAGTCGAGGCCTTGCGAAACCAGCCGGTTGATCTTGGCGTCGTTGGCACCGCGCGCAGGCGTGGCCAACGCCGAGACGACCAGTACCGCCAGCGCAATCGCAAGCGCAGCAGGAACCTTGCGGATGTGCGTGGGCGGGTGACGGTGTTGGTAATCCATAGAAACCTCGGCTAGCGATCCGCACCGGCTTTGTTGGGGGGCGGAGTCGAATCGGCCCCCGGCAACCCCAGGGCAGCGAGAATGGCGCGGGCGGCTAGTTGGCGGTCGCCCGGTTCGCTGCGGGCGGCCTGCGAGTCGATGGGATTGCTCGTGTACGTTAGCGTAATGTTGCGCGTAGGAACCGCCACTTCGACGGTCCGCGCTGCCGGGTCGGCCGTCATCCGGCAGCTTGCCAGGTTCGTGCCGGGCAGGTCGTCTTTCTGATACACGATCCGGCCGCTCCGCTTGTCGATACACATCACCGACAACAGCGGATCGCGCGAACGAATCGGACGGGCCCGGAACATTTGCCGCACGAACACCAGCACGGGCAGTTCGCTAGGCTGCCGAACTTGCAGTCCTTGTTGCTCGACGGAGACTTCGGGCCACAACTTCTGTCCCGACTCGCGGTCGAAACCGTAAACCATGCCCGTGACCAGCGTGCAATCGACCGTTTGCGGGTAGGGGCGCACGGTGAAGTTCGAGTTGCTCGGCGCGCGGGACTGCGTCACCAACAGGTATCCCTCGTCGAAGGGCAGCACGAAGATCCCCGCTAGGCGATTGTCCTTGCGCAGGTTTTCCTGGACGAATCGCTCGCCGTCGGCAAGCCGCACCAGCGAGAACTCGCCATCGGGCTGCATCACGCCCACGACGTCTTGCGAAACAACATCCGCCTTGGATCCGGCGGCGAACGAATACGACCAGACGACTTCATCCTGCCACACGTCACGCATCTCGATGACGTTCTTGCCGCCTTGCGGCATCCAACACAGCACCTGCCGGCCTATCGTCGTCATGCGACTCTCCAGCGGCGGCAAGCTGCGGGTGCCGAGCAATTCGCCGGTGGACGCTCGCAGCACGAGGGTCTCACCGTCGCCGGGAGGCGCCGCGAACAGATACTCGTCGTCGCCATACAGATTGAGCCCCTGCGGGAGATTCCGACGGACCCAAATCGTTTTTCCGGTCAGCGGGTCGACGCAGTACAGATCGTGCAGCCGCTGGTAGTAGGCGCCGTTTTCGGTGAGCGGGCCGATCGTTCCGAGCCGCCGGCCGCGGCCGTCTTCGGCCGCGTAGCGCGTTTCGCCCCACTTGACGTGCAGCGGTCGGGGCACGATCGATTGTGAATTCTGGGGGCCTGAGAGTTGGTCGTCGACGTCTTCCGACCAGAGAATGTGCGTGGCGGCGGAGCTGCCCTCGCGCAGCGTGTCGACGGCCATCAACTGCGTACCCACGCAAAGCACGGCCAGCCCGCCGTAGACGCGAGCGTAGTTGAGGGGCTGGCCGTTGTACGTGCTGCGATTCGAAAAGCGCCGCTCGCCTTGCTCGGTCAGGAAAATCCGCAGGCGGTCTCCGCCCAGTCCGTCGGTCGCCGCGAGGTACTGCTGCGCATCGGAAACGACGGACAACTCGACATTGTCGAAAAGGGGGCCTCGCGCGCCGGCAATGCGGATATTGCTGCGCCGCGTGCGGGCCGAGCGAATCTCCTGGCTCGACGCTTTCTCTTCGCGCACGCTGACGATGCCTTCGGGCCAGTCGCCGGCTTGCAACTGTTCGCGGGCCGGGTGGTTCTCGGCCAGGGCCTCGACCAGTTCCTTGCCGGTCCTCCCATCGAGGCAAGCCGTTTCGGCAAAACGCTTCGCCAGCCGACGGTAGTACACGACTGCCAGTTCGGGCCGGCCGGCCGCATCGAGCGCCACGGCCATTCGCGCCGTGGCGCTACCCGCCTCGGCCTCCGAGCCTGAAAGCAGGCGGCGTTCCAACAGAAGGTTCTTTTCCAGGATCTCGTCTGCCGAGAGCGCCTCGACCAGGGCGTCGCGGGCCTGCGCGGCGGCGGGCTGACCGCCGAAAATCCCGATGAAGGCTCGCAGCACGTCGGGGGTGCCGCCTGAGAGCGCCTCGTCGAGGCGCTGGCGGACGACGCGATCGATGAAGCGTTCGGCCGCGGCATCGGCCGCGAGACGGAGTTGGGGAAGTTGTTCGCGAATCCAGCGGTCGCGTCGCACGCTTAGCTGGTCGTCGATGTCCTCCATCTCCCAGGGTGCTTGCTCGTCGACCAATTGCAGATAGGTCTCGAAGGCCGGCTGCACTTCGCCGGCAGCCTGCAAGCCCATGGCCTTCAGGCGCAGAAACTCCAGGCGATGACGAGGTTGTTCGACCAGGCCTTCCAACTCTCCCAGCGCATCGCGGTAACCGGCGAAGTCGACCCGCAGCCCCTCCAGCAGGCTCTCGATGAGCTGGACCCGCGTGGTCTCGTCGGACGAGATGGCATAGGAGCGTCGAAACAGTTCGACGGCCTCGTCGAGCGGGCCCTCGTCGAGCTTGACTTCGCCCAGTGCCGCAAGCGCGCGTGGATCTTCCGGCTCAGCGGCCAGCGCGTCGGCGATGCGTTCCTTCAAGGCGTCGAGCTGGTAGTAGGCGTCGAGGTAGTCGCTACCTTGCGAAATGATGCTGTCACGGTAGCAAATCAAGTTGCCCGGCACGTTGCCGAACCTCGACCGGGATCGGGACACGATCTCGCCGGTCTTCAGGTCGATCTTGGCGACTTCGGCCGTCGTCAGCGGCAGGTAGTAGTGCTGGCCGCTATAGAAGCCGCGCCCGCTGGGAAGCGCGCCGTCTGGCAGCTTCGATTCCCACGCGTCGCGACCGTCGGCCAGATTCAAGGCCGACATTTCGCGGCGACCGACGACGATCACCTTGCCGTCGTGAACGCAAGCCACGTACAAGTGGTTGCCGCGCTTGCGCTCCCACAGTTCCTCGCCGTCGGCGAGGCGCAGACAGTACAGCTTGTCGGTTTCGATGGGGGTGGCGAGCACGTGGCCAGCGGCGATCGTCACGCTCGCGTCGGCCCATTGGTCCGAGGCCGTGCTCTGCTCCGTGTTGTAAATACGAGCCCGGCCTCCGAAGCGGCTGGAAATGTCGGTCTCTTGCCGTGGATACTGGTAGCCCCACAGCAGCGATCGCGTCGAGAGGTCCATGCCGACGATTGCGCCCGCGGTCGTCGGACAAACCAGCACGCCGTCGGCGAAGCTGGGAGTCGAGCCTGACTTGCGGCGGAAGGGGTCGAGTGCCACGGGCATATCGACGACGGCCAACTGCTGCGACCACTCGAGCGCTCCGCTCTCGGGGTCGAGCACCAGCAAGCGAATTTCCTGACCTTTGACCTCGGCCAACACGTAGAGGTGGCCCATCAGCGGCAGCGGCGGCCCGAGGAAGAACGCGCCGGCCACTTCCGGCGTATCCTCGCCGGTCAATCCGCCGATCTCCCACTTGAGTTTGCCTTCGGTGCGCAGGTCGCGAGCCGCAAGCCGATTGGCCCCCTGGGTGTTGTCGCTGTAGCGGCGCTGCCCGTTGGGCAGCACGGTCATGACGCGGGTCGAGGTGAGACCCGCGAGGCCCAGGTCTTCGACGTAGTAGACCCGGCGACCGTCGCTGGAAAGCGTGCCGTAGGTGGCGTCCTCCCACATCCGCTCGTCGAGCCCGGCCAACAGCGGCCGAGTCGAGCGGCTGGGCTCGCGCGCGCCGGCGGCGCGGAGGAACTGTTCGAGCGCTTCCTCGCCGGCCGAATATCTCCAGACGAGCTTGCCGGTCTCGAAGTCGACCGCCTGCAAGGCGAAGGCGGTCCGCATCAGCACCACGTCGGAGACGGCCAGCGGATGCATGCTCGGCAGGGCCGCGATGTCCTGGCTCCAGTACTCGTGTCGCAGACGGGAAACGAAGTCCTCGATGGCCTGGTCGTCCGCGGTGCGCTGCCGCCATCGCAGGCTCAACAGCGGCTGGCTGCCGCCGCTCTGGGCATTGCGCGACTCGTCGCCGCGGAACATCGCCCAATGGTCGGTCTCCACCGGCGCGATGACCGGTTGCTTGCCAAACGTCTGTTC
Source organism: Planctomycetota bacterium (assembly GCA_003389325.1). Classification (GTDB taxonomy): domain Bacteria; phylum Planctomycetota; class Planctomycetia; order Pirellulales; family PALSA-1355; genus LB-PLM-3. The sequence continues at coordinate 96,520 of QQVE01000054.1, forward strand.
CATCCAGGCAAGTGCCTGCGTGTCGCTGTTGAAAAACTTGACTCGCTTGCCGCCAAGCACCAACTCGGCCGACGGGTGTTCGCTGCGCAAGCTCGACAGGACCTGCTGCGCTTTTTCGGGCTGGCCTGCCCTCAGCCAACACGTGGCCAGCGACAGCGACAACGCCGGCTCGAGTGTCGCCCCCGCCTCGCCGCTCGCCAAGAGTCGCTCGAAACAGAGCGCGCCGGCCAGCGGACGATTTTGGTCGAGGTAGTGACGCCCCAAGAGATACGTCGCCTCGGCGCCGCTGCGCGTGAAAAAGAAACGTCGCGAGACTTCGGCGATCCCAGCCAGGTCGCCCTCGGCCGCCGCGGCCTCGAGCATCTTGCGGGCGCTAGCGCCGAATTGTAGCTCGTACGACTCCCGGCCTTCGGACGGCAGGTCGGCCAGGAACCGTCCGGCCTCGGCTTTCAGGCTGCGAAAGACGGGCTGCGCCGCATTCGGCTTAAAGAGGAAGTCCTCGCTGCTGTCCAGCAACGACCCGAGGAGACGCACGGCTTCGCCGTAGCGCTGCTGGTCGATCAACTCCGAGGCCACCTCGAGGCGCCGTCGTGACTGACGGTCAGGCGGAAGGAAAACGCCCTCGCTCAGGAACTCGTCGTCGCCGCTGGTAGTGACCTGGCGCACGGCCCTACCGCGAATTTGCACTTGCCGGACCTTGACGCCTGGCGGAGCAGCAGGCCGCTGGGCGATTGCCAGGGGGAGGGATGAGACGCCGAAAAAGCCTGCCAGCCCGGCGGCGATCGCAACCAGGCCGCAAATTCTCCGTCGCTTCATGGTGTCTCCTTCACACCTGGGTGCTTTACGCGGCAACTCTGCGATCCATCTCCCGCGTTGGCACTTTCCGGCATCGAAACCGGTGGGCAGCCGCAAACTCGCCCTAGGACGAACGTGCGAACAACCCGCTGCGCCTGCCAACTCGGTTCCGGATCTCCCGCGGCGCTCATAGAGCGACGCAAGCATATGAGTACAGTTTATCTTACCGTGCACGTACCCTATTCACAAGTATTGGCCACTCAGCAGGTTAAATCCCGCAAGCGGGGCACCACGCGCGGACCTGAGGCGGCCGCCATGGACGGGACTTCGCAGGCGCGAACGGAGCAGTCTGTTGGAAGGCCCGACGCTGGCCGATGGGGGCGGCACTCGTACCTGGCGGTCGCCTAGGGAGGTACAGCCGCGAGGCGCGAGGCCCCGAATCGGCTCCCACCCGCGGGTACCGTTGGAGTGACCGGGTACCTTAAGAGCCTTGGTGCGAAAACGGCGAGAGCCCCTGTTTTCCGGGTTTTTCGGGCAGAATAGGGGTTTTGTGGCTTGCAATTTTGATTAGGTGGTTTTTAATCATCGCGTTCCTTGCATGAGGAACCGAGCTCTTCCCCTTCAACTAACCCACAAGGAGGGTCAAACATTATGGCGAAAGCCGCAACCGCTGCGAAGAAGTCCCCCAGTAAGTCCGAGGTGATGAACAACATCGCCGAAGAGACCGGCCTGACCAAGAAACAAGTCAGCGCGGTATTCGATGCCCTGAACGGCGAAATCAAGAAAGCCCTGTCGAATCGGGGCCCCGGCGTGTTCGCAATTCCCGGCCTCGTCAAGGTCGAGAAGAAGAAGGTGCCGGCCCGCCCGGCTCAGAAAAACGTCCCCAATCCGTTCAAGCCAGGCGAGTTCATGGATCGGCCGGCCAAACCCGCCAGCGTCAAGGTCAAGGTGCGGGCGCTTAAGAACCTGAAGGACATGGTCTAGCGAATCGGGCACACGCTTCTCAGAAGCGCGCGGGCAAAACACTGCAACCGCTCCGCAGGCGTCTCATCCGACGCGGCGCGAGCGGTTGTTTCTTGCGCTCGCGGCCCGGTGACAGCGACGCCGGCCAGCCGCCTACCCGACCGGCCGATGCCGTGCGCCTACCGAGAGCGGCTTGGCAAGCGAGCGTTGCGCCGCTTCGAACGCATCGCGCGATGCAAGTCGGCGAGGCTGATGCGCTTCAGTTCGAGCGCGAATCGGTCGGCGTCGCGCTTGCAGATCTTGTTTACGATCGCGATCGCGCCGCGTTGGTGCGGGCACGCCGACTCGAGCACGCTGGCCTCGGGACGGCCCTCGACGCTGCCGGTGATGTCCAACAGCGTGATCTGCTCGGGCCGTCGAGCCAGGGCATAGCCGCCGCCCGGTCCCGAAGTACCGCTCAGCAGGCCGGCGGCCACCAATCGCCGCAGAATGCGGTACAAGAACCTCGGTGGAAACTGACAACCGCGGCAAATAACAGCCGCCGTGACCGGTCCTTCACGCGAACGCTGTTGGATTTGCAGCAGCACGCCGATCGCATAGCTTACTGAAAGACTGAGCTTCATCGCTAAGGCCCCCGCCAAAGAAGTGATGTGGCCTGGATGCTCTCCTCCTACCCGGAGAACTCCGTGTAGCAGACGCGATTGCCTTGCCAGAACGGACGGTGGGCGACGCCCCGGAAACGGGACTGGTACTTCGAAAGATGCACCGGACGAATGAGTGGAGTCGCGCCGAGCAGTCCGCACCGCGCCGAGCGGCCCGGCGACCCGTTTGCCCGTCATTCACAAGGCCGCGGTATTGTACATACAATTGGTATTCATTTCCAGCGAAATCGAGCGGCTCATGGTTCCAGTGGTGAGCTGCTCGCCGGTTCGAACGAATCCGCTCAAGCCACCGCCGGCAAGAATGTGCTTGCCGCCGCTACGCGTGTTACCATGGGGCCCTGTGGCAGTGGCAGAGAAGAGGCGCGAATCGAGTCTGCGAATTTCGTTCCGACCTTTCGAAGCGTTCGCGTCGTGGGGTCGCAGTCGCTCACAGCCCGTCACGTCTCGAACACGTGCGATCCATGGAGCCTCTCCTCGCCACCGCTGGAGAATTGCGCCGCCGTGGAGATGCCGCGTCGGCCGTGCAGATTTGCCGACAGATCCTCACCGGCAACGAACAGCATGCCGGTGCGCTAAATCTGCTGGGCCTGCTGCATTTGCAACTGGGACGTCACCGCGAGGCGCTGGCAAGCCTCACACGCGCCGCGGAACTCGAGCCCACAGCGCATCAATTTCACGTCGACCTGGCAACCGCCTACTGCGAGCTTCAGCAGTTTGACCAAGCCGAGCGGTGCTGCCGCCGGGCCTTGCAACTGTCGCCTGATGATGCGCCGGCCTGCGCCACTCTGGGCGGAGCGCTGGCCGGGTTGAATCGCCGAGAAGAAGCGCACGCGCAGCTTCGCAGGGCGCTTGAACTTGACCCGAACCTGGCGCTTGCCCACGAATACCTGGGCACGTTGTGGGGCCGGGCGAATCGCCTCGGCGATGCGCTAGCGCATCTGCAACGCGCCGCCGAGCTCGATCCCAGCCGAGTCACGGTCCGGATGTATCTGGGGCGCCTGCTCCTTAACATGAATCAACCGGAAGCCGCGCTACCGCACCTCACCGCGGCGGTGGAAACGCGGCCCCAGGTCGCCGAGTTGCATCGCAATCTAGGTAACGCGCTACACGGCTTGGGCCGACTGCCCGAGGCGCGGCGCGCCTATCAAAAGGCGCTCGAACTCGATCCCGGGCTAGCCTGGGCTCAGGCGAATCTGGCCATGGTACTGGAACACGAAGGCAACCTCGACGACGCGCTTGAAGAGATCCGGCAGGCGGTGGAGTCGATGCCGGAGAACCCGATGTTTTGGGCACAGATGGCGAACCTGCGCGAGCGGCGCGGCGAATACGGCGCGGCCCACGACGCGTGGCAGCGGACGCAGGCGTTGCAAGCGAATAGCGCCCGCACGCATCTTGCCGTCGGCAAGGCACTGCAACGGACCGGCCGGGCAGACGCGGCCGCAGAACAGTTCCACGCCGCCTTGCGACTTCAAAAGGATCTAGTCGAGGCCCACGACTGCCTGACGAGTTTGTACGAGGAGCTAGGCGAGACTGAGCAGGCCGAGCAGGCCGCCCGAACTTCGCTGGCCATCAAACCGCGCCACGCGCAGGCCCGGGCGGCATTGGCTCGCTTGCTCGGTCGCGATCTGCCTGCGGAGGATTTCGATGCGCTTGATCAATTGCTCAAAGATCCCCAGGTACCCGCCGCATCGCAAGTCAGGCTGCGATTCGCGCGAGCGCGCGTGCTCGATGCGCGGGGGGACCGTGCCCAGGCGGCAGCATCGGCGCGGCAAGCTCATGAACTCGCGCTTGAGCTAGCGCGGCGGGCCGGGCGGGCCTACGACGCGGAAGTCGATTCGAAGCTCGCTGACGCTCTGATCGGCGCCTTTGATGCGAGCTTCTTCGAGCGGGTCCGCGGCGCGGGGCATCCCACGCGCCGGCCCGTGTTCATCGTGGGGCTGCCGCGATCGGGGTCGACGCTCGTGGCACAGATCTTGGCCAGCCATCCTGAGGCATACGCGGCGGGCGAGCTGAGCGTGGCACTCGAGACGTTCCGATCGGTTCCCGAGGTGGTCGGCGCAAACTGCGGTACGCTCGAAGGAGTCGCCCGGCTCGACGACGCGGCGATTTCAGGCCTGGCAGAAAGGCACCTCGAGCGGCTGCGGGCCATCGATCAGGGGCGATGCAAACGCATCGTCGACAAGGAGTTGGCCAACTACCAATTCCTGGGCCTGCTGGCGGCCTATTTTCCTCACGCGACTTTCATTCATTGCCGCCGCGGTTTGCGCGACGTTGCGGTCTCGTGCTGGTTCACCGACTTCGACCACGCCCCCTGGTCGCACTCGCCGGCTCACATCGGAGCCTACTTCCGGCGCTATCTCCGCTTGATGGAACACTGGCGCGCGGTGTTGCCCGCGGCGATCCACGAGGTGGTATACGAAGACATCGTGGCCGACTTCGCAGGCCAGGCCAAGCAACTGCTGGCGGCCTGCGGGCTAGACTGGGACGACGCGTGCCTGAACTTTCATCGCCACCGCCGGCAAGTGCGCACTTCAAGTGCGTCTCAGGTACGCCAGCCGATCTACTCGCACGCAGTGAGCCGCTGGAAGCACTACGAAAGTGAATTGGCCGATCTGTTCGCGGCCCTGCCGAGACGTTAGCTCGCGTTGCGTCAGGGAGCGAACATCAACTAGTTGCCATGCGTCGGCCGCCGCCGTAGACTCTATCCACTCGGTGGCATCGGGCCCCGACCAGGAAAGCCGCTTTCCGTCCTACTTCACCGAAGTGCCCCATGGCCAAAGGGTTTAAGTACACATTCCTGGAACTGAGCGACGCTGGCGAGGTGCTCGTGGCCAATTTCAATCAAGCCTCGATCCTCGACCAGGCCGTCATCGATCAGATCGGCCGGGAATTCGAACAAGTCGAGCTCGAGGCTGCGGGCAACCGCAAACTCCTGCTGAGCTTCCAGTCGGTGGAGTACATGTCCAGCGCGATGCTGGGAAAACTTATCCAGCTACACAAGCGGTGCAAGGCGGACAAGATCAAGCTCAAGCTTTGCAGCATCGCCAAGAACCCGCTCGACGTCTTCAAGATTACGAAACTCGATCGACTTTTCGAGATCCACAAGGACACTGCTTCGGCCCTGAAGACGTTTTAGCGGCCCGCTGGCGTCCCGCATGAAAGGGGCGCGCCTCTTCGGCAAACCGCTCTCGCCCAGGTGGTCCTGCGCGCAAAAACAGAGCGGGCACCGATGCGGCTCGGTGCCCGCTCTGCAAACCGCCAGGTCATTCCCACTAGCGGCAGGAGACCGCAGCTCCCTATGTCACTAGGCGGCTATTGGAAGCCAAACCGGACACTGAGAGCCGACTTTTTTGAAAACAACCGCAGAATCCTGCCGAGTTGCGCCACCTAGAACCAATCGTCCAGCAAGCATTCCAAAGCGCCGACAAGTTCCGCTTCCTGCTCGTCGTCGTCGGTCAGCACCGAGAGGAGCGCCTCGTCTTGGAGGATGCCCCGGTCCTGGCCGTGCCTTAGACGCTGCGGCTCGGCCGGGAGGGATTGAGAATTCGCGTCGAATGCCGAGAAAGACCGTCGCGGTTCCCTCGGCGTGGCGGGGTCCGGGATCGCGATCGCGGCAGCGAGTTCCGGCTCGCTCGACTCGACGGGCGCCGCCGGCGTGCCCACGTCGACCTTCACCAGCGCGCCCACGTTGTTGCGTGCGATGATCCCATCGACGGCATTGACGAGCCCGCTGCGATCGAAGTCGAACGGGTTGGTGATCGCTGCCCCGAATCCGACGTTCGCGCGGGCGGCGATCTCGTCGAGGGCGCTGGTGATAGCAAGCCCGGGAGTGCCCGTGCCGGTGTCGCCAATGCGATTGCCGAAGAAGAAGATGTCACTGGCCGGCAGGCCCGTGTTGGTGTTGAACCCGCCGGCGTCGTCGTTCCCCTCGACGATCACCTGCAGCCAGCGATTGGCGATAGCGCCGGGGGCCCATACGATCTCCACGCGATCCGACCCACTAACGCCCGCGCCAGGCCGCACCGACACGGTTGTGGGGTTCTCAGCGACCTCCCACTGGCTCGGTGTGTTGTTGGCGGCCAGTTGCGAGCTGACCCGAAACGAGAAATCGTCGGCGGTCAACGATCCAGCAGGTTGGCTCACGTCGACCATCACACCGTTGATGCCGCGGCTGTAGCTGGTGATGTTGTCGAAGGTGGCCGGGCCCGTACCGGGAAGATAGGCCACTTTGTCGGGGGCAATTGCCGCATCGTCTTGAGCGTCGACGCCCGGAGTGCCGCCGTCGAAACTCGACTGGTTGTAAAACACGTGACGGCCGACGACCGAGGTGATCGCGGGACTCACTTCCGCGGTCAGAGCGATCTGGAACGATTCGCCCGCGATACCGAACCCCGCGCCCTGGTCGGTCGTGATTTCGAACGTGGCTGTATACTCGCCCGGCGCCGCTCCGTTGGCGTTAAAGACGAATCGAAGCTCTGCGGTGTCGCCCGCAGCGATCGCCAGTGGGGCGAAGCCGACCAACGAGAAACGGGCCGCGTCCAGCCCGGTAATTGAGTACGACAACAGCGACAGATCGGTCAGCGAGCCCAAATCGCCGTCGCCCGTCGCATTAGCCAAAGCCAGTTCGGCAGTGCCGGTCTCGCCGGAAACCAGCGGATCGAACGGCAAGTCAACAGGGCCGCTGAACTCAGGGCCCACGCCGTTGCCCGAGAGGTCCACTGTCGAGGAACCGGAGTCGCTGCTTACGGCGATCGATTGGGTTTGCGGGCCGTGCGTCGTCGGCGCGAACGTGTAGCCCACGGTAGCCGTATCGCTGCCGAGCGTCGGATCGAGAAACAGCGGGCTGGGCGTTTGACCGCCTCCGCCAAAGGGGGCGGTCGCGACAGCAAACTCCAGGTCCTGCACCTTGGTGAAGTTTGCTCCGGCGTTCGAGGCCGTCGTGCTTTGCGAGTCCGAAGTGCCGATGCGCACGTCGCCGAATGCGAGGGTGCTCGTCGAAAGGGCGAGATCGGCGGCCGAAAACGCCGACAGCAAGAAATCTTGCTCGGCGTGCAACGCCAGCGTGGTGTAGCCGAGATCGTTCAAGTGAATGGCGTCACCGGGATTCATCCGGTTCGGCGGCGTGGGCAGGGCGGGGTAGAGTTCCGGCGGGTAGAACGTGCCGGCCGGGAAGTTACCGAAGTACCCGCTGTAGCCACCGTAGGTGTTGTTCAAGCCGAAGTTGTCGACGTGGGCCACGCGGCGGCTCGAGTCGGCGATGGCCGATTTGCCAGCTTCGGCGGCCTTGAACCCCGCGTTGACTTGTTCGTTCTGCACGGCATCGAGCACGGTGTTGCCCGACTTGATGACGCCCAGGTTCGACCGCAGGGTGTCGCCCGTGCCGCCGGTGACCTGGTCCCAAATGTTCAGATAGTCGTACCCCATGATGACGACTTGCAGATCGGCACGCTCGGCGAGAATCGCGTCGACGATCGTTTGCACGTTGTCCTGCACGGCGGCGAACACGGCGGCGTTGTTGGGATTGTTGACGTAGAAGCCGCCACCCAACAGCCCCAACAGCAAGTCGTTTCCGCCGGCGCTGAGCCATACGACGTCGGCATCGGGATGGGCATTGACGCGATCGATAATGCCGCCGGGCGTATAAAGCTCGTCGACCATCTGTGCGGCGGTGCCCCCGCCGAACGACTCGTTGTACACCGGCACGCCCGGCTGAAACGTGGCCATCACCGTGCCCAAGCTGTTGGAGAAACCGCTGGGAGCCTCCGGCGCCGAACCCGGCGCCCCGGCCGCCACGAGCCACGCCCAACTGTCCCCAATCGTCACGACGCCGGAGAGCACCTCGCGGCGTTCGAGAGTCTCGACCGCCAGCCTGCGCTCGTTGGCCCGGGTGACCGTGTTGCCCATCTTAAAGGATCCTGCGCGAGTTTGGTTTCGGCCTCGAGAATTGACCGAGGAGTTCGCCTTCGCGTTCCGCCTGCCCGGCCTCTTGAGTGGCCAAGGAGAGCCAGAATGACGGTGAACCGAGGCGTCGTCATGACGCGCCGCACACGACTTTGCCCCACCGAAAGGGGAAAATCAAGGCCCACTCGAGGTGAAACGCGGCGATCGAAGAAATCGCAAGCGATCTCGTTGTGCGAGACCGCTCGAGCCGCCGGAGTTTGATCGATCGCTGCCTGTCGCGTCATCGGCGAGTAACGGCGACGCTTGCCGCGTGGATAGCGTCCGCTCAATACCGCCAACCGAAGCCCCAGTTGACGAAGTAGTTGGCGGCGTCGGGCGACACGCCCCAGCCCATCCGCAGGCCCACTTCGAAATTGGGCGAGAAATTGTAGTGGACCCCGGGACTAATGAACGCGCGGCTGGTGTCCTCGAAGAAGCCTTCGGAGAACACGCCGAACCACTCGAGGTGCGCGTGCCACTCGTCGGAGAGATGCATTCGCAAGATGGCCGAAGGGCCCCAGCGGTTGTAGGCGTCCTTGCGCTCGTTGCCCATCGCGTAGCGCAGAGCGTAGTCGAAGCGCCACTGCTTGGGCAACTCCCAGCCGGCCACGACCGTGCACACCGGTTGCGAGGCCGGTTCGGGGCCGCTGGTGGGCGTAAAGCCTTCCAGAATCGCGGCACTGCGAGGCATCCAGCCCGACTGCTCGGTCAGGTCCACCTTCACGCCGTACATCGCGTGCGATTCGTACGAGATGCTGCCGTCGAGCAAACCTTCGGAGCTTTCGTTGGCGGTCACCACGTTGCCGCCGCCGCCGGCCTCGTAGTTCCAACCGATCCGCAACTCCACCCGTTCGCTGAGTCCGTAGCGCAGCAGGGCTTCAGGGAAGCTGTTGACGTCGGGTTGTTCGCGGTTGTCGATGTACGAGTACGAGGCTTCGAGAATCGACAGTCCCGGCACCACGCTGGTCGTGGCCGGCGTGAAGGCGTCGCGATCGGTGGCCATCTCCGGCAAGTTGGGCGGCAGCGGCTCGAACAACTGGGCGCGCACCGGCCGAACTATCGCGCAAACCAACAGCGCCGCCGCTAGAACCACGGCGAGCCCTCTGCGTTTCGCGTCAGAAGTCTGTTGGCTAGAAGAACACATTCAATCGCGCTGCATAAAGGCTGGCCTCGGTCGTGCCGACGTTCGCCTCGTCGGGTGCCTCGTAGGAATAGTTGAACATCAGTCGCATTCGGTCGGCCAGGTACCAGTTGACACCGAACGTGGCTTGCGGAAGGCGGACGCCCAGGTTCTGGCCGTCTGGCCCGGGCGGCAGATCCCGATCAAAGTAGTCGAGGTATGAGAAGCGGGCCGTCAGTTCCCAGGCACCCCAGCCGTGCGGCCGCCCGCGCGACTCGGCCCCGTGCAGAAAAGGTCGGCGGACGCTGACCGGCCCGAGCACGCCGGTCTTGCTTTCGTAGCGACGATTCTCGCCTGTGAGGAAGTATCCACACGACGTATAGAACCCGTTAAAGAAAACGGGTCCGCCGCCGATTTGGGTGATGATCGCGCCGTACCACTCGTGTTGCGTCCAAAACGGTCCATCGCATGTGGCCAATTGCGGGTTAAACAGTTGCACGAAGTGCGAAGGGATAAAGTACTCGGGCACAAACGGCGAGATCGTCGAATCGGTCGGATCCAAAAGCTGCTGACGCGGATACTGATTGATCACCGCCTCGCCAGTTTCCGTAATGCGCTCCGAGAGCGCCAGGCCCAGGTGCAGCAGTCGCCGGCCATCGTCCTCCAGAATGGGGGCGGCTGTGAATCGGGCCGTCACCGCGGCCGTAGACCCGTCGTCGGCTTCGAGGTCGGCCGGACTGTTGCCGTTGTGAAACATCCCCAGCGCGAACGTGGCGGTTTCTTCATCATTGCAGCAGAAGCACCCGATGCCCCAGGCGCGGGCAGGGTCCAGGTCGTTCACGGGCGAGCGCTCCATGAACATGTAGTAGTTCGCGCTGGTGTTGCCCTCGAGGCTGAACGGTTCGCGGTAGTGACCGATGCGGCGCTCGCCGCCCTGGTTGGGCAGGTCGAAACCGAGAAACACGTCGCGCGGCACTAGGTCGCCGGTGGCCATATCGATTTCGAGTACATAGCGGCGGTCGTTCGTAAGATCACCCTCGGCGCCGATGCGCGCCCGCCGCAGCCCTACGACGTCGCCCAACTCGCCAAAGGCAAAGATGTTGCCTTGGCTCTGCGTGGTCCAATACGAGTCGAGGTCGATCCGCCCGCGCCAACGAAACGTGCCTCCCCCGCGAAGATCATGCGTGCGCGGCAAGCCCTCCTCCTTCGACAGCACCGGCGGCGATCCCAGCGTCTGAAAGTAGATCTGGTCGGCCGTGAGCGTTTGCGGCACCTCTTGCGCGGTTACCGCGATCGGCGCGCAAAGCCCACCGCACACAACGGCAAGCGCGCAGCAAAGCCGCAAGACAGGAGGATCGCCTCGCTGGAGCGCGGAGCGTCTCATGCGGTCTGGTGTCGATCGAGGCAATGCGGCGTGCTCGCGGCCGGGACGGGATAGGGGGGCCGAGACGTATCACGTGATGTGCGTTCCATTTAGATCGATCCCTATCCAGGTCGGGATTGAAGGTCGTCGGAATGTTGCCGCTCGGGAAAGACGGGCAAGCTTTAGCGGCCATTCCGAGACGGCAGGCACACCTACCAGCGGGGGCAAGCCGCATTCGCTTGACAGCTCAGCGACCATTCGGTTACTGTACTATCACACTAGAACACCAGGTCGTTTCGCCATGTTTTTCCACATCAATCCGCACAACGGGCTGGCCATCTACGATCAGATCGCCCGCCAGATCAAATACGCCGTCGCCGGCGGAGCGTTGCGGACCGGCGAGCTCGTGCCCTCGGTGCGCGAGCTGGCCCGCGAGTTGGCCATCAATCCCAACACCATCGCCCGGGCCTATCGCCAGTTGCAGGACGACCGGGTGTTGCGCGCGGTACGCGGCACCGGGCTGCAAGTGGCCACAGGCGCGACCGAACGGTGTCAGGACGAGCGCCGCGCGCTGATTCGCGATCGGCTGCGCACCGTGTTGGCCGAAGCGAAACAAAGCCAGCTCGATCCGCAGGAAATCCGGCAACTGGTCGAAGGGGAACTCTCCGCGCTCGAACGAGAAGGGGTCTGACGCACATGGCAGCAGTGATTCGACTCGAAGGCGTTTCGAAGTGGTACGGCCAGCAACACGCCTTAAACAATGTTTCGCTGGAAGTGCCGCCCGGCGTGGTGTTCGCGCTCTTGGGCGAGAACGGCGCCGGCAAGACCACGGCGATTCGTATTCTGCTCGGATTGACCGAGCCCGACGCCGGCACCTCGACGGTGCTGGGACTCGACAGCGCGCGGCAGGGGCAAGCCGTGCGCGGTCGCGTCGGGTATGTGGCCGAGCGGCCCACGCTGTACGAGTGGATGACGGTCAGCGAAATCGGCTGGTTCACCGCGGGCTTCTACGGCAGCGGTTTCTTCGATCGCTACCTGACGCTCATCGAGGGCTATCGCCTGCCGCCCAAGCGCAAGATCAAGAGCCTGTCGAAAGGCATGCGGGCGAAAGTCTCGCTCTCCCTGGCGCTGGCGCACGAGCCGGACCTGTTAATCCTGGACGAACCCACCTCGGGCCTCGACACGCTGGTGCGGCGGGAGTTTCTCGAGGGCATGGTCGACATCGCGGCCGCGGGGCGCAGCGTGCTGTTGTCGAGCCATCAGATCAGCGAAGTGGAACGCGTGGCCGACATTGTCGCCATTCTGAGCGAAGGGCGCCTGCTGCTGGTCGAGCCGCTCGAAGTGCTCAAAGACGAAGTGCGCGAGTTGAGCGTCACGCTGGAAGACCACATGGCCCGGCTGCCAGGGCTTGCCGGCGAGGTGCTCACTTCGCGGCGGCATCACCAGCAGTTTCAATTGATCGTACGTGGGGCCGGAGAGGAGGGGCTGGCCGAGCTGCGATCGCGCGAGGGCGTGCGCGAGGTTGGCGTCCGCACGCCCTCGCTGGAAGAGATCTTCGTCGCCTACCTGAAGCGCACCGAGCCGCCCGCCGGCGCCGTCGAGACGGAGGCCCCCGTATCATGACACTCGCCCCGCACATCCATCTGGCCTGGAAAGAGTATCGCGCCATCCGCGGGTTTTGGCTCGGGTTGGCCGGGCTGGCCGTGCTCGGACAGTTCACGACGGCCTGGTTCGTGGGCAGCACTGCCTGGGCGACGGCCCTGGTGTTTAACCTCGGTTTGGCCGCACCGGCGTTCTTCGCCGTCGGCAGTGCAGGCACCGCATTCGCGATCGAGAAGGAAGATGGCACTCTTGATTGGCTGCGGGCCGCGCCCACCACGGCGGGCTCCGTGTTCGCGGGCAAGCTGGTCGTGGCCATTGCGGGCACCGTAGCCATGTTTCCGCTGCTGTGGACGACGGCCCTCGTGGCCACAGGCGGCCGTGTGTCCGAGCAGGAGACGCTGAACGGCATGTTGGGATTGTGGCTGCCGGCGGCCGTCGAGGCGCTGGCCTGGGGCACACTGTTTTCGTTGCTCTCCGCGGGGCCGCTGGTGGCAATATGTCTGGCGATACTGGCTGCCTCGACTGCGACCCATCTGCTGGCCTGGGGCGTCACATCGACCGACATCGCGGAGTTGGAATATTCTCGCTATCTGGACGCGGTGCCCTGGCGGATGTTGCTCGTCGTGCCGCTGGCAGTTCTCGATATCTACCTGGGACTGCATTGGCTCGATGCGCGCGAACCGGCGGGAGAACGCCGGCGGCGCAAGCCGCGGCAAGTCGAGCAAACGGTCGGTCGAAACCGATCCGAAGCAGTGCTGCTGAGGCATCTACGCAGTGTACGCGATCGCGGAACAATGCTCGGCCATTTGTTGTGGCACCACGTTCGCCAGTCGGGCCGTTTGATGTTGCTGTTCGCTTGCATCACCATCACGTTTTTCATGCTGGTCAGGTTCAGCGGCCATGAGTTGGCACGTGAATGGGTGATCCTCCCGATGTTCGCCGGCGCATCGCTGATGGGCAGTGGCGTCTTCTATGCCGATCAGCGCCGCAGGCAATACCGCTTCTTCGTCGAGCACAATGTTCCACCAGAGTACGTTTGGGTGACGCGCGTAACGCCCTGGGTGGTCACGCTGGCAATCACGACCTTCGTCATGCTCGTGCTGTGGGTTGGGCGTGTAAGGCCCCAGGCCTACGATCTTGCGGTTCCGGTGATCGCCGTCAGCTTCGCGGCAGGGCAGTGGGCCTCGATGATGGTCCGTAGCGGGCTGATGGCTGGCTTTTGTGGGCTGGTCCTGGCCGCGGTGGTGTCCGGTTGGGTCGCCCTGCTCGCGTTCATGCAAATCGGCAGGGAGTGGTCCGTGCTGCCGGTGACGACGGTGCTGCTGGCGGCCACATGGCTGCGTGCGCCGGATTGGGTGCGTGAGAACACGACCTGGTGGGCGCGGGCTCGGGCAATCACGCACCTGATCCTTCCCGCGGTGCTGTTCGTCGCAGTACTGGCTGCATTCCGCGTCTACCAGGTTCCCGACTGGGGCAGACGGCCTCCCGAGCCGCGGCCCGCGACGCCAGCGGGTCGGCAAACCGCCGAACTCTACCGCAAGGCCAGCGAGTTGTACTTCGGCATGCCCGAGCGAGAGCGATCGCCGGACGCCGATGTGGAAACGCCACCGACGCGAGAACTCGGTCGGATCGAGCGCCAATGGGTCGAGGGCAATGCCGAGACGATCGCGCTGGCGGTCGAAGCATCGAAGCGCGAGGAGTACGCACCGCATGGAGTGAATTCCGTGGGCAACGTCCACAAGAACGATCTATACCTTTTGATGCTCTACAGCGCTTGGAGCCTCGAGGCCGAAGGCCGGCTCGACGAGGCGCTCGATCGGTACTTTGAGACGCTTGCCATGCTGTCGCAATGGTCGGCCGATCCTTGGGACTATTCCCTGTCCGGCGCAGCTAGAGTCATCGAGGAGGAGCTCCCACACTGGGCGGCGGCGAAAGGTCAAACCGTCGAGCGCATTCGGCAGGCCATTGCCCGCCTCGCGGATTTCTCGGTCCGCTCCGAGGATGCGCTTCAACCACTGTACGCCTTCTACGCCGTCGACCGGCGATTCCTCGACGAGGGCAAGCCTCCGCCTTACCTCGGCAACAATGTGACGCGGATGATCCTCTGGCGCCGCCTCCTGCCCTGGGAGCGCTACCGTGCCCTGCGTCTGTTGAATCTCATGGCCGACACGGCCGTCGATCGGGTCGACCTCGTCGAAAATCGACTTGCAGGCGGCGACAGCGTGGCCGCGGTGCTTCCGCCATGGAGTGGTGCCAAATTCTATATTGACCTGGGAACTTCAGGCAGCCGCAAGCCCGACCCGCACACGATGCTCAGCACGACGCCACTGTGCCCGGAGACGGTCGGCTCGGCAGGCCTGGGAATCGCCTGGGGCCTGGCAAGACTCGCCAACGCGAAGCGGACGGCGCTGTTGGCTATGGCCGCTGAAGCGTACCGCCTCGATCACGGCGACTGGCCGCAATCGCTTGAGGAACTCGTGCCCGAATACTTGAGTGCTCTGCCGGTCGATCCGTACTCCGGCCGCGCTTTCGTCTATTTTCCCGAGGGTCCCCCGGCGCCCCTTACTTCAGACCAAGCATCCAGACTCGACAACATCATGACGAATTCGCACATCGCACCCGGCCAGCCTTGCCTGTGGAGTTCCGGCGTCGATCTGATTCCTGTTGGACCGGAAGACGGCGATCAATACGCGTGGCGTTCTCAACGCGTCAGTGGCTACGACGCCTGGCGTTGGGGAAACTGGTTTCCCATTCCTATGCCGGAGGAATAGCGCACGCTTTCGAATCGCGATCGGCTTTTCTTCGCAAGCGCCGCCTTTTTTCTTTGATCCCCAACCGCCCCGCCACTAGACTCACTCGCACGGGTTATCGAGTGATCCATCCAGGGGGCAGGCGTGATGAACCAACGCAGGCGGGATCGACGTGCGGTGCGGCCGCGGGTTGAGGTGCTGGAAGAGCGGCGGATGCTCTCGGCCGTGGTGGGCCGCCACGTGTTCTACAACCAGTCGAAGTTCGACGGTGGCGACGCGGCCATCAACGCCAGCGACGACGCGGCGATTGCGCCCGATAAGGGAGCGTATCTGGGCGACGTCGAGTTCGTCATCGAGCGGCTCACCGACAATGACACCTACGACACCAACCCGCGCGTCGACGGCGATAAGATCGTCTGGGAGGGCCGCGGCGGCACCGACGGTGGAACCGACGAAGAGATCTTCTACTACGACGGCACCACGGTCACGCAGCTTACGGAGAACAGCGACCTGGACCGCGAAGCCGAAGTGTCCGACCTGGGTATTGTCTGGGAGCGCGGCAACAGCTCGGCCCGCGAGATTATCTTCTACGACGGCAGCGAAACCCCGCTGACGTCGAACGCCGTGTCGGACGACAATTCGTCGCTCAGCGATGAGCGGCTGAGCTGGGAGCAGGGGGACGGCGCAGCGGTCGAAGTCTGGACCTGGGACGGGGTGAACCCGCCCTCGAACTTGAGCAACCTGCCGGCGGTAATCGACCTGCAGCCGTATGCCGAGGGGAACAACACGGTCTGGGTCAGCGGTAGCGTGCCCAATCGCCAGGTTCGTTTCTTCAACGGCACGTCCACGTCGATTATCGGCACGAGTACGTTCTCGATCGAGGATCCGCGCTCGGACGGCGATCACGTCGTCTGGGAGGGCTTCAAGCAAAGCGGCAACAACCAGCGCGAGATCTACTACTACAACGGCTCGACGGTGCAACTGGTCACCAACGACAACGTCTTCGACTTCGATCCGCAGGTCGAGGGCAACACGGTCGTGTGGTGGAGCCTGAACCTCGGGGTCTCACAGGTCAAAATGTGGCGCGACGGGGTGACCACCCAGCTTTCGGCCGGCACGCGCAACCGCAACCCGCAGATCTCGAACGGCAACGTCGTGTGGTACGGGTTCGACGGCAACGACGAGGAGATTTTCCTCTGGAACGGCTACAAGACGATCCAGATCACGGACAACGACTACGACGACATGCGGCCGCAGATCTCGGGCAACCACATCGTCTGGGTGGGCGGAAGCTCGACCAACGGCTCCGTCGATGAGATCTACCACACGTACATCACCAACTCCGCCGCCTCGTTCGACAACATCACCAGCTATTCGCGCGGCATCAACGGCATCGCCGTCGACATCGACGCTCCCACCGTCCCGCCGACGCTGGCGGATTTCGGCTTCAAGGTCGGCGACAACAACGCGCCAGCTACTTGGACCGATGCCCCGGCACCCAGCGCATTCCTCGTACGGCCCGGGGCCGGCATCGACGGCTCGGACCGGGTTGAAATCGTCTGGGCCAATGGCGCCATCCAGAACACCTGGCTCGAAGTCACGGTCAAGGGCAACGACCAGCCCGGCGGCTTCAACACCAACACGGGACTCACCTACTCCGACAAGTTCCTGTTCGGCAACCGCACGGGCGACACCGGCAGCGGCACTCCCACGCTTGCCATTACCAGCGCCCAGGACGAAATCGCCGCCCGCAACAATGCCGGCATCAACGCGACGATCACGAACTTAGTGGATTTCGATCGTAGCGGTATCGTGAACGCAGTGGACAGCATCATCGCCCGGAACAACGGCGGACTGCTCACGAAGATCAGCTTCGGCAACCCGCTGCCGCCACCGGCTCCGTCGCCAGCTAGCGCATCGAACACCGGCGACGACTCCGACGTGGCGTTCGCATTGGTAACCGAGCACGAGTCCGACACACGCGCGGCGGCGCGCGTCGATGAACGTGTCTCGGCACTTGTCGAGCGTGGGTTGGTGTCGCGACATCTGGAGCGATTGGCCCGCGCCACGGCCGCACAACCCACGGCGGAGGATACGCCGGCCGCCACGCTCGAGCCGAATGAGGAAAAACTGGTCGACCTGCTGGACGACTGGGAACTCGAACTGCCGTAGCCGTCCGCACGGCGATCAAGCGGCGGCCGTCGACACGATGCCGGCCAGTTGCAGCAGAGGGCGGATGAAGTCGGGCCAGGCGCCCCAGACGCCTGCAACGAGCAACCCCAGAAACGAGACCACCAGCGCGACGTCCCACCAGATCGACGGCTTGAGCCGTGGATCGGTCCTCGTATAGCGGAAGTACAAGGCACCGACCCCCAGCATCGGCAGCAGCAGCGCCTGCATCGCTCCGGCCAACAGAATCGCCCGCACCGGGTTGATGCCGGTGGTGAAGATCACCAGGCACACGACCGGCATGCCCACCGAAAAGGCCGTAACGGTCAGGTCGTGCTGCCTTTGATCGTGCGGACTCACCGCGCCAAAAAGCTTGCAACAGTCGGTCCACATTCGGGCGTTGCCCGCGGTCGAGACCAGGAACGTCGAGTACAGCACGGCTACCGCCCCGATCAGGAACAGCCATCGCGCATACTCTCCGAACACCGGCACGTAGGCCCGTGACAGCGTGCTGACCATGCGCATGCCGTCGGGGTCGAGCCCTTCGTTGTAAAGCACGGCCACGCCCATCAGGAAGAAAGCCAGCGTGGCGACGGTGTACACGACCATCGAGCAGAAGGCGTCGTAATGCATCACGCGCAGCCAGCCGCGGGCCCGCTCGGCCCAGGAAGCATCGTCGCTGCGCTTGCCTGTGAAGCGCGCGTAGCCCTTTTCGAGGCACCAGTAGGGATAGGCGAACAACTCCGAGGCTCCGACGCCGATGATGCCGAAGGCGGCCAGCGCCGTGGCCACGGGATTCACGCCTTCGGCGGCGTCGGGAAAGCGGAACATCAGGCCGCTCAGGAACGCCTCTCTCGAGATGTGCCACGTGTCGGTGGTTTGCAGCGAGATCACGTTGCCGATCGTGATGAACGTGAACACGACGACCAAGACCATCGAAACGTTCTGAATCATTCGATAGCGGCCGCGATACAAGAGCCCCATCGTCAACACGGCGGCCACCGTGGCCCAAACCTTGTCGTCCCACGTAACTGGGTCGACAAGCGATTCTCCGGACCGCACGCGCTCGGCCAGGTCGCCGTGCTCGGGCTCGAGCGCCTCGAGACGCTCGCCCAGAAGTTGCTGACCACGCAGAATCGTCTCCTGCCGCTCGGCGCTGAGCGCCGCCAGCTCCGAGCGATCGCCTTCGAGGTCGTCCTGCCAGCGAACGTATCGCTCGATCTCGTCCTGCGAAGGCACTTCGACCGCGGCCCGATAGTCGCCGCGGATCGGAATGGCGATAGCGGCCGCTTGTCCCACGCCGCCGACGATGCCGCCCAACTGCCCGAACCCGATGACCATCATCAGCAACCAGAACCAGATGATCCAATTGACCTTCAACCGCGGACCGGGCACCTGGTCGAGCGCCGCCAGCGTGGTTTCGCCATGGGTGATCGTGTAGCGGCCTAGTTCGATCTGCACGAACACCTTGATGACGCAGCCGATGATGATCAGCCACAAGAGCGTGATGCCCGCCTGTGCGCCGGTTTTCGTCGTGGCGATCAACTCGCCCGAGCCGACGATGCTGCCGGCGATGATCAGCCCGGGCCCCAGGCGGCGGAGAATGCCGACAAGCGTCGACGGCGGAGCAAGCACGCCTGTCGCAGGCTGTGGGTCGAGCGACGGCGGCAGCGTGTCGTGATCTTGGGTATCGCTCATCGTGGACGGTCGGAGCGCGCAGGTCGCCGAAGTTGCGCGGGATGTTTGCCTGGTGGATGGTTGGATACGTGGGTGTTGATGATATCCGCCTCAACCGCCGCGTGCCACGGCGAGGCCTTGGCGACGCTTTGCACGGAAGGTTTCACGACCGGAAGATGGGAGAACCCTGACGGCCGCACGGCCTGTGCCCCGTGCCAGCACCGGGGCGAAGTTGCCGCGACCCGCTTGCCGATATGCCACCTTGCACGGGGCTAGATTCTGTTTTCATACGGAAGGATGCCCCGATGCGGCTGTCATTGGCGGGTTTGGCGCTATCTTGCGCGCTCGGTTGGTTCGCCCCTCAGGCGATTGCTCAAGCGCCCGCGGTTCTCGGCGACGTCGAAGAATCGCTGATCGCCGCGCCGACCGAAGGCTGTTTCGCCGGCTGCGGCGAAGCCTGTAGCGACTGCTACGACTGTTGCGACTGTTTCAACGGTCGCCAGCGGTTCCTGGGGCTGTTGCCCAGCGATCACTGTTTCGACAGCTTCGTGAGCCCGCTGTCGAATCCCTTCTACTTCGAAGATCCACGCTCGTTGACCGAAGTGCGGGGCATCTTCATCGAGAATGCGCTGCCCAGCGTGATCGACGGCGGCGACCTGCAAATCTACGCGGCGCAGCTTCGCGGCCGGGTGACCGACCGCGTGAGCATCATCGCGCCGCGGTTGGGATACCTTAACGTCAACCAGGCCGGCGATGCGCCCCAGGGCTTCATGTCCGCGCCGATCGGCTTCAAATACAACTTCTACCGCGACGTCGAACGGCAGATCCTGGCCTCCGCCGGTATCACGTACTTCATCAAAGGCTCCGGCATCGCCGGCTCGAACTTCGGCGACGGCTCGATGAACTTCTACCTGTCCGCCGGCGCCCAAATCTTCGACCACGGTCACTGGATCACCGGCACCGGATTCCGCATCCCGATGAACAACAATTGGGGCACGCAGTTCTGGTACTGGTCGAACCAGTGGGACTACGAGCTACCGAACCACATCTATCCGCTGATCGGCATCAACTGGTTCCATTGGATGAGCAGCGCCGGCATTCCGTTGGGTTCGGAGGTGACGGGCCTCGACTTGATCGACGTGCCGGCCGTAGGCGTGGCGGGCACGAACGTCGTCACCTGTATGGCGGGAGTGAAATGGAAGCCGACTTCCCACTTCGAACTGGGATCGGGCTTCGAGTTCCCCCTGACCGATCGTAGCGACATTCTCAAGAATCGGCTGTATGTGGATATGATCTTCCGCTACTAAGCGCTGGCAGTTCGACAACGCGGAACGGTCGACGATGGGCGAACTCGCCGGCGCGTCGCCAATGCGCTCGCGATGCGCCACGAGCGCGCAGGCCGCCCACGATCCGATGGTTCGACCTTGGCGATTCTACGCGAGCTATCCCTTCAAGGGGTTCTGCGTTCGCGCGATTCGCTTCGCAAGGTTCGATGCGACGGCGGCCGATGCACAACACTACGCGGGGCACACGCGATACTTTCACGCGCGGAAGGAGCCCCGATGCGGAACGTGCTGATCTTCACCTTGCTCTCCACCTGCGTCTCGTGCGCCGCCGCCGCACGTGCGGGCTACGAGTACAGCGAGTACTACGCAGACGAATCGATCGAGCAGGATGCCTCGACCGACGTGGCCTCGACCGACGCCATTCTCCCGCCGGCGAGCGACGCGCCGCTGCTAGGCGACGGATGGGGCAGTTGCTGCAACTGCGATTGCTACGACGGCTGCGACTGCTTCAACGGCCGCCGGCGCGCCTTGGGGCTGTTTCTCCCCAGCGACCACTGCTTCGATCGGTTTATCAGTCCGCTGTCGAACCCGTTCTACTTCGAAGATCCTCGCTCGCTGACGGAAGTGCGCGGATTGTTCTTCGACAACGCACTGTCGTCGGTGGCCGGCGGCGGCGATGCGCAGGTTTTCGCCGGTCAGATTCGAGGCCGCGTGACGGATCGCGCCAGCATCGTCGCGCAGCGGCTCGGCCACTTGCAAGTCAACATCGCCGGCGACGATACGCCCAACGGCTTTCTGTCCGCGCCTATCGGTTTGAAGTACAACTTTCTGCGCAACGTCGAGCAACAATACCTGGCCTCGGCGGGCATTACCTACTTCATCAACGGCTCGGCCAACGCCATGTCGAATTTCGGCGATGGCGCCTTCCACTTCTTCTTGACCGGCGGTGCGCAGATCTTCGAGAACGCCCACTGGCTCAGCGCCACGGGCTTTCGAATTCCGCTGAACAACAACTGGGGCACGCAAATGTGGTACTGGTCGAACCAGTGGGACTACGAACTGCCCAACCACATCTATCCGCTCGCGGGCATCAACTGGTTTCACTTCATGAGCAGTGCCGGCATCCCCGCGACTCCGTTCACGTCGCTTGACATCATCGATCTGCCCGCCTTCAACGTCGCCGGAACGAACGTCGTCACGGGTCTGGTGGGCTTTAAGTGGAAGCCGAGCGCACACTGTGAGCTGGGAACCGGTTTCGAGTTTCCCCTCACCGAGCGCACCGACGTGCTCAAGAACCGCGTTTATGCCGACTTGATTCTCCGCTACTAGCCGGCCCGAAGGCCGCTCGCGCGGCCCCTTCAGGAACTGCATCCCTCGGCTCTGCGGCCGGCTCGACTTCCGTCGACCGGCCGTTTCTCATGCGCTAGGGCACCGCGGCCTTTCGTCGGCATCTAACCCGGCCGCAACGGCCCAGCCTCCCAAGCGTTCTCTCTCCAGGGCCAACGCCAAGGCCTCGCCGGAGCTTAGGCACTCTAGGAAGACTCTGCGGCGTGGACGATTCCGTGTTGGAGTGTATCGATTATTCCGCCGATGACCATTTTGCGGCCTATGACCGTTGTTTCGGTCGGGCCGAGTATTCCAGCACAGGACGGAACTCATGGTTGGAAAAATGACCCGGAAATGGATCTCGTTTGCCATCATCGCCTTGCTGGCATCTCCGGCAGCCGCCGGCGAAACCTACCGCGTCGAGAAAGGCGGCCGCGGGCTGACGCGCGTCCTGCCGGACAACCGGACGGTTCGCGTCGTGCGTGACGAGCCCGAGGTCATCGAGTACGACGACGAACCGGAGCTCGTGCAGCACCACCAGCCCATGCCGGCCGACAAGTCCGAGGCGCCCTCGGTCGAGGACTTCAACAACGATGACTGGATCGAGGAGTGGGAAACCGGCGGCTCGTGCAGCTCCGGCGAATGTGAAGTGTACTACGACGAGTGCGTCGAACCCTGCACCGACTGCGGCATGATGGACTGCTGCTGCATTCCGTATTGGGCTCACCGCTCGTACGTCTATGGTGAGTACCTGTACCTGCTGCCGACCGACGTGGATATGGCCCACGCGTTTCAACAGAACGGTACAGGCGGCTTGGGCACCGTACCCTTGGGTCAGACAGGCGTCGTGCAGCCCGACTTTAACTCGGCCTACCGGACGGGCTTTGGCGTCGCACTAGGTTGTTACGCCTCGATCGGGGCCAGCTACACGAACTTCCATAGCCACGCCACCGACCAGTTGAACGCTCTAACCGGTTTGGGCGACAATGTCCAGTCGCTCGTGCTGCATCCCAACTCGATCAATGCCGGGTCGACCTTCACCGAGGCGACCGCGGCGCTCGACATCGACTACCAACTCGCCGATATCGACTATCGACGGCTGCTTTCCTACAACGACTGCCACTTCATCAACTACGCCGCGGGCGTTCGCTACGGCAAGCTGTCGCAAGACTTCATTCAGATTGGCGAGCTCGCGCCTCCCACCGGCACGCTGCAAACCACCAGCTACATTGACTTCGAGGGCGTGGGGCTGCGAGCTGGACTCGACGGCGAGCACCGCCTTGGCCGCAGCCGCCTGGCCGCCTATGGCAAAGGCTTCATCAACGTCTTGTTTGGCGAATTCCGTTCCGCCTACCAGCAGCTCGACACGACGACAACCGACATCCAGGCTTTGTCGACCTGGAATGATCGCCGCGTCGTGCCAATGCTCGAATACGAAGTCGGCATGAGTTGGACCAGTTGTCGCGGCCACTGGCGGCTGTCGGCCGGCTACTACACTTCCTTCTGGTTCAACACCATCACCACGCAGCAGTTCGTGCAGGCCGTGCAGAATGCCGACTTCGTCGACCTGGGAGAGACCATGTCGTTTACCGGTCTGGTATCCCGGGTGGAGTTCCGCTTTTAAGCGAGTCTCCACCTACTCGCCCATCCACGGCCGGCGTTCGATCGAAAGGATCGGACGCCGGCTTTTTTCGTGCGCACGATGCCGCGGCACGGAACGGCCGATCTCCTTGGTTTTTCGGGGCTTTCGTGGCTTTGACGCCGGCGAAGTGTACCCGAAGCGCCCTCCTGTGGATCTAGGGACCCTGTAGCGGTTACGAGAAACATTGACTATGGGAAACCCAGGAACTACTGTGACGACCGTGGTTTAAGTGGAGCGCCGGCCCGAGCCGCGGGACTTCGGGGCGCTCCACCTGCGCCACATCGATGACCGGTCCGCCTCTGGGAGATGCATCCGATGTTGTACGGCGCTCGATTTCGCAGCCGAAACAAGTCGCCTCGCCGCCGCAAGACGGCCAGCCGATTGGGCTGGCGACCTGCTGCTTTCGCCCCCGAACCGCTCGAAGATCGGCGGTTGCTGGCGGTCGTGAATGTCAACGGTGATCAGGACTTCGCCAATCAGCCCGACACGTTCATCGTCTTGCGCGACGCGGGCGATCCGGCCGATGTCAATATCTTCCGCAACGGCGCACTGTTTCAGACCATTGCCCTGGCCGACCTCGACCAGTTGAACGTCAATGGGCTGGGCGGCAACGACACGCTCATCGTCAACGCCACAAACGGTCTGCTGTCCATCCCCGGCGGCATTCATTACGACGGCGGCGACGGCTTTGACGACCTGCAACTTGTCGGTGGCACCGGTCAGAGCGAAGTGCTGGCCATCAGCGCGCAGCCGGGCGCGGGCCGCGACACCATCTTGGGCACCGGCGGCGAGTTCCCGCCTTCCCAGGTTGTCGATTTCGAGAATATTGAGCCGGTCACCAGCAATGCGGCGGTCACCAGCTTTCAGATCACCAGCGTCGTCGGCATCGCCAGCCTGCTGCAGCAAGCCAACGCCATCAACTATGTCCAGAGCGAAGTCGACGGGGGCCTCGGCGTCGACGCGACCTGGGGCAAGGTCACGGTCGACAACTTCGAGCCGATTTACTTCCAGAACAAGACCGAGCTGGTGATCGACGCCGGCCCGGGCAGCGACGAGATCAACCTCAACAATCCCTCGACTCCCACCGGCCTGACCGACATCGTCATCAACGGTGACGATCCGACGGCCAGCGACACTCTGATCGTCAACGGCACGGCAGGCGACGACGAAATCACCTACACACCGACCGGGAGCGATTCGGGCACGGTCCAAGTCAATGCGCTGCCGGCAATCGCCTTCGGCACCACCGAGCATCTAACCATCAACGGCCTCGGCGGCAACGACACGCTCACCGTCGACACGCTCAATCTTACCGGCGTTCAGGTGCTTACGCCCGGCAGCACCTTTGACTCGGGCCACATCGAGTTTCAAGACAACTCGGCCGACAACTTCCTGGGCGCGCCCGTCTCGTTCCTGAGCCTGGGCACTTTCGGCGAACTGCGGGTAGTGGACACGGGCGGCGGCACGAGCGACCAGTTCGTATACCGCGGCACCGACCTGAGCGATAGCTTTGCCGTCTCGCCTATCGATGCCACGACCGTCGGCATCGCGCTGAACGACCAGATCGACGTGCGGCTCAGCGGCGTGTTCGAGCTCACGCTGGCCGGGCTCAACGGCAACGACCAGTTCTTCTCCGGCGCGATTGAAGCGTTGGGCCGGATTCGCATCGACGGCGGGAACCCCGACGGCGGCAGCGACTCATTCGACTTCGTCGCCCCGCAGGACACGACCACCACTATCGACTTCGACGTTTTCGGCGTCGGTACCGTCATCAGCTCGAGCGTGCCCGATACCGCGGTGGTCGTTCCCAATGGCGTCGAAACGGTCAACCTCCGTGGCAGCGATGCTTCGCTCGACACGTTCGTCGTCGAGAATTACGGCGCAGTGACCGATGTCTTGACGTTGAACCTCGACGCGGGCGACACCGAGACGCCCGGCGACGACGGCGACATGATCACGGTCAACACGACGACCGGCCCCGACACGATCGAATACACGCCGCTCAGCTCCTTCACGGCCCGGCTCGAGCGGACGCAGGGCGGCCCTCAGATCAACATCGAAGACTTCAACAACACGGATGGCAATCTTCAGGTCGTCAACCCTGGGTTGGTTTTCGGCAACGTCGACTCGATGCACGTGATCGGCAGCGAGACCGACGACGAGATCACGGTCATCGAGCCGACGCCCGGCACGCAACGTGTTACGGTCGACGTCGGTGGAAGCGTCAAGTGGGTGCCGGTCGACTTCGCCGCCTTCGAGAGTCTGAAGGTCAGCGGCCAACTGGGCGATGACGAACTGACCGTCGACAATTCCACCGGCCTGGTCACGCTCAACGCCGGCATCACGTTCGACGGTGGCGGCGGCGTCGACCTGCTGCGATTGACCGGCAGCACGGAAATCGACACGGCGGAGTACTTCGTCGGGCCCCAACCCGATGCCGGCCGGGTGGTGCACGAGTTCGACGACGGCGAGGTCAACCGCGTGCAAACCGTGTATTTCGAGAACCTCGAGCCGGTGATCGACATCGTCGTGGCCGTTTCGCTGACGGTCAACGCCAACAACGCCGACAACGCGATCAACTACATGGAGGGGCCCAACTCGTTCCAGGCGCCCGTCGCCGGCTTCGAAAGCGGCCTGGTCTCGGTCGACGATCACGAAACGATCGAGTTCGCCCGCAAGGGCGCGCTGTTCATCGAAGCCCTGGCCGGCAGCGACACGATCAATCTCAACAACGACCGCACGCCGACTGGTCTGAACGTGATTAACGTGCAAGGCGGCGACGCGACGGGGCAGAGCACGGACGGCGACGTAGTGATCGTCAACGGCACACAGATGGCCCAAACGATCGACGTGGCCTTCATCGGCCCTATGTTTCCCAACAACGACTCAGCCCGAATCACCGGCGCGCAGCCGATCGAGGTCAACGTCGACGAGATCGAGCGGCTGGTCATCGACGGGCAGACCGGCGGCGACGATCTGACTGTGCGCAGCGCGGTCAACGTGCTCGACGTCATGACCTTGACGCCCGGCCCGTCGCCTGACCAGGGCAGCGTCCAGTCGTCGTTCTTCGGACTCTCCCTGCTGCAGGTCGACTACGTCGACCTCGGCGGCCAATTGGTTACGCCGGCCGAGGTGCCCGATCCGCAAACGCCCACGGCCAACACCGTGACGCTCGGCGAAGCCAACACCGTGATCTACAACGGCACCGCCGCCAGCGACTCGTTCTACGTCGACAATGCCGGCGTCGTGACGCTGTTCAGCACGCACAGCTTCGTCAGCGTCGTGCCCGTGGCCGCGAACCTGCGACTCAACGGCCTGTCGGGTGACGACACCTTCAACGTTTACGCCCAGCAGGCGTTCGAGCAGATCCTGCTCGACGGCGGCAGCCCCAGCGCCAGCGACATGGTGAACCTGATCGGTTTGGCGCAGAACGACGAGGTGTTCAACGTTCGCTTCTTCGCCGGCACGGTCCCCCCCTCGTTGCCGCTCATCGTCGGCACGCCGGTACCGGTGACGATCAACGGCCTCGGTGGCACCATCGGCATCACGGGAATCGAAGGCGTCAACATCGACGGCCTGGACGGCACCGACACGCTTACGGCGACCGGCACGGTGGACGACGACCTGTTCACCTACACGCCGACGCGCGTTGACGATGTGGCCGACGACGGGATGTTCACCAATGCCGGTTTCAACACCGTCTTCACCTTCAATCGCATTGCCGGCGACGTCACGTTGAACGGCGGCGGCCCCCTCGAAACCGGCGACGAGGTGATCGTTAACGGCACCAGCGGCCCCGACTACATCGAGGTCGACTCGCCCAACCGCGAAGTGACGGTCAACGATTCGGCCGGCATCGCACGCAAGACCGTCACGCTAGGCGAGACGATCGAAGTGGTGAGCGTCGAGGCTCTCGGCGGCAACGATACGATCCTGGTCACTCCCGCTCCGGCCCTGGCGGTCGGTCCCGGTGGTGCCAACGGCGTCGACGTGCCGATCAACCTGCTGGTGAATGTCGACGGCGGCATCCCCGGCGCGAGCGACGCGCTGGTGATCGCCCAGGCCGACGGCTCCGTGCTGCCGGCCACCGACTTCGTCGTGATCAACAGAAGCCGCACGCCCGACGAAGGCGTGGTACGGATCTATCGGACCATCCAGGCCAACGACGCCCCGACGGCACTCCCCGACATCACGTACGTCGACGTCGAAGTAGTGACACCGTTGCTACCGCCGCCGGCCAACCCCACGCAAGATCCCAACTTGATGATCCTGGGACCCGACGATTACGAGCAGAACGAGTTCCTGTCGACAGCCGCTTACCTGGGCTCCGGCAGCACGATCAACGTCACGGATCTGGCCATCTTCCCCAACGGGCTGGAACACCGCTTCGTGCCGGCCGACGTAGACTGGTATCGCGTCGTGGCCCAGAAGACCGGCACGATGGACTTCCAGGTCTATTTCCGCACCTTCGCGGCGCTTGGCCCGGGCAGCATCCCCGGCGGCGGTGATCTCGATCTCGACGCGTTCGACTCCCAGGGCAATGCCATCACGGGCTTTGGCACGAACGACACCGATGCCGACGAGCGGGTACGAATTCCCGTCGTCGCCGGCCAGACGTACTACGTCCGCGTGTCGGGTGCCACCGACGACGCATTCAACGGCTACGACATGACCGTCGTCAACGAGGCCCCGCCCACGCCCTGGGGCCTCGAACTCTACGACGTCATTGTCACGGGCGACGTGGCCAACGGCGTCTCCAACACGGTCTTCACGAGCACGTCGGCCGATCTGTCCGAGGAGAACGATGCCTACAACGGAATGTACATCCATTTCAAGTCGGGCAACGCCAACGGCCTGCGCGGACTGATCGAAGACTACGCCTACAACAACGTCACCAACACGGCCACGTTCACGCTGGCCGCGCCGCTGGCCGAAACGCCGCAGCAGGTGGGCGAGCCTCCGGTAAACGTCGTGCCCACTGCCGGCAGCGCGTTCGAAATCGAGAGCAACGACACCGGACGCTCACAGTTCGACAACGTCACGCGCGACGACACGCCCACGATCTTTCTGCGCCTCGACGATGGCATCCTGCTCAACGACCTGCCGGGCAACGATACGCCCAACTCGCCGCCCGACGAGGTGATTCCCATTCCGTTCCAGGATCAAAACCTTGCGCCGGGATACCGCATCGCCATCTTCGACGAGGGCAACGTTCCGCCACAGCAGAGCGATCCGCCGCAAACGCCGGTCGGTTTCGCCACGGCCGTACCCGGCCAGATCGGCGTGTACGCCTTCACGTTTACCACGCCGCTCTCGCCCGGCAGCCACTTCATCACCGCGCGGGTGCAGATGATCGACCCGGCCGAGGCAGAGGAAACGGGCTTCGGTCCCCGTAGCCTTCCGCTGGAGATCGTCATCGACGTGCAGTCCGCCCCGATCTTCTTCGGGCTGCCGTTCCTGGAGAACGACGGATTGGATTCGGCCAGCGACACGGGGGTCGAAGGCCAGCCCGCCACGTTCAACGATCGTATCACTTCGGACACGACGCCCACCTTCTACGGCACGGCCGAGGCCAATGCCGTGGTGCGGGTCTACGTCGACCTCAATGGCAACGGCACCGTCGAACCGACCGACTATCTGATTGGCCAGACCGTGGCCTCGCCGATCGACGGCACGAACCAGTTCCCCGGCGGTCGCTGGGTGGTCGAATCGAACGTCGATTTGAACAATCCCAACTACTTCGCCAAGGACGGCGTGCGCACCATCCTGGTAACGACCGAAGATCCGGCCGGCAATCAGAGCCCCAACAACGAAGACGTCGAACGGCTCGACATCTTCCTGGATACACAGGGTCCGCAGATTACGGATGTGGTCATCGCCGACCGCAACGGTGACGACGTGACCGACTTCGAACTGTTCCTGCTGAAGCCCGACAACGGCCCGCAGGGGCCCACGCCGCTCGTGTGGGGCCTGAACATCAAGGTTCAAGACTATCCGGTGCTCGACGCGCTCTTCCCGCGCGAGGCCATTCAGACGGCCGTCAACCAGAACCCAGGGCCGATCAACTTGCCTAATCCGGGCGTGTTCGTGGTCAAGGGCGACCACAACGGCGTGATCGAGATCGAGTCGGTGCAGGTCATCTTCGACACCTCGCTACCGGCCGACGAGGGATTGCCGGCCCGCGCCACGATCAAACTCACCTTCGCCACGCCGCTGCCGGATGACCGGTTCACGCTCACGGTGGTCGATGAGGGGGTGGTCGATCCGGCGGGCAACGAACTAGACGGCGAGAACAACGCAATCGAACCCTCGGGCACGCCGCTGTTTCCCACCGGCGACGGCCAGCCCGGCGGCACGTTCGTGGCCCGGTTCACCGTAGACAGCCGGCCGGAAATCGGCACCTATGCGGCGGCCCAAGTGTTCGTCGATGCCAACGGCAACTTCGTGCAGGACTTTCAAGGCAAAGACAACGACTTCACCAACCGCGACCTGGTGTTCGCCCTGGGCATTGCCCCGGGGATCGCGAATTCCTTCTCGCCGATGGGGATTCACGACGGCGTATTTGCTGGCAATTTCATCAAGAACGGCAACGCCGACGGCTACGACAAGTTGGCCGCCTACGGACCCGATCCGAAGGCCGGCGGCTTCCGCTGGCTGATCGACACGAACTTCGACGGCGTGATCAAACTGGCCGACGGCGACATCGCCCAGGCTCAACCGGCCAACGCACAGATCAACGGTCTGCCGATCGCCGGCAACTTCGATGGCAATGCCGCCAACGGCGACGAGATCGGCCTGTTCGACGGCGTGACGTGGTACTTCGACCTGAACCACGATTTCATCATCAGCGCCGGCGAGGGGGCGACCTCGACCGCGCTGCGCGGCACGCCCATCGTGGGCGACTTCAACGGCGACGGCAATGTCGACATCGGCACGTGGCGAAACAATCAATTTGACTTCATCTTCGGCTCCGGCGGCGCCAGCTTCGGCTCGAATATTCAGGCGACGATCAATTGGGGACTGCCGGGCGTGTCTGAAAAGCCCATCGCCGCCGACATGGACCAGGATGGCATCACCGACATCGGCCTCTACATCCCGGGGCGCGACGGCGTGCTGCCGCTGGAGTCGGGCGAGTGGTACTTTTTGCTGTCGAACGACTTCGACGAAGAGCAGCGCGGCGGCAACCAGGTCAACGCCTTGAATCATCCGTTCTCGCCGACGCCGCTGGGCACCGACATTCAGGCCCAGTGGGGCGATGGTTTCGCCCTGCCGCTGGTCGGAAACTTCGATCCGCCGGCCACTTCGTCCAGCTTGCCCGCCCCGAACCAGATCGGACCGCTACTGGGTACCACGAGTGTCAATTCGTCGGTCGCGGGGCAGTCGTGGTACGCGTTCCAGCCGCTGCGCGACGGCACGGTCTCGGTGCAGGCCACGTCGGCCAACGGTTCGGTGGACGTCAATCTGTACGACGACGGCTACTCACTGATGAACGGCGTGTCTCCCCTGAACGCGGGCCAGTCGGCAGCCACGGCCTCGGTGGTCGCCGGAAAGACGTACCTGGTGCGGCTCACGGGCTCGGCGACGAGCGCCGATCTGAAGATCACCAACACGTTGTCCACGGCCGATCGATACGACGTCACACGCGACGGCCGGGTTGCCGCGAACGATGCCCTTGAACTGATCAACCATCTTCTGATTGTCGGCCAGCACCTGACACCGATGTCGATGGCCAACGCCCAGATGTATCTGGATACGAACGTGGACGGCAAAATCACGGCGGGTGACGCGATTGACGTGATCAACCACTTGCTGACGATGCCAAGCGACTCGAAGTTTTCCCCCCAGGCTACTCCGGCTGCGGCGACGGCCACCGATTTTGCGGAAGCGGCCGTGACCAGCATGGCCGACGCGCCCATCGTCACAGGCAGTGCAGCCGTGGCCATCGGCCTGGCTGCCGCGAGTCCGACGACCGTCGGCTTGGCGCCGGTGGCGGCGGATGCGGTCTACGCTGAAATCGAGGAAACCGAAACCGCGACACATTCCGAAGGACCGTCGCCCAGCCAGGCGCTCACGGAAAAGAACACTTCGGAACTCAAGCTGACGGATACGGACATCAGCGAGTTGGACCTGTTCGGCGAAGAGTGGGATCTGTTGGCCTAGCAGCAAGAAACGCTCGCGCTGGGCAGAGAAACGAGGGGGCCACGGTCGCAGCCTCGAACTCCACTCGGTATACTTGAGAGGAGTGGCACGGACATCGGTCCCCGCTGGCGCGACTGGCCGGGCGAGGCGTCGCCTCGACGGTTCTAACCCACCGCGCCGTTCGCCGAAACGTTTCGTGACACATACTGGCGAGTTCTACGCGCTTGCTGAGGGACAGGTGCGCCGTGGAGCACGCAGGTCGTTGCGGCACCTCCATCCCCGGGAGAGCCTGGCGTGAGCAAATCCCCGCGACATGTCGCTTGCCGACTCCTCGTCCCGCTGGCCCTGTTGGCCGCTGCGCCCGGCACCGTCTCCGGTGGCGAAATCGAGTTTAACCGCGACATCCGACCTCTGCTGTCCGACCGGTGCTTCGCCTGCCACGGTCCCGACGCGACACACCGCGAGGCCGAGTTGCGGCTCGACCAGCGCGAATCAGCCACGCTCTCGGCAATCGTGCCCGGTGAGCCGGAAAGCAGCGAGTTGGTCGCGCGGATCACGTCCGACGATGCCGATCTGCGCATGCCGCCGGCCGACTCGGGCAAGAGCCTTTCTGCCGCGGAGCAGCAACTGCTCACCCGCTGGATCGCCGCAGGGGCGGAGTACGAGCCATTCTGGGCCTATGTCCCACCGCGCCGCCATCCGGTCCCCGCCGTCGACGACCCGGCGTGGACGCGTAGCTGGATTGACCAGTTCATTCTCGCACGGCTATCGGCCGAAGGCTTGCAGCCGGCGCCCGAGGCCGATCGCATCACGCTCATCCGCCGGCTGAGCTTCGACTTGACCGGCTTGCCGCCCACGCCGGCCGAAGTCGACGCGTTTGTGGCCGATGTAGACCCCATGGCCTACGAGCGGCTCGTCGACCGACTGCTGCAGTCGCACCGCTATGGCGAGCGGATGGCGATGATGTGGCTCGACTTGGTGCGCTATGCCGACACGGTGGGTTATCACGGCGATCAGGATCACAGCATCTCGCCCTACCGCGACTACGTCATCGACGCCTTCAACAGGAACCTGCCGTTCGATCGCTTCACGCGCGAGCAGTTGGCCGGCGACCTGCTGGCCGACTCGGGCCTCGAGCAAAAGATCGCCTCCGGCTACAACCGCCTGCTGCAGACCTCGCACGAAGGCGGCATTCAACCCAAGGAGTATCGGGCGATCTACGCCGCCGATCGCGTGCGCAACGTGTCGGCCGTGTGGATGGGTGCCACGATGGGTTGCTGCCAGTGCCACGATCACAAGTACGATCCCTACACGACCAAAGATTTCTATAGCATGGCGGCGTTCTTCGCCGACATCGACGACGAGAGCCACTTCACCGACGGCGACAACCGCCTGCCCACGCGGCGCAAGCCCGAGATCGAGATCTTCACGCCCGGACAGCAGCAACAACTCGACGCCCTGACGGCGGAGATGCGCAAGCTGAAAACACAGCGTGATTCAGCGGACGAGGGCGACGATAACGAAGCCATCGAGAAGCAACTCGCTGAGTTGCAGAAACAGGAAAAAGCTCTGCGCAATGCGGCCCGCCGCACCATGATTACCGCGGCGCTCGAGACGCCGCGAACGACCCGCATTCTGCCCCGCGGCAACTGGCTCGACGACAGCGGTCCGATCGTTCAACCGGCCATTCCCGAGTTTCTCGGCACGATCGAAGCCCAGAACCGCCGCGCCACCCGGCTCGATCTGGCCGGCTGGCTCACTTCGACCGAAGCCCATGGCGCCGGGCTGCTGACGGCCCGGGTGATGGTCAACCGCCTGTGGTACCTCTGTTTTGGCAGCGGGCTGGCGGGCGTGCTCGACGACTTCGGCGGGCAGGGCGAGAGCCCGGTGCACCCCGAACTGCTCGACAATCTGGCCGTCGAGTTCGTCGAGAGCGGCTGGGACATCAAGCACCTGCTCAAGCTCATGGTCACCAGCGCCGCCTATCGCCAATCGTCGCGTGCCGACGCCAAGCTGCGTGCCCGCGATCCGCTCAACCGGCTGTATGCCCGGCAGTCGCGGTTCCGCCTGCCGGCCGAAATGGTCCGCGACGCCGTGCTGGCCACCAGCGGGCTGCTCGTCGAGCGGCATGGCGGTGCCAGCGTCCGGCCCTATCAACCGGTGGGCTACTACCGGCACTTAAACTTCCCGACGCGCAAGTACTCGCACCACGAGGACCAGCGGCAGTGGGCTCGCGGCGTTTACGTTCACTGGCAGCGGCAGTTCCTCCACCCCATGCTGCGTGCTTTCGACGCCCCCAGCCGCGAAGAGTGCACGGCGCAGCGCCCCCGCTCGAACACACCGCTGGCGGCGCTGGTATTGATGAACGATCCCACGTTTGTCGAGGCCGCCCGCGCCTTTGCGGCGTCGACGCTCGATCAACAAGACGCCGACTTCGACGCACGAATCGACTACATGTTCCGCAGCGCGCTGTCGCGCACGCCCGACGACGTCGAGCGGTCGCTGCTCGAGTCGCTGCTGGCCGACAGTCGCCAGCACTTCCACCAAAACCCCAATGCCGCCGACGATCTCCTGGGCGTGGGCCAGAAGGCCGTGCCCGATGACGTCGACACCGTCGAGCTTGCGGCTTGGACGACGTTGGCTCGGGCCGTGTTCAACCTTCACGAAATGATCACCCGCAACTGACCCGCAGCATGAACGATCCTCGCGGCAACCTGAATCGACGCACGTTCCTTTCCAATGCCGGAGTCGGATTTGGATCGGTAGCGCTGGCATCGCTACTGGGTCGCGACGCCGGCGCCGCTGGCGCGGACGCTTTAGGTGGACTCGCTGGTCTGCCGCATCATCCGCCGAAGGTCAAGCGCGTGATCTTTCTGTGCATGGCCGGCGGGCCGTCGCACCTGGAGACGTTCGACCACAAGCCGACGCTGGCCGAGATGGACGGTCAGCCGATGCCCGAGTCGATCACTCAGGGCCAGCCCATTGCTCAACTGCAAGGCAAAGAGCTCAAGTGCCTCGGACCCCTCACCAAGTTCGGCAAGTACGGACGCAGCGGCCAGGAGATCAGCGACTTCCTGCCCTGGCACCAGAAAATTGCGGACGAGATCTGCATCCTCCGCTCGCTGGTCACCGAACAAATCAACCACGACCCGGCGCACACGTTCATGAACACGGGCACGGCCATCAGCGGGCGTCCGTCGATGGGCTCGTGGATCAACTACGGGCTGGGAAGCGAAAGCCAGGATCTGCCGGGTTTTGTCGTGCTGACCAGCGTCGGAGGACGCAATCCGCAGCCGATCGCCTCGCGCCAGTGGTCGAGCGGCTTTCTGCCCAGCCGTTTCCAGGGGGTGGAGTTCAACTCCAGCGGCGATCCGGTCCACTACGTGGCGCCGCCGCCGGGGGTGACCATGTCCGGCCAGCGGAAACTCGTCGACACCGTGCAGGCCCTCAACAAGCACCGCAACCAGGCGGTCGACAATCCGGAGATTGCGACGCGCATCGCCGCCTACGAGATGGCGTTCCGCATGCAGACCTCGGTGCCCGAGTTGGTCGACGTCTCGGACGAGCCGCAGCATATTCTCGACATGTACGGGGCCCAACCCGGCGATGGATCGTTCGCGTCGAACTGCCTGCTGGCCCGGCGGTTGGCCGAGCGGGGCGTGCGGTTCATCCATCTGTATCACCGCGGCTGGGACCACCACGGCGACTTGAAGCGCTACATGAACGTCTGCTGCGGCCTGACCGACAAGCCGACCTGGGCATTGATCACGGACCTCAAAGCCCGAGGCATGCTGGACGATACGCTGGTGATCTGGGGCGGTGAGTTCGGACGCACGCCGATGTTCCAGGGCAAAGGCGGTCCAGGCCGCGACCACCACATCAAGGGCTTTTCGATGTGGATGGCCGGCGGAGGAATCAAGGGAGGCTTGACCCACGGCGCCACGGACGAATTCGGCTACAACGCCGTGGACGACGTCGTCCATGTGCGCGACCTGCACGCAACGATGCTGCATTTGCTCGGCATCGACCACAAACGGCTCAGCGTGCCGTTCCAGGGGCTCGACATGCGACTGACCGGCGTCGAGGAGGCCCACCCGATTCACGCGATCCTAACCTGACGCCGCGCGAATTCTGCTCCCGAATTGCGAGGCGCCGCCCGTGGCGTTAAGATCGAGATCACTCGGTGTTGCAGTTTGTTTGGCTATTCACACTCGAAGCCCATGGCGATGAATTCCCGAGCCCATGTGATCGCCCTGGCCGGCCTGCTCGTGCTCGTTGCAGCGCCGGGCAAGCTCCGCGCCCAAGGGCAGGGGGAAGACGCGCAGGTGGACTTCGTTCGCGACGTGCAGCCGCTGCTGCGCCGCCATTGCTTCCGTTGTCACGGCCCGAAAGAGCAGGAGGGCTCGCTCGCGCTAAACCGTCGCGAGTCGACCTTGGGAACGGCGGACTCCGGCGAGCCTATCGTCGTGGCGGGGCAGGCCGACGACAGTCTGCTGATCAAGCGGCTCACCGACGCGGAGTACGGCGACCTCATGCCGCTCGACGCCGAGCCCCTCTCGGACGCTGAGATCGGCACGCTGCGAAGCTGGATCGACCAGGGCGCAAGCTGGCCTGACGCCGTCGCAGAAGGGGAACACTGGGCCTATCGCCGCATCGAGCGCCCACCGGTCCCCCACGTCGAGAATGCTCCTGTACGCGCCACGCCGATCGATCACTTCGTGCTCCGCCGGCTGGGGGCGACCGGCCAGAGCCTGTCGCCTGAGGCCGACCGGCCGCGGTTGCTGCGCCGCGTTTCACTGGCACTAACGGGTTTGCCACCGACGCCCGATGAGGTCCAAGCCTTCATCGCCGATGCATCGCCGGATGCCTACGAGAAAGCCGTCGACCGCCTGCTGGCTTCGCCGGCTTACGGCGAGCGCTGGGCCGTGCCCTGGCTCGACCTGGCCCGCTATGCCGACAGCAACGGCTTTCAGGCAGACCAACTTCGCGACAACTGGGCCTTTCGCGACTGGGTGATTCGGGCCTTCAACGCCGACATGCCTTTCGACGAGTTCGTCGTCGCACAAATCGCCGGCGACCTGCTGCCCGACGCGACGATTGACCAGCGGATCGCCACCGGCTTTCACCGCATGACGCCGTGCAACGTCGAGGCGGGCGTGCACCCGGAGGCCAACCGCCACAATCAGATCGTCGACCGCGTGAATACGACGGCCACCGTGTTTCTGGGCACGACGCTGGAATGTGCCCAATGCCACGATCACAAGTACGATCCGTTTACGCAGCAAGACTACTACCGGCTGTTCGCGTACTTCAACAACACGCCACTGGAAGTAGAGAATCGTGCGGGCGTCACGTGGGACTTCTACGGTCCCAGGATGGAGCTTCCTCAGAACGAGATGACGCGACAAGAGCTCGAAGCGGCCCGCCAGCGTCTGGCCGCGCTCGAGTCGCGCCGTGCCATTGCGGCCGAGCGATCGGAGCCCGACTTCGAACAGTGGTTGGCCGCGCGGAACGCCGACGACGATGCAAACGAGGGGAGCGACGGTCAAGCCGCCGGACAAGCGACTGGCGAGTCCAAGTTGACGAAGCCGCAGCGCAAGAAGCTGCGGGCGCAGTTCGACAAGCAAGATCCGAAATTGAAGCAGCTTGACCGTCAGCTTGCCCGGGCTCGGCGAGAACTCAAGACGCTCGAGCCGGACACGACGCTGGTGATGGTCGAGATGGACCAACCGCGCGAGACATTCGTGCTCACCCGGGGCGACTACGAGAGTCCGGCTGAACGGGTGCAGCCTGGCACGCCCGCGGTGCTCCCCGAGCTCCACCGTGTCGAGTCTACCGATGATCGACTGGAGTTGGCCCGCTGGCTGACGTCGCGCGAGAATCCGCTATTGGCCCGAGTGACCGTGAATCGATGGTGGGGCAGGCTGTTCGGTCATCCGCTGGTAGCCACGCCGGAAGACTTTGGCTCGCAGGGCGAAGCTCCCAGCCACCCCGAACTGCTCGACTGGCTCGCCGCCGAGTTGATCGACTCGGGCTGGTCGATGAAACACGCACACAAGCAAATCGTGATGTCGGCCACGTTCAAGCAGAGTGCGAAGGCCACGCCGCAGATCCTGGCCGCCGATCCGCACAATCGGCTGCTGGCGCGCGGCCCGCGTTTCCGCCTGCCCGCCGAGGCCGTACGCGACAACGCACTGGCCGTCAGCGGCCTGCTGTCGCGCCGGATGTACGGTCCGCCGATCATGCCCTATCAGCCCGACAACCTGTGGCGGAGCGTGGGCCGCAACCAACCGACATGGAAAGCCGCCGAGGACGAGGACCGCTTCCGCCGCGGCGTCTACGTTGTGTGCAAGCGTGCGGCCCCTTATCCCAGCTTCATCAACTTCGACGCTCCGGACCGCGGTAGTTGCACGGTCAATCGCCCCCGCAGCAACACGCCCCTACAGGCGTTGACGCTGCTGAACGATCCGGCCTACGCCGAGATGGCCCTGGCGCTGGCCGATCGAGTGCTGAGCGAATCGCCGGGGGCGAGCGACGCGGGGCGGCTCGACTACGCGGTGCGCGTGGTGCTGGCCCGCAGCGGCACGCCGCGCGAGCTCGAATTGCTCACCGGATTGCTCGCAGCCGAGCGTGAGCTGCTGGCCAAGAATCCCAAGCTCGCAGCCGCGCGAACCAAGCCGCGCACCGCGGCGCTGCAATTGCAAACACGGGACAAGCAGGAGTTGGCTGTCTGGTTTGCCGTGGCCAACGCACTGTTGAATCTTGACGAGACCATGACGCAGTAGCCGAAACGATGGATCACGCCGAGCAACGTTCGCTGTCCCAACGCATTGGCCGCCGAGCCTTGTTTCAAAAGGTCGGCTTCGGCCTGGGCGCCTTTGCGCTGGGCGAATTGCTGGGGCAGGACGATGCCGTTGCGGCCAGCGGCACTCCGCTCGCCTCGAAGCGACCGCATTTCGAGCCCCGTGCCAAGAGCGTTATCTACATTCATCTGGTCGGTGCCCCGTCGCACCTCGACCTGTTCGACCTGAAACCCGAATTGCAAAAGCGCAGCGGCGAGGACTGCCCGCGCGAGCTGTTCGAGGCCGGCAAGTTCGCCTTCGTTCGCGAGCTGCCCACGATGCTGGGGACGCCCAACGACAAGCAGTTTCGCTTTTCGCCCAGTGGCCGGTCGGGATTGCCGCTTTCGAACCTGCTGCCGAACCTGCAGTCGGTGGCAGATCACATTACGCTGATCAAGACACTGCACACCGACGAGTTCAATCACGCCCCGGCGCAGATGTTCATGCTCTCCGGCTTCGGACGCTTCGGCCGGCCGTCGATCGGTTCGTGGGTCAACTACGGGCTGGGCACGCCGAACCAGAACCTGCCCGGCTTCGTGGTGCTGATCACCGGCAACGTGCTGGGGGCCGGCAGCCCGGCCTGGGGCAGCGGCTTTCTGCCGACCGTCTACCAGGGCGTCGAGTTTCGCAGCCAGGGTGATCCCGTGCTGTTTCTCTCGAATCCGCCCGGCGTGGGCATTCAATCGCGCAAGCGGATCATCGACACGGTCAACGCACTCAACGAAGCGGAATTGGCCAACGTGGGCGATCCGGAGATTGCCACGCGGATCGAACAGTATGAATTGGCCTACCGCATGCAGACCAGCGTGCCGGACTTGATGGACATCTCGGTGGAGCCTGAGTCGATTCACGAGATGTACGGCACGAAGCCCGGCGCTACCAGCTTTGCCAACAACTGCCTGCTGGCCCGGCGGCTGGTGGAGCGCGGCGTGCGGTTCGTGCAACTCTTCGACCAGGGCTGGGATACCCACAACAGCGTCTTCACGGGCCTTGCGCGGAAAACCAAGCAGGTCGACCAGCCCATCGCGGCGCTGATTCGCGACCTGCACCAGCGAGGCCTGTTAGATGAGACGCTAGTCGTGTGGTCCGCAGAGTTCGGCCGCACGCCTTTTGCCCAGGGCACCAACGGCACCGGCCAAGAAACTAAGGCCGGCCGCGACCACCACAAGGATGCTTTCGCTGTGTGGGTGGCCGGTGGCGGAACCAAGGGCGGCACCAGCTATGGTGAAACCGACGAACTTGGCTTCCACATCGCCGAGAATCCCGTCCACGTCCACGATTTCAACGCCACGTTGCTCCATCTGCTGGGCATCAACCACGAGCGACTGACCTTCCGCTACCAGGGCCGGCAGTTCCGGCTCACCGACGTGGAAGGCCGCGTCATCCATGACATTGTCGCTTAGCCAACCCACCGACAAGGATCCCGCCATGCCCGAAGGCAAAGCCGGCCATCGCTCGCGCCCACGATTGCTGACCCGTCGCGGATTCGTGCAGACCGCCGCCGCCTCGACGTTGGGAACGTTCGCGGCACCCGCGCTCTTGTCGGCGCGAGGCACGGGCGACAAGCTCAACATCGCGATCATCGGTAGCGGCGGACGGGGCGCCAGCAACATGCGTTCGGTCGCCGGCGAGAACATCGTCGCCCTGTGCGACGTCAACGCCGCTAACCTGGACCGCGCAGCCGAGCAGCACGCCAAGGCCAAGCGGTTTGCTGATTTCCGCCAGCTCTACGATCACGCGAACGATTTCGATGCCGTGGTCGTCAGCACGTGCGAACACACCCATGCCTTTGCCACGTTGCCCGCCCTGCAACTGGGCAAGCATGTCTACTGCGAAAAGCCGCTTACCCACAGTGTGTGGGAAGCCCGCGTCATCCGCGAAGCGGCGAACGAGGCGAAGGTGGCCACGCAAATGGGAACGCAAATCCACGCGGGGGACAACTACCGCCGCGTGGTCGAACTCGTGCAAAGCGGGGCCATCGGGCCGGTGCGCGAAGCGCACGTGTGGGTCTCCCGCGCTTGGGGCTGGCACCCCACTGCCGAACAAGCCCGGCAAGCGAGCGACATCGTCGTGACGCTCAACCGCCCCGCGGGATCCGAGCCCGTGCCCCCTGGACTCGACTGGGACTTGTGGCTGGGCCCCGCGCCCGAGCGTCCGTTCCACGGCGTTTACTTCCCGGGCCCGAAGTGGTACCGCTGGTGGGATTTCGGTAACGGCACGATGTCCGACCTGGGAAGCCATTGGATCGACCTGCCGTTCTGGGCGCTCGATCTCAAAGCTCCGTTGTCGATCGACGCCAGCGGCCCCACGGCGCACGCGGAAATCGCCCCCGCGTCGATGCAAGTGACATATGAATACGGTCCGCGCGGCCAGCAGCCGCCCGTGAAGCTCAGTTGGTACCAGGGCACGCACAAGCCGCAGATCTGGCATGACAAAGGCATCCCGCAGTGGGGCAACGGCGTGCTGTTCGTGGGCGACGACGGCATGCTGCTTTCCGACTACGGCAAACACGTCCTGCTGCCGGAAGACAAGTATCGCGACTTCGAGCCGCCCGAGCCGTCGATTCCCACCTCGCTGGGACACCATGCCGAATGGCTGCACGCCTGTAAGACGGGCGCACCGACAACCTGCAACTTCGAATACGCGGGCTGGCTCACCGAAGCCAATCACCTGGGCAACGTGGCCTTCCGGGCCGGGCAGCGACTCGAATGGGACGCCGAGAACATGCGGGCCAAGAACACAACGGCTGCCGAACCGTTTATTCGCCGCGAGTACCGCGAGGGCTGGAAGCTCGTCTAACCACAGCGGCTCCCACCGCTATGCCTACGGCTCGAACCGCGCGATCACCGCACATCCGCACGAGTCGCTCCACACGTTGACGCACGTGCGGGCCATGTCCAAGATGCGGTCGACGGCGATGATCAAGCCCTGCGATTCGGTCGGCAGTCCCACGGCCTGCAGGATGATCACCATCATCACCAGGCCCGCATGCGGGATGCCCGCGGCGCCGATGCTGGCCAGTAGCGCGGTAAAGGCCACGATGATCTGCTGCGAGACAGACAGATCGACCCCCGGCGTGAGGTTGGCAATGAACAGCACGGCCACCACTTCGTAGAGCGCCGTGCCGTCCATGTTGATCGTGGCTCCCAGGGGCAGCACGAACGAGCTGATGCGGTTGCTGACGCCGGCCCGCTCCTCGACGCTGGCCAAGGTCAAGGGCAGCGTCGCATTGCTCGAAGCCGAGCTGAAAGCGGTCAGCAGAGCGGGGCTCATTGCCTGGGCGAACTGCCTGGGGCTGCGCTTGGCCACGAACTTCAAGATCAGCGGCAACGTTACCAGGGCATGAAAGGCCAGGGCGCAGGCCACGGTGAGCATGTAGAAGCCAAGCTTGCCGAAAATGCTCAACCCCTGCGTGGCCACGGCAAACAGCATCAGGCACAATACGCCTACCGGCGCCAGCTTGATAATCGCCATGGTCATCTTCATCATCACCTCGAACCCTGCGCCGGCAATGTCGCGGATCGTGTCGGCGGTCTTCCCGCCGACGGTGATGGCAAAAATGGCGAAAGCCAGACTGTAGGCGATAATGCCCAGGAACTGCCCTTCGGACACCGCTTCGACCGGGTTGGGCGGAATCATGTTCTCGATCTGCTCGAACAGCACCGTCGAGAGCTTCTTGCCCTGTTCCCGCGGCGCCTCCGCGGCAGCCGGGTTGGCGTTGTCGTCCGCGCCGGGACGAATGATGTTGACCATCAGCAGACCGGTGGTGATGGCCAGCATGCTCGTGACGATGTAGTACGTGATCGTACGGCCGAACATGCGTCCCAGGGCGTCCGCGGTGCCCATGCCCATCACGCCGGTGGTGATCGAGAAGATGATCAGCGGCACCGACACCATCTTGAGCAACCGCAGAAACAGATCGCCGACCATCTTGAAGCCGTCGGCCGCGATTCGCGCTGTCGAGCGTCCGTAGCGAAGAAACAGGACGTAGGCCTCCGGATCCGCACTCTTCAACTCGCCCAGGTCCGGCTCGATGAGCTCGCTCGGCGGCTCGGCGCCGGGAGGTAACTCGGGCCAGCGACC
The DNA here is from genome assembly GCA_003389325.1 of Planctomycetota bacterium. Lineage (GTDB taxonomy): Bacteria > Planctomycetota > Planctomycetia > Pirellulales > PALSA-1355 > LB-PLM-3. Next base: position 138,879 of record QQVE01000054.1, read on the forward strand.
GGCTTCGGCGAGCCTCTGGCCGGCGGGCCTCTTTTCGAGCTCCTCGTCCAACACGCCCACAAACACCCGCCGTACGACAGGCTGCCCGTCGCGTTGCTCGACGATCTGCATCAGGATGCGTTCGGGACAATCCATCGACCAAAACGTGCCGCCTTCAAGCTTGACCGGCGCCGAAAAGCCGTAGGGCTGCACCTCGCCGGCCGGAAAGTCGACCGCCTCGGGAAGCTCGCGCCGGCCGGCCGTGAGATTCAACATCAGCCCGACGAGCGAGCCGATGACCATCGCAATCAAGATCTGCCAGTGCAGGGCCAGGCGGAACATCAACTTCTCCGAGACGAACAGGGGGCGCCGGCGGGACAATTGGCCGGATTCTACCAACTAAGTTCCGCTGCCGAAGGGGAGGGGTGGCAGGATTTTGGGCAGCGCGTCGCAGAAAGAAACTCCGTGTCAGGACGTCAATATCGCCCGGCGACGAACGAATACACGGCGTATTGACGACAAACCAGGCTCGCCACGCGCGAGTCGCCCTTTGTGGAGGACGCATGGACATGGCAGAGGTCTTCTTGCATCACCCGTGGCTGCTCGCTTGTCTCTTGGTCGCCGCGGTCATCGTATCCTGCGTGGCCCTCGTGTTCATTACCGAGTATCTGGCCAAGACGCGGCAATCGGACAATGACGCCGCGCTGAAACAGGACATGCTCAACCGCGGGCTGACGGCCGCCGACATCAGGACCGTGCTGGAAGCCAACAGCAGCGGCTCGAGCAACCGCCGCGCCGAGCCCGTGCGATTTGGATTGGGCAAGTTCCAGTTCGAGGTCGGAGCGTCGAAGAAGGCCTAGCCGGCGACTCGGCCCATGCTTTGCCTAGTAGCGCACGCGCAAGATCGGCCGCAGCAGCAAGGCTGCCACGATTGAGCCCAGCACGAACGTCAGCCACCAGGGGACGTCGAGGCCAAACAGCGGCGTTTGCCGCGGTGCATGCTGCACCTCGATGCCGCGCACGGGGCCGGCCGCGGGCAACGCCGGTTCGGCCGGGTAAAGCAAGCGATCGACGATCCCCCGTCCCGGCCGCCGGACGCCGACGGCGGATAACGCGACGTCGTCACCGGACACGTCCAGCCGCTTCTCGATCGTCTGGCCATCGATCTGCCACGCGAGCACCGCCGGTGTGGACCCCAGGGGCCGTACGCGCCAGTAAACCGCGTGTTCCGTGGCGTCCCTCAACGCCGGCGTCTCGACCTTTACCTGTGGCGACGACTTCAGAGCAACGCGCTGGTGGTCGGACCAGGCTTCGGGCGCCAATTCCAGCTTGACGATCGTCGATTCGCCGCCGGCCAGCGGTTGGTGCTCGTAGCGCATCGCGAGCTGCACGAGTAGGAGCGTGAAAGGGATGAGCATCAATAACATCGGCGGCAGCGAATACGACAGTCGCAGTCCCGTGTAGCGGAGTAGCTGCGCGAAGCTGGCGAAGATCGCTCGCGGATCGTGGCCGAACAGATTGATGGCCAGCACCTGGGCCCGGCTGCGATCTACGGCCGCCTTGATCGCCCGCTGGTTGGACGAAACGCGGAATACGACCGCCATCGCCACGCCGGCCACCGCCGAAAGCAACAGCAAGGTTGCGAGCGGGGAAAGCCGCTGGCACCAACCGAATACCCAGTCGGCGGCACGTGTGAGAGTGAGGTTGAACGTATCCATGGGGGCAGAGCTATTCGATATAGCCCAATCCGCGCAGTTGCTGCTCGACCTCGCCCTCATCGAGTTTCTCCCGAGACGCGGCCGTTTCGCGCTCGCAAAGGTGGACAACGAACTCGTCGGTCGAGGCGTATCCGCGCGCGGCGGCCAGTTCGGCCAGCCGGTCGTAAAGCGATTTGTCGATGGCAATCTTCTTGGTCGAACCAAACATAATCGATGGCTCCAGGGCCAGAGTCCCGCAATAAAACGTCAAGTGGTCGATCGGGCGTGGAATAGGGTGCGGCCGGTCATCGTACTTGGTCGCGCAACGCCGAATAGGGCCAACACGGTCGGGGCAATGTCGGAAATGCTGGGGCTTTCGACGGTCAACGGTTGATTTGAAAGCAGCATGCCCGGCACAAGGTTGGCGGCGATGCTGTGATCGCCGCTCCAGCGGTCGAGATTGTCTTCCAACTGATTCGCAGGCATCGCTCCCAACACCGTGCCCCACGCCGCGCGGTAGCCGTCGTTGTAGCCCACCAGCAGGTCCGGCGCGATTCTCGCGTCTGCGCCTGGATAGAGTTCCTCCACCAGGTCGATGCGATCGACCACGGGCGTGCCGTCGACGTCGCGCACCGCTAGCAGCTTCTCACGCAATTCGGCCAGCGCCGAGGCACGCTCGCCCGACTTCACGATACCGTGCTTCTCGCGTCCTGCCGCGTTGAGGTACAGCCCATTGAGCCCCAAGCCGTAGGCCCGGCTCTTCGCCCAGTCGGTACCCACGAACATTTCGGCGTCGCTGTATCCGCTGCCCGGCTTGACGGCTAGAAAGCCGTTGTCGCGCAGCCAGGTGTTCAAGTTGAAGCCGCGACGAAACGTCGTGAAGCCATGATCGGAGAACACCAGGATCGTGTCATCGTCGCGGGCATGGTCAAGCAACTCTCCGACCAGGCTGTCTGCCTTGAGATAGACCTCTTCGACAACCTCGGCAAATCGATCACCTTGCTGCGGGTCGCGTCCGGGGTGCTCCGGATCGCGATCGCGCCAGAACATATGCTGCACGAGATCGGTATCGCCGAAGTAGAAGAAAAGGCACCCGCTGCGAAACTCCGACAGGGCCCCGCGGAACTGCTCAATCCGCTCGTCCAGCACGAGGTGCGTCTGCGACAGGAATTCTTCTTCCGACAACGCCCCGCGGCTCAGCGCCTTCGTATCCTCGGGAATGCCCAACGTGTGAAACCGCCCGTGCCGCTCGGCCAACTGCCGCGCAAACGTCTCGGGCACGCTGATCGGGCTGGCCGGACGAAGGGGATCGATGTTGATCGGACTGACGTACAACTCAAACTTGGGATGCACCTGCTTGAGAAACAGCCGCACTGTGCCGGCCACGGCCGTCGCCGCCCCGAACGAGTGGAAAACCGACGAGCCCGGCAGGCCCGTGTGGAACACGACCTCGAGCCAATCGCTCCATTCGCCTTCTTTGAGCACGACCGTGCTGCCCGAGAGGCTGATTTTCGCGACGGGCGCCGTCGGATCGCGCACCACGTCGACGCGGCTGGTCATCCTGGGCACGCGGCCGGATTCGTCGGGCTGATGAAGATAGTTCGCGGGCCCCAGGAGTTCGGCCGAGCCGCGATGGCTGAGCATCGAAAGAAACACGAAGCGTCCCCCGCCCACTTCGCGTCCCGCCCGGGGCGCCGACGGCGTGAGCAGCGTGAATTCGCCATAGCCCCCCGAGAGATCCGGCGTGCCCATGCCGCTGATGGCGCGAAATCGCCCAGGTCCCTCCGGCATCTCCGTCGGGTAGTTCGAGGGCACGTAGTACACCGTGGCATCAATGTTGCGCTCGATCAGGTAGTCCCAGAACGGCTTGCCGCGCCGAAGTTGCATCGTCTCGCCGCCAGAGAGTGGCAATTTCCACGAGCCGAGCGAGAGCGAGCGGGCGTTCTCGGGCACCTGCACTTCAGCCGTCGAAAAGTGGGGACGAATCGCAAGCCGCGAGTCGTGCGTGTCGACGTCGCGGTGAATGAAATCGAAGATCTGATGCAGCCCCGGGTCGGCCCCGGTCACGATGTTGGAAAAGGCCACCGGGGTGTGCGGCGGCATGCTCGTGCGAAGCTTTGAAAAGCCTCCGCGGCCCGCCAGCTTGGCGAAATTGGGCAGCTTGCCTGCGTCCATCAGCGTCTTCGCAATGCGCGGGTCCAAACCATCGAAGGCCACGAGGTAGACGCGACGCGACGAAGCCGACGCGTGCGGCGCGGAGCTACCACAACCGGCAAGCATGGTGGCCGCGCCGGTCGAGCCGATCAGTTTGACGAAGTCTCGCCTGCGCATAGGAGCGATTTTCCATCCATATAGGCTGGTTTGGTAACTCCCAACAACTCGAGTGCCGTCGGGGCAATGTCGATGATGTTCGCGGTCGCCGCGTCGAGTTTCCGATTGCAGAACAGCACGCCCGGCACGAGTTCCGGATGGATGCAGTGATCGCCGCTCCAGGCCTTGGTATTGTCGGAGAAAACGCCGGCGCCACACTTCCCGATGGCCGTATCCCAACTAACGCGGTAGCCTTCGCGGTAGCCGACAATCACATCGGGCGCCTGCTCGGTGTACGGTCCCTTGTAAACCGCCGCACGTGCGACGGCCTGATGGATCGCCACCTGGTCGTGCTGAGGGTCCCGCAGCCCTGTGAGCCGATCGGCGATGTCTTTGGCTAGGGCTTCGGCCTCGCGGGGCGAAACGATCCCCTCGGCTTCACGCCCTTGCTGATTGACGTAAATGCCCGCAAGGCCAATGGCGTAGGCCCGCGTGCGGCTCCAGTCCACGTCAGCCAGGTACTCGTGGCGGCTTGTGGAGCGGTCATCTTTAAGCGCCAAATAACCTTGCTCGAGCAGCCAGGCATTCAGGTCGACGCAGCGGCGAAAGGATTTGAAGCCGTGATCCGACATGACGAACAGGGTCGTGTCCTCATCGAGCGCGTCGATCGTGCGGCCCACTAAGGCATCCATACGTTCGTACAGGTCGCGGAGCCGGTGCTGATGGGCAGCTTGTAGCGCCTCGTCGGCAGGCCGGGCGGGATGTTCCTTGTCGTGGAAGCGCCAGAACATGTGTTGAATGCGGTCCGGTGCATCGAAGACGCACGACACGAAGCCGCGCGGCACGCGCCCGAGCATGTCGAAAAACATCCGCTGGCGTTCTTCGTCGATGTCGTAGGCCTGCTGAAGAAAAGCGTCCTCGTCCAGCACGCTCTCGGAGAGCGACCAGGTGTCTTCGGCCAAACCTAGCGTGGCGAACGGTCCATGCTGCCGGGCCAGGTAGGTCGAGAAGACCGCCGGATGCGAGATCGGCATCACCGGTTTCTCGGGGTCGATGTTCACCGGCGTGCAATACATCTCGAACGGCGGCTCGAACCGCTTTAGATAGAAACGGCAGATGCCGCGCACTTTGACCATCGGCGCCAACGGAAACGTGAGCCCCACCCAATCCGTGTATTCGCCGGGTCGTAGGTCGACGCGTTGACCATCGACGTGCAGTACCGCCGCGCCGTTCTTGCCGGCCACGACCTTGAGCGGCACGTCGGCCATCTGGTGATCGCTGCGCAACGGGTTCGGCGGACCCGGCAACCGGGCGCGCACACCCTTGCCGTTGCGCTGGACGACGATTCGCTCGCCTCCCACGTCTCCCTCGGAAGTGGCGCCCGCGTGCCCGTTCTCGACGAAATGGCAAAACATGCCCTGGCTGCCGCGCAAGTCCGGCACGCACATCGCCGAAAGCTGCACGCCGTGGAAATGATCTGGCGGAAACGTGATCGGCACGCGCAGCACGGCGCTGAAGATGCCCGCGTCGCCCAGGGCACACCAGAAGGGCCTGCTCTTGCGCAGCCCGCGGATCTCGCTGCCCGAGAGCGGAATCCGATAGCGTCCGATGCGCAGTTGGCGCTTGCCGGGTCGAATGCGAACCGACGAGATCATCGGCCGGTAGTCTGCCGTGTTGCGGGCGATGAAATCGAACACGTTGTGCTTGCCAGGATTCGTGCCGGTCGAAAACGATGACCAGGCGACCGGGGACAGAGGCGGCCAGGTCGTACCCAGTCGCGCGTAGCTCCCAGACTGGCGCAGTCGATCGAGATTGGGCATCAGGCCCTCGGCCAAGAACTGATCGACCAGCGATGGTTCCAAACCATCGAGCCCGAGGACGACCACGCGGCGCACCAGGGCTCGTCGTCGCGCGCGGCGACCGCGAATCGCCCGCCAGGCCCAGCGGAAAGGCCAGAACAATAGAGCCAGCATCGCCGAGAGCATCGCCGCCAGGATGGCCAAGAAACTGCCGGCCAAAGCCAGCCCCGCCCCGGGCCCGATATAGGCCAGCTCGGGGCAGCCCCCGTGACTTGCCTCAACGTCACCCCCCTGCGCCCAGGCCATGAAGACAAGAAGAGCGGTCACCAGCGCATCGTCGATAACGAAACGCGGCAGCACGATCCGCGGTGGGGTGCGAAGGGTCGATGTTCGGCATGGTGAAGTTGTCATCTTCCGGATCCGCGTGCGAGCGAAGGCACCCTTTGGTGCCAATTGCTTAACCTATTCAAACGCCTCGGCTAGGAAGTCTGGTGCCGTAGCCGCGGCTCGACTGCCGCCACCATGGCCTGTTGGTCTAGCCCTCCTTCAAGAAACTCACACAGTCGGGCGACCTCTTCAGAGGGCCGCGACAACACGTCGTGATAGTGGATCTTGAGCACTCGAAAGCTCGGATGCTCGGCTAGCCACTGCTCGAGGCCGGCCCGCTGCCGGGCAAAGGCTGCGGCCAACGCGTCGTCGGACAGGTTGGCCCCGGCTTCACCGCGTCGGGCAAGCATCACGCGCTGCGACGCCAGCACTTCACCCAGTGGTCGTTCGGTCAGGACGACGCGATAGTCAAACTCGGCAGGCAGATCGCGTAGCAGCAGGTCGACCACCTTGACGACGCGGCCCAACGCCTCGCCGACCCAGGAAGCGTCTTTTCGCGTGCGCTTGACGGGTTCGTATTCGAAGTATCCCCGCCGGTTGTCTTCGTCGGCCTCACGCAATTCGTCGGTCAACACCTCCATTCCGCCGGCGGCGAGCATCTGCATGATCATCGACGTGCCGGAGCGGGGGAGTCCCGAAACCACCGTGACCCAAGGCCGCGTTTCGCCGTTCATCTTCGCCCTCGCAGTCAAATGGCGGAAAAGAGGTCTGCCGTCAGGCGAAGCCGCTAAGGATCCTCCGCCCCCGGCTTGTCGCTTTCCGCGCTGGAGACGCCAGAACCGCTCAAATCGCTATCGGGATACTCGTCGACGTACTTGCCGAGCTGCAATCCCCGCAGGTACTGCCAGGCCTTGCGCCTCTCGTTGCCAAGTTGGAGATTGCGAAACTGCTCGATCTGCTCCCTCGCCTGGTCCAGCTTTCCCTGACGGTCGAACGCCTGGGCGAGATCCAGCCGCCGGTACGGCTCGTCGGGATTGCGGTCCAAGAGGTATTGCAAATGCGCCTCCAGCAAATCGTACTGCTCCTGCTGCTTGAGCAGCTCGACCAATGACTCGCGAATGGCCGTCGACTCGGGCGCTTCGTCGATCGCCCGCGACAGGCAGTCGACCGCCTCGGGCAATCGCCCGTCCTGCTCCCGAATTCCGGCCAGGGCGATCAAAGCCGCCGCAGGCGGGTTCGCGCGGTCGGTGAGCGTCTCCAGCAGTTGCTCGCTTCGATCCATCATCTGACGCGATCGATACCGCATCGCGGCCGAGATCGTGTGGTCCACCACCGCGGGCACGTCGCCGGCAAGCTGTGCCAACTGGATCAGGCTGCGGAACTCGGACTCAAAGTGATTCTTGCCGCGAGCCACTTGGGCATCGTGCAACAGATCGGCGGCGCTGAGCGACGTCTCGAGCGACTCGTCCGGTAGCGGCCGGGCGAAGAAACGCCAACTGCGCGGGCGAAAGTCGGCCAGCCATCGGTTGAGCGGCTCCAGGTCGCGCTGCCGGTGACGAAGGTAGCTGCCCGGCGTCGAGTACTCGATAAACGGGAAGTCGTCACTATTCAGCGGAGCACCTTCGGCCCACTCTGCGAGTTCCCGGTCGCCGGCGACGTAGAGCATGGCGACTCCTTCAACGCTCGACAGGAACGGCGCTCTCGGGCCCTTTCCTTCGGCCAGCAGCCGGCTCGCCCCGACGATCGCCCTGCCGTCGCTCGAAGCCGCTCGGTCGGGGGTACACACCAGACACAGCAACGGCTGCCGGGCATCGAAATCGCATCGCCAGAGCGTCACCGAGGCAAAGGCCTCGCGCAGGCTGGCGACGATCGAACGTATTTCCTCTACCGTGAGCTGGTATCCCGGCAGCCACTGGGCAAACAGGCCGCCGGGCGCCAGTCGCTCGGCCACGGCACGAAAATGCTCGACCGAATAGAGATCGCCAGAGCCGGCATGCCAGGGAACGAACAGATCGCTGACGATCACGTCGAATTGCTCGTTCGTGCCGAGCAGAAAGTTGCGCCCGTCGTCGACGACCACCTCGACGCGCGGACTATCGGCGACCGAGCGGTTCCAGCGGGCGAAGTCCTCCAATGCGTCGGCCACTTCCGGCACCAGTTCGATGGCTACGGCCCGCTCGACCTGAAAGTCGAGCGCGGCGCTGGCTGTGATTCCCGTGGCTACGCCAATAAAGGCGACGGATCGAGGGTTTCCGTGCAACACCAGCGGCAAGCGTCCCTGGCGCAGTTCGCGCGCGGCGGCGGCCGACGACCCAAGCGTGTAGGTGTGGTTCATCCGCATCGTGCGATGGCCGCCTCGATGCTCCACGACGGCGACGGTGGCGGCCGCACCGTTGCGGTAGCGCAACAGCGTTTCGCCCGAGGCGAGGTTGGGCCGGTCGATCAGCTTCCACACGCCGCCGCCATACCAGGCGGCAAACAGCGCCAAACACGCGGTACCTCCCACCCATCGCGGCACGCCGCGGAACCCTTGCGCAAATCCCACTAGCGCCACGACGCCATACAGAGCCCCCACGACCAGCAGACTCGGGCCGAGACCAAGTCGCGGCAGGAGCAGGAATCCGGCCAGCAACGAGCCCGCCACGCCGGCCAGCGTATTCCAAGCGGCCAGCTTGCCGACACTTTGCCCCATCGCTTCGGGTTGTCGCACGGCAAGCTTCCAAACCGCCGGCAACACGATACCGGCTAAGAGTACTGTCAGCCCCATGGTGGGTGCGGCTACCAGCGCGATGCGGGCGACTTGCCCGCCCAAGGTGTTTACTTCGCCGATCGAGGCGATGCCCAATCCGATGTCGAAGAGCACGGGAGTTGCGAAAATGCCGACCATGGCCGCTGTCTGTGTCACGGCTAGCAGCCGCCAAAGATTCGTGCGATCGCCGAATCGGGCTACGACGAACGCGCCCAGGGCCAGGCAGACCAGGAAGATGATCAGCATCAGGCTGAAGCTGTAGACGGACCCATCCGTGCGAAAACTGAGAATTCGAAAGTACAACACCTCGAGCGCCAGCGTCCCGAAGCCCGAGAGGATGGCCGTCAGCGTCAACACCCACGCCAAGGGTCGCCAGCGAGCCTTGCGCAACGGCACTTGTTCCTCTACAGCCGAGGGGAGCTGTACGGGCTGCTCCGCGGAGAGCAACGAATACGCCAGTGCAGCCAACCCAACGAACAGATTCAGCGCCGCGGCCAGGTAGACCCCGCCCGAGACGCCGATCCACATCGGCAAAACGAAACCGGCGAGAGCCGCTCCACTGGCGGCGCCCAGCACGTTCAAGGCGTACAACTGGCCGGTCGTCCGCGCGAGGCGATCGGGCTGGCGCACCACGGCCCGCACCACTAGCGGCAGCGTAACTCCGATTCCGGCCGTCGGCGGCAGCAGGGCACACAGCGCGAGCATGAACTTGGCTGCGGTGCCCACCAGCGGGTCTGCCGCCAGGTGCGGATAAAGTGTGGGATACGCTTCGTGGAACAGGCCAAGCCATGGACCGACGAACAGGGCCGTGGCGCCGATCCAGATTTCCGTTAACCCGTAGCGACGAATGGGGCGGCCCGATCGGGCCAGCCGGCTACCGATCCAGTTTCCCAGCGCCATCCCGCCGAAGAACGCGGCAACGACGGCAGCCGCCGAATGGGTCGAACTACCAAAGACCGTGCGGCAGCTTCGCATCCACACGACTTCATAGGTGAGCGCCGCAACGCCACCCAGCGCGAAGAGCAGATAGATAAAGGCGATACGCACGGCAACTCCCCGCTATTCGGGGGACTCCGTGTTATGGCTTCCTGGGTGGAATGCGATCCGAGGCCCGAACTTCAAAAAACTTCCAAAAAAAACATTGCGACCATGACTCAAATTACTATAATCAACCTCGCAGTTCAAACGAAGGGGCGCCATCAATCGGCAGGGAGTAGCTCAGCAGAGCAGGTTCGACAAAAAAAATTCGTAGACCTTCGCCCGTGTGTGGAGACATCGCGATGGCAGATAAGGCTCGAACGACCACGCCCAGCAACCGCGCAGACCGAAACGGTCCTGCAGGGTTGCTGGGCGTTTTCGTTTGTGGGCTTGAGAGACGACAAGCCTGGAACCAGCCGTGAGTCCCTCGCAAGGAGTCGCCAATGGAGAACAGCAACACACGAGTGTTTGCGTGATTCAAAGAACTTCCACGATACAGAGTCCCATTGCGTGGAGGGAACCCGCTCATGACGAAAGAGAGGTGCCTGGTGCCCAGAATTCTTTTCCTCGCCGCCGCAGGTCTGCTCATCAGCGGCAGCATGGCCCTTGCACAGGGTGTCGTCACCGACGTGAAGACGCCGCCACTGCAAGCCTCGGATACGTTTACGCTTCCGATCGCCATCCACAACACCAGCCCCAACGCACCCTATGCGGGATGGGCCGGCGGGCGGATGAAGATGCACGTCCTTGATGCAGGCGAAATGGACGTCGATGCGCTCATTCCGATCGCCGGTGGCTCGGCCGGTACCGCTCCGCCGTACATTGAGCCCTTCGGCCCGCGCTCGGAAAACAGGCAGAGCTCGCCGCTTTTCTTCACGGCGTGGCATCCCCTGGCCGCACAGTCGGGGATCGACATCACCCCATCGGTAAATCAGCCCTTGTTCGACCTCCAAGTGCATGTGAAGAATTCCGACCCGTCCGGCAACAGCGACGTCGATGCCACGTTCATGTTCTGGAACATCTGGCATCTCCGCGAGGGCCAATTCAGTTCGGAATTCGTACGGCTGGAGGAGTCCGACTACATCCTGGTCACCTCCAACATCGACGACATCTTCCAGTTGCACACGGTAAACAGCCAGTTCCTGTTCCCCACGAACCCCGCCAATCCCCAGGATCCTAACGCTCACTGGCTGCACATTTTCGAGCCTGTGACGTTCCACCTGGTCAGTGGATTGGGCAGCCAGTTCTTTGCCACGTTCCTGAATACGGCCACGTTAGGCATCGAACACGTACCCGAGCCGGCCAGCGCCCTGATGCTGGGCACGGGTCTGGCCGCGGCGGTGACAGGCGTCTGGTTTCGGCGGCGTCGCCGTCGAGCGAACAGCTAACCATGGACCGAGCCCTCGTGGCGCAAAGGTTTCTGGGCGGGCCTTACACCGCATAGTAAGGCCCGCCTTTTTTTCGTCCGCTGCCCGCTCATCGACTCATTCGGGCCTCCATATCATGATCGAACCCGCTGAGAAGCCTACCAAGAAACGCTCGCGCTGGCCCGAGTTCCTCGCGTTCGTCTTAGCCGGCATCCTCATCATGTTCGCCGCAGGCTCATTCGGACTGCGGCGTCTGGTCACCGTGTTCAGCCCCAACGATATCACCGGCGAGGTCCTTCCCGAACTCGAACCAGCCGATCGTATCGAGGCCCAGCCTGGGGTACTGCGCGACTACAACGTGCTGATCATCACCACCGACACGACGCGAGCCGACCACCTGGGCTGCTACGGGAATCGAGGAATCGAAACGCCCGTGCTCGACAAGCTGGCTCGCGAGGGGATTCTGTGCAGCAATGCCATCACGCCGTCACCCTCCACGCTGCCGGCTCACTCGTCGCTGATGACCGGGCTTTACCCGTATCACCACGGCGCCCGCAGCAATGGGACGTTTCATCTCGTCGACGACGTCACTACTTTGGCCGAGCGGTTGCAGGCCGCGGGCTATCGAACCGGCGCCGCGGTTTCGGCATTCGTGCTCGACTCTCGATTTGGCCTCGACCAGGGCTTCGACGACTACAACGACGACCTCACGCGCGGCATGAAATACTCGCCCCACATGTTCCGTAAGCGGGCGGCAGAGTTGACCAACGAGCCGGTCGCCAAGTGGCTGCGCGAGAACGGCAGCGAGCCGTTCTTTCTGTGGGTGCACTATTTCGACCCACACGCCGTCTATCTGCCGCCCGAGCCGTTTCGCAGCCGATATGCTGATGATCCTTACGACGGCGAAATTGCCTACGCCGACTCGCAGATCGGTGCGTTGCTGGCTCAACTCGAAGACCTCGGCGTGCGCGATAAGACACTCGTCGTGTATACCTCGGACCACGGTGAGGGTCTCGGAGAGCACGGCGAATTCACACATTCGCTTTTGATCTACGATGGCACGCTGCGCGTGCCCTTGATCTTCCACGCGCCCAGCGGCCTGCCGCAGGGCAAGGTGCTCGATCGGCAGACGTGCCTGATCGACGTCGCGCCCACGGTGCTTTCGCTGCTGGGACTCGATGTGCCCGACGAGTTCGACGGGCTCGATCTCAGCCGGCCCGCGCCGCCGGAACCGCGCCCGCTGCTCATCGAAACGATGGCCTCGATGGTGATGCACGGCTGGGCGCCGCTGGTAGGGATTCGCCGCGACGACTACAAGTACATCCTGGCCCCCACGCCAGAACTCTACGACCTCCGCCAGGATCCCGGCGAGGAAGAGAACTTGCACGAGGCCCAGGCCGACGTGACTCGCGGTCTCAGCGAGCGGCTGGCTGGGTTTCTCGGCGAGGATCCCTATCTGGCGGCGAGAAGGGCGATCGACCTCAAGACGCTCGACCTCGATCGCGAAGCGATGGGCCACCTGGCCGAACTGGGATACGTGGCCACGGTCCGCGACTCCGAGGAGATGGGCCCCGAGCTGCGCGATCCCAAAGAAATGATCGGCCACTGGGAGACCGTGCAGAAGGCGATCGCCATGCGTGCCGAGGGGAAAGCCAAGGACGCCATTGCCATCCTCGAGGCCAGCCTGGCCGAAGTGCCCGGCGACGTGTTTTCGCGGTCGGTGCTGGCCGGGGCCTATCGCGATTTGGGAGAGCTGGATCGAGCCCAAAACCATTACGAGCTATGCACCTCGTACGACGAAAACAATCCCACGTTCTGGCTCGGCATTGCCGGCGTACACTTGGCCCGAAGCGAATTCAACGAGGCCGATGAAAACATCGAAAAGGCGCTTGACCTCGAGCCGGAAAACGGCCAGGCGCTGATCCTGCGCGGCCAGATCGCCCACCGTCGCGGCAACGAGGAGCAGGCGATGGCGCTGTTCCAACAGGCGTTGGAGACCGACCCGGGGTCGAGCGGGGCGGCTGCCAACGACCAAATCGGCTTCTTGCACTTGCAAGCCGGCCGTCTGGAGGAGGCGCGCGAGGCCTTTGAAGATGCGCTACACATCGACGCCATGGATTCAGGCGCCCACGACGGGCTAGCTAACGTCCTCAGCCTCGAGGGCAACGTGGATCAGGCCATCAAAGAACTTCGCTTGGCGATGCGATTCAACCCCAATCAGCCTCGCGTGCTGGCCACGCTGGCTTCGCTGTTGAGCCAAAAGGGTGAGCAGGACGAGGCCGAAAAGCTCTGCATGCAGGCGCTGGAGATCTCGCCTAAGTACGGCGCGGCGCACAACAACCTGGGCCTGATCTATCGGCGGATGAACAAGCTCGAGCTCGCCGAGAAGGAGTATCGCCGGGCGATCGAGCTGGACCCTCACTTCGATGCCCCGCATGTGAATCTCGCACAACTGCTGCTGCGCGCCGGAAAGCACGAAGACGCGCTCGATGAGTTTCGCGCGGCGCTACAGGCGAACCCGCAGTATCCCAGCGCGATTGCGCTGGCTAACGTCGGAGCGCATCATTTCAATGAGCGTCGATACGGCCGCGCGCTGGCCTTCTACCGCCGTGCCCTGCAGCGAGATCCCGACCACGCCCTGGTTCATCGCCAGATCGCGTCGATCTACGCTCTGAAGCAATTCGATCGCCCGAAGTTCGCGGCCTTCCACCTGCGACGCTCGCTGGAATTGGACCCCGAACAGGAGGACGTCGAGGACATCCGGCGTTTGCTGGCTCGCGCTGAGCAAGCGGCGGCACAACGCCCCAAGCCGAGAGGATCCGACGGGTCCGAAGATGAAGGGGAACTGGTAGACGAAGATCTGCCAGCGGACGAAGAGGAGCTGCTGCCGGCTGAAGCCCGCTCGGGGCCGTCACCGCCGGAGGAATTCAGGCCGGACGCGGTACCTGTGCCGGAGGATCGGCCGGCAGAAGTGCCCGCGACGAAACCCTCCGGCGCAGCCGATTCGCGAGCCGCCGAAACGTAGGCAAGCACCGTGCGCACCATGAAAATCGGTTTGGCAGCGGTATTGGCATTGCTGATTGTCGGCGCGGGTTTGGTTTCCTGGCCGTGGCGGGTCGCCGCGACCAAGACGCCACGCTGGAACATTCTGTTGATCACCCTCGACACGACGCGCGCCGATCGGCTCGGTTGCTACGACTCCAATCACGACACGCCGGCGATCGACGCGTTCTCTCGCAGTAGTGTTCGCTTCGACCGCTGTTACGCGCCCGCCCCACTGACGCTGCCCAGCCATTGCTCGCTGATGACCGGGCTGACGCCGCCGCGCCACGGCGTCCATCAAAACGGACCGGATCGCCTCGACTCGGAGTTTCAGACGCTGGCAGAGGTCTTGAGAGAGAATGGCTACGAGACGGCCGCCGTCGTCGGCGCGTTCGTGCTGGACCGGAAGTTTGGACTCTCCGCCGGCTTCGACCACTACGACGATCAGATGCCGGAGGAGACGTCTTCGGTCCGCTATGCCGAGCGCCGCGCGCACGAAGTCACCGACGCCGCACTGCAGTGGCTCAAGCAGCCGCGGAATTCCCCTTTCTTTCTCTGGGTCCACTACTTCGATGCCCACGCGCCCTACGATTCCCCTCAGTACGATCCGGCCTTTGCCACTCGCCGCCCTTACGATGCTGAGATCCACTACGTCGACCGGCAAGTCGGCCGACTGCTGGCGGCCTTGCCCGCGTCGGACGAAGCGCCGACGCTGGTCATCCTCACGGCCGATCACGGCGAAGGGTTGGGACAGCACGGCGAAGATACGCACGGCCTGTTCAGCTACGACCAAACGCTTCGCGTTCCGTTGCTGGTGCGTTTGCCCGACGGGCGGCATGCCGGCCAGTCGATCGACGCCCCTGTAGCACTCGTCGACGTGATGCCCAGTCTGCTCGCATGGCTAGACATCGAAACGAGCGCGGCGCTCGACGGCCTGCAACTGCCCCTCGATGCCGCGGACGCCGCACGCACCACCGATCGGGCGATCTACTTCGAGAACGAGTTTCCGACCCATACGTACGGCTGGAGCGGACAGGAGGGCATCGTGGCCGGCCGCCACAAGCTGATTCGTACGCCTCAGTTCGAACTGTACGATCTGGAGCAGGACCCGGATGAGCGAAACAATGTGTTCGATCCCGACTCGGAGCGTTCGCGGCGTTTGCTTTCGCGACTGGAAGACGTCGCCGCGACGCTGGCTGCACGCTCGGCATCGACGATGAGTGCGGCAACGCTCGAAGATGAGGACGTGGCGCGGCTGCACGCACTTGGCTATGTGGGCGTCACGCGGACACCTCGCCCGGATGCCGTCGCGGAAGACTTGCCCAACCCCAAGAACATGCTGGATGTATACGCCCAGGTGCAAACGGCCACGCATTGCTTCGAGCAGCGTCAGTTCGCGGCCGCCACCAATAAACTACTGCAAGTAATCGCTGCAGACCCGGGCAACAAGCGCGCTTTGCGGCTACTGGCGGCAAGTGCACTGAATGAGGGGATCGATCGCAGTGGCCCGATCGACGCCATGCTTGTGGCAGTCCAAGATCCAATCCGCCCCAGTCGCGATACCTTCGTGCTGGGAAAGCTGGGTTTGGCGTTGTTGGCCGAGCAACGTGGTGAGGAAGCCGTCGCGATCTTTCGCAAACTGCAGCGTCTCGATCCATCCAGTGCCGCAGCCTGCGCGTCCCTGGCCGAGGCCCTTCGCCAAGTCGGCAATTCGGCCGAAGCTGCCCAATGGAAAGCCCGCTCGCAGAAGCTGGCCCGCCCGTGCAGCGTCACCGAATGGGCGCCCGCCGCAGAATCGGCTCCCGTCGTGCCGCCGTCGAACTAGAAAGCCCGATCACCGGCCCGCCGAGTGGACAGGGGCGGGATCGAACCGCCGACACACGGCTGTTCAGTCCGTTGCTCTACCAACTGAGCTACCTGTCCAGAGTCGCCGCGGTGGCGACAAGCCCTCAATCTTAGTCAATCGATGGCGGCTGGCAAGCCAGCCGGAAAGGCTCGTGTGGGGGGAATCTGCCAGGGGCGGCCGAAGAAGAGGTGCGGCCGGCCCCGAGCTACTCTCGTCGCTCGGGACCGGTCGCTCCAGGGACGATCACTATGTTTCGCTGGGGACCGCGAGCCTACGTCAGCGTATCCACGCTCCGAAGGAAATGCAACCAAGATCGGCGAGATAGATGGGCGGTGGCCTTGCCGCCACCGCCGCGACGAACTTCGGCTGAGATACGCCTGCGGACCAACCTGCGCACCCCCGGGCGCGGCCAATCAAGGAATGTGCCAAGAGGCACGTCGATGTGCCGTTTCCGCCCACTGGATTAACGAAGCGGCCGCTATACGGTTGGGGCCTGTAAGGTGGGCCGGCTGCACGGGTGACTAACGGAGCGGAGTGGCCGGCGAGGTGACGACCCGGGTTCCGCCCGGCGGGGTGACCAGCGGCACCTGCGGCGTGCTCAGCGTAACCACGCGCGAGGCCAATTGCGGTTGGTTCGGGTTGAGTTGCAGCGAGCGTTGGTAGTTAGCCAGCGCCTGGGCCGTTTCGCCCGAGTCTTCGCGCAACTTGCCCAACGCGGCCAGGGCGCGGGCGTTGGTGGGGTCGGCCGTCACGGCATCGATGAGTTGGTGCTTGGCGGCGTCTTGGTTCCCTGCTTCGTCGTAGAGCCGGGCCAACTCGATCTTTGGATCGGCCGCCGAGGGATTGCGGGCGACCCAACCTTCCAGCAGGCGATAGGCATCGGTACTGCGACCCTGCTCATTGAGCATCACAGCCAGGGCTCGGTAGCAGTCCGTGCGATTGGGATCGCGGTCCAAACACTGATGGTAGTAACTTTCGGCTTGCTGATAGTCGGCTGGCTGGCTGTGCAACTTGGCGAGTTGATGGTACGTGCGGGCCAGGTTGTAGTACGCGTCGGGGTTGTTGGGATCCGACTGAATGGCCTGCATGAACTTCTGCATAGCGCCTTGATAGTACGCCTGGTCGAACATCCGCACGCCTTCGGCATTTTGCGAGTTGGAGACCATCGAACAGCCGACGGCGGCCAACACCGCTGCCAGCGCAGCGCACGCGCCGGCCGAGAGACCGAACGTCGAGCGGATTGCCGGCAGGATGTGTGGCACGGTTTCCAACGAGTTTCAGAGCGAACTGCGGCGCGCAAAAGACACGCCGCTGGATTAGACGCGCGGCGGACGATACCTGCGGGGCTGGCCCGCGACAAGGCCAGTTTCCAGGAACCCGCCCGCTAGCGGCCGAACGCGCTCGCTTGGCCACACGCGTCAAGAGACGTCGCGGCAACCACGATGCGCTTCGGCCCGTTCGACCGCCGTGCTAGCAGTCGGCCGTGCAGCACTCTTCAGCTTCGCGCTTGGCGCTGGTGCGGGAGCCGGCGGGCTTCTTTTCGTAACCCAAGCTCAGCAGCACCTCGAGCACTTCGCTACAGGTGGGAAACATGCGCCCGCTGGCACGCTTGTAGCGATCCAGGGCGTGCATGAATTCGATCTCAGCGTCGTTGTAGTCGCGCTCGCAAGTGGTGGGGTCGATTTGGCGGCGACGATTGACCTTCGCCCGCCGTTGCGTGGTCCGGCGTTCCTTGGCCACGGCAACGGTCGCCTTGCGTCGTTCGCTGGTACGACGATCGCGTCCGCTGCGGTTGTCGATATTCGCCGGTGCACTCTTTTTGGTCTTGGCCACGGTTTAAGCCCTCCCGGTTAAGTAGCCTGGTCAATCCTTACCGCTCCCGTAAGAAAGGCAATCGGGACGCGCGGCGAAAAGACTTCACGGCAAGGAAAACACGGGGGGCTTTACCGATTGGTCCGGAAAGGAGGGCGGCTGGCGTTGCCGAGGCGCAACGCCGCGGTCCACGAACCGAGGAATAGCCAATGGCCGACGCGGTACGCGATGGACGGGGGAGCGTCCGTCTGTGCGGATTGCGACGCTTGGAAGGTACCGCGAAGGCGGCTACGAGCGGCGGGCGAAGTCTGCCAGCGGCACCGCCCGCAACAGCAGATTGATGGTCTCGGCCACCGACTCCCGAACCGGCTCCAGCTCCTGGCTCATTTGCTCGGGAAAGACCCCTTGGGAGCGCATGCCGGCGGGTGCCGTTCCGATAAAGCCGCGAGGTCCGGCGACGCCCGGCATATACAGCACGACCGACGCCAGCCCTTGCCCCGTGCCTTTGGCCAATTCCTCGTAGGGATCGGTGGTCTCGTCGTCGTCGCGGATCGAAATCAGCACGGGCCCTACGACGGGCAACTCATCGAGATTGGCCCAATCGAACTCCTCGACCGCTGCCTCCGTCGTATGGAACGAGTAGGCGGGCAGCGGGTCCGGTGTGGCCACGCGCTGATCTCTTTTGGGCAACAGGGGAAGAAGCGCAACGACCACGGCGGCAGCCGTGGCCAGCACGGCCCCAACCAGGGCCACACGGCGCGACGCCGCAGGCCGAACCCGCATTTCGCTCATCACCCGGGCCGTCAGATCGGCCGACGGTTCCGGCACAGGTAGGGCGGCCACGCCATCAAGCAGAACGCCGTACGAAGCTGCCAAGCGGCGACACGGAGCACATTGCTCGGCGTGGGCCCGCAGGCGCACGTCCCACTCGGGGCGGCGGCGCACGTCCAGAACCGCATCAAGACGCCGTTCAAACTCTTCGCACTTCATCCCGCATCTCCTGCACAACGCCGCGCTTGACCAACCGGGCGACCAATTCGCGCCTTGCCCGGTGCACCCAAGTCTTGACCGTCCCCAGCGGACAGCCCAGGGCGGCGCTAATCTCGGCATAACTCAGTTCATGTTGATGAAACAACAAGAACGCTTGACGGTACTCGGCTCGCAATGTACTCAGCGCCAACTCGATTTCTTCAGCCAGACCGCGCGCCTCGTGAATTTGATCGGCATTGTCGCTCAGGTTGTCGACCAGGCAGCTCGAGGGTGGCTGCCGCATGCGGCTGGCCAACAACGTCCGGCAGCGGTTGCCGGCAATCGCCAGCAACCACGGCTGAAACTCCCGCCGATTGTCCCACCGCCGCAGGCTTCGCAGCGCTCGCACGAAACACTCCTGCGTCACGTCCTCGGCATCCTGGCGATGCCTCAGCATGCGGTAGCACAACCCGAACACCTGACCACGGTAGGTATCGACCAGTTGCCGCATCGCGGCCTGGTCGCCTGCCAGGCATCGGTCGACCAACTTGCGCACGTCCTCGGACAAACGGGCTTCCCTTGGCTGCAAAGTCGGCTATGAGAGAATACCAGTCCTGGCGGCTTAGAGTTTCACGCCCTACAGGACCCGAAGGGGCTTTGCGGCCATTCTAGGCAGCGGCGCCAGAAAACGCCACAGAATCTTGCCCGGAGCAGCGATTTGGGCCGGTCCGCGGCGATTGGCCAGCGCGGCTCAGCGACGAACCGATTCGCAGATATCCCGCAGCTCGCCGATCGACACGTCTTCCAGTCGAGACCCGCGGCGGTCGAGATGCTCATTGATTTTGACCGCGGTCTCCTGCATCACCGAGTGGCTCTCCTCCGAGCCGCCACATAGTACGAAGTTCTTTCCGCGCGTCAGCCGCGTGTGGCCGTCCTCGGCGTCAAACGCCAGCCCCAACAACGACGCCCGTTTGGCCTCTCGCTTCGATGCCCGCATGGGCAACCTCACACTGGCTGGGACCTGATGACGCCCGCGGAACCTGCGGGAAAACCGGCACTGCAAGTATAGGTCTGGCCGATTCGGACGGTCAAGTTTCGCGCAGAGACGCGGCAACCTCGATTCCGGAGGGGAGAAAAGACAGCCTCAGCCCGTCACGGAATCGCGCGCCAACTGTCGGGCCAGCTTGAAGGCCGCGTGGAGCGTCTGGGCTCGCACTTCCATCTGGTCGGGCGAATAGTTGAAGGGCGCCTCGCTCGTGGGAAGGCCAGCGATGGCGATGGTTACGGGCATCAACTCCAGGAACTCTCGATATCGGCGGCGCAGAGCGTCTTCGTCGGCCATGGTCTCAATCCCCTCCAGCGCTGTGGTTTGGCGGTGCTGACGCGGCGGAACGGTCCCACCGGCGACGTTCCCATCCACTGATAACTGCTGGCCAGGGTGCGGGCAAGTGCAAGGGACTAGTGCATCGCGGAGGAACTGCGATCGACCCGCGACACGGCAGGCCAAGCCAACTCGATCCTGGGCGGACACTGCCGTGGCCGAACCGCCCCGGACGTTTCAAACACTAGCGGCGCCGTCGCATCGCGCTGAGGACCGAAGCGGCGGCATCCTGGCTGTCTTTGGCCAACACCTTCGGCAGCTTGCCCGGCTCCTTCTTGTCCTTCTTTTTTCCGCCCGGAGAATCCTGGCCGGCCTGGGTCGCGTTGAGATCCATGGCGTCGGTGTCCGTGAAGCTGGTCGTCTCGTGAGTCGCCGTCTCGGCCGAGGCCTCGCTGCTGAGCCACTCGGTAACGTCGACCGGGTCCTTTGCCGCATTCGTAGCGGTCCGGGCAACGGCCTCCTTGACGTCATGGACCGGCGGCTGCTTCTTAGCGCCGATGCCGTGGGCGAGGTGAACCTCGAAGCGCAACGGTCCCACCGTCAACCGGTCGCCGGTCTTCAATTCGCGCTCACCAACGATGCGCTCGTCGTTGACGAACGTACCGTTCTTGCTACCGAAGTCACGGACGCCGATATAGCCTTCTTCGACCAAAATCGCGCAGTGGTGCCGACTGATCAACTCGCTGCCGGCACGCAGATGGCAATCCTCAGCACGGCCGATCAGGAACTTCTTGCCGTTGACGGCAAGCTCCTTACCGGCGTTTTTTCCCTCTAAGACCTTTAGCTTCATATCCATGGTTCAGTGCAGCTCCGCCCAAAGGCACACCAATAAACTATCGAAACGAGTGCGGACCGCTGGCGCGATCACGAGCCTCGTAAGCGCATAGCCGCAACTGGGAATTGAAGTCTGCCGGTCCTTCTCTGTCGCAGAACGCGTTAGCGACCGGCACTTGCCTGATACCGCATTATGTCAATAAATCGGGCTTCTGGCAATAAAATTCCAGCATTTCCGGCCGCTTCGCCCTTGCGCGGAGACGCAAAATAGTAAAGCCTTGCGGCCCCGTGCTGGGCCTCCGCTAGCGACGCTGGTTCCATGCCTGGGAGCCGTATCTTTCCCGAACCAACAAGCGTGCCCGACGCCGCGCCGTCTCGCCGAGTTCCGCGGGCTCAAGCCGCAGTTGCAAGCGGCCGGCAATCGCTGCTTGCCAGCTCTGCGCCAATGATCGCGGCGACAGCTCCTGATTCGTGAGCTCAACGAGGCCAGGCAGTTGAGGCGCGTGGCTACTGGCTGCCAGCAACAGGGAACCGTGCTGCAACACCGCACCGCGACGGCGTCGCTGCGCGCTACCGCAGATCTTGGCAGAACCCGAGAGTACGTCCAGCGGCGCTCGGCGCTGGAAGCACAAGAACGGCTCCTCGGACATGGCAGCGACCGGTCCGCGATTGATTTGGGCGACACACCCAAACCCGGCCAACACGTCGACCAAAGCTCCATGCACGGCCTCATAGAGCCGCGTGGTGTCGGCTGCCAACGGATGGGCAAGTGGCACCGTCAGGCAGTAGGTCAACTCCCGATCATGCAGTATGGCCCCACCGCCGGTCTGACGCCGCACCAGCGGACAATCGCGGCTGGCGGCGTGGCGCTCACGGTCGCGGTAGGGTTGGAAATAGCCGAGCGACAGCGTTGGCTCGCTCCAACCGTAGAATCGCAAGTAGGCGATCTCGTTGTCGGCCGCCGCCTCGAGCAAGGCTTCGTCCACGGCCATCTGCCAGCCGCCGGTCTCCGGACCGTCGAGGATCAACTGGCACGGCAAGGGGAGTTTCGAAGCGGTCATCGCACGCCGGGCCGAGCGCGAAGGCCCGCGAAGGACAAGACAACTATTCGGCCCGCCAGGACATCACCGGCTGCCGCGCGGCGCGAACTTCATCGGGACGGCTGATGGACGTCGTGTGTGGAGCCTCGCACAGCAAGTCGGGCGGCTCTTCGGTGATCCGGAACAGGGTCTCGGCGAAGGCGTCGAGCGTTTCCTTGGTTTCCGTCTCGGTCGGTTCGATCATCATCGCCTCGCGGACGATCGGCGGGAAGTATACCGTCGGCGCGTGAAATCCGTAGTCCAGCAATCGCTTGGCGACGTCCATCGCCGACACGCCGCGATCGCTCTTCAGCCGGGCGCCGCTGGCCACAAATTCGTGCATGCAACGATCGCCCTGCGGTACGGGAAAGATGTGCTTTACCTTCGAGAGCAGGTAGTTCGCGTTGAGCACGGCATTCTCGCTCACCCGGCGCAGTCCCTCGGGACCGTGCGTTCGCAAGTAGCAGTACGACCGCACCAACACGCCGACGTTGCCGAAAAAGCTCCGCACGCGGCCGATCGACTGTGGGCGGTCGTATTCCAGTTCGTAGCGATCGCCGTCGCGCACGATCACCGGGACGGGCAAGTAGGGCGCCAGCGCCTCGCTGACCGCAATCGGCCCGGCGCCGGGGCCTCCCCCGCCATGCGGCCCGCTAAACGTCTTGTGCGGGTTGAAGTGCATCATGTCGGCGCCGAAGTCGCCCGGCCGCGTGATGCCCAGAATGGCGTTCATGTTCGCCCCATCCAGATAGAGCAGCCCCCCGAGGTCGTGCACCCGCTTGGCGATCTCGCCGATCTGGCGATCGAACATGCCCAGCGTGTTGGGATTGGTGATCATGAACACCGCCACGCTGTCGTCGAGTTTGGCGGCCAGATCCTCCATCTCGACGAAGCCGGCCGGGGTGCTCTTGACCTGCACGGTGTCGAAACCCGCCATGGCGGCGCTGGCCGGGTTCGTGCCGTGGGCACTGTCGGGCGTGAGCACCTTGGTGCGTTTCTGGCCGAGTGTGCGAAAGTGGGCCGCGGCGATCAACAGCGATGTGAGTTCGCCTTGCGCGCCGGCGGCCGGCTGCAGCGATACGGCCGGCAGTCCGGCGATCTCGGCCAGCATCTGCTGCAAGCCGTCGAGCAGTTCCAGCAATCCCTGCAACGTTGCGCTCGGCTGGTAGGGATGCAGGTCGATCATGCCCGGCAGGCTGGCCAGTCGCTCGTTTCGCTTGGGGTTGTACTTCATCGTGCACGAACCCAGCGGGTAGAAGTGCGTGTCGACCGACATGTTTTGTGTCGACAGGTTCGTGAAGTGCCGCACCAACTCCGGCTCCGAGAGCTCCGGCAACGGCGGCGGGGCAGGGGAGAGCGCTTCGGCGGGCAGCAGATCGTCAAGCGGCACCTCGGGCACGTCGCAGGCGGGCAACTGGGCACTGCGGCGGCCCGGCCGCGCGAGTTCGAACAGCAGTTGGGTCGCTCGGGCGTTACGCATTGCTACAGGTCAGCTCCTTGAGACAAGCGGCGAGTCCGTCGATTTCGTCCTGCGTGCGGCGTTCGGTCACAGCCACCAGGAAGCAGTCGGCCAGGTCGTCGTACCAGCGCGATAGCGGCACACCGGCCAGGTAGCCCGATTCGCTCGCGCGCTCGAGCGCGGCTTCGACGTTGCCATGGGGACACCGCACGACAAACTCCTTGAACGTGGGGCGAGAAAAGGCGGGCACGAGCGACGTATCGGCGGTCAGCCGCCCGGATGCATAGCGCGCCTTTCGCAAGCAAAGTTCTGCCGTCTGGCGTATTCCCACGGGTCCCATCGCGGCCAGATACACGGCGGCCCGCAGCGCGAATAGTCCCTGGTTCGTGCAAATGTTGCTCGTGGCCTTCTCGCGGCGGATGTGTTGCTCGCGGGTCTGAAGCGTTAGCACGAAACAGCGTTTGCCACGGCGGTCGACCGTTTCGCCTGCGATGCGACCCGGCATCCGCCGAACATGTTGCTCGCGGCAGGCCATGATGCCCAGGTACGGCCCGCCGAAGGACATCGGGCTGCCGAGGCTCTGTCCCTCGGCCACGACGATGTCGGCGCCATAGTCGCCGGGGCGCTTCAGCAGTCCGAGACTGATGGGATCGACCGCCACGACCAACAGGGCACCGGCGTCGTGCGCCGCGGCGGCCAGCGCGTCGACCTCCTCCAGACAGCCGAAAAAGTTCGGATGCTGCACCAGCACGCACGCCGTATCGCCGTTGATCTGCGCGGCAAGCTCCGCGGGCGAAACCGTGCCCTCGGGCGTGCCCACGGTGACTAGCTCAATGCCCAGATTGGCCAAGTAGGTCGCGAGGATCTCGCGATACTCCGGGTGCACGCTATTGGCGGTCACGACGCGTCCGTGCCGCTTGGTGGTGGTCACGGCCATCAACACCGCCTCGGCCGCGGCACTGCCCCCGTCGTAGAGGCTCGCGTTCGAGACGTCCATGCCGGTGAGCTGCGTGATCAGCGTCTGATACTCGAAAAAGACCTGCAGATTGCCCTGGCTGGCCTCCGGTTGGTAAGGCGTGTACGAAGTGTAAAACTCTCCCCGGGCAGCGACGTGATCGACGATCGCAGGAATAAAGTGGTCGTAGCTTCCGCCCCCGAGGAAGCAAACCTTCTCACCGGCCGAGGCATTCTTGCCGGCCAAGGCTGTCAGATGCGCCGTGAGCTCCATCTCCGACAGAGCCGGCGGAATCGCCAGCGGACGCTTGAGTCGCAATTCCTCTGGAATCGCCTCGAACAACTCGTCGAGCGATTCCAGTCCGATCGCGTCGAGCATCGCTCGCTGGTCGTCGGTCGTGTTCGCAACGTAGGGCATGGTCTCGTCGTGCTGTGTGGCTTCACCGCGTGCGTCTCCGACGCGATTCGAGCGCGCTTGTGCCAAGCTCAATGTCCTTCCTCCGCGCATTGCTTTTCATAGTCGGCGTAGGCCAACAGGTTCTGTAGCTCCGCTTCGTCGCTGATCTTGATCTTCGCAATCCAGCCGGCACCGTAAGGGTCGTCGGTCAACTGTCCCAACTGGTCCGGAAGCGCGGCATTCACCTCGACGACCTCGCCGGTCACCGGGCTGTACAAGTCGCTGACCGCCTTGACGCTTTCGACTTCGCCAAAGGAGTCACCGGCCTTCACTTGCCGACCGACTTCAGGCAGCTCCAGGAACACGAGGTCCGTCAGCGCTTCCAGGGCGAAGTGTGAGATGCCGATCGTGGCGATCTTACTACCGCCGTCGGTCTCAACGTGGACCCATTCGTGTGTCTTGGCGTAGAGCAAGTCTTGCGGCTGCACGGTTCGAATCCTTATGCGAGGTGCGGTTAGTTGGTGCGGCGGTAGAACGGCAATTCAACCGTTCGGGCAGGCTCGCCATGCCCGCGAACGTCGACGGCTACCTCGGTGCCCGGAGCAGCAAACGCGGCATCGACGTAGCCCATGGCGATCGGCTTCTCGAGCGTGGGCGAAAACGTTCCGCTGGTGACGTGCCCCACGGGCTGCCCGTCGGCCAGTACGGCGTAACCCTCACGCGGCACGCGCTTGCCGGCCAGTTCCCAGCCGATGCGCACGGGCATGTTCGCTTGATCGCGCAGTTTGGCGAGCGCGTCTCGGCCGGGGAAGCTGCGGTCCTTGAGATTGACCGCAAAGGCCAGCCCGGCTTGAAACGGATTGACGTCTTCGCTGAGCTCGTGGCCGTAGAGCGGCATGCCGGCCTCGAGCCGTAGCGTATCGCGGGCTCCCAGTCCGGCGGCACATCCGCCGACATGCTCGGCAGCCGCGACGAGTTGTTCCCACAGGGCAGGGGCCGAGCCGGCCGGAACGATGAGTTCGCAACCATCCTCGCCGGTATAGCCCGTGCGGCTGATGAGACCTTCGGTGCCGGCGATCTCGCTCGACGCACCGTGGTAGTAACGCAACGAGGCCGGATCGACGCTCGACAGGGGGCGCGCGATCTCGAGCGCCTTGGGGCCCTGGACGGCGATCATTGCCGTTTCGCACGTCGCGTCGTAAATCTCGACGTCGGCCGTGCGATGCGACTCGAGCCAAGCCAGGATTTTCTGCCGGTTGCTCGCGTTGACGACGAGTTGATAGGGGCTCGAGCTGTCCGCCAGGTGATAGACCAGCACGTCGTCAAGGATGCCGCCGTCCTGATTGGTGACCAGCGCGTAGCGAATCTGGCCCGGCTGCATACCGCGCACGCGGCGCGTGACGATGGAATCGAGAAAGCTCTCGGCGTCGGAACCGCCGAAACGAACGCGGCCCATGTGCGAAACGTCGAATAGTCCGACTGCCGTGCGCGTCGCCTGGTGTTCGGTGACAATCGACGTGTACTGCACGGGCATCGACCACCCCGCGAAATCGACCATCCGACCGCCGTGCGAGGCGTGCCACGAGTGCAGCGGCGTTTGCGCAAGGGTACTGGTCATTCGGGTGGTCGTTTCCCGAGAGGTATGAATCGGACTCTCGCCCCTTAAGGACCGCGGAAGGCCCAATCGGCGTTCGAGAACCCACGAGATGCCAATGAAGACGAACTTCAGTGGTCATTGTAGCGGCCACGAGCGAGATGCCTAGGGTGGCAGCGTGATGCGTACGTTTCATCCCCGAATTCGCCGGGGGATCTGGGCCGGTGCAGTGGAGTGGCTCAGGATGAGCTACTCTTCAGACGCATCAATTCCTCGCGTAGCGACACTTTATCAACGGCGTGACGCGGCCAAGGATCGTTTTTCAAGAGCAGGTCGGCCGCCGCCGTACGAATCGATTCCGAGCACTCCTTGGCTATCTCCCGAACAAGATCGTCGATTTCCGATCCGTATACCTCGGCACCGTGTACGACGATATCGGTGTATGGATGGTCGCCCGGTTTTCCGGTGGGCATCGCGCCGCTCCCACGAAGCAAATAGGCTCTGCTACCGCCGCTTGTCCTTCCTCTTCGACTTCTGCTTCTCCTTGTCCTTCTTGGCCTTGCGCTCCTTCTTGCTGCCGATGCGGCGGCTGCGCTTCGGCTGGCCGCTGCGCGACACGATGCGGAAGTCGAGCTCGCGGCGGTCGATATCCACCCGGGCGACCGCTACCACGACGTGATCGCCGAGCCGGTAGTGGTTGCCCGAGCGGTAGCCGCTGAGCGTATGTGATTTGCGGTCGTAGCGGTAATAGTCGTCGGAGAGCGAGCTGACGTGCACGAGCCCCTCGGCCGGCAGCTCGACACCTTGGACGAACAGCCCGTACTCCTCGACGCTGGTGACGACGGCCTCCATCGTCATTCCGATGCGCGCGCTCAGGTAGTCGAGCAGCTTGACGCGCGTCAGTTCGCGTTCGGCACTCTCGCTGCGGCGTTCGCGGTCCGAGCAGTGCTCGCCCAGGATCGCCATCTCGCCGAAGTCGTTGCGCGGTTTCTTGCCGGTGAACAACGCCTCTAGCAGACGGTGCACGGTCAAGTCGGGATAACGGCGAATCGGCGAGGTGAAGTGACAATAGCAGTCGCTGGCCAGAGCGTAGTGGCCCTCTTCCTCGGGGCTGTAGACGGCGCGCTGCAGGCTGCGCAGCAAAGCGTAGTTGACCGCGCGCTCCTCGGGCTGGCCCTCCACCTCGGCCAGAATCTTCTGCAACTCGAAGCGGCTCTCGAGACTCTCGACGCGAAATCCCAGCCCCTCCACAAATTCGGTGAGCGCTTGCAGCTTCCGCGGGTCAGGCGCCATGTGCACTCGTCGCAAAAAGTGCAACTCGGCTTTGGCCAGCGTCTCGGCCACGGCTTCGTTGGCCGCCAGCATGAAGTCTTCGATGATCTTGTGGCTTTCGGTGTTCTCCACCAGGTGGGCCCCGCACACGCGGCCATCCTTGTCCAAGTCGACTTTCACCTCGCGCATCGTCAGCTCGAGGGCGCCGCGGCGGTAACGCCGCTCGCGAAGTACGGCGGCCAGCTTGCGCATGTTGGCCAACAGCGCGTGCACCTCGGCATCGAGCTTGTCGCGCCACTTTTCGGGGTCGGCCAGATAGTCGTCCACCTCCTCATAGGTGAAACGCCGCCGGCTCTTGATTGCGGCCGACATCGGCTCGATATCCACGACCACGCCCTCGGGCGTGTGCTCGATAAACACCGTCTTGGTGTACCGCACGCGGTCCGGCTGCAAGCTCGCCAGCCCGTTCGAAATGATCTCGGGTAGCATCGGCAGCACGCGGTCGGGCAAGTACGTGCTGGTCGCCCGGGCGTACGCCTCGCGATCGAGCGCCGTGCCCGGGCGGACAAAATGCGACACGTCGGCAATGTGCACGCCCAGCCGCCAATGTCCCTTGTCGGTTCGCTCGAGCGATACCGCGTCGTCGAAGTCGCGTGCGTCGACCGGGTCGATCGTGATCGTCACCAGGTCGGTCAGGTCGGTGCGTTCGGGTGCGATACTCTCGTCGAACTTGTCGGCCTGTTCGCGCGACTCCTCGATCGCATCGTCGGCAAAAACTTCCGGCAGCCCGAACTCGCGGATGATCGACAGCGTGTCGACGCCGGGCGCTCCGCGCTTGCCGATCACTTCGACGATCACGGCCTCGCCGGCGTGTGCGTGGGAAGGGAATCGTACCATCTCGACAACGACCTTGTCGTCGACCCGGGCGTTTTTGGCGCCGGGATCACCCAGCGCGACCGGGTGAGAAAAGGGGCTGCCGTCGATCAGGGCATAGGCCGCGCCCGCCTCCTCAAAGTAGGTGCCGACAAACTGGTGCGTCTCGCGCTCGATGATCTCGACAATCTCGCCCTCGGGATTCGGGCGCCGGTGCTCCGACTTCTTCTTGAGCCGCACCAAGACCGTATCACCGGTGGCGGCGTCGCCCGCGTCGGCTGCGGAGATGAAGATATCCTGCGTTCGGTCGGCGCCGGGCGCGCTGCCGGCGGGTCGGACGAAGCCGAAACCGGCCTCGACGCGGCGAAACATGCCGGTAACCCGATAGCCGCCCTGCTTGGAATCGGTCACCGGAGGACCGACGAGGTGGTTGGCTCCGTAGCTGAGCTGACCGGCCTTGACGAGCTGCTTGATCGTGCGCTTCAACTCGCGGGTCTGCTCTTCGTCGAGCTTCAGCTTCTTGGCGAGCACACGCGGTTTTTGGGGGCGGTAACCCGGCTCGTTTACCAGGCGCAGCACTTCTTTTTCGATATCTTCGCTGCGCACCGGGACAGGCTTTCTCTTGATGGGGTCGACGCTCATCCGAAGGCTACGAACCGGCGCGCGCCTTGCCGGCTCCCTTGAAGAGTTTGCGTCCCAGCGAGTGGTTGTACGTCGTCCAGGAGCTTTCCACGTTGGGGTCGTCGCGCATCAATTGATCGAACGAGTGGAGCTTGGCGTCGAGGTTGTCGAGATAGTGCAGGGCCACGGCCTCGAGCGTCATCGGCAGTTTTGGGCTGCCGTACTCGTATTGCCCGTGGTGGCTGACGATCATGTGCCGCAGCCGCAGAGCAAGCTCCCCGGGCACCGGCTCGCCAGACAGACGTTCGACCTCGCGCAGCTTCTTCTCCAGGATGCCAATCGCGATTACCAAGTGACCGATGAGTTGTCCTTCGTCGCTGTAGGCGAAATCGCGCTCGTAGGTCAGCTCGTCGATCTTCCCCATGTCGTGCAAGAACGCTCCGATCAGCAACAGATCGGCGTTGATCCCCGGGTACAGCGGCGCAACGTTCGAAACCAGTTCCATCAGCTTCACGACGTGCTCGATGAGGCCGCCGACGTAGGCGTGATGGTTCTTCACGCCGGCCGGGGCCCGACTAAACTTGCGCATAAATTCGTCGTCAACCAGAAAGCACTCCGCCAGGTTCACCAGATGTGGATCGCGCATCTTGCGCAGCATGGTGCTAAGCTGCACGACCAGCTTGTCGATCTCCTTGGAGCCGAGAATCATGAAGTCATCGGGATTGACTTCCGCCTCGGGCGCTTTGCGAATCGCGCTGGCGATCAATTGAATCGTGCCCTGAAAGAGCTGCGTGGAGCCCTCGACGCGCACGTAATCGCCGTTTTCGAAGCTGCGATAGTCGGCCTCGCTGGCATTCCACATCCGCGCGCCGATCGAACCGCTGCGGTCCGACAAGTCGAGCTGTAGATACAGATTGCCGTTGCGATTGGGTCGCAACTGTTTTTCGCTGGCAAGAAAGATTTGGTCGACCGATTCCTGGTGAGCCAATTGGCTGACGAACCGCCGGGACATGAAGAAGCTTTCTAAGGTGCCCAGTGAAGGCACCGCTAGAGGGCGAGAAAGGGGGGAAAGCCCTGAATTCTACGAGGCCTTACTCCGCTGAACAAGGCCCGCGGCGTTTCCCATTGTTGATGCCGGCGCACCTGACGTAAAATACGCCTCTTCAATCTTCTCGGCCACCACGTTCGCCAAGGATTACGCATGGCCAAGGCCCCCCGAACTGCCATCACCCCCACCCGCGCGGAAGACTACCCGGAGTGGTACCAGCAAGTGATTCGCGCCGCCGATCTGGCCGAGCCCTCGCCGGTCCGCGGTTGCATGGTCATCAAACCCTGGGGCTACGCCGTATGGGAGCACATGCAGCGCGCCTTGGATGCGCTGTTCAAGGACACGGGCCACGTCAATGCCTACTTCCCGCTGTTCATCCCGCTCAGCTATCTCGAAAAGGAGGCCGAGCACGTCGAGGGCTTCGCCAAAGAATGTGCGGTCGTGACGCATCACCGCCTGGAAGCCGGTCCCGAGGGCGGTCTCGTCCCCACCGGCGAGCTTGAGGAGCCGCTCGTGGTGCGTCCCACCAGCGAGACGATCATCGGCGCCATGTACGCTCGCTGGGTGAAGTCGTATCGCGATCTGCCGATCCTGATCAATCAATGGGCCAACGTCGTGCGGTGGGAATTGCGAACCCGAATGTTTCTGCGCACGACTGAATTCTTGTGGCAGGAGGGCCACACCGCACACGCCACGCGGGAAGAAGCCGAAGAAGAAACGCTCAAGATGCTCGACGTGTACGCCACGTTTGCCCAGGACTACATGGCCGTACCCGTCATCCGCGGCGAAAAGACGGCCGGTGAGCGTTTTCCGGGGGCGATCAACACCTACAGCATCGAGGCCATGATGCAGGACCGCAAGGCACTGCAGGCCGGCACTTCGCATTTTCTGGGCCAAAACTTCTCGCGGGCCCAGGAGATCAAGTACCTCTCCAGCCAAGGCAAGGAGGAATTTGCTTGGACGACGTCGTGGGGCGTGTCCACGCGCCTGGTCGGAGCGCTGATCATGACGCACGGCGACGACGATGGGCTGGTGCTGCCGCCGCGGCTGGCGCCACAGCACGTCGTGATCCTGCCGATCTATCGTAACGACGCGGAAAGCGGTCCCGTGCTTGAGTACTGCCACCGGCTGCGGAGCGAATTGGCCGAGCAGGTCTACGAGGACGGCCCCGTTCGTGCGCTGGTCGATGAGCGCGATCTGCCGCGAGCCGACAAGAAGTGGCAGCACGTCAAGCGCGGTGTGCCCGTAGTCGTCGAAGTGGGCCCTCGCGATATCGAGGGCGATACGCTGATGCCCAAGCGGCGCGATGCTCCTCCGGGTGAGAAAAAACCGCCCGTTCCGCGCGGCGAGTTCGTCGATCTGATCGAGAGCGAACTGACCGCGATGCAGGAGAACCTGTTCCATCGGGCGCTCGAGTACCGCGAGCAAAACACCCGCACCATTACGAGCCTGGCGGACTTCGAGGAGTTTTTTACGCCAGATAACGTCGAGAAGCCGGAGATTCACGGCGGCTTCGCCGTTTGCCACATCTGCGAAGGATCGGAGACGGCGGAAATCTTGGCGAAGCACAAAGTCACCGTGCGTTGTATCCCGCTGGCGGACCAGGACGGATTTGGCGAACCCGTGTCGGGCAAGTGCATTTTCACGGGTCAGCCGACCACGATGCGCGCCGTGCTGGCCAAAGCCTATTGACTGACGCCGCGCCGTTCACGACGCGGTGACTCCGTCGACGACGGGCGGCGCCCACCAACGCGTTTTGCAGGCCTCAGTCAATGGGATGCACGACTTCGCCCGAACCGGTGCTCTTGTTGCTGGCCGCGTTCAGCCGCCACGCCGAAGTCCTCGACTGGTCCAGAGCCAGGGCCGAGGCCGCCTGGGGACCGGTGGCGCTGGACAGCGAGCCGTTCGCTTTCGAGGCCACCGACTACTATGAGCCGACCATGGGCCCAGGTCTCGTGAAGCGTTTCTGGGCTTTCGAACGTCTAATCGACCCCGCCGCGCTAGTCGACCTCAAGTTGCAGACAAACCAATGGGAGGCTGACTATGCTAGAAGTGGAAACCACGCCGACGAGCGCCCGTTGAATCTCGACCCCGGCTATCTCACGCCGGCGAAGCTGGTGCTGGCCTCGACAAAGGACCACGCTCATCGACTCTACCTTTCTCGCGGCATCTACGCCGAGGTAACCTTGTATTTCAAAGACCGCCGCTGGCAAGAGCGCGATTGGACGTTCGCCGACTATCGCCGTGAGGACTATCAGCAGTTTTTCGGCCAGTGCCGCGACTATCTGCGGGGCCGCCTGCGGGAGGGACGTCGGCCGTGAACTGGCTTGTCGCCGCGGCAGTTGTGCCGTCTCTCGTCGTCAGCGCGCTGGTGGCATTCGCCGTTCGCCGCCTGGCACCGAGGTGGGGCCTGGTTGATCAACCAGGCAACCGTAAGGTACACGCGGTGCCGGTTCCGTCGGGAGGTGGCTTGGCGATCTGGGCGGGGGTCGTCGTTCCGCTGCTCATCGGGCAAATCGCGCTGAGCGTCTGGGACCGTAGCTACTACGACCGGGATGTTTCCGCGGCCGTCGACACGGGCGGTCCCCAAGACTGGGCCGCTGAAGTAGCGGCGTACGTCCAGCCACACCTGCCCGGGTTGGTCGAGACTTCGCGCAGCCTCTGGTTTTTTCTGGCGGCAGCGACCCTCTTGATGTTGTTGGGGCTCGTCGACGACATCCGCCGACTCGACTGGCGACTGCGTCTCGGCGTTCAGTTCGTCGTCGGTGCTGCAATCGTCTTCGGCCGCGGTTGGAGTTTAACCCTGTTCGTCGACGCACCATTGTTGACCGGCGTGCTCAGCGTGCTGTGGATCGTCGGGCTGGTCAACTCGTTCAACATGCTCGACAACATGGACGGGCTGGCCGGCGGAGTGGCGGCCATTGCGGCCTCGCTCCTGGCCGTGTTCCTCTTGCTGGTTCCCGAAGGCGGCTCAGGACAGCCGCAGCTTTTCGTCGGCGGGTTTCTGTTTCTGCTGGCCGGAGCCCTGATCGGCTTTCTGTTTCATAATGCGCCACCGGCGCGGCTGTTCATGGGCGACGCCGGCGCTTACTTCATCGGTGCGTGCCTCGGCGTGACCACGATCCTGGCGACATTCTCCGGCAGCGGCTTGCCGCGTCACTCGATTCTGGCTCCGTTGTGTGTCTTGGCGGTTCCTTTGTATGATACGATCAGCGTGATTTGCATCCGGCTGGCCACCGGCAAGAGCGTGTTCGAGGGGGATACGAACCACTTTTCCCATCGACTCGTGGCACTCGGGCTGACGAAAACTCAAGCCGTGCTGACGATCTACCTCACGACGGCGGCCTGCGGCTTGGGGGCTCTTGTGCTGCCCCAAGTCAACCTGCTCGGAGCGATAATCGTAGTGCTCGTGATTGCCTGTCTACTGAGCGTCATCGCCATCCTCGAAACCACGGCGCGGCGCAAGATGCGTCCGTAGAAACCGGAACATCGTGACGCCTCCACACGGGCAAGCGGCCCGGGGGCATCATCGCCGGCGCGAAGCTCTGATGAAATCGCCGAAGAAGAAGAGCGAACCCAAGCACGAGGGCACTGCAAATGCGGAGCCGATGGACCGCGTGCGCTGCTGGCTGCTGGCGGCATTCGTCACCGTCTGCGTGGCCCGGCCGTTCTTGCCCAGCGAAAACGCAGCCAGGACCGGCAGCGGGCAGGGCTTCACACTGGTTCTCTCGATTTTGGCGGCCGCCTATCTGGCGATTTCCGTAGCCCGTGGCGGATTCACACGGAGATGGCGCCTGCTCGACGCGGCGGTGGCGGTTTTCGTTCTGTGGTGCATGGGCAGCGCGGCCATCGGCGTGCTCAATACCGTCGTGGGCGTCGGCAACACGCTGGAGTTGGACCGCCGTCTGTCGAGTCCGCGGCCGGCTATGAACATGGCTTGGGAGTGGGCCGGCCTGGGGCTGGTGTACTTGCTGGCCCGGCAGTTGGTTGTCCGACCGCTGGAAGCGCGTGGACTCGTGGCCGCCATGATCGGCGTGGCGGTCGCGGTTTCGAGTCTCGGATACTATCAGGTCCTCGTCGCCTTGCCTGCCGAACTTGCCGCGTACCGACAAGATCCGGAGGAGTCGCTGGCACGCCTGGGCCGCGTGCCGCCGCCCGGCTCCCCCGCCCGCGCTCGATTCGAGCGACAACTGGAAAGCACCGTGCCCCTGGCCACGTTTGGTTCGAGTGAATCGCTGGCGTGCTTTCTGTCTCCCTGGCTCGTCGTCGCCTGGGGAGTCGCCCTCACGATGTACGCACCCGGCAGATTTCCTCGCGACCGTGTTGGAATAGTGCGCGTCGTGATACTGGCCGTCTGCCTGGTTGCGGTGCTGGGCTGCGTCGTGCTGACCAGAAGCGCAAGCGCCATCGCCGCGCTAGGCGTTGGGCTCGCGCTGGTGCCGTGGATCGTCGAGCCGTTTTGCAGCTTACCGCCCGGGAAGCGGATAGGGGCCGCCGCGGGCGCAGTCGCCGCCACGCTTGTCGCCTGTGGAGCCGTCTGGGCGTTCGATGCCCAAGGCACTCGCGAGGCGATCGACACGCTCGCATCGCGCGAGCCGATTTGGCAGGCAACGCTCGACATGATCAGCGACTACCCGACGCTGGGCGTGGGTCCCGGCGATTTCGAGAACTACTTCACGGAATACCAGCGGCCGGCGACGCAGGGAACGGTGCGCAATCCGCACAATTTTTTGCTCGAAATCTGGGCCACGGCGGGCACGCCGGCCTTCGCGCTCGGCGTCGCCGTGCTCGCGATCTTTGCGTGGCAGGTCCTGTCGCTCGAACGCGCCCCGGCCGAGACCGAGGACGCGTCGCAGAGGGCAGACACGCGGTCCCTGCTGGTCGCCGGCGCCGTCATTGGCCCCGGACTGGCCATCGCGGCCGGACTCCCGTTCGGCGTCGGCTTGCCCGCTGCGCAGCTACTCCCGGCGGCACTCGTGACCGGTGGAACGCTGGCCGTCCTTTGGTGGTGGATCGGCTCGGGAAATCTGCCGACTCAACTGGGAGCGTTGGGCGTGCTGGTACTCTGCCTGGCCTGGCTGGCTTCCGGCGGCGTCGGCTACCCCAGCGTCGCCGCGTCGTTTTGGTTGCTAATGGCGCTTGCGGCCAATCAACTCGAAGCCGCGACGGCTCCCAATCGCAGCACGATCGGCTTGCGCGACCGACTGGGTCCAGCGGCAGCGCTCGCAGCAGTCATCCTGGTTGCCATCGGCTGCTATCAAACCGCCTTTCTGCCGATTCTCCGTTGTCGGGCAGCCATGTCGCGCGCGACCGATCCGCGGTTGAGCGAACACCGCCGCATGGAAGAGTTGCTAGAGGCGACCAAGGCCGACGACTTCGCGCCCGAACCGTGGATCGCCTTGGCGCGATTGGGTTTGGCCGAGTTGAAAGAGCATCCAGATTCGGTCGAGTGGCGCGATCGCACCGTCAGCGCCGCCAGCATGGTCTCTGCGCTGGCGCCGCATTCGAGCGCCGCCTGGCGTGAGACAGCGGAGTTGTACTGGGAAGCTTCCGTTGCCAGCAGGGACGCCAAACTCGCCAAGAGAGCCGTCACGCAGTTTGCCGGCGCTGCGGGCCTTTATCCCAACTCTCCCGTCGCGCAGGGCGACTATGCCGTGGCGCTGCATGTGACGGGAGACTCGGAAACCTCGCGAAGGCATGCTGCTCGGGCGCTCGAACTAAATGAGTTGGTTGACCCCGACGTGAGACTGCCCGAGGACCTCACACAGCGGCTCGAAGAGATCGTCGCTGCCCCCGCCGAGTCGGGCGTTGAACCGTCTGAGCCAGCGGAAGACGTCCAGGCCGAACTCCCCGCAATTGGAAACGGCCGCTGATGAAACCGCGACGCAACCAACCGAAGTCCAATGAGCCAGCATCGACGCCGACGCAGCAAACGTCGGCTCGCGTGTGGCTGTTGGCCGCATTTGTGGCCGTGTGCGTGGCGCGGCCGCTGGTTCCAAGCGAGGGAGTCGCCTGGCTGGGCGATGGCCATCCCTTCACGATCGTTTTGTTGATTCTCACGGCCGGCTACTTGCTGCTCGTCTTGCGGCAGGGGCACTTCGCCAGGCGCTTTCATTTCGTTGATGCCGCGGCTGCTACGCTCGTCGGTGTGAGCGTCGTCAGCGCTGCATTGGCCGTACTGGTCACGCTGTTCGCGTCGGCAAGCCAAATCGCATCACTCGTCGCGATCTGCAGTCCGAGGCCGACTCTCAACATGCTGTGGGAGTGGGTTGGGTTCGGTCTGGTGTTTCTGCTGGCGCGCCATCTGATCGTCACGGCACTCGAAACACGTGTCGTCGTTGCGATCATGATCGCCTTGGCCGTTGCGCTGTCTCTGTACGGATTCTACCAGGTGGCCGTCGAACTGCCGGCCGAGCGGGCAGCGTATGCCGAAAACCCCGACGAGGTGCTGCGAAGTCTCGGCCAATGGTACCCGCCAGGCTCCCCCGAGCGAGCGCGGTTTGAAGATCGTCTGGCCAGCACCGAGCCGTTGGCGACCTTTGCGCTTACCAACTCCTTGGCGGGCGTGCTGGCGCCATGGCTGATCGTCTTGCTCGGCGTGTCGTGGGGCATGCTTCAGGCTCGACTTGCCGGAACGGACCCCGGGCGGATGCCGACTGCAGCATTGTTGCGCGCCGCGGGATTGCTGATCTGCATCGCGGCCTTGCTCGTGTGTGTAGTACTCTCGAAGAGTCGCAGCGCCTACGTGGCGCTCGCGGCCGGACTTGTAATGCTACCGTTCGCGCTGGATAGCTTTCGACGCCTCTTCGCCTGGCGGGCGATCGCCGCGCTGGCCCTCGTGTTTGTCGCGGCGTTCGGGTATGCCGTTGCCACCGGCGGCGTCGACGCCGAAGTACTCACTGAAGCGTCGAAGTCGCTCGAATACCGCGTGCAGTACTGGGAAGCGACCCTCGACATGATCGCCGAACATCCGATTGTGGGCGTCGCACCCGGCAACTTCCAGAATTACTACACGCAGTACAAGCTTCCGGAAGCCAGCGAGGAGATCCGAGATCCGCACAACTTTCTCCTGGAAACCTGGGCCACGGGCGGCACGCTGGCCTTCTTCGCTTTGATCGTTCTGCTCGCCGCGTTCGGCTGGCAGACTTGGCAAACGCCGAGCGCCGTGGCTGACGACGCTACCGAACGCAGCGCTGCGAACGACGCCCTGCGCCTCTCGCTGGGCGGCGCTGCCGCAGGAGCGCTGTTTGCCTTCGTCATCGGCGGGCCGTTCGGCTTCTCGATGACCCTGGGACAGTTGGTAGGAATCGTTGCCAGCGGCGGACTCACGATCGCGATACTATGGCCCTGGATCAACAGTGGCACACTGCCGCCACGATTGCCAGCGGTGGCATTGTTGGTACTGGTCATCCATCTGCTGGCCGCTGGAGGGTTCACCTTCCCCGGCGTAGCCGGAACGTTCTGGTTGTTGCTGGCTCTGGGACTCAATGCTTTCACCGATCCGGCGCCCACCGCCTCGGTCGCGACCGGCTCGCGGCAGCGTCTCGTGTCGGCGGTCGCGTTAGTCACGACGCTCGCGACAGCCGCGGCCTGCTACTTCACGGCTCTGTTGCCCGTGCTGACGCAGCGCGAACTGATGGCGCGGGCGACTGCTCCGGGTCTAACTGATGAACGGCGGATCGAGTTGTTCCTTGAGGCAGCCGCCGCGGACCCGATGTCGTCGGAACCTTGGGAAGCGATCGCCCAACTCAGCCTGGCGCATTTCCAACAGGAGCCAACGTCCGATCTTTGGGGCACCCGCTTCTTGCGCGCGACAACTTCCATCATGGCGCTGCGCGGACATTCCAGCGCGGCCTGGCGTGAGCTTGCCGCCTGGTACCAGCAGCAGTACCAGGCGGATCCCAATCCCGAGCTCGCCGACCAAATTGTCCAGCTTTGCCGGCGGGCCGTGGAGCTTTATCCCAACTCGGCCCAGACGCAGGCCCAAGCTGCCCTTGCGCTGAGCCAAGACGATCAAGCCGATGCCGCTCGGAAGTTTGCTGCGAGGGCGTTGGAGCTGGACCGCCTGACGCCGCACGCCGATAAGAAGCTTTCTGCTGATATCAAGGCCAAACTCGATCGACTTCTTGCCAGCGACGGCGACCAGCCTACGCTCCCACCGAGCGGAACGGTAGAATAGTAGAGTTGCGGGTTTGACGCGTTTCTCGGCAGTTCGTAGTGAGGTCGGCGTGAAGGTTCGCTGGGTGGTGATTGCAAGCGTTGCATGCGGAACGCTCCTGGGTGTCGGAATCAGTTGGGCCGACCTGGGGGCACCGCCCACGCGTATGTTCCCCGAACCCTTTCGCGGACCGCAGGCCGCAGAGGCAGGAGCGCGTCCCCGGCTCATCGTTGACAGCCGCGCGCACAACTTCGGCTCCGTGGAACGGTATTCCACCGTCAAGCATGCGTTTCGATTCACGAATGCCGGTACGGGGCCACTTACCCTGAAGGCCGGCTCGACCACTTGCACTGCTTGCACGATCGCCAGCGTGAGCCGTGCCGAGGTGCCCCCGGGTGAAAGTGCCGAGGTCGAAGTTGCATACACGCCAAGCGGAAGCGAGCCCTTTCGGCAAACGGCCGTGGTGCATACCAACGACCCCGAGAATCCTCGCGTGGAACTCGACATTCGCGGGCTAGTCAGCAGCCGCTACTCCGTTTCTCCCGACAAGGTTGTTTTGAGCAGCGTGCCGGCGGGGGACTCGGCGCGGGGTGAATTGAAGGCCTACTACTACCTCGACGGCCCGTTCGAGATCGCCGACTACAAGTTCACCGGGACCTCCCATCCATCGCACTTCGACGCCGAGGTGGAGAGCATTCCGTCCGACCAACTCCCTGCCCGCGCGACGAAGGGCTACCGCGTTTGGGTCACACTCAAACCGGGCTTGCCCCTGGGGGCGTTTCGGCAGACAATCCGCCTCACCCTCGAGATGGGAGAGTCGGCTGATCGCGTGGATTTCCCCGTGCCGATCGAAGGTACTATCGTTAGCGACCTGTCGATCGTCGGCGCCGACTGGCGAAGTAGCTCCAGTGTGCTGAACCTGGGCGATGTCCAAAGCCAGAAGGGAACCACCCGCAAGCTAACCCTGTTGGCACGCGGCCCGGCACGCAACGACGTTCGCTACGATGTCAAGACGGTCGACCCTCCCTACATCGAGCTGAAGCTGGGCGAATCGGAGCCGCTGAGCGATGCGGTAAATCGCATACCGATAGAAATCACGATTCCGCCCGGCCAGCAGCCGGCAATCCACCTGGGCACCGACCAGGGTGACTATGGCTTGATCGTGCTTGGCATCAAGAATCACCCCGATGTCAAAGAAATTCGGATCAACTTAAAATTCGTCATCGAGGACTAACCGGTCCTCGATAATTCGCGGCCCGGCAAGATGCCGGGTAAACACATCTTTCGACCAGGACGGATCCCAGGGTCTCTCATGGATACAAGATATCGGCATACCGCCTCGACGATGCCGTGGCTCGCGGCGTTGATCTGCGCATTGACCTGGGGATGCGGTGACGGAAACACGCCCCCGGTCACCGCATCGCTGTCGTCGGGAGACAACCAGCCGCCGGCCCGCACCGAGGCTGCGCATGGTGCCTACGACAAAGAGGACCGGCCGCCGTTCGACCCCATCGCGGTAAACGGCAAGTTCTTTGAGGGCTGGCCGCAACCCAAGTTGGCGCTGGTCATCAGCGGCCGCCAGGATGGATACCTTGAGCCGTGTGGGTGCGCCGGGCTCGATCAGCAAAAAGGCGGCATCAGCCGACGCCACTCGCTGTT
Source organism: Planctomycetota bacterium (assembly GCA_003389325.1). Classification (GTDB taxonomy): domain Bacteria; phylum Planctomycetota; class Planctomycetia; order Pirellulales; family PALSA-1355; genus LB-PLM-3. The sequence continues at coordinate 179,023 of QQVE01000054.1, forward strand.
ACAGGACTTGGAAGACCGTGGCTGGCCCGTCGCCGCGGTTGACGTCGGTTCGGCCGTGCGGCGTTTCGGCCGCCAAGCAGAGATCAAGTTTGCGATCTCCGCCGAAGCGCTCCGCAAGATGGGATACCTGGCCTCGGGTTTCGGTCCCGACGACCTACGGCTCTCGGCCGGCGAAATCCTGGCCGCCGTGGCCGGTGCCGACCCGGCCGACAGCATCTTCGTATCGGCCAACGTGAGCCTGTTCGATCTGACACCGAAAACGCGCATCGTCGAGGCCGGCGGCATGACGCTGGGTATCACGTCGGTACTTGGCGAAAAATACCAGCAGCAAGTCAACAACGGCGATATCGTCTTCCAGCCCGCCGACGAAGCGCTCGAGCAAGTGGTGGGCGAATTGCAGGGCTGCGATGTGCGCATCCTCTTGGCGCATGCGACCGTCGACGAGACAAAGGAGCTGGCCCGGAAGTTCCCGCAGTTCAACGTCGTGGTCACCTCCGACGGCCGCGACGTGCCTCCTTTGCAGCCGGAGAAGCTAAGCTCAGGTGCCCCGCTAGTGGAAATCGCCCCCAAGGGCATGTACGTGATCGTGGCGGGATTCTACGACGATCCGCAAGATCCCGTGCGATTCCAGCGCGTGGCACTCGATTCGCGCTACGGCGAGTCGCCGGCCATGCAGCAGTTGATGGCTACGTATCAGGACCAACTCCGGGAATTGGGGTGGAATGGTCTGGGGCTCAAGAGTTCGCCCCATCCGCGGGCCCTCGAGGGCGATGCTCCGGCCGGCCAATTCGCCGGCTCGGCGTCGTGCAAGGAATGCCACCCGACTGCCTACGGCATCTGGAGCAAGACCAAGCACGCACACGCCACCGAGACGCTGACCAAGCTCGATCCTCCTCGACAATATGATGCCGAATGCATAAGTTGCCACTCGACGGGCTGGAATCCGCAGGAGTATTACCCCTATGAGACCGGCTTCGTGAGTCTGGCAGAAACGCCGCATTTGGCCGGCAATCAATGCGAGAACTGCCACGGCCCGGCGGCTGCCCACGTAGCCGCCGAAGAAGGCCGCAATCGTACACTCAGGGAAACCGAGCGTCAGAAGCTCAAGCTCACCGCGGGCTTCGCCTTCGAGAACGTGTGCATGAAATGCCACGACCACGACAATAGCCCCGAGTTCAACGAGCAGACCTTCGAGAGCCACTACTGGCCGAAGGTCGAGCACAAGGGCAAGAAGTAAGGCAGGGCGATAGCCGGTAATTCGGTTGCCAACCGCCTTGGATCCACTAAGATAGTGCGCGGCCCCGGTTCCTCCTGAGGTGCTGCGCATGAATCTTTCCTGGCCCGCGCTTAGCCCCGGCCCTCCCAACCGACGCGAGTTTCTGCGGGCCGGTGCGCTGGCACTCGGCGGCCTGACGCTGGCCGACGTGCTGCGGGCTCGCGCCGCGACGGGTTCGGCGGCACACGACACGTCGGTGATCTTGTTCTACATGTGGGGCGGGCCCTCACACCTGGAAACCTACGACCTCAAGCCCGGGGCCCCCAGCGAGTATCGGAGCGTCTTTCGCCCCATCGCCACGAGCGTGCCGGGGATGGACATCTGCGAGTTGTTCCCGCGCCAAGCCGCGATTGCCGACCGAATCGCGCTGGTGCGTTCGCTGCATCACGAGATCAACATCCACAACGACGCCGCCATCGAGGTGCTCACCGGCAAACGGCCCAGCCGGCTTGACCCTACGTCCTCGGCCAAGAGCGAGCATCCCGACTTCGCGATGATCGCTAGCCGCCTGCGAGCGAGCACCGCCAGCGCCATGCCTGCCAATGTCGGCATCCCCGGACGGCTGCACATGACGCAGCCTACCTACCTCGGCGTCGAGCACCAGCCATTCGCCGCGGGCGACCCGGCCGCCGAAGACTATGCACCGCCGCATCTCAAGCTGGCCGCCGGGCTCAACGCCGAGAAGCTTTCCGATCGGCGCGGGCTGCTCGGCCAGCTCGATCGCATGCGCCGCGGCCTCGACTTGCACGCCGACCTGGAAGCCACCGACAAGTTTCGCGAACAGGCGTTCGGCCTGCTGGCCAGTCCCGAGGTCGCAGAGGCTTTCGACGTGAGCCGCGAGAGCGATGCCACGCGTGAGCGATACGGCAAGAACGTTTGGGGGCAGGCCTGCCTGCTCGCGCGTCGGCTTGCCGAAGCCGGCACCGCCGTCGTGACCATCTACGCCAACACGCCGAAGAGCGGGCCCGAGTTCACGAACTGGGACGATCACCCCGACAACGCCGGGCGGCCGGGCCACTTTGCCGGCTTCATGCGCACCCGACTGCCGTACATGGACCACGCGCTGGCTTCGCTCGTCGAGGACATCTACCAGCGCGGACTCGATCGTCGCGTGTTGCTAGTGGCCGTCGGTGAATTCGGGCGTACGCCGAAAATCAGCTACCGCAGCGCCACGGGATCGCACGGCCGCGACCACTGGCCGCAGGCATATTCGGCGCTGCTGTCCGGTGGCGGGCTGCGCACCGGGCAGATTGTCGGCGCCACGAATTCCAAGGGCGAACATCCGGTGGAACGCCCACTCTCTCCGCAGGATCTGCTGGCCACGATCTACCGCCATCTGGGAATCGACCCGCACCAGTCGTTCGACGACTTCAGCGGGCGGCCGATGCCGATCCTGAATAGCGGCGAGCCGATTCGCGAACTGGTGTAGCTCGCGAAATGCACGAAAACCCGTCATTGGCGTTGCCCCACCAACGTGGGGTGTGGATAATCTCCGGCGAGGCAGCAGCCCATCAGCCCCGGCGAGACGCATCATGCCCGCTACCATCAACGGCATCGGCACGACCTACTACGGCAAGAAAAACCTGCGGGTCTACGAGGGTGAGTGCGAGTTCTGCCAGCGCACCGCGCAACTCAGCGAGTACGAGACGATCTACTGGTTCGTCGTTCTCTTCATCCCCGTACTTCCCCTGGGTCGCAAACAGATCCTGAGCGACTGCTCGATCTGCCGGCGGCATCGCAGCGTTGCGCTGGCAAAGTGGCAGCAGTTGCGGGAGCAGTCCATTGCCGAGGGTACTGAGGAACTCAGTGCGAGTCCCGACGATCCTCAGGCGTCGCTGAAGTTGCTGCAGACGCTCTCCGCCTTCAGCCGCTTTGACGAGGCCGAACAACTCGCCGCGGGCATCGAGCAACGATTCGATGACGACGCGGACGTGCAGTTTTCGATCGGGCAATGGCACGATTTCCGTGGCCGTCCAACGGAAGCGGCGGCCTGCTACCGCCGGGCTCTTGCACTGCAACCCGACAACCTGGCGGCCAAGCGCGCCGTGGCGCTGGCGATGATGTCCGAGGGCAAACCAGCCCAAGCCGAAGCCCTGCTCAACGAAACGCCCCAGATCACGGCGCGTCAGGATCCCGCAGTCTACATCCAGCTCGGGCGTGCGTATCAGGCGCAAGCGCAGCACGCCGAGGCCTGCTCGGCCTTTGCCCTGGCTCACGAAGCCGCTCCCGGCCTGGGCACCGACAAGCAGTTCCGCAAGTGGGTCCAGACCTCGGAAAGGTTCGCGGGCAGCGATCGCTCGCTGTTGCCAACCATACCGTTCTATCGCTCGGTGCCCGTGCTGATCGCTGCAGCGGCCGCGGTGATTCTTGTCGGCGTGTTTGGCATCAACTATTACATTTCGACCCACCGCACGCTGCACCTGGTCAACGGCTTCGACCGACCGCTGGAAGTGCGCGTCGATGGGGGTGAACCGCAGGTGGTCGCCGCGCGAAGCAGGACCGCCTTTCCAATCGCCGAGGGCCATCACCGTGCGGTGGTCACTGCGGACCGCAAACAGCTTGCCGACGACGAATTCGACATCACCGCCGGATTCTGGGAAAGATTCGTCGATAGCCCGGTATACGTGCTCAACGCGGGCGGCGGTGGGGCCGTCGTGTGGGAGGAAGCGGTCTACTCCGAAAAGCCCGTCCCCGGCGGCTCGGGCCGCCTGGAAACCGGCCAAGCGTTCGTTTCATTTCACGACGTCGATTTCCCATTCGAAGAGTTCCCCCAGACCATCAAGGTGGAAGGATCCAAGAGCGTCACCAAGACTCGCGTCGGCGTACTTCAACTAGCGCCCGAAGAGATCTTCTATTTGCCGCCGGGGCTTGTCTCGGTCGATACACAACTGGCCTTTGCCGAGACGCATTTGGCACTTGGGACGGATTCGAAGGCGGCACTCGAGACATATGCACAGGTCGCAGCCAGCGAAGGCCAGGAGGAGCGGGCTCGTGAGTTTCTTGCTACGGGCCTCGACGCTCTCCCAGTGCGGCTCCAATGGCACCGCATGGCACAGGACCTGTGCGAAACTGTCCAGCAGGAAGACGAGCTTCGCCGACGGTACGAGGCCTGGCTTGAACAGGATCCCAGCAGCGCAGCCGTTCTCTACTTGATGGGACGGTTGGAGTCCGATTACGAGAAGGCGATTCCGTATTACGAGCGGGCGATCGCCGCCGACCCGTCGAATCCGTATCCCTGGTCTGCCAAGGCCTTCTTGCTGCACAATTGCGGCGAGTTCTCTGCTGCCGAGGCAGCCTATGCCAAGGCGCTCGAATTGCGTCCCGACGACGCGGATTTCCTCGACGGTTTGCGGGCCAATCGCACCGCCTTGGGACAGCTTGCCGAAGTCGAGCGCGAGTTGCGCGAAACGCTCGGCCGAGAGCCCTACCAGTTGGTTCCGCACCTCGAACTCCTCGCAGTCCTCGCCGCCCAGGGGCGCATGAACGATGTCCGCCACGCAAGCGAGGAATACGTGCAAGGCTTTGCCATGATGGGCGAGAATGGGCCAAATGCCCGCGAGGCGATCGCTTTGTCGGAATACACGGCTGCCTATCTGACGAGCGACTTCGCCGCGGTCCTTGCCGCCAGCGATCGCCCCGAGTTGGCCAAGTACGCCGCCAATTTACGCTACCAGGCAAACCTGGAACTCGGAAGGTATGACCGGGCTGCCGAAGCCCTGCAGGCCGACGACGGTGGGGCGGACGCAATGGACAGCCTACAACTCAGCGTGGCCTACCGCGCTGCCGGCGACCACGCCGGCGCGGCATACTGGCAGAACCGCGCATGTTCCCAGTTGGACGATGGACGCAGAGAAGAGGTGGCGATCGCCGAGATGTTGCGACGCGCGAGCGAACTCAACATGGATGAGACGCGAAACCTCGCACTAGTGCCCAGGCAGAAGGTCACTGCGCTCATCGCCCTGGCACAACAGTCGCCGAAGCACCGCGAAGAGCTGCTGAAGTTGGCGACTCGGCTCAACTACTCACGCATTTTTCCTCACCACTTCAATGAGCGAATGATCGCGGCCACTGCCGCACAAGGCGCCGGTGCAAACGCCGGGTCCGTCGAAGAGCGGGCGGCCGCCGCTACAAACCCGCAATGAGGCGCGTGGAGAAGGGGCCGACAGACCGCCGGCAGGCCACCTGTCTTGGCTCAGCCTTCGATCTCGGCCATGGCCTCTTCGGGAATATTGAAATTCGCCGAGACGTTCTGCACGTCGTCGTGGTCGTCGAGCTTTTCCATCAGTTGCAGTACCTTGCGGGCTGTGTCGGTATCCAAGTCGACGGTTGACTGAGGAATCCGTGTGATCTCGCTCGATTCCACTCGAATCTCCTGGTCGGAAAGGGCCGTGCCGACTTCGGCAAACACCGCCGGATCGCAAGTGATCTCAAACTGATCTCCCTCGCGCTTCACGTCGTCGGCACCGGCTTCCAGAGCGAGTTCCATCAGCGTTTCTTCGTCGATCGAATCCGACGGCACGATAAACACGCCCTTGCGATCGAACATCCAGGCAACGCAGCCGGTGGCGCCCAGCTTGCCGTCGGTGACCTCGAAAATCTTGCGGATCTCGCCCGCGGTGCGGTTGCGGTTGTCGGTCAAGATTTCACAGAGCACAGCCACGCCGCCGGCACCGTAGCCCTCGTAGAGCACTTCCTCCAGGTTGCCGCCGTCGAGCTCCCCCGTGCCGCGCTTGATCGCCCGTTGGATGTTGTCCTTGGGCATGCTCACGGCTTTGGCCGCGTCGACCGCGTAGCGCAGCTTGAGGTTCGAGTCGGGATCGCCGCCGCCGTGCTTGGCCGCCACGATGATGGTCTTGGACAATTTGCTCCAAAGCTTGCCGCGCTTGTTGTCGACCAGCGCCTTCTTGCGGGCGATGTTGGCCCAATGGGAATGACCTGCCATGAATTTCGCTCTCTATTTCTCTTCGCTGTCAGCGGGCGCCGTCGCGGTCTGCGCCGGCTCCTTTTCCGCGGGCGAGTCTTGCTCCGGCTTTGCGGAGTCCGCATCTGACGCGGTTTCTTTCTCGAACCGCTCCAGCCGCCCACGAACTTTCTCTACCATCTCGACGTTGCCTTCGTTCTCAAAGGCCTTGACGGCCCGACGCCAATACTCGATTGCCGGCTCGGCGTCGCCACGCTTGGCAAGCGCCTGGGCCAGGTGGTCCAAGATGACGCCATCGGGGTTTTCGGCCGAGGCCGCAACTTTCAACTCCGCTACCGCCTCGTCGTAGCGTCCCAGGCGGAACAATACCCAGCCGAGACTGTCGCGGTAGGCCATGTTCGCCGGCTCGCCGGCGACCGCCACTTCGATCATCGACAAGGCCAGGTCGAGGTGCTTGTCGGCATCGGCCCACAGGTAGCCGAGATCGTTCATCGCGCCCGGATCCTCGGGAAACTCATCGAGCACTTGCTCCAGCCATTCTTCGGCTTCATCCAGGTTGCCCTCGATAGCATCCATGTTCGACAGCACCAGTCGAGCATCGCGCATCACCTCCCGCACCTCCGGCGATTCGCGATCCTTGTCGAACTTTTCCAGCAGGGCCAGGTATTCCTTGCGGGCCTCGTCGTAGCGTTTGGCGTGAAACAGGATCCAAGCTGCGCGACTGGCGAAACGCGCCGAGTCTTCTTCCAATTCGGCCGCCTTACGGGCTTGCTCGATCGCCTCGTCGGTTTGACCGCTCATTTCCAGTGCGCCGGCCAGATAGAAATAGAGCGCCGGGTTATCTTCCGTCGGGCCCTCTTCCTCCAAAGCCCGCTTGAAGATCTTCGCGGCGCGCTCGTAGTGGCCCTTCATGAACAGCTCGAGTCCCCAAGCCACGAGCGCCTGGGCCGGTTCGGCGCTCTCGGCCTCGAGCGCCGCGTCAAAGAACTTCTCAGCGGCTTCAAGTTTCTCGATCCCTAGGGCCAAGAAAGCCGCGGCCATCATTTGGTCGTAGTCCGCCTGGTCGGGCGCGGCGGCCAGCCGCCTCTGGGCCTCATCCACGACCGCCCCGGCAACCTCTTGGTCGGCGATGAGTTCCTCGCCAACCTCGCCGAGCGGTGACAGGCTGCGACCGCGTCCGACGGTTTGCCCAAGAACGTCGAGCAACTTGGCCGCGTCTTGTTGTTTGTGGCGCACGTCGACCAGACCGCGAACAGCCTCGATCGGCGTCCTCTGCTCACGGCGTTCGACCAAGGCCTGGTACAGCGGGCCGGCCTTGTCGTAGTCGCCCGCCTCGCGGTAGCGTTCTGCCAGGAAGTATGCCAACGGCACGTTCTCCGGGTCGGCCTCGTGGTACTTTTCCAGGCGCGCGATGAGTTGGTCTTCCTGTCCCAGCTCCTCCAGCAATTCTTGCAGGACTTCGTAGGGAGCCGTACCCTGCTTGGCGTGCTTGCCCTCGAAATATGCTTCCAGCTTGGCCAGCGCTTGCGCCGGACGCTTCTTGGCCGCCTCGACGCGTGCCAGGTTGAACAGGTGCTGGCCCTCGTTTTCCTCGGCCGCTTGTGCCGATTCGAACGCCGCCCGTGCGGCGTCGACCTCGCCGGCTTCGAGGAAGGCCTCGCCGAAGAGCTGATAGGTCAGTTGGGGCCGCTTGAGCAGCGCGGACTGGACTTTCGGTGGGAGATCGTACGCCTCGGGATTCTTTAGCGCCTCGTCCACTTTCGCAAAGTAGCGAGCTGCGTCGTCGAACTGCTCGGCCACGTAGTAGAGGCGGCCCATCTCCATCCAGATAGCGACGGTTTCAGCCGAGGGCTCTTCGCCGGCCTCACGCCTCAGTTCCAAGGCTTTCTCGTACAGTCTCAGAGCGCGTTCGCTTTCGCCGTCTTCGGTCAGATACAAAGCCAAACGCCGCAGCAACCCGGCATCGGTCGGATCGCGTTCGGCCAGGAGCAGCGCGTAGCGCACGCCCTCTTCCTGCCAGCCCAAGTTGAACGCCAGCGGTACGATTTCGCGCAGGGCCGCGACCGCGCTGGGGTCAAAGCGAAATGTGCGCTGATAGTTACGCAGCGCTGTCTCGTAATCCTGCTTTTGCTCGGCCACCCGCGCTGCGGCAAACAGCGCGAGCGCCCGCACGTGGTCCTCTTCGCGACTGGTGCGCGGCCGCACCGGGACGAGAAGCTCGGGCACGTCGTCGAGCTGAAGAACGTCGAGGGGTTCCGAATCACCTTTGTCCGCCTCAGGCGTCTCCACGGGCGTCGCGGTAGCCGGGGCGGTGGGGACCTCGGGCTCGGCAATGGCGGGGGCCGCCCAGGGTACGGCGGCCAGCCAACCAAGGAGTCCCGCCAAGAGCACCGGGAGGGGACTTGCTGTTCGGCCTCGGCTTCGACGCGGGATGCTTATCGTACGCATAAGGAAACCTCACCAATGCAGGACGCGATGCCCCGGGGGTGTGGAACTGTGCCGTCGCCGTTTTATTGTACCTGGCCGGCCAATGCAGCCTATGCCGGCCGGCTAGCGCGGCTTGCGCTTGGCCAGCGCCTTGGCGGGGGTCTTCTTGGCGGTGCGGGCCGGCTTTTTCTTGGTTTGCGAAGCGCTCTTGGCGGCCCGCGCCGGGCGTTTTTCGGTCTTGGTTCGCTTCTTCGTGGCCACCGGCTCCTTGCGGCTGCCGCGCTTCGCATCTTTCTTGCCGTTGACCTCGGCTTCCGATTTCTTGGCCGCCTTTTTCGCGCCCCGCTTGGGAAAGCGTTCCTTGGCGTCCGGGGCGATCGACAATAGCAACTCGCGCACCGTCGGCGAGAACGGGGTCGCGAAGAACTCGGCCCCCAACTCATGCAGCAGGGCACCGAACTCTTGCCCCTTGCTCTTGGGAATGGCGCGTTCCATGCCGGGGACGACCCCCGATTCGGCCTCTTCAGGCGTGATCGCGCCCAGCACGACCAGCACGCCGAGGGTGCCCTTATCGACGGGAATGGAATGTCCGCCGAGTGCCGTTTGCGTGGCGTAAGCAACATTAAAGTTCGTGGCGCCTTGCAGCTTGTGCAAGCGCTTGACCACGGCGCCGATGTTCTGTTTCTTCAGATGCTCCAGATCGAACGAGTAGTCCGATTCGAAGACGCTCTGCAGCACGCCTTTGACCCGAGTGGCCGCCTCGCTCGGCTCGGGCAAGGTCGAAAGCACCTCGGCCAGCTCTTTGACCGTACTGACGCGAATCTCATTCCAATCGAAGAACGCATCGCGCAGCTTTTCAAACGCCGGCTGAGCGACCTCCCAGCGCGCATTCTCGAGGCACGACGCAAAGAGCAGCGACTCCAACAACAGCGTCTGGTCGTACTTCGTCGGCACGTCCTTGTACGTGCGCTTGAGCACCCGGTGGGTCTTGTTAAACAACGCTGCCTTGTTCGTGCTACTCATTCTGGTCTCGAACTTATGGAGAACTATGTGGGGGCGGGACGCGTGCCGCCACGCCCGAAGCCTTATTCAGGCGCAGGCTCGTCATCGGGTGCGGTGGCCGGCGGGTTGGTCTCGGGGTCGGCAGTCGGGGGCAGCACTTCCTGCAGTATCTGGCTGATCTCGATCGAACGCTTTACCCCCAAGTCTAGCACGAACGCCAAACGGGGGGTGTAACGGGTATCAATTCGCTTGGCTACCTTGGTTTGCAGGAATCCCGCCGCACTTTCCAGCCCCCGCAGCGCCAGTTGCTGCTTGGTCTCGTCCCCCATGATCGATACGTGCACCTTGGCCTGCCGCATGTCGGGCGAGACCTCTACGTAGGTCACGGTGACGTCGCTCACGCGGGGGTCCTTCAACTCGACCAAAATGGCCATGCTGACGGCCTCGCGAATCGCTTCGGCGGCCTTTAGTACGCGGCGTGAAGTCATTGCGATTGGATTGCGGCGAAAGGGCAGGGGGGCTTAGAACGTGCGAGCGACTTCCTCGACCTTGTAGAACTCGAGAATGTCGCCGTCCTTCAAATCGTTGTAGCCTCCAAGCTTGATACCGCATTCGAGTCCTTCGCGCACCTCGCGGGCGTCGTCTTTCTCGCGGCGCAGCGATTCGAGGGGATAGTCGCCGATGATGCGGCTATCGCGCGTCAACCGTACGCGGCAGTTGCGCTGGACCACACCAGCCAGCACGCGGCAACCGGCGATCGTGCCGACCCGGCTGATCGAAAACGTTCGCTGCACCAGCGCCCGCCCAAGATCCACTTCGCGCTGCTCCGGCTCGAGCATGCCTTCCAAGGCCGCCTTCAGGTCTTCGGTTACCTTGTAGATGATTTCGTAGCGGCGGATTTGCACGCCCCGGGCATCGGCCAGTGCGCGGGCATTCTCGTCGGGCACGACGTTGAAGCCGATGATCACCGCATCCGAGGCGTCGGCCAGATGCACGTCGGCCTCGGTGACGCCGCCGACAGTGGCCTGCAACACCTTGATCTTCACTTCCGGGTGCACGAGCTTGGTCAGTTCTTTTTGGATCGCCTCGATCGATCCGCGTACATCGGCACGAAGGATGATATTGAGCGTCTGCGTTTCTTTTTCGCCCAGCCGGTCGAAGAGATTTTCGAGCGTGACGTGCTGCGGCGTTACGCCGAGCGTGGCGCGGCGCGTCTTGCCGGCCCGGTCCTCGGCGATCTCGCGTGCCGTGGCGATGTCGGGCAAGACATAGAAGTGCTCGCCCGCGTCGGGAGCTACATCGAGCCCGGTCATGTTGACCGGCATCGAAGGTCCGACCTCATCGTACGTGTTGCGGCCACGCAGCGTATCGTACATGGCCTTCACGCGGCCAAAGGCCGACCCGCACACCAACGCGTCACCGACCTTGAGGGTGCCGTTCTGGACAATCACCTTGGACACGACGCCGCGGCCCTCGTGAAGCTCAGCTTCGAGACACGTGCCGGTCGCCGCGCGATTCGGATTGGCGCGATAGTCGCGCAGCTCGGCCAAGGTGAGCAGCGTTTCCAGCAAATCGTCGATGCCGGTGCCCACCGTGGCGCTGGTCTTGATGACTTCGGTGTCGCCGCCCCACTCGGTAGGCAACAACTCGGCAGCGGCCAGTTGCTGGTAGATACGGTCGGGGTCTGCTCCCGGCAAGTCGATCTTGTTGAGCGCGACGACAATCGGCACCTCGGCGGCTTTCGCGTGGCTGATGGCTTCCTCGGTTTGCGGCATCACGCCGTCGTCGGCCGCCACGACAAGCACCGCGATGTCCGTGACGTTGGCACCGCGGGCGCGCATCTCGGTAAACGCCTCGTGGCCCGGCGTGTCGACAAACGAAACCTTTCGACCGTCCTTGTCGACCTGATAAGCGCGAATGTGCTGAGTAATGCCGCCGCTTTCGCCGCTGACGACATCGGTGCCGATAATGCGGTCCAAGAGCGACGTCTTTCCGTGATCGACGTGACCCAGGAACGTGACGACCGGCGGCCGAGGTTCGAGCGAAGCCGGATCGTCGGGCTCATCGAGAATCTGGTTCAGAGCCTGTTCGGCGAGATCCACCTCGTGCTTGAAGTCGACTTCGACGCCCAACTCCACGGCAAGCAGTTCTGCCGTCTCCGGCTCGATCTCCGAGTTGATGTTGCCCATCGTTCCCAATTCAAGCAAGTGCCGCAGCACCTGCTGAGCGGGCAAGCCGATGGCCTCGGAGAAGCTCCGCACCGTACAGGGCAACTCGAGCGTGACCTTGCTCTTGCGCGGGGCGGCCGTGTTCGCGCCGGTGCGGCGAATGGTGCGGGAGGACGAGCGACGGCGAGGTGGAGCCTCGTCGTCGTCACCGCGGCGCGATTCACTTGCGCGGCGACGATTGAGCTGGCGCTGCTCGCGCCCCACGGGCATGCTCGGCTCTTCGAATGTCCCTTTGCCGCCACGGCGACCGCGCTGGGGAGTGGGGCCGTCGCCGCCGCTGCCGTGTCTGGAGCGCGACCGCTCTCGTGGACTCGTGGGCTTCTGCGGCTCTTCGGTGTCGCCCGTGTCGCGACGCTTGCCCTGGGTCTTGCGAACGTGATCGATCAGCGGCTTGCTGCCGCCGCGCCCGGCGGCTCGAATGGAATCCATGGGCAGCCGCAGGTCGGGCTTCTGAGCTTCGACCTCCGGCTCGGGCTCGGGCTCGGGCTGCGCGACCTCGGGCATCGGCGCCAGCTTAATGGCGGCCGGCTTGGGGACGGCGGGCTTGGGCGCGGTCGGCTTCTCCGGAGGCGCCTCGCCGGCCGGCTTTTTCTTCTTGCGCTCGGGCAAGACCGGCACCTTATCCGGCGCCGTACCGCCCGGCGCGATGTAGTCCTCACGGCGCACCACTTCGGGCGTCGTGTCGGCGGTGGCGCCCGCGCTCGGGCGCGCCTTGGCCGCGGGAGCCTTGCCGCTTTGGCCGCCCCCGGCAATGAAGGCCTTGACCTTCTCGACTTCCTCGTCGGTGAGGCTGGCCAGCGCGGAGCCCTTGCCGGTTACTCCCGCATTGGTACAGATCTCGACCAGGACTTTGCTATCGAGCTTCAGTTCTTTGGCTAATGCGTAAATACGAACGGGCAAGTTTGCGCCCTCCTCGGTCGTGTCGAGGCCACCACGATGGCGGCGCGACACAAAAGAATAACCCTAATTCATGGACGAGTCTCCCTATTTCTGACTTCATCCGTCCGTCGAAGAGGGGGGCGACGCGGCCGCCTCTCTCGACGCACTTTCCTCCGCACTCTCATCTTGTTCGCTTGCCGTCGAGTCCTCTGCCGCTTCCTGGGACTCGCTTTCTTCGCCGGCAGCCGCAGCAACCCTTTCCGAAGCCGCCGGTTCCTCGGAGCTGGCCTCCGCTCCCTCAGCGGGTGCACCCTCGGACGCGGTGGCATCGGAGGCCGTGGCCGCCTGAGCGGATTCGCTCGTCGACACGGCCTCGGACTCTGCCTTGCCGGCCTCTTTTTCGCCGGCCTCGGCTTCCGCCGCTGCCTGGGCCGCGGCCGTCTCGGCCTCGATGCGGTCCAACTCCCGTTGGCGACGGCGCTCGAGCGCCGCGGCTTCCTCGGCCTCCTGAGCCTTGGCCTCGGCCTGCTCGACGATGACGCCGGCCTGCTCCTCGGTCAGCTCGCCCATTTCCATCAGGGCATCGGGCTCGATGATAGACAGGTCGTCGTACGAAAGGAAACCCTCACCAACCAGCTTTTCGCTCAAACTCTCCTCGACACCCTCGAGCGATGAGAATCCCACCACGGCCCGCTCGATGGATTCGTCGAGCTCCTCGCGGGTCATGATTTCGATATCCCAGCCGCACAGCTTGCTGGCCAGCCGCACGTTCTGACCGCGGCGCCCGATGGCCAGCGAAAGCTGGTCTTCGCGCACCAGCACGATGGCCCGGCCCAGCATCTGGCAGAGAATCACTTCCTCGACCTCTGCCGGTTGCAAGGCATTGGGGATCAGCACCTGCAGGTCGTCGCTCCAGCGAACGATGTCGATGCGTTCGCCGGCCAATTCGTCGACGATGTTCTTGATTCGGTTGCCGCGTACGCCGACGCAAGCGCCCACGCAATCGACGCGCTGGTCGGAGCTGCTCACCGCCACCTTGCTGCGGTAGCCGGGCTCGCGTGCCATGGCGCGAATTTCAATCACGCCGTCGGCGATCTCAGGAATTTCCTGCTCGAAGAGCCGCTGGACGAGCTGCGGCCGCGTGCGGCTCAAAATCACCTTCACGCGGCTGCCGGCCTTACGCACTTCGAAAACAGTGGTCCGGACGCGTTCGTTGGGGTGGTGCGTCTCGCCGGGGATCTGCTCGCTACGTGGCAGAATCGCTTCAACGTTGCTCAACGATACCGTGGCCGCCCCTCCCTCATAGCGCTGCACGACCCCGGTGATCATCTGGCCGATCAACTCGTGGTATTCGTCGTACAGCGAGTCGCGTTCGGCCTCACGGATCTTCTGGATCATTACCTGCTTGGCAGTTTGAGCGCCAATTCGGCCGACGGTCTCTTCCGGGTCGAGCGGCACTCCATTGTGCGTGCCGCTAATGGAACCGTCCTGCCGATCGATGTGCACGACGATATCCTCTTCTTCGCCGTACTGTTTCTTGGCAGCCGAAACGAGCGCGGCCTCGATGGCGCAGAAAACGATCTCCTTCTCCACGTTCTTGTCGCGGTGAATGGCATCGACGATCCGCAGGATTTCGTTGGCGTTCATGGTTTTGATCCCTCGTGAAGCTCGAATTGTCGGGCAGAGCCGTGCCTCGCGTCGCTCGCCGTCTTGTGGGGGTCATCCGCCTGTCCCCGGGGAAACGACTGGCCTGGCAGGGCTCTCCCTCGCCGGATTGTTCAGAACAACGTGTTTAGGCGGTTTTTCTCCGAATGGACAACGTTTGGTCCTCTCCTTCCCATCAACTCCTAGCCATCGCCTCAAGCGAGGGCAACGTCAGGTCGCACCCAATTGTCGCCAGTCACTGGGTCGAAAACGTGCACCCGATCGGATCGCAAGTCGGCTCCGACTCGCATTCCGGGCCGCAGGTCGCCGCGCGGCTCCGTCTTGCTTATTACGCGAGTCGCGGCACCGGTGTGCGATGCGTAAGTATTTTTCCTCTCGCAATTTGTATCATCCAGCCGCAATGTGGCGACCGTCGCGTCGCCCAACATTTCGACCAATTCCACGACGGCCTGAGGCTGGGCCTCGTTGCCAGCCGGCACGGGCCGCACATCCTCTGGCCGGACGCCCAATACGGCGTTCCGTTTCGAGATATCAACCTTCAATGGACGGGTCACGGGCACCGACCAGTTGTCCCGCCGAAAATGAAGTCCCGTTGTTTGAACGATTTCTCCATCGACAAAGTTCATCGCGGGCGTCCCGATAAACCCCGCCACAAACCGATTCGCCGGCCAGTTGTATACGCTCATCGGCGGGCCGACCTGCTGTATCTTTCCCTCGTTCATCACCACGATCCGCTCGCCCAACGTCAAGGCTTCGATCTGATCGTGCGTCACGTAAACCATTGTGGTGGCGAGCCGCTGGTGCAGTTGTTTCAGCTCTCGCCGCATTTCCACTCGAAGCTTCGCGTCCAGGTTCGACAAAGGCTCGTCGAACAGGAACACAGCCGGCTGGCGTACGATCGCGCGCCCTAAGGCGACCCGCTGCCGCTGTCCTCCGGACAACTGCCGCGGATACCGCTCGAGCAGATCCTCGATGCCCAGCACGCGAGCCGCTTCGGCCACTCGATCGGCAATCGCTGCCCGCCTGGCCTTAAGCCGGGCGTTTCGCCGGGGCAAGATCCAGCCCACTAGTCGCCCCCACCGGTCAACGCCCTCCCGCAACTCCAAGCCAAACGCCAAGTTCCGATACACGGTCATGTGCGGATACAAGGCGTAGCTTTGAAAAACCATGGCGATGTCCCTGTCCTTGGCAGCGACATCGTTGACCCTGCGCGAGCCGATAGTTATCGTGCCGCCGTCGAGCCCCTCGAGCCCGGCAATCAGCCGCAAGGTCGTGGTTTTTCCGCAGCCGCTGGGCCCAACGAGCACCAGGAACTCCCGGTCGAACACCTCCAAATCCACCCCGTCCACCGCCAGAACACCACCCGGGTAAGCCCTCGACACGTTCTCGAGGATGACACCCGCCATGTTCCGCCGTGCTTAGGGAATACCGCCCACGCCGCCGCAAGCGACGGACCACCGCTTCGGCAGGCGGCGAAAACCCAAAATCGTTTTCGCAACACAACTTACACTCATCCGCAATCCGGTAAAGATATCGGTTTGCTGGCGAGGTGTCAAGGTGCTGGATGGGAAGCACTTAGACCCATTCGGCCTCCCTCAAACGTCGCTGCGCGCTTCCAGAAAAAATCGGCCCGGCCACCGAGGGGGGACGGATGGCCGGGCCGATGAAAGGCACTCGAAGAGCACCTTGTACGGGTTGCGGGGGTCGGGGGGGAGGTGCCCGAGAGCGCCAC